>NZ_JBLWFI010000001.1:1501239-1527908 GCF_048898065.1 Tepidibacillus infernus
ACGTCAGTTAGAGGGAAGAAGATAAAGAAAACGGTGGATGAGAAGCAAGTCATTTTTTATAGTGAAAAATATGCAGCGAAAGCAAGGGCAGAGCGTGCTTCAGCAGTGGAAAAGGCCAAAAGCCTCATTCAAAATCCTTCGCAATATAACCGAGCTACTTCAGGTGGCGCTGCCAAGTATGTGAAGAATTTGACCTTTGATGCAAAAACAGGAGAGATTCTAGTAGATGCTAAGCAGTCATTGCATTTTGACGAAGAAAAGTTGAGGCAGGAAGAGGAATTGGACGGCTACTATGCAATCATCACCAGTGAATATCAAGAAACTGATGAACGCATTGTAGACATCTATCGAGGACTCTGGAAAATTGAAGAATCCTTCAAGGTTACCAAAAGCGATTTAGAAAGCAGGCCTGTCTACCTGTCTACTCAAGAGCATATTGAAGCCCATTTCCTAACTTGTTTTGTTGCACTTGTGATTGCAAGGGTACTGGAACACCGCCTGAAAGGAAAATATTCGATTACAGCGATGCTGGAAAGTTTGAGAAAGGCCTCCTGCAGTCATATTCAAGATAATTATTACCTGTTTGATTATTACGACGAAATACTGACCGACATCGGTAAGGAATTAGACATCGAATTCGGAAAGAAATACATGTCACTTAGAGAAATAAAAAAAATTTTGGGAGAGGTCAAAAAAGGATAATTTTCACTACAACTCTTGGACATATAAAAACAGCCAAGAAACCAACATTCATGCGGGTTCAAGGCTGTTTTTTCTTTGATTTTGCTGCAAAAGTCAGGATATAAATTATAACACGCTTTCATTCAGGGTTAAAGTAGTAATCTAAAAAACATAAGAAGGGTGGAGATCAACCACCCTTTAAATTAATTCTTACTCCAATGCATGGTGCTGTTTACTGCACGTTTCCAGCCAGAATACAATTCTTCGCGCTTTTCTTCACCTAAAACAGGTTCAAATGTCTTATCAATTGCCCATTTCTTTGCAATCTCTTCTTTATCCTTCCAGAAACCTGTCGCTAAACCTGCAAGATATGCTGCGCCTAAAGCGGTTGTTTCATTCACTACAGGGCGTTCAACCGGAACGTTTAATATATCAGATTGGAATTGCATAAGGAAATTATTTTTCACTGCCCCTCCATCAACACGTAAAGTGTTTAATGTTATGCCGGAATCCGCTTCCATAGCAGAAAGTACATCTTTTGTTTGATATGCTAGTGATTCTAAAGTGGCACGTACCAAATGTTCACGAGTTGTTCCACGTGTTAAACCAAAGATAGCTCCACGTGCATCCATATCCCAATAAGGAGCTCCTAAACCAGTAAATGCAGGAACAACATACACACCGTCAGTTGAGTCAACTTTTGTTGCGAGTTCTTCTGATTGTGGTGCATTGTCTACTACGCGTAATCCATCACGTAACCACTGAACAGCAGCACCTGCTACGAAGATACTACCTTCTAAAGCATATTCAACTTTTCCATCAACCCCCCATGCAATGGTGGTTAATAGACCATGTTTCGATGGAACAGCTTTTGCACCTGTATTCATTAACATAAAGCAACCAGTTCCATAAGTATTCTTTGCCATTCCTGCTTCAAAACATGCTTGACCAAATAATGCGGCCTGTTGGTCTCCCGCTGCACCGGCAATCGGTACTTCTTCACCAAAGAAATGATATGGAACAGTCATTCCGTAGATCTCAGAAGATGGTCTTACTTCTGGCAACATAGATTTTGGAATATCTAACATCTGTAATAACTCGTCATCCCATTCCAGAGTATGGATATTAAATAGCATGGTTCTTGAAGCGTTTGTATAGTCCGTAACGTGGGCTTTTCCACCCGTTAACTTCCAAATGAGCCATGTATCGATTGTACCAAATAACAATTCACCTTTTTCAGCCTTTTCTCTAGCCCCTTCTACGTGATCCAAAATCCATTTGACTTTGGTACCTGAGAAATATGCATCAATTACTAATCCAGTTTTCTCACGCACCATTTGCTCATAACCTTTTGCTTTTAGATCGTCACAAATATTAGCTGTTTGGCGGCTTTGCCATACAATTGCATTGTAAACAGGAATGCCAGAATTCTTGTCCCATACCACAGTCGTTTCACGTTGGTTGGTAATCCCAATTCCTTCAATTTGACTTGGTTCTACATTATAATTTCCAAATAATTCTCCTAAAACAGCTAAAACGGATCCCCAAATTTCATTGGCGTTATGTTCAACCCAACCAGGTTGTGGATAATATTGGGAAAACTCTTTTTGTGTCATTGCCACAATTTCCCCATTTTTATTAAATAGAATGGCTCTAGAACTGGTAGTTCCTTGGTCAATGGATAAAATGTACTTTTCTATCATCTTGAATTCCTCCTTTTTAAGCGGTTACTTTTTTGTTATTTACAGAAGTATTTACTGATTTTCCACTTTGCACAATTGCGGCTAAGATGATGATTATTGTGATCGCAGCAAAAATCCATAGTGAAGAATATACTTTACCAGCAAATACTGCTTTATAGAATAACGCTCCTAATGAGCCCCCGATGATTGGCCCAACAACCGGAATCCATGCATAAGACCAATTGGAATTCCCTTTTCCAGCAATCGGTAAAATGAAGTGAGCAATTCTTGGTCCTAAATCCCTTGCAGGGTTAATGGCATAACCTGTGGTTCCACCTAAGGACATACCAATTGCCACAATGAGGAAACCTACTATAATTGGGTTTAAACCTTCAGTAAATTTATTTGCACCAATAAATGAAATTGCTAATAAAAGAATGAATGTGCCTAAAATCTCACTTACCAAGTTCGCAGCCACATTAGGTACTGCCGGACCTGTTGAAAATACTCCAAGTTTTGTCCCTTGGTCTTCTGTTTCTTTCCAATGAGGTAAATAAAAGATCCACACAAATGTCGCACCTATGATTGCACCAATCATTTGAGCTAGAATGTAGCTTGGAACATCAGCCCATGGAAAATCTCCTACCATCGCCAATCCGATTGTAACAGCTGGGTTCACATGCGCACCACTAATGCTTCCAACTGCATAAACTGCAAATGCAACTGCGAACCCCCATCCAAATGTGGTAACGATCCATCCCCCACCGTTAGCATAAGACTTCTTTAGACTAAGGCCTGCATTAACTCCGGCACCAAAAATAATTAAGATCATAGTGCCAATTACTTCCCCCATAAATGACGTCATAAATTACTTCCTCCCATTTTTCTTTGATTTTTTTGATTAGGAGACTAGTATAACTAAAATCAAACGATTGCGTTCATTAAGCAATAAAAAAATCCATTATTGAATAAACCTAATTAAAAGGCTTTCATAATGGATCTCCGTGTCTCCTCATCAATTATTAACTTGTGTTTATATTTTTGCATGAATTGAAAGCGTTGTCAATATGAAATTATTATTAATATTGATAATCAATCAAAAAAAAATTAACTATTTTGATTCATGAATCCACAGGTCTTTTTTTGAAGTGGTTATGGCAACGACACCCGCCTGTAATGCCGTATCGATATCCTGAATCGTACCGATTAATCCCCCAGCTAAGATTGGAATCCTTGCCTTCTCAGATACCTCTTGAATAATATGCGCTGGAATCACACCTGGTAATATTTCAATATAGTCAGGCCTTGTCTTTTCAATTAATTTATAACCTACCTCTAATGCATTGGTATCAATCAAAAAGAGGCGTTGGATTGCCAACATTCCTTTTTTCTTTGCTGTTAAAATGACTTGCGACTTTGTTGAAATCAATCCAGCTGGTTGGAACTCCTGTACAATAAATTGAATCGCGTACTCATCATTTTTTAATCCATGAATGAGATCCGCATGTAATAGTAGTTTCTTGTCTGCTTTTTTTGCGTACTCACTAATACTTTTAAGTTGATTCACATGGCTGTCTAGCAATACGAGATATTCAAAATCACTTTTTAAAACTGTTTCAAAATCCTTCATGCTACGAACCGCAGGTATAATTTTTTGCCCATTAAAATTCAATCTCACATCCTCCTAAGATTCTGTTTCTAAACGATTAAATTTTAACTAAATTTTTTGCTTCGGAAGCATCATAAAGAACACTTTCTAACGTACATCCCATTCCTGAAGCTACTGCACCTGCATATGCACCTTCAACGATTGGTGCATCCACTATTTTAATATTGTCAAATCCTTCTAGCCATTCTAAAGCCAATTCGGTATTCATTAAAGCACTGCCTAAATCAACAAAAACAGCGACGCCTTTAGCAGAATATACCGACTCAATTGCCTCTTTAATTTTTTCAGCACTGGTCCCAATTTCATTTTCGTTAGTTCCCCCTGCAACGGCTATAGGAACTTGGGGGGCTACTTGAATTAAAAGTTTTTTTAATCCAGAGACAAGCTCTGAGCTATGGGAAACCAAAACGATTCCTACATAATTCATTATTCGTCCCCACTTTCTAGCATGGTCAAACATAAGCTTTCAATAAGAAAATGAGAGGAAACTGCCCCTGGATCTAAATGTCCGATTGATCTTGGGCCTAAATAAGCAGCACGTCCTTTATTCGCCTGTAAATGTTTGGTGTTTTCCATGTATTTTTTACTTGTTTCCATAAGCTGCTGCCAATCTAAGGTTTCACCTTGTTCTCTTACAAAACGGGCTATAGGTTCCCAAACATCAAGCATGGTCTTATCACCTACTTGTGCTTTGCCCCTTAATTTTAAACCGTTAACTGCTTCTTCCAAAAGATTAGCAAAGTCGTCCATTGTTAATTCTTCTTTTCCTTTACAAATGCTCGCCGCCTTCATAAAAGCGGTTCCATACAAAGGTCCGGAAGCCCCACCTACTTTAGAAATTAAAACCATCGAAATATCTTGAAATAAACTACCGATCTCTTGATAATTCTTTAAGGTTATTTTCTTCGTAACTTCTTGAAAACCTCGTGACAAATTAATGCCATGATCACCGTCTCCAATTTCCTGATCGAGTTGGGTTAAATATTCCTTTTGTGTTTGAATTTTTTCGCTGGCTCTATTTATCCACCGAATGATTTGCTCTATGTGAATCACGGATAACACTCCTGTCTTTATTTTTTCCAAGCGACCGTATCTGCTCCTGCTTCTAATAATTCAATTAATTGATCATCTAATTTTAATAAGGTGACGGATACTCCAGCCATTTCTAAGGAGGTCATATATTCGCCTACAAATGTATTATAGACATCAATTTGATTTGATTGTAATATTTCGTTGACTTTTTTATTTAAAATATACAACTCCATTAAAGGAGTGGCACCTAACCCGTTGATCATAACGGCAACTTTTTCGCCAACAACTAGCTTCATATCTTCTAAAATTCGTTCTACTAAAGTTTCTGCAATTTTGTTAGCAGTTTCAATAGTTGTTCTTTGTGTTCCTGGTTCTCCATGAATCCCCATGCCAATTTCCATTTCATTCTCACCTATTTCAAAACCAGGCTTTCCAGCTGCAGGAATTGTTGCTGGAGTTAATGCCATTCCCATACTGCGGACATTAGCAATAACTTTAAGAGCCACTTCTTTTACTTCGTCTAAAGATAGACCTTTCTCAGCGGCTGCACCGGTAATTTTGTGAACAAAAACCGTTCCTGCTATTCCGCGGCGACCTGTGGTATACGTACTATTTTCAACTGCAACGTCATCATTGACTACTACTTTTTCTACTCGAATTCCTTCAGCTTCTGCTAATTCTGCAGCCATCTCAAAATTCATAATATCGCCAGTGTAATTTTTGATAATGAGTAGAACGCCTTGTCCCGAATTAACTGCCTTAATCGCTTCTAATACTTGATCAGGTGTTGGTGAGGTAAAGACCTCTCCAGCTACAGCTCCATCTAGCATTCCTTTTCCCACATATCCTGCATGGGAAGGTTCATGTCCACTTCCCCCACCGCTAACTAAAGCAACTTTTCCTTGAACAGGTGAATCGGCTCTAACAATGACAGTTGTTTCTGGTACATTTCTTAATTTTTTCGGGTGAGCCATCACCATACCATCAATCATATCTCTTACCACTTGTTCTGGATCATTGATAATCTTTTTCATGAATAATTACCTCCCTTTATATGAAATTTAAGCTTGTTTCTGCTATTTTATTTATTGCAATTTACATGCCAATTCATCATCTAAATAAATTTTCATGATTTCGCTTTATTTTCGGAATCAGATTATAAGAAAAAAAGTTTGATTTGGGAAAAAGTATCAATCTTATTGATATTTTTTCCCAAGATAGTCCTCTATACCATATTTTCTTACTTTACTGGCTACTGTTTTATGTGTTAATCCTAATGCTTTAGAGACACTATTAAAACTGGGATAATATTGAATGGCATATTGAAAAATTTCTCTCTCATATTCTTCCATTGTTTTTACTTTTCCTTCTTTCTTCCATTCATTTGATATAATAGAAGGAGCATCTTCTAAGAGCTGAGAAGAAATAAGATATTTTGGTAGGTCTTTGACGAGTAGATATTCTCCCTCACTTAAACTCATCGTTCGTTCTACAATATTCTGTAGTTCTCTAATATTACCCGGCCAATCATATTGTATGAGTGCTTCCATAAATCCTTTCTCATATCCCTTGATATTTTTTCCCAAGCTTTTATTCAATTGTTTTCGAAAGGAATCGACTAATAAGGGAATATCTGATTTCCGTTGTCTTAATGGAGGAAGATGGATAGGAATCACGTTTAAACGATAAAACAAATCCTCCCGAAATTCCCCTGTCTTCACCATCTTAAAAAGATCGCGATGGGTAGCCGCAATCACTCTAACGTCTAAATGTATGACTTGTTGCCCACCCACTCGTTCAATTTCCTTCTCTTGCAAAACTCTTAAAATTTTGGATTGAAGCTCTAAACTTAAATCTCCAATTTCATCTAATAGAATTGTTCCGGTATGAGCCAATTCAAATTTTCCTCTTCGCAATTGAAAAGCACCTGTAAAAGCTCCCTTTTCGTGGCCGAATAATTCACTTTCGATTAAGTGGGCAGGAATTGCTGCACAATTGACCCGTATAAACGGTTTCCCGTTACGATCACTGGCTTCATGAATCGCCCTAGCCACCAATTCTTTTCCTGTACCACTCTCTCCTGTAATTAGTATAGTAGAATCGGTTTTGGCCACTTTATTTGCAATCGATAAAGTGTCCATCAGTTCATCACTATATCCAATAATTTGAGCAAAAGCACCATTAAATCGTTCGTGCTTCGATAGTTCTTGTTCTAAGTACCTTGTTCGTTCTTCAGCAATTTCAAGCTGTTGAAGCAATGTCTTGATTTCATTTAAGGGGCTTAACGTTAATACGGTTCCACAAAAACAACCATCCACTAATATTGGATGCAATTTAGCAATATATGCGTGATGATTTTCTAAATGAACCACTTCAACAAATGGACGATGGTAATCTACCACTTTTCGCCAAACTTTTTTATTTAAAACTTGAAAGATAGAATGAGTTTTATCTAGCTCTTTTAAAAGAATCTCCATCACTGGATTTGTATATAAAAAATCACCATTTTGATCAGATAATGCTATGGCATCTTCTACAGAATGGAGGACTAAATCAAGTTGTTCTTTTATTTTTTTCACTTCATTTAACTCTTTACTTAATTCTTCAATCGTAGATATGTCATGAAAGAGTGCAACAGCCCCTACTATTTTCCCATCCCAGATAACAGGAGAACGATTCGTTAAGATCACACGATTATTTAATACTTGTTTTTTGGCAATTTCAGCTATTCCTGTTTGCATAACATGATATAAACGGGAATGGGGTATAACATGATCTGCCCGATGGTTTAATAACTGATCGAGGGGAATTTCGAAAAGCTTAACAGCTTCTTCATTGACATAGGTAATGATGTTTTCTTTGTTTACAACCACAATACCATTAGGCAAACTGGATAGTACAGATTCAACAGTGACGGAATTCTCCATTAATAGTTGATCTGTTTTCGAATGATCTTGAGATTCTTCATAGTCAGGTGTCTGGATAAAATCTTTAATTTTCTCAATGATTTCTTGGGAAACTTCTTCTTCAAAGCGTAGAATAATTTTTTCCCCTTTTTGGATTTTATAAGAAATAAGGGCTAAAAGGCTGGTAATTGGGGTTTTTCGTTCACGATGAATTACATAGATTTTCGTCAATATACGAGTATCATGAATTAGTGACTGTAATTTGGCGATTAATGACGCCGCAAAACGAACATGTAAACCATTCGTCTTGTTAACAACCACTTCCACTTCCCTGATTGCTTCCATTCATCATTCCTCTTTTCTATCAAACTTATATAAACAAAGAATACATTTACCAAAAGGTCGCGATTTGAAGGCGCCTGATAAAATTTTAATATAGTGACCTTCACTTATTGACCATCGTTAGTCCTGAATCAACGACTTAACTGTCCAATAAAAAATACTTTGAATTCCTTTTTTCGTTGATCATTCATCCATACATACCCCTTATTAACCGTTTTTCTTTTTTACAAGAAAAAAACCATAAAAAATCGCTAGAATTTCTATTCTAGGTTTTTAATGGTTTTTCCTACTCTCCAACCCAATTTATCAATTTTTACTATTATAACATATTTCCATTTCTTATAAATCCTTTAAAAAAAAAAGCCGTAACACTTCTTCCAACTAAGACACTTCTAATCCCCCTAGATTTCTTTCTCCCTTTTATGACTCAAGGCTATTCCCATACTGAACTTCTTTCACACCTTTAATCTGCTTAATATCATCCACTACAAATGGTAAAGAATTTGGTTTTTGCATCCTTAACGTTAAGTCGATGGTCACATAGCTTACTTCATTTTCATCTTTTTCTTCATCATGAATACTTACGCTTTTGACGTTAATCTTTCTTTCTCCTAATTTCATTGCAATTTCTCCAAGTTTTCCGGGTTGATCAACGACACACACTCTGATTTGCGTTAAATGTCTTTTGCGGATAATAAACTGATCAAATTTTGCTAATACGGCTAAACTAACTAAAACAAAAAAAGTTGTGACTACTGCCCCAAAATAAAAGCCAGCTCCAATACCCAAGCCAATAGCTGCAACTACCCAAAGTGATGCTGCCGTAGTTAAACCAGTGACTGTAAAACCATGTCTTAAAATCGTCCCCGCACCTAAGAATCCAATTCCAGCAACCACTTGAGCTGCAATACGGGAGGGATCAAATCTTACATTTTCTTCATGTAAAAAAGGTTCAAAGCCATAAATCGAAATAAGCATGATCAAGGTAGAACCTAAGCTGACCAATATATGTGTACGGAAACCAGCAGGATGATTATGCTGTTCTCTTTCAAAACCAATTACCCCACCTAACAGTACTGCTAAGGATAATCTTAGAAGAATATGAAGATAATCAATAGACCAAACTTCTGCCATCCTATCACCTCAAAACACTCATTTTATCTGGAAAATTCGTAAAACAGCCATCAACACCATAACTAGTTAATTTTTTAAATAAAGATAAACTATCTACAGTGTATGGATATAATTTATAATCATACTCATGAAATGCTTGAATATACTTCTTATCTACAAAAGAGACGTGAGGATGGACACTATAAACTTTAAACGGTAGATGACGTACGTAATTTACAGGGTCAATTATTCTTGTAGAGAAAAGAACACCCAATTTTATTTGTGGATTTAATTTTGCAACTTTTGCTAAAGTATAATGATCAAATGAAGAAATAATTACACGATCAAGCATCTTATATTTGCTGATAAGATCAAGCATTTTCTTTTCAATTCCTTGATAAAAGAAAGGGATATTTTTTATTTCAATATTGACTACTAAATTTGTTTTTGAAGCAAATGTTAGAAATTCATCTAAAGTAGGTATTCTCTCTCCTCTAAATTCATTTGAAAACCAAGAACCTGCATCTAATTTTTGCAATTCCTTCAACGTATAATCTTTTAAATATCCCGTTCCATTTGTTGTGCGGTTCACTTTTTCATCGTGACAAATGATAACTTCCCCATCTTTTGTCAATTGAATATCTAATTCAATACCATCACTATTCATTTTTTCAGCAAGTCGAAATGCAGCCATTGTATTTTCAGGTGCATATCCTGAAGCACCACGATGGGCAAAAATCATTTTCATTTCCCTCCAATCTTTAATCTTTACGGCCACTATATTTTTTCTTCCCATAATTCATAATTTGAAGTCGTAACGGCTGTAGCACCAGCATTAAGTGCATTTTCTATATCATCCTTTGTACGAATCAGGCCACCTGCTAGAACAGGAATTCTAGTTGTTTCTTTTACTTCTTTAATCATATGTGGAATAAGGCCTGGTAATACTTCAATAAAATCAGGTTGGGTTTTCTCAAACAACTTATAACTTGTTTCTAATGCCGTTGAATCCAGTAAGAATAGACGTTGTATAGCAAGTAACCCCTTCTTTTTGGCAGTGGTTATCACTTGTGAACGAGTTGAGATTAGGCCAAATGGTTGAATGTTTTGAATCACAAATTGTGTAGCATATTCATCATTTTTTAATCCATGAATTAAATCTATGTGCAATAGCAATTTCTTATTTGCTTTTTTGCTATATTCAGAAATACTTTTTAGCTGCCCAATATGACTGTTAAGTAAAATAAAGTACTCTATATCACTCTTCAGTATTTTTTCAAAATCCTTCATATTACGTATTGCTGGTAAAATTCTTTGACCGTTAAAATCCAAAACAGGTCACTCCCTCTAAAAATAATCAGGACAGTTCTCTTATAATATATAATATAGTATATAGTAAAAAAAATGGCCGCAAGCCCTAATGGCCAACGGCACTCCAAATAATCTCTCAACCAAAACATGTTTGGTGAATTAATCATACCATTCTATAGCGATAATGTGAATACGTTTCCCACAAAAAAATTAATTAAATTATTATTTTGTGAAAAAAGTGTGATATGTTACAATAATCATATTGCTTTTTAATGGAGGAATGAATATGGATTTTTCTATAACTGATCAAGCTTTAAAGCAAATTGAAGCATTACAATTACCTTCCAATATTGGGGTACGTATTAAAGCAGAGTTGGCTGCTGGCTGAGGTTTCACGCTTGAGGTAGAATTGGTTCTGGATGAACCAAAAGAAAGTGATCAAACAGTTCTTATCAATAACCAGATGTTTATATTTGACTCTTTTACTGCAAAAACATTCGATGAACCTCTAAAGTTAGATTATTCTGAGCTTCAGGGTTACAAATTATCTACTCCTTCTGAAATTCTAGCCTACGGGATACACCTAAGCAGTAGTGTTTAATAACACTGACAGCTAGATACCATAAGCTAACATAATTTAGGAACTTGGTTTATACCAAGTTCCCTTGAATATAACCTAAACAGTTTCCACGCTATATTTCAATTCTGTCTCTAGCTCACTCCTATACTGTTTTTTTTCTCGCTCTGTCCATTTTAAATATTCTGCCATGAACTGTATGACCGATTCTTTCCAGTTTATGACCCACTCCCGATTGAAAAGAATTGCCCCTGTTCTTCTTAGAAAAAAATCTAACGGAGACACAACCATCTCTTGTTCAATCCCATATACTAATGCCCCGTATACAGACTTAGGCAAATCAATTTTAGAGTCGCTGCTCTGACCAATATAACGATAGATTTCATTCACATTAGAACCATACTTTTTTACAAGGTTGGTGGCCTCTTCCTTAGACAAACCTAAAGTCATTCCTTCTGCAACTTTTCTTTGGATAAAATCGATAAATCCTTTTGAACCATCAACGTCTCCTCCAGATAATGTTTTATTCTTTGTACTTGATGGAGGGAATCGTAATTGCTCTTCTTTCTGTAACTTCTCTGCAACCAAATCCACAATCCGTTCGGCCATTTTACGATAACCGGTTAATTTACCACCAGCAATGGAAATTAAGCCTGTGTCAGAAACAAAAATCTCATCTTTTCTTGATACTTCAGAAGGTGATTTTCCTTCCTCATGAATGAGTGGTCTTAGTCCTGCCCAACTAGATTCGACATCACGATCCGTTAGTTTTAAATCAGGAAACATGTTATTTGCTGCTGCTAAAAGATAAGACCGATCTTCTTCTGTCATTCTTGGGTTTTGAATATCTCCTTGGTAAACCGTATCTGTTGTTCCTAAATAAGTTTTTCCTTCCCTTGGAATGACAAAAACCATTCGCCCATCTGGAACGTCAAAATAAATCGCATGATGTAGAGGAAATTTTTTTTGATCAAAGACAAGATGAACTCCTTTGGTCAATAATAAATGTTTGCCTTGTTTAGATCCATCCATTTCCCTTACATGATCAACCCAGGGGCCAGTGGCATTGACAATTTTTTTAGCAAAAATTTCATACACCTGATTAGAAATCAGGTCTTTTACTTGTGCACCAATCAGTTTATGGTCGCGATAGATCAACTCTTCTACTTTAGCATAATTGCTAACTAATGCTCCATGTTTCTGTGCTTCTTTCATTGTTTCTATCGTTAACCTGGCATCATCTGTCCGATATTCAACATAGACCCCACTACCTTTTAGTCCATTTTTCTTCAATAGAGGTTCTTTTTTTAAGGTTTCCTCTACATTAAGCATTGTTCTTCTTTCATCTTTTTTCACATTAGCAAGAAAATCATAGACCTTTAATCCAATTGAAGTGGAAAATTTGCCAAAGGTTCCTCCTTGATAAATAGGAAGAATCATCCACTCAGGAGTGGTCACATGAGGAGCATTTTCATAAACAATTGCTCTTTCTTTTCCCACTTCTGCTACAACGCCTACTTCAAATTGTTTTAAATATCTTAACCCTCCGTGTACGAGCTTTGTTGAACGACTAGAGGTTCCAGCCGCGAAGTCTTGCATTTCGACTAATCCAACCTTCATACCTCTTAATGCAGCATCTAATGCAATTCCTGCACCTGTAATCCCACCACCAATAATCAAAAGATCTAGTGGTTCTTTACTCATTTGCTTTAAGAATTTGCTTCGATTAATACTAGAAAAGCCCATTTCAATTCACCCTTTCTTTTAAGAGTACCCACAAAAGTGACGAATTTCTTTGAAGCATTCCATAAATTTTTGCAAAGCCCAACAAATACAGAAAAAAGAGACCGCAACAAAACCCTACTAGAATACCTAATAAGGATGTTACGGTCTCTCCAATTCTCCGACCTGTATTTTAATTGTCATCATCATTATATATCAAAAAGAAATACAGCTCAAGAAAAATGATCTTCTTCCAAGAATAGAGACTCAATTTCTTACCCAGCTTTCCCTAAAAATAAACTAACGATTAAAATCACAAAAACGATCGTTGTGATCACAACAAAAAGAAAATCCTTTTCTTGAATAAAGGCAATAATCGAAATGGCTACTCTAAATATGGGGGTAAGAATTAACAAAAGTAAACCTGTTAATATCACTGCATAGGGTTTTAGTTCAAGAAATCCCTTCAAAATTTCAATGGTATGAGTGGGATAAGATTGATTGGGATACCCTGTGTTCCCACTAATGACAAATAATAATAAGCCGATAAAAATGGTGATGGCGCTAATGAAGACCCCTATTCTTAGCAGCTTACTTATTGTAACTTCCATTTTGCGGATATTTTCATCCTGCTTTTGCTCTTCTCTACTTAATGTTTGACTCATGAAATAACCCCCCAACCTTTAAGAAGCATTTCAATGGCAACATAAACTAAGACAGGAATAAAAATTTTTCTTATTGTTACACTTCTCAAATTCTGCATCAATTTTGTGCCAAATACTGCACCGATTAAAACCCCTACAGCTACAGGACCTGCAATTTTGGGATCTATATCTCCCCTCATCAAGTAAACCCCTGCACTTGCTGCTGCTGTCACACCGATCATAAAATTACTTGTTGCACTTGAGACTTTCATAGGAAGTTTCATAAACATATCCATCGCCATCACTTTAAAACTTCCACTACCAATTCCTAATAGGCCAGAAATAACGCCTGCAACATACATCATTCCAAATCCACCATATACGCCAGTTACCTTATACCTTACTTGTTGCTCTAATGCCTTATCATAATATTCTCCATGTAGCCCCAATTTATTAGCAATAGGGTGTGGGACACCACCAACCGGCAATTCCTGATTCCTTTTTTGTAGCATGGTGATGGCTGAGAATAATAACAATAAGCCAAATAAAATATAAAGAATATGAGGCCTAATCAAGCCAGCAATGAATGCTCCTGTTAAAGCTCCTGTTGTAGTAGCTAATTCTAAAAACATCCCAACACGAATATTGGTTAATTTATCTCTGACATAGACGACAGCTGCCCCACTTGATGTAGCGATCACAGAAACAATACTAGCACCGATTGCATAATGAATAGGGATTTTAAACAATAAAGTAAGTGCTGGAATCACGATGATCCCACCACCTAGTCCTAAAAGAGAACCGAAGACTCCAGCTACAATGGAGACCATAAAAATCAATAATACAGATATAGCCAAGGCTGTCATCTCCTCAATTGATACCCAGTTGTTCATTTGTTTCATATTCATATCTTAGTATTACTATGTTTACCCTGCGATTCGCTTGTCTATGCTCTTGTGTGTCATTTTTATAAACAGGTTGGTATTCACCATAACCAACGATCCTTAACCTTTCAGGCTTAATTTGGTGTTTTTCTATCAGGTAATGTAATACAGATGAAGATCTAGCTGCAGATAAGTCAAAATTAGATTTATAAGTCGATCCCGGTCTAATGGGAAGATTATCGGTATGACCTTCAATACTTAATGGATTTTGAATTTCTTTAAACATCGATGCCAAACTGTCTAAAATTCCCCTAGCTTCAGGTTTTATCTCTGCTTTTCCCAAATCAAAGAAAATCTTTTCTTTTAATGAAATTTGTATACCGCGTGGGAGTTCAATCATTTCAATACTATCTTCTAAATGATTGGCTTTAATATATTGTTCTACTTTTTTTCGTAGGTCTTTTAATCCTTTTTCGAGTTGCTTTTGATGCTCATCCTCTAAATTTTTAATAATGTTTTCCTTTAATTTATTTTGTTGCCCATCACCGGTTCCAGTAATTCCATTCTTTCCAGTCCCTTCTACAAAGGAACTATAATAAAATGCATCAGAAAGGGAAGCAGCAATTTGGTCGAATTTTTGAACTTCTAATTTACTCATTGAATACATCACAACAAAAAAGATCATTAACAAGGTGATTAAATCAGCATATGTAATTAGCCAGCGTTCGTGATTTTCAGGGGCTTCTCCTTTTTTCTTACGACGATTACTCATTGTTGTCACCTATTGGATTCTCTTCATCATCTATACGTTCTGCAGGTGGTAAGAATGCTAATAATTTTTTCTTGAGCATCTGCGGATTTTCACCTGCCTGAATCGATAAAATCCCCTCTACTTCAATTTCTTTAATTAAGACCTCCATCTGACTTCTTGCTTTTAATTTTGCAGCAATCGGAAGATAAATGACATTGGCACTAGCAACACCATACAAGGTTGCAATAAAGGCTACAGCAATAGATGGTCCTAATTCATCTGGATTCGATAGGTTCCCTAACACATGGACAAGCCCCATAACCGTTCCGATGATTCCCATCGTAGGCGCAAATCCACCTGCAGATTCAAAGATTTTAATTCCTTTTTCATGTCTAGCTTCTATATTTGAAATTTCAATTTCAAGGATTTCTCTAATCAGTTGAGGGTCAACTCCATCCACGACCATCATTAATCCTTCACTTAAAAAAGGATTACCTTTTAAATCTTCATAACGCTGTTCCAAAGCAAGAATCCCTTCACGTCTAGCGAGTGAAGAAAAATCCACCAATTGTCTGATTGACTCATGAACATGAAGCTTTCTTTCGGTAAATGCTATTTTTAATAATTTTGGAACAGCCTTTAATTGTGACATCGGAAAACTCACAATAACTGCTCCAAACGTTCCGCCAAAAACAATCATAAACGCTGTTATTTGTAGAAGAGAAGTAAAATGTCCTCCTTCTAATATGAAACCACCAATAAGTCCTGCAAATCCTAAAATAAGTCCAATAATTGTCGATAAGTCCATCTAGTCACATCCTCTAAAACAACATAAATTTACTTCAGATTCTCTTATTCGACATTATTTTCATTATTCCTTCCTCATCTTCCTACAAAAGTAACGGTTGCCGTGAAGTTAATACCTTGGTCCCATATTAAGAAGTCTTACATTCTTTATTAAGAAGGAAAACTAATCCTAAAGACTTAGTTTTTGATAAAAGAAAAAAACCCTAACAAATGTTAGGGAGAGGATGACTGATTAAATTGAAGTTTAAAGACCAACAGCAGCACGTTGTTCTGTAATGATTCCTTTTACAATAGCTACATCAAATTTTTCCTTTTCCATTAAAAAGCTTTGATTACTGTCTAAATAACAACATGCGTAAAATAGACGATCGATATCTCTAAGTTCAAAGGGTTTTCCAGATTTCATCTGATAGATTTTATCATTTACCTTCATCATATCAAACACCCCAATCTTCTTGTTAACTGTATTATAACAATATACTATATAACAGTCAACACCTATTTAAATTTTGTATTATAACAAAATCTAAACATCTATTTATTTAAGTAAAAAAAGGTTTGTATATTCCTTCGCGCTCCGTCATCCGTGCCCTTCTATGAATAAAGATTACGGAGAGAAGGGCACTTCTGAAGGTCGCAGCTTATGGAATATACAAACCCTTAAATGACAAATGGAAGAAAGGGATGAGATTAATGTGAGTCTTATTATTTTGTAAAAATATGATCCCCTATTTTTAAAATTTGCGGCCTTGACCATATCCAAGCAGATGTTGCAGTGTCTGGGTTAAAGTAATATAACGCACCTTTTGATGGATCCCAACCTCTAATTGCATCAAGTGCTGCCAATTTAACTGTCTCATTAGGAGTGAGCCAAAATTGACCATCAGCTACAGCAGTAAAGGCACGATCTTGGAAGATCACGGATTTAAGATCATTTGGGAATTTCTTTGAATGAACGCGATTTAAAGCTACAGCAGCAACAGCTACTTGACCTTCATAGGGTTCACCTCTAGCTTCACTATATACCAATCGAGCCAATAGATTAAATTCATCTTGTGACAAACTATATTTCTTCAGCGTTTTCCAAGTGATTGGACCTACAATTCCATCAATCATCAGTCCATAATTGCTTTGAAACTTTTTAACCACATTTAATGTTTGATATCCATAGATTCCATCTATATCTATTGAATAATTTAATTGCTTTAACCGATATTGCAAATCCCAAACATCCCCATTACTACTTCCATACGTTAAAAGTGTAGGTGCCTGGGCATTGGCCTCATCATTTATTGGAATGATTGAAAAGACTAATGATAAAATAAAGATAGATATCATCATTTTCTGTAATTTTTTCAACATGGTTACAAATTCTCCTTTCTTACTTAAGCTTTAGGGCCATTTTTTCTGGTCTTTAGGCACTAAGTAATAGGGAAGACTCGTCGATTAGTTTACATAATATCTAACGCTTATTCAATATGAGTTTATTGGTAACGTTGAGAATTTCTACTTTAATTTAACAAATAAAGGAATTTAAAAGGGGGATGATCATGAAAGGAAAAGTTTTAAGAAAATGGTTCAAACGCTATTTATTTATCATTTTGGGTACTTTTTTTGTTGCTATAGGATTGGAAACATTTCTCATTCCCAATCAAATAATTGATGGTGGCATTATTGGATTATCGATTATCTTAAGCGAACTGACAAATTATCCGCTTGGTTTTTTTATTGTCATATTAAATATTCCTTTTTTGTTTGTTGGCTACAATCAGATTGGAAAAACATTCGCAATCACTACACTTATTTCAGTTGGCTTTTTGTCCATCTTTGTCTCATTTGTCCATCAATTTGATGTGATAACAGGAGATATGTTTCTAGCTACTATTTTTGGTGGGATTATCCTAGGTATTGGTGTAGGTCTCATTATTAGAAACGGAGGATCCTTAGATGGAACAGAGATCATTGCAATTTTAGCAAATAAACGTTTTGGTTTTTCTGTTGGTGAAATTGTGATGTTTTTTAATATTTTTATCATGACTGGGGCTGGGATTGTCTTTACCTGGGAAAGTGCGATGTATTCTTTAGTTGCTTATTTTATTGCCTTTAAAACGATTGATATTGTGATCGCTGGCCTTGATGAGTCAAAGTCTGTTACGATTATTTCCGATCAGCCTGATTTGATTGCCGAAAAGATAATTGCTAGACTTGGCCGTGGAGTTACACACATATATGGAAAAGGTGGCTATACTAAAGAGGACAAGGAATTATTATACGTAATTGTCACAAGACTAGAGGTGGCAAAGTTGAAATCGATCATTGAAGAAATAGATCCTAATGCCTTTGTTGCGATTGAACATGTTAACGATGTCATGGGTGGTAGATTCCAAAAAAAATCCATCCATTAAATAGTTTATTCATATAGATTGGAGAATTCTTTATGCATCAGTTACCAGAAACATTTAAATCAAGAATGAAACAGTATTTAAATAAAGATTATGAATCTTTTATCAAAACCTACGAACAATCACATACACAGGGATTAAGAGTAAATACTTTAAAATTAACCACGGACCAATTCTTATCTCTCTCACCCTTCCAACTTCAAGTCGTTCCTTGGACAGCGGAAGGCTTTTATTATCAAGAAGAAGATCGTCCTGGTAAACATCCATACCATGCCGCTGGTTTATACTATATTCAAGAACCTAGTGCAATGGCTGTTACAGAGGTTTTAGATCCACAGCCTGGTGAAAAAATCTTAGATCTAAGTGCTGCTCCTGGTGGGAAGTCAACACATATTGTCACCAAAATGAAAGATAAAGGGTTGCTAGTAGCTAATGAAATTCATCCAACACGAGTAAAGGCTTTATCAGAAAACTTGGAGAGATTTGGTGCAAAACATATTCTCGTTACCAATGAATCTCCAAATCATTTAGCCAAGATCTTTCCAGAATACTTTGATCGTATCCTAGTAGATGCCCCATGCTCTGGCGAAGGAATGTTTCGTAAAAATCCTGAAGCGATTGCGGAATGGTCTGAATCACACGTCCAATATTGCGCTATTCGTCAACAAGACATTTTAGATGAAGCACAGAAAATGCTAAAACAAGGTGGTACACTGGTATATTCAACATGTACCTTTGCTCCTGAAGAAAACGAAGGTACGATTGCAAGGTTTATTAATAAATACCCTCAATTTGAAATTGAACTAATCCCTGATACTTTAGCAGGTTTATTTAAAAGCGGTGAACCAAAATGGGTTGAAAATGACGATTCATCTAAGCTTCAATTTACCCTTCGCTTATGGCCACACCACATTCAGGGAGAAGGTCATTTCATTGCGAAACTACGTAAAAAAGAATCAACAGTAGAAGCCACATTTAAGCCGATGAAAGTTAAATCTTTACCAGAAGCCGTTCAATATTATCGTTCATTTGCTAAGGAACATTTGAGCGAGGTTGCTGAAGGGATTTTTCACTCTTTTGGAGATCATCTTTATCTTGTACCTGATGGTCTTCCAGATTTAAAAGGAATCAAAGTGGAGCGATTAGGTCTCCATTTAGGAGAATTAAAGAAAAAAAGATTTGAACCAAGTCATGCTTTAGCCATGGCTTTATCGAAAAATCATGTAAGGCAGTTCCTACCTTTAAATTTAGAACAGGCGGAAAAGTATTTGCGTGGAGAGACACTTCAAGTAGAATCCAATCAGACAGGCTGGACTTTGGTAACGATCGATGCTTACCCATTAGGCTGGGGTAAAATTTCTAATCATCAGTTAAAAAATCATTATCCAAAAGGATTAAGATGGAAGTAAGTAATCATTTGACATTATAAAAAGGTTTGTATATTCCATCGCGCTCCGTCATCCGTGCCCTTCTATGAATAAAGATTACGGAGAGAAGGGCACTTCTGAAGGCACACAAAGTGTACAAGTCGTGCTACACAGCTAAAGCTGCTAGTCACGCTATGTCGCAGCTTATGGAATATACAAACCCTTAAATAACAAATGGAAGAAAGTTATACTTTCTTAATCTTGAAGCAAAAAATATCCACCAGCCTGGTGGATATTATTTTTCGATCATTTTTGTATGGTTACGAGATATATATCATTTTTTTGTTGATATGAAGCTTTTATATTTTTCAATTTACAATATTGAATGATGTTTTTTGCTGATTGCTCACGTTCTACTATCATGTTAAATGTTCCATCCAATTGATTTAGTGCTTGTTTTAATTGATGAACAGGGTCAGGCACATCCATATTTCGATAATGATCGATTGGAACATTTCTAGTATCCACTGTTTTACCTTCAATCTTTAGAGGAATACGGTATTCCTTCATAATACGCAATTCTTGTTCTTTCCATTGTTCCTCTGTTAAATCTTTCCTTCCAAATAAATTACAGTGGCAGGTTCCATGTATTTCTATGTCATGAGCTGCATATGTACATGGGCACACTAGTTGACGATCAATCTTTTTATCCCCTGTCGCTTCAAAGCATGGACAAATTCGTTGACCATACATTTCTTCATTTTCAGCGAGCCAAATTTTTAAGTTCGTTAAATACATTTTATGTGGATTAACAGATAAACCTTTTACTTCAGCATATTTGTTAATCCATCGGCTAGCTTGATTAATCTTCTTACGATATTTGATATATCCACCAAAGAAATCTTTATACATACGAAGATTTGCTATTAATTTACCCATATATTTCACCTCCTTTCATTCAAACATGTAAATTCTAACACAGTTAAAAATACCCCGCAAGGTATTTTACGTTCCTCCTTCTACCTTCATTTTTTCGCTTCTACTTCATAAAAATATTAATTCTTTGTAAAGAATTTACGAAAAATAAGATGAGGTCTTGCTTTTTCACCTCTATTTTGCTTATATATAAGTATATCCTTATATCTTTATTACAAATGAGTAGAACAATTTAAATAAAAAAGAATGCGAGGATGACAACATGACAAAAAAGAAACCAATCCTTTACTTTATTTGTACAGGAAATTCTTGCCGTAGCCAAATGGCCGAGGGATTTGGGAAAAAATATGCAAATGGCGAGTTAGAAGTATGTAGCGCTGGAGTAGAAGCACATGGCTTAAATCCAAGAGCGGTTGAAGCGATGAAAGAAGTTGGGGTAGATATTAGTAACCATACTTCAGATATTATTGATCCAGAAATCTTAAATAACGCCGCTTATGCCATTACACTTTGCGGGGATGCTGAAGAACGTTGTCCATATACACCTCCACATGTAAAACGAATTCACTGGCCATTACATGATCCAGCCAAAGCAACAGGAACCGAAGAAGAAATTATGGCTGTATTTCGTGAAGTAAGAGACAAAATTGACCAATTAGTGTATGATGTGATTGAGGAGGCCAAGAAGTCGGCAAAGGAGGAATGATTGTTGACTATACCTTTACAGCAAGCTGAACAAATGAATGAGATTGAAAAACAAGCTGAGATTCTTAAAATATTAGGTGATAAAACAAGGCTAACGATTTTCTCTTTACTAAAAGTAAGAGAGCTTTGTGTGTGTGAATTAACAGATCTATTAGACGTTTCGCAATCAGCCATTTCTCAACATTTAAGGAAACTCAAATTGTTGAATCTTGTAAAAGAACGTAAAGTAGGACAATGGGTCCATTATTCTATTAGAAAACCAAATGAAGATGAACTACTACTCAAGTCAATTATTGACCATTTGCCCGATATGACAAGTATGATTATGATCCTAGATCAAGGAAAAAGCTGTAACTTTTCTGAAGCAAAAAAATAAATCCACCAAACCAGGTGGATTTATTTTTGATTCATTTCATGCATGCTCAATCATGCCAAATTTTTTCCAATCTTGTTTTTTTTAGAATTTTATTTTACTATATAAGCATATAATTATATTATCTACATAAATTTCTTATGTGAGGAGTGTTAGTCATTGAGTGAACAAGTCGGAAAAAAATTATCATTCTTGGATCGATATCTTACGGTTTGGATTTTTGCAGCAATGATTATAGGAATCGGGGCGGGGTATTTGTTCCCAGGAATGGTAGACTTACTTAACAAAGCACAAGTAGGTACGACTTCCATCCCGATTGCTATTGGTCTAATCTTAATGATGTATCCCCCATTAGCAAAGGTTCGTTACGAAGAAATGGGCCAAGTATTTCGGAATGGAAAAGTTTTAGGACTTTCGTTGATCCAAAACTGGATTATCGGTCCATTACTGATGTTTTTCTTAGCCATTACCTTTTTACGAGACTATCCAGAGTACATGATTGGTCTGATTATGATTGGATTAGCCCGTTGAATTGCGATGGTCATCGTATGGAATGATCTCGCCAAAGGGGATACCGAGTATGCAGCAGGACTTGTGGCCTTTAACTCGATTTTTCAGGTCTTATTCTATTCCCTTTACACGTACATCTTTATTACCGTATTACCCAGTTGGTTTGGTATAAAAGGATTTGCAGTTGATATCACGATTGCAGAGGTAGCCAAAAGCGTCTTCATCTACTTAGGTGTTCCCTTCATTGGCGGAATGGTGACTCGCTATTCCTTCGTGAAAGCAAAGGGAAAAGATTGGTATGAGAAAAACTTCATTCCCAAAATCAGTCCGATTACATTAATATCTTTACTCTTTACAATTATCGTCATGTTCTCATTAAAAGGAAATATGATCATTAAATTACCTCTTGATGTCGTGCGGATTGCCATCCCGTTATTAATTTATTTTGTTGTCATGTTTCTTGTTTCTTTCTATATCAGCAAGAAAACAGGCGTAGGATATTCAATTTCTACGACGTTATCCTTTACATCTGCAAGTAACAACTTTGAATTAGCCATCGCTGTAGCAGTTGGCGTGTTTGGAATCAACTCTGGGGCAGCCTTTGCCGCTGTAATCGGTCCCTTAGTAGAAGTTCCAGTAATGATTGGATTAGTCAATGTTGCATTGTGGTTTCAAAAAAAGTACTTTCAACAATCTTGACTTTAATCACGTCCATCAGCCCTTTTGCATCTTATGAGCTTCGATGTTTTATGTTATTACAATTCCTTTTTCATTAGAAAAATCTTATCAGAAGGAAAATGAAGATAATATGTCTGTTCTCTTTCTTTCATTATTCTTTTATATTCATTCTTTGTAATATCAACATGAAAAATTTGTCCTTCACACTGTACAACTAATGTGTTATAAATAACTCCTTCTACTGAGCCTATAATGTTACAAAGATATGAATTTAGTTTTGGAGCTAATTTTTCTCTGCTTATCGATAAATCATGAGCATGAATACCAGCTATTAATCGAGAAGAAAAATAGGATTTGTCATTTTCTACCTTTAATCGAAGAGTTCCTGACCCAATCATATACTTCTCATTTTCTATTTCAATACGATCAACATCAAGTATATTCTTACAACCAACTAATTCAGCAGCAGTTAAAGAAGCCGGATGATAAAAAATTTCCTTTTTATTCGCTAATTGAACGGTTTGGCCATGGGATAAAATAAGAATCTGATCAGCCAAACGATAAGCTTCTTCAATATTATGAGTAACAAGAAGAATGATTCCTGAAAAGTTGTTTCTAATTATTTCCAAAAGCTCTTGTTCAAGTAAATGTTTTATATGGCTATCTAAAGCAGAAAAAGGCTCATCTAAAAGTAGAATTTCAGGTTCAGTAATCAGTGTTCGGGCAAGGGCTACTCTCTGTTGTTGTCCCCCTGAAAGTTGGGATGGATAATGTTGCTCGTATCCGATCAATTTCATTTTTTTTAACATGTCATGAACAAGCTCTTTTCTTTGATGTTTTTCAATTTGATGTATACCAAAAGCTATATTTTCTTCAACCGTTAAATGAGGGAAAAGAGCATAATTCTGAAACATATAACCAACTTTCCGCAATCGCGAAGGGATATTGATCTTTTCACTGGAACTAAAAAAAGTTCTTCCATTTAAAGTGATATGGCCTGAATCAGGAGTGATTAATCCAGCAATACATTGTAAAGTTAAACTTTTCCCACTTCCTGATGGTCCAAGAATACCAAGAACACCATTTTTGAATTGAAATGTAATATCTAGAAGAAAATCACCCATCTGTTTTTTGCAAGAAATGTCCAGCATTTATAATCGTCCTTTAATCATTCTTTTTTCTAAACGATTGATAAGAAATAAAACTGTAATAGAAATCATCGTCATAATGAAAACCAATAAATTAACTAATTCATGATTTCCAGATATTAAAGCATCATAAATAGCGATCGGCATTGTTGTTGTTTTATATGGAATATTACCGGCAACCATTAAAGTTGTACCAAAGTCACCTAGAGCTCGGGAAAAGCTAAGTGCTATGCCCGATGCGATTCCCCTCCATGAAATTGGAATCATAATTTCAAAAAAAATATTTAATTCTGTCCTGCCAAGAACTCTTGCAGCATTTATAAGATCAGGGTTAATATCTAAAAAGGCTGTTCGTACAGATTTAATCATATAGGGAATGGATACAACCATTGCTGCAATAATTGCTCCTGTCGGGGTAAAAACAATCATCATATCAAATTTACTTTCTAGAAATTTTCCGATAAAATTTTGCCTTCCTAATAGAACTAATAGATAATAACCTAAAACAGTTGGTGGTAATACCACTGGAAGTGTAATGATTGTATCAACAAAATCCGTTAATTTTCCTTTTGATCTACTCAAATAATAAGCAATTGGTATACCAATCAACATACTAAAGAATGTTGCCGTAAATGCAACTTTTAATGAAAGATATAATGGAAATAGACTGATGCCATCCATTTTTAATTCTCCTCTGGAAGAATAAAACCATATTTTTTCATAATGGCCCTACCTTCTTTGCTATTTACGTAATTGATAAAGGAACGAGCCAGATCTTCTTGTTTGCTTCCTTTAACCACAGCAATGGCTTGTTTAATCGGTGTATGTAGTGTATCATCAATTAAATAAAAATTAATTTTTTCGTTTTTTGAAATGGATAATGCGATAATCCCAGCATCTGCATTGCCTGTTTCAATTAATATTAAGGTATCGGAAATATTTTTACCATATACTAGTTTCTCCTTTACCTTTTCCCATAAGCCTGCTGATTCTAGCGCCTGTCTAGCTGCTATACCATAAGGAGCATGTTCAGGATTGGCAATCGCTATTTTTTTGATTTCTGGTTTTAGAAGATCGTTTAAAGTCTGAACTTCGATAGGATTCGTTTTTAATGTTGCTAATCCGATTCTTCCAACACCGTAAATTTGTTGAGTATCATCAATAATCATGTTTTTACTTCTTAAACGGTCAACATATTCAATGTTAGCTGCTGCAATCACATCGAAGGGGGCGCCATTTTCAATCTGATCTGTTAATTGACCTGTAGAGCCAAAAGAAAATATCAGCTTGCTGTTGGTTGCTTTTTCAAATAATTTCCCTATTTCTGTAAATGCAAACTTTAAATCAGCTGCTGCTGCAACAGTTAGTTCTGGAGAATGGTTTAAATGATCAGATGATAATCCAGTATTTTCTGGATTCATACATCCTGAAAAAATAATCAAAGATAATAGTAAGAAAGTTAATAGATATGTAAATCGTTTCAAAATGACTCTCTCCTTCTTTAACATATTTATTATCACTAGCGTTGCATAAATATAGTCGAAATTTTCAGTAAATATATTTTTGTGAATTATAGCCAAAAGGACAAAACCTAAAGAAAAGGTGATTCTGTCCATTTGGTAAATATATACATTTAGTGCAAGAGTGACAGGAATCATACTTTTATTTATGTGCTAGATCGTTCGTCAAACCGACGTAACCAAATATATGCTGGCTTCCAAATCGCAGCCTTTAACCAGCGAGTGATTTGAAGTAAAGATTTCTTACTCTTCATCTCAAATTGCACGAGAACATTTAAGCAATAAGTGATTAGTGCTAAGTAGATTTGATTTTGTATTGCCGTTTCACTCATTCCATAAAAATGTTTGATCTCAACATGCTGCTTGAGCCATTTAAAAAATAGTTCAATTGCCCAACGTGATCGGTAAATTTCACTGATTTCTTCGGCGCTCAAATCAAATCGGTTCGTGATTAACCGAAGGTTATTCCCCTTTGTATCGATCACCTCAAGAAGGCGAAAGATATTTTCTGCCCGTTTTTGTGGTGTCCCGATGTAGACCATTTTATCAGCTAAAACCTTGCTACCTTCGGGAAGAGTAAAACGTTCGATTTCTCGTATGACGGCATTTTTCTTTAGCCTTGATACAAAGAAGTAACCATCATCTGTCATTCGATCAAAACGTTCATAGTCAACATACCCGCGGTCAAACACATACATGGCTTCCTTGTCATCTACAAGGACTTCAAGTTGATTTCTGTCATGTTCTTTTGCTGTTGTCATCACTGCTTTTTCAGGATAGACAGTGTCCTTGTCCATGAACACAAGTCGTAAATGCAGTTTTACACCCGCTTTTGTTTTACGAAATTTTGCCCATTTGTAATGGGTTAAGTTAAGCGGTAGTGTACTTGAATCAATGATCTTTAATGGC
>NZ_JBLWFI010000001.1:1528148-1552204 GCF_048898065.1 Tepidibacillus infernus
AGTTTCTTGATGTAGTAATCTTGTTTACCATTTTCAACATGTTCAAAAATTTTTTTAAAATTTATGGGTGAAACCCATTTACCAAATGACGAAATTAGTGTATTCTTGTCCATAATGTGGTCCTTTACTATTGGATTTGGACAGGAATCACCTGTACTTCCATTGTAAAGGATTTTTTTGTTGTATGGATAATTTTTGAAGATTGCTATTATTTTGAATCATCAGATTTAATTAATGCAACGCTAGTGATTTATTATATATCTTAAACTTTAAGCATAAAAAAACTACTCTATTAAGAGTAGGATTAAGTTTAATCTATAAAAATCCCCCCTTCTTTTCATAACGGAAGGCATATCCGTTTCCAGATATACCCTGTGAGCTAACTGCTCAGGCGTACCAGCCATAGATTAACCTTAGGCTAATATGCTCGAAGAAGTTACTATATAGTTACTAGTATTATCTGATATATTTACAATTATCCATAATCTAGCATATCAAATATTACTGCCTTATTCAAGATTAACCTTGAATAAGGCTAGCGAATACCCATGTATTACAATTCCTCTTTAATATATTGGAGAATTTCCTCCCTTTTCGGAATTCGACCAAAGGATTTTACCTTTTCATTGATTACTAAACCAGGCGTACTCATAATGCCGTATTTCATGATTCCAGGTACATCCTGAATCTTTTGAATATTAGCTTTTAATTGATTTTCCTCCATAATTGCCTCTACTTCTTTCTGTAACCGAACACAATTCTTGCAACCCATTCCTAAGATTTTTATTTCTAACATCTAAATCCCTCCATATTTGATGTTTTTAACCTAAATACAAATTATTTCAAAAAATAATCCAGATAAAGTTCTCTTTATAAAATAGCGTTAAATAGGTAACCAATACCGACAATACTAAGAGATACAATTCCCAAGAAATAACCGATCAGTTTTGGCTTAATCACCTTTCGTAAAAGAATCACTTCTGGCAAGGATAATGCTGTCATCGCCATCATAAAAGATAATGCCGTACCGATCGCTACCCCCTTTTCTAATAGTGCCTCAATAACAGGAATTGAACCAACAGCATTCGAATATAAGGGTACACCGATTAACGTGGCAATGGGAACGGCAAAAAAGTTATCCTTTCCAGCATAACGAACTAACAAATCTTCTGGCGCATACCCATGAATGACCGCTCCTATTCCAATCCCAATCATGACATAAATCCAAACTCGACCTAATATGTCTTTCACATTATCCCACGAATCCCTTGCTCTCTCTTTCCAAGTGATCATTTCTATTGTTGCTGCTTCTTCTGGAATAGACTGAATATGATATACGTACTCTTCTACTTGATTCTCCAATTTTAATTTTCCGATGAATATTCCAGCAAAGATTGCAATAACCACTCCACTAAACATATAAAGTAAAGCAATCTTCCATCCAAACAAACCAAATAGCATGACTAACGACACTTCATTCACGATTGGGGAGGAGATTAAAAAAGAAAATGTAACTCCAAGTGGCACACCTGCTTCTAAGAAGCCGATAAAAATCGGTACAGTAGAGCAAGAACAAAACGGCGAAACCACCCCGAGTAGTGCTGCTAAAGTATTCCCGACATACTCGTTTTTCCCAGTTAAAAACCTCTTGGTTCGTTCTGGCGGAAAAAAACTGCGTATGTATGATATGACGAAAACCATGGTGGCCAATAATAATATAATTTTGGTTGTATCGTAAATAAAAAAGTGAACAGACTGACCTAATCTTGAATCCATGGATAATCCAAACAGATCCACAACCAACCATTCCGCAAATCGGTATATCATACTCTCCCTCCATTCCCATCAAACGAATTGATTATTAAATAATTATATAACTAAATACTAATATAATCATATTCACTTACTATGTCAATGATTACAATAAAAAAATGCTCCTTAAAATGATAAGAATTGGATGAGCAATGAAAGGAAATCATCAGACACTTTATTTTTAAAACAAAAAGAGCTAACCTAATCTTTAATATGACTATAGGGTAGCTCTTTTCCATAGGTATTAATCCTTGTTTTTTTCCGTTTCAATTGTCTCATCTATATCACTTGTTAATTCTTTGGCTGACTTCTTAAATTCAGATAATGTACGTCCAAATGCTCGTCCAATCTCTGGTAGTTTACTCGGGCCAAAAATCACTAAAGCGATAATAAGGACCAATAAGCACAAGAAAGCAAAGTTTTCTTTTACCAAATTCATGGGATCCCACAAAAGTAATCGGAATACGCTTGGAAGGAAAGCGTCACTTTTGTGGTTTTTTTAAAATAAAGTCTGTAACAACCCTTCCCTACTTTTTCTTACTAAATGACAATCCTCACAACATTCTTGATCTTCATTTTTTAATTCTCCACATGATGGACAGGTATCTTGCTTTTTCGTGATCAATGTATGAATTTGTTCTAAGTCGCTATAGGAAATTTTAGTATGAGTCTGTTGTTTTAAATGTTGACAACGGGTGGTGCAAATACCACAGTTTATACACTTTATCGGATTAAAAAGAAGCGATTTTTGGTAGGTATTTTTCTCAATCTGTAGAGCTTTTGTAGGACAGATCATAGAGCAACGTTGACATAAAGTACATGAATTCTCTGCAGTAATATAAACAATATTGAGCTGTTCTAATAGTTTAATATCTACTTGTTTATCATCAGGAGTAATTTTTTGAATAAATTGTCTCAAAACCTCTCGTTTTTGCTGAAAAGGTATTTTCTCTTTGGTCGATGTTTCTTTAAAAGAATCAAAAATAAATGAGCCGACCTGTTGTTTTACTTGTTTCTTTGTGACCATAAGAAAATCTCTGCGAGAAATCGATTTATAGTTGCTTTTCTTCTGACTTTTCTCATGGATGATCTGTGCTTGGAATTTAGGCTGCTCCTGAAATTGTTGATTCCATGTTTCTATCCAATTCATTAAAACCTGTGAATCCCATTTCACATGACAATCTTTACAAACTTTTTCATCCCAATACAATTGTACCGATATTTTTTTTAATGTGGCCATCATTATCCATTCAGGTGTAAACACATTTAAACAAGGTAAAATGATATCTGAATCCTCTCCTTGTTTTTGACAAGTAAAGCACGCTGTTTCCTTATCATGAATCTTTTTTTCATAACCAGATAGCATTTCCGATTCAAGGTGAAAAGTTTGGGTTGGGCAAACATGTGAACATATTCCACATTGATCACATCTTTCACTTTCTATTTCAACCTTAGATCGATCAATTGATATCGCTTGATATGGACAAGCGTTTTGGCAAGACTTGCAATTGGATTGAGTATAACGAACCTGCAAGCATACAGAAGGATTAGTTCTGATTGTCGCTTTTTCTATCATTCTACCAAGTAAAAATTGCCACATGATGACCACCTCTTAGAAAAAGAGAGTATATCCGTTCAACAGAACAAGATATACTCTATCTTTTTAATTTTCCGAAATTCGTTGCAACTCATGATTTATAAAGATATTTGTAATCTCTCCAAGTACTTTGTAAAATGTTGTTGTTGCACGTTCCACAATACGATCTGTAAATTGAGGAATCCATACTCCCAGATGGGACAGTAGAAACCTCTTTTGAAGATCATCATAAAGGGGATCACTGGTTTCAATTGCTTTAAAGATGAGATAATACATAAACTCAAATTCTACAGAAATATGGTCTGGGAGTTCAAGAAAATGATCATCCATACTTAATCCAGCTTCCCTATAATAATGTAGTGCAATTTCTGTTGAATCACCCATTACTCTACGCTCGCCATCTAAATACACAGAACTATAGGGTGAAGCTAGGACATCAAATGGTCCGATAAATAGTTTGGCATGCTCAACCTGTAAAGGAATTAAATTATCTTCATTTGCTTGGAAATCCTTAGTCATTTCCTCCACTTGGCCAATAAGTGAGAGATTATATTGCATCATGATTTCTCTTAATTGATGAAGTAACTCTCTTGTTTCTTTTACAGGTTGATAATATAAATGAGAGAGTACTTTAAAAACATTTGCTCTAGTAATATGCACTTCTTGGCCTAAAACCATTGTCATGATGTGATCCCCCTCATTTTAATATTCTCTTAAATAGAATACCTTTGGTTTCGTTCCCTTTTCCGGCTTTAATACAGAGACTTTGTATTTTGCCATCATTGCATGGATTGGATCATTTGGATCATCCAAGTCCCCTACTAATCTAGCATCAGCTGGACAAGAAGTGACACAGTATGGTTGCTCCCCTTCTTTTAAACGATGATCACAGAAGGTACATTTCTCAACGATTCCCTTGGGTCGAATCCCCTCATATGTTTTCGCACGATCGGGATTATAATAGGGAATTTTCTCTCCAGATTTTTCTGCTGTTTCTTTTCCACTAGCAGTTCCACCCTTAATAAGTGCTTCATTATTCCGCCAATATTCATGAGGTTCTTTTTTATTAAAGTTAATAACACCATATGGACAAGCTTGCATACAACTCTTACAACCAATACATTTATCTGGATCATGAAGGGTTAACCCGTTTTCATCTTTATACATCGCTCCTGTCGGGCAAGCCTTCACACATGCAGCATTTTCACAGTGGTTACATAAAGTAGGAACATATTCATATTTGACATTAGGGAAGGTTCCTGTTGTTCTTGTGATATGCCAAGACCAAAACATTCCTTCAGATACGTTATTTTCATTCTTACATGATATTTGGCAAGCACTACATCCAGCGCATTTATGCAAATCGATTACCATTGCGTATCGAGCCATTTATTATCACCTCCGTAAGTTTTTTCTATTAAGCTTTTTCAATTTTTACTCTTGTTGTTCCACCGTGACGTGCTGTGCTTCCACTCAATCGCTCATAGTCTGCAGGAAGGATCTCGTTGTTATTGCCACCTCTAGCAATCTTCTTATTGTAGTCTAAGGCAGCAATTCGGCCATAAGCCCAGTGACCTTGCCCATAACATTTGCCTACAGTCCCTGGTCTTACCCCTTCCCACAATTTAGCCGTACATGTAACGGAACCTGTAGGAGAAGTAATTTTAATCTTATCCCCTGTTTTAATTCCTAATTTTACTCCATCAACTGGATTAATTTTTGCTACATCATCCCAAGATTCATCACCAGGATCTGCATCTTTAAATTCTTGATACCATAAGGTATTAGCCGAACGAGCCTCCCGATTTAATCTTGAACGATGTTCAAAGAAAATAAATGGATATTCTTTTTCATCTCCCCAGCGAAATGCCTCTTCATAATGGGGAATAAAAGCTATTTCACCACGAGCTAAATATTTTGTCGTTTTCATAATATCGTCAATATCTGCTTGGTGTTTTTCTGCATGATGTTGAAGTGCCTCTTTTAAAGTTTCACTATAGAATTCAAACTTCTTCGTCTTCGTTTCGAAATCTTCCCAATGTTTTTTATATGGAGCTTCAACAGAATTCCAAACCCCTTTTGCAACAAAATCATCCCAACCTTTTAATAAATCACCCTTTTTCTCAACAGTTGGATCCCAGACATCTTTGGTTTTCATTTTGGTTGCATATAGGGTGAATTCCCAACCATTTGTTGGTGATTTTCCAGTTTCCGGATCTTTAAATTCATTTTTATAATAATCAAATAGATTTGGGAACCCTTTTTTTGCAAGTGATTCTGCGATTAACCATGGGATTTCTGTTTCATCGATTTTTACATCCCACATCGGCTCAATTACACGATTGGTTAAAGAGGCATACGAATATTTATTTTGTTTGTTTTTAATAAAGCTTAATTTTTCAAATAATTGATGAGCAGCAGGTAATACGATATCTGCAAATTGGGTCGTCTCTGCTGGGTTTACGGTAATATGTGCAAAGAATGGGAGTTTACTGAATGCTTTTTCCCAACGATCAGCCCCTGCAGCAGAAAAAGCAAAATTGTTCCAATAACCAATGGCTACTTTTATGTCATATGGATCTTCATTTAGGATAGCATCGGCAGTTCGATTGGTAACTACACCACCACCTGATTTTCCTTTCTTTAATGCTGGGAATTCTTTGTAACCCCTTTGGTCAATTTTCTGTTTGTGAGAATTGGTTTTTGCGATTTCATCCTGGTAATTATCATAGGCCGGCGGTTTATCATCCACAGGAACACTAGCAGATCGTAATGTTCCACCAACATTTTCAACCGAACCAACTAATCCATTTAATGCATGTGTAGCCATTGCAATATATCCACCACGAACCTGCATGGAAGCGCCAGGTGATAACCAAGAAATTGCCCGAGGAGCCGCTTTAGCAAAATCTATGGCAACTCTTCTAATTTGTTCTGCAGGAATACCTGACCTTTCTGCAGCCCATTCTGGTGTACGATCTTTTAATTCTAAGTTCCACCACTTGATTAGCCCATATGTGTAATTTTCAACAAATGAATCTTCGGCGATGGTGACTCCTTTTTTGAATTGATTAACACCATCTACAAAATCCCCAACAAATTCTTTATTCCATAAGCCCTCTACAAGAATCACATGAGCGATTGCTACTGCTAAAGCCCCATCTTCACCTGGAATGACTGGTAACCATTCATCAGCCTTCGAAGCTGTGGCAGATAGTCTTGGATCGACAACGGCTACTTTTGCCCGGTCCATAACCTCTCCCCAAACATTCATCGCATGGGGAACTTGGCGGTTTGATGCAATCGGATCTCCTCCCCATAATAATACATATCTCGTTTCTGCTAAGTCATAATCGCGATAATCCCAATATGCCTCAGTAAAATATGGACCAAATTTTTCTGCCTCGGCACAAATTGCACTGTGAGAGATTCCATTTGGTGAGCCAAAAATTTTTGGCATGGCATCATAAATCGTTCCATTTAGATAAGAATAACGTCCACGTAATACCAAAAATTTATGGGTTTCCCCTGTTTTTCTTAATTCGATCATTTTATTAGTAATGGTATCGATTGCTTCTTCCCATGAAATAGGTACAAATTGTGGATCTTCATTTCTACCCTTTTTGGGATTTGTTCTTTTCATCGGTACTTTAACACGATCGGGATCGTACAATTGTTGTAGTGCTAAATGAGGTCTTGGGCAGATCTTCCCATGGTTTGCTTTTGAAAAAGGGTTCCCTCTCACCTTAATTGCTCTGCCATTCACCACATAAACCTGAACAGGACACCATGATGTACAACCTTGACATGTTGATGCTTTCCATTCCCCTTTCAAAGAGGCATCGTTATTTTGATTGCCATCAGCAAATGCAGTTAAGGATGGTTGTACCGACTTCATTCCTGCAGCTAATAATCCAGTTGCAGCAGTTGCTTTTAAAAAGCTTCTTCTTGATAATTGCATATTTTTCCACCTCCATGATCGTTCATGATCTTGCTTATAAGAAGAAAGGAATGCTTATTTGCCCAGCTTGAAGTAGAATATGTTTTAGCACTGCACTACCTACGAGAATAAATATAGAAAGGGTCAATGCTAAACCATTCGCCATTTCTTCTTTATGATTCTTTGCCAATTGATAAATGCCTCCAATAAAGGGAATAATCAATCCTACAACAATGGCAATTCCCCACCATAAAAAGCTGTAGTCATCCATCATCGCTTTAAATGCTTCAATATTTGTTTGTCCCGATCTGTACATGGTAACTTGCCAAATCATTACTAAAATAATCTGTAGTCCAGATAAGAAGAAAAGCGGATAAGTAAAGTTAAAATTCTTTCCAAAACCTTCATTAGATAAGGTTACTTGTGAACGTACATCTTTCGGAACTGCAACTGAAAAATAAAAAGACTTAAGGATGATCACAATTGCTGTTCCACCTAGTAATGAGGAAACCAAAAATAATAGTGTTACCACGCCTCCATTCCATAACGGACGATCTAATGAGGTTAAAAGGAGCCCATGATAGATTCCTACGCCTATTGCAAAAATAGCACCAGCGATTTGTACTGGTTTAAAAAATGGGTTCTTTGTATTTTTCTTAAAGATTATGAACGCATGAATTAACGAGAGAAGAACAAAAATCCCCTGAATAACTCCACCCCAAGAAGTAACAGAATGAGGATTAAAACGATACATCGTGGTAATGAATCGTTCTGGCCTACCAAGTTCACTGATTAAAAAGAGTAGACCACCTCCAACGAGAATAGGAGCTAGATAAGCGGTTTGTCTTATTAATTTCTCATATTGTTCTTTGTTGTAGAAGCTTAAAATGATAGATAGTAGAAATACACCAATGCCTAATCCACCAAGAAACAAATCAATCGTAATTCGATAATCCCATGGGATATATCCCTGCATCACATTTACCTCCTTTTTCATTCTTTGTTAGACTATCTATTAAATAGGTTTTTTAACTCCCCCTTTCTTAGCTCGTTATTGTGAGAAATATCACATAAATTTTACATAAAAATAGAGACCTCCCTTGGATTAGGAAGGCCCCCTTTTCAAAAGTGGAAGGCGTAAAAATTGCTTTTTACACCCAGCGGCTACATTCTCCCAGGGGGACAATGCAGCTCGGGGACAACATATTTACTTTGTAAGTTTATTTTCCTTGTGCATATCTTCTCATATTTTTTTTTGACGATGTATCAGGTGAAGTACTATAAATTGTCGGGAAAATAGAGCAAAAAAAATACATGTAAGGAAAACCCCTACACGGAATTCCCTACATGTATATGTTGCATCCTAAATGCATTTATTCATGGGATATGATTCCCTGTTTTAATGCATAACGAACTAAATCAGATCTTTTCTTTACGTTGATTTTTTCCATGACTCTTGACTTATACGTATCTACTGTTTTTGCACTAATAAATAATGTGTCGGCTATTTCTTGGTGAGTATAACCTAAAGCAATATATTTTAAAACCTCTTTCTCTCTGGTACTTAAGATCTCCTCCAATACACCTTCATCATTTTTTTCCTCTTGGTCATGATTAACTGACTTGGTAAAAAGGCTTGGAATCAAGGTAGGATAAATATAGTTTTCGCCATTTAAAACGGTACGAATCGCAGATAAAAGTTCCATATCTACAGCCTTTTTTAAGACGTATCCAGAAGCCCCGGCTTTTAATCCCTCTTTTAAATATGCCTCATCTGAATACATCGTTAATAAAATCACCTTGGTGTCCCGATTTTTTTCTTTGATCTGCTTTGTTGCCTCGATGCCATCTATTCCAGGCATATTGATATCCATAATGATAATATTTGGCCTTTTTATGATTGCTTGTGTTACAGCTTCATCTCCACGACTTACTTCACCCACCACTTCTAATTGCGGATCAGAAATAATAACTGATTTTAAGCCTGACCGATACATAGGGTGGTCATCAGCTAACAGTACTTTGATTTTCTCCAATGCTTAGTGCACCTCCTTTTGAAAGGGGAACTTTTAGAAAAATCGTCGTTCCTTTCCCTTGTTTTGATTCGATGGTAATCGTGCCCCCAATTAAAGATGCTCTTTCTTGCATTCCATGTAACCCTAGATTATATTTTGAAGGATCTCTTTTTAACACTTGATCAACGTTAAATCCGATTCCATCATCCTCGACAATAACGGTTAATAAATTTCCAATCTGGTCAATGATTACACTCACATTTTGTGCTTGCGCATACCTAGCAACATTGGTTAATGCCTCTTGAATAATCCGGTAAATGGCAATTTCGATTTCCGCTTGCATCCGATTTTCTTTAATCCCGTCCATATACAAATCTACATCGATTGCATATTTATGTTGATATTCTTCAATATATCGCTCTAAAGCCACGGTTAACCCAAATTTATCCAATACACTTGGTCTTAATTGCCAAGCCATTTCATGAACTTCTTTTAATGTATGTTGAATCATTGTTCTTAAGTTTTGTAATAAATTTACCCGTTCCTGTTCGTCCTTTTGCTCATTTAACATACTTAAACCAAGCAGTATCGAGGTAAGAGATTGACTTGTTTCATCATGTAGTTCTCTTGCAATCCGTTTTCGTTCTTCTTCCTGTGCTTTAATCGACTTTTCTAATAATTTTTGGCGTATCTCTTCTTTTTGCTTAAGCTCATGCCATAGTTGCATATTTTCAAGAGAAACAGCTAATTGATTAGATAATGACTCTAAGATATTAATCGATTGTTCATCAAGTTCCCGACAGCTACAAATATCAAATCTTCCAATGATTTTTTCATTGATTTTAATCGTGAATTCATAGTGATGTTTTTGCTTATCCACAGTATAACAAGTAAGGTGATTTACTTTCAGAGGGATTTCTTTCATACATGAGCATTCAGGTCGAAAATACTTAAAAAACTCCCAATTATCCAGAATTTCAACTTTTAAGACACAAGAATTAAAATCTAGCTCCTCTACTAATCTCATCACAAAATGCTCTAACATGGCTTTCATTTGTTTAACTGAAGTAATATGTCCAGATAACTCGTTTAATAAAGAGAGTTCTCGGTTACGAAAGGTAATCTTCTGAACATATACTCTCTTTTCTTTTTCTGCTTCTTCTAAGTCAGATAACATCTGGTTAAAGGCATTTGTCAACAACCCAATTTCATCATTTGCTTGTGGCTTTACACGAATGGATAGATTACCTTTAGAAACCTCTTTTGTCATTCTTAATAATTGGGTAATAGGTGTTGTGATCAATCTTGTTAATAGAAATGAAATAATGCCAGCAAAGAGTAAAACAATTATCATTGTAAAGATCAGATTAGCCGTAATTTGTCTCAGCGCTTGATTTAAAGATTCCTCAGTGATCCCTACACGAACAGTTCCTCCAACCCCTTGAATAATTGGAATGGCTACATCACGAATTACCCCACGCTCTGTCATAAATTTTTGTAAATGAAGCTCATCATCAGGATTGACTTGATTCGCTAAGACCAAATCTTGACTTATTCCTTTTTCCCCAAACGTATGAACAATGACTTTGCCCTTCTCGTCTTGCATAAAGACATATTCTATATCTGGATTGTTTTTTACCGTTTCCTGTGCCAGCTCATGCAAAAGATATACATTTTGTGTCAACAAAAGATCGCCACTTCTTACTGCCACATCCCTACCTACAGATTTAACCCTTTCCTCTAATTGAGTAGAAAGCGTTTCAATCATAGATAAGCGAATTTCTATTAAACTTAAGGCAGTAATTGTAATAATCACGAAAAAAACCATACCATAGATTTTTACTTGAATCGGTATCTCTTTAAGAAGTTTAATTATCCTTTGATACCAACTGATCATTTTCATGGCTGTTCACCTACAGCCTTCGCCATCTCTAATATCGGTTGGTAATTTTTATAATCGATCGGAACAAATTGCTCTATATTTAAACTCTTTAAGATTTGTTTCCCTTTTTCCTCTTGATTCATGTTTAGCAAAAGATCTTGTGTTTGTTTCTTCAGATTAGTCGATACCTTTTTAGAAACAACAATAGGGGGAGTACCAACCCACTCACCATTTTCAATAATCTGAATGTTTTTAGTCTCTTCTAGATCAAGGGCTTTCATTTGGTCATAAACTAAACTATCCACTGCAGCACCATCAACAAGACCATTAGTTACTGCTTTTACAGAATAATCATGACTATAGGTATAATAAGTTTTAGAAAAAAAGGATTCTGCTGTCTCCCCTTTCATTTTCAATAAATATAGCATAGCAAGTCGACCTGAGTACGAATTTGGATCAGTAAAGGCAAAGCTTTTTCCCTTTAAATCTTCTAAGGATGAAATACCACTATCTTTTCTTACAATCGTGTAAGAACGATATAATGGTTTTCCATCCACCATAGGTGCAGCAATGCCATCCATATATTCATCCTCTTCCCCCATCACATAGGATAAAGTACAGATAAAGGCAATATCTACTTTACCCTCTTTGATCAATTGATTCATTTCTGCATAAGTTTTCCCTTGGATCAAAGTAATTGGTAAGTTTAAATTTTCTTCCATATAGTCAACCAATGCATCGTATCCAACCCTTGTCGCTTGTGGAGAAATGACAGATGCTATTCCAACCCGAATTGCATTTTCTGGTTCTCGATCTTGAATAGAACCTTGTTGATTTTGGTTAGATAAGGAAACATAGGGAAGTGACTCTTGGCTTGAACATGCGGTAGAAAAAAATAACAAGATAGTCATAAGGGAGAAGAAAAGTTTTCGCATCAACATCTTCCTTCCATTCACAGGTTACCATCATTATAAAGCATAAAACCGTAAATGGGGGACAGATAAACAAATTGTTAGAAAAGATTCAATCTTTTAAGAGTAAAATGAGAACAAAAAAACTCTAATCTTAAATCTCAAAATTAGAGGCTCAACCCAATCAAATATCCAACGAATGCCAGAAGAACACCTAAAGTATAACTTAATCCCACATAAAGAATCATTGTTCTCCACTCTTTTGAAGTGCTTAGCTTGATACTTTCTACTTTAAATGTGGAAAAGGTAGTAAATGCTCCCATAAACCCAGTACCTAACAATAAAGCTGTAGGTCCCACAAGACGGGTTCCAAACAAAAGCCCCAACAAAAATGAACCTAATAGGTTAATGATAAAAGTGCCAAAAGGAAAAGAAGATTGCACTCGTTTTGAAATCCATCTTCCCATACTATAACGAGTAATCGCTCCAAAGAAGCCACCTATCGCAACATAAATTCCATTTAATATCACGCTGTCTCCATCCCTTCTTTACTTTTCCTAAGTTGGAAATAGGCCACACGAAAACCGAAATAGGCAAACAAGAGTCCTCCAACCATACTAAGTAATACATAGACGAAGGCCATCTCCCACAATCCCTGATTCATTAAAGTCATCGTTTCAACACTAAAAGTGGAGAAAGTAGTAAACGAACCGATCAATCCAGTTCCAAATCCTAAGCGAAGCCATTCTGGGACAGAATACGATTGGGTGATTCTCTCATTAAACCATCCTAAAGTAAATGAACCAAGATAATTGATCATTAAAGTCGCTAATGGAAAAGAAGTGATCCACCATGAATGAATCGACAAGCCTAAATAATAGCGAAGTAAAGAACCTATTACTCCTGCTAAACCAACGACAAAATAAATCATCCTTTTCACCTTCTTGACAATTTTAAGTCATATTATAATCAATACATAGTATAATTTACCAAAAAACTCCTACCAAAACATAAATATCATGTTCTGGTAGGAGTCATTAGCCTATGATTAGGCAGTTTAAGGCGAACTCCATCGCCCATTATTTAGCATTTATTTTTAAATTATAATATAGTTAATTGCGCGAATCAACCTACTACTTTAATACTTTCATTATATAATTTGTACCTTTTTTAATTTTTCTTGCCACATTCCGCAGCGGTCTCCCCACATTGCCACCGTCTGGCCACCCATTTTTACTTTTATCACTTCACACATATTGGAACATCCTGAGCAGATGAAACTACTTGGTACAAATTCAGTTTGTAAAGAAGAAAATCCTCTAAAATGAGTGATACTTCCCGTTCTTGCCACTTCTTCTTTTGCTAAAATCGCTGCCCCAATAGCCCCCATCACATGATGATATTTGGGAATGATCACCTTATGACCAATCTCCTTTTCAAACGCAGCTTTAATTCCTACATTGGCTGCAACTCCACCTTGAAAGACAAAAGGCGGTTCTAATGCTTTACCACGTGCGAGATTGTTCATATAGTTTCTAACCAATGCCTGACAAAGTCCATTGATAATTTCTGCCTTGGAAAAGCCAAATTGCTGTTTAGCTATCATATCTGACTCGGCAAAAACCGTACAACGTCCAGCAATTCTAACATTGTTCTTGGCCGTTAATGCAAGCTCACCAAACTCTTCAATCGGAATTCCAAGACGTTCAGCCTGATGGTCAAGAAACGAACCTGTTCCAGCGGCGCAAACCGTATTCATGGCAAAATCGACAACCATCTGGTCTTTAACGATGATGATTTTCGAATCCTGTCCTCCGATTTCGAAAATCGTTCTTACTTCTGGTACATAGTAAACCGTTGCTACTGCATGAGCAGTTATTTCATTTTTCACCACATCTGCTCCTACCATTACACCTGCAAGTTGTCTTCCACTACCAGTTGTTCCTATTGCACTAACGATGTCCTTGCGATCTAGAATTGTCCTTAGGGCTTCTAATCCTTTTTTTACAGATTGAATCGGTTGGCCATTTGTTCGCACATAATAATCAAAAAGTACTTGATTCTCATCGTCTATTGCAACGACATTTGTACTTACCGAGCCTACATCGATACCAACATAAGCATTTCCCACGTTAATCCCCCCTTATGCTGAAACCCTGTTTAACTTCTTACTTTTTATCAAATCAATAAAGGCCTCTAATCTTGTTCTACTGTTTGCCTGGCCTGTTTGTTCATCTAAGGATAGGGTTAGCACAGGAATATCTTGTAGCTTAGAGATTTTAGGGATAATACTTTGTGAGATTAGCTCAGGTAAACAGCCAAAGGGCATGAGATGAATGATACCATCAAATCCCTTCTCTTTAAAATCGATGATCTGTCCAACCGTTTGCTTAGCATGCCCTCCTATCTCGATTTCAATAAATGGTTCCCCTTTTTTTAGTATCTCCTCTTCATGCGATTTTCCTAAAAAGTTTGGAACCATATTATATCTTACCCATTCTGATAAGTAATGGGATCTTTCCACTTCACACCCTAGTTCGCCTAGAACATTTTCAATTTCCATGTTGATAGAGGGCTCCATTACAACGTAAATTTCACCTACAATTCCGATTCGGACTCGTCTCTCATCCCCTACCTCTTGGATTTGAACCTCTTTAACGATTTCCTCACTCTTTTTGATCGCTTCCCTTAATTGCTTTCTCGTATAGACTTGATCGAATTCCCTTTGAATCAACTCCCAAGCTTTATTGACCGTACCTGGGATGACTTCATATGGTTTCATTTGATGGATTTTTTTATCAAATCGGTCAATGGCTTGAATCATATCATAGGTTAATTTAATGGCCCAAGCCACTTTGATCCAGGAATTTTTTCCCTTAAGCTTTTTTACATTTTCCATAAACTTGTTTTTATCTCTAAAGATTGAATCAAAGACGATTACATCCACATGAAACCCCATATTTTTTAGTATTCTTTTATGTATTTCACTATAAAACCCTGCTCGGCATGGACCATGCCCGCCACTTGTGACAATTGTCTCTACACCTTGTTCACAAGCTTCGAGATAACTTCCCATGATTGTTTTAAATGGAAAACAAGCAAATTCTGGGCTATTTTTAACCCCTAAGTCTAATGTTTTTTGTGAAGGTTTGGGAGGAACAATCACATCATGACCTAAAAGCTCTAATATTTTTTTATAAATGATGACAGTCCCCATATATGGAAAAGTAACTCTCATCTTTCTCCCCCCTACCCCACCTGTTTCTTTCTTTTCAACATATCTACAAACGCTTCAATTCTTGTCTGCAAATGATTCTCACCTGTATGTTCATCTACTCGAACCATCATAAAGGGAATCCCTGTGTCATCTGACTTTATTCCAAATAATTTACTCAGAAAAGAATCCGGACCGCATCCAAAAGCGGTAATCTGGATGATACCATCTAGATCAGACCGGTTAAATAAATGGTATCCAGCCCCTAATACTTTATTGCTAAAAGTCCAGAATAGTACTTTTTCCATTTGTTCTATCGATTCAACCAATGTTTGTTCATCCATCATATCAAAGGTAATAAACTCCACTTGTAATTCTCGTAATTTTTCGATGACATCCATATTGATAAATGGATCATAAATATTGTAGACATAGCCTAATAAGCCAATGCGTAGAGAAGATTTGCTTTTGTATTCTTTAGCAGGTTTTACTGTGTAAGTGTTTTTGGTCAGTTCTATTGCTTTAGGAACTGTATACCCTAATTTATTGTACATTCTAAAGGTAAGCCATTCCTCGCTTGCTACCTTTGCAGCGTTTTGTATTTGTTCTTCATTCACACCTAAAGATTTTGCTAGAGATAGGTAGTTTTTATAGTCAGAGATATCGTCGCTGTTTGATTGTATATAACAAGTTAGAATTTTGTCTTCCATTTTTTCTAGGCCATGCTTCATCATGTCAGGTAATCCCATAAACTTAGGGCAAAAGTATTCCCCTTTAGTAATGGATACCATTCGTGGTACAAATATATAATCCACATTCTGTTTTAATAGTTGAATTGCATGGCCAACAAATAATTTAATGGGTACACAAATTTCTGGAACAGATTCTTTCACACCCTTATCAACAATCACTTTGTTTGTCTCTTCAGAAATAATTACTTCCATCTTCAATTCCTCGAAAAACTTTTTCCAAAATGGAACGTAATAATAGTAGAGTAACGCTCTTGGGATCCCTATTTTCATCCTTCTTACCCCTCTCACGTTAACCTGAATACCTATAACCATTTTAATAATCTAGCAATCCATTTATGACATAGTTTGTCATACTTGGTTTAAGATCTTTTACATGATACAATACAGACATATGGAGGAGGATAGCGTGAAAAATAAGCTTAAATTTGGTAAAAAAGGGCGCAGCAAACTAAGGTCTTTAAAGACCTAAAAAAAATCAAGCTTTGGTTTTAAGCTACAGAAATGTCAGAAGCCTTTATTATACCTTGGGCAATTAGGAGTTTTATTGCCTGATTAATAGCTTTCTCTTTCTGCTTGTCCTGCATTTCTTGTGGCATATCAATTTTATACAAGTCGCTTGGATTCCACACTTCGCCAGTAACAAACATATTGTATATGGCGGTGAGTATCATCCTTGCAATAGCGATTATGGCTCTTTTTTTGCCTCTCCTTTTAGAAATGCGTTCGTACTTGATTTTGTAGTAAGGAGACTTATCCGATTTCACGGCTGCATGGGCAACTTGTACCAATGCAGGTTTGAGGTATACACCGGCACGTGTAATACGGACAGATTTCTTCTTACCAGCAGATTCATTATTGCCAGGTGTTAGTCCCGCCCAGCAGCACAAACGCTTGGAGTTGGCAAATTGAGACATATCTGTACCAATCTCGGAGATAATGGTGATTGCAGATGCTCTATTAACTCCGGGAATGGTACATAAAAGGTTAATGGCACTTTCATAAGGTTCGACCAACTTATCCAGTTTTTCGTCCAGTTCAGCAATCGAATTGGTTACGAAGTCGAGGTGAGAACGAACCATGATCATACGTTCTTTTTGTTCCTGAGTCATTTGGTATCCTTCAATAGATTCAACCACGTTATCTGCTTTTTTTTTCAAAGATTTATGAAGAAGAGAAGTACAGTATTCCGGGTCAAAGGTATCAGAGGAAATCAGATAGTCCGTGATGGAAGTGGCAGATTTGCCAAACATGTCGGAAACGACAGCATCAAGGGCTACATTACAGACTGTGAAAGCGTTTTGAAAACGGTTCTTTTCACTGCTTCTACAAGAAACAAGTTTAGAACGGTAGCGAGTGTATTCACGAAGAATACGGACTGGTTTATTAGGGATATAGCTTCCTGGTACTAAACCAAGGCGGAAAAGGTCAGCAATCCACTTAGAATCTTTTTTATCATCCTTATTTCCTTTTACAGCCTTCACCCATTTGGGGTTAGCAACAGTCATACGGATGGTATCTTCCAAAAGATTGTAGACAGGAACCCAATATTTCCCGGTCGATTCCATGCACATATCATAGCAGTTGTTATCAATCAGCCACTGCTTGAATTGAAGAATGGAATTGTTAAAAGTAGAAAATCTCTTTTTTGAATAATGAGGGGTAATCCCCTGTGAAGTAATAATTGTGGCGACGAGAAAAGTCTTATGCACATCGACACCGCAACAGATAGGATAAACAACTTTCATGGCACAGCCTCCTTTCATAATTGGAGGAAGAAGACATTGACTGAACCATCACACATTTAACAAAGAGCTAAAACAATGATTAGCGTGCGGTCTTATAGAACCACTTATTTGTGCTTGAAAGATGATTCTTACACTGGTTATTATACTGTTTTGAACTGAGAAGTAATCTACGACTCACCTCGCCGTGCTTTGTAGTATATCTTCTCCTTAAGTTAATCATAGCAAAGTGGTGAAAGCCGCACACCATTTTTCATTACTATTTGTGCCGCCAGCGCTAGCGGCGGAATGGAGGTTATTATGGCTAATCACTTTAATACTGAAAAACCATTTCCATCACGTTCATCTAAGAGCAAAGCAAGGGAAAAGGGGCATTTTCCTAGAGTTTTGATCAAACTAGTATTAATTGCTAGTATTCTCTTTGTTAGTGGAATACTCATTGCAATGATTGTGGACGCTATCAATCAATCAGACCAACAACAAGTTAATTCAGAAATAAAAAATGGTGCAGAGAATAATGATAATAGCAACGATTCAACTGATGAAACGACAACTAATAACGACCAAAACCTTGATCAAAATATTGATGAAAATAAAACAATAGATAAAAAAGAAAAAACAGGAGAAGAACAAACGGATCAACCTTCAAATAGCGAATCCAATTCAAACGAATTTACGGAAAATGGACAATGGCAGCCTATAGGTACTAAACAAGAAGAACCTCATATCACAACCTTTACAAAGGAATCTATCGATTGGCAGGAAATGGTGAAGGCAATCACTTATGCTACGAATCTATCAGAGGAACAAATGATTATTTGGAGACTTGAAAATGGTGGAGCCCCAAATCTTGCTAGAGGAGTAGTGAGCACAAGTATGACCAAAGAAACGCCTTATGAGGTAAAACTTGAGTGGGTAACAAATGAAGGCTGGAAGCCAGTAGAAGTCAATGTATTAGATCAAAATCCATATATTAAAAGATAGCTCTTGTGAATGATCACAAGAGCCTTTTTGTCAAAAATGTTATCTTGTTATGATCGTTTTTTCAGGGTATTCCACAATAACGGTGGTACCCAAACCCCCACGGGCATTCCATACCGCTTCAATCTTCATCCATTTTGGGTCACATAGGCGAACCAAATCTTCAAGAATACGATTGGTTGCATGTTCTTGATAGATCCCTACATTTCTGTATGAAGTTAAGTAGTATTTAAGAGATTTCATCTCAATCAATTCTTCCTTGGGTATATAAGTGATTTTTACATCTGCAAAATCAGGCAAACCGGACCACGGACAAACAGATGTAAATTCAGTGGTTGGAATCGTAACTAAGGTATCTTTTCCTACATATTCATAAGGAATAGTCTCCAAAATATCTACTAAAATTACACTTTCATCCTCAATATCAAAACGAATGTTTTTGTACTTCTCATGATTCATTTCTACTTGTGCCATGTTATTCCCTCTTTTCCTTAGTGTATGATATTGTGTTTCCTTCTTATGCAATCGATTGTGTTGAAACTTTTTCTTCTACTGTTTTCCCTTTTTCATTTCGGATAAGATAGACTAATCCATAAACGACTGGAGTATCAAGAACTGCAATCATCAATTTTATTGCATATTGTGTCAATATCATTGTGAATAAGTTTGGGATCACACCATAAAAAGCAATTGTTATAAAAATCGTGGTATCTAATAATTGGGACACAGAAGTAGATACATTGTTTCGTAACCATAACTTTCTTCCCTTTGTTTTCTCCTTAAGAAAATGGAAGGCCCAAACATCATGATATTGACTAACTAAATAAGCGATCATCCCTGCTAAGGTGATTCTTAGATTAGATCCAAGGATCTCTTGAAATGCTTCTTGGCCAGTCCAAAATGGGGCTGATGGCATTTGAATAGCTAACTTAACCAATAAAGCGGAAATCACAGATGTTATAAATCCTGTGAAAACAAGCCAATTGGTTCGTTCTTTGCCCCATACCTCAGATATGGCATCCGTAATCGTAAAAGTTAGAGCATAAGCTAGAACTGCTGCAGGAACAAAGAAAGCATTTTGTCCAAATTGAATGGTAATGATCTTTGTTGCAATAATATTAGCTAAAACCAATAATCCGGTAAATAAACCAGACAATACAATAAAATACTTTTCTTGACGATTCATTTAAATTTCTCCCTTCTTAATAATTTGGTGAAATCCTAAAGTTGTTGAAGTGGAGAAAAAGAAAAAAGCCCTTCACCAGGGCTTGATATCTCAACTGGTGGTATTTTTTACGTTGGTTTACCCACTAAACAACGAAGGATTCAATTTTCACAAATATAAATTATGCATCAATTTTTAAAAAAATGCAAGTAAAAATAATTTCCTATTTATTTCAGCTTAGTAGATAGCTCCTCACCAATATAATGGAGTTTTTCAGCCAAATCGGCTACTTCTTGGCTAGAATCGGAAATTTGCTCTGAGATTTCAGTAAGGTGTTTGATTTGTTTACTTACCGTCGTCACTTGTTCTAGATTATTATGGATTCCGCCCATCATCTCAGCTAGCTCCAACTGTAATTGCTCCGTATATTTGCTCCCTTGATGAACGGAAGTATTTGTTTGTTTCACGACACTTAACATTTCTTCAACAGCAACATGTGATTTCTTAATTAAATCACTAATATCTTCAAGGGCCTGCTGAGTGCTTTGAGCAAGATTTTTTACTTCACCAGCTACGACTGCAAACCCTTTTCCATGTTCTCCAGCTCTTGCAGCCTCAATCGTTGCGTTTAAAGCCAATATGTTGGTTTGCTTTGCAATTCCATGGATTAAAGAAATAATTTCTCCAATCTTCTTAGAATGTTCGTTGATTCGAGAGGTGCTTTCCTGTAATTGAATCATCTGTTCTTCAATCGCATGAATTTGAGACAGTGTATCTTCTACAACCTTTCCACTATGTAAGGCCATTTCTTGGACCTTTTCTGCATGAGCTGTTGCTTCCTCTGTTGCTGCAGTAATTTCTTCAGAACTTGCATACATATTCTGAACAGAAGTTGATGTTTGTTCTGCATTAGCGACAAGGGATTCACTAGAATCTAGCAATCTCTTTTCTAGTCGCTTGATATCATCCAGTTTTAACATTTTTGAGGTATAAGAATCTATATACGTTTCTTCTACTAATTGCATATCAAATGTAGTTAATTTTGTGAATGCCAACAAAACTTCCGAAAGTCTTGGATCATCCTCATATTTTTTTGTGAGAAGTGGAAAAACAGATTTGTAGTAAAGTTGATAAGCACCAAAAAACCATTCAGAGTCTAAGCGGATCCGGTCATGCACTCTTCCAATCTTCCTACGATTCATCACATATTGTTCATCGACCACACCATCAGTTAGACTCAAAAAGTATTGTTTTTGAGTAATTTTTAAGCGTTCAAATGTACTATGTTGTTTAACAATCCCTTCCAAAAGAGGAATGGTTTTAATTTTTTCATAAAATTGATCTACTATTTCATCTGCATGTTCTTCAAACAATGCTTTTTGTTCCCTCATTATTTTTAATGTTTCATCTGTAATCCCTAACATTGATAATTTTTGTTTGATTTCATTCTCAGTTACCTTTAGTGTTACATTGTGCCTATTCCATTGATTTTCATTGTGATGGATACCATCCTCTATACTCTTACGTTTGAACATCTGTTACACCCCTAACATAATTTGTCCAACATATTCCAACTAAAGAGTATTGTAACAAGATTAAAATCTTTTGACTATAAAAATCATATTATTATCACACATAGAAGTGTTGGTGAACTAATCACCACTTAAAGTTTTCACACTTTTATCACACATTTGTCTAAATAATTAATTTTTGGAATCATTACTTAAATTTTCTTGTATATAGGATTATACTAAATAAAAGGTAATTCAATATTTTTACAAGTTATATACAATTTTTTATTAGTAGTGGTTCCTTTTAAGAACCAAAATAAAAAATGGAGAGTGCTGAAAAATGAGAGTAAGCGGTTATTTTATTCCAACAGTAAATTTAATTGGTGCTGGTAGTGTGAAGGAGGTTGGAGAGCGAGTTAAGACCTTAGGGGGTAAAAAGGTTTTAATCGTTACAGATGCTTTTTTAGCGAAAATAGGAATGGCTGATCAAGTAAAAGGCTTGATTCAAGAGGCTGGTTTAGAAGCTGTGATCTTTGATGGCGTAGAACCTAATCCAACCGACCGTAATGTAGAAGATGGCCTTAAAGTATGGAAAGAAAATGGTTGTGATGCACTGGTTTCCTTAGGTGGTGGATCATCACATGATTGTGCGAAAGGCATTGGTCTTGTTGCAGCAAATGGAGGAAAAATTCATGATTACGAGGGAGTAGATAAATCCAGTAATCCGTTTGTACCATTCGTGGCTGTGAACACAACCGCTGGTACTGCATCTGAAATGACACGTTTCTGCATTATTACTGACACAAGCCGTAAAGTAAAAATGGCTATTGTCGATTGGAGAGTTACTCCTGCCGTATCGATTAACGATCCAGAGTTAATGGTAGGAATGCCACCATCACTAACAGCTGCAACAGGAATGGATGCATTAACCCATGCCATTGAAGCATATGTATCAACAGATGCGAATCCATTAACAGATTCTGCTGCGTTAATGGCGATTGAGATTATTTCTGAGTACTTACCAAAAGCTGTTGCAAATGGTTCCAATATAGAAGCTCGTGAAAAAATGGCATATGCTCAATTCTTAGCAGGAATGGCATTTAACAATGCAAGTCTAGGCTATGTTCATGCAATGGCTCATCAATTGGGTGGTTATTATAATTTACCACATGGTGTATGTAATGCAATTCTACTCCCACATGTTGAGCAATTTAACCTTATTGCTGCTCCTGAACGTTTCCGTGATATAGCAGTAGCAATGGGTGAAAATATTGACGGACTTTCAGTAAATGAAGCAGCTCAAAAAGCGATTGAGGCAATTAAGAGATTATCTACATCGATTGGAATTCCATCAGGATTAGCGGAGTTAGGTGTAAAAGAAGAAGATTTCGAGATTATGGCAACGAATGCGCAAAAAGATGCCACACACCTTACCAATCCAAGAAAAGCAACCTTAGAGGAAATCATGCAAATCTTTAAAAATGCAATGTAATTGAGACTGATCTTTTAATCGGCTGTAGCCAAGAATTCCTTAGGCAGCAGCCGTTTAACTTTAACTTCCCTCCGAAAGAAGTCTCCCACTTCTAAACGTGAAGGTGTGCCAGTACCAGTGAAAGTAGGAGATGAATTTCGGTTAGGCGTAGCCTAAAGTTGTCTTTTTTTTGCTATGATATAATTAGTCTTATATAAATGAAAGGCTGATATATCAATGAAATTAGACTGGGTGAAAATTACAATATTTCCTTAGTAGAATGGAAGCACGATGTTGAGAAGCTTTTGCTTACTCACAACGGGTGGTGCGCCCATTGAAGTGAGGTGATTCGATATGGCAAACAAAGCATATAAGTTCCGTCTGTACCCAACACAAGAACAAGAGCAATTTCTTGCGAAAACCTTCGGTTGCGTTCGTTTCGTCTACAATAAAATGTTGGCTGAACGAAAGGAAACATATGAGAAGTTCAAGGACGACAAAGAAGCCTTGAAAAAGCAAAAATTCCCGACTCCTGCCAAGTACAAAAAGGAGTTTGCATGGCTCAAAGAAGTCGATAGCCTTGCGTTGGCAAACGCTCAACTGAATTTGCAGAAGGCATACCAAAACTTCTTCTCTGGTCGTGTTGAATTTCCTAAGTTCAAAAGCCGCAAGGCGAGACAGTCCTACACAACCAACGTGGTCAACGGAAACATTATGCTTTTGGATGGCTATATCAAATTACCGAAACTGAAACTTGTAAAAATGAAACAACATCGGGAAATCCCGTCACATCATATCCTCAAGTCTTGTACGGTTTCTCGAACAAAAACAGGAAAATACTATGTTTCTATTCTCACTGAATACGAACATCAACCTACACAAAAAGAAGTACAAGCTGTTGTTGGATTAGATTTTTCCATGAATGGCTTATTCGTCGATAGCGAAGAAGGTAAGACAGCCAATTACCCTCGTTTCTATCGCCAAGCCTTGGGAAAATTAGCGAAGGAACAGCGTATTCTATCACGCAGAAAGAAAGGCTCTAATCGTTGGCACAAACAGGTTC
>NZ_JBLWFI010000001.1:1552348-1584570 GCF_048898065.1 Tepidibacillus infernus
TGTGATTGTGGTTTTGTGGCAGATAGAGATTGGAACGCTTCTATCAATATCAAGCGTGAAGGATTGCGACTGTTAGTATAATCATAAATAGAGCATGGAACAGGCTCGATAGCTAAGTAAATTTCGTACCGTTAGGTGCGATTACCTTAGAAGCCCCCACCTCTAAGCGAAGCGTAGGTAGCGGGTAGTTCACTTGAATTCGTTCCTCGTTATAAAATTTTATATAATCACTTAACAGCTTCCGCCATTTCTCAAGAATCTTAAATTTATAAAGGTAAAGGCACTCCGTTTTTAGATGACTAAAGAAATTCTCAATGTTCGCGTTATCCAAACAATTTCCTTTTCCCCATAAAAAATCCCTCCTAAGTAAACAGTACAACCCTTTCTTTTTTCTGTCTACTATAGAGGGATCATATCAAAAAATGATCAGTCCTTTTCTTATTTCTATCGTTCACTATTTCTTTTTATTCATACTTTGCATCATCTTATTCATTTGATTTAATTGTTTTTGGTTCAAATTTACACCCATTTGTCTAGCCATTTGTTGAATTTGCTTATTATCCATTGACATATTTGTCATCTGTTTACGTAAATAATATACTCCACCAGCAAATCCTGCTACGCCACCTGCAATAAATGTAAGAATAGGGATAACGATATCCATTATTATTTCTCCTTTATTATAATAATCTCTCTACTATCTTAACGGAAAATAGTACTGTTGAATAGTGGCTGATTTTATCCATCTCTATTATTTCGCCAATTCATAGATCGCTTGCGCATAAATCGCTGTTGCTTTCAATAAATCCTCTATTTCGATATATTCATCCTTTTGGTGAGCTGTTTCCACTTTCCCGGGAAATAAGGGACCAAATGCTACACCAACTTGTAATGCTCTAGCATAAGTACCGCCTCCGATAGAAAGAAGCGTGGCTTCCTCCCCTATCTGTTCCTTGTATACTTTTTGCAATGTCTTGACCAAAGAATGATTTTTGTCTACATGGTGCGGTTTAGAATTGTCGATATTGGTAATGGTAATTCCCCATAGTATACCATTCCCTTCTATTTTACGAATCATTTGTTCGTATAGAGTCGTTACAGGATAACGAACATTTAAAGTAATCGTAGCTTTATCCTTTTCCATTTTTAAAATACCAGAGTTTACGGTTAAGGCACCTGTTATTTCATCTTCATAGTTAATCCCTAGTTTTTGCCCGTCATAATCTCGATATAAAACCTGATCTGCCCACTTCATCCAAGGATCAATATGAAGCCATTGCTCGACTCTCATTAGAAAATGAATCAGTTCTAATCCTGCGTTTACCCCTTTATCTGGTTCCATGCCATGGGCAGAAACTCCAGCTAATGTAATGATTAAATTCTCACCATTCAACGATACATCTCCATGATGGGGATATTCCTTTAAAAACTGTTCAAAGGAAGATTGAATTTGTTCAAGTTGCTCTGCCATTCCATGAATCACAACGTTTGCCAGATCTGGAACCATATTAGGTCGTTTGCCTGATACAAAAGATTGAACAAATGCCTTTTGGCTTGTCACTCTTTCTTGATGTTTAGCTTCTAAGGTAATATCAGCAATTCCTTTTTCAGCAATAATGATCGGAAAATCTGCATCGGGAGCAAACCCCATTGCAGGCATTTCTTCTCGTTCAAAATAATAATGAACTCCTCGCCAATGCGATTCTTCGTCTGTTCCAAAAATAATTCTAACTCTTTTATTTAAGTTTAAGTTAAGGTCTTTTACAATTTTTGCAGCGTAAATAGTGGCCATTGTTGGCCCTTTGTCATCAATAGCACCCCTTGCGAAAATTTTACCATCTCTTACTTCTGCAGCATATGGAGGAGTAGTCCAACCATCCCCTTCAGGAACCACATCAACATGACAAAGAATCCCAATGATTTCATTCCCTTGGCCAATTTCTGCGTGGCCAGCATAACCATCAAGATTTTTGACATTCATTCCTGAAGCTTCACATGTATCTAACGCATATTCTAATGCCTCTTTAATTCCTTTTCCAAAAGGAGCATTTTCATTTTTCTCTTCTTCATTTAATACACTTTTGATCTTTAAAAATTCCTGGGTGTCTCTTATCAGATCTTCTTTTCTAAGTTCCACTTCTTTTAACCAATCAATCATCATTTCCATCCCTCACTATCAAACCGATTTTGTTTGCATCTTCAACTGCTTTCGCAAGTTGGTTACGGATATCTTCTAATTTGTCCATATTTTCAGTCTCATTCATATATTGATTTGCTTTTTCAATCAGGTCTTGGTTCTCAGAAATAGCTCCTAGCAAATATATCATTTGAATTAAATTTTGGATTTCGCGATATAAGTTAAAATAAAGCTGAGCTTGAATAATTTCACCACGAATTTCAAACATTTCACTATCCAACTTTGCAGAAGCCACCGCTGCTTGTGTCAACCTCAATTGAATATGTTCAGGTATCTTCCCATCATATTTATAACTGAGGGAATGTTCGATAGTAGCCCAGAAGTTCATTGCCATCGTTCTTAATTGAAATTCAACATAGACCTCGATTGGTCCATTGATTGTAATCACTTCATAGGCTACGATAACATGATAGCTTCGGTATCCGCTTTTTTTAGGATATCGAATGTAATCCTTCTTTTCAACAATTCTCATATCACTACGTTGTTCAATCATTTGTACAACTGTATCAATATCATCGACAAATTGAGAGATAATCCGTATTCCAGCGATATCCCTAATATGTTCTGAAATTTCTTGATCAACCGGCATATTAAGGATCTTTGCTTTACTTAAGATACTGTTTACCGTTTTTACTCGTCCGAAAACAAACTCGATAGGTGAATGTATTTTCCTTTTTCGATATTCTTTTTTTAAATGGATAAATTTAACCACTAATTCGCCAACTGCTTGCTCATAAGGAATAAAAAAATGACTCCATTGTTCTTCATTCACTGAAATTTCCTCCATTATAAAACCTCATATATATCTTTTTCTACATTTACCTTGATTATCCTTTATAAAAACAAGTACGATATTCAAAGAGTAAAGATTGCATTTTTTTCATACCTTATGTATGATTTCATAGGAAGATCTTTGATGTGAAGGTGAGGATTATACATGATAGAAACAAATGAAAAAGAAATTATGCAAGAAATAGATAAAAAAGAGGGTTTTGTGCTTGTCTTGTTTTCTACCCCTTTCTGAGGAAAGTGTGAAATCGCGGAGCGATTTCTAGAAGAAGTTTTACCTCAATTGCCTGAGTTCCCTGCTTTTAAATGCAATGTGAACTTTTCACCAAATATTGTGGAAAAATATCAGGTTTCAGCGGCTCCATCCTTTAAATTATTTGTTGATGGTGAAGTCGTTCAAACCTTATTCGGAATGAGATCACCTGATGATCTTTACTATACGTTAAAAAATTATGTGAAAAAAGAAGAAAACTACGAAGATATTTGGAGTACATTGTTTGCTGAAGCTGAAGAAAATAATGATGAAGAAAAGAAAGATAAAGAATAATATCAAAGAAAAAGCATGTACGTGACAGAGCTACGACATGCTTTTTTCTGAAAAAAATCTCTCCATTCAATCAATATTCCTACCAAGAAACCAAATAAATATAATTTGTAGAACGCATAAAGTGTTGAAAAATTTCCTCCATCTTAACTTTTGTTTTTATAAATCACGATGTACTATTGTCCACGTTAGCCCTGGCTCATTTTATATGTCTATGATTTTTTCCGATGTTGTTGTCTGTGTCTGTTCCAAATCGTTCTGACTTTGTTAAATTTCCTCTTGATTATTCGATTGATTTTGAGTTTCTTTTTCATTAGTTTGTTTAATCCAATCATTTAAGCCAAATTGTCAAACGGGAGGGAAGTTAAAAACAACTTCATTTAATTGATCCATCTCACTTTTCACGAATTCAATTACCCATGTATTTGAAATAATTTTATTTTCTTTATAATTCCTACCTAATACATGACATAACTCTTCAATTATATTAATATTTGGAGTGTTGATTTTCATTTCTCTAATGCTAAAATCACTTAATTGATCTACTACATTAAAATTTCTTTGTAATTCAATTTTGAAAGAAAGTTTCTGATTGGTGTCCAATGATGATAATGAAATAACTTCAAAGCAAACACCTCCATATATTGATAAATCTTCAATGAACTGCTTATGTAGACTCTTTCAGATAACGTCCTGGGTATCCCCAACTCCCTTGAGCTTACAAGGATTTGCTAATGCCTTACCAGACTTGGAAGGCTAATGCAACGACTGACTCGGTTAGTTAAAGGAATGTATCGTTGTTCTACTCACAAATTTCTCCCTCAATAATAAAAAAACCCACAATTAGTTTATTTATTGTGGGTCAATTACAAGATGATTTAGTTCCCTTGCACCATGTATAAATGTTAAAATGACTACTTTATCTTCTAGAATTTTATAAATTAATCTATACCTAAATATAAAAACTTCTCTTATAGTAGGATCTCTTAATTCTGGTACAATACGTCCTCTTTTTGGAAATTCACCTAAACTTCTAGCCTTATCTATTGTGGTATAGTAAAAAGAATGAGCAAAAGCTGGTGAATCTTCATACAGATAAGCAATAATTTTTTCTAAATCACGAGCAGCAGATTCGGACCATACTATTGTTTTAACCATTTTTCTAAACGCTTTTCTACTTCGTCATGAGATATTATATTCCCTTTATCTAAATCATCTAAACCTTCTTTAATTTTCATTTGTACATATAGAGTATACTGTATATCCTCTAATGAAGCATTATCAGGAAGATTATCAATTATTTTCTTCACTTCATCTTTTAACATATAAAACATCTCCTTGAAATTTTAAATAAATTATATCACATTTTTTATCAAGTGAAACTGCTTTAGAAAAAGAACGTTCTCCGACCTTTCACATAACGTTCTCGTATCCCCGACACCTCTGAGCTTACAGGGAATTGCTAATGCCTTGTCACACTTGACAGGCTAACGCAACAACCTACTTGGTTTCATGCATTTTTAAATACTTCAACTTTAGCGTTAGGCATCTTATTCGCCCATAGTCAGGTCGCTGATCAGCCAACGGTCATTGACCTTACACGATATAGTGGTTTGTATCGCCTCTTTCCATCCGCAATATCTCAATCCGGTCAGGCCAATGGCTAGAAACCTCTCTACCAGGTGCACTTTGCGGATCAGCCTGCCATTTTTGCATCAGTTCCGGCGTTACATAATCACTGTAGTTTTCTGCGATGCTTGCAGCAACCAAATCATTGGGAGCCGTGAGGGAAACCATTTGCAGCTTTTTCCCGAATCCTTTCACTAGGGTTTGCACGGCCTGTTCGTCACGTTTATAGTCATTCTTTAACATTTGAATGATTTCGATAAGTTCAGCAAGACTTTCCTGATTCTCAGCAAACTGCCGTACATCACCACCGACAATCCTCTCAGCGTCAGCACGGGTATAGGTGAATTTAAAAGGAGTTGAGGAAAGTAATTTATTATTCCAAGAGCCCATATGAGTGATTTCCTCAGCATTGTTGATCAAACCAAGAAGTAGAATAGAGTTTCTTAAGAACTGTTCCTCGCTTATTTGGACAGAATCATCCTCCAAACTGTAATTGATCTGCACGCCATAGGGAGCTTTAGATGTGAACAGTTCAATCGAATCACGTTTCACTCCTTTCGGCAAGGGCAGAGCATCAATAAGGGCTACAACCTTTGCATTGTCGCCAATATATTGCATTTTATTTTCCAGTAAAGAATTAATGTTATACATAGCCGTGCCGTTCTTACTGGCAAATACCTCTTCGAGTCGTTTTAAGATATCCTTCTGGTTAATAAGATCAAAGCTAAAACTTGGTTTTACGTTGTTATCAATCCAAACCGGAGCGACATGAATGATGTAACGGTACTCCGAAATGCTGTTATTTATATCATCATAATATGAAATCGAATAACGGCTGTTGGATCCACCGCAAGCTTTGCTTAATTCCTTTTTTGGTATGCGCATCTCCTCCACAATTTCCGTTACCTTAGCTATTTCATTTGTATCGGTCAGAATATATTCGTCACCACTGATCTCATCAACAATACGCACCATTGCCGGTACTCTCAGACTGTTTTGGCCTAAAAAAAGAGATTGAGTTTCAGGATGCTCATAAATACTAAATCCTTTAATAGGATTTGAAATCAGAACAACCGCTAAGATTATTACTGCAATAGTTGAAGTAGCAATAACCCAAAATGCTGGCTTTTTATAATTTAAGATGTTTTTTATTCTTGCTATGATATTGCCTTCTCCAAAAGCAAATGGGCTTGGTGAAGGTGTTTTCTTAAATGTTGCTAAGGCAAGTAGAGAGTCGCTGTAGCCAGCGATATTCTCGCTGCCCCTTATTTGCATAACCCGTTCATCACAGGACATTTCCATATCCTTGGTCATAAGGGAGAAGCTCAGCCACATAAGAGGATTAAACCAATGGATTACAAGCGCGAGATAAGCAATTGGCTTGGTCAGATAATCAAGCCGTTTAATATGGGTTTGCTCATGGCACAGGATATATCCTCGCTCCTGCTCTGTAAGGCTTAGTGGCAGATAAATTTTTGGTTTCACCATTCCGAAGACAAAAGGACTGCGAATTAGATCCGTTTCTTAAATATTACTCGTAACAAATGTAACCATACTGATTTGCTTTTTCAGACGTAGGTAAGAGGTCATGGCAGATATGAGTAAAACGGCTATACCTATAAGCCAAATTAGTGTCCCAAGAGTAATCCAAACTTGCATCGGGTTTACGCTTGCTACAGGGATCGCAGTCGGCAACGAGGCGTTTATAGCTGCATTCACGCTGTCAACCCCCGTATTTACTGTAGGTACCTCCATCTTGCCGATATCCTGCATGATGTACTGCGTTGAAGAAGCATCGGTTTGTACGGGCTGGATGAGTCCTAAAAGGCTAAACGACGAGGAAAAACTGAAAGGGAAAATCAGCCGAAATAACACAACACTCCAGAGGGCATAGGAAAACACTTTTGGAGCCTTTTTCAGCAGCAAACGGGCGATCATCACGGCAATAGCCACATAGCTTGCCGTAATGCTCATATTAAGTGTGGAAATAAAGACATCTTCCAAAAAGCTCATTTTTGACCCTCCTTATGGAGATCTATCAGCCGTTTCATCTCCTCGGCTTCATCATCAGAAAGGGTTTTATCATTTAGAAATGCCGCGATAAATTTAGGTAGCGAGCCGCCAAATGATTTTTCAACGACAACCTCGCTTTCATATTTTTGAACCTGCTCACGCTTAATAATAGAAGAAACGATGAAATTCTCATTCTTAAGTATTCCACGGTCACTCAATTTGCGGAGTACGGTGTAGGTTGTGGTTCTTTTCCAACCCAATTTTTCCTGACACAGTTCTATAAGCCTTCGGGTCGTTAGTGGTTCTTCATCCCATACAATACACATAAACTTAAACTCTGCGTCAAACAGCTTATATTGTTCCATATTTTCAATGCCCCCTTCGTTTGTCTATTCCAGTAGACAATATTAATCTATTGAAATAGACAAACTTTGTCAATAGAACAGGGAACATGACATCCATTTTGATATTTACCAGGTGTACACACTCACCGGCTATACGGACATGGGAATATTTTGCGGAAATATATATCAGTTACTTACAAATATATACGTTTCTGTATTCCTCATCTGGATGGTCGATTCTGTTAAAATTAGTATCTGTTATACTGATTTCTTCAAAGCCAACTTCTCTAAGAAGATTGATTACTTCAGTTGATGAAAAAGCAATTTCTGTAAATGTGTCTTCAAAACTATCAAATAGCCCATTTTCTTCTTTAAAAAATACCGTAAATGAAGCAGTAGAGATTCCTTTATCTTCATAATGAATAGCTTTTTGGATCATATAATTTCCTTTACTGTCTTTATTAATCTGAATACTATTCCAACGTTCCTTTAAAGCTTTCTGTGTATTACAATCAAATATGAACATTCCATTATTATTTAAATGATTTTTAACTTGGGTAAAAGTTTGTTTCCATTCATCTATTGTAAGAAGGTGGTTTATTGCATCATAAGTACAGGTAATAAGATCGTATTTCTTATTCAAATTAAAATTCCTCATATCCTCATGATAGAAATTTATATCTACGTTTTTCGATTTTGCGTTTTCTCTTGCAAATTCTAGCATATCTATTGAAAAATCAAGTCCTTCTGAGAGAAGACCTTCTGTAACAGCTTTGATAGATAGTACTCCTGTACCACAAGCAATATCAAGGTGATTAGATGGATGGAAATTTTCCTGTTTAAAATAATTTTCCATTTGATCCCACAATTTAAGAGGAAACTGACTCCAACCGAGACGATCATAAAATTTAGCTATTTTCTCATACAAGGTTATTCACCTCTTCAATATATTTCCGATAAAATCCCGTAAATTCACAAAGCCCGGTTATTTCTTTCGTTGTCTGACCGTGTTTTCAATAAATTATTAATCATTTTTCGTTTTCTTAAAATCCTGTTTACGAATTGCGCCTCGTTGTTTTCTCATTTCAAATAAAAGTTCAGTAAACCAGTAATCTATAAAATTGCCCTCTCTTACTAATTGTAATATAACATCCTTGCTTGCCCATTTAACCTTTTGAACTTCTTCATATTGCAGTGTCAATGATTCAATATCTATTTCTCGTTCAACTAGATAATAATCATCAAAACCTTCTTCAAAATTTATAGCAAAAAATGGTCGCTCATTTGACAAATCAATTCTATAACCTATTTCCTCAAACGTTTCTCTCTCAGCTGCTTCTATACTTGAATGATCCATTTTGATGTTTCACTAGTAGAATGGATACGAGATCAGAGACTCGAAAAAATCGTACATTTTTCCCATTCTTACAGGCTTCTATACCAGTAGCGATGGCTAAATGGGTTTTTCCAGTTCCCACACTTCCAAGCATCATGATGTTCTCATTACGTTCCATAAATACCAAGTCTTTTAATTCTTCAAATGATAAAGAATCATTAAACGTTGTTGCTGCTGAGCCTAGTTCATAATCCTCGAATGTCTTCTGTTGGCTGAATCCTGCCTTTTTAATTAATCTGTTAATCTTTGCTGATGCTCGTGCTTGAATCTCCGACTGTAATAATGTTAACAAATATTCTTCCTTAGATTCATAATTCAACTTTGAATACACCTTTGGAATATGCCCTAATCTTAACTGTTTACAGCACTGTTGTATCAATTGATGGCTCATGGGGTTACACCCTCTTTCGACAGTTGGTCATATACATCCAGGTCTGGGTCATAATTTTTAAATATGTTCGGTGTATAATCCTCCTCTATACTTTCCATGGTGGAAACAGGGTGTGTAATTTGATACAAGGTGTGATATAAAACTCCTTCTTGATCTTGCTGGTATACTGATGTTCTCTCAATCGCTTGTGAGATTTGATTGACGCTATAACCCCCATCTATCTATTTAATTAGCCATCCAATCCGTGACTTTCTTTTGTTAAGGTCGGAGATATTCACATAGATTTGTACCGTTGGAGGTAACTGTGAATAAATCCAAGCATAAGTAGCTGCTTTTGGTTTCTTATGTATAATTCAGCTTTCCAATCAATCTCATGCTCCTTAAACGAGTAAGGACGCATAAATTCTCCTAAAATTTTATAATGTTGATCCATCACCTCAACATAATCCCAGTGAATCTTTAATAGCACAGACTCATTTGAACGTCCTCTAGCCACTGGATATTTCTCTCCTTCAAATTCTACTCTACCGTATTTATCTAACACAGAAGATTCTAAGCGGTAGACATCAAAGGGTTTATTCGGAAGGTATAGAAGCTTGGCTTTTTCTTCTTCAAATAAGACATGAATAGGTTGCTTTTTCTCATAATGAATCTCTTGTAAGTATTTTTCAGCTTTCTCCTTCATCTGTTCGTTAATGTCTTCCCAGGTTGTAAGGGTAGGAAGAGGAACCATCCAGTTTCGACGTGTATATCCCACTTTGTTTTCTACGTTTCCCTTTTCATGCCCCTTTCCAGCATTGCAAAATTCATATTGAAATCCATAGTGCATTGCAAACTGTGTAAACTTTTCTGTTGTTTTGCGATCTCTGTAATTCTCTATTTTCACGACGGCTGCAGAGAGATTGTCAAACCATATTTTCCTTGGAACTCCCCCAACAAGCTGCATTAATTGCTGTAATCCAGTTAGAAAGCTTTCTATGTTTTCACTAGGTAATAACCAAATATACGCGGCATTACTGTATGGGAAAGACATGGCTAAGTATTTTATTTGAATGAGTTTTTGGTTATGATTTACCTCTGCTGTACCATAATCGACCTGAGCTTCACCACCAGGATGTTGAAGATCTATAAATTTATCTGTAGTTTTAGTTAACTCTTTCTTTTTCTTTGCAACGTATGCAGTAACGGTACGTATTCCTCCTGTAAAGCCATATTCATCAACTAAACGCTGATAAACTCGGATTTGTGTATGTCTTTGTTTTTTAGGTTTTCTCAAGTCCTCCTCTAACCATGTGTCAATAATCTCTATATAGTCTCCTAAGATTGGATAACGTTTTTTTCTTTCTTTCAAATCTAAGTTCCAATCATCTTTATCTGCATATTTCTTAGCTGTTCTCCAATTAATATTCATTTGTTTAGCAATACTATTAATTGCTAAGTCTTCTCGTTCCCTCAAGTGTTTGATATAATTTTGTTGAGCCATTGCTAGCATCCTTTCTGTTTCCCCCTCATGAAAATATTAGCTGTGTTTCCATGAAAGAGGTTAATAGATTTTGGGATGACTGGCAAGGCTTTTTATTTAGCAGCTTGCTTATGTATTTTTAGGCTGCCATTCTCTGTACTTTTATTTTGCCATAAACAAATGACATATTTATAAACCGACCATATTCCATAAGGTTCTTTTTTTATAGGTCTATCCATAAATAAATGAATGATTTTATCCTTTGTTTTAACGATAATATATACTTCTTCATCCTTTCTATATTTCTCTATTTTATTCAGCTCATAAGGTTTATCCATCTTTAATTCATAAACAATGAATTCATACGCAACATTCTCGGGATCAAGATTCCCCACTTTAAGTCCTTCATCTACCTCTTTTTAAAGTTTTTTAAGTTCCTCTAAATTACGATTGACTTTTATCCACGTTAGCCCTGGCTCATTTTATATGTCTATGATTTTTTCCGATGTTGTTGTCTGTGTCTGTTCCAAATCGTTCTGACTTTGTTGAATTTCCTCTTGATTATTCGATTGATTTTGAGTTTCTTTTTCATTAGTTTGTTTAATCCAATCATTTAAGCCAAATTGTCAAACGGGATCAAAATTAAAATCCCGTTTAGAACAAGCAAGAAATCCAATTAAAAGACAAAATCTAATAAAGATTTCTGTCACATTTATTTCAGATTGATTGTTTGAACTTTATATCCCTCGTCAGTTTTTACTACAACCATTTCGATTTTTTTTTGATTATATTCGGCTTGGTTATTTTCCATAATAGGTTCTATTACTACAATCGTTCTACTTCTAAACGATTTGATGCCCTTAGTGTAATCTTTTAATTTTTCATAAATCTGTTTTTTTTCTTCAGAAGGCAATCCTTCATTAAAATATTTTTCAAACTCGGTATACTTAAACGGTTCCTGAATAGATCTCATGATTAACCAAGCAGCATCTCCTGGTTCTTTATTTGAAAGTTTTGGTGAACAGGAAGTCAATAACAATAGAAGAAGAATAGTAATAAAACCAAGGTGTTTTTTCACGATTTTACCTCCCCTAAAAAAAGTTATGCTTAAATAATAGCATAACCTTTAGAAAGTTATTATTAGTTTTGCATTGGATAAGGTGTTCCTTGTTGGACCCAATCTTCTTCTAGGACTACTTCACCACCAAACGAATTATCATAAATTATTCTTTTTTGCTCAAATCCATTCACAGCCATATTAGCTAAGGCAATATCATCATGGAAATTCTCCATATATACCCATTGAAGAGGTAAATAACCATCTGTTCTGTAATAAGAAGTATATTGAAGCTCTCCTTCTTCAGGCGAGTGTAATCTATATGTCCAATAATTTTCTTTTTGATATGAATTGGCTGAATATACCCACTTCGCACCATCGTAGAAATAAACTTTTTTATCATGTCCTACTGAATCGGTTATTGCATCTGCTGTTCCTATAGTATTACTGACCCAAGCATCACGTACATTTTGATAAGTAAACATTGCAATAGGGTTTGACTTTCTAAATCCAGTTAAAACATCAAAATATTTTACAAAAGTTTTTGCCATTAATTGTTCTTTGTACCCTGTTTGGGTTGAAAATACATCACCATCATCCGGCCCAATTGAATAAATATGCTCTATTTTAATATCACCATATTCTGGTTGAAAACTATTAATAGAAACACTGTCTTCATAAGATAAATGATTTGAACGATTTTTCTTTAAATCTATCCAGAACTCTTTTGCTTCGGTAGTATTTTTTAATGCGGGATGGTAGTATTCCTCATATCTTTCTAGTACAATTTTTTCTTTTAATTCGCCCTTATGCTTTTTTCTCAAAAGAGTCATGTACTGATTACTTATCAATTTTACTAATGTCTTTTCATCATATTTTGTTAAGGATTCAATAATGTTAGAAACATGACTGTTATTATCTTCTTTTGCAATACTATAAGGTGAAAAGACCGTACCAAATAAAGCTAATAAACCAAGAATTATTAGTATCCTTTTCATATCTTTTTAATACTCCTCTAAAATTCCATAAAAATTTGAAAATCGCTCTAATACTTTGTTATTCTTAAGTTTGATTCTATTTATTCCTGCTTAATACTAATTTAAAATTTAATTCATAACGATCTACCCCCTCTCTTTTTTCACTTTTTAAAATTTATCTTTCTACCTAATAGACGAACCATTTTATAAAACGGTTCGATTTTTTATCAAAATTTTCTTATAAATGAAAAAATAATACAAAAGTCCTATATCATAACAGATTTACTTAATATTGTTGAGTAAGCCACAAATCTAGAAGCCTTATTTTTCCTTCTTTAAAATATTGGGAAGCTTGAATACTAGCTTCTGAATAAGTACTTCCCTCACCATACGTCGTCTTTTTTGATGCATTTCCATCTGTTGGAATTGAACTATCAGCAATAACTGACGGCGAAAAAAGAACACCCACCATTAAAATAAAAGTTAAACCCATTAATCCTAACATGCTAAACTTCCTCATTTTATTCCCTCCATATTGTTTGATTTTTGCGCAAATAAACTAGTTAAATAGATTTGCCTTTCTACCTAATAGACGAATCATTTTAAAAAAACGATGCGCTTTTTTTAAATAATTTTCTTAACATTATGAAAATTGGTACCAAAGTCCTTATATTTCTACAAATGATCTTTCGTTTTACCATATCAACATTTGCTAATCTACGTTATAATAGTTAAAAATTGCCTAAGTTTAGGAGGTGAATTCCTTGGCTCAAGAATATTTTTTGAATGTAAAAAAGAATGACCCCTTCAAAGAAGAGATTTTTGAAAAATATTATTATAAGGTTTACTCAACAGCCTATTACATCACAAAAGATGAATTCATTGCTCAAGATGTCACACAAGAAACCTTTATTAAAGCCTTTAATCAATTTCATACTTTAAAAGACCTTAACAAGGTTGGTCCTTGGTTAGGGAGCATCACGACAAGAACAGCAATTGATTTTCTAAGAAAAATAAAAAAATGGAACGATTTTACGATTAATGACGTCTATATAGATAGAAACCCGTCTAATCCACTAATTTCTCCTGTTGAAAAAATACTTGAAGATCAATACCTAAGAAAACTAATCCAAGAACAAGCATCAAAATTAAAACCTGATTACAGGGAACTATTAATATTAAAATATGACTATGGTCTCAAAGATGAAGAGATTGCGGAAAAATTACACCAAAGTCTAGGAACAGTAAAATCCAAGATTCACCGAGCGAAACAAAAATTAATAGAAAATGTTCGAAAGCAAATGAAAGGAAAAGGAAGTGAATTAGGATGACCGATCAAAAAAATGTTAATTTTGATCAATTGATGAAAGAAGTCATTCTTGAGGAAATCGAAAAATGTCCACCTCCACGATTGTCAAAGGAAGAAGCATGGGAAGCGATTCAGAAGAAATTAAGAGAAAATAACAATCCATGGAAAAGATTTTTTCGATCGAAGAAAAAGTCATTGTATACTTCTTCTCTTATTCTTATTCTACTACTTACAGCTATACTAATCCCACAAAACGGTTCAGCATTTAGTAAAGTAACAGAAATCTTTTTTAAGGTGAAAGGGCCAGTAACCCAATTGTTTACAAGGGTCAGTAGTCAAACAGATCAAAAAGGTAAAAATCCCCCTCCTGATTCGGATCAATTTTCTGTTGTTGAAGGTTCCGAAATTGTGAGTGTTCAAATGAGTCTAGAAGAAGCCAAAAATAATACTGCTTTCCCTATTAAAATACCAAAACAAGTTCCTAGTGAATTTAATTTAATGAATGTAACCGTATTGCAACAGCAAAATGAAAAGAGTGATAACATCTATCTTCATTTTAGGAGTGATACAAGAAGTTTTTCAATTAACGAAATGACGATTGGTGACGGATTTGGCTCAGGTTCGATTGTGGATACTGATGATACAAAAGTGGAAAAAGTGTTATGGTATGATCGAGAAGCTTCATTATTAACATTTAAAAATGGAATTGTGAAACTTTTCTGGGTGGATCAAAATCTTTATTATTCGATTGAAGGCCAATTAACAAAAGAAGAAATCATCCAAATTGCAAAGTCCTTATAAACAGAAGGCGGAAAGATTTTTCCTTCCACCTTTTTTTATATCACTATTTGCTCTGCAATTGTTCGACTAATTTTCTTCTTAATAGTTTTTTTGCAGCGTTTCGAGGGAGTTCGTCTACAAATGTAAAGGAGACGGGAACTTTATATTTTGCAAGTCTTTCTTTACAAAACGAGATCAATTCTGCTTCCGTAACCTCTTGTCCTTCTTTTACTTTCACAAAGGCCACAGGGATTTGTCCCCATTTTGGATCAGATTGACCCACCACTCCAGCTTCTTCAATGGCTGGGTGTTCTAAGATGACCGATTCCACTTCGGCTGGGTAGATATTTTCTCCACCCGATATGATTAAGTCCTTTCTCCGGTCAAGAACAAAGAGGAATCCATCTTGATCAAGATAACCTATATCACCAGTACGTAACCAACCATCATAGATTACTTCGTTTGTCGCTTGTTCATTTCCAAAATAGCCTTTTGTTACATTAAACCCTTTTACAACGATTTCCCCTGCTTCTCCTGCCTTCATTTCCCGATCTCCATCTACAATTTTTATTTGTGATGGGAATAAGGGTTTACCGGCTGAACCCAATTTATCCAACATATACTCTGGTGCAAGGGTAACGATCTGCGAAGCGGTCTCTGTCATTCCATAGGTTTGAAACACAGGAATCGCTAACTGTTTACTTTTGGCAAGTAATGGTTGAGGGATCGACCCGCCTCCTAAAAGGACACAGCGAAGGGACTCCGGATAAGAGGAGTCACCTAAATCCTCGATCATCTGAGAAAGCATGGTACTCACCACGGAAATAAGAGTCACTCGATCTTCTTTTATCGATTGATTCACCTTTTTCGCATCAAACTTTTTATGTAATACGACAGCAATCCCATAGACCACACTTCGAACCAAAATGGATAAACCACTGACATGGAAAAATGGTAGACAAGCTAACCAGCGATCATTCACATCTAATCCTAAATTTAGTGCAGAGCCAATTGCGCTCCACCAATGGTTACCATAGGTTAACATAACTCCCTTTGGTTTTCCTGTAGTACCCGATGTATACAAGATGGTAAAAGTCTGGTTTAAATCAATCTCAGTTTGAATGGCACCTTCAATTAGTTTGGTACGATAAAGTTCTTCTACACGAACTACTGATAATCCCTTACCATTTGGTTCTGGAACTTGCTCCGCATATTCTTGATCAAAAAGTAAATAGTCTACTTTTGCATCTTGCAATTGATAAGCAATTTCTTGTCTGCTTAATCTTGTGTTTAAGGGAATCACCACTGCACCCACATAGGTTAAAGCATGAATGATTTCAACCGTATACAGGTCGTTATTTAGCAAGAAGGCCACATGGTCTCCTTTTTTCATGCCTAAACCATACATGCGATAAGCGAGCATTCGTACATTTTGGTGCAATTCAGAAAAGGTCCATGTCTGGCCTTCGATCTGTAATGCGATACGATTAGGGGTAAGCTCAGCTCTTTTATAAAGCCAATTCAACATCTTCTCTTCCATCTTCCTTGGCCTCACTTAATGGCTTATGGAAAACGTGGGAATTGCTTAAAGTCTGGATTTCTTTTTTCTTTAAAAGCATCGCGACCTTCTTTTGCTTCATCGGTCGTGTAGTAAAGAAGGGTTGCATCCCCAGCCAATTGCTGTATTCCAGCTAATCCATCTGTATCAGCATTAAAGGCTGCCTTTAAGAAGCGAAGAGCAGTTGGAGATTTTTCTAGCATTTCTTCACACCATTTAACCGTCTCTTCCTCTAGCTTTTCAAGAGGTACAACTGTGTTGACCAAACCCATTTCTAAAGCCTCTTGAGCGTTATATTGGCGACATAAGAACCAGATTTCTTTTGCTTTTTTGTGACCAACAATTCGAGCTAGATAGCCTGCACCATAACCAGCATCAAAGCTACCTACTTTAGGTCCTGTTTGTCCGAAGATGGCATTATCTGCGGCAATCGTTAAGTCACAAACAACATGTAACACATGGCCACCTCCAATTGCATATCCAGCAACCATTGCAACCACAGGTTTTGGAATGACACGGATCAAACGCTGCAAGTCAAGCACATTTAAACGAGGGATTTGATCATCACCTACATAACCACCATGACCACGTACCTTTTGGTCACCACCTGAACAGAATGCTTGATCACCTGCTCCTGTTAAAATGATGACACCGATTTTGGAATCATCCCTGGCATAGGCAAAGGCATCGATCATCTCCATCACTGTTTTTGGACGAAATGCATTTCGCACTTCAGGACGGTTGATCGTAATTTTTGCAATTCCATTGTATGTCTCATACAGAATGTCTTCATATTCCCTTTCTTTTACCCACTCAATAACCATTATAATAATCCTCCTTTGTTTTATGTAATGCCAAATGATTCTTTAAAATATTGATATATTGAGCTGGTTGTTCAAGATGAACGGTATGACCAGCATGTTCAACAATAATATGTTTGCTATCCCTCAATCGATTAGCCATTTGCTGCCCAATTCGGCAAAACTTCTCATCCTTTTCTCCCGTTATGATTAGAACGGGGAGCTCAAACTGTGATAAATGATCCCACCATGACGGTTGTTGACCTGTCCCCATTCCGCGAAGACTATTTGCAAGGCCTAGAGGATTATTTTTTAGCCGATTAAAACGAATTCGTTGTTGAACTTCTTTTGGCAATTGTTTTTGCGTTGAGAAAAGTGGGATATTTCCCCAATAATCTACAAAAGCCTCAATCCCTTTCTCTTCGATAAAATCAGCTAAAATCCTATCCTTGTTTCTTCTCTCCTCTCTTTCCTCCTTTGAGTCAATTCCTGGAGATGCACTTTCTAAGATTAAAGAAAAAACGCGATCAGGATACTTGATGGCAAATGTTAATGCCAATCTTCCCCCCATAGAATAACCTAAAAGATGTGTTTTTTCTACGTTTAGCTGATTTAATAACTGATGCAAATCATCGCTAATCTGTTCAATATCATAGTGATTTGGATCACTAGGGCTATCTGATTGCCCATGGCCTAAAATATCTACCAGCACCAGTTGATAGAAAGGACTTAGAGCTTGAATCAAAGGTTCCCAGTTTTCCATTGACCCAGTAAATCCATGAAGGAGCATCAAGGTAGGACCTTGTCCAACCACCTTAACATGATAGTAAATCTGGTTAACCTCGATTCTCATCCTGATCAACCTGCACTTTCCATTTTGAAATCTTTTCAGATAAAGAATGCCAAAGCTTCCGATGAAGTTGCTCATTTTCCTGACGATTCGTAAGGATTTCGATAACATCAAGCCCTACGGTTGAGAGACTTTGATTTACGGCTAGACGGAATTCTTGCCAATCCTTGATTCGCTTATAACGTCCGCCATACATCTTCACCACATGTTCAAATTCCAAATCTAGTGGCGTACCAAACAACAATTCAAAATGCTTCTCTTGTTTGGATTGCGGTAAAAAGGAGAAAATTCCTCCACCATTATTGTTAATTAAGACAATGGTTGCATTTAATTGATGCAGCTTAGCAGCTAGCAATCCATTTAGATCATGATAAAAGGATAGATCGCCAATCACTAAAACTAAAGGAGAACCTGACACAGTTGCTCCTAATGCACTAGAGACAACCCCATCGATTCCATTGGCTCCTCGATTAGCCATCGTTCGTAGTGGCTTATCCGTGTTAGCCAAAAAGGTATCCAAATCTCTAACAGGCATACTATTTCCAACAAAGAGAATTGCATGTTCTGGAAGAAGCTGCTGTAGTTCAATGACGACCTGTCCCTCAAATAAGGATTCCATCTTACCAAAGGTTTGCATATGGGACTGACTGATTTCATTTAATTGCTTCCATTTTGTCCCCCATAATGAAGGTTCTTTTTGTTTTTCTAGATACTCAGCAAGCGAGTAACTAAAACGGATTGGATCTGCATAAATCATTTTGGATGCCATCAGGGTTGGTTCTCGCCAGCCTTGATCTTGGTCAATAATGATTTGACGTGCCTCTGAATGGTGTTGTATATACTGTAACAATGCTTTTGAAATCGGCATTGCCCCAAAACGGAGAATCAACTCTGGTTTAAAGCTCGTTTTTACTTCGTCATTGCGTAAAAAGGAATCATAGCTATCGATCACCCATTGCTTGCTATGGCTCCCCGTGCGAAGAGGTGACAATGGATCAGCTAAAATTGGAAACTGAAGCTTATCTGCTAATCGTGTAAGAGCTTGACTAAGTTCAAGGTGATCTTCAGGACCACAAATAATCAAACCATTCTCAACTTCCTGCAGCTCTTCTGCTAGAAGCTTAAGTTCATCACTGCTTAGTTCTAGATTCCCTTTCGTCACTTTTATGTATGGTTTCCCTTCACTTCTACCCTTTTCCCATAAATTTTGTAAATCTAAGTTGGGAACAAGAGGTTCACGCAAAGGAAAATTAAGATGAACAACTCCCGCTGGCCCATTTGCCGCCATTGCTACTGCTCTTCCAGCCATCGTACGAACATAATGTAACATAGAGAACGTGCTCTCCGGTAAGGCCATGTCAACAAACCATTTTGCATATTTTCCATATAAATGAATTTGATCAATCGCCTGAGGAGCCCCTACATCCCTTAATTCATGAGGACGGTCTGCCGTTAAAACAAGTAAAGGAATTCTAGATTGATATGCTTCAACAATAGCTGGCAAATAGTTCGCAGTTGCAGTCCCAGATGTACTAAGTAGTACGATAGGTTTTCTCATTTCTTTTGCCATCCCTAAAGCAAAGAAACCTGCAGATCGTTCATCAGCATGCATCCATACTTTAATCTTAGGGTGCTCTGCCATCAGGATGGCTAATGGTGTAGACCTTGATCCTGGGCTAACCACGACATCACAAATACCTAATCTTGCCAGTTCATCAACAAAAGATGCGAGATAATAGGTCATTGCCTCGTTACTCATTTATTTTACCCCCAATTGCCGTTAACATTGGTTTAAATTTGATCATTGTTTCCTCATATTCACTTTCTGCAATTGAATCCTCAACGATTCCACACCCAGCAAACAATGAAGCCAAATGATGATAAATCATTCCAGAACGAATGGCCACTACAAATTCACCATTTCCCTGCCTATCTAACCAACCAACAGGAGCACCATACCAACCCCGATCTAGAATCTCTTCTTTTCGAATCAATTCCATTGCTTGTTCTCTAGGGTACCCACCTAATGCAGGGGTAGGATGCAATCGCTCGACCATGTCTAAGATTGAAGTGGAATCACTATATCCGACAATAGGGGTATATAGATGTTGAACATCTTTTAATTTATATAATATGGGTTCAGATGGAGTCACTACCTTACTACACCCTTCTTCCATTGCAGATCGAATCATTTGTACCACAAGATCATGTTCATAGCGATTTTTACGATCATGTAGTAGTTGTTGGCCTAATTCTACATCTTGTTCAATGGTTTTTCCACGACGGATGGTTCCTGCTAAGCAAGTGGTTAAGAGTTGATTCCCTTCTTTTTTCACCAATCTTTCAGGTGAAGCACCAATAAAACATTTTTCTCCATTCTCTATCGCAAAAATATAGCTTGCCGGTTGCTGTTCGCGTAAACGATAAAGGATATCTTCTGCTAGAATTGTATCGGTTGCTTGAAGCTGAAGTTCACGGGCTAAAACGACTTTCTCTAAGCGGCCTTGTTGAATCTGATGAGTAGCCTTCCTTACAGAATGTATCCATGATTCAGGTTCAACCTCTTGGATCATTGTCTTGTAAGACTGATCTTTTTCACAATCCAAGCTTTCTTCTTTCTCTTTTAGTAACGTGTTTAATTCATTCTCTAGCTTCATTGCAGTTTGCTCGGGATCATCATTTTCAGCAACTTGAAGATTGATAGTTAACCAGCTATCTCCTCTTAAATGGGTTAACATAAAGGCAGGTAAAAACATCATTCCATCTTTAAATTCTTGCCATAAACTTGATTTAGGTTTGTAAGGATCAAAAGAAAAACCACCAAGCAAAAGAGGGCCTGTTCCTATTACGCTACCCTCAGACTCATCATTTAATATGATCTGATCTAACAATTTCGTCCATTTTTCCTTTACAGTTTGAAAGCGCATCTCTTTTTCTGCTTCGATTACATAGATATTTCCAACCCCAACAATAGACATCTCACCTGATGGGTCTGACCAAAAAAGTCGTTGTCCAAAAAATAACTCTGCTCCATTTCTAAAAAAATGTAATGGATCTATGGGTTCAATTTTTTTAACGTAAGATATAATGAAGGCTCTTCCCGTTTGTTGTGAATTCTTAATTCCATCATAAATCCATTTGGGATATATATTTTTGTTGGTTGTGATCATAAGAATCCTCCATTACTAAAAAAATGAATGGACGTTCATTTCTTCTATTATTATATATGTAATTGATCTCATTGAAAAGGATTGACTTCAACAAGTAGATAAATGATAAACTTAAAGATATCATTTGAAATGTCTTACATCTAACTGGAGGTCTTAACGATGGATCTTATCCAACATACCATTCATGCAGCATTAGGGATTGAAATTGTAAAATTAGAACAAGACCAAGTGGTTTTAAGTATGCCTGTTGGTCCTAATACAAGACAACCCATGGGTTACCTTCACGGTGGTGCTTCTGTCGTTCTTGCTGAATCAGCTGCAAGTATTGGAACAATGCTCAATATCAATCAAGAAACGGAAGCTGCATTTGGGATTGAGATCAATGCGAATCATCTTCGTAGTAAAAAAGACGGAATTGTTTATGCAACAGCAACCCCTGTACATAAAGGAAAGACCATGATGGTTTGGCAGATCGATATTACAGATGAAGAAAATAAAAAAGTTTGTGTTTCCCGATGCACTGTGGCCATCGTCGCTAAAAGATAATCCTTATCCCATATTTATGATTTTATTTTCTCTATCTATCTTTTTTTCAACATGTTACACTATAATTATAGTGATAACATTTAAAATAATGAGGTGAAATTTGATGAAATACCGCCAGTTACCAGGAAACGATTTTAAAGTGTCTGAAGTAGGGTTTGGGGTCTGGACTGTTGCTACCAAATGGTGGGGTGTGACAGATGAAGAATTGGGAAAGAAACTTTTACGTTCTGCTTATGAAGATTACGGAATCAATTTCTTCGATACAGCGGATGTTTATGGGAATGGACGTGGTGAAACGATCATCGCTGAAGCATTAAAGGATAAACGCCATAACTTATTTTTTGCAACAAAAGGTGGTTATGATATTTATACCAACCGCGGTGAGAGAACTGGACACTCTGAATTGCCTCAAGATTGGCGCCCTGAATCAATGCGTCGTTCACTAGAAGAAAGTCTAAAACGACTACAAACAGACTACATTGACCTTTATCAATTACATAATGCAAGAATGAGTACGATTCAAAGTGACCTTGTTCTGGAAACACTAGAACGATTTAAAGAAGAAGGTAAAATTCGCTTTTATGGTGTTGCCTTAGGCCCTGATATTGGTTGGAAAGATGAAGGACTTGCCGCAATTGAAAAATATGATGTGGTTCATGTGATCAATAATATTCTAGAACAAGATCCTGCAAGAGACTTTTTCCCTTATGCAGATCAACATCAAACTTCCCTTATTGTTAGGGTTCCACATGCCTCAGGTCTGTTAGATGGTACTTATGATCCTGACAAACATTTTGATAAAAGCGATCATCGTAATCATCGCCCAATAGAATGGATGAAAGCAGGATTAGATGTTGTACGAGAGCTTAAGCCTTTGTATCAAGAAAAAGATCGTACGATTGGCCAGTTGGCTATTCTTTTTTCCTTAGCTAGACCTTCTGTGAAATCGGTCTTCCCTAACATTACTAATGAAGAGAATTTAAAGGAGTTTTCCGAGAGTTCAGATAAACAACCTCTCACTCAAGAGGAAATGGATAGAATTGAATCCCTATGGGTCAATGGCTATGCAGAAAGATTGGCTCAACCATTTGCCAACAGCAAAAACAAACCCGCTAAACTTGTTGAAGAATAATAGAATACAAATATACCCACCAAAAAGGTGGGTTTTATTTTATATCATAATTGTCATCAAATCTTTACATTTTTATTGGATTTGTACAACAAAGAAAAGCTAAAATCAAATATACTTTTTTATAGAAATAAAAAAAAGCAGGGAGAGTAGATGATGGAACAAAAATTCTTTGTCACTTGCCTAATGGTGAAAAATGGAGAAATCCTCATGCTTCAGAAGGAAAAAGGCCGCCATATCGGTTCTTGGCTTTTTCCTGGGGGAGAAATCAAAGATCATGAAAGCCCATTAGATACGGTAAAAAGAGAGATTCTGCGAGATACAGGTCTAAGCTTAAACAACCTAGAATTAAGGGGAATTGTTCACTTTATGATGCAGCCAAATCCTGAAGATGATGTTCTAGCAAAAACAACATTGTATGTATTTTATTCAGAGGATTTCTCTGGAGAACAAACCGCTTCAAATAAAGGAAAACTAGAATGGATCCCTTTAGACGAGATTTGGGATCGACCAGTAGGCAGAAATGATAAACTGTTTGTCCCGCCAATGCTAGAAAAACAACAAGTAACTTTTGCTAGATTTTATCATAATCGAGATAAAACGCTTGTACGTTATCTCATTGATTAATACTACAATCTATTGATACCACAAGGGATGATTTTAAAATCATCCCTTTTTGTTTGAAATAAACGAAGAGGTTTCCCTAGCTTAAATTCCTTTCTTCGTAAAAGTTCTTGATATTCTCCTACTTCTGGCTCTTTAACATATGGCAACTTTTGCAAAGCCTTAATTGAGCGTAGATTTTCTTGATCGACAAAAAATAAAACGACTTCTATATTCATTTCTTCAAAAGTGTCATTTAAGACCTTTTCTTTCAGTTGTTGATTAAATCCTTTTCCCCAGTCTCTTTTTCTAATCCATGTACCCATTTCTGCTACACGATTTTCCTCATCAATCTTTAGAAGAAAAACACCACCAATCATTTCCCCGTTCTGATTCCAAATGGTTCGATGATAGGCTTGCCCTACCCATTCTAACCATTCCATCTGCTTTAGCCATTCTGTATAAGCTAGATAAGAGAACAAGGGGAGATCCAAATATCTTTTAACCTCTTCTTTTTTTAGGTAGTTGTACATGTTTACTGCCCATTCCCATTGAAAGGGCTTAAACAGAAGTTGATTTTTAGCTACCACCATTTCTTTTCACCATCAACGATAGATTTTATGCTTTTTTAGTATAAACCACATAAACCGTATCTTTTCTTTTCGCATAAACTATAAAAAAACATCATGATTGGATTTGTATTTATTATAACAATCGTATTTATCTTACCATAAAAGTGTAACGAATAGGAAAAGGAGGGGATATAGTGTCGACTGAAATCGTAGTTTCAGCTGTTGGAGATATTCTAATGTGGAACAGTCAAATTGAAGCAGCTAGAATTCCTAATAAAAGAAGTTATTCATTTGACCATCTGTTTACTGAAATCGCACCTTATCTTAAGACTGCAGACCTCACGATTGGCAATCTAGAAACAACCCTGTCAGGAAGAGAGAAAATATATCAACAAAAAAGTGATAAAACAGGTTATCCCATGTTTAATTGTCCTGATGAATTAGCACCAGCTCTGAAAAAAGCAGGCTTTGACGTGATAACAACTGCTAATAATCATTGTATGGATCGCGGTGTAAAAGGTTTAAATAGAACGTTAGATATTCTTGATCGATATGAAATTGAACATACAGGTACATTCCGAACATATAAAGAATCAAAGAATTTACTCATTAAAACGATTAAAGGTATTAAAATAGGTATTCTGAATTATACTTATGGAACCAACTATATCCCGGTTCCTAAGGATCAGCCTTGGTTAGTTAATCGAATTAACCTCAAAAAAATATTAGCTGACTTATACCGTATCAAACCGAAAGTAGATGTAACGATTGTTTCATTACATTTTGGTAGGGAATTTCATCGTTATCCTAGTAAAAGACAAATAGAAATTACAAATACACTATTAAAACATGGAGCCGATATTATCTTAGGTTCCCATCCCCATGTGATTCAACCCATGGTTTTGAAAAATGTAACAAGGTTTGATGGAACCACAAAAAAGGGGGTCGTGATTAACTCATTAGGGAACTTCATTTCCAAACGAATGTGGAAAAATATCCACACAGAAAGCGGAGTTATTGTAAATATTACTGTTGAAAAAAATGAAAAAGGAGAAACGAATATTAAAAAGATTGATTACGTCCCCACATGGACACAACAGAATCATAAACTTCGCAAAATTCGTTATAGAGTCTTACCTATTGAAAAGTTCTTACGCCAACCAGACTCCCATTTATCCACCGAAGAGATTCGCACAATGAAAAAAATATGGAAGAACACGACAACTCATATAGAGCAAAAAAGCCATTTATAATCAAATGGCTTTTTTGCTGTACGCAATCAGATATTTTACGGTTTCATTCATTCTAATTCCATGTGATGCCTTCACTAAAATCGTCGTATTTGGCCTTAAATACTTAGTGAGAAAATGATTTAATTTTTCTTTGTTGGTAAAGTGAAATACTCTTTTTGGAGGAAACCCTAATTCTTTAGCTGCCTTTCCAATCAAGGTTGCATCTTTTCCATATGTGTAAAGGTAATCCACTTTTTTCTTTACAATGTATTTTCCCACTTCTTGATGAGCTCTTTTTGAGTATTTTCCCATTTCTAACATTGTACCTAAAACGGCTATATTCATTCCCTTCCCTATTTGCGATAAAACATCAATCGCTGCTTTCATCGCATGAGGGTTGGCACTATAGGTATCATCAATGATTTTTATGCCATTTGGAAGTTGGTAAATATTAAGTCTTCTCCATGGTCGCTTAAATGATTTTAATCCTTCTTGAATTTCTTTCGGCGTAAAACCTAAATGGTTTGTCACTGCGATTGCACTTAATGCATTATAAATATTGTGTTTACCTAAGGCTGAGATGTAAAATTCATATTCTTTATTTTCTAATGATATCTTAAACGTCATACCATTTCTTAGAAAATTGATATTCTTCGCCTGAATATCTGCCTTTTGATCAATTCCCACGGTTAGTATTTTCCCTTTAAACTGCTTGGTATTTAATAATTTAGAATATTCATCATCCGCATTGATTACAAGTAAGCCTGTTTGTTTCATATATTGAATCAGTTCTGATTTTGCTTTAGCAACACCCTCAATCTTTCCATTAAAATTGCCAATATGGGCTGTTCCAACATTTGTAATAATTCCAATGTTTGGTTGAATGATCTGACAATGTCGTCGAATCCCACCTGCATGTAACATTGCATATTCAAGCACAAGAGCCTTATGGTAGGGTTGAATCATATTTGCATATTTTGCTGTATGTTTGTAAGTATTGGCATTACCTTGTGTTTTTAAAATTTTATACCGTTTTTGTAGAATAGATGCAATCATTTCCTTTGTTGTTGTTTTACCAGCACTCCCTGTTATCGCGATGACAGGAATACTAAGAATCATAGGATTAGGCAATACAAAATCCCCTCCCTCCATCTGCCATTAATAGAGCATCGTAATGTATACTATGTAAAATGGTAATCAAATGTATAGGCAAAGACGAAAAAAACCTCTTGAATGATTTTACACTCAAGAGGTTTTGTCTAACTTATAAATATATCTTAAGAAAGTTTCCACTCTTTCCAAATCTTCCCTACTAATTCTGGGCTTGGTTTTAATGTCGGTTGCCCAGGTGTCCATCCTGCTGGTGTTACTTCTGTATAGTTTGAGTTACGAACATGTTGGAAAGCTTGGATTTGACGAAGGGTTTCATCAACACGACGCCCAACTGGTGGAGTTAATACTTCCATTGCTTGGATTACACCATCAGGATCAATGATAAAGCGGCCACGCATATCAACGCCTTCACTTTCTTTATACACTCCATATTTTCTTCCTATATCCCCATTATCTGATAACATTGGGAACTTTACGCCACCATCAACCATTTTAGATAATTCTTCATCATTCCACATTTTGTGAACAAACATGCTATCTGCACTTACAGATAGTACTTGTACGCCTAGAGCTTCAAATTCAGCTTGTTTAGCAGCAACTGCTGCTACTTCAGTTGCTCAGACATAAGTAAAATCACCTGGATAGAAGCAGAGCATGATCCATTTGCCGGCATAATCTGAAAGTTTTACCTCAGTAAATTTCCCTTGATGATAAGCTTTAGCTGTAAAATCAGGTGCTTTTTGTCCAACTTGAACCATTCTTTTTCCTCCCTTAAACCTTTTATTAGTAAGCTCACTTTACTAGTATAATTCAGCTTCATTCATTTCATTCTTTGATCTAGTTAAAATTTTACCAAAGAAATTTTTACCAATCAATTTATTTTTTCACTTTTCTATACTTTTAAGTTTAGTATCTTTCTTCGGCTTGATCTCTCCCTTAATAAGTGAGAACCTTTCAAATTTGGATAAATTCTATTTTCTATCAAATACTAATTGAAGAAATCTTAGGAGGTGATTTTTACTTGTTTGAATACATTTTCAACAAAATCTTAAACAGTATGACTGATGAGATGATTCACAAGATCATGACAGAACCCTATGATAATAATTTGTTAGAAGGTCTTACTGTTACACAACGATTAGGAATTCGTTCTATCATAGAGGCTGGAATTAGAGCCCAATCGGGACAAAGTATCACTCGCCCTTTAGGAAGTCCAATCAATCATTCTCATTGGGATTTACTCTACTTGAATTCGACTCAACTCTTTCAATTACCTACGATGGAAGGAGTTCCTATTGATACGAGTGTAACGATCGGACCGCGTGCAAAAAAACCACTTCATTTAAGTATACCAATCATGATTACTGGCATGTCCTATGGAGGTTCTCTAAGCTTAAATGCCAAAGTAGCTTTAGCAAAGGGGGCAACCATGGCTGGAACGAGCACCAATACGGGTGAATCGGCCGTTTCTGATGAAGAGAGGTCTGCTGCTGCTCTACTCATTGGTCAGTTAAATCGTGGACACTTTATGATGCCAGACGACCTAAAGCAATTAGATGCAATTGAAGTTCAGCTTGGTCAAGGTGCATACGGAAATGCTACACCTTCCACAAAAAAAGCGTCAGAAATCGATGAACATTTAAGAAAAACTTGGCGATTAGAAGAGGGCCAAGACGCAGTATTTAGCTCTAGGCTAAAGGGAGTAAATAGTCCTCAAGATGTCATCCAACTTCTTAATCAATTAAAACAAGACTATGATGTACCCATTGGAATTAAAATAGCGGCCAATCACCATATCGAGAAAGAATTGGCAGTGATCATCCAGTCTGATGTGGATTACATTGTAATTGATGGGGCTGAAGGAGGAACAGCTGTTGCTTCTTCCTTACTACAAGACCATGTTGGATTGCCTACCATTTATGGACTTTCCCGGACAATCCGCTATTTAGAAGAACAAGGTGTACGAGATAAATATCAAGTGATCGTCGCAGGAGGGATGAAAGACCCTGGTGTATTCTTAAAAGCAATAGCTTTAGGGGCAGATGCAGTCTATATTGGAACCATTGCCTTAATGGCCTTAGCACAATCTCAAGTAGAAAAAACATTACCATTTAGTCCTCCACCGCAACTACTACTTCATACTGGTAAAATGATTGACAAATTAGATATTGAAGAAGGAGCTAAGCATTTAGCTAACTTCTTAAACTCATCGATTGAAGATATGAAACTTGCAGTTATTGGGTTAGGGAAAACTGCTTTTAGTCAACTAAGTCGAAACGATCTTGTCAGTGTAAATAAGGATTTGGCAAACGCATTAAACATTGGCTATTCAGGAGAGCCAAACCCTTAATCTTTTCAAATGAATGACAAAGAGCCCACAAATGTAAAAATAGGCCTCTTTTCAAAAAAAAGAAAAGAGGCTTCTTTATCAATCAACAACCAGAACATATAGTTTTTTAGGTCCATGAACCCCAATAGTTAACACCATCTCAATATCAGAAGTACGACTAGGCCCGGAAATAAAATTGATCAGTGAAGGGAGCTGACCTTTTTCATTTAGTGTTTCTTTAATTTTTTTCATCGCTTGAGTAATCCTAGGCACAATTTTTTCAGCGGGTAAAATAGCGATATGAACTTCAGGCAATAAGCTCACGCTTCTTCCTCTTCCACCTTGGTTAAATAGCATGATCGTACCTGTTTCGGAAAGCCCTAAGTCGGCCATCGTAATCCCAATTTGGCTTTGTTCAGCATAAGGGACTAAGGAATCAAACTTTTTATTTATATCCCATTTCACATATTCTGCTTTCCCTTGTAAATGTTTCTCAAGTTGATATCCCTCTATATCAGGATCATCCCAAGTAATGACTTTTTTGGCTTGATGTTCAACGATGATTTGGTCGATTTCTTTTGTTACCATATCAGAAGAAACTCTTTTGACATGTCCACCAATATCCTGCAAATTCTTAATAAATTGATTAATAAATCCATTTTGATCTAAATCTTGATACAGATGATCCCAAGGAAAATGCTCATGCTTTGGTGAAGTAACACCTGACTTTCGATCACGACCTAGTCTTTTGGCCAGATGATTTAAGAACTTTTCTTGGTTTTGATTTGTCATTATGCTCATTGTTTACCAGCATCCTTTCCTTCTTTATTCCACCAATCTCTAAAAGTCTCTTTTGCTGGTCGAGGCAGATCCTTGACATCTGTCCAATTCTTTAAAACCGGTAATGATTTATCAAAATATTCATCTTTTGTAAAGGGACTAGATAATGGTCTTGCAGCCTTTATTGCTTTTTCATATAAGCCTTGATTGCCCATCACCATACCAAAGCCTTTCATTGCAATCCTTTCAGCCCAGGCAGTTTTCTTGCTATCCACATAATCCTTACGATGTTCCACCAACAATTCAGCTAATGGAATCTTAACAGGACACACCTCTGAACATGCATAACACAATGTTGAAGCAAAAGGTAACTCCTTGTGTTCGTCTTTTTCTCCTAATAATGGTGATAAAACGGCTCCTATTGGACCTGGATAAACGCTGCCATAGGCATGACCGCCAATATGGCGATAGACTGGGCATACATTGATACATGCACCACAGCGGATACATTTTAGAACCTCTTGATATTTTGTCCCTAGAATTTCGGAACGTCCATTATCGACGATTACCACATGTAATTCTTCCGGACCATCCACATCTTCTTCCCGCTTTGGACCGGTAAAAGCTGTTACATAACTTGTGATTTTCTGTCCTGTCGCAAATCTTGGCAACAAGGAAACAACGACGTCTAAATCCTCCCACGTAGGTACAATTCTTTCCATTCCCATAATTACAATATGGGTTTTGGGAAAAGAAGTAGACATACGAGCATTTCCTTCATTGGTTACCAATACAAAGGAACCCGACTCTGCTACAGCAAAATTACAACCAGTAATTCCAACCTCTGCCTTTAGATATTCCTGACGTAGTTTTTGTCTTGCAAACGCCGTTAGCTTTTCTGGATCTGCAGGTAACTCTTCCCCAGCTACTTTTGAGAATAATTCTGCAACCTGTTCCTTATTTTTGTGAATAGCGGGAACAATAATATGAGAAGGTTTTTCTCCAGCTAGTTGAATGATATATTCACCCAAATCTGTCTCAACCATCCGGATCCCAATCTCTTCTAAAGCTTCATTAAGATGCATTTCTTCAGATACCATTGATTTTGATTTAACAATGGAATGAGTATCTTTTTCCTTCACTACTTTTTTAATATAGTCTAAAGCATCTGAGTCTGTTGGGGCAAAGTGTACATGTCCACCTAACTTGCGCACATTTGTTGCAAATTGTTCTAAGTAGCTATCCAAATTCTCGATTGTGTGTCTTCTAATTTGGCTTGCCCTTTCCTTCCATTCTTCGATATTGCCTAATTCTTCCGACCTAGCCTGTCTTCCATCACGAAATCTAGTTTGTGCCCGCTGAAGCGAAAGTTTAAGGAATTCATCCTCCTTTGATTTTTTTACTCGATCAACGAAAGCTTGTTGGGTTTCATTACTCATTTGTTCGCCAACCCCCGTTCTAATAATTCTGCGATATGCATCATTGGAAGCGGTTTACCATTATGACGTAACCGACCACCAATGTTCATTAAACAAGCCATATCGGTTCCAACTAAGATCTTAGCCCCTGTTTCTAACACATGCTCAGATTTCTCTTGAACCATTTCCTCAGATATCAGGTGATTTTTAACTGAAAAGGTTCCACCAAATCCACAACAATCCTCTGCATTTGGAATAGGCACAAATTTTAATCCTTTAACCGCTTTCAACATTGCCTCTGGTTGATCAACAACCCCCATTCCTCTACGAGTATGACAAGCAATATGCAAGGTTACTGCTGTATTCAACTCTGCCCCCACATCGGTAATACCTAATACATCAACAAAAAACTGAGAAAATTCATACACCTTTTTAGATAATGCCACTGCCTTTGGATACCATTCTGGGTCATTTTCAAAGAGTTCTGGATAGTAAACTTTTAACATTGAGCTGCAAGAACCAGATAAGCCAATAATGTATTCACTGTTTTCAAATGCTCGTATCATCTGTTTAGCTGCTTGACGAGTTTCCTCCATGTAACCACTATTATAAGATGGCTGTCCACAACAAGTTTGTCCTTGTGGGAAATCAACCTCTACGCCAAAACGTCGTAACAGATTGACTGCCGCCTTCCCCGCATCTGGATAAAACATGTCTGTAATACATGTTGCAAAAAGCGATATCTTCATTTCTCCTCACACCCATTCATAAGATTGTATGGTCATCTGATGACCTGCCTATAAAAACAACCTCATCACACCATGAGGTTGTTCTATGATCTACTCCTTTTATTTTATCTCACATATTCTGTAGGTACAATAGAAAATTTGTGAACTACCCGCCACCTACGCTTCGCTTAGAGGTGGGGGCTTCTAAGGTAATCGCACCTAACGGTACGAAATTTACTTAGCTATCGAGCCTGTTCCATGCTCTATTTATGATTATACTAACAGTCGCAATCCTTCACGCTTGATATTGATAGAAGCGTTCCAATCTCTATCTGCCACAAAACCACAATCACAATGGAATATGCGCTCAGAAAGAGATAGAGACTCCTTTACTTGACCGCAACATGAACAAGTTTTGGATGATGGAAACCACTTATCTATTTTGATAAGCTTTTTCCCCTGCTCCTCTAACTTGTATTGGAGAAAGGTGGTGAACATGCCCCAGC
>NZ_JBLWFI010000001.1:1585265-1648223 GCF_048898065.1 Tepidibacillus infernus
CTTCAATGGGCGCACCACCCGTTGTGAGTAAGCAAAAGCTTCTCAACATCGTGATTCCATTCTACTAAGGAAATATTGTAATTTTCACCCAGTCTAATTTCATTGATATATCAGCCTTTCATTTATATAAGACTGATTATATCATGCAAAAAAAGACAACTTTAGGCTACGCCTAACCGAAATTCATCTCCTACTTTCACTGGTGCTGGCACACCTTCACGTTTAGAAGTGGGAGACTTCTTTCGGAGGGAAGTTAAAATTTTCCACTTTTTTTAATGAAAAAAAGAGATTACATCAATACTTTTATTCCTTGAATCACATTCCAAATGACAATAAAAAAGTTTAAAATCATAAATAAAATCATTGAGCCAATCACAGAACCAGTGGAACCACTTATCATGCCAAAGACAACAATGATAAACGTTAAAAAAGGTAATATATGAGAAATCAATGCTCTCTTAGCATGATGTTTGACTTCATCATCTTGAACAATAAAATATACGGCTAGCGGAAAAATAAATCCAGCAAAAAAGATACTAAAATAACTTAAAGCTGCAAAAATTCGATAATCCTTCATGTAGTCCCCCTTAATACTTTTTCTTAATTATAAATACGTGTAAACATTTAAAAAGTTACACTTTTTTGGAGGGTTCCTCTTACTCATTTACTTCTTCATAAAACACTTTTAATAAATAATCCAAAACGGATCTTCGAGTAAGAATTCCACTAAATTTCTTCTGTTTGTTAACAATAGGCAAATATGGCCAATCAACCAATAATTCAATTCCATAACGTAAAAGGGTATCTTCACTTAAAGTAGGAACGTGACTTTGCATTGAATCATGAACTAATTTTCTTTGAAAATCATGGTAAAAAGGTACTCTTTCTAATCTAGCGTGTTCTAAGATTAACGTTTTACTTATAGTCCCTTCTACTTCGTTTTGATCATTTAATACAGGAACAGAAGACCAACCTGATTCAATTAATTTATTCAGCGCCTGTTCCAAATTCCATTTAGAACGAATCACAATTACATTTTTTTTCGGGATAATCAATGTCCCTATTTCTTTTGACATGATTTCATCTCTAAATTGATTTACTTGTTGTAGCATAATCATCTCCCCTATCTATATACATTTTATGTTTTTTACGAAAAATAATGAAGAGCAAAATAAAGGAGGATGAAAGATGGGGGAAGTGAGAAAGAAACCCGCAAAAGTAATCAGAATAAGCTATACCAGGGTTTTTGATCTGCGGGATCTTCTTCTAATACATACAACCCACCAATTTCCAAATAACAAAATAATTCCTGTTGATTCTGGAGGTTTTGTAGCTGTATTTCTAATAATTCTAGTGACAAAGCCGCATTTTGCAAGCGTTCAATTCTTTGTTGAAAGATATTAAATTGGGGTAGTGGTTTTTGTTCCGGTAACTTTAAAATTCTATAGGTTAGAAAATACCTCGCATATTTTTGCGGTTTGAACCGCTCATCTAAATGAATATCTCGGATCATGATCATTTTGGCTTTTGCAACAGCTTGTTTAAAAACAGCTAGATCTCTAGATGAATATTTGATAAAAAGGTCAACTGCTAATTTTTCTTTATTTTCCATCCTCTCTCACCTTTCAATGCTACATACCTGTTTTTCTTTTTTATTTTATCATGATTCCAAAACGTGTATCAAATTAAGTCTATATTGTTTATATAATCGAGGAAATCATACTTTTCTAGATAAAATATCTTAAAAGGATTTTTAACTTGAAATGTAGAATTTTTTACATTGACTGAAAATTCGTTAGATAGGAAGTTGGGGAAACGTGACAAAAGACAAACAACATAAACAATTAAAGCCTTGGTTTATACCAATCTTGGTAACTATTGCACTATTATTATTACTTTTTGCACAAAACTTACAAGAAGAAAAAGCTTTACCAAGTGATGGATGGAGCCGTTCTATTTCTTTACCTCTTACTACAGCAAATGCAAAACCTTTTTGGGTTAAAACAACAGATGGCTATCACATCTATGCCACTACTGGAGAACATATCAATCAAGTTGTAATCAATGATCAACTGAAAGTAAGCAACCAATCAACAATTCCTATTAAAATCCCAACCTTAGAACCCTTTTGGATAGACAGACAAAACGTCATTTATATCAAAGAGGGAAAATTAGTACACGTTAACGGAGAAAAGGAAAAAGAATTAGCACCTGATGTGGATGGAATGATAGCCAATCAGGATCTGATTTTATATTGGCAAGGAAAACAACTGTTTTCAGTGGATAGGAATGACTTCTCTATTGTTTCTGTTGGCCAAACTCAATACAAGATTGAATCGATTATTTTAAACGAAGATTCTTCTTTCATTACCGTAGAAAATATCAATGCCAATGATTTGCAATTAGAACTATTTAATCCTTCCAAGCAGAAAAAGGGTTACGAGATCATTTCTTTGTTTTCTTTATCTGAGTATGCTGGGGAATCGATTGCGGATGTTCAATATGTATATAATCAGCAAGAAAATAAACTTCATTTTATTTACTCGATCTCAAGTACAAAACAAGGTGTTACTACTTATAGGGCATTCTATACAACAATGTTACTAGATGCAATTGCAGAAAAGCCACAGTTTGAACAGGTCAAAATTAAAGAAGAATTAAGCCAAATTCCTATAGAGAATCCGCAGTATCTTAATTTATCCTTAAAAGAAAATCAACCTGTTCTTTTATTTTCAGCTGAAGGGTTGATCGCCCCAAAGAAAAGTGCCGTAAATATTTATGAAGCAAAGTATGAAAATAAACAATGGTTAACAAATAAAAGAAGTACGACTTCTGAACTATCTGTTCAACCCTTTTGGATTGATGATGGTTTAATTTTGTGGTTAGACTATCTTACAAAAAACAAGTATGAACTGATGGGAACGACAACAGACCCAACTATCTTACAAGAGAGTCAAAAATTAAATACAAATGACTGGATCAATGCGTTATCTGATTCATTATTAGCTTTCGCAGTCTCTTTACTCGTAATATTTAATGGTATGCTATGGGTTGTTCCACCTACTATCTTTCTCGTCGTCTTACTCTTCTACAATTTTAATCTTGTAGAAAAAGGTGTGAGCTGGGTTAAATTAACAAGTATTTTGTTGTATTTAGGAACACAACTATTGTTTATCCAAAAGATCTTTAACTCATCCTTTTATACGTATGCACCAAACTATTTAACCTTCACAGGAAGTTCTTTCATCATCCCACTTCTTTTAGCATTGTTTACATGGTTTGCTGTAAAAATAGGTAAAAACAAAGAGTGGTCTGGGTTACAAGAAATTTCCTACTATATTGGTATCAATCTATGGTTGATTATTATCCTCTTAGGGCCATATATTATTTAGCAAAAAATATAGCACCTCTTTATTGAGGTGCCTCTTTATTGTTGATTAACTTAACTTACTAAATATACCCTTGCTTCATAGGGTTGTAACGAAAACTGTTTGATCTCTTGAGCTTCATTTACTGAATAGTTGCTGATAAGTAATTCTTTGCTGTTAAATTGAACTTCTTCTGGCAAATGGAATGGAACCTGATCTTTACTGAAGTTCAGAATCACTAACAGCTTTTGCTTACCAAAGCTTCTCGTATAAGCATAGATTTTTTCATCATCCTCTAGCAGAAGCTTATAATCTCCATAAACGATAATAGGATGTTCTTTCCTTAATTGAATTAACTTTTTGTAGTACTGAAAAATAGAATCTGGATCCTCTAATGCTTTTTTAGCGTTAATCTCTTTGTAGTTAGGGTTGACAGCAATCCACGGCGTTCCCGTTGTAAAGCCTGCATGTTCACTCTCATCCCATTGCATTGGTGTTCTTGCATTGTCTCTACCTTTTACATAGATACTCTCCATGACTTTTTGTGGATCGATGTGACGTTCATTTACATACTCTTTATACATGTTTAAGGTTTCAATGTCTCGATAGTCATCAATCGTGTCAAAACGAACGTTGGTCATCCCGATTTCTTCCCCTTGATAAATATAGGGGGTTCCTTGTAAAGTATGTAAAAAGGTGGCTAACATTTTAGCAGATGGTATGCGATATGTCGTATCATTGCCAAAACGAGAGACCATTCTCGGTTGGTCATGGTTGTTCATGTATAGACTGTTCCAGCCTTTTCCGTTTAGTTCATTTTGCCATTTGGACATGATACGCTTGATCTCTGTCAATTTCCAAGACTTTAAGTCCCATTTCCCATTTGGGCCACTATCTACATCCATTAGCTCAAATTGAAAGACCATATTAAGTTCATGACGGTCTTCTCCTGTATAAAGGACAGCATCTTGCGGAGTAACACCTGGCGTCTCTCCAACCGTCATAATATCGTATTTGGATAATACTTCTCGATTCATTTCTTGTAAAAATTCATGGATTCTTGGACCATTTACGAAAAATTGTCCACCCGATTGGTAAGGTTTGTTTGGATTTTGAATCGGTGCACTAGGTAGATCTTCAACCTTTGAGATAAAGTTAATCACATCCATACGGAAGCCATCAATTCCTTTATCTAACCACCAGGTCATCATTTCATATACTTCTTGACGAACTTTTGGATTTTCCCAGTTGAGGTCTGGCTGTTTCTTAGAAAAAAGATGTAAGTAATATTCATCTGTTTTCTCATCATATTGCCAAGCAGATCCACTAAACGCGGATTCCCAGTTGTTTGGTTCTTTACCATTTTTACCTGAACGCCAAATATAATAATCACGATAGGGATTATCTTTAGAAGACCTAGATTCAATAAACCAAGGATGTTCATCAGATGTATGGTTGACAACAAGATCCATAATCAACTTCATTTCTCGGGAATGTAAGCCATCGAGAAGTTGTTCCCAATCCTCCATGGTACCAAACTCATCCATAATCTCTTGATAATTGCTAATATCGTAACCGTTATCGTCATTTGGTGATTGATAAACAGGAGAAAGCCAAATTACATCTACACCCAGCTCTTTTAGATAATCTAGTTTGGAGATGATTCCTTGTAAGTCCCCAATTCCATCTCCATTGCTATCCATGAAACTACGTGGATAGATCTGATAAATAACGCTTTCTTTCCACCACTTTCTTTCCATTTGTATCCTCCTCAAACTTGATTGGTTTTGTCTACTTTTTCTTACTTTTTCTATTCTATCATGTTTTTATGATAAATGTTAACGTTTGCATAATAAAAAAGGCACCCATTTTAGGATGCCTTTGCGAGGAATTAAAATTTTTAGGCTTGGTTTTGGCTCTGTTGAACAGATTGGGTAGCCTGCTGTAATTGCTGTGTCGCTTGTTGTAATTGCTGTTGAGCCTGTTGCAATTGTTGTTGATTTTGGCCCGCCATACTGCTTACAGCTGACTGAACCTGTTGAGTTGCCTGTTGTAATTGTTGCTGGGCTTGCTGCAACTGTACAGGATCATTTTTACTCGATGCTTGTTGAACCGCTTGTTGAGCCTGTTGAACTGCTTGCATGGCTTGTTGTAATTGTTGTTGCTGTTGTTGAGCCACTAATAAACCCCTCCTAAAAATTTTGTGATGTAAGCCAATCGCTTACTTTTTCATTTTGCTCTTTTTTCTTTTCGCCATACGAGTTAAATTCTGGTTTATAGCCTTACATATCTTTTTATTTTTTTGGGAATAATTAGGAAAAATAGGTTTTGGAGATGATGATGTGTCATATATAATTTCTGTTGGAACAGCCGTTCCTCCTTACGAAATTAGCCAAGAAACAGCTAAGAATTTTTCCAAAATATTATTTAAAGATCATTTTAAAGATATAGATCGATTATTACACATTTTTGACCATACTCAGATTACAAAGCGACACTTTTGTGTCCCCATCGAATGGTTTGAAGTAGAACACACATTTGAAGAAAAAAACATGATTTATGTAAAAAATGCGATTGAGTTATCTAAACAAGCTATTTTTCACTGTCTAAAGAACACCCCTTTTGGTACTGAAGATATCGATCACATTCTATTTATTTCTAGCACTGGACTATCTACGCCAAGTATCGATGCCTATTTGTTTAATGATCCAGACATTCATTTTAATCCTCATATCAAACGAACACCCATTTGGGGGTTGGGTTGTGCAGGGGGGGCTGCAGGTCTATCAAGAGCAATGGAATATTCCAGAGCTTTTCCTAATGATAAAGTTTTAGTCGTTTCCCTAGAGATTGGTGAACTCGCTTTTTTACGAAACGATCTTTCAAAGAGTAACTTAGTGGCCACTTCATTATTTGGGGATGGTGCTGCTGCGGTATTAATTGTAGGTGATGAGGTTTTACAAACAGACGCAGGATTGAAAATGATTGACTCACAAAGTACGATCTGGAAAAATAGTTTAGATGTAATGGGATGGGATGTAAGAAATAATGGACTTAAGGTGATTTTTTCAAAGGATATTCCAAGCATCGTACAAAACGAATTGAAGCCAAATGTGGATCAATTCTTATTAAACCACCATTTAACTCTATCCGATCTTCAGTTTTTTATTTTGCATCCTGGTGGAACCAAAGTAATTGAGGCCTATGAAAATGCCTTTCAGATTACTGAGCAAGAAACGATGATCACTAGACAGATATTAAACCAATATGGCAATATGTCTAGTCCAACCGTGCTTTTTGTTTTACAAGCGTTGCTTAAAAATCATCCACCTAAGAATGGGCATGGTATCTTAATTGCCTTGGGTCCCGGATTTAGTTCCGAAATCATTCTATTAGAATGGATGAAATAAAGGAGTGATTTCTAATGACCTTTTTATCTCTTTTTCTTACTTTTGTCATCCTACAACGCATTTTTGAATTGTATATTGCAAAGAAAAACGCTGTCTATATTGAATCGCTTGGTGGGTTCGAAGTAGGGCAAAAACACTACCCATTTATCGTCATGCTACACATTACTTTTTTATTAAGTGTCTATATTGAGAGCTCGGATCTTACTTTCCTTCCTACGTGGTGGCCAATTCCTTTCACGATTTTTGTATTGGCTCAAGGGATGAGGTTTTGGACGATGGCTTCCTTAGGGCGTTTTTGGAACACAAGAATCTATATTCTTCCCAACAGCAAACCTATCCATAAAGGTCCATATCAATTTATCAGACATCCTAATTATTTGATCGTAATGGTAGAGATAATTACGATTCCACTTATCTTTGGAGCTTATTACTCCGCTATCCTGTTTCCTATTTTAAATACCTTGCTATTAACTATACGAATTAAAGTGGAAGAAAAGGCACTTTCCGCTTGTACTTCATATAAAGAAGAGATGGAAACCATCCCTCGATTTTTTCCACAAAAAAATAATCAGTAAAATAGGTTTGTATATGGCAAGTGAAAGAAAGTTATATTTTCTTATTTTTAAAAAAGCAGGAGTTTAATCCCCTGCTTTACTCATCACTATATCGACTTTATAAAATCATTGCAGCAATCCAACCAAAGATGATGATCGGAATGTTAAAGTGGATAAACGTTGGAACCGTTGTATCCCAAATATGATTATGCTGGCCATCAGCATTTAAACCGGAAGAAGGACCTAATGTGGAGTCAGACGCAGGTGAACCCGCATCACCTAATGCTCCTGCTGTTCCAATGATAGCAACGGTAGCCAATGGACTAAAACCTAATGCCGCTGCTAAAGGTACATAAATAGGAGCTAAGATAGGAACTGTTCCAAAGGAGGTGCCAATTCCCATCGTCACAAGTAAACCAACTAGAAGCATCATAAAGGAACCTAGTAATTTATTTTGGCCAATTAAATCAACACTTGCTTTTACAAGGCTGTCAACTTGACCAGTAGCATTGATCACTTCAGCATATCCGCCAGCGACCAACATGATAAATCCAATAAAGGCCATCATCTTTACACCATTTGTGAATAACTCGTCAGATTCTTTTATTTTTATCGCGCCAAGAACATACATCACTACTAATCCAGATAATCCACCAAGAACCATTGATTCTGTTTGCAACTGCACAACAAGAGCAATAAGAATAGCAATAATAGCAGCTAAATGTTTAAAGTTAAAACGAATCGTTTCTTGATGTTTGGTTTGATCAATCTCGATCTCCTGATATTCTCTAGGTTTACGATAGGTAATAAAAATTGCAACAAATAGTCCAACAACCATTCCTAACGTTGGAAGTAGCATGGCAAATGGTAACTGGTTAAGTTCAATACTTAGTCCGTACTTCTCCACATTTTCTTGGACAATCTTATGAAAGACTAAGCCAAATCCCGCTGGAATAAGCATGTAAGGTGCTTGCAAACCAAATGTCAAAGCAACTGCAACAGCACGACGGTCAATTTTTAATCGATTGAACAATGCTAATAAAGGGGGGATCAAAATCGGAATAAAGGCGATATGCACAGGTATTAAGTTTTGTGAAAAAGAAGAGATCACCGCTATGACGACCAAAAGAAATCCCCTTGCCCCTTTTAACACTCTAGATAAAGATTGAACAAATAATTGCATTAATCCTGTATGGGCGATTGCCACTGCCAAAGCACCAAGTAATGCATAGCTTAAAGCAATTTCAGCATTTGAACCAATCGCACCAATAAATGTATCTAATGTCCCTTGCCAACCAAGGCCACCTAGCAATCCTCCAGTAAATGCTGCAATTATAAGGGCCAAAATCACGTTTACTCTTAGTAAACTAAGCCCTAACATGACTAATACGGAAACAACAACTGCGTTCATTCATATCCTCCTCATATTATTTTATCTTTAATTTATTACCAATTTACCAAACTAAAGCAAGCAAAAACGGGCTTTTATATTTTAAAATGTTTTTCGACATTCGTCAACAAATTTTTTGAATAGAAAAAGAGAGGTTTGTCAGTCAAGCCTCCCTTTTCTCTAAATTTCATTTAATGATTAGCTATTTTTCATTTTTTTTAATAAAGAGATCGTATCAACAAGATGATTGTTAAATACTTTTTTGGCTACCTCTAACAATTCATAGATGGCAGGGTCTTTAACCGAATACGTGACTTTATTTCCTTCTTTGATACCAATTACAATATTCTTCCTTCTCAATATAGCCAATTGCTGGGATACTACAGCACTATCCACTTGCATATGTTCTTGTAACTCATGGACATATTTATCACCATCTCGAAGCAATTCTAGTATTTGGATTCTTAATGGATGTGCTAAAGCTTTAAAAAATTCCGCTTTAAACTCTTGTAATTCTAAATCCAAAAACTTCCCTCCTAACATAACGAACAAGCTATTTCTTTCCTTACTTTATCATACTTTAGATTTTTTTGACATTTTTCTTACAATCGTATCAATAATCTTTTTAGGTGACGGAGGACAACCTGGTATTTCGATATCTACTGGTAGAACTTCATTTACAGATGAATATTGAGCATAATTACTGCCGATTATTCCTTTTCCACAAGCACAATCCCCTACAGCGATTACTTTTTTAGGCTCAGGAACTGCTTCATAGGTTTTTTTGATCGCTTCATAAAGGTTATGTGTTACACTTCCTGTGACCAATACTCCATCCGCATGTCTAGGTGAAGCGACAATATCTAACCCATATTGTTGAATATCATAGATCGGATTGCTTAAGTGTGCAATTTCGAAATCACAACCGTTACAAGAACCAGCATCTAAATGGCGTAAATGAAGGGATAGCTTTTCTCCTTGACTTATCTTCTGAAGATGTTCATCTGTTTCTGTTACTTTTCCCGTTTTCCAAATCTTATTGAACATTCCCATTTTATCACTCCCTTCTTTAACGGTCACAACATGCATAACAAAGCTCAAAACTTTTATTAATGAGTGGGAAATCTGGAATAATATTGCCTGGTACTGTTAAAGGTACGGCTGGCCAATTCATATAAGGAGCTGAACGAATCCGATAACGTTCAATGGTTTGGTTAGGTCCAACCATAACCCAGTGAACATTTTCACCTCTTGCTGATTCAGTTACTCCTAAAGCCCATTGGTAAGAAGGCAATTCCCCATACGCTATTTGGATCTCTCCTTCGGGGATAGATTTCACCCATTGCTTAATTAAAGAAAAGCTTTCTTTGATTTCATCCACTCTAATCATTGCTCTAGCAAAGACATCCCCCTCATTATAAATAGAAACGTTAAAATCGATGTCCTTATACATGTCATGCGGGTAATCTCTGCGTACATCAAGGTTTCTTCCTGAGGCTCTTGCAGCAATTCCTACTGTTTCTAAATCATTCGCCTCTTTCAATCGTAAAATTCCCGTATTCTTCATTCGATTAAGGACGATTTCATGTTTCATCATCACATCGGCCATTTCTCTAAAGTCTTGTAAAAGAAAACCTATCTCATGAACCATCTGTTCCAATGCTTGATTTGAAATATCCTTTTTCACTCCACCAATAGCAATCAAATCTCTTAGATAACGATGGCCTAAATACCTTTCATTTAAACGTAATAGCTCTTCCTTTATTCTTAATCCCTGGCTAACTGCAAAAGCAAAACCAACACCAGCCCCTAAATTCCCTACATCACCTACATGATTATATAAACGTTCTAATTCAAGATAAATACTTCGTAAGTATTGAGCACGTTTTGGAATTTCAATCTTCCCTATTTTTTCGATTGCTTGTGAGAATGAGATTGCATGAGAAATTACATCTACTCCACAAATTCTTTCTGCTAATTGTAATGCTTCTTCAACAGATAATCCTTCACTCGTCTTTTCTATCCCGCGATGGGTGTAAAATAATTGTGCATCCAAGTGAAGCACTGAATCTCCAATCGCCCCAAAACGAAAATGTCCTGGTTCAATAACGCCTGCATGAATAGGGCCTACAGGAACTTGAACAACATCATCACTCTCATATTTAGTAAACTGTAGCGGAAGATTTGCATAGGTGATGGCTGCATCTTTTGCTGTATCCTTTCGTAAAGGATAGCCTTTTTTTAAATCGAAACCATGCAGTACAAGTGGGCTTGGATTCGGATGACCTATTGCCTTTAGTCCAAATAAATCTTGAATCTCCCTTTCAAACCAATTTGCTGCAGGAAGATAAGGTGTAATCGATGGAAAATGTTCTTCTTTTTCATCAATCCGATAAGCTAGAACAAGATGTTCCTGTGCTGCGTCTATACCAAAAACATAATAAATCATAAAACCTTTATCTCGTAAACGTTGATCTGTTCCTACAATGGTGATTAAACGGCCAAATAGATTTTCTTTAATCACCTTGACAATTTCGATTAAATCCGATTCGGTGATTTCAATATAATAACAATGTTCCCTTATTTCATTTCCTTGCTTTGCTTTTGACCAATAGGAAGATAATTCTGCTAACCAATCAATCATGATAATCCTCCCCCTTGTAGAATTCTAATCGTACGTTGAATAAATTGATCAATAGGTGCTGGAATATAAGTTCCAAATAAAATAACTAAAAATCCAAGAATGAGCATAGGAGAAACCATCCATCTATTTTCTTTCCTTATCTGTTTATTCAGGTTTTCTTCTTGATTTTTACCTAAGATCATTTTACTGCCATAATAAAACATACCTGCAAAGATTAGAATAATGCTAAAAAAGACGATAATGGTCCAAAGAGCTAAACCAGAGTCAATTCCTCCTAGTAAAATATGATATTCACTAATAAATGCATTAAATGGTGGAGAACCAGTAATTGCAAAGATACCAATTAAAAATAGAACTCCTGAAATAGGCAAGTTGTGATAAACCCCTCTGATTCTATTCATCCATTTGCTACGATATCTTACTACCATATGTCCTGCTGAGAAAAATAACATCGACTTGATCAACGTATGATTTAACATATGTAGAATTGCACCATACCAAGCAAATGGTGTTGCTATCCCTAACCCAAAGAAAATAATTCCAATATGTTCAACACTAGAATAAGCAAGTAATCGTTTTATATCTTTTTGGATTAAAAGAAAAGGAACTGAAATAACAACAGTAAACACCCCAAAAAGGATTAACCACCATTGAACAGGATGATAAACTTGATAAAGAATAGAATAGACTCGCAATACGCCAAAAATCGCTGTATTGAGTAATACCCCTGATAATAAAGCACTAATCGGCGTTGGAGCCTGACTATGTGCATCAGGTAACCAAAAATGCATAGGTGCCAGTCCAGCTTTGGTACCAAAACCAATCAATATAAATAAAAAAGCATATTTTAAATAATTTGGATTTAAGATATTGGCCATTTCATATAAATTAGTCCAGTGAAGCGCACTAGCGGTTCCACCTAATTGATTGACTGCAGCACCATATAGGAAAATAACCCCAATCAGAGCAAAGGAAATCCCTACACTGCCAATGATTAAGTATTTCCAAGCTGCTTCTAACGATGTTCCTGAACGATCATGTGCGACAAGTAACGCAGAAACAAGGGTTGTTAATTCAATTGCCACCCACATAATCCCTATATTATTACTTACCACAGCCAAAACCATTGTCATCAAAAATAAATGAAAAAATAAATAGTACCTTTGATATTGTTTTTCATTTAAGGAGTGTCTTTCTTGCTCCTCACGTATATAGCCTATTGAATAGATGGAAGATAAAAAACCAATAACGACAATCATCATCATAATCCAAGAGCTTAATTCATCCACATAAAAATATTGGTTTTGACTAATCATAGGTCCCTTTTGATAGACTTGATAGATGATTCGTATCCCAACAAAAAAGAATAGGATCGACCCCCAAAAATGGATTCTTTCTGTTTCCTTTAAATTTGGAGATATCCATGAAAAAATCCCTATTATTAACGGTAGTAATAAAACGAGATAAACCCAAAACATGTTGATCATCCCTTCAATTTCTGCAGTTCCTCAACATTCATACTAGAAAAGGTGAGGTGAATCCGATAGGAAAATATGCCAATAATGACTACTGAAACGAGAACATCAAAAAAAATGCCTAATTCGATCATAAAAGGAATTCCATTCGTTATAGCGATAGAACTAAGAAAAATGGCATTTTCAATCGTCATCAGCCCAATTCCTTGCATCATCGCATTTTGGTGGATCACCATCATATATGCACCGAAGAACAACATATCGATCGCTAATTGAATCGTTTCAAAACTTGAATGATCTTGTTGAATATTCATTCGGTGAACCACAATAGATCCAACCATTAATAAGGCAATACCGATAACAAAAGAATAAAAACTCCTTAACCGACTACAGGCATTGCTATTATTGTTTGCTTTGGAAACCGTAATAGATAAGATAAATGGAATAACAACCACTTTGATCACTATCGTTAATAAAGCAACCCAAAATAAATGAAAATCTTTATCTTCTATTCCAATTTGAAAGACTATCCCTGCGATAAATAAAGATTGCATCGCGAGAAACCATACAGCTGAATGTAATTGGCGTATTACCAATAACAGTAGCGTACTCGTTAATAACCCCAATGATAACCATGTAATCATGTGTTTCTCACCTCGTTAAATAACATACTGTGATAAGAAGGTAAAAATAGAAAGAATCATAGACATCCCCAATAAACGCGGAATTCGATAAAAGCGCATTTTTGCTAAAGCTGTTTCTACCACACCAAGAAGAATAGCAAGTCCTATTATTTTGGCAAAATAAATGATGAAACTAGTAAAGATTCCTAGAAAAGTGTAGTTGAATGAAATATATGGAAAGAAGAAACTAGCAATGATACTTAATAAAATCATTTGTTTGATCCATTGTGCCCAAGTCATCAGTGCCAAGTGTCTACCTGTAAACTCTAATAACATCCCTTCGTGAATCATCGTTAACTCTAAATGAGTATCCGGATTATCTACAGGGATCCTACCTGTTTCCGTAAGCAGAATGATGAATAACGCTAAAAATGAAAAGAGAATCGTAGGATTTAACCATTCGATGTTTGAACTGTTTAATTGTCGTACCACTTCGTCAAAAGAAGTAACTTTAAGCGGATAGACATAAGTAAAAACAGCTAAAATGAAGGCTGGTTCAGCTAATGCTGAAACTGCTAATTCTCTGCTAGAACCCATTCCACCAAAAGAGCTCCCTGCATCCAATCCTACCAATGTTAAGAAAAAGCGTGCCAATGTAAATAGATAGATAATCACCAAAATATCACCAATTTCCCCACGGGTAGGAGAATAGAAAAAAGTAACGACCAAAATCGAACTCAACCCAATAGCAGTAAAAACGACATAGGGTGTAATCTTCGTGATCCAAGATGCATCCTCAGATAATACGATAGATTTATGAAAATACTTCTTTAAATCATAGTATCCTTGCCAAATCGATGGCCCTTTTCTAGATTGTAGCCTTGCTTTCGTTTTTTTAATGATCCCTTGGATAAAAGGCGAAACGATTAAAAATAGAGCAAATTGGATAAATATCCATACAAATTCAGAGAATAAGTTCATTTTAGTTCGCCTCCTATTTCACGAATAATAAAAACAAGATCAGTGTGACAAACATAAATGTTAAATAGGTTTGAATGTTCCCATTCTGTATCTTTTTGATCTTAGAAGCTAGCCATAATAATCCTTGTAAAATAGGTCGATAAATCATCACATCAAGCATTTGTTTTACAAGGAGCTTATACTGAACGTGATGAGGAAAATATCCCTCTCTACTATGCTGAACCATTTGACTAGAGGGAATCACCTTTTTAAAAATATATAAAAATGGATGCGTAAAGGAAGATGCAGTATATTCCATTTTCTCATCAAGTTGAATGCCACATCCCCAAGTAGGACTGATTCTTACCGTTGGACGATGAAAGAAGAAATGAATCAATCCATATCCCAATAACAACCCAATCAATAGCAAAACACCAAGAGACAAAGGTTGAATCGTAAATGAATGTGCTGTATCCTTAAGCGTTAAAACAGGCAGTTTTGAACCAATAATAGAACCATTAAAAATTAAACTTTGAGCATGAAGAAATAACCACTGACCTATCCATTTTGAGCCAAGCCCCAATATAAGAATCAAACTAGCCAAGATGCCCATTGCCCATCTCATTGATAAAGGTACCTCTTGTGCTTCTTTTGCATGTGAAGAACGGGGGCGTCCCAAAAATGAAAGACCAAATAGATTAACGACTCCTGCAACGGTTAAAGCCCCTACCATCCCTAAAACCGCTAAAAGTACTAGTCCCACCAAGGCATAAAGAGTTTGAGAATTCGACATCAAATATATGAAGCTTTTCAACATCATCCATTCACTGATAAATCCGTTAAATGGTGGTATTGCAGCCATTCCCATAACTCCAATTAAAACCATAACACTTGTCCAAGGCATTCGATGAATGAGTCCACCCATATGGTTCATATTTTTTGTATGTATGGAATAATCAATTGATCCAGCACCTAAAAATAATAAACTCTTAAAAACAGCATGGTTCAGTAAATGAAATAGTAACGCTGTAAAGGCAAAAATTCCCCACACCCATTCTTGCTGCTGAATCAAAAGCATAGAAACACCAAGTATCATCCACATTAATCCCATATTTTCAGAAGAGCTATAAGCCAAATAGCGTTTGATATCTTTTTCTACAACACCGAATAAAACTCCATAAATGGCCGATAAGATGCCTAAAATAATTATTACCCATGCCCACCAGGTCTCTCCAAATGAAAAATCTTGAATAAGAAAGCGCAAAATTCCATATAATGCTGTTTTTATCATAATTCCTGACATCAAGGCTGAGATATGGGAGGGAGCGATTGGATGCGCTCTTGGTAGCCAAACATGTAAAGGAAAAATACCAGCTTTTGTTCCAAAACCAATAATAAAAAGGAAAAATAACAGATTTTTATAAAAGTCCGAAATCTGTTTTGCTTGTTCATAAAGCAAAGAAATCTGTTGAGTTCCAGTCCAACGATATAAATAGAAGAACCCTAGAATAATAAAGAATGTCCCAATATGGGTCATGACCAAATAAACGTAACCTGCCCTTTGAACAGGGGTATATTCATATTCAGTCACAACGAGTAGATAGGATAAAATCGACATGCTTTCCCATGCAATTAAAAAAGTAATAAAATGATCAGCAGTAACAACGGCAATCATCATCAAAACAAAACTATTTGCCAATGCCCCCATAAAATCCAATCTTTTTTTACCTATAAATTTTTGTGTATATCCAAATCCATAGATAAAGGAAACAAAACTAATAAGTGAAATGACCAAAACGAAAATAGCCGATAACTGATCCATGCGAATGAGCATGTTAAGGTTCGGAGTAATGTTCCAACCTTCTATGTAAATTGAACGTTGTGTCGTTAAAACCCACAACGAACTTAATAATGCAAATAAACTGCCTAAACCACCAGTAAAAAGAGTGATCCATCTTGCAAATTGTTGTTTTTTGCTCCAAAAAATAACCCCTACACTACCAAGGAAAAGGAAGGTAAAGGCTAATAATAATAAATCCTCACCAAACATTGACAAACTCATTTTTTCTCCCCCAATGAAGTATATTAAAATATATGAATTTTAATATATAGCAATATAGATATATTTTAAGTTTGACATTATCTCTTTGCAATCATTTTTTTAAAAAAATTTGTATAAAAAAAAGCCGGGGCATCTATCCCCAGCTTTGAACAGTTAATTCATCTAATATATACCCAGTGCTTTAAAAACCCCAGTGACTTGAAGCAAAACAAAGAACACGATAATTGGAGCAATATATTGAAGAGAAATTCCCCAAGCTTTTGCAAGTTTGTCTTGTGGTGTAAAACCAACACTTGCCATTGCCTTCTTCATCCCCCAGACAAAGCCCACATAAAGCGCTAGAAGAATTCCACCAAGAGGCAACGAAATATTTGAGGCGAAGAAATCCATCAATTCAAAGATGGATAGACCAAATAGCTTTACTTGACCTAATGCTCCAAAAGATAAGGAGCTTGGAATACCAAAGATTAAAATAAGAATACTTAAGATGGCTCCACTCTTGATTCGACTATATCCTTTCCGATCGACAAATGTAGCTAAAGCAATCTCAAGGATATTAATTGCTGAAGTTAATGCTGCCACAGTGACCAATGCAAAGAATAAAGTAGCAAAAAACGATCCAAATGGAATCTTCGTAAAAATGGCTGGTAAGGTAATGAATACAAGGGGTGGCCCAGCTGCCGGTTCAAAATTAAAGGAAAAGATCGCTGGAAAAATAACTAGGCTGGTCAATAATGAAAAAATCGTATCGTAAAGTGCAATTTGTACGACTGTTTTCTTAATTGGCATTTCTTTAGGCAAATAACTTCCATAGGTAAGCATTCCCCCCATTCCTAAACTCAAAGAGAAAAATGCCTGACCCAATGCTGCTAAGATCATTAAAGGTGTCAACTTAGATAAATCAAAGTTAAATAAGAAATCTAAACCTTTCGTTGCTCCAGGTAAAGTTAAACTGCGGAACATGAGAATCACTAATAATAGTGTTAATAACGGCATTAATATCTTATTAGATTTTTCTATTCCCTTTTCTACTCCTCTTACCGCAATGAATACAGTTAGGAGTAAAAAGATGATTTGAAAGATAATGGGCTGAAAGGATTGTGAAATAAAGGAACCAAAATATTGGCCAAATTGATCTGGAGTCAACCCTGTAAAATCACCCTTAATCGCAGCGAACATGTAAAAAATCGACCATCCACCAACCATGGTGTAAAAACCTAATACAACAATGGAAGTAAAGACACCTAAATAGCCGACACCCTTCCAACGCTTCTTTTTAGAAAACGCCTCAAATGCCCCAACAATGCCGGTTCTCGTTTCTTTGCCTAATGAAATTTCTGCTAATAATAATGGAATTCCCAAAATAACAACACTGATTAAATAAACAAGCAAAAAAGCTGACCCTCCGTATTGCCCTGCCATATAGGGGAATTTCCATATATTCCCCAATCCAGCAGCAGCACCTACAGCAGCCAGCAGAAATCCTATTTTTGACGTAAAACTACCCCGTTCATGATTCATTTTCTCTCCTCCGCTCTTCTCATTCTCATCAAGCTGTTCTCTACTAAAATTCTAAAACTTAATCCATTCGTCTACTATTTTATAGTATATAGTTTAACGACAAAAAGTGTTCCAGTAAAGAAGTTTTTTCATTTATCCATTTATAGCCGGAGTAACTTGATTCAAAGAAAGACATGTACGACGGAGCATGTTATAAAATTCAAATTTATCTCATTCCATATTTACCATAATGTTTTGCGATTTGGACTAAAGAACGCACCATCACACCTGTTCCACCTTTTTGCGTTGTGGCGGTTTCTTTATTCGACCATGCAGTTCCAGCAATATCAAGATGAATCCATGGCGTCTCTTCTGCAAATGCTCCGACAAACAATGCAGCGGTGATACTTCCGGCTAAACGGCCACCCGTATTTTTCAAATCAGCAATTTGGCTCTTAATTTGTTCCTTATATTCATCAAAGGTAGGTAATTGCCAAACTTTTTCTCCTGCCTTTTTCGCCGATTTCATAAAGTCCGCTAAAAATTCTTCATTATTCGTCATTGCGGCAGTGGTTACATCGCCTAGAGCAATTAAGACCGCACCTGTTAAAGTTGCCAAATCGATAATTCGTGAAGCACCTAAGTGTTTCGCATATGTGATTCCATCAGATAGGATTAAACGACCTTCTGCATCTGTATTTAGCACTTCAATCGTTTTTCCACTCATTGTCTTAATGACATCACCGGGCTTATAAGCTTTTCCAGAAGGCATATTTTCTGTTGAAGGAATAACCGCAACAACATTAACTTTTGGTCTTAAACGGCCAATCGCTTCCATCGCTCCAAGAACAGCAGCGCCACCACCCATATCCATTTTCATTTCATCCATATTGGCTCCTGGTTTTAATGAGATGCCCCCCGTATCAAAAGTAAGTCCTTTACCAACAAAACCAAGAACATCATCCCATTGTTCCCTACCACGATATTTCAATACGATCATCTTTGGTGGTTGTTCTGAGCCTTGAGCCACGGCTAATAAACCACCCATACCTAAACGCTCCATTTCATCACGCTCAAGGATTTCATATTCCATCCCATAGCGGCGGGCAATTTCAATCGCTTTTTCAGCCATATGGGTTGGAGTCATCTTATTGCCAGGTGTATTAACAAGATCCCTAGCTAAATTTGTTCCTAATGCGTAAGCTGTTCCACATTCAATCCCATATTTAAGTTCATCAGAAACTTCTTCAGCGATCAGTTGAATCAGTTCAACCTGATGTTGCTCTTCCTTTTTTGAACTATATCCATCAAAACGATAATGAGCAAGATGAGCTCCTTCTGCAAATGAATGTGTCACATGATGCTCATGTATATTTGGATGCTTGATTCCAAATGGGCAAGAGGCTACTTTTTTAGCTTTGACTTTAATCGCTGTTTTTACAGCTACGGCAGCAATTTCGCGAACCATATCTTGGTCAAACGCATCTTTCTCACCCAAACCAATGACCAAAATCCGTTTTGCAGAAATTTTACCAAAGGTATGTATCAATGTTGTTTCTTTAGCCTTTCCAGTAATTTCTCCTTGTTGAATGAGATCAGAAATAGCTCCATCTAGTGCTTGATCCACATCAGCCAATTTACCTTGTGGCTTCGTATTTTCACTATAATGTCCTAATACAAGAAGATCTGTTTGAATCGATGTAACTGGTTGATTTAAAAATTCGATTTTCATTTCAGCACCCCCAAAATTTTTATTTTTAAACCTTACTGTTGCCCATTATACCTCGTTTACAATGAAAAATAAATTATTTCGATTATCTAAGTTTTCACTCCCCTTCGTCTAAGTGTAATTTTACAAGAGGGAAATTGATTTTTTTCACTTCCTCAATCGTGATGCGTTTCTCTTCTGGTAAATAAGTTAATGCTTTTTCAATGTAGGCAATGACTGGTTCTAAATCTAAATCCCAGTATTTAGGACGATAAGGTTGTAAGTATTTATAGGCAGAATGAAAAAGTAGTCGAGAGCCGGAGATATTACCTGTTTGAAAATGATAAATGGCAACAGCTACTTGTAACAACCCCTGTAAAAATTTATTCTGTTTGTCTATCATCCAAATCTCTTCAAGAAGATCATGGCATTCGTAATATTCGCCTTCATTGAATTTTTTAAAAAATTGATAGTATTCCTCTGGATATTTGCGTTGCATTTCGTTCACACTCCAAGCTCGCTCAATTTTGACTATATCTTTAATGTAGTAATATGATCATATCAAAGGAACCTGAGCCATGATAAGCAGAGAAGTGCAAAGAAAAAAAGAAGCAAGGAGATTCCTTACTTCTTACATTTCAGCATTAACCATTGCGACACGGTCGTACTGTTCTAATACTTTTTCCGTGACTTTTCCATTACCACGTTTGATCACATATACATCGACTCGTTTTTTGCCCCACTGATCATAAACATCTTGAACGGTTTCAAAGTATAAATCAATCCGGTTTCCTTTTATTGCAGAACCTTTATCTGCTACGATTCCGTAACCATATCCATCAATATATAGAATTGTTCCTAATGGAAACACTTTTAAATCTGCGGCAATGGTTGAAATCCCCTCTGGATTTCTTCTTACTTTAACACCAGAGTAAGTAATTCCATATTCAGGATGGGAAATATCTTTTCCTGTTGATTCTACACCCGCTGTGTAGCCAGTCGCAACAACAGTAATTTTCTCATACTGTTTTTCCATTTTTGAAACCATGACAGCTTGTTTAGATCTTATAACTGATATTGAACGAGTTTCATTTTGATTAATTGTACTTATTTGGTTTTTTCGATTTTCGATTTGTAATTGTCTGATTTCATCTATATCAGTTGTAATTGCTTCCATTTTTGCTGGCTGTTCTTGTTGATTTAATTCTAACACATTAATTTGTTTTACTTCATTTTCACCAAACATCAATCCCATCGTTACAATGGGTGATATGACGAGTAACAGCAGTAATGCTATTTTTACTCGTCGATTTATATAGGTAGACATTTTGTTATCTACCTCCTCTCCTAGTCTCATCTTTTCCTAGAAAAAAATTTTTTATACTTGTTTGATGAAAAAATAGGAAAGAAAGTAAATAAAACACTATAAAAAAAGTTAATATATTGTTAAATGATTCAATATTGTCTACAATAAAAATAGCTATTAAAAAAGGAGGAATCATTTATGCAACAAACATTACCCACCCAATTTGTTAGTTTTATTTTTTTTAAATTAGACCCAGCCTTTCGACGTTTGCCAATAGAAGAACAACAAAAACGTAAAGAAGAATTTCGGAATGTTGTAGAGGAGTATAATCATCATCCTGAGATGATGGTACTGACATATTCTTTAGTTGGACTTCGAGGGGATACAGACTTTTTGCTTTGGAGAATCTCCTATCAATTAGATTTATTTCAGGAAATGACTACAAAATTATTACATACAGGTCTAGGACAATACCTTACCATTGCTTATTCTTATTTGTCCCTAACAAAGAGAAGCATCTATGTCGATAAAGCCAATCCAGAACATCAAAATTCAAGAGCTCATATCGTGCCTGGACAAGGTAAATATTTATTCGTTTACCCCTTTATTAAAACAAGAGATTGGTATCACCTAACCTTTGCGACAAGACAGGGAATGATGGATGAACATATTAAGGTAGGAATGAAATATCCGTCTGTTAAATTAAATACAACATACTCTTTTGGTATTGATGATCAGGAATTTGTTGTTGCTTTTGAGTCAGACCATGTTCAAGACTTCTCCAATTTAGTTCAAGAACTAAGGGAATCAGAGGCAAGCCGTTATACGCTTCGTGATGTTCCGATGTTTACATGTATTCGTAAAGAAACTGTATCCGAAATGTTAGATACGATATAGGAATAACCCACAAAATTAAAAATGATAAAAATAAGGGGTGAGAATCGTTGTTGATTCACACCCCTTCATAATTTTCCGTTTTATATTGTAGTGGATCACTTATGCTACTTCCTCTTCTCCTTGTTTACCAGTTCCTTCACATGCTGGACAAGTTTCAGAGCCACCTTCTAAGAGATCGTAGTAACCTTGCCCTTCACAGTATTCACAGATATGATCGCTATAACCTTTCATACCCATCGCCTCCGTTCAGATAGATTACTAAAAATATATCAATAATTCAGAAAATTATAAAGCTTTATTTTATCGCTTATTTGTCCAATTTCCTTCATGTAAGCGAAAACATCAAACTGTTAAAGTTATTATTTAAAGATTTTATAACTGTTGTAACCATAGTTCCTAAAGGTTTGAAAGGGTAAAATTTCTAGTCGATGCCTATTCACTTGAAACGTTTTTAGAAAATTGGCCATAAATTCAGTCGTGTTAGGATCGTTAATAAGTTCTTCAATCGGCAGAAAAATAGCCTCTTCAATTTCACCAAGTCTTGGCTTAGGATCTCCACCTAAATATTCAAGATAAAACAGAATCAAATGATCGCTAATACCTGTTTTTAATACACCAGTTCTCCCACCAACGATTCCTAAAATTTTGGCATCAATAGACGTTTCCTCTTTAATTTCCCTTATAACCGCCTCATCCATCGTTTCGTTTGGGCCGACAAAACCTCCTGGAAAAGTCCATAGCCCTTTGGTTTTGCTATATGATTTTTTAACAGCTAATACTTTCCCTTCCTTTAAAACAAGACCCCCAACTCCTAGCCACACATCTTGTTTTCTCATGTTCGTTTCACCTCATTTTTTAGCATATCATATAGAAACAATAAAAAAAATAAAGAGTCATTTTACTAACGACTCTCATGGATAAATGAAGATTTGTTTATTTCATTTTAGCCTAACAGTTTGCCTTTTTTGATGACTAATGGTAACCCACCTATTGAGTATAGATATCGGTTATCAATGAGTTGTTTCATTATTAAAGCTGTATAACCAGTCATTTTACGATTTCCTACTTTTCCGATTGCTTCTCCTTTCCCTAGGGAAGCTACGGTTCCACGGAGATTAAACTTAAACGGTTTTAAGTCCATTTTACCATTTCGGACATAAGAAGTAATTTGTTTTGCTAGATGTTCTCCTTGTTGAACAGCAATTTGGGCTGTTGGTGGATAAGGTCTGCCTTCTTCATTAAAGACAATTGAATTATCGCCGATAATAAATACATCTTGATAACCAGGTGCTCGCAGAAACTCGTCTACTTTTATGCGCGCTCTCATGGTTTCAATACCTAACATTTCAATCAATTTATTACCTCTAACTCCACCAGTCCAAACTACCGTACCCGCCTTTATTTCTTCCCCATCAGCCAGTGTGACGCCTTCCTCTGTGCATGCTTTAATAGGTGTATTGATTTTAAATTCTACCCCTTTGTTCTTTAAAACTTCAATCGCATAATCCACTAACTGAGGATCAAAACCTGGCAATGCACTTGGAGCAGCTTCAATATTAATAATTCTAACCTTTTTGGGATTCACTTCAAATTGTTCACAGAGTTCTGGAATACGGTCAGCCAATTCTCCAACAAATTCAATACCTGTAAATCCTGCACCTCCAACGATAAAGGTAAGATATTCAGGATGTCCAGGCTCATTTTTATACTTCGCAAACATATATTCAATATGTTCCCTGATTAGTTGCACCGAATTAATACTACGAATGGTAAAGGCATATTCTTTTAGCCCCTCAATTCCAAAGGTTTCAACTTCGCTTCCTAAAGCAATAACCAAGATGTCATAAGTTAATCCTTGCCCATTATCCAGTGTAACCTTTCGTTCATTCTGAATATCAATCGCTACAACTTCTGCTTTAATAAAGTTAATCCTGTCTTTATCAATTAACTCATCTAAATCAATTTTAATCCTGCGAGGATCTACAGTTCCTGCAGCTGGTTGGTGTAAATGCGTCGTAATATAGTGGTAATCATGTTTATTGACCAAGGTAATATCGGCTTCATTATAATGTAATTCCTTTTGTAAACGTAATGCAGTGGTTAGCCCGCCGTAACCGGCACCGAGTATTAGAATCTTTGGTGTCATACACTCACATCCCCATCATATAATCTTTTTCTTTTCTTTATGTGTTTTAGCGTTCCCCAATTCCTTGCTTTTTAAAGTGGAACGTACCTGTTATGTTTTGGATTGTACATCATTTCACAAATTAAGACAACATAATTTAACATTGTTATATTTTTCACTATAAAAATAGTGTTAATATATGAATATCATACCATGCTATTTGTTAAATTTAAAGTATAATTAATCCCATAAAAGTGACGATCCCTCCTTCGAAGCGCATTCTGACTACTTTTGTGGGAACCCATCATAAAATCCTAACCAATAAAAAAAGAGCTAAAGCGAATCAATCATCGCTTTACCTCCTATTGTTAAATCAGCCAAATTAAGTGCATCTAATACACTAGCCATCGATTCTCTAACTTTTTCCCAAACCATCTTTGTTGAACAGTCTTCGGTCTTGTTACAGCAATTTCCGTCTTCATCTTCAAGACAATCAATAATATTCATTGAACCTTCTAGAACACGGACGATATCACCTACAATCACTTTTTCAGGTTCATTGGCTAAACGGTAACCACCTTTTGCACCACGAACACTTTTGACTAAGCCAGCTTTTCTTAAATCAACAAAAATTTGCTCCAAAAAAGGTTCAGGTATATGTTCATCTTTTGCGATTTGACGCAATGGGATAGGCTTTGTAAGTCCTGATTTTGCTAAATATACCATTGCTCGAAGTCCATAATGACCACGTGAAGAAAGCCTCATCAGGTACTCCTCCCTCAATAGGAATAAGTTCCTATTTCATTATACTTTAGGTCTTTACAATTAACTTTTTCTTAACGTATTTTTATTGTATTCACTCTAATCCAGCGTGTCAAATAAAGTTAATTTGGAATTTTGCAATTGTTCTCACAAAAACTTCTTTAAAAACCATCTTTTCCAGTTTATAATTGACTAGGGGATGTGTAAAAATCATGCAAAGGTGGGGAAAAATCATGTTACATGATGAAAAGGTTTACGAAATCACTGTAATAGGCGGAGGGCCTGCTGGCTTATTTGCCACATTTTATGCAGGGATGAGGGGAGCAAGTGTTAAGTTAATTGAAAGCATGCCTCAACTTGGCGGACAACTAGCTGCGTTATATCCCGAAAAATATATTTATGATGTAGCTGGATTTCCAAAAGTACTTGCTGCTGACTTAGTTAAGCGCTTAGAAGAACAAGTTTCACAATTTGAGCCAACCATTTGTTTAGAAGAAAAAGTGGTTAACGTTGAAAAAAATAGCGATGGTAACTTTGTTTTAACTACAGATAAAGGCACTCATTTATCTAAGGCCATCATTATTACTGCAGGTATTGGTGCTTTCGAACCACGTAAGCTTGAACTTGAAGGCGCTGAAAAGTATGAAAAGAAAAACTTACATTATTTTGTTAGCGACTTAAATATATTTAAAGATCGTAAGGTACTTCTATTTGGTGGTGGGGACTCTGCAGTCGACTGGGCACTTATGCTTGAAAACATCGCTAAAGAAGTAACGATTATTCACCGTAGGGATAAATTCCGTGCACATGAGCATAGTGTAGAAAGATTGTACGATTCTAAAGTAAACGTTATCGTTCCTCGTGTTATCACAAAATTAGAAGGTGACAACGTCATTGAAAAAGTAACCATTGCAAATCCTAAAGGTGGAGATGAGCAAGTGATTGAGGTTGACGATTTAATTGTTAACTTTGGTTTTGTTTCCTCATTAGGGCCAATTGCGGAATGGGGATTAGAAATTAAAAACGGTGGAATCGTTGTAGACTCAACAATGAAGACAAATATCGATGGAATTTATGCTGCTGGAGATATTGCTACATATGAAGGAAAAATTAAATTGATTGCTTCAGGATTTGGTGAGGCACCTACAGCTGTCAATAATGCCAAACACTATATTAACCCTGACGAAAGAGTACAACCAGTTCATAGCAGTAGTAAACACTAATCTTTTGAGAGGTAAGAAAAAAAGGTCGTTTAAAAAACGGCCTTTTTTATACGTTAGGAAGGTATAAATTTTAGCAAGAGGTAACTCGACGTTGCTAAAAATTTTAAGTTCCAAGTATAAGTGCAACTTAGGCTTCTGCCTGCATCAAAGATTTGGCATAAGCCAAGTTTTCTTTATTTGTAATAGAAAGTATTTTTCTCTTGTATATTTTATTCCCCATTACACAAAATAAGAGATATATGATGATGATAGGGGGACTTCTTGAATGAGAACGTTGATCAATACACTTTACACGCTTCTCTTATTGGTGTTAACGATCATTCTTCCACTAAGTATTCTTTTTAGCCGCGTTCCAGTGGGTAGCCATATTGACGCGATTGTTGGTGCGATCTTTGCTTTTATTCTAATGGTTAGTTATATCGTCTATACCTATTGGTTAGGTTTTTGGAATTCATGATGTGGAGGGGTCACGATGTCGTATATTTGTCCAGTTTGTAATGGGTTAATGTCATTAGAAGCAACCTGTCCCCATTGTCATCATCAATTAGATGATTTTGGTCGAATTGACCAGCTTTGGGGTCCATATTCACCCTATAGAGAAATTAATGAATTAAGATTGATAAACGGCTATCCCGATGATGAACAAAACCACCAATGCATCCATATTACCTCTTGTCCTGCATGTGGCCAAGATCAAATCATACGTATTGATGAGATATTTCAAGGATAGGGAAATCTTTGTTTTTCTTTTGTTGATAGACCTTTTGGAGTTGGATCTTTACGATTTTCGTATGAAGCCGATCAATCTTTTGGCTTAATGCAAGGACAAGGGGATGATGGAAACCAAGTTTCATCCCTTGTACTTCCATTTCCCTTCTCAGCCGTTTTTATCTTTGAATTACAAGGGAAAGAAACTTTTATACAATAGCATACAGGAGGCGCTTTTCTTTTTCAAACCTCAATTTAATTCATTACATGAATGGAACCCTTATTTAAACTAGAAATTTAAGGATAAAATAATCCCTAAAACTACCTTTTTCATTTATCTGCACCTCCTTTTTTGTTGCCATCATTATATATAAATACAAAAATTCCTGTATTTGCCTTTATTTGCGATCTAACCTGATTAATGCGCTATTTCCTCATAAATTCTCGCTCACTTATTAAAAATGATAATAATAAGAATATTTATAAATCTATTATTTGTAAATTTAAGTAGTTTTTCCTATAATAGACTTAAAAATCACTAATTTTCGGGTGATTATGATAAGTTTCTCAATTGAAAGATTAGGGAAGGGGATTAGCCAATTACGTACCTCTCTAAGCCTATCGCAAGCTGAATTAGCTAAAGGGATTTGTACACAAGCACAAATTAGTAAAATTGAAAAAGGTCAAGCTATTCCCTCCGCTGAAACCATCTATTACATCTCAGAACGCTTAGGGGTTGATGTCAACTATTTTTTTGACATGGCGAAAAGTTCTCGTGAAGATTATGTAAAGGAAGTCATGTCACAAATTCGTAAAACTATACGAAATAGAGATTATCTAGAAGTGATGAATACTGTTCTTGAAGTACAGGGTCATCCTTTGTTTCAGTCTAGTATAAACAAACAATTTCTGATGTGGCATCATGGTATTGCGACTTTCTATTTAGAAAGTGATTCTGAAAAAGCCCTCAATTTGTTGCACGATTCTCTTCTACTCACTGCTAAAAATAAGGAATTTTATTCCGAACGTGAAGTAGAAATTCTAAATAGCATCGGGATTATTCACAGTGAACTTGGAGATCACATAGAGGCAATATCTTTCTATCAAAAAGGAATTGAACATTTAAAACACCTTCCATTCCTACATGATCAATTATTAAAAGTTCGTTTAATGTACAACTTAGCAAAATCTTTAACCAAGATCGGTTCATACCGTGAATCACTAAAATACTGTGAAAAAGGAATAAAAGCCTGTTTAAAAAATGAGTCCCTCTATCTTCTAGGTGAATTTTATTATCAAAAAGGGTATAATTTGTTTCATGTACACAAAAACGATGAAGCAATTGCGTATATGAACAAAGCTATTTTTATCTTTAAAATAGGCTTTCTTGTCTTATAATAGGCATAGGGAGTCTTCCTTAAGTCTTGGAGTTGGTGTAGTTACTTACTCATTCGACATTTTGGGAGGTACTCCTTTTTTGGCTTTTAAAAGCCTTGAGCCTGTAAGGCTCATAATTATGAAATTGATTCAATTTGTTGAAAAAAGTATTCTTCGCCTTGTGCTGAATCATATGCAACCGCCCCTAAAACCAGTATATGCCGTCCACCAAAAAAGTGTATTCCCATTGTGTAACCACTCATTTTCCCGCCAAAGAAAGTAAGTGGTTACATCCTATGGAAATATTATATCGGAAAAAGAAAGAATAAGAATACCGTAATATGCCAGGGCATATTTATTTTTTTTTGATTAATTTTATTAGTAAATAGACTATTACTAAATTAGACAAAATAAGAATAACAGATGGTGATCCTAAATCGAACATAAATTTCACCCCTCTTATATGTATGTAGATTGTTTTTTAACTTAATTATACTTTATCTCATTGTAGATAGACGTTAAACTCCAAAAGCACTAAAGAATTGGATATATGGAAAAATCCAATTCTTTAGTGTCAAAAATTTTAATTCTTTTCCGTTTACAATATATTACATTGAACCATCAGAATAATAATTGTCATCTTCTACAAATAACTTAAGATAAGAAGAACAACCACATCCAACTGAAATTGTATCCCAAGTTAATGCTGCATAAGCAGGACGATTATAATATAAATCTTCTTTCTGTCTCATAATTGAAAGACTTTTATTTTGATAAGTACCTCCTATGACCATTACTCTATCATCATAGACTTTTGAAATATAATCTGCGCCACCTTGAACAAAAGTGAAGTCTGCATAGAATTCAGCAGATTGTACTCCACTCGTCCCATCAATAAGAACTTCATAATAAGTACAATATCCTGAACCACAACTACTATAAAATTGAGAACTAACGTCTCCTTTTAATTCCTTTTCAGGTTTCATTTCAGTTTTTTTTAGTACTTTAACTTCTAATTTTAAAACGGAACCATCTGGGAATGTAATTTTCTTTAATGGATTCTTAAGACTGACTGATAAAGCATTTTCTGGAAGCTTTGCTAGTACTTCTGGATTCATGGCGTCAATCAATTCTCCGTTTTTATATTTATTAATAAGATTCTTTCGTGTTTTACTATCAATACCCAATTCTTTAAAATTTTTATCCAGTAATTTTTCTTCCTCTGGGGATAGGGTAATTTTGGAAGTAGTTTCATTAACAATTGTGTTGCCTGCAAAAGTGATCTCAGAAAAAACAACGAACAACATAAGAAAAATGCTCATAAATATTAAAGATTTTCTGTACATTATAGTCTACCTTCTTTCATTAATTAAAGTTGTTATTTTTACAAACAAAATAAAAATAAAATTGTAAAAATAAAATCTAATGCTGATATGGCAAATCGGTAGATTCATAGATTGTTGTCTCTATAGCTGTATACTGCTTGTTCGAAATTTGACTAATCTGAGTTGCACTAAAAAGTAGTAAAGATAAAATTATCCCTAAAACTACTCTTTTCATTTTCGCGCCTCCTCTCCCTTTGCAATCATTATATATAAATAAAAATATTCCTGTATTTGCCTTTATCGGCAATCTAACCTAATTAATACACTATTTCCTCATAAATTCTCGCTCATTTATCAAAAATTATAATTATAGGAATATTTGCTAATAAAACACATCGCTTGTACTTGCGAAGTGTAGTAAATCCTTTTTAAGTTTTTTACCTTTTATTTCTTAGCTGATGTGAAAACCATAATAGAAGACCGATTATGATGGAATATTTGTGGATTCCGATCCTGAATATTCATAGGATAATGAATATCTCCCTCTATAATGAATCTATTATTTGTAAATTTAAGTAGTTTTTCCTATAATAGACTTAAAAATCACTAATTTTGGGGTGATTATGATAAGTTTCTCGATTGAAAGATTAGGGAAGGGGATTAGCCAATTACGTACCTCTCTAGGCCTATCGCAAGCTGAATTAGCTAAAGGGATTTGTACACAAGCACAAATTAGTAAAATTGAAAAAGGTCAAGCTATTCCCTCCGCTGAAACCATCTATTACATCTCAGAACGCTTAGGGGTTGATGTCAACTATTTTTTTGACATGGCGAAAAGTTCTCGTGAAGATTATGTAAAGGAAGTCATGTCACAAATTCGTAAAACTATACGAAATAGAGATTATCTAGAAGTGATGAATACTGTTCTTGAAGTACAGGGTCATCCTTTGTTTCAGTCTAGTATAAACAAACAATTTCTGATGTGGCATCATGGTATTGCGACTTTCTATTTAGAAAGTGATTCTGAAAAAGCCCTCAATTTGTTGCACGATTCTCTTCTACTCACTGCTAAAAATAAGGAATTTTATTCCGAACGTGAAGTAGAAATTCTAAATAGCATCGGGATTATTCACAGTGAACTTGGAGATCACATAGAGGCAATATCTTTCTATCAAAAAGGAATTGAACATTTAAAACACCTTCCATTCCTACATGATCAATTATTAAAAGTTCGTTTAATGTACAACTTAGCAAAATCTTTAACCAAGATCGGTTCATACCGTGAATCACTAAAATACTGTGAAAAAGGAATAAAAGCCTGTTTAAAAAATGAGTCCCTCTATCTTCTAGGTGAATTTTATTATCAAAAAGGGTATAATTTGTTTCATGTACACAAAAACGATGAAGCAATTGCGTATATGAACAAAGCTATTTTTATCTTTGGGTTACAGGGAAATGAAATTTTTATACAATATGTTCAAGAAGAAGTTGATCAGTTTGTAAAGAAGCTACAAAAATAACACTTCGATTTCTGCGAAGTGTTATTTTTTCAATGATTCTTTTATAACTCTTTGATTACCTGAGTCGTCAAACAGGATAACTTTTACATTTTCACTATTTATGTTGTTTAATTCTTTCGTGGGTATTACATAGTTTTTAACATGTGAAATAACACCACTATAAGCAGTGAAAAAGGAGAAAAAGCGATATCTTTCCTTTTTTATGTTATTAATTTTCTTTATTCAACTAAAGTACCAATTGATTTAACAGTATTATCAACTTCTTCATTATACTTTTGAAGAAGAACCTTCATATCATTGGTAGAATATTTCTCTTCTAACTTTGGAATTAATTTTTCCCAAATTAAATTCTTTTCATATAGATCTCTATCGTAACGATAATTTAAATTTTCAATAGATAGTCCTAATACATCGGCATAAGCCTTCATCTGTTTTGGTACATCAACTGTATCAAGACTATCTTTAATATATTGATCAATTTCATTGTCTTTTAATTTTATACCATACTCTTTCGCAGCAATTTCTTTCCAAGCTTTTTCTTTATTCATTTTCTCTTTGGACAATTGCAGAACTTGTTCTTGTGTTAGGTCAGTTTCATAGTTTAATTTTTCTTGAATGAGTGTTCTAATCACCCATTTTTTTAATTTAGCATCTTTTATATCAAATTTTTCAGTTTCCAATAGAACCTCTTCATAAACGTGTTTATAATCATCATAGGTATAGTTGTTTTGAATTTGCATTTGCTCTTCTTGACTCTTCATCTTGATCGGTATTTGTTTATCTGTATTCGATTGACAACCTGTACTTAAAGTAATAATAATTATGCTTATTAATGAGATTATTGCAAATTTCTTCAATAGTTGTTCCCCCCTTTTTTTATCATTACTCAATTTTAGCACAGTAAATTTTTGATCTAATTCAATCTGTGACTGAGTTTGACCAAAATAAATTTGTTTATTGACAGAAAAACGCCTTTTCAGAATTGGTAAAATGGAAGTAACTCTTTCAAGGTCAGAATTTGTTTAGACTCCTTAATGGAAATCGAGCAGAATCCTACCCTGGAAAAGATGTGATTTATCTTTTCCTAATAAAACCCGTTATACCTAGAGACGTTTCTACTACTGAGTCTAAAAAGAAGCAAGAGTATAATTACCCCAAAAACTACCTTTTTCATTTATCTGCACCTCAAGTGATTATTTCTTATTAACATTGACATTGACTGCTTTCTCAGAAACTTTATGTATGTACTCTAATAATGTATTTAATTTGATATCAAATTTTTTCACGGACATAATGAATAAAAATGAATAGATTTTAAAGATTTTGTAACCAATAATTGTTCCAATAAAATTCAATATAAGATCATTAACGTCAATACTTCTATATGGAAATCCTAAGAATAAAGAGATCAGTAGCTGCAGTCCTTCTATTATGATTCCAAACATGATTCCAAAGAAAATTAACTTTTTTCTATTGATGCTAATTATATATGATATTCCAAACCCAAAAGGAATTGATAATAAAATATTATAAAATACTTGCTTGCTTAATAAATAGTTAATTGAGTCAAAATTAAAAGGAATAATGTTAATACCTGTTGAAAAGGCCAACTCTTCCCTAAAAATTTCCACCATACTACCAGATATAGATATGGGAAATATTGTGTATTTAAGAACATATAATAAATAGATATAAAAAATAGATAAGAAAATAAGATAAACATTATCCTTTTTGAATTTAAACTTTAAAATAATAAATAATATCCCCAGAATTATAAAACCAGTAATTAATGTTAATATATCAAAATCCACCATTGATTTACTCTCTCCTTAGGTAAATAATACTAGATAAAGTAACCTCAAAAATTTTTTGAGGCTACTTTATCATTAAACAAATATCGAAATATTTATTCTGTACTAATTGTTCCAGATGCCGCTAAGTTCCAACCATCATCATTTACTTTATACGCAACTATATAGTATTCACCAGCTGCTTGTAAGCCAAAACTACCCGAAAAATTTGTTATTTTTCCGAGTTCAGAATCTGGTGTTACAGAAGTTACACCTACGTATCTATCTGACCCCCATACAGATTCATAGATATCGAAGTAAACCTTATAAGGGCTACCTACAGCGCCTCCGTCCTTCGATGTTGCCCATATTCCTCCATCTATTAACATATCTCCTTCGTCCATACTATGAAACTGACCATTATCTGCACCACTAACATATCTATAATTCATAGTCAACTCCCAAGTATCACTATTCGCAGATACAGGAATATAAATCTATTATTTGTAAATTTAAGTAGTTTTTCCTAGAATAAAATTAAAATTATTTTGCTCAATTCTTTCATTGATAATGGTATAAGCGAGGCCTGTATGTAAATACTATATAAAGTATTGGCAAGGGTAAACGCATCAGATAAAGAGGCTAAGAACATGAAGTTTCAATCATATGACACATATTATCTAGGAGCACAAAGAACAAAATTATATCTTCGGTATTGGATCCCAGATCAACCTAAAGCGCTTGTTATTTTAGTTCATGGCGCTGGTGAACATTCTGGGGCATTCTCCCATGTTGCAATGAAAGCTTTACTAAACCAGATCGCTTTCATTGCACCTGATCTTCGAGGGTTTGGCCAGTCTGAAGGACCTCGCGGCCACGTTTCTCGTTTTACGGAATATCTAGAGGATTTAGATATCTTAATTAAATTAGTAAAAATTGATTTCCAAAAAACCCCTTTATTTTTATTAGGGCATAGTTTAGGTGGCCTTATTGCTATTCGTTATGTTCAAGAATATTCAAATCATATCAATGGAATCATCTTATCTTCACCTGCTATAGCTCTTAAGAAACCACTACCAAAATCAATAAACGTGCTTATTGAATTATTTTCTTGGTTAACCCCTGACTTAACAGTTAACCCATTTAGATGGTACATCCATCTGAAAAAAATTAGCTGGTTGGATCCCATATTACCAAAGGGGTCTATGCAAATGTTAAATGACCCATTAGCAAACAAACTTTATACACCCCGTTGGCTTACGGAATTATTACATCATGGGAATCATGCAATGGTAAAAGTGGCTAATATCACACAACCAACATTTTGTTTATGTGGAAAAAAAGACCCTATCATCGATCCAAAGATGATAAAATCTTTTGTTGATGCCATTCCTTTGCAAGATAAGGCTTACGCGGAAATAATAGATGGCGGCCATTGCCCTTTATATGAACCATATCAAGATCAAGCGATTAATCTAATCTTTCGGTGGGTAGATCATTATTTATAAAACTCGGAATAGATGGCTCCCAACTCCTTTGAGCGTTTTGTTGCTTGTTTAATCGCGCTTTTGATTGCTTCTTGAAAATGATATTCTTCTAAAATTTTTAATCCTGCCATCGTTGTTCCCCCGGGACTTGTTACCTTTTCCCTTAAAATTGTAGGGTCTATTTTGGTTTCCAATAACATATGACCAGCACCGATTAATGTTTGAATCAATAATTCCCTTGCTTTATGATGTTCAAATCCAAGTTCTACAGCCGCTTGTTCCATTGCCTCAATCATATAATAAAAATAAGCTGGACCACTGCCAGATAATCCGGTAACGGCATCGAGTAGCTCTTCATCAACAATCGATACCGTTCCGATAGACTCTAAAACAGAGATCACAATTTTTAAATCTTCTTCCTTGGCATAGGTTCCTTTAGCTACCGCAGTCGCAGACATACCAATCATCGCCGAGGTATTTGGCATGGCACGAATGACAGGCCCATGATGTTGAAGTAAATCACTAATGTAATCTGTCGTTACACCTGCTACAACTGACAGGACTAACTGTTTTTGATGAGTTGCCTCACGAATGTTAAGCAAAGACTCTGCAATATCCTTTGGTTTGACAGCCAAAATCAATATATCGGCTTCACTAATCGATTGTTGTTTGTTAGCAGAAGAAATTACTCCATACTTCTTAGTTAGTTGAAAAAGTCGTTGCTGATTTTCTCTATTTAAAATCGTTATGTTTTCAAGAGGTATCAATTTCTTTTGGGCTAGACCGGCGATCATTGCTTCAGTCACTGAACCTGCACCAATAAAACAGATTTTTTTATCTTCAAACATTTTCTTGCCTCCTAACGAATTTGACCATCACCATAAACGATATATTTATAAGAGGTTAAAGCCTTTAATCCCATTGGTCCTCTTGCATGTAGTTTTTGTGTACTAATTCCTATTTCAGCCCCAAACCCAAATTCAAACCCATCTGTAAAACGGGTTGATGCATTGTGATATACGGCAGCAGCATCCACCATTTGTAGGAATCGCTCAGCAGTTTCTGTGTTATTGGTCACGATCGTTTCCGAATGTTTTGTGCCATATCGATTGATATGAGCTATTGCTTCTTCAACATCATTTACGACTTTGACCGCCATAATGTAATCTAGATATTCTGTTTCCCAATCTTCCTCCGTTGCCTTTTTGATTTCAGGTACAATGCTTAGGGATGTTTCACATCCCCTAAGTTCCACATTCTTTGCTTTTAATTCGGCAAGCAGCTCTACCAGATATTTTTTAGCCCAATCTTTTTGAACCAATAATGTCTCTGCAGCATTACAAACCGATGGCCTTTGCGTTTTGGCATTCACAGTGATTCGTTTTGCCATTTCTAAATCCGCATCTTTATCAATGTAGACATGAACATTACCGGCACCTGTTTCAATCACCGGAACGGAAGCATTTTGGACAACAGTTTTAATCAATTGCGCTCCCCCACGTGGAATCAATACATCAAGATATTCATTTAGCTTTAACATCTGGTCTACTGTCTCCCTGTTGGTATCTTCGATCAGTTGTATAGCTTCCATTGGTATACCGGTTTGCTTAAGCCCTTCATGAATGATTTTTAGAATCGCTTGATTTGAATGGATGACAGATGAACTCCCCCGAAGAAGAACAGCATTTCCTGTTTTTAAACATAATCCTGCTGCATCTACGGTTACGTTGGGACGAGCCTCATAGATCATGCCTATCACTCCCAAAGGAACTGTAACTTTTGTAATTTGTAACCCATTGGGTCGTTCCCAAGATTCTATTTGTTCTCCAATTGGATCAGGAATCTCCACTAATAATCGAAGACCCTCTGCCATTTCATGAATGCGTTTTTCATTCAGGATCATCCGATCAAGCAATGCCTGACTTACATCTGCACTTCTTGCCTCCTCAATATCCCTTTTATTTTCATGAATCAGATATTCAGATTGTTTTTCTAATTGATCAGCAATCATCAGTAATGCTTGGTTCTTTGTTGCTGTTGAAAGAATACCTAATGATTGAACAATCTCTTTTGCCTTTTTTGCTTTTATCATCAATTCATTCATTTTGTTACAACCTCCTGAATCTTTTCTTGTAAAGCAACCCAATCATCACGGTGAATCACTTCAATCCGCTCGATATCCAAATGATTTTTAGCATATTCTGTAGAATTCCCTTGAACTTCCTTTAATTGTGCCGATGAGTAATTGATCAGTCCTTTACCTAGCAAATGGCCATCAATGGAGTAAACCTCCACAACTTCACCAGGTAAAAAATTCCCATCAACATATGTCACACCTGCAGGAAGTAAACTTTTCCCGCCGTGAATAAGAGCAAAAGCAGCTCCTTCATCAATGATGATTTGGCCATTGGTATCAGAATGAAAAGCAATCCATTGTTTTTTTGATTTTAATGTACTTAACAATGAATGGCCAAAATAGGTACCTTTTCCTTTTCCTTCTAAAATATCGGTCAACGTTTCTTTTCCATTCCCAGTTCCTATAAAAACATGAACTCCTAAAGATAAAGCTAATTTTGTCGCTAAGATTTTTGATTTCATTCCCCCTGTTCCAACTGAAGAACCTGAGGCGGTTGCTAGTGCTTCTATTTCAGGTGTAATTTCATCAACCTGTTTAAACTTTTTCGCATGAGGATGAACACGCGGATCGGAATCATAAAGCCCGTCCGCATCTGTCAAAATCACTAATGTATCTGCATGAATCAAACCGGCTACAAGAGCAGATAACATATCATTATCTCCAAATGTCAATTCATCAATTGCGACGGTATCATTTTCATTGATAATTGGAATTATGCCTCGCTTTAGTAAAACAGATAAAGTATTATAGACATTGTTATATTGCTGTCGTTTAGAAAAATCGATACGGGTAATTAATATTTGTGCTACTGCAAGGCCATATTTACTAAATGCATCATTATATGCTTGTATCAATAGTCCTTGCCCAACCGCTGCCGCTGCTTGCTTCCCTTCGATGGTTGCAGGACGGCTAGGATAACCTAGTAAAGTAAAACCTGTTGCAACAGCACCTGATGAGACAAGTAGGACTTCATGCCCTTGTTTTCGTAATGCAACTATTGCTTTTACGTGTTTATTTAATTTATCCTGTGAAAGTCCACCATGACTATTCGTCAAGGAACTGCTCCCTATCTTAACAACTACTCTTTGTTTTTTGATATTACCATTCATTGTTGTAAATCCTCCTGATACTATATTCATGGTCTCATGCCAATTGAAAAAAAATAACTCTTTCATCCTATTAAATAAGGACGAAAGAGTTTTCTTCCGTGGTACCACCTTGATTGGCTATTAAGCCCACTTTCTTCTTGATAACAGGCAGAAGATCCCTGTCTAGGTTAAAAAAGTCCCTAGCCGCTCCGAGGTGGGTTCGGAATCCCTTGTGGTAAGCCTTACAGCCAAGGGTCTTACTCTCTGTTTCACAGGAAAGACCTACTAATCCTCTTCAACACATTGTTCATTTTTAATGAATCATTGTAAGTTTCTATTATTATATTATGCTTTAACGTAGTAGAGAATGTCAAGTTTTGTTATAAAATATTTTGAAACCAACGATTAAATTAGTATTATTGCAGGATTCTGATAGCTTAGTTAAAGATCTCAGCAGCGAATATGCTTGTCTTAAAAAACCCTTATGGTTATAACCATAAGGGTGTAATAAAACTGAGGAATTATTTCATTAAATGTGAAAATCCTGCTGTCTTAAAGGATTTTGGATTTTTCTTCTCATCAATTGTAACGAGATTCGTATCTTTTACCTTGTCATACCATAGCTTATGATGGTGTTCAGCGTACTCCTGATCCATAAAGCCAGTTGCCATAGCCTCAAATGAAACCCGTTCTCTTGGATGGATAGCGGATAAATAAACATGGACAAAGAAGAAAGCAACAAGCGTAATAGCACCAATATCATGCAAAATTAATATGATGAATCGATTCTCTTTGAACCAATCAAACCAAAGCGCAAACCCTGTTAAGGCAAGAATCGGTCCAAATATCACGACAAACAAATAATATAGTTTTTGCCCTGTATTGTATTTTTCCTGTGGCGGCATTCCATCCCCACCAAAGAAATAATGCTTTGGAGCAGCCTTTAACCAACCAAGATCTTGCTTACTCCACTTAAATACACATAACCAACAAAATCTGTTATGGGAGAAAATCAAATAGATCATGGGTGCAGCTACAAAGAAGATTGCACCGATACGGTGTACAATCCGAACCCCAATTCCTAATTTAGTCGATAGTAATGCGGCACTTCCTTGAAAGAAAATAATAAATCCACTAATCGCTAGCAAGACAAATCCAAATGCGACTGCCCAATGCATGATTCTATCAGCTTTTGTATATCGAAACACTTTGTTCTTCTTACTCATTTTCTTCTCCTCCTTCTTGATGGTGATTCTCTTCTTTATTCTTAGAGATTGCAGCGACAGCATAATTACCCATTAATCCTAAAGCAGTTGCTCCTAGTAGCACGCCTCCAGCTGGTTTAATCAGATCATCACGCCAATCGGCTAGTTTTGAAACCTGCTCATTGATACTTGATTTCGGATTCATAACACTCACATAATAAATTTTAGGTTGAGTTCCTTGATTTGCTAGAATAGGCTTAGCATTACGTTTTTGAATCTCTTGATTAATCGTACTTGATGGATCGTCCAAATCACCAAAGATTCTCGCCTCTGGAATGCAAGTTTTGACACAAGCTGGTTCTCCGCCTTTTTGTAATTCTGACGAACAGAAGTTACACTTTTGAATCGTCTTCGATCGTTTCACTTCAATACGTGCATTATAAGGGCAAACCGCTACACAATATTTACAGCCAATACATTTGCCTTCATCCACTAACACAATTCCGTCCTCTGTCTTATACGTTGCACCTGTTGGACATGCTTTCATACATGGAGCATCCTCACAATGCTGACACTGGATTGGGAGAATATTCACTTTTACATTAGGATAAGTCCCTTCTTCTTTTTCAAGAAAGTGAATAAATGCTTCATCTTGTTCTAGTTCATTTTTCATTTGACAAGCAAGTCGACAAGCATAACAGCTTACACATCGAGTTGTATCAATTAACATTCCATATCGTGCCATCGACTACACATCCTTTCGAACTGTTACAGCAGTTTCCATCATTAATCCATTCCCAGATATTGGGTCAGTTCCTGTTTTTACAAAATCATTTGGACATAATCCAAATCCGTTTGATATTTTGAGATTCTTAGCAAAAGCTCCATATCCCCCAGGTAAGAAAATGGCATCGGGAAAGATCCGTTCCGTAACTTTTGCTCGAATTTTTCCTTTAAATAAATTGTTCTCAATGATCACGAAATCACCGTCTTTAATTCCTAATTCCTTAGCCTTTTTCGTGTTAATCCAAACTCTTTCTAAGTTATAATCCTTTGTCACTTGCATTAGCTGAGGAATATTTGCAGTAGAAGAATGAGAATGAACATTTTGTTTTCCCCATATTAGACGGTATTCTCCTTGCTTTGGCTCCACTTTTGGTGCAAGCCAAACCGGAATTGGCGAGAATCCAGCTTTTTTATAAGCCTCTGAATAAAATTCAATTTTTCCTGATTCGGTTTTTAACTTAGGAACTTTCCCAAATTCCACCGATTCTTTTGTCTTTACGACACCTTTTTCTTTTAACTCTTTATAAGAAATTCCAGTTGGTTTTAATAGTGCCTCATTTAATTCATCGATCGTAAAATTAAAATATTGGCCTAATCCCATTTGCTTAGCTATACCAATAATGATCTCACTAAATGGTTTAGTATTCGGATGGACTTTATCAATCACTTGTTGACGTATTGTCACAGCTCCTGTTTTTCCTGAAAGCGGTTCTACTATTTCTGTTCTTTCTAGATAGGTTGGCTCTGGCAAAACATAATGAGCTAGCTCGGCACTTTCTGACATCCAGATATCACAAACAACTACCAACTCTGCCTTCTTATAACCATCAATGTTGTATTGGCGATCTGGGGTATTTCGAACAGGATTAAAATGGTTAATAAAGACGGCTTTTACTTTACCCTCGCCAATTAATCCAGGTGTTCGGTGGGGCATACCTTTTGAACTTGGAACAAGTGGATATTGCCCCTTCACTCCGGATCCATCGATATGGTCTACTTTTGGCTTTTCAGGAGATGGATGTTTAGTAGAATCTAATTTTCCTAATTCAGGCTCAACCGCAAAATATATACCACCCTTTTGATTAAGGTTACCTAACATTGCATTGACCAATCCAACCATTCTCGCTGTTTCCGGACTATTCATATAGTTACAACCAAAAGCCCCTTTCCATGATGGATCGATAAAGGCATGTGGTTTTGCAGCTGATAAATCCTTTGCAATCTCAATGATTTTTGCCGCTGGTATCGTTGTTATTTTCTCCGCCCAATCTAGCGTGTAGTTTTGAATCTCTTTTTTAAATTCTTCAAATCCGATGGCATTTTGCTCAATAAATGCTTTATCATACCAATCGTTCTGAATCATTGTATTCGCTATAGCTAGCAATAACGCAAGATCTGTTCCTGGTTTAATCGGTACCCATTCATCGGCAATGTTGGCAGTAGCATTATGTCTTGGATCCACACATACTATCTTTGCTTTCTGATCTCTTCCTTTGATCATTCCTTGCAAATGACTCGGTTTAATTCCATCCCCTACACTTCGACCAATGTATAACATATACTTCGCACTCGAACTGTCTGCAGCTGGTGTTTTTCCAAAAGTATATTCAAATCCGACATCTCTCGAAATATAGCAAACCGAATGGTGAGTCTGAATACTATTACTACCAATCGCCTTCATAAATCGGCCACCGTAAAACTTTCCTACATCTTTTGGATTATGCATATACATCACACTTGCCGGGCCATATTTTCCGATAATTTCCTTTAATTTATCTCCTATTTCTTTGTAGGCTTGTTCCCATGATATTGGTACAAATTGATTGTCGACTCGTTTCATTGGCCCTGTTAAACGATCAGGATGGTAAGTTAACATTGCGGCTCCATAAGCTCTTCCGCACAATGTTCCTTTATTTGTCGGGTGTTCCGGGTTTCCCTCAATATTGATTACACGTCCATTCTTTACTGTTGCGATGATTCCACAACGACTGGTACAGCCATTACATAGTGTTGGTATTTTCTTTATCTCTCCCTTTTCTTCTGCTTGTGCCCATTTGTTCATGCCAAATTTGAAATCGACTGCTAAGATTGCTCCTGTTGCTGCAGAGGCTTTTAAGAAAGCCCTTCGACTAATCCTTCTCTGTTCACCCATTTATAACTCCCCCTAGCTGATTAAAAAAACTAATTTTACTAGATTCGAAATTCGAGTCCATTTGTAATATGTGAAAATAATCACATACATTTTCTGATTTCATTATAAACCAACTTGATTCTAATTAGCTATTTCATCTTTTTATATGAGTATAAGAATTCTTTTATATCCATATTGTGATTAAATTCACAAATAGTCATAATATTTTATTTTTTCAGTTTGTTTATATTTAAAGAAATTTTAAATTGTGTACATTATTTGTCTAATCTATCAAAAAACTATGAAATTATTTGAAAAGCATTTAGAATAATGATAGATACGTTTTGTTTTGTTTTGTTATCATATACTATCAAAGAAATGAGGGCTAGTTTTGAACATCCATGTGTTAGAGGTTTTTATTACCGTAGCTGAGGCACGGAGTATATCAAAAGCAGCAAAACAACTTCATCTCACACAACCAGCAGTTAGTTCCCTCATTCAATCATTAGAACAGTATTATGGTCATCAACTTTTTTTTCGAACAGTGAAAGGTGTTCAATTAAATCCAGCGGGTGAAATCGTTTATACCAATATCAAAAAAATCTTTGAAATTCATGCAGCAATGAAAGAGAAATTAAACGAGTTGAGACAGAATGAAAATCTAATACATATTGGTGCTACTGAAGCGTTTGGTAACTTTTTATTGCCTTATACAATGGGAAGCTTTCGAAGACAGTATCCCGAAGTTCGGATTGATGTCTCCATTTTTCAAAAGGAAGAGATATTTCAACAACTTCAAGAAAAAAAGATTGATCTTGGAGTAATTGAGGATGGTAGTACTGGTCAGGTTGGAATTGAATCTGTAAAGATTGGAACAGATCCTATTATTTTAGCCGTATCCTACCATTCATCCTTTGCAAAAAATGAGGCGATCTCGCTTAATGAACTAGAGAGTATTCCCTTAATTTTGGCATCACCTTCTTTACCGATTCGTCGCTCAATTGAAAATAAACTATCCCAGATGAAATTTCCAATCCAAACCTTAGATGTAGTTTCTGAAATGAGTAGTATACAAGCATTAAAAACCTCAGTCATTTCTGGATTAGGGGCATCTTTCTTCTATAAGTCTTGTATTGAGTACGAAGTTGAAGAAGGACTCTTACACCCCTTGACGATCGAAGGATTAGAATTAGAGACTTCCTATTACTTACTCTATCAACCAAAAAACATCTCAGCGATTGGCCAGCAGTTCTTGTCTTACTTATTAGAAACAAAAGATTTGATTAAATGCTAAAACCCCTTGATTGTTCAAGGGGTCATAAGAAAATCCTATATAATGGAAATTACACCGCTACAATTGATCAAACAAATCATCAAATGCCTTACGTTCTTCTATTGTTTCTTCAATCAGATCTATTAGATCGTCTGGATCATCTGCTTCAATGAATTCTCCTTCTACAGCTGCAAAAGGAGTAACGGCACATCGTTCACAGTGTCCTAGACAATTATATTCTATCACATCGTATTCTTGATTATCTTCTAGCTTTTGTTTGATGTTGTCTGTACCATGGACATAGTTATTCGTACAAAATTCGATCATTGGATTCATTTTGTCTACTCATCCTCAATAGGCTTTATTCCTAATTGGTCTAATTTCTTAAAGATCTTCTTAAGATTAGGATTCCCTTCTGTTACAATTTCATCCTCTATTAAGACTACAGGGTACCATAAATCTTCAAGCATCATTCTTCTTGCAAAGGCCTTCTCTTCTTCGTTTGTTGGTTTTTGAAAATCAATATATCTGACATGGATTTGCTCTCCATATTTTCGGTTAAATAAGGATTGTAACCAAGAAGCCGTTTCTTCACTGGAAGGTGCATTGACACAACTCGCACAAATGATTCCTGTACCATATACAAATACTTCAAGCTTTCCATCTTCAGTTCTTCTCATACAAACATCTCCTATACCCACTTGCATCTTTTTATCTATTTTACACAAATATTTGCAAAATGATGATATTCAAAGTTTCACAAAGTATTATCATATAGTTAAAAAACTTTTCCTATGTTACAATACCTTTAGCTTATAAAATAGCCCACAAAAGTGACGTTCTCTTTCGAAGCGTATTCCGATTACTTTTGCGGGGTTCCATTTATCATCATGTAAAGAAAGTTATACTTTCTTTCATAATCTTATTAGGAGGTCAATCATATGTCATTATTTGAAGAAGTACAAAAAATTATTGATCAATTACGTCCTTTCCTACAACGTGATGGTGGCGATTGTGAATTAGTGGACGTAGAAGATGGAATTGTAAAATTGCGTTTAATGGGAGCCTGTGGTGCTTGCCCTAGTTCAACCATCACCTTAAAAGCTGGGATTGAACGTGCATTGATGGAAGAATTGCCTGGGAAAATCACTGAAGTTCAACAAGTTTGGTAAAAAACAATGTCTTCTATCTTACAAAAAACGGCGCCAATGTAATTAAGGTACCTGATGTAAAATAGAAGACTGTCTACATTATTTATCCTTTACTCTTTTCATAATCTCTACGTATAATACCTCTGCTGATTCAGCTGATACATATTGATCATCTACCATAGCAAATAGGGTTCTTACACATTGACGACAATGGCCTAAACAACCAAACTCATATAGGTTTATTTTTTCTTTTTCTTTCAATTGGTCATAGACCTTTTTTGAACCATTAAGTAGATTGGCACTACAGAACTCAATACTATGCTTTTTCTCCATTGTTCCATACCTCAGGATTCACCATATGATTTGGCTTTTTCCCGTTCATTGCATCAATGAGTCCGTTAGCTGCCATCATTGCCATTCTTTTTCTTGTTGATATACTTGCACTCCCAATATGAGGAAGGACCACTACATTTTCTAATGTTAATAAAGGATGATCCATTGGAATCGGCTCTTCCCGAAATACATCCAAACCTGCCGCCCAGATATTTTTCTGGACAAGGGCTTCATACAACGCCTCTTCATCAACAGTTGCCCCTCTTGAAACATTGATAAAGATCGATGAAGACTTCATCAACGAAAATTCCCTTTTACCCATGAGCTTTTCTGTTTCTGGAGTTAGAGGAGTTAGTAACACAACAAAATCTGATTCTTTTAGTAAATCTTCTAATGAGCGATACTCTGCTCCTAATTGTTCTTCTACCTCTATACGACGCTTTCGGTTATGATACAGGATTTTCATATCAAATCCTTTTGCACGTTTGGCTACCGCTTCACCAATCCTTCCCATCCCAATAATACCAATCGTTGCACCATATACATCTTGTCCTGCCATTAACATTGGACCCCAGCTATCCCATTTCCCTTCTAAAACATACCGGTTTGCTTCCGTAATCCTTCTTGCTGTTGCCATCAGTAACGCAAAAGTAAGATCTGCTGTCGTATCACTTAATACTCCTGGGGTATGAGTCACCACAATTCCTTTCTCTGTTGCCAAGGGAAGATTGATATTATCATAGCCAACAGCCATAATCGAAATCGCTTTAAGGTGTTTGGCTTGATTTAATAAATCCTCATCAATTCTCTCAGTTAACATGATGTAAAACCCATCAGCTTTTTTAGCTTCCTCTAATAAACGTTCTCTTGGTACTGGACGATCTTCTTCCCAAACACTTACTATAAATACCTCTTTTAATTTTTCCAATGCTTCTTCAGGAATTTTTCTAGATACAAACACATACGGTTTATTCAACCTTATTCCCCCCATAATGATTCGCAATATTTATCTCAAGTCTAACATAGCCTAGTCTATTTTTTTAGGATTTTGTTTAGACACTGGATAAATAATATCAAGTCCACCGCTTACACTAATCGTATTGCCCGTTACAAAATCTGAATCTTTTTGGCACAAAAATTCAATCACTCTAGATACATCTTCCCCAGAACCTGGCCTCCCTCTAAGAGATTCTTTATCCTTTAAAAGCGCTACATCACGTATCATTTTTTCCTTATTTTCACCAATAATATCACTAGGGCATATCATATTGACAGTAATCCCATAGGGGGCTTCTTCTACTGCTAATGTCTTACAAAAGGAGACCAGCCCAACTTTTGCCGCTGCATAAACAGAACGGTCTGGCCAAGAAGGAGCTTCATTTGCTCGATGGAAGCCAAAAAAGATAATTCGGCCAAACTTTTGTTTTCTCATTAAAGGTAATGCAAGAGAAGTTGTGTACATGGCACTAAGTAAATTACCATGAACCATTTGCTGTATTTCATCAATCGACATTTGATAAAAGTTTTTTCGTTCTCTGATAAATGGACCTGCAGCATGAACCAAAACATCTAATCTCCCAAATTCGCTATTTACCTCTATAAATAATTCCTGCATCTTTTGGTAATTCGTTGCATCCCCTTGAAATGCAAAAACCTTTCGTCCTAGATGATTGACTTCGGAAACGACTTGTTCTGCAGCCTTATGATCGGTCAGATAGTTTATGACTAGATCGTATCCTGATTTTGCCAGTGCAAGCGCAGTGGCTTTGCCTAAACCTTGTGAACCGCCTATAATAAGGGCAACTCCTTTAGCTGCCATGATCAACCCTCCATTCATCTAACGATATGTGTATAGTATACAAATCCAGATTTTATAATACAATGTATTCATAGTGTGAAAAGTGCATTGGATGAAACCTAAGACTTAAGGCAAAACTATTGATCATAAGAGGAGGTAGTTATAATGAAAGAAAATTTTGTCCGCATTTCAGATGAAAAGCTCTATCAACGGACATTACAATTATTAGATGAACGAGGGGTCACCATACACGATATTGCAGAATTAGTTTATTTTCTTCAGTCAAAGTATTTCCCAAATATTACCCTTAAAGAATGTGAATCGCACATCAACAAGGTGTTAGAAAAAAGAGAAGTTCAAAACGCTGTAATCACAGGAATTGAATTAGACAAATTGGCAGAGAAAAAGGCATTAGAATCCCCTTTACAAGAAATCATTTTCCAAGATGAAAGCCTTTATGGTATTGATGAAATTATTGCTTTATCCATTGTCAATGTCTATGGAAGTATTGGTTTTACCAACTATGGATTCATCGATAAAATGAAACCGGGAATATTAGAAAAACTGAATGCCCATGATGGTGTACATGTGAATACCTTCCTTGATGATATTGTAGGAGCAATTGCAGCTGCAGCATCTAGTCGTATCGCTCATAGTCAAACACGGTAAAGCTGAACTTATTAACACATTCTGATGAGAAATGACATTTTCTCATCTTTTTTTGAGAAAAGTGGACGTTTGCATGAAGGAAAAAGGCAGTTTAAGTAGAAATTTATCAATTAAGTTCAAAAAATGGCTATTATTTTAAAGGAGAATAAGATGATGGATTCCTTTCACTCAAAATTAGAAACGTTATACCATATAAGCCATTCGTTTGTGACAAGCTATGATCTTAACACTGTCTTAACTTCTATTATCAATGAAATCGAAAAACTAAACCAATTTGACCTCGTCTGTATTTATATGTTAGAAGGGAACAAATTATATTTAAAAAGAAAGACTGGTTCTCTATCTGATCGTATTATAGGAAATCATTCTATAGAGGTTGGCGAAGGAATAATCGGGCGTGTAGTAAAGGTAAAAGAACCCTTATTAGTAAACAATCTCTCTACCTTTCCAAATGAAGTCAATCATTTTCAAGTCCCTATTCAGTCCCAATATTGCATTCCACTTATTATGAACCAGCAACCATTAGGAGCCATTTACTTTGGTTCAAAACAGCTTCATGCTTTTTCACAAGATGATGTAAACTTTCTTCTTTCCTTGGCAACCAGTTCAACCATTGCTATATATAATGCGATAAATTATAATATCCTTCATGCCATTAGTAGAATTACTACCGTTACCTCAAGAAACCGAGAAGTGATTCATGCTTATCCAGAATTAGTAGAAGAACTATTAAAAGTGATGAGATTTGATGGATTGAAAATAACTTTCCCCCATCCATTTCGAATTGGAGAGATGATTTGCTTCCCCATCTATTTAAACCGTGAAGTAGTTCCATTAATGAAAAAAATCCTCCCCTTAGATGGGTCAGCGACAAAAGGGATATTAAAGAAACGAATACCACAAGTAACCAATCAAAATGAATTCTATAATGAAGATCAATTTACTTATCCTTTAACTTTTAAGACGACGTTAAGAATTCCATTTATCGTTAAAGGAAGACCGATTGGAGTTATTCATATTTATAGTGAAAGAGAAAATGCATATAATGAGTGGGAAATTGAAACGATAAGCCAACTCATTCTACAACTAAGTCCTTCCCTAGATAATATTATTGAGATTGTCTACCAATCTGAAGTAAGAAGAATAAAAAAAGTGGTTAAACAGTTGTCTACCGAATTAGGTTATACTGATCAATTGGAACAAACTCTATTAAAAAACGCCCGATTAGCAAAACGTTACCTACATTACTCAGAAGTTTATGTATGGCTTTTAGATCAAGAACGTTTAACATTAAAGCTCTTAAATCAACCTAACATTGAATTAGCGATTACTGATAACTCTATCATTGTTCGTAGCTTTATGGAAAAACAAACATTGGCGATAAACGAATCCTTTGCCCTTTCTGATATCCATCCGAAACTTGGTAAAAGAGTTGGAAAATCAGGTTTGATGGTTCCATTATGTGATGAAGTAGAAAATCAATGTGTGGGCGTTTTTCTTTTAATTGATCGAAACTATCCGATCCGTTTCAGCCAAGAGTCAATATACATAGCAAATGAATATATTCGTCCTTTAGGAACACATATCTTAAGACATTTGAAAAATGCCCAGTTAGAAAAAACCAATTTGATGATGATTCAGGCTTTAACCGTTGCGTTGGATAAAAAGGATGCAGAAACTCAAGGGCATTCTAGGCGAGTAACGTCCTTTAGTTTGGCAATCGCCAAAAGATTAAATGTGAATGAAGCTCTAATGAAAAGAATCCAGTGGGGAGCACTTCTTCATGATATTGGTAAGATAGGCATTCCTGATGCTATTCTTCTTAAACCAGGAAAATTAACAGATGAGGAATGGAAAATCATGAAGCAACATCCTCAAATCGGTTATGAAATGATTCAAAATATCGAGTTTTTAGAAGGAGCTGTAGATGTTGTCCTTTATCATCATGAACATTTCGATGGTAAAGGTTATCCTTTTGGCTTAGTTGGAGAAGAAATACCTCTACCTGCAAGAATTTTTGCGATCGCTGATGCCTTTGATACGATTACTAGTAAAAGGCCTTACAAAGAACCAAAATCGATTGAATTCGCGAGAGAAGTCATTAAAAACGCAATTGGAAGTCACTTTTGCCCGATGTGTGCACAAGCCTTTTTAGAGATTCCAATTGATGAACTTAAGCAAATCCAATTGGAACATAATGAAAAAATCTTAGCAAAAAGCTACGCTTTGTAATGAAAGCGTAGCTTTTTCTCTAGCTATTCACTTTTTGTTTAATCTTATAGATACAACTATGGTCTCCTCTAGCCATACATTGAACAGACTCTACTTCAGTTCCTAATACATTTTTAAATAATTTCTTCTCACCTTCACAGGCATGATTATAGTCCCTAGCAATTTCAGCAATAGGGCAATTATACTCTTTAATTAAAAAACCATCTTCGACTTTTTCACAATCTACCATATAACCCTTATCATTTTGAATATCTACCAAAGCCTTAACTTTTTCATCTAAGGAAGTTCGACCAGCCATTTTTTCGAGATATCGCTTACGAAGACGTTGTTCTCTCTTATCAAATAAAACTTCTATCTTTTCTATTCCTTCTGATTCTGCGATTGCATCTAGTAGATCTTTGGCTAAATCTCGATAGGTTTTTGGAAACTGATCCTCTGCTTTTTCCGTTAAAGAATATAAATTCGTTGGTCTACCCATTGCTTGACGAACTAATGTTGATCGAATCAGTTCGTCACGTTCTAACGTATTTAAATGCCGTCTAACAGCCATCTCTGTTATTCCTAATTCCTTAGATATTTCACTTACGGTTAAAGAACCATTTGTTTTCAGCATAAAAAGGATTTCATCTCTGGTTGACAAGTGGTCATTTGCCATATTGTCACCACCCTTCATGTTGTTTTCATACATTTATTTTAGCCGATTATTCAATATAAGTAAATTACTAAACATTTAAATATAAAAAATGTAGTAATGTATATTCTCATTATATGCCTAATTCCTTAGATAAATACCTGCGTAAATGACCTTCAAACTGCAATATCGTTGCAAACACTTTTTTTAGTAAATGATGTAATTCAATGGAATTGGTTTTAGTATACTGATGAGCTAAAATCTTACGATAAGCCACAAATTCTTTCAAAAGAATAGCATCTTGTTCAGGAATCACTTGCTCATCCCTAAGAATTTCTATAATATCTTCGTAACTGCCTGGATCTCTCATAATAAACCCATCAATTAGTTTATTTCCCACATCTACAATCGCTTCAATCGCTAAATGTGCTGCTCTTTCCAAAGCAAGAATAAGAAGTTCGTTCTGAACCAATTCTTCTTCAGTAATATGTAGCCAAGGTTGAATTGCTTCTAATTTTTGTCTGCTATATTTTAATACTTCGTCTATTCCTTCACGATCAACATCATACATCCTTGCTCCCCCTCTTTTATATCTTGCTATTCACATTCGACAGATAGAGACAAAATTCCTTTTCATTCCCAATTATATTTTTCTAGAAACTTCACAAAACAAGAAAGATTTTTGTTAAAATGGTCTAGGAAATTACAACAGAAAGAAGTGACTTAGTTGGAACGAGAGCTTGCATTAGAAATCGTTCGTGTGACAGAAGTAGCTGCTTTAGCATCTGCCCAATGGATGGGAAGAGGTAAAAAAAACGAGGCTGATCAAGCAGCAACTAGTGCGATGAGAGCAATGTTTGATTCTGTGGCCATGAATGGAACAGTCGTTATTGGTGAGGGTGAGTTAGATGAAGCACCTATGCTATATATTGGTGAAAAATTAGGAAATGCTGCCTCTCCAGAAGTAGATGTTGCTGTAGATCCCCTTGAAGGAACAAATATTGTTGCCAAAGGGACAGCAAATGCGATGGCAGTTATCGCTATTGCAGATAAAGGTAATCTTCTTCATGCACCAGATATGTATATGGAAAAAATTGCGGTTGGGCCACGAGCCGCTGGCCAAATCCATTTGGACGATCCCCTTGAAAAAACATTAGAGATTGTTGCAAAAGCAAATAACAAACGGATACGGGATTTGACTGTTATTATCCAAGAACGTCCACGCCATGATGCATTGATTGAAATGGTAAGAAGTGTTGGGGCGAGAGTTAAACTTTTTGGTGATGGAGATGTTGGTGCTGCGATTGCTACTGCTTTCCCAGAGACAGGAATTGATTTGTTCATTGGAACAGGTGGTGCTCCTGAAGGGGTAATTTCAGCTGCCGCAATCAAGGCATTAGGTGGGGAAATGCAAGGACGACTTGTTCCCATGAATGAACAAGAATATCAAAGATGTATTCAAATGGGGTTAAGCAATCCTAGACAGATCCTTATGATGAACGATCTAGTTAAAGGTAATGATGCTATTTTTGCAGCTACCGGCGTTACAGATGGAGAACTATTAAAGGGAGTTCGTTTTATGGGTGGTGACTTAGCTGAAACCCACTCAATCGTGATGCGGGCCAAAACCAAGACAGTCCGTTTCATACGTGCGGTTCATAGTCTACCTAATAAACCTCATTTGGTAATGGTATAGGGGAGCATAATAAGCTCCCCCTAAAATATTACTTTTTCTTTATTATTTTTTAATTAACTCTAGCTCAACTGGAATAAATTTCTCAACAGTTTCCCCTTTAATTACTTTTAATGCAGCCTCTATCGCTTTTTCACCCATTAGAGCAGGCTTCTGAGCAATCGTTGCCGTTAGTGTTCCTTCTTGAACAGCTTTAACAGCATCATCTGTCGCATCAAATCCCACAACAATCACGTCATTTAAACCAGCTGCTTGTAATGCTTGTAGTGCTCCTAATGCCATTTCGTCATTATGCGCAAAAACCGCGTTAATTTCTTGTGTACCTTGTATTATATTTTCCATTACAGATAAACCTTTCGCGCGATCGAAATCTGCTGCTTGTTTTGCCACAACTTCAATATCACTTACTGTATCTACTGCTTCATGGAACCCTTGACCGCGTTCACGTGCTGCTGAAGAACCAGGAATTCCTTCAAGTTCTACAACTTTTCCTTTGTTCCCAAGTTTTTCGAGAATATATTCACCTGCCATTTTACCACCAGCAACATTATCTGAAGCAATATGGGTAGCAACAACACCGCCATCAGCACTTCTATCTACTGTAATTACAGGGATATTTTTACTATTGGCTGATTCAATAGCAGAAGTAACAGCAGCAGAATCAGTAGGGTTAACAATAATCGCGCTAACACCTTGTTGGATTAAATCTTCAATATCACTAATTTGTTTTGCAGAATCGTCCTGAGCATCTACTACAATAAGGTCTACCCCTTGTTGTTCAGCCGCTTTCACAGCTCCATCACGTAATGTAACAAAGAAGGGATTGTTTTGGGTAGAAACAGAAAGGCCGATTTTAATTTTCTCACTAGACCCCGCTATTTTATCAGCATCCTTATTTTCACTTCCTGTTGGCTCTGTCGAACATCCTACCAATAAGACAATACTTAACATCATGACTAAAAACAAAGAAAACCATTTTTTCATTCTTTGACACCCCTTTAATTTATTAATGTCTTGCAATAAAGATAAATGCTAAGAAGCTTCTCTTCTATCAAGCAATACCGCTAAAAGGATGACACCTCCCTTCGCTACTTGCTGGTAGAAGGAAGATACATTTAATAAATTTAATCCATTGTTTAATATGCCAATAATAAGTGCGCCAACTAATGTTCCGAATATTTTCCCTCTACCTCCAGAAAGACTTGTTCCTCCTAATACAACTGCAGCAATAGCATCTAATTCATAAGCGACACCTCCAGTAGGTTGAGCAGAATTTAAACGAGAAGTTAATATAATTCCAGCTAATGCAGATAGTGCGCCGCTTAATGAATACACCCAGATTTTTACCCGATCAACTTTGATTCCTGAAAGAATGGTAGCCTCTTCATTACCACCAAGTGCATATACTTTTCTACCAAATACTGTTTTACGAAGTATGAAAAATAAAATAAAATAAGCGATAATCATAAAGATCACGGGCATTGGAATTCCTAAAAAATATCCCCTTCCAAGCATTGTAAAGAAAACGCTATCAGAAAAACCTGTAATTGGTCTTCCATCGGTATAAACCAAGGTAAACCCACGATATATTGTCATGGTTGCAAGTGTAGCTATAAAGGGGGCGACTTTCCCTTTAGCAATAACGATTCCGTTAAACGCTCCAAAAATTGCTCCTAATAATAACCCTACAAGAAAACCTAAAATTGGGTCAATTCCGCTTGACATCAGTCCCGCTGTTAACGCACCTGTTAAAGCTAAAATAGAACCTACAGATAGGTCTATTCCTCCAGTTAAGATAACAAAAGTCATCCCAAAAGCGATAAGAGCGTTGATAGAAACTTGTCGTAGTACATTTAAAAGATTATTAGTTGTTAGAAAGTTGGAGTTAAGAATAGATAAAACGATGACTAAAATAATTAGACCTATTAATGGACCTAGATTTTTAAATAGCTTTGCAATCCGTTTTTCCCCCATTTTATTTTCCTCCAGTAGCGTAATACATGATTTTTTCCTGATCTGCTTCTTTTTGAGTTAATATTGCAGTTATTTGCCCTTCATGAACTACAATAATCCGATCACTCATTCCCAGTATTTCAGGAAGTTCAGATGAAACCATAATAATGGTTACCCCTTGTTCAGTTAACTGATTCATGATATGGTAAATCTCTTTCTTTGCTCCAATATCTACTCCCCGAGTAGGTTCATCTAAAATCAAAATCTTCGGGTTAATACCTAGCCACTTACCAATTACAACCTTTTGTTGGTTTCCACCACTTAATGATTTTACAACCTGTTCGTGACCAGATGTTTTGATAGATAATTTTCCAACAAGATCATCAACAAAAGCTTCTTCTATTTTGTTATTAACGATTGACTTAGTTGAGATTCGATCTAAATTTGGAAGGACAAGATTTTCTCTTACCGATAGCCCTAACACCAATCCTTCTTGTTTACGATCTTCTGTTACAAAACCAATTCCAGAAGCAATAGCATCATAAGGACTTTGAACCTTTATCTTTTGCCCATCGACATAAATATCACCACCATCTTTATTTATTCCAAAGATGGCCTCCACTATCTCTGTTCGTCCAGCTCCCATTAAGCCAGCAACTCCGATGATTTCTCCTTCGTAAGCCTCAAAAGATAAGTTTTGAAACTTCCCTTTTCTTGTTAGACCTTCTACACGAAGGCGTTCTTTTCCAATTTGAACATTTCTTTTGGGATAACGTTCTCCTAATTGCCTCCCTACCATCATTTTTACAATATCATCTAAATGAACCTCAGAAATGAGTTTAGTTCCAATATATTGACCATCTCGCAAAACAGTAATTCGATCACATATTGTAAAAATTTCTTCCATGCGATGTGAAATATAAACTATTCCTACCCCTTGATCCTTCAATTGTCGAATGACGGTAAATAAAGTTTTAATTTCTTTTTCTGTTAGTGCAGCAGTGGGCTCATCCATGATAATAACCTTTGCATTGAGAGAGATTGCCTTGGCGATTTCTATCATTTGTTGCATTCCAACAGATAATTCACCTGCAGGTATATCTGGGTCAATCTCAATTCCTAATCGTTTTAGGTATTCTTCAGTTTTTTGTTTCATCTCCTTATTGCGCAAAATTCCAGTTTTCACTAACCTTAGTTCTCTTCCTAAAAACATATTTTCTGCGACAGTAAGGTGAGGAATAATATTTAGTTCTTGATGAATGACAGCAATTCCAGCTTGTTCTGCTTCCTTTGGGCCCTTAAAATGAACTGCTTTTCCCCTAACAAAAACTTCCCCTGCATCTTTCTGATAGATTCCAGTTAAAATTTTCATTAAAGTAGATTTTCCTGCGCCATTTTCTCCCATAAGGGCATGGACTTCTCCTGAACATATAGAAAAATCAACATTCTCCAAAACTTTTACATGAAAAAATGATTTATAAATCCCTTTCATTTCAATAAGGAGCTGGTTTGATTGATTTTCCATTTTTTCTCCCCCTTTTAGAAGATAACACCTGCGTGTAAAACAATATTGGCATATGGTGTTGCTTCTCCAGTTCGGATTACAGCTTTGGCCCTTTTTGTTAACTCTTTTAATTCTTCATGACTAAGATAATTTAGTTTTTGTTGATCAAATCTTTTTTTAACCTCAAGGTCTAGTGTTGGATTTTGATCCTTGATCTCATGTGCCAAGGTAACCTTTTCAACTACAATATCTTCTAAAATCACATCTAAAGTTTTGAGAAAACTTGGAAGACCTTGTTCTAAGGCTAAATCGATCCGCTTAACCTCATCGGGAATGGGTAAGCCGCAATCAGCAATAACGATCATATCAGTATGACCCATTTTAGATAAAACCGTTGCAATTTCACTATTTAAAATGCCTCGCTTTTTCATATTTTTTCTTCCCCTCTAGTACGTAAAAATTGCTCTACTTCTATTTGCGTTGGCATACCATTTTGCGCTCCAAATTTTGTAACTGACAATGCACCAACTGCATTCCCATATTTGCATGCTTCTTTTAAATCTAATCCTTTACTTAATCCAACGGCTAAAGCACCATTGAATGAATCACCAGCACCTGTTGTATCAACGACATCAACAGAATATCCTGGAATGTGTATCAATTCACCATCCTGGTAAAAATAGACACCATCTTCTCCTTTGGTTACAATAAACTGACTTCCTCTTCTTTTCATAAAAGAATGTAAGTCTTCAACTGAAGAATCAAAAAAATACATTAATTCATGTTCATTTGGTGTAATGTAATCAATTAAATGAATTAACTGATCAGGAAGAGGCTTTATAGGTGCTGGATTTAGAATGACCGGAATCTTATATTTTTTCGCAATCTCTGCCGCCTTCATCACAGTTTCTAAAGGAATTTCAAGTTGAAGTAAAACAATATCACTTTTTGCAATAACATCTTCTAATAATTCAATCTTTTCTGGTGTTAAAGCAATATTTGCACCAGGTATAACTATAATACTATTATCTCCCTTTGAAACTGTTATAGTAGCTGTACCTGTAGTTAGTCCTGTAATTACCTCAATATTATCTATTATTACTCCCTGTTTTTTTAGGTGAGAAATTAACTCTTTTCCAAAAGGGTCATCACCAACACACCCAATCATTCTGACTTCTGCACCTAATCTAGCAGTTGCGACAGCCTGGTTTGCTCCTTTACCGCCTGGAATCATTGAAAAATGTTTCCCAATTACAGTTTCACCCGTCTTAGGAATGACCATTGTTTCAGTTACTAAATCCATATTGATACTACCAATTACAGTAATTTTTGGTCTGTTCATTCATATCCCCCTTGCTGTCAAGCTCTTTTCGTAGATTCTCTTTTAATTAGTTGTATATCCAATTCATAATAAGTTTGTTTAATTGCTTTTCCTTCAATTAAATTGATGAGTATATGTGTTGCTAATTCACCCATCCTATATATAGGTTGAGCAATTGTGGTTAACTCTGGAATTGTCATTTCCCCTAAGGCAATACCATCAAAACCAATAATAGATAAGTCATCTGGTATTTTTCTACCTAACTGATGCGCAGCTTTAATTGCGCCAACGGCCATTACATCATTTCCTGCGAAAATTCCATCTATTTCAGGAAATTTATTCAATAATTTTTTTGTTACTTCAGTTGCAGTTCTCATGTTGTAATTCCCATGAATTATTAATTCTTCATGAAACCATGGCTCATTGCTTACTTCTTCTATATATCCTTTAAATCTTTGCTCAGCATTTATATTTCTATCAGGCCCTTTAATGTGAGCAATCACTCTGCACCCAATTTCTTTTAAGTATTTTGTCGCTAATTTACCACCTTCATAGTTCTTAGTGATAACTGTTGGAATGTTTTTATTTATTGCTCGATCTACAACAACAATAGGTATTTCCAATCCTTCAACTTGTTGTTTATTTAATGAATTCGTAGCTAGAATAACTCCATCAATATATTTTTGTTTCAAATTTTCAATATAGATCTGTTCTTTCTCTACTTGTTCTTCCGAATTATAGAATAAAAGTGTATAACCACTTCTATTAGCGACATCTTCTACAGCCTTTGCTAATTCAGGAAAAAAGGGGTTTGTAATATCCGGTAATATCAATCCTAATGTTTTAGAACTTTTTTTGTATAAACTTCTTGCTACTGCATTAGGTTTATAATTTAATGATTTAATCACTTCTAAAACCTTTTGTTTGGTTTCTTCATTTACATAACCATTTTTGTTTAAAACTCTAGATACTGTTGCTACGGAAACATTTGCATGTTTAGCCACATCTCTGATAGTAGTCATATTCACCCTCCTTGTGTAACCGGTTACATATATTTTTAAAAAAAATAATATGTAACCGGTTACATGTTTATTTTAAATCATAAATAGGTTTGAAGTCAATGACTAATTTCTAAATAAAAAGGGCTTTCCTCAGTCTACTATAAGACTTTTGGGACAGCCCTTCTTTCATCTCTTACCAAAAGATTTAGCTTTTTCAATTTATTGCTTTTCTTTGCTTGAATTCTTCTTTTATCTCTTGTAACAGGCTTTCATCTACAAGTAATTGTAAACCTGTTAAAGCTAATGCTTTAGCGCCTAGGACTAACGCTTGATCTCCTTCAGTTGAACAAGCAGCTTCACGAAAAGCTACCGTATGCCCAACAAGGTTAGATGGACCAATTTTAATATAGGGATGAATGGTTGGCACCACTTGACTGATATTGCCTGTATCTGTTGATCCTAGCCCTTTTCGTTCCGTCGTATCTACTTGTTCTCCAAGCGATTCCAATTGTTCTTGAAATACTCGATCAAAGCGACGATTAAAAAGTAGGTTATCTACTGGATTTTGAAAAGCAATCACATTTACTTTTGTTCCAGTTGCATGTGCCGCACCTTCAGCTACAGCCTTTACTTTGTTTGTTACTTCATTTAAAGTTTCCCTTGTTGCTGCTCGAATGAAGAAACGTGCCTTGGCATATTCAGGGACAATATTTGGTGCATACCCGCCATGTGTGATGATGCCATGAATCCGAACATCACTTGGAACATGCTGACGTAAGGCATTGATTCCATTAAACAATTGAATCACGCCATCTAACGCATTACGACCCTCCTCAGGTGAAGCAGCTGCATGAGCAGGTTTTCCTATATATTCGAAGTCTAAGGGGTCTACTGCCAAGGATGAACCCGTTATACTTGTTCGATTAGAAGGATGGACCATCATGCAGGCATCAATTCCCTGTAGCAACCCTTCTCTTACAAAGCTGCCTTTTGCACTTCCATTTGGTCCTCCTTCCTCAGCAGGGGTCCCCAATACGACTACTTCTCCTCCAATCTCATCGATCACTTTACTTAGAGCAATCGCTGCTGCAACACTTGTAGTTCCTATAATATTGTGACCACAGGCATGACCAAGTCCAGGTAAGGCATCATATTCTGCTAAATAACCAATAGTAGCCCCTTCTCCTTTACTAGATTTCTTTCGAGCGAGAAAGGCGGTCTTATGACCTGCCATTCCTTTTTCCACAATAAAACCTTCTTTTTCTAATGTTTCTGTTAATAGACTTGATGCAAAGAATTCTTCATTACCAATCTCAGGATTGGCATGAATCTGATGACTAATAGTGATGTATTTTTCTTTTTCACCGTCTACAAATTGAAGAATTTGTTCTCTATATTTTGTATCTTTTTGAACCATGTTATCTAGGCTCCTCTCCTACATTTAATCCGCTCATTTTCTTCAATTGACTCCAAGGTTAAAGGTTATTTACTTTCTAATTCACTCACTGGAATAAAGGTTGGAATAATGGCACCTTTATATGTGTTTTTAATAAATTCTGCTACATCATCCTGTTGATAAAGTTCTGCGATTTTTTTAAATACTTCTTTATCCTTATCTTCTGAACGAACTGCAATGATATTGATATAAGGTTTGGCTGTTTTATCCTCTAAATAAATGGAATCTTCTACAGGGTTAAATCCTGCCTCTGTTGCATAACCATTGTTGATGACGGAGGCAGCCACATCAGGTAAAACCCTTGGTGTTTGTCCTGCGGTTAATGGCGTAATTTTTATACCTTTTGGATTCTCAACAATACTTTCTAAATCACCAATTCCATTAAAACCATCTTTTAGCTTAATCAAGCCAGCGGATTGTAGCAAAAGCAATGCGCGACCCATATTGGTTGCATCATCTGGTACTGCAATTTCAGCTCCATTTGGAATCTCTTCTGGGGATTTATATTTATCTGAATACAGCCCCATAGGAGCAATTAAAGTTGTGGCAAGTGGAGCCAAATCTAAATTCTTTGTTTTAATAAAATCTACAAAATATGCGTAAGTTTGAAATGCATTTAAATCAATATCTCCGTCAGCTAATGCCATATTTGGACGGACATAATCGGAAAACTCTACGATTTCAATATTAATTCCTTCTTTTGCAGCTTTTTCTTTCAAATATGGCCAAATTCGATCCCCACTACTAACCCCTACTTTGATCGTCACTTCTTTTTCTCCAGCTGTTTCAGTAGAGCTACAACCTGTTAAAACACTCCCAATTGCTAAAACAAAGAATAAAATCATTGCTAATGTCTTTTTCATATTTGTTTTCCCCTTTCTTATCTTCTTCTAATTTTTCTAGATAATATATTTCCAAGACTTTGGAATCCTTGAACAAGAATAATTAATAAAACTACTGTAACGAACATGATCACCGTTTCAAACCGCTGATAACCATAGGCAATGGCCAAATCTCCAAGGCCACCTCCACCAACAGCTCCTGCCATTGCTGATGCCCCTACTAAACCAATAATAGCAATCGTAATGCCAAGGACAATGGATGCTAGCGCTTCAGGTAGAAGGATAGTAAAAATAATTTGCCAAGGTGTTGCACCCATTGCTTCTGCTGCTTCAATTACTCCTGGATCAACTTCTAATAAAGATTGTTCAACTAATCTAGCAATATAAGGTCCTGAATAAAAAACCAGTGGAACAATAGCTGCTGCTGTTCCGATTGAGGTTCCTACAATCAAACGAGTAAGCGGAATGATTGCAACCATTAAAATAATAAAGGGAACCGAACGAAACATATTGATAATCGCATTTAAAATCGTAAATACGACTGTATTTTCCAAAAGATTCCCTTTTCTCGTGACTACAAGAGCTATCCCCAATGGAAAACCGATAAAAAGTGCAAAGACTAAAGAAAAACCAACCATAGTTAAAGTTTCTACCAAGGCTTCAGAAATTTTTGGCCAAAGGTTATTCCAATCAACTTGCATCTGCCAACACCTCTTTTACCGTTACGGTTGATTGATTTAGATACATGATCGCTCTGTTAATTTCCGATTGAGCTCCACGAAACTCCACAATCAAATTACCAAATGGAACCTCTTGTAATTCTGTGATGTGACCAAATAATACATTGATATCAACATTAAACCGTTTGGAAACTTGAGATAAAATGGGTTCTCCTGCCGTATCTCCTACAAAAACAATGCGATGGATTTGTCTTTCACCATCTTGGTTTTCAAGAAGTTTTTTAATTGATTGAGGAATTTCATCATGCATTACTGTACTTACAAAGTTTTTTGCAGTTTGAGTTTTTGGTGTGGCAAACACCTCAAAAATACTGCCCTGTTCCACAATCTGACCATCTTCAATCACTGCAACTCGATCACATATTTCCCGAATCACATTCATTTCATGAGTGATCATCAAAATGGTGATATTGTATTCGCGATTAACTCGCTTTAATAATTCAAGAATAGACATCGTTGTTTGCGGGTCAAGTGCTGAAGTAGGCTCATCACATAATAATACTTCAGGTTCTGTGGCCAGTGCCCTTGCGATCCCAACCCGTTGTTTTTGACCACCAGATAATTGATCAGGGTAATAGTCTGCTTTATCTTCTAATCCAACGAATGTTAACAATTCTTCTACTTTCTTCTTGATTTGTTCTTTTGGCATATTTGCTAATTTCAAGGGATAAGCGATATTGCCAAAAACAGTTCTTGAGTTCAATAGATTAAAATGTTGGAAGATCATACCAATGTTCTGTCTTGCCTTCCTTAATTCTGCTTTAGATAAACTAGTCAAATCTTGATCTTTTACGATGACTTTCCCAGTTGTTGGTTTTTCTAACAAATTGACGGTGCGAAGTAGTGAACTTTTACCTGCTCCACTAAAACCAATCACGCCAAAGATTTCTCCATGTTCAACAACTAAGTTGATTCCTTTTAAGGCCTCAATCTTTTGTCCACCACTATGATAGACTTTCGTTATATTTTCTAATTTAATCATCTCGATCCTCCTTCTTCTGTACAATTTAGACATGTAAGATAGCCCACAAAAGTGACGCTTTTGTTCATTGCATATTCCGATTACTTTTGCGGGATCCCATTCCAATAATGAAAAGAAAGTTATACATTCCTTAACATTAAAAAACCCTCTTCTTACACACGATAAGAAGAGGGTTCACATACAAAATGAGTACACTCTTCTTATCTACCAAGCTTTTAAGCTTGCAGGAATTGGCACAGTATTCTCATAAGGAGAACCCGCTGCCGAGGTTTCAAAGGGCCAGTCCCTCCACCTCTCTGGATAAGAAGATTTGCTATTCAATTTTTTACTTGGAATGACTAGTATATTAAAGCATGAAAAAACAATTGTCAACATAAATTCATCACAAAACTTTTTTGGTCCAAAACCCTTTCTTTTTCCGATCTACCCTAAAGATTTAGGTTCCAATTGTTTCAAGTTCACTTACAAAAACCCCCAATTTCATATTTAAAGGAAAAAGTTGATATAATACTTGTGAAAATATCCAGCGAAAGGATTGAAACTAGATGAATGAGAAGATGTTTGTCCTTTATGAAGAAACAGAAAAAACAGAGATTAAATATATTAGCTTTGTTGGTGCCTCAAATTCAAAGTTTGATTTGGCCATCATTCACACCGGTCGTTTTTACGGTAAAAATTTAGTGATCAATATTCAATCTGGTATAACCGCGATTATTGGCAAAGATGATTTAGAAGAACCAGGCTTTTTAGAAGAAGCTTATCAAATCACGGAAGAAGAAGCAAAAGATCTTTATGACTATTTAATTCAATATTATTGATGATGAAAAATTTGTATCTTTACCTCCTTTTCCAATTTGTATTACAATAATACAGTTGATTAGGAGGTTTTAGTGAACTACCCGCCACCTACGCTTCGCTTAGAGGTGGGGGCTTCTAAGGTAATCGCACCTAACGGTACGAAATTTACTTAGCTATCGAGCCTGTTCCATGCTCTATTTATGATTATACTAACAGTCGCAATCCTTCACGCTTGATATTGATAGAAGCGTTCCAATCTCTATCTGCCACAAAACCACAATCACAATGGAATATGCGCTCAGAAAGAGATAGAGACTCCTTTACTTGACCGCAACATGAACAAGTTTTGGATGATGGAAACCACTTATCTATTTTGATAAGCTTTTTCCCCTGCTCCTCTAACTTGTATTGGAGAAAGGTGGTGAACATGCCCCAGCCATTATCATGGACACTTTTGCCAAAATGGAGGGCTTGAGACATCCCTTTCATGTTGAGGTCTTCGATAACCACGCAGTCATACCGTTTCGCTAATTTGTGTGATTCCTTGTGTAGAAAGTCTTTTCGTTGGTTCGCAATTCTTTCATGTAGCTTCGCTACTTTCAGACGCTGTTTGTGCCAACGATTAGAGCCTTTCTTTCTGCGTGATAGAATACGCTGTTCCTTCGCTAATTTTCCCAAGGCTTGGCGATAGAAACGAGGGTAATTGGCTGTCTTACCTTCTTCGCTATCGACGAATAAGCCATTCATGGAAAAATCTAATCCAACAACAGCTTGTACTTCTTTTTGTGTAGGTTGATGTTCGTATTCAGTGAGAATAGAAACATAGTATTTTCCTGTTTTTGTTCGAGAAACCGTACAAGACTTGAGGATATGATGTGACGGGATTTCCCGATGTTGTTTCATTTTTACAAGTTTCAGTTTCGGTAATTTGATATAGCCATCCAAAAGCATAATGTTTCCGTTGACCACGTTGGTTGTGTAGGACTGTCTCGCCTTGCGGCTTTTGAACTTAGGAAATTC
>NZ_JBLWFI010000001.1:1648232-1699333 GCF_048898065.1 Tepidibacillus infernus
GCACGACCAGAGAAGAAGTTTTGGTATGCCTTCTGCAAATTCAGTTGAGCGTTTGCCAACGCAAGGCTATCGACTTCTTTGAGCCATGCAAACTCCTTTTTGTACTTGGCAGGAGTCGGAAATTTTTGCTTTTTCAAGGCTTCTTTGTCGTCCTTGAACTTCTCATATGTTTCCTTTCGTTCAGCCAACATTTTATTGTAAACGAAACGAACGCAACCGAAGGTTTTCGCAAGAAATTGCTCTTGTTCTTGTGTTGGGTACAGACGGAACTTATATGCTTTGTTTGCCATATCGAATCACCTCACTTCAATGGGCGCATCACCCGTTGTGAGTAAGCAAAAGCTTCTCAACATCGTGATTCCATTCTACTAAAGAAATATTGTAATTTTCACCCAGTCTAATTTCATTGATATATCAGCCTTTCATTTATATAAGACTAATTATATCATAGCAAAAAAAGACAACTTTAAGCTACGCCTAACCGAAATTCATCTCCCACTTTCACTGGTGTTGGCACACCTTCACGTTTAGAAGTGGGAGACTTCTTTCGGAGGGAAGTTAAAATTCCATAAAACATTAAAATAAGTTTGTATATTCCATCGCGCTCCGTCATCCGTGCCCTTCTATGAATAAAGATTAAGGAGAGAAAGGCACTTCTGAAGGCACACAAAGTGTACAAGTCGTGCTACACAGCTAAAGCTGCTAGTCACGCTATGTCACAGCTTATGGAATATACAAACCCTTAAATGACAAGTGGAGGAAACTTTTACTTTCTTAATCTTTAAAAAAGTGAGTTGTCGAACGACAAACTCACTTTTTTGATTCCTTTTGCTCGTGCTCCCCATTTTTTGTCTTTTTGAGAATAAAATAGGCACAACCAAAATTACAATATTCAAATAGATACTCTTCAAATGATTCGATTTTCATCTCATGGGATACCCGAGGGTTCTCTCCATAAAACCCTTTAAGGCGCAATTGGTTATAACCCCAATCCCCTACAATATAATCATATTTATCAAGTACTTCACTGTAACGATCACGAAAAGCTTCCGCGTTCCAACCATCTTTATGATTCACAACTAATTCGAATGTATGGCCAAACATGTGTATCATATCTTTTATCGACTCCTGTTGTTTAACTTCTCATTTATTGTAGCATAAAATATTACAAATTGTTAGATTTCTAATCATGGAAAAGATTACACTTCACTTGTTGACACTACTCTAAAATTTGACTAAAATTACTTTGTAAATAAAAATATATAAAAAGGGTGATAATAATGGAACTAAAAAATACGAAAACTCTTGAAAACTTAAAAGCTGCATTTGCTGGTGAATCTCAAGCAAATCGCCGTTACCTATACTTCTCAAAAAGAGCAGATGTTGAAGGATTAGCTGATGTTTCTTCCTCTTTCCAACGTATTGCTGATGGTGAAACATCTCACGCTTTCGGTCATTTCGACATGATCTTGAAATATGGTGGTGGCGACCCTGTAACTGATCTTCCAGTAGGAACAACTGCAGATAACTTAAAATCTGCAATTGCCGGTGAAGAATATGAATTCAGTGAAATGTATCCAGGATTTGCAAAAGTTGCTCGTGAAGAAGGTTTTGACGAAATTGCAGAATGGTTTGAAGTAATGTCAAAATCTGAAAAAGCACATGCTAACACATTCAAGAAAATTCTTGATCGTTTAAACGACTAATTTCTATTATAAATACTTATCCTATTCATGTATACTTAGAAGTGAGGACTAGGGCTAATTAACCTAGTCCATTCTTTTATATGACAAAGTGAAAAGTAAAGGAGGTAATCTTGATGGCAAAGCTAACGAAAGCCGATTTAATTCCATATGCACAATACGTAAATTTACACGAAAAATTTTTAAAAGAAGTGATCGCTGAAAAAAAAATGAGAAGGGTTTCGATCAGTGATCGAATGACAGGTTTATTTGAATCAAAACTGACCGTATTTTATCAAATTCAGGAAATGATCCGAGCAGAACAAATCACAAACGATACTTACATTGAGGAAATGTTAGATGTATATAATGACCTTCTTCCTGAGCCAAATGAATTAACCATGACCTTATTCATTGAAATACCAAATCAACAAGAACTTAGAGAATTTAACAAAACCATTGTTGGCATTGAAAAAGCAGTTGAACTTGTTTTTGATTCTCACGTCATTACTTCCTACGAACCAGATGCAGAAGATGAGGATGATGAGAAATATACGCAATCTGTACATTATCTCCACTTCCCATTTACCGATAGTCAAAAACAAGCCTTCTTAAATACAGACAAGGTCACCTTAAGAGTAAATCATGCCAACTATCAAAGAGAGACAACCTTATCTAAAGAATTAGTTGCAGAATTACAAAAGCAACTGGCAAATCAATAGAAAGATTTTTCTTTTACCAAGCAGTAGTGTCATCCAACTAGTTGGCGCTTTCCAATTAGTTGGATGATTTTATTTTTTAGTAAAATCTAAGTTTAAAAGCACTTTATAGGCCATCATACCAGTCCTTCTAAAAAAAAATCGAATACATATATTGTACGAACAAAATGATTAGGGAAGGCTTGGTTTGCATGAAAACCATCTATATCCTGTTTTTAGGCGGTTATGACCCGATGTCATGGATCATAAAAATGGTGACTAAAGCTCCTTATGTCCATTCCATTCTTGCCCTAGATTCCAAACTGACTGAGCTTTATAGCTATAATTTGAAAATCAGAATAAAAAATAGAAGATTATCCTTCCAAAATGGTTTTATTGTGGAACAAATAGATCAATATCAAAAGAACTTGCCCTATTGGTTGTATCGAGTGAAGGTTACAAACAAACAATATGATAAAATTGCCCATCTCATTAACAAATTTAAAAATAACCCCAATTTAACTTCTTACCACATAAAAGGAGCTCTTGGCTTTGCGTTTCCAATGCTATGGAGACATGTAAATAAACAAAAGAAATACACCTTTACTTGCTCGGAATTTATTGCCTATATGCTGCAAACAAGTAATGTCGTATCTTTTGATAAACCAATCTACCAAATATCACCTAAGGATATTATCCAGACAAACAAATTAAAGTTTTTAGGAAATGGGAAGATTGGCAACTTAAGCAACAGTTTAATACGAAAAAATCCCCCTGTTCTTAAGCAACAGAGGGGATATCATCGTATTAGGGATTATTTTACTACTGATTCGCCATTTTCTTATCATTTGGCAAGGTCAAACTAATCAATCCAGAAGCAACTAAAATCCAACTTAAGAGTTTTAAAACAAAGGTTAATCCACTTTCCGAAGATGCAGCATGGTCGACAAAATATCCTAATGCGGTCGCTCCAATCCCAGCTGCACCAATCGCAAAGCCAATCATTAATCCTGAAGCCATCCCCACTTTTCCTGGAATAAGCTCTTGCCCAAAGACCACGGTTACGGCAAAGGAGGAAAATAAGATAAAACCTAAAAAGCCAACTACAACCATGGCGATGATTCCTTCTACGTACGGTAAGAGAAAAAGGAATGGAATCGCAAGCAGCAATGAAGCGTTAACCACGGTCTTTTTGCCTAGATAGTCAGCGATTGGCCCTCCAGCTAAGGTTCCTAAAGCACCAAACAATAAAAAGATAAAGGTATAAACACTTGCTTGGTCAATCGTCATTTTCGACACATTGATATAGTATAATGGAAGAAAGGTCGTGACCCCGATTGTAATCCAAGACCGCATCGTCACAACGAAAACAAGTAGAAGTAAGAATAAAGGTTGGTCTTTACCCTTTATTTCTTTTACTGATCGTTGTTGACTTATGCGTTTTTCTTTCATCCAAGGTCTTAAAATCCATAGTAAGTAGGCCGCTAACACAGCTGGAATTAAAAAGAATGGTGTCCCTTTTACCCCCATCGTGGATAAAAACAATGGGATCATTAACGGACCCAATGCCTGTCCACCATTGCCACCTACTTGGAAAATCGATTGTGCTAGTCCTTTCCCTTTACCTGCAGCCAAATGGGCTCCACGACTTGCCTCAGGATGAAAGGCAGCTGAACCAAGACCACTTAATCCAACAAAGAATAACAGCCAGACATAGGATGGGGCAACGGCAATACCTGACAAGCCTAGACCGGTGAAGAACACCCCTAGTGGCAATAACCATAATAACGGTTTACGATCAGAAAGGTAACCAAAAACGGGTTGAACCAACGAAGAAGTAACATTTGCTACCATAATAATGAGTCCAGATTGTGTATAAGATAGATCAAACTCAATGATTAAAATAGGAATTAAAGCCGGTAGTACTGACGTCATTAAATCGTTAAGCATATGACCTAAGCTAATGATCAATAAAGGAACCCGATTACTCGCTAAAAGCCTCTTAGTTTGTACCGATGTGGCTGTTTCCATTTCACAGTTTCCCCTCTCATATACTCTCTTATTTCTTTCTTTTCTCAAATTAACTATACTTCAAACTATATTTCAAAATAGGCTCTCGATTTCCGTTCCTTAACCCTGCTTTAACTATGTTTACCGAAGTAAAATCGTTTTCCTGCAATGACTAGGATCAAAATTAGTACACTGGTTAAGACAATCGTTCCCCCAGTAGCCAAATTAAAAAAATACGACAACAAAATTCCGATAATCACAGATAACAAGGAAAAAATAACGGCATACATTAACGCTTTTCTAAAACTATTAGCTATTTGCAAACTTGCAGCGACTGGTATCGTCATCAATGAAGAAACCAATAATATCCCCACGACCCTCATCGATAAGGAAATCGTCAAGGCCACAAGAATAATAAAAATCGTATTGATAAAACGATGAGGTATCCCACTTAGTCTTGCAGCTTCCTCATCAAACGAGAGATAGAATAATTCTTTAAAAAAGAAATAGATCGCTAATAGTATAATAAATCCAACAATAGCTATCGTAAATAGGTCTTTTCCTGAAACAGCCATTACACTCCCAAATAAATAACCAAATAGATCAACATTTGTACCACTTACTAAGCTAATGAGCACAACTGCCAGTCCGATTCCAGTCGATAGCATAATCGGAATCGCCAATTCTTCATAGGAACGGTATAATTTACGTAACTTTTCAATTCCTAATGCAGCCAACACCGCAAAAATCATACCTGATAAAACAGGATAAATCCCACCTAAAATCCCGGCTGCTACCCCTGCTAGTGTAACGTGAGATAAGGTATCTCCAATTAAAGATAATCTTCGTAGCACGATAAATACACCAATCACCGGACTGATCACACCAATTAAAATTCCGGCTAAAAAAGCCCGTTGCATAAAATCATACTGTAATATTTCTAACATCTCTCTACTCCTTCATATGGTGGTGATGAGTGACAAGACTCATTTCAGAACCATAAGTTTTTTCCAATATTCCTCGTTGCATTTCAAACTCATGGGGCGTTCCATGGAAAAATAATTTTTTATTTAAGCAGGCCAACTTCGTCACTTTCTCCGTTACCATCCCTATATCATGAGAAACTAACATTAAAGTCATTCCTAGTTCCCTATTCAGTTTTCCCATCAATTGATAAAACTTTTGCACAGACTCTGTATCCACTCCAACTGTTGGTTCGTCTAGAATTAATATTTTGGGTTCACTTACGATTGCCCTGGCAATAAATACTCTTTGTTGCTGTCCGCCAGATAATTTGGCGATATTTCGTTTTGCATACTCTTCTAAACCAACTTGTTCTAAAGCTTCCATTACTTTATTTTTATCTTGCCTCGTTAACCTTTTAAATAAGCCAACTTTTCCATACAGACCTGTTTCAACGATTTCTTCCACCGTTGCAGGAAATCCTCTGTTAAAACTATTGGCCTTTTGGGAAACATAGCCAATTTTTGGCCAATCTTTAAACGTTTTAATCGGCATACCGAATAATTTGACTTCACCAGATGTAGGTTCTAATAAACCTAAGATGATTTTTAATAAGGTAGATTTTCCTGAACCATTAGGCCCTACTAACCCAACAAAATCGCCTTCCATCACTTTCAAATTGACATGTTTTAAAACATGTTGCTCACCATATCGAAAAGAAAGCTCTTTTACTTCAATGATTGGTTCATTCATCTATTTCACTCCCAAAGCAATCTTTAACACCTCAAGATTTTTCTTCATGATCGATAAATAATCTTCACCACGTTCTAGTTCATCCTTCGTTAATCCTTCTAATGGATTTAATTCTAACCTTTGAGCACCGATTTCAGCCATAATCGTTTTAGCATATTTTGATTCAACCAATGGTTCAAATAAGATGTATTTGATGTTAAGTTCTTTTGCTTTCTTTATAATATTCGCCATTTCTTTTGGGCTTGGCTCATCCGAAGTAGATAATCCAGCAATAGAAACTTGATTTAAACCATAGCGTTCAGCAAGGTATCCAAAAGCCGCATGAGAAACAAAGATATCCTTGCTAGGTGTTTTTTCCAAGGTGTGTTGATAAGCTTGATCCAAATCGAGCAAAGCTTGTTTTAATTGCTGAAAATTGCCTTCATACTCTGCTTGGTGATCAGAGTCAATTTTAACCAATGCCTCTTTTATTTGTTCTGCTTGAGAAATTGCATTGACTGGATTCAGCCAAACATGTGGATCTAAACCCTTTCCATGTTCATTTTTTTGTCCCTGTTCATCTGTATGCTCATCTTCAGTCGTAAGAAATTCGATCTGCTTCGTAGAATCGACAACTTCAACTTTTTCTTTTATATCATCCACTAGATTCCCTAACCATGGTTCAAATCCCCCACCATTATAAACAAATAGATCTGCTTGATTTAATTGGGCGATTTGTTTTGGCGTTAATTCAAAATCATGAGGTTCTACCCCAGGAGGAATGAGATTTGTAACCTCTACATGGTCTCCCCCTATTTTTTTAGCAAAATCAGCAAGAACATAAAAACTCGTATAAACTGTAACCTTTTGATCTTGATCAACACCCTGATTTTGATTATTCTCTTGATTTTTATTTACATTGGCACAGCCAACAAATGATAAAATAAATACCAATATCATCAAAGCCACAAATAACTTTTTCATGATTTATCCCCTTTCATAAATCGTAATCATTCTTATTTAACATATCCCATTATAATATGTTTCATTAAATATGTAAATCGTAATGATTTGGATTTAAACTATTTTTCAACTTTCTATGATACAATAATTTGAACGATTCTGAATTTATGTATACACTATTCATATAGAATTTAACCAGGCAAGGGGGAACATTCATGGAAAAAATGCTTCAAATTAAAGGGCACATTATTCGTGACGATATTTTAAAACGAATTGATGCTTCTTGTGTCCAATATAATGGTACCTATCGGGTTCTCGAACTGATTGTAGGAAAAGCAGTTGATGATTTATCATCTGCAAAAATAGCCATTGAGATCAGTGAAGAAGGCTTTAATTTAATATTAAACGAATTAACCAACTTAGGTGTAACAATTCCCACAACTGAGGTTCATGCCAAACTTAAGCCTAGCGAAAAAGATAAAACTGTACCTGATGATTTCTATTCCACTACGAATCATCCCACAGAAATATTCCTAGAAGGTAAATGGATCAAGGCGCAAAATCAGCGTATGGATGCCGTTTTAGTTGTAAAAAATGACGAAGTGTTCTGTACAAAGTTACGCGATGTAAAAAAAGGCGATCTCATTGTATGTGGTTCTGAAGGTGTCCGTATTTTGCAAGAAAAGAATGGCTCAGATGAACACGAATTCGCTTTTATGATTAACGACGTTAGCTCGGAACGTCGCGTTGAACTGGTTGTAAAGAAACTAGCTGAAGAAATGAAAGCGATTAAAGCAAATAATGGTAAAATCGTTGTTGTTGCTGGCCCTGTCGTTATTCATACAGGTGGAATGGATGCCTTTCAAGATATGATTCGTAAAGGGTACATTTCTGGTTTGTTATCAGGAAATGCCCTCGCCGTCCACGATATTGAGCGAGATTTGTTCGGCACCTCCTTAGGTGTCGATTTAGATACAGGTAAAGTGGTTAAAGGCGGCCATAAAAACCACATGCGAGCCATCAATGCTGTAAATAAATCAGGAAGTATAAGTCAGGCTGTACAAGATGGTACGATCAAAAGCGGTATTATGTATGAATTAGTGAACCATCAAGTGCCCTTTGTTTTGGCCGGTTCGATCCGCGACGATGGGCCTCTTCCTGATACCATCATGGATCTTATTAAAGCACAAGAAGCTTACGCCGATATGGTAAAGGATGCGGAAATGGTGATTATGCTATCTACCATGTTGCATTCGATTGGAACAGGCAATATGTTGCCTAGTTGGGTAAAAACGGTGTGTGTAGACATTAACCCTGCCGTCGTCGCCAAATTAGTAGACCGTGGCTCTGCCCAGGCAAAAGGGGTTGTTACCGATGTTGGATTATTCTTAACCCTATTAAACCAACAACTTTAACATTTACACGAATAACCACTGATTATCTCTTACCCATCTTACTCAAATTACTCAGTAATTAAACATCGATCGCAACTAAAGTTACAAGTTAGACTACAATCCTACTTTTAGGTGGAATGATGATGGAAAAAAAGGACTCATTAACATCACTTTTACTAGAAGTTCAACAGGGAAGACTCACTGTCGCTGAAGCAAAAGCAAAATTAAAAAACTATGAAGAACTAGGTTTTGCAAATCTAGATCTCCATCGAGCAAAAAGGACAGGTTTTCCTGAAGTGATTTATGCTGAAGGAAAAACGACAGAACAAGTATTAGTGATTTTTGAACGATTGATTACAAAGAATAAAGTCGTTCTAGCAACAAGAGTAACAAAAGAAATGGGAGAACAAATCCTTTGGAAATTTCCCAGCGTTGAATATAATGAAATAGCTAGAACCATTCTATGGAATCGTAAGTCAGAAGAAAAACACCCTGGTTATATAGTGGTGGTTTGTGCTGGTACATCTGATCTTCCTGTTGCAGAAGAAGCTGCAGTAACTGCCCAAGCGATGGGAAATGAAACGAAACTCATTTGCGATGTTGGTGTCGCAGGTTTGCACCGCTTAATTGATAAAATCGATTTGATTCGAAAGGCCAATGTGATCATTGTAGTGGCAGGTATGGAAGGCGCTCTTCCCAGTGTTGTCGGTGGTTTAGTTGATAAACCTGTGATCGCGGTCCCGACTAGTGTAGGATACGGTGCTAATTTCAAAGGGTTATCTGCCTTGTTAGGGATGTTAAATTCTTGTGCCAGTGGTATCTCCGTGGTTAACATTGACAATGGCTTTGGGGCAGGTTATCAAGCAGGGCTGATTAATAAATGGATGGATCCATCCTTTAAAGGAGAATGACGATGAAAATTTTATACTTTGATACTTTTTCTGGAATTAGTGGCGATATGGCTCTTGCAGCTCTTATTGATGCAGGGGCAAATCCTTCCTATATTGAAATGGAATTAAAAAAATTACCAGTTAATCCTTTTAATTTACAATACCAAAAGGTCGTCAAAAAAGGAGTTACTGCATTAAAACTTGATGTAGTCATCGATCCCCATACAGAAGCTATTCATCATCGCCATTACATCGATATTATACAGATGATTGAGGGGTCGGAATTACCAGAACGTGTAAAGGAAAAATCAAAAAAAATATTCGAAAAAATTGCTATTGCTGAAGGAAAGATTCATCATCTTCCTATAGAAAAAGTCCATTTTCATGAAGTGGGTGCAGTCGATTCTATTGTCGATATTATTGGCGTAAGCTTAGCTCTTGAGGATTTAGGTATTGATCTAATCTATACTTCTCCAATTCCTTTGGGTTCAGGCCAAATTAAAATTGAACATGGGATTTATCCAATCCCTACTCCCGCAACATTAGAAATATTAAAAGGGATTCCCATTCGTTCTTCTCATGTTCCCTTTGAAATGACCACACCAACTGGAGCAGGAATTGTAGCTGCCCTAGGTTCAGGTTTTCATGGTTATCCTTCGATGACAGTTGAAACAATCGGATATGGAGCTGGAACAAAGGATTTTGAAGATCGGCCCAATGTTTTACGTGCAGTTGTTGGGACAACAAATGAACTATACGCCACAGAACCTCAATTTACAATGGCACATGAACATGAACACCATCACCATGAACATCATCATGATCATCATAATCCTTTGACAATGCCATAATCCACACAATCTCCAACACCTGAATTAGTGTTGAATACAGACCTAGGGTCTCAATACACTAGTGAAGAATTTACACAATATGCTCATTCTAAGGAAATTAAACAGTTTTTGTCGAAAAGGTTGCCCTTATGATAACGCCTGTAGCAAAGTCAGACCTTTCAAAGGCCCATTCATAATTTTGGATGGACCATTTTTATGCGCCGAAATAACCCAAGCTTCACACAACATCAAAACATAATGCAGTTGCTCCGATTACACCGGCATTCTGCTCAAGTTTTGCCGGTACAACCTTCGTTTGGCGCCCTGTAGGATTCAGTGCAAATTGACTGACATAATCCTGAATCGATTTGAATAACGGCTCGCCAACTTTTGAAACGCCGCCACCAATGACAATTTTTTCCGGATCGAATGTATTGATAATCGAAACACATGCTACTCCAAGCACGCGGAAAATCCGTTCAATAAAATCAACAATTTCAGGTTCGCCTTCATTATACAGGTCAAAAACTTCTTTCGTAGTCAGTTCTTTTCCTACAATCTCTGAAGCCCGTTTGGCAATTGCGGTTCCTGATGCAATGGATTCCAAACACCCATATTGCCCGCATGTGCATTTTCCAAATGATGGATCAACAACAGTATGTCCGATATCTCCGGCATTTCCCTTCATGCCATGGAGCAATTTACCGTCGACAATAATACCGGCACCAATCCCTGTGCTTATTGTCATATAAACAAAATTTTCATTTTCCTGTGCTGCTCCGAGCCATTTTTCAGCTAGTGCAGCAGCATTGGCATCGTTTTCAAGCACAATTGGAATATCCCATATTTTTTGCATCCAGTTCACAATTGGAATATCTACCCATTTTTTCAAATTAGGAGGACATTTAATTATTCCATTTTTGCTATCTAGCGGTCCTGGTGCGCCAATTCCTATCCCGATTACATCATTCATGGAAACAGCCGATTTCTGAACAACTTGCTCAATTTGACTGCTAATCCGGGCAATCATTTCTTGCGGAGAGATCGATAAGTCTGTTGGAATTTTCGTCTGTTCAATGATTTCTCCTTTTTCATTAACAATGGCAATTGCAACTTTTGTTCCCCCAATATCAACACCGATGGAATACGCCATTTTTTATTCCCCCCATATACTTTTATAAACCAGCTTCCGTACATCATTTTACCCTTCCCTTTTAAGTAATTATTGCCTAATTGCAAGATAAACTCTATATTAATAGATATTTCCACATTTATTTTACTTAATCAACCAGTACCTTCATAAACTCCTCATAAGATTTTACCTTAATCAATTTCTGCACCATCGAGCTACTGTCAATTATTTTTCTCAGCAAATCATACATCGACTGCAAATCTTCCTGGCTATTTTTCTTTACACTTAGCAAACAAATAAATTGTACCGGCTTTTCCTTCCATATAATTGGATTTACCAATGTGCAAACAGCTAAAAATGTATGATCGGATTTCGGAGTGATTGAATGGGGGATTGCCACCAGATTACCGAATGAAGTTGGTGCAACTTTCTCGCGTTCATAGATTGCCTCGAGAAAATCCGGTTCAACCAGACCCTTATCAAGCAACTTTGCATGCAAAAATTCTAATACCTCTTCTTTAGTAATAAAGTTTTTTCTAAAGTACATGAGATCTTTTCTAAAATAAGAATGAATATGTTGTTTATTATCAACAACGAATTTTTCTATTTTAGCCAAATCTCTGTCCCCTAAAATGGCATTCACTTCGATTACAGGTACTGGCAATTGTTTTAGAATCGGAATGGAGCTGACAATTAAATCGATATCGTGCAAATTATATTGGTTCAAATTATAGTATTCGGTCGTCCCTACAACATCCAGGCTTTTTCCGAATTGGTTTTTTAATTTATAATAAATCAATTGAGCCGTCCCCAGCCCTGACGCACATACGATCAGACAACGTTTCGGTTCTGTTTTTAATTTTTTCCTTTCGATTGCAGCCCCGATGTGAAGGGCAAGATATCCGACTTCATTTTCGTTGATTTCTGTTCCGGTGTATTCCTCAATAGCCAATCCTGCTATTATGCCTGCCTCGAAAGCCAATGGGTAGTTCTTCTTGATATCCTGAAGCATTGGATTTCTAAAATTCATTCCATATTTATACCGGTTTATCGCAGGTTTTAAATGCAGGCTTAAACCAATAATCAACTCTTTGTCATTTTTCAAATCAAGATTCAGTTTCGATGCTATTTTATCAAGAGCTACCATAACGAGCTCTATAATATTATCATCCATTACTTGTTCAACGACTTTATCCCCTGCATTTGTTTGAGTAAGCATTTTTGTCCCAAGCAAGTGGATTGCAATATAAGCAACTTCCGGTTGTGGAAACGCTACTTGAAATGTTTCTTCAACTTCTTTGACAATCTTCTTTGCAACCTCATACTCTTTTTGTTCCATAATTTCCTGTATATCGGATTTATATAATGTAACATGATTGCCTTTTTTTATTCGTCTGTAGGCAATGGCTATATGAATGAGGAGGTTATTGAACGCAATGTCGGATAATGTGATGTTGTTCTCTTGTATTTGCCGCATGATGATTTCCTGGATCGTATCCAAGTCTACCTTTGGCAATGGAGATAAATGATAATCAAACATTTGATCACCTTGTCCGTCATTACGATCAAATACATATTCCGCCATGCAAAAACGCATTTTAAGCTCGCTGCCTCTTAATTTTAAGCCGTAGTTGGGGCGTGATACGAGACTTATGTCATATTCAGCCAGTATTTCTTTGACATGTTTCAAGTCATTTTGAATGGTTGATTTGCTGACATAGATTTCATCAGCCAAATCATCGAGTTTCAAATAGCCTTCGCTTAATAGTAGCCGTTTGATTACATATGAAATACGTACCTCTGGTGATTTAGGAACAAATCCATCACCTTTTGTCTCTTCACTGACATTAGTTTGCAAATATTTACGAAATTTTTGGTTATCTGTAATTTCCAGTTTATAGCCTTTCCCCATTATGGATTCAATATGGGCTCCATTATTAGCAAGCAACGAGTCGAGGACTCTGACATCTTCTCTTGTTGTCCGGTCTGTAACCTGATTCAAATTTGCCAAGTACGCACCTGTGACAGGTGTTTGGGATGTCATTAATTCACGCAAAATCGTTTTCATTCTGGAGTTCAACATGCGTTTCTTCTCCTTATCATGCTCTTTACCACTTCAACTTGAATGTCAAAACTCGTTTACCGGTTTTACCGGGCCAAAATTCATGTGGATTTTCTTTTGAACCCATTTTATAAAAAAGTAAGATTGCATTTTGTTCCTGATACAGTCCAGATAAAAATAACGTAATCTTTTATCTTTTTTAAAATTCCCATGGAATTATCCTTTGTAAAAAATTAATCGCTAATAGGATCCTAATTGAGAGCTCCATTTTAGTAAAAACAATGATTTACTTAGGGCTTGTTGAACGAATCTCTTTATAAAAACTTTTTGATCGGTAAAGCCCATGAACAACTCTCTGAAAAAATGGCGAAAAAGAATTCAGTTGTCTTACTTTTCTACAGCTGCATTGAAAAACTGTGGCAAATAGTCTTTATGTGCTTCAAGCATTTCATCCAAAATTTGTTTTGCGACTGCATCAGAAGGAACCAATGGATTGATTGTCATAGCGAGAAGTGCCTTATGGTAATCACCAGTAACTGCAGCTTCTGCAGCCACTCGTTCAAAAGATTTAATTTGTTGCACAAGCCCCCTGACAGCAACAGGCAAATCTCCAATACTGATTGGTTTTGGGCCTTCCTTTGTGATTACGCAACTCACTTCTACCGCTGATTCGTCCGGGATACTGGCAATTGTACCATTGTTTCTTATATTAACCGGTTGGATATCACGTTTATCATTATAGATAGAATTGATTAAACTGCAGGCAGCGTCACTATAGTATGCCCCACCACGCTCTGCCAATTTTGCTGGTTTTATTACCAACCCAGGGTCTTTGTACAATTCGAAAAGTTCTTTTTCCAATTGCTGGACGACTTTAGCGCGAGTTCCTTTTCCCGCAAAATCTTTTTGTTCCTCTTCAAGCATTTTACTCGTCTGATAGTAATAGCGATGATAGGGGCATGGTAAAATTCCAAGCGCTTTGATAAAATCTTTTTCCCAGCCTAGATCAACAATATTTTTCATAGTCATGCCGGCACCACTGCTAAGCATGTCCACAACTTTTTTGGTAACGTTTTTTCCATCCAGATAAACATTCAGTCCATATACCATATGGTTCAAGCCCGCAAAATCAATATGGACTCTGTTTGGATCAACCTGAAGCATTTCTGCCACACCGATAAGCATACCAATTGGAACGTTGCATAAACCGACAGTTTTAATGTTGCTATAGCGAAGTACCGCTTCTGTAACCATGCCGACGGGATTTGAAAAATTGATCAGCCATGCATCAGGGCAAAGCTCTTCCATATCCTTGCTAATATCCAAAATGACAGGAATAGTACGTAAACCTTTGAACAATCCTCCCGGACCATTTGTTTCCTGGCCAATTACCCCATATTTTAAAGGGATTGTTTCATCTTTGGCCCGTGCTTCTAATTGACCGACACGAATTTGTGTTATCACAAAATCAGCACCTGGCAATGCTTTCCTGAGATCAAGTGATAAGTGGATGTCAATCGGAACATTTGCTTTTTCAACCATCCGTTTTGCAAGCGTACCTATTATTTCCAACTTTTCTTTTCCCTCGGGAATATCAACAAGCCATAGCTCACGAACCGGCAATTCATCATATCGATTGATAAAACCTTCAATAAGTTCTGGTGTATAGCTTGACCCTCCACCAATCGTTACAATTTTAATCCCCTGCATTCTCTCACCCCTTGACAAATCTTTTTATCGGCTGTTTATTATCTTTTGGTTGTTGTCCATGAATCCAGATTCTGCCTCGCAAATTCTAGTTGTTATCGCATGAATTTGAATTATTGCTTCTAAATTTTCTGCCAGCTCTTATTAAAATCCTTAACTACAGTTACTAAGAATTTCCATTCTTTTAAAATCCATTATTTTTAGAAACTTCTTTGATCCAATGTGCGCTCTTTTTTTTAGTTCTTTTTTTTGTTTTAATATCTACAGAGAAAAAGCCATAACGGTTTTTATACGCATTCATCCATGACCAGTTATCCATGAACGTCCAAAGATGATATCCTTTTACATTACAGCCTTCCTCAATTGCTTTGTGCAGCCATTTCAAATGTTCACGGATAAATTCAATCCGGTAGTCATCCTGAATTTCCCCGTTCTCTACAAATCGCTCTTCATCCTGGACACCCATTCCATTTTCAGAAATAAATGACTCAATATTACCGTAGTTTTCTTTCAGGTTAATCATGATATCATAGATACCTTTTTCATAAATTTCCCATCCGCGATATTTATTTATTTTTCTGCCAGGCATTTCATAGTTATCAAAAAACCAATCAGGCATGAATGGGCTGTATGGATTAGGCAAATGTTCTTTTGCTTTTACCCTGCGAGGCTGGTAATAGTTGACCCCCAGAAGATCGATTTTTCCTGCTTTCAAAAGTTCCTTATCCCCTTTTTGTGTAACAGGAAGATGACCATGTTCCCTTAGAATCTCGATCAAATCTTCTGGATATTTCCCCAAAACTGCTGGATCCAGGAAACTGCGGTTGAAAAAAAGATCAGCGATATGAGATGCTTTTAAATCAGCCGGATGTTGGCTTCTTGGATAAGAAGGTGTCAGATTTAAAATAATTCCTATTTTTCCATCCTTAATATTAAATGTACGGAAAGTCTCGACAGCTTTGGCGTGAGCAATCATTGTATGATAGGCAACTTGCACCGCACGTTTTGCATCAATAACGTTTGGATAGTGAAAATCATAAAGGTAGCCGCCTTCAACTGGTACAATCGGCTCATTAAAAGTGAACCATTTTTTCACACGATCACCGAACAATCGAAAAACTTCCTTTGCATATGCTGCGTAAGCGTCGACAACCTGTCTATTTTCCCATCCACCTTCATGTTGTAATTCCAACGGCATGTCAAAATGAAAAAGGTTCACAAATGGTTCAATGTCATTCGCTATGAGTTCGTCAATCACATTATTGTAAAATTTTACTGCCTCTTGATTCACTTCTCCACGTCCTCCCGGGATTAAGCGAGACCAGGAAATGGATATGCGAAATGTATTGTGGCCTATTTCTTTCATCAATTGTATATCTTCTTTGTATTTGTGATAAAAGTCGGAAGTAGTTTCAGGGCCAATATTTTCAAAGAATCGATTTGGTTCTTTTTCATACCAGTAGTCCCAAATATTTTTACCTTTCCCGCCTTCATTTGCTGCTCCTTCAATTTGTGTTGCCGAAGTCGCGCTTCCCCACCAGAAACCTTCAGGGAATTTATACTGTACAGACATACAAATACCTCCTATAAAATTTTCTGCTAGACGAACGAAAAACTTTTTGAATGTTACGTTCTACCAGATTTACAAAGATTGGAGTCCACCCTGGATATAAACGCCATCTGCGCTATGTTATCCATCAATCCGGAAATACATATATAAACGATGACTATCTATCAGCACTATTTGTTCCGATAGATTTCAATAATCTCGATTGCTAGGTCCCTTACAGTCATTGCAGTCATTAAGTGATCTTGTGAATGTACCAAAATAACATTGACAGAAGCACCATTTCCACCTGCTTCTTCTTGAAGCAACTTCGTTTGATAGCCATGTGCCTTGCCGAGCTCGGCACTGGCTTCCTCTATAAGCCGGTCGGCCTCTTCAAAATTTCCCGCTTTCGCTTCTTGTATGGCTTCCATAGCATTGGATTTACCATTTCCGGCATTTAAAATAATTTGGAAAGCTATTTCTGTTATAGAATCCATGTAATTGTCACCTCTGAAGTCTGAATATATTTGAACAGGATTTACTTTAGTTTCTTTTTGTTTCCCCGTAGCTTGGTGTATCAACAATTGGCTTAAGTTTATACAGTTCTTAAATAACCAATTAAGAAGGCTCCAGAAAGCATTCGATTGGAGCCATTCATACAATTGTCAATTGATGAATCAAACTTTATTTTATTTTGAGTCTTTTTTCTCATTTTCGTAATAATTTTTATCAAGTATTTTCAAGAATGGCCACCAGATAGCCATTACAACGAGCAGGTTAAATGCCTGTAATACTCCGCCTTGCCATGCGTTTCCTGTTGCAAGAAATCCGTTTAATACTACTGGGGTTGTCCATGGAACGATTACCCCTGCAGGTTTTGGAACCATGCCAGTCGACATGGCAAAATACGTGATAATCGTTACAACAACCGGTGCCAACAACCATGGGATCAGCACTAATGGGTTCATGATAATCGGCAGACCAAAGATAATCGGTTCGTTAACGTTAAAGATACCGGATGGACCTCCTAATTTTCCTAACTCTTTCATCTGTCTACTTCGTCCAATAATAAAGATCAAAATAACAACAGCCAAAGTCATTCCAGATCCGCCCATACCAACCAAAAACGAATCGATAAATTGTTTTGTAATAACATTTGGAAGCTCAGTACCTGCTTGAAAAGCCTGTAAGTTTTGATCATTCAATGTATACCAGATCGGGTCAAATACCGAGTTTACAATGATTTGACCGTGCAAACCAAAGAACCAAAATAGTTGAATAAGCACTACTGCAACAATTGTAGCGATCAAGCCACTGCCCAATTTGGTCAAAGGCTGCTGAATAATTGTATAGATAAAGTTTTGTACAGTTTCAAAAGGAGTGTAACTGAAAATAATCCGAATTAGCAAAAATACAGATAATGTAAGCGTTATGGGAATCAATGCACTAAACGATTTGGATACTGCATTCGGTACACCAGCAGGCATTTTGATTGTCAAATTTTTATTTACAAAAAAACGGTAAAGCTCAGCTGCAAAAAATGCTGTGAAAATTCCAAGGAACATTCCTTGAGCACCAAGACTAGATGTTGGAATAACGCCTGTGACGTCTTCCAGTACTTGTGGTGTCAAAATCAGAAATGCTGCTAATGCAACGATACCTCCATAAATAGCTTCTCCGCCATAATGCTCAGTCAGCTTATATCCGATACCAATAATGACAAACAAGCCCATAATACTTAGCGTTGCGGCAGATGCGGGGCCGAGCGCATTTTGATATGCTGCAAAAGCCTCTTTACTAATCACTCGATCGAGGAAGGGTAAATTGGAGATTACAACAAATATGGAACCAAAAATAATCAACGGTAAAGCCACCATAAAACCATCACGAAGTGCAGTTAAATATCGGTTGTTATTCAATTTATCAGCAATTGGCAATAAGATATTTTCTAATACTTCCATAAATTTGTTCATAGTTCTCTCCCCTTTATATTTTATTTACTTAATAATTCAAGAGCTTTATTCAAAACAGCTTCACCATCTATTCGACCATATGCCACTGGATCAATCACTTCCAAAGGAATACCCAATTCCTCAGCAACTTTTGAAAATTTCTTTTTCAAAAATCTCATTTGCGGTCCGATTAATAGAATATCTGCTTTTTCCATTTCCTTTGGTGCCTTATCTTGTGCAACAGCCCAAATTTCTGTCTCAATTCCTTTTTCTTTTGCCACCTCCTTCATTTTAGCTACCAATAGGCTTGTAGACATTCCTGATGAACAAGCTAATAAAATACGTTTCATAAATAATTCCTCCCAAAAGATGTGTAATAAACAAGAAATTTAACAAGTTCAACTTATACTATCATTTTAAATTACAAGCGCTTTCAACAACACACATTGTTTTTCCTCTAACTAGAGGAAATAATTAAGCGATATTAGATTCTTTTCAAAAAACTGTTCCATAAAACTAGCCATCTTCCACTTTAGTAACCTATCCAGTATTTACTGTTTGTTTTACCTTAACAACATTATTTAACCTCTATTTTAATAATGCCATATACAGCACCTAGAAGATTAGCATTTTGATGGAAATCTTCTCTTACACTAATTCCCCCTCCGATTAAAATTACTTCTGGATCATAAAGGTTATAAATTCCTACTTCCCTTAATTTAAAAAACCGGCATACGCCGGTAGGTAAAATATTATTAATAAGAAACGATAACATTAGCTTCACCTTGAATGAGAAAATTTTGAAAATTAAAAGGCAATATAAAGTGATCCCCTTTTTTAAAGGTATAACTTTTACTATTTTTAACAATTTCGCCATTTCCATTTAATACACTAAAAAGCATAAATGACTGATTTTGTATAGATTGTGCCTTTCCCTTTATTCCCCACTTTTGAACAGTAAAAGTTTCATTTTTAATAAAAGTGGTAATAATTAGACCTTGATTTTCTGTTTTAACAGGCTGTATTAAGTAATCTTGATGTGGGACTTGAATGACATCAATTGCTTTGTCTAAATGCAATTCTCGCAACTGGCCTTTATCATCCAATCTATCATAATCATAAATTCGATAGGTTGCATCAGAGCTTTGTTGGATTTCTAAAACCACCGTTCCTTTTGTTAAGGCATGAACAGTACCACTTGGAACATAAATAAAATCACCAGATTGAATCGAAATTTTACGCAAAAGTTGATTCCATTCTTGTTTTTCGATCATTTCAGTTAATTCTTCTTTATTTTTTGCATGATGTCCATAAATCAATTCAGCATTTTCATTACAATCAATCACATACCAACATTCTGTTTTGCCTAATTCTCCATTTTCATAATGGTTCGCATATTCATCATTAGGATGAACTTGTATCGATAAATCATCGTTGGCATCTAAAATTTTTACTAATAAAGGAAATTTTTCATCATTTATATACCCAAAAAGTTCCCTATGTTCCTCATATAGTTCTCCTAAGGTCATTCCTTTATATAATCCATTAGTCACAACACTTTCTCCATTAGGATGAGCTGATATAGCCCAGCATTCCCCTGTCTTGTTACTTGGGATGTTATAGTGAAACATCGTTTTTAATTTATTTCCACCCCAAATTCTTTCTTTAAATACTGGTTTAAGAAAAATAGGCTCCAAAATATAAGTGTCCATAAAACTACCCCTTTTAAAAAGATTTTCTACGGTTATTAAAAAAGGGGAGATTTCTCCCCTTAAATTTGTGCTAAAAGCTCAATGATATCTTCTTTTGTTGGTGCGTCTAATAGAGCACTACGAAAATCATCATCAATTAATTTTCTTGATAGCAATTGTAAAATTTTTAAATGTTCATCTCCAGCATTTTTCTCAGGAACCCCAATAAGAAAAATTAATTTTGCATCAGTTCCATCAAAACTATTCCAATCAATGCCATTTTCTTTTTTTCCAAAAACTACAGCTGGTTTTTTAATAGCATTAGATTTTCCATGTGGAATTGCTATATTGAAACCAATTCCTGTAGTTCCTTCTTCTTCTCGATGAAAAACTGCATTTGTGAATACCTCTTTATTAGTTAAAAATCCTTTATGTTCAAGTAAAGAAATCAATTCGTGAATGACTTCTACTTTAGATTCTCCTTTTAAATCAAGTATGATCATGTCCTCCGTCAAAAGTTCAGTTAAATTCAATTTATTCACTCCTGTATGTTCTTTTTAAGACTATTGACCATAAAAGCAGTAACAATTGCACCAATAATAATAGCTACAAAAAACATCAACGAATTTTCAACAGCACCAAGGATAGCAACAATCGGTCCACCATGAGGAACATTATCTCCAACATGGCTTAACATCGCAATAACAGCACCTACCATAGAGCCTGTCATAATACTTGGGATGACACGAAGTGGATCTTTTGCTGCAAAAGGGATGGCTCCTTCTGTAATCCCAACAAGTCCCATGGCCAATGCAGCTTTACCAGCTTCTAATTCTTCTTTTTCATATTTCTTTTTATTTAGCAATGTAGCTAACCCCATTCCAAGCGGTGGCACAGCAATAGCAACTGCTATTGGCCCCATAATATAAGGATTTCCTTCAGCAATCATCGCAGAACCAAAAAGGAAAGCAACTTTGTTTACTGGTCCACCCATGTCAAATGCAATCATAGCACCTAATATTAAAGCTAAAACAATTGAACTTGCACCTTGCATACCATTTAGCCAATTAGTTAAACCTTCCATAATTCCTGCGATAGGTTGACCAAGAATACCAATAAAGATAAATGCAACAAGTAAAGTTGTTAGAAGTGGAATTACTAGAATTGGCATAATCGGTTGTACCATTTTTGGTACCTTCCAAGATTTAATCCACTTTGCGATATAACCAGCAAGGAAACCAGCAATGATACCACCAATAAATCCAGCTCCTGCACTACTTCCGTAAAAACTACCATTTGCCGCAATATATCCACCGATCATACCAGGTGCAATACCAGGACGATCAGCTATACTCATTGCAATAAAACCAGCTAAAATTGGAACCATAAAAGTAAAACCCGCAACGCCTACATTAAGGATTGATTGCCAAATTGAACCTTCAGGAATCTGCAATCCTTTTGCTGTTGGTTCTCCGCCTATAGCTAGTGATAAAGCAATTAAAAGCCCACCTATTACAACGAATGGAATCATATAAGATACACCATTCATTAAATGGCGGTAAATTGGATTTTGTTTTGCTTTTCTTTCCTTTTTTACTTCTTCCACTGATTTTAATTTTTTTCCATATACTTCAACTTTACCATCTATAAATGGTTGAATTAACCCTTCTGGGTTTTTAATCGCTTCCGCTACAGCTACTTCAATTAACTTTTTTCCTACAAAACGATTTTTATCAACCGTTTTATCAGCGGCAATAATAATTCCGTCAGCCTCTTTAATCTCTGCTTCTGTTAATTCATTTTCTACACCTATTGATCCTTGGGTCTCTACTTTAATTTGAATACCCAACTTCTCAGCTGTTCTTGACAATTTTTCAGCTGCCATATAAGTATGGGCTATTCCGTTTGGACAAGAAGTAATCGCTAATAACTTCATATTGTATTCCTCCTATTATTATTTGAAAGCGTTTAACTATATTGTTATTATGCATTAAAAAATAATAGGTTTAGGATCAATTTTTTCCACAATATGTGGTAAAAATAAATCTAAAGGTTATTCAAGAATTCATTTACGGTATTCACATCTTTTAAGCGTTCCAAATCTTTCTCATTTTCAACAAGAGTAACAATTTCATGAAATAAAATTTGAATTTGATCTGATTTTGCTAGTTTTGTAGCCATCAGAAAAACAAAATTAATTTTTTCACCATTCAAATCTATTGTCCTTTTCAATCTTGCAACAGCTATAGTGGAATGAATCACAAGCTTTGGATCTCCATGGGGAATAGCAATTTCACCACCAACTGCTGTAGATCCTACCTGTTCTCTTTTAATAACACTCTCCTTATATTCTATAGAGACATACCCTTTTTCAGCTAAAGCATTGGCTAGAAATTCAATCAGTTCATAATATTGATTGAAATCTACATCTAAAAAAACTAGTTCTTGGTGTATAAAACTTTTTAACGTTGGATATTTCGCTTGCTTGGATACATATTCTAATTCTAATATAAAATTTTCTAACTTTTTTTGTTCTTGTTCAGAAAATAATGGTGTAACTGTAATTGTACGAATTTCTTTATTTTCAATTGGTATTGTACTAATGATGAAATCAGGTTTGTTCTTTTCAAGAGCTTTATTCAAGCCAGAAGCAGGTACTACATCAAGGATTTGTAACGATTGAAATTTCCGCTCTAATTTTGTTTTTAAGAGTTGAGACATCCCTATTCCCATATGGCAAACAATGATAGCTTTTTTATTCGATCCAACTCTATTATTTCTTTTCTCTACTGAAGCTTGAAAATGTAAAACTATATAGGAAATCTCATCTTCTGGAATAAAAAAATTAGTTTTTTCTTGAATAAAAGGGATAACTGATATAACTACTTCAAACATGTAGCGATACATTTTTTTTATTTTACTTGCCAATGGGTTTGTGAGGGATAAATGATATTTCAAACGGTTTAAAGCTGACTGCAAATGTATGGCTAAACCAATAAACAACTCTTGGTCGTTAAAAAAGTTTTCTCCTGTAATCTTTGAAACTTCTTCAATCAATTCTTTTGCAAACTGAATAATTACTTTATCAAGCTGTGATAAAGCTCCCTCCTGTAGTAATAAATAGTCATAACGAATTTTAGCACCTGATAAATGAGATGCAATAAATGCTATTTCAGCAGGAGGAAAATTAATAACAAAGGCTTTTTTTAATCGCTCTGCCAGTTGTAAAGCTACATGATATTCTTTTTGATTTTGTATTTGTTTTAAATTTTCAGCATCCATTTTTATGTAATGCCCTAATTTAATTCGTTTTATCGAAATTAGTATATGAATAATTAAATTTTTTATCGCCTCATCCGAGAAAGAAAAGGTAAATAATTGTTCAAACTCAAGGAGATGTTTTTTAACTAAGGAAATTTCATAGGGTTCAAACCAATCATCGTATATTTTTGATAATGCAAAACGCCGTAGCTTTTCTTCTCCTTCAACCTTAATACCAACCTTGGTCTTTCGTATAAGTTGAAGTCCAAAACGATTTAGCCATTTTTCAATATTTTCTAGATCTTTTCGTATTACTGATTTACTAACATAAAATTGTTTCACTAAATCTTCAATTGTTATCTCTTTTTCTTGTCGTAGTAACCATTTTAGAATTTCCTTTTTTCTTTCATCTTCGGTTAGAATTTTTTCTTTTGAAATTTCATTCAGCAATTTTTTCTTTTCAAAAGGATCGACTTGTAGATATACACCAATATTTGGTTTCCTTATTAAAATGCCATTTGATTTCTGCTGCAACCATTGATCGATTATCTTAAAGTCGTTTCTTATAGTTTTTTCTGAACACTGATGTAAATCAGCTAATTCTTGAATAGTTACGTATTGATCATTATTTAAGAGAAATACTAACAATTTATATTGTCTGTCATTCATAAAATATCTCCCTTTTTATTTGATCCTTTTGTAAATAACTTTATCATAAAATGCCTGTAGAAATGATCATTCATCGATTAGCTCTTATTGTTCTTTTGCCCACTGATATCCTTTTTCCTTTACCAGATCATAGACCCATTTAATTGGAACCTGATGTTCTTTTGCTAACCGTACACAATCTTCATACTCAGGGGCTATTTGAACAATTTTGCCTTCTCGTTTCCCGATCTTCACTGTACATTTCCCCCACTCTGTTTCCACCTCTATAAATGTTCTTTCTAAACGATGAACTGTATAGGGAGTATACCTGATGCCTAGAGTGGTGGTTTCAAGAAAAAGAAAATCCATCACCTTTTCTCGAATTTCCTCTCTACATAATATATGAAGAACTTGTCCAGGACGATTTTTCTTCATGATCACTTGTACAATATATACATCATTTACACCCATACTAAATAATTGTTCCATGATATATCCATAAAATTCTGGATTCATGTCATCAAGGGAAACCTCTATCTTTACCATTTGTTTATCAATATGTTCATTTAGATTATTTTTCATATTCTTCATGATCTCCCTTACTATATTTTTCGAGATAAATTTCAGGTCAATTTTACCATTTTCCTTTATACATAGAAAAGGAAACTTTTTTAAAAACTATTTAAATGAATTGAACTAAAGATGATTTTGGAGAGATGGAAATGAGACTGTTAAACAAACGATTAATATGCACTTTAATAATTATCAGCTTAGTTTCAACGATTCCTATACAGAGTTTAGCTAAAGGAGAACAAGACGATCTGTTTCAAACGAGAATGGAGCTATATAAAACCATGGATAATATTTATCAAATCCCATGGTACTATATTGCAGCCATTGATCAGTATGAAAGAAATATTCAACCTGTCAGGCAGGATCTTCCTATAAAAAAAGGTCTAATCAGCATCTATTTTTCAAAAGAAAAATGGGCCGGTTTTCTCAATCCAAATCCCGAAGATCAAAATCCAATGCGAATTCAGTTTTTTAATGGTTTTGGTGTAGATGGGGATGGGGATGGTTTAGCTGATCGAAATAATGATGCTGATGTTCTTGTTGCTTTTTTAAATTATCTAAGTCGGTATGGGACGACAAAAGATAGCCTCAAGAATGCTTTAATGGATTATTATCAAAGCGAGTTACCAGCCAAAATCATTGATGAAATCGCTCTCATCTACAAAACCTTTAATACCCTTCAATTAGCAGAACGGGTTTTCCCAATTCCCAAATGGAACAGTTACTCCTATCGAAGTACATGGGGAGATACAAGAGGCTGGGGAGGGCGAAGAATACACGAAGGGACTGACATCTTCGCTTCTTATGGTGCAGCAGTACGAAGTGTTTCTTATGGGTATGTTGAAGTCCTAGGCTGGAATAAATATGGGGGGTGGCGTGTTGGAATAAGAGATACAAACAATATTTATTATTACTACGCTCATTTAACAGGGTTTAAAAAAGGATTAAAAGAAGGAGATATTGTCAAACCAGGTGATGTCATCGGATATGTTGGAAGTTCTGGTTATGGCTCTCCAGGTACGCAAGGAAAATTCCCCCCTCATTTACATTTTGGTATGTATAAATATAATGGCCGTCATGAGTGGGCATTTGACCCTACCCCTTATTTACGTGTTTGGGAAAGAAAAAGAAAATAGTTGACAATTTGCTGATTCTCGTACAAACTAGAAGAAATAACAAAAGCATACTTCACTTCTATCCAGAGTGGTGGAGGGATCTGGCCCTACGAAACCACAGCAACCGGTCGAATGACCATGGTGCTAATTCCAGCAGAATTTTTCTGGAAGATAGGAGAATCGTGAATACACGTAGCCCTCTCCTATTTTGGTGAGGGTTTTTTCATTATAAGATTCCTAGGGAATGTATATTATATGTATACATCTCCATATTATGAGGAGGGAGAAACAATGAACAAAATAGATCGTTTAAAACAACAAATGGAGCAAAAAATCCTCATTCTTGATGGTGCAATGGGTACAATGCTACAAAATGCTCAATTAACTGCCAAAGACTTTGGTGGAGATCAATACGAAGGTTGCAATGAAATCTTAAATCTAATCCGTCCAGATCTAATTAAACATATCCATCTTACCTATTTAGAAGCAGGAGCAGACATCATTGAAACGAATACTTTTGGAGCTACCCCAGTTGTATTAGCAGAATATGGACTTGAAGCCCGAACTGAAGAAATCAATCTTACTGCAGCAAAGATTGCAAAAGAAGCTGTTGATCAAGTTTCTACCCCCGAATGGCCACGCTTTGTCGCTGGCTCCATGGGGCCAACAACCAAAACCCTTTCTGTTACAGGTGGGATTACATTTGATCAATTATCGGATTCATATTATCAACAAGCAAAAGGATTAATCATCGGTGGTGTAGATTTACTTTTGTTAGAAACTGCACAAGATACACTTAATGTGAAAGCGGCTGGAATAGGAATTCAAAAAGCTTTTGCAGAATGTAAAGTAGAATTACCTGTTATGATTTCAGGCACGATTGAACCGATGGGTACCACTCTTGCAGGTCAAAATATTGAAGCTTTCTACATCTCCTTAGAACATTTGAAGCCCATTTCCGTAGGACTAAACTGTGCAACAGGGCCTGAATTCATGCGTGATCATCTCCGTTCCCTCTCGCAATTAGCTACAAGTGCAGTTAGTTGTTATCCTAATGCCGGATTACCAGATGAAGATGGTCATTACCACGAGTCTCCCAAAGCCTTAGCTGAGAAGATGTCGCAATTTGCAAAACAAGGTTGGTTAAACGTTGCAGGTGGATGCTGTGGCACTACACCAGATCATATCAAAGCTCTTTCAGAAACATTAAAAGAATTTAAACCTAGACGATTTCAAAAGGAACATCTCCCTGCCGTGTCAGGAATTGAGCCAGTTTTTTTAGAAAAAGAAAATCGTCCCCTCTTTGTAGGAGAACGAACGAATGTGATCGGTTCTAAGAAATTTCGGGACCTGATTGCAGACGGTAAGTATGAAGAAGCCTCTGAGATTGCCCGTGCTCAGGTAAAAGGCGGCGCACAAGTGATCGACATCTGTTTGGCCAATCCTGACCGTGATGAGTATTTCGACATGGAGCAGTTCCTACAATATGTAGTCAATAAAGTCAAAGTACCGTTTATGATTGATTCAACCGATTCAAAGGTAATTGAGCTTGCTCTAAAATATTCTCAAGGAAAAGCCATCATCAATTCAATCAATTTAGAAGATGGCGAAAGACGTTTTCAGGAGATCGTCCCACTCATTTTACAATATGGTGCATCCGTTGTTGTTGGAACGATTGATGAAAAGGGAATGGCTGTTACGAGTGAAAGAAAATTAGAAATAGCTAAACGTTCTTATGATTTGCTTGTTCATCAATATGGAGTAAATCCTCAAGACATTATTTTTGACCCATTAGTCTTTCCAATAGGAACAGGTGATGAAGCATATATTGGATCTGCAAAAGAAACGATTAAGGGAATTCAACAAATCAAGGAAGCTTTTCCTGAATGTCAAACCATTCTTGGCATTAGTAACGTTTCCTTTGGGTTACCCCCTGCTGGTCGTGAAGTATTAAATGCTGTTTTTCTTTACCATACAACACGTGCCGGCCTAGATTATGCTATTGTGAATACACAAAAGCTTCAACGCTATGCTTCCATTCCAGAGGAAGAAAGACAATTAGCTGAACAATTGATTTTTAACACAAATAAACAAACCCTTGCTCAATTTGCTGATTTTTATCGCAATAAAAAAGTGATCAAGGAAGAAACTAGTATCAGGTATCCATTGGAAGAACGGTTAAGTAACTATATCGTGGAAGGATCAAAAGACGGCCTGATTGATGACTTAAAAGAAGCCCTTAGCCGGTATACTCCTTTAGACATTATCAACGGCCCTTTGATGAAAGGAATGCAACGTGTTGGGCAACTATTTAATGACAATGAATTAATTGTTGCCGAAGTATTACAAAGTGCTGAAGTGATGAAAACGGCCGTTTCCTTCTTAGAGCCTTATATGGAAAAAAACGATTCTACACAAAAAGGAAAAATTCTACTTGCTACTGTAAAAGGGGATGTCCACGATATTGGGAAAAACCTTGTAGAAATTATTTTATCCAATAATGGTTACGAAGTAATTAACCTTGGAATTAAAGTACCTCCCGAACAATTAGTGGCTGCTTTTAAACAGGAAAAACCTGATGCCATTGGCTTATCTGGACTCCTTGTTAAATCAGCACAACAAATGGCCATCACTGCTCAGGATCTAAAAACCGCTGGGATTGATGTTCCCCTTCTAGTAGGAGGAGCTGCATTAACAAGAAAATTCACTGAAAACAAAATTGCAAATGAATATGATGGACTTGTTTTCTATGCAAAGGATGCAATGGATGGGTTAAATATCTTAAACCAGATTAGTGATGAAGCCTATAAAAACGAACTTATTGCTGAATTACGAAAACAGCGCCAAACAACTGCTGATATGGGTCATACTGACAATATAATAAATGATTCAGTCTTGACCAATAAAAGTATCAAGCGTTCATCAACCAGTCAAAACGTACCTGTTTTTCAACCGCCAGACTTCGATCGTCATATTTTGCGGAATTATCCAATTGATTTTTTGTATCCTTATTTAAATATGAGGATGCTACTCGGAAAACATTTAGGGGTCAAAGGAAATATTGAGCAACTTCTTGCTCATGGTGATGCTAAAGCTTTCGAGCTAAAAACAGCGGTCGAACAGCTACTAACGGAAGCAAAAAATAAAAACTTCATAAAAGCAAATGGAATGTATCAGTTCTTCCCTGCTCAGTCGCAAGAAAATGACATTCTTGTTTACGATCCAAAAGATTATTCAAAAGTGATTCAACGTTTTTCATTCCCAAGACAGCAAGAGGAACCCTATTTATGCCTAGCTGATTTCCTTCGACCTGTAGAAAGTGGTGTGATGGATTCTGTTGGATTCTTAATAGTAACCACTGGTCAAGGGATTATCGATCTAGCTTCAGAGTGGCGAGAAAAAGGAGATTATTTACGTTCTCACCTCTTGCAAGCAACTGCCTTAGAATTGGCCGAGGCTTTTGCAGAAAGAATACATCACATGATGAGAGACATCTGGGGCTTCCCGGATCCTTCAGAAATGACTATGGTAGAGCGGTTTGCCGCCAAATATCAAGGAATTCGGGTTTCATTTGGCTATCCAGCTTGTCCTAACCTTGAGGATCAAAAGAAATTGTTTGCCTTACTAAATCCTGAGGACATTGGCATCCACTTAACAGATGGCTTTATGATGGAACCAGAAGCTTCTGTTTCAGCAATGGTCTTCGCTCATCCCGAAGCCAGATATTTTACCGCTGTTAAATCTTAGTCATTATCTTTATCTACACAAAAAACCTCACTAGAACTTAGTGAGGTTTTCCTATTTAATCTAACATCCAAAAATTCTACTGATGACTTACCGCATTTTTTCCTGTTTGGTTTGAGGCTTTTTTTGATTTAGAGATAGCGACTGATAAGGCAACCCCTAAACCTCCCCAAAGAAGAGTAGCTCCAAAGATAAACATAAAGATTGCACCTGTGCTCATTAGAATTCCTCCCTTTTATAACCTGGAATGAGTTTCATCATGACTCCTAACACAATTGCAGCAATCGCAACTCCCCAACCAAATACGATTAGACTATTTAATGTATATCCTCCATATAGTTCAGTAAATTCCGTTTTAAAGTTTAGAACCATCATGACTCCTAACACAATTGGTGTGACAAAACGGATCATAATATCCCACCAGCTACCAATTGCAAAATCGGAAAGCGGGTTATTATGCTCACGAATCGTTGAAACCTTGAAGAACCAGCCAAGGAGAATAACCTCAACTAATCCTGCTAAAGCAATACCAAAGGAATTGATAAAGTGGTCTACAATATCTAAGTAATATAAACCACCACCGGTAACATAAAAGAGACTAAGCAAAAAGGTTACAGCAGTAGAAGCAACAACTGCCTGTTTTCTACTTAAGGAGAATTTATCCATCACTGCCGCAACAACTACCTCTAGAATGGAGATCGCTGAAGTTAATCCGGCAATCACTAATGCACCAAAGAACAAGACACCCATCAATTCGTTCATAGCAGGCAATTGGTTAATAATTTGTGGGAAAACAACGAAAGCTAACCCTACGCCTGCTTTTGCAACATCCTGTACAGGCACACCACTTGATGTAGCCATAAAACCAAGTACCCCAAACACACCTAATGCAGCTAAAAATTCAAAGCCACTATTGGATAGACCAGTAATGAAAGCACTATTGTTGATCTCTGCTTTCTCAGGTAAATAACTAGAATACGTAATCATAATTGCAAAAGCAATACTTAGACTAAAGAAGATTTGCCCGTACGCAGCAATCCAAGTATCACCATCAAAAATCTTGCTAAAATCTGGGGTTAATAAGACATTTAAACCTTCTGTTGCACCAGGTAATGTTACCCCACGGATTGTAAATATAATCATGATAATCAATAATAATGGCATTAAAAATTTGGAAATACGTTCAATCCCTGCTTTAACACCTCGATATAATATAAAGAAAATAACTGCCCAGACTACTAATAGAACGAAGAAAATGTGCCACTGAATTCCTCCAGTATGCCAAACTCCTTCTGATATGTTTAAATATTCTGAAAATAAAAAAGACTCAGTATCCTCACCCCATTTTAACCCTAGGGCAAACCATGTATAACTTGCACTCCACGCAATGATCGCAACATAATAGGTCATAATTACAAAAGAAATAAGTACCTGCCACCAGCCAAGCCATTCAGAATTCTTTAAGATTCTACGAAATGATAATGGTGCAGACCCTTTAAATTTATGGCCAATACCGAACTCAAGAATAAGGATCGGAATACCTGCTGTTAGAAGTGCGAAAAAGTATGGTATTAGAAATGCGCCACCTCCATTTGCATATGCTACATAGGGGAAACGCCAAATATTACCTAATCCAACTGCGGAACCAATGGCTGCCAGGATAAATCCTGCCCTGCTTCCCCATTGTTCTCTTTTACCCATGTGAATGACCTCCTTTGAAGTTTGTATAACTTTTATATGTTTTATATATTACAGCACTTGTGTGATAAAGAAAAGAGCAAATTTTTAAAAAAAATATATTTTTCATATAGAAACGCTTACATTTATACTTTCAATATAACCCACCAAAGTGACAACTTCTTTCGAAGTAAAATCCGATTACTTTTGTGGGGTCGCATTAAAATAAAGAAAAATCCAACCATGTTTACTCATGATTGGACCTAGATATTGACGGAAAATAGATTCGAAATGTGGTTCCTACATCGACAGTACTTTCTACTTCTAATCTACCATGTAATCTTTCTATGATTTGTTTTACAATAGCTAGTCCTAACCCTGTTCCACCACTTTTTCTACTTCTTGCTTTATCCACTCTAAAGAACTTTTCACCGATTCTAGCAAGCTGTTCTTTCTCCATTCCTTCGCCTGTATCACTTACTTGTAAGACGATGTCATCATAATAAGGATAAATTTCAACAGTAACTTTTCCACCTGACTTCGTATGTCTTAATGCATTATCTAGTAAATTGACTAGAATTTGAATGATTCGATCCTCATCCCCAATCATCCACATCGGTTTACTATAATGCTTTTGTAAGGCAACTCCTTTTTGCATATAAGCTGGTAGATACCTTTCAACCACTTGGTTAACAATATGATCAAGGCGTATTTCTTCTAGATACATGGGGTAGGTGCTTTTTTCTAATTGTGCCAAGTCTAGTAGATCATTAACCAACCGTTCCATACGACAAGTTTCGTTATGAATCGTTTCTAAATATTTTGCTTGTGTTTCTTTTGAATCAGCCACCCCATCTATGATAGCTTCCGTATAACCTCGAACATAGCTTAAAGGGGTTCTTAATTCATGAGACACAATGGCTAGAAACTCTCTTGTATCGTTTTCCCGCTTTCTTTCCGCAGTTACATCATGAATTACCAGGATAATCCCCCATAACTCCTGATCTTCGATTAACGGGCTTAAATATAAGAAATAGGTCTTATCATGTAGTTCAAATTCACCTGTAACAATATCCTTTTCTTGTTTAACCCTTTCGATATAAGCTTTAATCTCTGGTAAATGGATAAATTCTTCCTTTTTCAAACCTAATTTTCGTAAAAGATTCTTTGACGGATTATTTAGTAGGACAAATCCTTCATTTTTGTGGATCGTTAGAACACTATCACTGATTCCATCTAAGATTTGTGAGAGTTGTTTTTTCTCTTTTGATAATAAACTAATCGTTTTCTTTAGCGAATCAGATAGATGGTTAAAGGTTCTCCCAAGTCTACCAATCTCATCTTCTGTATAGACTTGTATTTTAGCTTCAAAATCCCCATCCATCATTTTTTTGGCTACAGATTCCATTTCTCGCAGTGGTTTTGTCATTGTACTGGTAATGAATTTTCCCATGATAATCCCTAGAAAGAAAAAACTGACAAGGAAAAGAAATAGTAAAAATCGTATTTCTGCAACGGCTTCAGTCACTGTTGCTAGTGGCATATAAAGAAAAACAGCACCTACCAACTGATTTATCTCAGGATCGATTAAAGGAACAGCCACGGCAATAATATCTCTTTTAAACCGTGCATGTTCACCAATAATCGTGATCACTTCACCCTGTGATAACTTTTCTCTCTGTTCATAAGAAACAAGTGGTTCTGCATGCTCACTATCAACAGGAAGGCAAGCCCCCAAGTCTGCAGGATTATCGGTAATCACGATTTCTTCGTTGGTTAATGAGTTAATATCATTTACTTTTTCCTTAAATGACTGACTGATTTCCCCTCCTGTATACCTGCTAACAATCTTCTTTCCCTTTTCTGCTAAGTATTTTTCTGTCTGTTCAACATAGAGATGTCTGTAGAGGTAAAGAGTGGTCCAATAATTAAATAAGCTACTAATCAAGAATGCAATAATCAATGTAATCCATAGTTTTGAACTAAGGTCTAATCTTAATTTAGTATATCTCAAACTTATAACCTACCCCCCATATGGTAGAGATGTAATTTGAAAGATCCCCTAGTTTCATCCTTAAAGTTTTGATATGGGTATCTACGGTTCTTAAGCTTCCATAAAAATCATAACCCCAGACATGTTCTAAAATTTGTTCCCTTGTCCACACCTGATTTTGATTTTTCGTTAAAAAGAGTAACAGATCATATTCTTTAGGTGTAAGAACTAGTTCTTTTTCTTGAACCTTCACTCTTCTAGCTTTTTCATCAATTGAAATGGCTCCAAAAGATTTCATCAGTAGTTCACTCTCAGACTTATTGGTCACTTGTGACCTCCTTAAAAGTGCTTTGATTCTTGCCACTAATTCCCTAGGACTAAAAGGCTTCACGATGTAATCATCGGCACCAAGCTCTAATCCGTGAACACGGTCTAGCTCATCTCCTCTAGCTGTTAACATAATAATTGGGACTTCTGAACTCTTTCGAATTTCTAAACAAGTCATTAACCCATCCATTTCAGGCATCATCACATCTAACACAATACAATCAAATTCAGAAACCGAAAGTTTATCTAATGCGTCTTGACCGTTGTTTGCTTCCTCCACGATGAAATGTGACTTTTCTAGGTATGCTCTTAATAATTCTCGCATTTGTGGTTCATCATCAACAATTAAGATCTTCTTGTCTTGAAATTGAACCATTTTATTCTCCTCCCATATAAACAATTGATAATGGATGACCGCCAATATCTATTTCTTTTACCTTTAGTAAACTTTCCTCTCCAAAAATAGTTAAAGAACGACTATCATAGTTTGAGACATAAATATACCCATTAGCTATCGTAAAATCAAAAGGATTATTTCCTACATAGACTGTTTTCTTATCTTTTTCCTTCCCATTGAGAGAAAAGATGGATAGCTGATTTGAGCCATGGCTAAGAACATATAATTTTTTCGTCTTCTCATCAAATTCTATTTTTATTGGCATTAATCCTGTCTGTAATAGATGATACGTACCTTGATCTAAATTGATTTCATAAATCTTATCATTCGGGGCTTCAGCATCCCCATGGCCACCAACCCATAACCTCCTTGATTCTAAATTTAAACCAATCCCCATGGTTCTTTTTGGGCTTTTAAAATCTCTTGTCACTACCCATTGTTTTAGGTCAATTTCTTTTACTTTCCCTTCCTCTAACAAACCTACATATAAAAATTGTCCATTCTCAGAGATTTGTAATGTGGCTGGTTCTTGTCCGATCTCCATTTTTCTAGTAATTTGTAGATCATATGCATCCCATTGGTAGATAGATCCCTCTTGTGTTCCAAAATAGAGATATTGCCCATCTTTAGAAATGGTTTGAGCAATGATTCCCCCTCCAATTGGATATTTTCCAATCAATTTTCCTGTGTGTGCATCAAAAAGGAATAATTGATTCATCTCTTTTCCAGAAGCATATAAAATCTTTTGATCTGGGGATAGTAAAAGATGTTGCACAGGTGCATCAGTTGTAATCTCCGCTATTTTTTGAAAATGAATCGGATCAATGACTAAAATTTGCCCCTTGTTTACAACTGCAACAAAAATCGCAGAATCAGAATCTTGAAGAAGATATGGAGTTTTGGTACTGCAACCTGTAGCTAATATCAAGATGATCAACGTAAAGATATACTTTTTCATCCTTTTCCCCCAAAAAAATATCAACCTTATTTACATCTATTGTACATTATATTTGTGTTAAGAAATTATGAGGATTTTATGAAAAAAAAGAAGCCCACAAAAGTAACGACTTCTTTTGAAGCGTATTCCGAGTACTTTTGTAGAGCTCCATGAATATTGAAATAAGTTTGTATATGACAAGTGAAAGATTTAAATCGCCTCGGGTGCTTTTAACCCTAATATACTTAACCCATGCTGTAATACCTTAGAGGTGGCAGTAGATAAACCTAATTTTGCGATTTGCTCTTTCTCATTTTCAGTAATCACTCGTTCTTGATGGTAAAAACGATTAAACTGTGCACTTACATCCAACAAATATCTAGCCACAATTGATGGTTCAGCACGATTTGCTGCTTTAATCAAGATATCTGGGTATTGGTTTAAAAGCAAAGACAAAGCCCAAGCAGCATCCCCTGTAAGATAGCTTCCATCAATTGAATGGATCTGTTCTTCGCTTATGTTCGCCTTTCTTAACAGACTTCTAGTTCTAGCGTTCGTATATTGGACATAAGGGCCTGTTTCCCCTTCAAAATTTAGCGCATCTTCCCAAGAGAAATTCACTTCATGCATCCGATGTTGTTTTAGATCATTAAAAATCACTGCACCAACTCCTACTGCTTTGGCCGTTTCCTCACGATTTGGAAGATCAGGGTTTTTATCAGCTATGATCTGATCAGCCATCTCAATACTTTTTTGTAAAACTTCCTCTAATAAGACAATGGTTCCTTTACGCGTAGACATCTTTTTATTTTCAAATAACATAAGACCAAATGGCACATGTTTCATTTCTTCTGCCCACTGATATCCCATCTTCTTTAAAACGGCAAAAACCTGTTGAAAATGTAACGCTTGCTCGTTCCCTACCACATAAAACATTTTATCAAAATCAAAAGCATCTTTACGATATAATGCAGCAGCTAAATCGCGAGTAGCATAGATCGACGAGCCATCTTTCTTTTTAATCAAGACAGGGGGCATTTCTAGATCTGAAAGGTCAACAATCATCGCCCCTTCACTTTCTTGCAATAATCCTTTTTCTGTTAGTTCTTGGATAACTCGATCCATTTTGTCATTATAAAAGCTCTCGCCCATAAAATGATCAAAATGAACACCTAAGAGATCGTAAATTTTTGAGAATTCTTGTAAGCTTTCTTCAACAAACCATTTCCATAAGCGGAGAGCTTCATCATTACCCTCTTCAAGCTTTCTAAACCATTGTCTTGCCTCATCCTCTAATTCTGGATGTTTCTCTGCCTCTTCATGAAATTTAACGTAAATTTTCACTAATTCTTCAATTGGGTTTTTGCGAATCACTTCATCATTACCCCATTTATGATAAGCAACAATCAACTTACCAAATTGGGTTCCCCAATCTCCTAAATGATTGATACCAACCACTTGATAACCTAAAGCTTGATATAAATGAACAATCGCATTACCAATCATCGTCGAACGCAAATGAGGTAAACTAAATGGCTTAGCAATATTAGGAGAGGAATAATCGACCACAACCGTTTTCCCTTTTCCAATTTCACTTTCACCATATGTATTTTTCTTGTCTAAAATCGTTTCAATCAGCTGTTTTGCATATTTTGCACGGTCAAAATAAAAATTTAAATATGGACCAATTGCTTTACAACTAACTAATGGATCACTTAGTTGTCTTGACAAATCTTCAGCGATTTGGTTTGGGGCTTTACGAAATGCTTTTGCTAAAGAAAAGCAAGGAAATGCCACATCCCCCATCTCACGATTTGGTGGGGTTTCTAATAGATTCAGAATATCCTCTACACTAAGGTCAAGCGATTGACTTAAAACTTTAGCCACATATTGTTTCATTTTTTACCAACCTTTCAATATATAAAACCCCTCATCTCATAGAGAAGAGAGGCTAAATTCACCCTATATTCCCAATTATTATATACAACTGTCCAGCTATAAATCAAGTAATAGTCTAATTAATGCCTATTTTTTCATCTTAGGGTCAAGCGTATCCCTTAATCCATCTCCTAATAGGTTAAACCCTAATACAACAAGCATAATGGAGATGCCCGGAAAAATTACTGTCCAAGGAGCCAATTGAATATAATCTTTGGAATCAGCTAACATCGTTCCCCATTCAGGTGTTGGTGGAACTGCACCTAGTCCAAGAAAACCTAAGGCAGCCGTTTCAATGATCGCTGTTGCAATGCCTAATGTCCCCTGAACAATAATAGGAGTCATACTATTTGGTAACAAATGGTGAAAAAGTATGCGGCTATTTTTCATTCCAATTGCTTTTGCCGCTAAGATAAATTCTTCTTCTTTTAGACTTAACACTTTAGACCTTACAAGCCGACCATAAGTAGGGATATTAATAATGGCAATGGCAATCAAAGCATTGGTTAAAGATCTTCCCAAAACCGTTACAATCGCTATCGCTAATAAAATACTTGGAAAGGCCAACATGATATCGAAGATTCTAGAAATAATCATATCGATCCATTTTCCATAATACCCTGCAATAAGTCCGAGCATCGTACCAATCACAATCGAGCCAATTACCGATAAAAATCCGACTCTTAATGATATTTGCGCTCCATAGATGATTCTAGTAAATAAATCCCTTCCTAAATCATCCGTCCCAAAGAAATGCCCTTCAGATAGAGGAGGTAAAAAACGATTTTCTAGTACTGATTCCTTAAAGGAATAGGTAGTTAATAAAGGAGCAAAAATAGCTAAGAAAATAAAAAACAGAATGATTGTACCACCGATGAGTGCTGATTTTTGTTTAAATAATCTTCGAATAATTTCCAACCATAAGGACGGAATCTTTTGTTCTTGAGCATAAGGCTTTAGTGGCGTTTCTACTTCTGTTTGCATCGATTTCCCCTCCTTAACGGTATCTAATTCTTGGATCAATGGCTGAATATAGTAAATCGACGATCAGGTTAACAAGGACGAAAATAGTAGCAATGACTAAAATTCCTGATTGGATCACTGGATAATCCCGAACCGCAATCGCATCATAAAGATACTTTCCAATTCCAGGCCATGCAAAAATCGTTTCTGTTAAAACTGCACCACCTAAAAGTAAACCAGTTTGTAAACCAACGACAGTTAAAATAGGAATAAATGCATTTTTTAAAGCATGCTTATAGATTAAGAAGAATTGATGAACCCCTTTTGCCTTTGCTGTACGAATATAGTCTGAATTCATCACCTCTAACATACTCGAACGGGTCATTCTTGCGATAATGGCCATGGGAATTGTACCTAAAGCGATACTTGGTAAGATGAGATGTTTCAGCACTTCTTTTAATCCTTCAAAATCACCCGCTATTAATGTATCGATGAGATAAAAGTTGGTAATCGGTTGAACAGGATTTAGAATCCCGTCTCGACCAATAGAGGGCAACCAATTTAACTTTTGTGCAAATACCCATTGTTCCATTAAACCAAGCCAAAAGACCGGCATTGATACACCTAAAAGGGCAATAAGCATCGCGATATAATCAAACCATGAGTTTTGTTTCCAGGCTGCAATAATCCCTGCATTTACTCCAATCAAAATGGCAAATGCCATCGCAAAAAAGGTCAATTCTATCGTTGCAGCCAAATATGGCCTAATCTCCTCAGATATCGCTACTTTCGTTTTAATGGAGGTTCCTAAATCCCCCTTGAATATTCCTACCATGTAGTTTTTGTATTGAACGATTAGTGGATCATTCAATCCTAATTCCTCTCTCATATTTTCTAGGACTTCAGGGGAAGCCTTCTCACCGAGAATGGTTTTGGCAGGATCACCGGGAATGAGATGGACAATAGAAAATACGAGTAAAGACATTCCAATCAAAACAGGAATCAACATTAATAAACGGCGAATTGTATAAGATACCAACTTCTTCCACCCCAATCTATGTTGAATAAGATAGGGTAGTATGTAGTCACACTACCCTTTAACCATAATTATTCAAAATGAACTTTTGTAAATTTATCTGAACCTGTAGGATGAGGATTAAAACCTACAATGTTCTTTTTACCAAGAAGTGGTGGTGTGGAGTGTACTAATGGTACCCATGGTGCATCATTATGAATGATTTCTTGCGCCTGTTTGTATAGCTCTGTTCTTTCGTTCACATCACTGGATTGCTGTGCTTTAATTAAGATTTCATGTAACTGGTCATTTTTATAGAAGGAGATGTTACCAGCATCTGGCGCTTTAGCATTATCCTTATCTAAGAGAACATAAAGGAAATTATCTGGATCACCATTATCACCAGTCCAACCTAAAAGAGCCATCGAGTGTTCGCCCTTACCTGTTTTTTCAAGGTATGTTGCCCACTCTTCAGTGACTAAATTCGTTTTTACGCCAATTTTTTCAAATTCCGCTTGCATCGCTTCGGCTATTTTCTTTCCTTGTGGAATGTATGGACGAGGAACAGGCATATACCATAGATCAGTTGTAAATCCATCTGGATAGCCTGCTTCTGCTAATAATTTTTTCGCTTCATCTAAATTATAAGCATAGTCTTGAACTGCATCATTATATCCCCATAAAGAAGGTGGCATTGGATTTTTGGCTGGTTCAGCTAAACCGTTATAGAATGCATTGATCAAAGCTTGTTTGTTAACTGCCATACTTAATGCTTGACGAACTTTTACATTATCAAAAGGTGGTTTTTCAGTATTAAAGGCTAAATAACCAACGTTCATACTTGGGCGTAACCATACTTGTAAATCTGCATTTTTCTCCGCTAAGGTGACATCATCTGGATTAACCCCATCCATCATATCGATATCACCACTTTGTAAAGCCGTAAATCTTGCTTGATTATCAGGAATCGATTTGAAAATCAATTGATTTAATAATGGATAACCTTGTACCCAGTAATTCGGATTCTTTTCTAAGACTATTTTATCATTACGAATCCACTGTTTAAAAACAAACGGACCAGTACCTACAGGATTTTCACCAAATTTATCTCCATATTTTTTGATGGCGTCTGGAGAAGCAATTGCAAAAGCAGTCATCGCAATATTGTTTAAAAATGGACCTTGTGGTTTATTTAATTGAATTTCAACAGTATAAGGATCTTTGGCCACTACTTCTTTGATGACATGACCTTCATCCCCTTTATATCCACCGAACATGTAACCATAATAAGGGAAATCCCCTTGATGGTACGGATTTTCCTTATCCATCCAACGATTAAAGTTAAAGACGACGGCATCTGCATTAAAATCAGTACCATCATGGAATTTAACCCCTTGTTTTAAGTAAAAAGTCCAAGTTAAACCATCTTCAGAAGCCTCCCATTTTTCCGCTAAAGCAGGTTCAATTTCTGTATTTCCTTCCTTATAATCTACTAAGGTATCAAAAATATTTTTGGTTACGTTAAGTGATTCTCCATCTGTTACATTTGCAGGATCTAATGACACAGAATCTCCCCCACGTCCAAAAACCAAAGTAGATTGAACTTCTGCTTCTTGTTGTTCTTGATTTTCCTTTGGTGCAGTTGTTTCCTTACTACCACAACCAGCTAAAACGACTGATAATAAAACTAAAATAGCTAGTATAAAAGATAATCCCTTCTTCATTTTTCTATTAACCCCCTTATTTTCTTTCATTGATTTTCAAAAAAAGCAAAGCGATTTTATTTGATAAGTAAATCCTAGACCACTCCCTTCTTCTTTTTTGTAAATATAGTTAGGTACCAAGGTGAGAAGATTCACTATGTAAATGGCAAGCCACAAAATGTCCTTTTCCCACCTCAGCCCATTCAGGTATTTCGTTCTCACAAATCTCCATTTTGTACTTACATCGGGTATGAAATTTACACCCTGAAGGTGGGTTTACAGGACTTGGTACATCTCCGCTTAATATAATTCTTTCTTTTTTTACGTCTGGATTTGGTTCAGGTACAGCAGATAACAAGGCTTGGGTATAGGGATGTAATGGTTGTTCATAAACTTCATCTTTTTCAGCCAACTCTACTAAACTACCTAAATACATCACGCCTACTCGATCAGCAATATGGCGAACAACACTTAAATCATGGGAAATAAAAATATAAGTTAAGGAAAATTCCTCTTGCAAATCTTCCATGAGATTTAGGATTTGTGCTTGAATGGAAACATCTAAGGCTGAAACTGGTTCATCTGCAATAATCAACTTTGGATTTACAGACAAGGCCCTTGCAATTCCTATTCGTTGTCTTTGCCCCCCACTAAATTGATGGGGATAACGTTTTGCCTGATCTTTATTTAGTCCTACCACTTCAAGCAATTCATATACTTTTGCTTTTCTTTCTTGCTCATTTCCTAATTGATGAACAAGTAAAGGTTCTTCTAAAATTCTCTGGATGGTATGCCTTGGATTTAACGAAGCAAAAGGGTCCTGAAACACCATTTGTAGATCCCTTCTCTTTTTCCTCATTTGTTCTTGATTTAAAGAGACTAAATCTTCCCCGTTAAATAAAATCTTTCCTGCTGTTGGTTCTACTAAACGTAATATGGATCGACCCGTAGTAGATTTCCCACAACCACTTTCGCCAACGAGTGCAAGGGTCTCCCCTTTATCTACCTGAAAAGTAATACCATCTACGGCTTTAACATAGCCTGTTGTTTTTTGGAACACACCGGTTTGAATCGGAAAATAGGTTTTTAAATTTTCTACTTGTAAAATGAACTCTGACATTATGCACCCTCCTCGTTCAGCAAATCCTTTTGTTCGTTTAACCAACATCTAGACTTGTGGTTCGTCCCGACATCTTTTAATTCGGGTACTTGATGAAGACATTGGTCAGTCGCATATTCGCAACGAGGAGCAAATGTACAACCGCTAGGCATCTCTTTAATACTTGGTACATTTCCAGGAATCGAGTAAAGCCTTTGTTTCGTTTCCTTTAATTGAGGAGTTGATTGAATCAGCCCTTTGGTATAAGGATGGTTTGGATGGTGAAAAATCGTTCGAACATCCGCCTCTTCAACAATTTTTCCTGCATACATTACGATCACACGATCACACATTTCTGCAACAACGCCTAGATCATGTGTAATCAGCAAAATAGAGGTATTGGAATCCTTTTTTAAATTTCTCATTAAATCTAAAATTTGCGCCTGGATCGTCACATCTAGTGCAGTTGTTGGTTCATCTGCAATCAAAATCGAAGGAGTACATGACATTGCCATAGCAATCATGACCCGTTGTCTCATTCCTCCAGACAATTGATGAGGGTATTCATTCATAATCTCTTCTGCTCTTGGAATTCCTACGCGTTTCAACATGTCAATTGCCTTTTTCTTTGCTTCTTTCTTCGAGAGGGAGGTATGTAAACGAATCGATTCTACCATTTGGTTGCCAATCGTAAAGACGGGGTTTAATGAAGTCATCGGTTCTTGAAAAATCATCGCTATTTCATTTCCCCGTAACTTTCTCATTTGTTTTTCTGATAGATTCGTCAACTCTTTTCCGTTATAAAGAATAGAACCTTCTACTTTCCCATTTGATTTTGGAATTAGTCCCATGATCGATAGGGAGGTTACACTTTTCCCACTTCCTGACTCCCCAACGATTCCTAATGTTTCACCAGGTTTAAGGGAAAACGATACGTCATTTACTGCTGAAAAAACGCCGTCTTCTGTATAAAAATTCGTTATTAATTGCTTTACTTGTAAAAGATATGGTTCAGACACGTTTTCACCCACCTTCTAGCATAAAAAATATATAAATAATTCATTAAAATACAAACTAAACGTTATTTATGAGAATTTAGAAAATTGTAAATACATGTTATTGATTATAGCATAACATCGTTAATAGGGGAAAGAAAAAAATGATCAAAGTGAGATCCTACAAAAGTAATCGGTCACTTTTAAGTAAATCGTCACTTTTGTAGTTTTTTACTGTGCTACACCCGTGAATGGCACCCCTTTACCTGAAATAATAGGATAAAAAGATTCAAACCCAGGAATCGGTTCAGCAGCTGGTGAAGAAGATGGTGCTGCTTCTCCTACATTTGGTTGAGTATTATTTGGAATACTTGGTGTACCAGGGATGATTTGAATTGGTGGTGGTGTAGTAGATTTACTTGGATCTGTACTGTTGTAATTACTACCATCATAATAAAACTGTGGAACCTCACCAAAGATTTGTGTTTGGGCAATAGGAACAGAAGTTGCAATGGATGTAGCTTTCGTAACAAAAGGAATAACCACTTGTACCTCTGCCTTTATATTGATCACAACAGTCATGACTACCACGTTGATACCAGCATTTTGAAAATTGGTATCTGGAGTAACTTCTGCGTGGCCTATTGGTACAAGCGTGATTGGAATTTCTGGTCCAGCATTTGCAAATATTTTACTATTAAAAGCGGCTCCTAATTTAATCTTTTCTTCCATCTTTTCAAGATCGTTTAATGTATCTTCTACTCTGGCCGTTGCTTCACCCACGACCCTTGCAAATTCCCCATAATTAAATAGTGCAGCTCTTATTTTACCTTGATTGTCTGTTTCAAATTGAATGAGGTCATTGAAACTCGTATTTTGGGCAATTTTTTTAGAAATCGCATCGTTTAATGCGTTTGTCGCTATTTGTTTTACCCTTGCTTCAGCAATACTGATTAATATCGGTTGAAGTTGACCTTCTATATAGAAAAAGGATTGTACCATCATTCCTAAAAAGATAACAAAGCTGATGAAGATAAGTTGTCTTTTTCGAAGATTGATTTTCTTCATCTTCCATCTTCGTCTAGTTCCCCAACGTGGCATCTGTCCCCCTCCTCTCTATACATACATATTCGAAAAAAAAACTCCAATACATTTTCTTTCCCAAAAAAGGTTATGATTCTGTTAAAATAATAAAAGATGGAGAGGTGAAGGCAATGGCAATTGATTTTACATATCAAGGTGTTGAATATAAAACCTTAGTTGAATTAGCAAAAGCATTACCTTTAAATTCTGCCAAACTTGTACAATGGACAGAGGATGCGGATCGCTTTGCTGCTGAAGCTGGTTCTCTTTGTTATGAAAGTGAACCTCGATTAGGTATCGTTAATCATTGTAGAGATAGTGGTCATAATACGGTTTTGGAACATAATATCTTTAGTTTCGTTAAAAAAGTACCAATCTTTGTTGCAAGACAGGATATGCGTGCCCGTCATGCTACTTTTGATGAACGAAGCCTTCGTTATGTTCGGTTAAATAATGGAGGATTTGAGTATTACATTCCACCAGAGCTGAAAAAGCCTGGTCGGGAGCAGGAATTAGACCAATGGATTTATCATCATGAAAAAGCTTTTGAATTATATGGCCATTATACAGACGAAGAAATTATGGAAAACGAACGAGCTAGAGCTATCCTACCTTTAGGAATCGCCACTATGTATACCGATTCAAGAAATGCTGTAGGCTGGCGTCATCATGCGATAAAACGGTTATGTTTAAGAGCTCAAGATGAAATCCGACTCTTGTATCGTTCCATTACTGATCAGTTAGTAGAAAAAGCTCCACGTTTGTTCGGTGACTTGGACATGCCTTGTTATATGAAACAAGGATGTGGTGAGGTTAAAACCTGTGGATTGATCGAACTCGATCCAAAAACAAGACGTGCTGTGGCCTATGAGAAGAAGTTACAGCGTGAGCATACAAAAGTTGAATTGAAATGAACTAAAAACCTCCCAAATCATTTGGGAGGTTTTAATTCATTTATCTATTAGTCGCGCTCTTTTTCACCTTTTTTATGTTCTTCTCTTTCCTTTTTCTCTACCTTAACTTCTTTTACTTCTTTTTTATCGTCATCTTTATCTTCTTTTTCTTGTTTTTCTTTTTCAAGCTTGATTTCTGCTTTGATTTCCAATCCTTTTGGTGTTTCCTTTATTTTTAATTCATTTTTTTGAAGTTTCATACCTGTATTGACCGCTACTTTAGCTTTATCCTTACCTTCATTTACGCTATCATCTGTACTATTTTCAGTTGTCATATTAGAAGTTGTTTGAACTTGTTGGTTCATTTCACCAGTTGTAGCTTCTGTTTGGTTCTCTGTCGTTTGAGTGGTTGAATCTTCAGTATTTTCCTCTGAATCAGCAACAGGTTCAACATTTATCGTTAAACCGCTTTTTTTAAGATTTCCAGGATGTAAGCCTAATTCTTTGGCAACCAATCCAACCCCTTTTGTTGCAAGAAGATTCGTCACCTCTTCTACGGTTTTTCCTGAAAGATTGGAAATAGCGACTGTTAATGCAATCTTACCATATCCAACACCTTGCTCCTTCAAGGTAATCACAATTTCAGGATCTATATCCTTGACAACAGCTGCTGTGATTTTTGCATTTGTAATGGTTTCTTCCATTTGTTCAACTTGTTCTTCATCTAATTCTTCTGTTTCTTCTTGAACAGTAGTGTTTCCTTGCTCAGCCACCTGATCTATTTGTTCACTAGCTTCCGTTACATCCTTTCCATCTGCTTTTGCTTCTTCTAGCGTTGCTCCTGCTTTTACTAAAGCATCTTGGTATGCAGCTAATAAATCTGTAAGAAATTCACTCTTGTTCTCTTCACTGATCGCATCTAATTCAGCTAGACGTTCTGCTGCGATATCTGCATAAAGGGATGCCTTGAACTCTGGATCAAATGTAAAAGTAAGTTGAACATTTTCAAGTAATTTATCTAGGAAATAAAGTGTATCCTCAGGAGTTAATCCAGCATTTACTGTTGTTTCTGCTTGAGTGTTTGTTGTTGCTTCAGTTGAAGTTTCTTGTTGAGTCGTATCAGTTGTAACGGTTTGCTCTTGAACAACTTGTGTTTGCTCATTAATGCTATTAGTGGATTCAGCTGCACTTACTGCAGTAGGAATTACTAAGCTTGATGCTAATAATAAGGTTGCTAATTGTTTTTTCATCTATGATTTCTCCTTTCAAATCAAATCTTGTGATTTTCTTTTCGATATAATTGTTCGGAGAAATCTAAAATTATAAGTGGGTAGATAGAAACTTTTTTGGGAGAATCCCAGCAATATTTATTTCATATAATCGTTTCTAATTTGATTGATTTACCGCTACATTCATGCTTGTTTCTTTTCTTATTTTCACTCGGAACCAAGTTACTACCACCGCACCCATGAGCAAAAATCCTAAATAACCCATAACTGGGTATACGGTTCCTACTAGCTTAGAGAATCCTGCTAAACTAGAAATATAAGCTAGAATACCGGAAAGGATTAAGGCAAACTTAAACTTAGCACTAGTTGGTGAGACGACCCGGGTTGTAAAAGTATAGAGCATCCCTACTGCAGTGTTAAAAATCATGCCTAGAATGACAATGGAAAGAATAGGTGCCAACCAAGGTAATAATTGATTAGCCATGAATAATGTCGGTAATTCTACTCCTGCTAATTGATCGAGTTTTGACATCATTCCTAAATGAATGGTTAAAACTAGCAATCCTAATGTTGCACCTCCAAGAAGCCCTCCTAATCCTAAACTCTTCTTATTATAAGAAACCCCTCCACCCATGGTGATTAAAATCGGGGCGGTAGCTGCCAAATTATAAGAAACATACAAAAGAGCACCAAAAAACCAGTTACTTGAAGCGGCCTTCTCTGGACTAGCAAATGAGTTCATAACCGATAGATCTTTATTCATGTATAAATAGGAAACTAATGTGATGGTTAATACAGCAATCAATAGAAAGGGAGTAAATAAACTAATCACCGAAATCATTTTTTCCATTTTTAATAGTAAAGTCAAGATGGTTAAAACTAAGATAATAATACTACCTAATGTTACAGGAACTCCAAATTGTTGATTTAGAACAGCCCCTCCTCCTGCTAACATGATACCCGCTACCCCAAAAAGGAAAAAGGTTACAACGATATCCATTATCCACCCAATATACTTCCCACTGATTTGATGAATGGCTTGTTTATGAGAAGCAGCTTTAACGTCAGACCCTAATCTCAGCAATTGATACCCAAACCAAGCAAAAAGCAGCCCAGCTATGACACTTCCTAATGTCCCCCACCAGCCAAAATAAGTAAAGAACTGTAGAATCTCTTGTCCAGAAGCAAATCCTGCTCCGACGACTACCCCTACATATGCCCCTGCGATCGTCAATACCTGTTTACCATTCATACTATCATCTCCCATTATTATAATTGATTAAATATTCAGACATTTATATTTATAATTGATGGCTATTTAGTTGATAGCCATCTAATATGATCATCTAGTAATCTTCCACCTTATTACGGGCGAAATGTTTTACTAAATAGTGTTCTCTCCTCAATTTTTTCTCGATTTGGCTCATATCCAATGCCAGGTCGATCAGGAATAAATATGACACCATTTTCTACTGTCACTTCTGGATCAATAATATCTTCCTCCCAATATCGAGAAGATGCTGCTGTATCCCCAGGCATCGTAAAATTGGATAAAGTAGTGATCGCAATATTATGTGCTCTACCTACTCCTGACTCTAACATTCCTCCACACCATACAGGAATCCCATTTTTTTGACATAGGTCGTGGATTTTTTTCGCTTCTGTTAAACCGCCAACACGGCCAATTTTAATATTGATGATCTTACAACTGCCTAGTTTAATCGCTTTTCGAACATCTTCAGCCGAATGAATACTTTCATCAAGACAGATTGGGGTTTTTATCTTTGCTTGTAATTCTGCATGATCAATAATATCGTCATGGGCTAATGGTTGCTCGATCATCATCAGATTATATTCGTCTAATTTAGCCAAATGATCCACATCAGCCAGTGTGTAAGCAGAATTAGCATCTGCCATTAACTGAATATCAGGGAACTTCTGCCGAATCGCTCTAATCACCTCAATATCCCAATTGGGCTTAATTTTTACTTTGATTCGTTTATATCCTTCATTGACATGTTGTTCAATCACTTGCAAAAGCTGGTCAATAGATTTCTGGATACCGATACTGATACCCACTTCGATCGTTTTCTTTTCCCCACCTAACGCTTTAGCCAATGGTATTCCCTTTTCTTTAGCATAAAGATCCCAGACTGCCCCCTCCAACGCAGATTTGGCCATATAATTTCCTTTAATATGTGCAAAACGTTCCGATACCTGATCAGGATGAGTGATGGGCTCTTTTAGTAGTAAAGGAATCAAAAAATCCTCCATAATATGCCAATTGGTTTTAACTGTTTCCTCTTTATAAAGGGGTTCAGTAAAAGCGACGGATTCTCCCCAGCCAGATAATCCATCAGTATTTTTTACTTCCACAAGAATAAACTCTTTATCTTGCTGGGTACCAAAGCTTGTTGTAAAAGGTTTTTTCATCCTCATCTTCATATGTCTTAAAGTAATATATTTAATCTGCATCTCATTCACCCTTTCTTTTTAAAACATAGAAATGAACACCAGCAAACTCTTCATTATTCATTTTTAGAAAATCGCAAACGATCCAACCTTGAGAGAAATAATGGATAAAGATCAATCTTGTTTTCTGTCGCCACTCAATTGCTAACTCAATATCTTGGTGTTTTAATTCCTGAAATTTAGAAGGGATGGGAATAAATAAATATTCTTCTTCATTCTTTGTTATATCTATTTCATTAGGAACCGGAAATCCTTTATTATTCATTTCCCATTGGATAAGAGAATCTTTTGAATGGAATAGGGACTCATCGATCCTTTTACCCATTTGTTTCTCTAATACATGGGAACTTTCCAACCACCACTCGACAAGAAAACGATCAGAAGCCAATCCACGGTTTAAGGGATCATTCATTTCCCCATAAGCATTTTCTATGTAGGTGTTGGTAATTGCTCCTAATTTTCCAATATTTAAATTGGCATTTACACTTTCTAAGGGATCGTAAGTCCAAGTGATTAAACGATACCCCAATTTTAATGCTTCATCCCGTTGAACTCTTTTTAATCGTTCTCCAATTTTTTGATGACGATAATCTGGATGAATAGCGAGCATATGAGAACATAGATAAGCTTCCTTTCCATTAAACCCAGCAAAGCTATATTGGAACCCTACTAATTTCTCTTTGTGAAAAGCTCCAAGTACCAATCCACCATTCTTTACTGCTGTTAAAGTTTGGTGAGTAGGAACAATTTCTTTCATCCCCCAAACTAATTTTTCTAATTCTTGTACTTTTTCCAATTCTTCAAGATTCTTTAAAGAACGGGTCACAATAGATGTTACTACAGGTGTTTGGCTCAATCCTTTCCTCCCCTTTCGAATGTATCAATTACAGCTTGTGCTAAAATCTCTGCACCTAAAAATATGGCTTGATGATTAAATGTCATATTAGGGTGATGTAACCCAGGTTCTAGATCACAGCCAACTCCCAACATCGTTGCCTTGATCGTGGGACGTTCTAATGTATAAAAATGGAAGTCTTCGCCGCCGGGTGTTACGATTCCGTTTACTGCGTTTTCAGAACCTAATGTTTTTTTGATCGTCTCACTCATGATTTTTTTTGCCTCTTCATTTACTTCAGCAGCAGCAATTTTATTGGATGGCAATAGTTTTATTTTTGCTCCATACATCGTTGAAATATTTTGAGATAGACTTTCTATTTTTTGATAGAGCTCATCAAGAACTTGATTGGTTTGTGCACGCAGATCTAAAGCAAATTCTGCAAAATCCGGAATGATATTTACATTTTCCCCACCTGCGTTTAGCCTTGTCATCTTTACTGTTGCAGGTACCATCGGATCTGTATAAATAGTGTGTAGACCATGAATAAAGTGGGAGGCCACATCAATAACATTCACTCCTAAGTGTGGTCTTGCACCATGTGCAGCCTTTCCATGAATCTCTCCTTTTACTAATAAAGCTGCTCCATTATATATGGCAGAACTAACCTTCCCAAATGGAAGCTCTTGAATAGGTCGAAGATGAACACCATATAAGTAATCCACATCATCGACTACACCTTTCTCAATCATTTTTAGAGCACCTGTCCCTTTTTCTTCAGCCGGTTGAAAAATAAGCTTAAACTTTCCTTTTGGTTGAAAACCTACAACTTTAAGAATTTCTAGTGCTCCTAATACCATTGCCATATGGGCATCATGTCCACATGAATGATTGGCGCACCATTTTCCATCAACCTCTTGCCATAAAGCATCCATATCTGAACGAAGAGCAACAGTCAGCTTATGATCTGTATGTATATTGTCCCAAATTCCTATCACTCCAGTTGTATCTTCAAACGTTATCGTTTCTAAACCTAATGCTTGTAATCTCTCTTTTAAAAATTGTGTCGTATTGACTTCCTGCCAACTCAGTTCTGGATGAGTATGTAAGTGTAGAAAATTCTCCATCATCTTTTCTTTTATATTTGCTCTTATATGATTAGAAAGTTCCATCATCTAACCTACCTCATTTATAAAATGTTTCATCCAACTATTAAAAACCAAACTTTTCTGAAAATAATGTTCATATTAAAATTTAATTAAAATTTATAGTTAATCACTAGCGTTGCATAAATATAGTCGAAATTTTCAGTAAATATGTTTTTGTGAATTAGAGCCAAAAGGACAAAACCTAAAGAAAAGGTGATTCTGTCCATTTGGTAAATATATACATTTAAATACTGGAGTGACAGGAATCATGCTTTTATTTATGTGCTAGATCGTTCGTCAAACCGACGTAACCAAATATATGCTGGCTTCCAAATCGCAGCCTTTAACCAGCGAGTGATTTGAAGTAAAGATTTCTTACTCTTCATCTCAAGTTGCACGAGAACATTTAAGCAATAAGTGATTAGTGCTAAGTAGATTTGATTTTGTATTGCCGTTTCACTCATTCCATAAAAATGTTTGATCTCAACATGCTGCTTGAGCCATTTAAAAAATAGTTCAATTGCCCAGCGTGATCGGTAAATTTCACTGATTTCTTCGGCGCTCAAATCAAATCGGTTCGTGATTAACCGAAGGTTATTCCCCTTTGTATCGATCACCTCAAGAAGGCGAAAGATATTTTCTGCCCGTTTTTGTGGTGTCCCGATGTAGACCATTTTATCAGCTAAAACCTTGCTACCTTCGGGAAGAGTAAAACGTTCGATTTCTCGTATGACGGCATTTTTCTTTAGCCTTGATACAAAGAAGTAACCATCATCTGTCATTCGATCAAAACGTTCATAA
>NZ_JBLWFI010000001.1:1699812-1702130 GCF_048898065.1 Tepidibacillus infernus
TAGTTTCTTGATGTAGTAATCTTGTTTACCATTTTCAACATGTTCAAAAATTTTTTTAAAATTTATGGGTGAAACCCATTTACCAAATGACGAAATTAGTGTATTCTTGTCCATAATGTGGTCCTTTACTATTGGATTTGGACAGGAATCACCTGTACTTCCATTGTAAAGGATTTTTTTGTTGTATGGACAATTTTTGAAGATTGCTATTATTTTGAATCATCAGATTTAATTAATGCAACGCTAGTGATAGTTAATAGTAAATGTGAAAACGTAACAAGTCAATTGTTTTGTTCCATTTTTTAAAAAGGATATTTATTCTCTATACAAATGAAATACCAACCCAAAAGGATTGGCATTAAACTAGAATATTTCCGTTCATTAGTTAAGACAGGAGATGATTACTTTGGAACTTTCTTTGGATAAATCAATTTCATAGGGTGAATCGACTATTCCCTGATTTTTATCCTCTAATACTCTAATGATTGGTCTGTCCGGGTATTTGGAATTTATATCAACGACGATTCCAAGCTCTCCACTATTTAAAATGATATTCATTCCAATCGGATAGATCGCTATTGTTTTTCTAAATAGTTCAAGTAAATCCCGGTCAAAATCTACCCCTGCTTTTGAATATAAAAATTCTAAAGCTTCATGAGGAAGAATCGTATTTTTATAAGCTCTTTTAGAAACCAACGCATCATAAACATCTGCAATCGCAACAATTCTCGCATATTCGTGAATATCATCACCCGAAAGACCACGGGGATAACCGCCACCATTTATCCTCTCATGATGTTGATAGGCACAGTGTGCAGATAACAATGGAATCCCAGGCTCTTTTCGTAGCAAATCAAAACCATACTCTGTGTGTGAGCGAATAAGAGCAAATTCTTCTTCTGTTAATGGTTCTTTTTTTTCTAAAACAGAAATAGGAACCTTTGTTTTCCCAATATCATGTAACATTGCACCAAGACCTAATTCACTTAATTGTTGTTGGTTATATCCTTTTGCCATCCCCATTGATATGGAATAAATGGCTACCTGTAAGGAATGGGTATAAAGGTATAAATCTTTGATGTAGATTGAAGACAACATTAACATGGCTTGTTGATTCGCTTTCATGTCATCAAGCATATGATCCAAAACAGGCTTAAAGACCAATGTAAGGTTTCCCTTTGTCAATGGACGGTGAACTAATTTTTCCTTAAACATGTCTTGAAACGTATCTTTAATCGATTTTAGCGCTAATTCTCTGGTTTTATCAGATAAAACATCCTTTACTTCAATATCATCTGTTCTAGCATCATAAATATATAAAGAGTCTACTCCCAACTGTAATAATCGTTCAATCATTGATTGTGTTAATTCAACATCCTTTGCAATTAACACACCGCCAATATCATTTAGAATGGGTTTAGCTAATTTAAACCCTGGTTGGCATTTTGTTGTTGGAATTCGTCTCATCGTACGTTCCCCTTTTTAATGGTAAAAAAGTTATACTTTCATTCATTTCAAGATGAATGAGAATGTATATTACCTCTTTCTCTCTATTATAGATGCAAACACCCAAAAAAGGGAAGGAAAAACTACCATTAACTTTAATGGTAGTAGGATTCTTTAATGTAAAGTTGAATCATTCACCATTCTTGTTTTAAAATCAGAGCCGCCAACGCTTTCTTGAGCCATTTTTGCCTTTAGCATTTCGATCAAGTACATAGCAAACATCTGATATACCTCATGCTCTTCCATTTCCTGAATCACATGTAAAATATCATTTTTCTTATGATCCTCAAGCAAATTTAGGACTAATGCGACTGCATCTTCTTCATCTCCTGTTAAATGATTTCGGTATAACTCATATATTTCATTTACAAATTTCACGGGCATAACTCCTTTCACCATATCTTAGTATGCCACATTTACTAAAACGTTTATGCCAACCTTCATTTTATTTATTATAACGTTTTTTAGTGAACTACCCGCCACCTACGCTTCGCTTAGAGGAGGGGGCTTCTAAGGTAATCGCACCTAACGGTACGAAATTTACTTAGCTATCGAGCCTGTTCCATGCTCTATTTATGATTATACTAACAGTCGCAATCCTTCACGCTTGATATTGATAGAAGCGTTCCAATCTCTATCTGCCACAAAACCACAATCACAATGGAATATGCGCTCAGAAAGAGATAGAGACTCCTTTACTTGACCGCAACATGAACAAGTTTTGGATGATGGAAACCACTTATCTATTTTGATAAGCTTTTTCCCCTGCTCCTCTAACTTGTATTGGAGAAAGGTGGTGAACATGCCCCAGC
>NZ_JBLWFI010000001.1:1702916-1726863 GCF_048898065.1 Tepidibacillus infernus
GTCTAATTTCATTGATATATCAGCCTTTCATTTATATAAGACTAATTATATCATAGCAAAAAAAGACAACTTTAGGCTACGCCTAACCGAAATTCATCTCCCACTTTCACTGGTGCTGGCACACCTTCACGTTTAGCAGTGGGAGACTTCTTTCGGAGGGAAGTTAAACAATGACATGGTTTTAAACGCTTGAGAAAACTTTAGTAAATCGGATAAAACAATGCGATTCATCTCATCCTAATTTTAAGGAGGTGCTGAAAATGTTTCAAGTACAAATCAATAAAGAATACATTAATAGCTTGTATTTTGATAAATTAAATATGGGTAAAAATCAGTTTATTACGCAAAGTGATCAATATGTCGGTTTATTATCTAATGATGAATTTGAATCCTTTATGAGAGAAAATAACTTAATCACTTACAAAGAACAATTAAAATTATATGAAAGTGGAGAAGTGGTTGGAAATTTTTATAAAAAGGATTGAATTTAATCTTCCCTTATCTTATTATAAATGATTGCAGGGTGCCAACACCCCTGTCGAAAAAAAATTGGGTTTGAGGAGGATTTCCATTGAAATTGAATACGAAGAAAATGGCAATGATTAGTGCCATTGCCGCACTGTATGCTGTATTAACCATTGCGATAGCACCTTTATCTTATGGTTGGATCCAATTTAGGGTAGCTGAAGCTTTAACAATCCTTCCCTTTTTCACTCCCCTTGCTATTCCAGGTTTAGCGATAGGAGTATTGATTGCCAATATCATCAGTCCGCTAGGGATAATTGACATGGTTGTAGGAACCTTGGCTACACTTATTGCAGCGATCATTACCTCAAAAATTAAAAATAAGTGGCTTGTTCCTTGGCCACCTATTCTAATTAATGCGATTTTTGTTGGATTAGAGTTAGGAATTGTTTTTAGCACTGAAATTAGTATTCCATTAGCGATGCTTTGGGTAGGGATTGGCGAATTAGGCGTTCTCTACTTATTAGGAATGCCTTTATTATTCATATTAGAAAGAAGGAAAGATTTATTTAGATAGGCCAAAGGTTTCATCCCAGTTTTGGGATGAAACCTTTTAATTAGATTTCATAAGGTCTAATAAGTTTGTTTCATCAAATTCCTTTAGCCCCTTTTCGTTAAAAATGTTTTTTAACTTATTTTCTTTAAGCTGATATAAATGATTAGGAGAGTTCTTTATCTACAATTGAATATGTGTTCGAAGATCTCTGGGACTTTAGCTTTTACTATAACTTGAGCATCATTAACGATCTGTTCAATAGTAGAATAAGTTTTGGCCACTGCCGCTGCGTACTGCCCCCATTTCCCCCCCAAAAATATTCAGCATAAACCAATGATGTACGTCCCACCCTACTATTTACAAAGGTAATTAAATGCTTCATAATTAACTTAGTCCTTTACTTTATCATTCTGCAAGATAAAGCCCTAAGTGCCGATTCCCATGTACACGGTCAAGATGCTTAGAACGGCTCTGTTTTATTGTATACAGGTACTTATTTATATACCTGATAACAACCTCGTAATCTATAGGTGGTATTTTAATCAAAAGAAATATTCATTCCATAGAATCCAATTAAAAAAATAATGATCACAACTAATATAATTGCAATGAATAAATGAAAAAAACTGAGTCGCCCATCTTCTTTTTTTATACTTTTTTTGCTATCCTTATCGAAAAACATTATTACTTACACTCCTTTAAATATTATTTTTTAACACCAAAGTAGTGTCTCTATTAAATCATAGAGACACTACTTTGAATTATCATTTATTTTTAATTAGTTACAAATGAAGAGGAAGCTGTATCTTGTTGAACATCTAAATTTAAATATTGAACAGCTGACCCTGCATCATTATTAAAAGTCCATTTCAAGTATGCTCTGGCGCTTTGATAGGAAGTTTCCTTTGCTCTTAAAATTACTGGACCAGTTACATCTGAAAAGCTACCAAAATAAACCTCTACTCTTGGTTGATATGCTTTTGAAATATAATCATATCCTCCATCAACAAATGTATAATCTGCTAAAAACGATGCATTTACTATTCCATTGCCACCATCAACTTTAACACCGTAATAATTACAATAACCACTGCCACATGATGCTGTACCGCCACTAACATCTTGTACAGAAAATTCACTATCTAATTCTGGACTTGGAATCGTAATATTAACCACATTTACAGAACCATCTGGATATACTGTTTTTGTACTCTGTACTTTAGTTCCATTAGCATCAGTTTTTAATATTGTATTTGTAATTCCTTTATCTTTCATTTTAACATTCATAGAATCCCAAATTTGCCCTTCTTTTAGTTTATTAATTAGGGAATTTTGAGTTTTCTCATCAACCCCCATTTCTGTGAGATTTTCTTTAATTTCCCTAATTTGTTCTTTCGTGATATTGTCTAATGAAGAAGCTGCGGATACTTGTCCGAAAATAGGGATCATTAATGATAAAATCAACACTAAAAATTTAATTAAAGCTTTCATTGATTTTCCCTCCAAATTTCAAATAAATTTTAAACCCGGGTTTATCATATGGAAGATAAATCTCTAAATATAAGATGAATCTTAAGTTTTCAACTTGACCTTAGGGCATACCTCCTTTTTTGGATTTGGCCCTACCCTACTATTTACAAAGGTAATTAAATGCTTTATAACTGACTTAGTCCTTTACTTTATCATTCTGCAAGGTAAAGCCCTAAGAGCCGATTCCCATGTACACGGTCAAGATGCTTGGAACGGCTCTGTTTTATTGTATACAGGTACTTATTTATATACCTGATAACAACCTGTAATCTATAACTCTAGCAAGTTGACTCTTTATCGAATGTTCATAATGTTTATATAAATTAACTTCACTAACATATTAACACATAAATTTCTAATTGTTTACATGTTTTAAAAAAAGTGTCTTAATAATTACTTAAAAATTAAGAAAATAATATTTTTACCCAATAATCAAATATCTTTTACTCAATTATTAATAAAGTTAAAATGTTGTATTATTTAGGAATTTTTGTATTTAGAAAAAATCATATAAATTCGAACAGATTTGAAGCAATTTTTTCATTTTCCCTATCTAAAATATGATGGTCTTACATAGTCAATATAAAAAAAAGGTAAAAAATGGAAATAAGGAATTTTCTTGGATATTGGTACAAAAATAAAAAAAAGACGAAAAGAGTTAGGACTAACACAAGCTGATCTAGCAGAACCAGATTTTACAAGAGGTTTTATTAGTCAAATTAAAAACGGTTTAGTGGCAAAACCACCATATAAAACACTACAAATTCTTGCGAATAAACTTGCTATACCGATTGATTATTTATTAGATAAAGAATCAGAAATTTCTAGTAAACAATCGGTCATAGAGGAAATGAATCAGAACAAAAGTACAGGATACCTGGGATATTTGAATGAATTAATAAATATATTTTCCGTAATTAGAAAAATTAAAGACAACTATACACGAAATTCAATTCAAATAGATCGTAGGTCAATTTTTTTGGTAAATGAAGCAATACAAAAATGATATTATTTAGAATTAAGGCTAATATAATTGCATACGTAATATTTTGTAACCTCTTATTTAGATGTATCAATTTTTGTAAATAAATTCATATTAAAACCATTAATGTCACAAATACGTTAAAAAAGACAGAGTTGGTTCTCTCATACTCTGTCTTTGATGTTGATGCTTACCCATCTTTTTGTGAAACTTTTAACGATTGCGGCTTGTTCCTTTAACTGGGTCGCCAATATATCGCGGATAAATTCAGGTAAGAAATATTGAATCTCTTTGCCTTCTTTAATTAAGGGGTACCCTCCACCAAACGTAAACATATCTAATGTACCCACAATATATTCTTGATCCTCAACCATTTCTTCGTTACCAACCCATACTTTTTTTACACGTTTATAAGGCTCTGCCAAAGGATCGATTTCTGCTTTTATTCCTGAAAGACAAAGGGTTCCGATTTCTTTTCCTCTAAAACCAAAGCCTTTTAGCGGAAAATGTATAAATTCGTCTAATAAGGATTGCTCTAATGTCTGCATAATTTGTGAGCCGGTGAGTTTTACAATACAAGGGTTGATCGGTGAGGGACAGATTTCATGAATTCTTTCTTTAGTTACTTTCCCTTTTTCTAATCCTTGTAAGATTTGGCCTGCATTCACTAAGCCAATTTCCGCATTTACCCAGCTTCTTACTCCATCAGCTAAGAGATTCCCTAAAGGAGACTCCATCTCCAAAAAAATCGGCAACGGTTCCTCTAAGATGGTTACAATCTGATTTAGTTCACTTTTGGCTTGCTCACGAAATGTCTTCACAACTTCAACGATTATTGGATCGTCTTGAAAAGATTCCATTTGAACCGTTTTTTCCTCGATATTTATGATTTTTCTTTCCTTTCGATTGAAATCTATAGTTAAATGGCCGATATAATCGCCAAAAATTCCAACCTGACAGATTAAAGGCTGACCCTCTTTCTGCAATCCATGTTCATAAAAACGATGGGTGTGTCCCCCAATAATCACATCGATTACGGGGATTTCTTCTGCGATTTGTTCATCTGCCCGTATTCCTAAATGTGATAAAAAGATAATGAGATCGACTTCATGTCTAATTTGTTCTACTATATTTTGAATGAAAGGCATAGGTTCTAATACCTCCCAGCCCTGTAAGCGATAAAAGGTTTCATAGGGCGCTGTCGCACCAATCCACCCTATTTTTATACCATCTACCTCTTGAATCCAATAGTCTTTGACCCAATTTGGTTTCTGTTTTGTTACTATATCGATTAAATTGCATACGACAATGTTGAAATTTCGTTCTTGATAGGCTTTTTCTAGATTTCCCTTCGTAAAAGTCAACCCTTCATTATTGCCAATCGTTACTACCTCAACACCTGTTTGGTTCAAAATTTCTACATTGACTCTGCCAAAGGTTCCTTCTGTCTCAAGCTTCATTCGATCCATATGATCGCCTATATCTACAACAATAACCCGTTCACCTTGTTCTGCAGCTTCCTTCCTCACTTGTTGAATATAGCTAGAAATCTTTGGCATATTTTCAAAACGACTATGCAAATCATTGGTATGAATAATATGAATTCGTTGATTCAAGGTCAAAACAAACACCACCGTTTCTACATACTACAATCCCTTATAGATCATTTGGATCGCTATAAGCAAAATAAAAATTCGAAAGGCTAGAATTAAGGATTGACTACTTAACTTTGTAGCAAAATAAGATCCTAACTTTCCACCTAAATAAGCACCTGGGGCAATGGCCAATACATAAGAATAGATCACATTCCCTAATAAAATGTGAGAAATACTACTAATAGATGCGGATAATAAAATGATAAACATAGAGGTCGCTGTCGCGACATGGGGTGGAAAGCGAAATAGTAGAACCATCATCGGCACCAAGATGATTCCACCACCAATTCCGAATAATCCAGCTAGCAATCCAGCAAAAGCTGGAATAAGAAAACCAACAGTTCTATTATATCCATATTCATGTCGATTGCCTTTAAGGTCTATATATTCTCGGTTAACAGACCATTTCACTTGTTTGGGCTTCATCTTTTTTTGTTTAGCTAGTAGGTAGGTGATCAATACCATCAATAAACCAAACAAAATATAAAATGACTTGATTGGCAACGATTCGTTGATCATCGCTCCAATGACCGAAGCTGGGCCACTAGCCATAAAAAAAGTTAACCCACTATTTATATCTACTCTTTTTCCTTTAATATTGTATAATGTAGAAGAGATGGCCGTAAAAATCATGACCATTAGCGAAATGCCTACAGCATTTTGGGATCTGATCGCCGGATCAAATAAATTTAAGGAATTAAGGAAAAGCAATGAAGGCACAACGATTATTCCCCCACCGACTCCAAATAAACTGCCAAAGGTTCCAGCAATCAGTCCAATTAAAAAAAGAGCCATATATTCCATGACGATTCACACCTATCTGATTATCGCTTAAATCAAGCAATGATTTTAACAAGATTTTACCATATTATTACGTGGTTGCCTATTTGGAGGCTTACTAAAATGATATCTATTTTAAAAGAAACGATTGATCAATTTATTAGTTATGCAAGAGAACAAGAACCCAATGAAGCTTGCGGAATCCTCATTTCTTCATGGAATCAAGAACTGATCGATAACTTTATTCCAATTCCTAACACCACTAATCAACGTGACCGTTTTGAATTTGATGCTAAGGTTTTTATTCTTACGTTATATCAAATAGAAGAAAAACAATGGTGCTGGCATGGAGTGATTCACTCCCACCCTACCTCCAGTGCTTACCCCTCTTCTATTGACCTTCATAACTGGTACTATCCGGAGAAAAGCTATTGGATCTATTCACTAAGGGACAATCGTCTTAACATATTCTATATAGACAAACATAAGGTAAGGCAACACGATTATATAATTATAAACAAACCATGGCAACGAAAATAAATGGAAGGAGGGTGATGAGAAATGAACAACGAAGAAAAATTATTTGAGCTAATGACACAAATGTATAGCGAAATGCAAAAAAGGTTTACACAGGTATATAGCGAAATGCAAAAAGGATTTACACAGGTATATAGCGAAATGCAAAAAGGGTTTACAGATTTAGGGGATAGGATAGATAAAGTAGAAAATAGGTTAGACGGGGTTGAAAGTAGGTTAGATAAGGTTGAAAGCAGGTTAGATAAGGTTGAAAGCAGGTTAGATAGAGTAGAAAAAACTGTTGTTCATATTGAAAACGACCATGGTCAGAAATTATCAGCCTTATTTGATGGATACAAACAAAATTCAGATAAACTGGATAGAATAGAAACAGAAGTATCCAAACATGAAGAAATCATATTAAGAAGAGTGAGATAACCAACTTCTATACTAGAGATCATTGATCAATAGAAGAAAATTCACCCTGAACGCAAGTGCAAATATAAAATACGTGTCCGAAAGACTAGGACACTCAAGTGTCAAAGTCACAGCGGACACGTATCTACATGTTACCAAAGGATTAACCAATACTTCCTTCCATTTCGAACTTGATCAAACGGTTCATTTCTACCGCATATTCCATTGGTAACTCTTTTGTAAATGGTTCAATGAATCCCATAATGATCATTTGAGTCGCATCCTCTTCGGAAATTCCTCGACTCATGAGATAAAATAATTGTTCCTCACTTACCTTACTTACTGTTGCTTCATGTTCTAATGTAACGTTATCGTTAAGAACTTCATTAAATGGAATCGTATCTGAGGTAGATAATTCGTCTAGAATTAAGGTATCACATTTTATATTAGATTTTGAACCTTGAGAATTGCGACCAAAGCTTGCCAACCCACGATAGGTTGCTTTTCCACCATGCTTACTAATTGATTTAGAAACAATTGTAGAAGTACAATCAGGAGCTAGGTGAATCACTTTTGCACCCGCATCTTGGTGTTGACCTTTTCCTGCCATTGCAATTGATAAAATCATTGCCTTTGCTCTAGGTCCTTTCATTATAACTGCTGGATACTTCATCGTTAATCTACTACCAATATTTCCATCTACCCATTCAACAGTCGCATCTTCCTCAGCAACCGCACGTTTTGTTACTAAGTTGTAGATGTTAGGCGCCCAGTTTTGAATGGTGGAATAGCGTACATAGGCACCTTTCTTAGCAATAATTTCAACGACTGCACTATGAAGAGACTCTGTACTATAGACAGGAGCGGTACACCCCTCTACATAATGAACAGATGCTCCCTCATCCGCAATAATCAGTGTTCTTTCAAATTGACCCATTTTTTCTGAATTAATACGGAAATAAGCTTGAAGAGGAATGTCTAATTTTACCCCTTTTGGTACATAAATAAAACTACCACCAGACCATACAGCACTATTTAATGCAGCGAATTTGTTATCAGAGGGTGGAACCACAGTACCAAAATATTCTTTGAAGATTTCAGGATGTTCACGAAGAGCAGAATCTGTATCCATAAAAATAACACCTAAATCCTCTAAATCCTTGCGCATGTTATGATACACGACTTCAGATTCATACTGGGCTGAAACCCCTGCTAGCCATTTTTGTTCTGCTTCAGGAATCCCTAATTTGTCAAAGGTATTCTTAATCTCTCCTGGAACTTCCTCCCATGTTTTTTCAGCTCTTTCAGATGGCCTAACATAGTAAGTTATCTCATCAAAATTAAGTTCGCTCAAATCCCCTCCCCATTTTGGCATCGGGAATTGATTAAATTTTTCTAGGGATTTCAATCTGAACTCAAGCATCCATTCAGGCTCACCTTTTATGCGAGAAATTTCTTCTACGACTTTTCGAGTAAGCCCTTTTTCCGTACGAAAAATCGATACGTCTTTATCTCTAAACCCATATTGGTATTCTTCATTGATTTCTGGAGCTTTTTTTGCCATGCTTAAAGCCTCCTTTTTTATAGATAAAGAAAGTATAACTTTCTTTTCAAATCCACACATTGTGAATCATTTAATCATGACGGTGATGATGATCTTCACCACAATGTTCACAATGTTTCTCCTTTATCCCCTTCTCCATCGCTTTCCAAGCTAAAGTAGCACATTTAATTCGTGCAGGGAATTTACATAATCCTTGTAATGCCTCGATATCTTCAAAGTCTTCCTTATTGACGTCATCACCGAGCATCATTTTCGAAAATCGATCAGCTAAATCTAAGGCTTCGTCCACTGTTTTACCTTTAATCGCTTCTGTCATCATCGATGCAGAAGACATACTAATGGAACAACCCTCTCCTTTAAATTTGGCATCTTTGATTTTCCCATCTTCCACTTTCATCTGTAAGGTGATTTGATCACCACAAGTAGGGTTTTTAAGCTGAATGGTGGCGTCCGCATCTTCCAAGTTCCCCATATTTCTTGGTTGTTGATAATGATCCATAATAACACGACGATATAAATCATCAAGCGAAGACATTTCCAAAATACTCCTTTGTCTTTATTAGTCCTTTAACCCAAAGATCTACTTCTTCTTTAGTATTATATAAATAGAAACTTGCTCTAGCTGTGGCTGATACATTTAACCAATTCATCAATGGTTGAGCACAATGATGTCCTGCTCTTACTGCAATGCCTTCTGTATCAAGGACTGTTGCCACATCATGGGGATGAATCCCTTCAAGATTAAACGTAATAAGGCCACTACGATTTTCTATTGGCCCATACATCGAAAATCCCCCAACGTTCTGCACTCTTTCTATTGCATAAGTGATTAACTCATGTTCATGTTTCTCTATTTGATCAAGGCCAATTGATTGTAGGAAATCAATGGCTACTCCTAAGCCAATTGCCCCGGCAATGATCGGTGTTCCCCCTTCAAACTTCCAAGGAAGTTCCTTCCATGTCGAGTCGTAAAGATCAACAAATTCGATCATTTCTCCTCCAAATTCAACTGCCTCCATTTTCTCAAGAATTTCTTTTTTTCCGTATAAAACGCCAATTCCTGTTGGTGCTCCTAATTTATGACCCGAAAACGCCAAGAAATCACAATCAAGATCTTGTACATCTACTTTCATATGCGGTACACTTTGTGCTCCATCAACTAACACATGAGCACCAATTGCATGTGCAATCTGAACAACGTCTTTGATCGGATTGATCGTTCCTAAGACATTAGAGACATGTGTTATCGCCACGAATTTGGTGTTAGCTGTAATAGTTTCCTTTATCTCTTCGATTTTCATCGTGCCGTCCGGCTGTAGAGGAATATATTTTAGTGTAGCCCCTGTTGCTTTCGCTACTTGCTGCCAAGGAATTAAATTACTATGGTGTTCCATCATCGTTAGAACTATTTCATCACCTTGTTTAAGGAAAGAACGGCCATAACTTTGAGCAACAAGATTGATAGCAGAGGTGGTTCCACGAGTAAAGATGATTTCCTCCATACTCTTGGCATTGATGAATTTCCTTACCTTTTCCCTTGCTTCCTCATAAGCATCAGTTGCCTTAGTTCCTAATGTATGCACACCTCGGTGTACATTTGAATTGTATTCTCGATAATATTTTTCGATGGCTTCAATCACTTGAATAGGTTTTTGCGCAGTTGCAGCACTATCTAAGTAGACAAGTGGATGTCCATTCACATCTTGACTTAAAATGGGAAACTGTTTTCGGATCTCTTGGTCAATCATTTCTCCAATCTCCTTTCAATTACTTTTTCTAATTGTTCTTGCATCTCTTCAATAGGGATTAGTGAAACGACTGGGGACAAGAAGCCATGGATGATCAAGCGCTCAGCCTCTTCTTTTGGAATCCCCCGAGACATTAAATAGTAAATGTCGTTAGGATTAACAGGTCCTGCACTTGCAGCATGACTTGCCATTACATCATTCTCATCAATTAGAAGGATCGGATTCGCATCACCACGAGCTTTTTCATTTAACATCAACACTTTTTCCGTTTGCTCTGCATTAGATTTAATAGCGCCCTTCTTTATATGTGTAACTCCGTTAAAGATGGCCGTAGATTGTTCCATCATCACGCCGCGAGAAACAATCTGACTATCTGTATGATCCCCTTCATGAACCATTTTTGAGACGAAATTGGTTTTTTGCTCACCTGTACCTATAAAAATTAACTTACTGCCAGCAAATGACCCTGAACCTTTCAAAATACTTGTATTGTTAGACACAGTATTTCCTTCATTCATTTCACCAATTGCCCACTCCATTTTTCCATTTCTAGCAACTGTAGCTTGACGATAGGTATAATCATAAACCTTTTCATCAAAGTTATGAATCGTTGCAAATCTAACTCTTGCATTTTCTCCAACATAGATTTCTACCGCTCCATGGTGAACAGTAGGCTGGCTTACATTAGATGAAAAATAGTGGTCTACATAGGTTACACTACTGTTTGTCTCCGCAACGATAATCACATGTGGTAAAAGCCCTGAATCAGTTAATTGATAGGATGCTTGAATCGGGAATTCCACTTCAACATTTTTTGGAATATAAAGGAATACACCGCCATTCCATAATGCAGTGTGTAAGGCAACCAATTTGTTATCTTCAAAAGACAAATTGTTCATAAAATATTTTTTAACTAAATCTGGGTATTGTTGAAGTGCATTGTCCAAATCTGTAAAAATAACCCCTTGATCTAACAATTCTTGAGAAAGTTGAGTTAAATCACTTTTTGGGTTTGAAAGTTCAAACTGATCAATGTTCCATTTATCAATTTTGGTTTTGTCTAGATGAGGTAGTGGTAATTCCTTATATTTGTCAAACGCTTTTAATCTTAAATCTAACATCCAATCGGGCTCGTTCTTCTGTTTGGATAATTGGGTGATTTGGTCTTTATCAAAGCGAACATTCATCTCTACTGTCATTATTATATCCCCCTATCCACCTAGGCCTCTTGGCCAACAGTTTCGTCAACGATACCTAATTCCTCTTTGATCCAATCATAACCTTCCGCTTCTAATTTTTCAGCTAATTCTGGCCCACCCGAACGAACGATTTTACCTTGCATCATAACATGGACAAAATCCGGTTTAATGTAATTTAATAGTCGTTGATAGTGGGTAATGACAAGTACCCCCATATCTGGGCTTTTCATTTCATTTACACCTTTAGCAACAATTTTTAGTGCATCGATATCCAAACCAGAATCAATCTCATCTAAAATAGCGATAGATGGTTTAACCATCATCATTTGTAAAATTTCATTGCGTTTCTTCTCTCCACCAGAGAAGCCTTCATTCACATATCGCCCTGCAAAAGCTTCGTTCATTTCAAGTAGCTTCATCTTTTGTTCCATTTCACGGACAAATTTAATTAGCGATATTTCATTCCCTTCACCACGTCGCGCATTTACAGCACTACGTAAAAAGTCAGAGTTCGTCACACCACTAATTTCACTTGGATATTGCATCGCTAGAAATAGACCTTTTCTTGCTCTTTCATCTGTTTTCATTTCTAATACATCTTCACCGTTCAATGTAATGGAACCTGATTCTACAGTATATTTTGGATGTCCCATTAACGCTGATGCCAAAGTACTTTTACCAGTACCATTTGGTCCCATAATCGCATGTACTTCTCCACCTTTGATTTCTAAAGACAATCCTTTTAGAATTTCTTTTCCTTCAACTGAAACTCTAAGGTTGTCTATCGTTAATTTTGGTTGAGTCATTGATTCATTCCTCCACATTCTTATATAATACTAAAAAAAGTATCCCTTTTTATATTTGTAATATCAAAGATGTCAGATAAACTTGGTATTAGTTTTTCAAATTTAACAAGAATCATCCAATAATCTCTTTATCATTGTATAATTCCGACTAAATTAGTCAAGATTATTTTCAGAACAAATTCAATTCATTTTGATTAAATTGGATGAATCTTCTTTCTTTCATTGTATTCTATTTCTTTTCTTAAATCAATATTATAACTATCGAAATAGTGAAAAATAAACCTTAAGTACAGATTACAAAGTTGAAAATTTTTAACACGCTTACATCTTACTGCTATTTGCTTTTTAATGCAAGCCATAATAAGATACTTATTATGGTAGTTTATGGCTTTTCAATATTAAAACGCCTACTAATTTTCATTATTTCACCCACTTGTAACTATTATAGTTACAACTAAAAAATAAAGGGCTAACCATCAGTCATCTTTTAATGACCTTTTGGTTAGCTCTTTTTTATGTCCTATAGATCATGCCACATAAATGGCTCGCCTTTTTCTTTAGAAGCAATGGTGATTCCTACTGCGGCACCTTGCCCTGCAACGACAACGGTTTGACTTGGGATTTCCGTAATAAGCCCTGCAAGGTAGAGATTCTCAACTTCTGTTTCTCCAGTCCAAGGAATATTTATTATTGCTTTGGCTTTACCATTTGGAACACGAGAGTTCACCTCTGTAGTAAAACCAAATGGTTCAAGCAATTCCTTTTGAACATTTGTTGCGACAATGACGTATTTAGCTTGATAGGAACCATTCTCTGTTTTCACTTCAAAGCTTCCGTCATCGTTTTTCATCAACTCAGTTACTTTTTCATTTTTGATTTCCACATTAAATTTGGTCGCTTGTTGTTTTGCTTGCTCAATCCATTCTGTACCAGCGATTCCATTAGGAAAACCTGGAATGTTTTGAACTGAACTTACCCTTGTGATTTGGGATGGTCCAAAATCGAATACCGTTGTTTTTAATCCTGCCTTTGCAGTGAAGATTGATGCAGATAAGCCTGCTACTCCTCCACCAATAATGATTACTTCACTCATATCCCATTCACCTCTAGCTTGTTTTTAAGAATTTATCGATTGAAGAATTAATTGAACCCTTTGTTCAAAATCTTCTTCTGATAGAACAGGGGTAATTTTCATTTGTGGAATCTCATCTTTTAGAGATATCCAAGATTTGCATCCATTATACTTATCCCTTAATAGGATCTTTGTGGTTTGTTCTAGTCGATATACCTTTACGATAAGAAGGTGTAAAGGTTTTTCCCTTTTCCAATGCAATCTAGCTTCTGCAAAATTCTCTGTCCAAATATGAAAGGGGTAAAGTCTAGCTAAGGTTGCATCATCTTGAATTTCAATATCTTGAACCACCTCTGCAAAATATTGAATAGGAATCTCTTTACTTGTTTGATCCCATTGTTGAACGATATTTTCTAAGATTGGCTGAAATTCTTCTTTTAGTAGTTCAGCCTTTTGATGCAAATATGTAGGAAAAAGATAAAAACAATTCTCTTTTAGTTGAAACTCTTTGGCTTCTTCGGCAATACCGCCTTTTCTAAGCAAAAGGATTTGATCCCCTTGTGACAAAGCCTGAATGGCTACTGCCCATTCTTTTAAGGCAATTGATTGATCTGGCTGTCTGCTCATCTAAAGCCCCCCTCTTTTATCACAATCCTATATTAACATACTTATTATACAAAATAATATATAAAAAGTGTAAAAATGCGACTAATTTTTATAGAAAATACCCGATTTCTAATTAAATTTAAAGGGAGCTTTTCGCTCCCATCAAAATTGACTCATTTGTATTTTAACCTAGGAAAAATTTATCACTCAAACCTTAATGCTTCAATTGGCTTTAAATTTGCTGCCTTGTTTGCAGGGAAAAGTCCGAAAAAGATACCGACTAAAACCGAAAATCCAAAGGCTAGCCAAATGACATTTAAGGAGAATTCCGCTCCAATATTAATAATGTTTCCAAATAAGTTAGCTCCACCTATTCCTAGGATAATTCCAAAAATTAGCCACGCGTTGTTGATGCCCCTCCAGAAAGTTCATCTGGACGATGGTGAATGCGTTCTTTTGCAGAAATACCTGCATAAATCAAGGGTAGCTCAACATTTTCAATAGACGTAAGCTTAGAAAACAGGTTAAAATTCTGAAAAATAAAACCAATTCTTCTATTTTCATTAATGTAGATTTCCTTGACCCCGAAGGCCCAATAATCCGCGCCACCCATTTTGTACCATTTGCTTAATTTCTCAATCTCACTTTTGCAAGTTTTCTTCATTTACATGTTTTCTTCATTTAATGGAAGATTGAGGGATTTTAATAGTAAATGTGCTTCCTTCACCTAATTTGCTAGAAACTTGAATCGATCCCTTGTGAGCCTCAACAATCCACTTTGCTATAGCTAATCCTAATCCATGTCCTCCCATTTGCCGTGTTCTTGCTTTATCAACCCTATAAAAACGATCAAAAATATTTTTTTGGTCTTCTTGACTTATTCCTATCCCAGTATCTTGTACCTGAATATTTAATGTAGGATGGTGATCCCAATCTTTCATTGAGAGGGTTATGTTTACTTCTCCTCCATCTGTCGTATATTTAATAGCATTATCTAACAAGATATAGAGTAATTGTTTCAAGCGCTCCAAATCACCATTTACAATAAGTGTCTGTGGAGCATGAATATGAAGTTTAATTCCTTTTTCCTCCGCTAACGGTTTAAAAGATTGGATAATCTTTTGCACATGGGGACAAAAGTCAAATGTTTCCCTCATCAATTCGATTTGATTGGAGTCTGAGCGTGCTAAAGTAAGTAAATCACCCACCATTTTTGTCATCCGTTTTACTTCATCCCTCATATTAGAAATTAACTTCCGAGAATAATCATCACGTTCTTCAGACCCAGACTCTACCTCCATTTCTAATACATCGATGGACGATAGTAAAACGCTTAACGGGGTTCGTAACTCATGAGAGACATCAGCAGTAAATTGATTTTGTTTCGTGTAGGCCCTTTTGATGGGAATCATCGAACGTTTAGACATCAAATAACTAATGAAGATGGCAATCCCAGAAAATAAAACCGCAAGACTTACTAAAAGAAAAAGTAATTTTTTAAATAAATAGTTGTTATCTGTCACATTTTTCCCCACATAGAGTACACCTACAAATTGACCTTTTACATAGATGGGACGACCAGTCATTAATAATTGAAGGGAGCGCTTCTTGATTAGCTTATCATTCTCTTTGTTTTGAACACGATTAAACTCAAAAAATGATAACGTTTCATAACGAATCTCATTTTCTAGTGGCCTCCAACCCTTCAACATACTTAATAAATCAGATCGTAGAGGACGAACAACTTCATCGCCAAAAATGAGACGACCCTTTGAATCAACAACATAGTAAAAAAATTGATCTTCACCAATCACAATAACATTTTGATTCATAATATTCGTCTGATTCGTTAAACCATATTGTCCCAAATAGCGGATCAAAACACTTAGTTCTTGATCTGCTAAGGTTTGAATATCATCGTGCTCTTGATCAGAAATAATCATGTAAAATACGGAATAAACAACAATAATAAATAGAGTAAGAAAGAAAATAATCATTCCACTATATAAAATCGTGAGACGAATTTGGGTTTTTTTAAAGAGATCCTTTTGCCAACGTTCTCGTAGCTTTGAAAAAAATTTAACCTTCAATTTTATACCCCACCCCACGTATACTTATAATCAATTCCTGTTGATTGAATAACTCTAATTTCTTTCTAATTAATTTAACGGTTGCATCAATGGTCTTATCTGAGACATTTGTATAATATCCCCATACTCGATCTAGGATTACTTCTCGAGTGAGTACTCTACCCTTATTTTTTACCAGCAAGTCTAATAGTTGGAATTCTCGTGGGGTAAGTTGAACCTCTATTTCTTCTCTTTTCACCGTATAGTTGGTCCGATTTAATTCTAGTCCTTGAATTTCCACTTTTTCTTCCATGATTGGTGCATAATTACGTCTAGAAAGGGCTCGAATCCGGGCAAGTAATTCTTCAAATTCAAATGGCTTCACTAGATAATCATCAGCACCAGCATCTAATCCTTGTACTCGGTCATGAACTGCATCTTTTGCGGTAAGCATAAGAATAGCACCTGTATATTTCACTTCTCTTAGACTTTTGCAAACATCGAGTCCACTTTGTATCGGCATCATCCAATCTAAAATAACCACATCGTAGTGTGATTGTAAGGCCTGATCATATGCATTTTTTCCATTTGTTACCCAATCTACATGGTAGTTCCCTTTTTTCTTAAGCATATGTACGATTAATTCACCAAGTCGATCATCGTCCTCAGCTAGTAAAATATTCATCTTTCCATACTCCTTTTTTGTAAATCCTTAATCCTTCTTTAACAACATTCACCTTATCATACCCAAAAGAAAAAATAATGAAAAAAATTATCTTTTTCACTATAATTTCATTCTACTTGTCTATATTAATAACGCAAAATTAAATTTTCAAATCAAAGGAGATGTTTGATCATGAAAAAATTAATTCCCATTACCTTAGGTATTGCGCTTTTAGCAACAGCTGGTTCAGTCTTTGCAAAAACCACAGGTACCGAAGAGGTTCTATCCGCAAAATCGTCTTCAGTAGTTCAATCTTATTATGACCATGGTTGGCATGGAAAAAGTACACCATTTCAAAACGACGAATTACTATCCCTTTTAAAAATCAATGCAGAAACCTTAGCACAAGAATTAAAAGCTGGCAAATCATTAGCTAACATTGCTTCGGAGAAAGGCGTTTCTGAACAAAAAGTGATTGACCTTTTAGTTAAGCAACACGAAGAAAGAATTGATCAAGCCGTTAAATCAGGTAAGATGACAAAGGAACAAGCAGATCAAATCAAATCCACATTACAAGATCGGGTCAAAGCTAGCGTTGAACAAACAGGTGGCTTCAAAAGAGGGTTTTATAAAGGAAAAGCGTTTCATAAAGGAAACTTAGATGATGTAGCAACTACACTGGGTATGTCTCAAGAGGAGCTATTGAGTGAATTAAAAGCAGGTAAATCTATTGCAGAAATCGCTAAAGAAAAAGGCATCGACAAGCAAAAAGTCATTGACTCTCTTCTTGAAAAAGAAAAAGAGCGCATTACCAATTGGATTGATCAACCCTGGAAGATAACGAAAGATAATAAACAAAATTAAGGAAAAAATTGATTTTCGGTAAAAGAAAAGGCTGTTCCTTAAAAAGTCGTTTTAACTGACCTTTTGGAACAGCCCTTTTCATTTTACACTTAAATTATCTTCTTCCTCGAAAGTTTTCGTTTCATTTTTGGTCTTGTTTCATCAATTGCATTTCTTGACTAATGGTATATAATCTTTCTGCCATGGTAGGATGAGAATATAAAAAGATTTTAACGAGTTCTGGCGGATTCGGTTCGGTTAGACTATTCACAGTCAGTTTTTGAAAAGAGGAAATCGCTGCTTCAGCATTTTGAGTCATTTGAATACCATATTGATCTGCTGCACGTTCAGATTGTCTAGAAATCGTATTTTCAATTGGGGAAATGGCAAAGGTAATGACTGAAAAAAGTAACAAAAATAACGGAAGTGAACGAAGATCTCCTACTTTTTGCACTCCCCATGCATAGCCAAAACGATCTACCAACCAGTTGATCAACAGATAAAGTAAATAAAGGAGTATAAATGAAGATAATATAGAACCAAGCAGCATCCAATAAATATGCTTATAAACATAATGCCCCATTTCATGAGCCATCACAAATAATATTTCGTCTTTTTTTAATTTCTGCAACGTGGTATCCCAGAGCACAATCCGTGCATTAGACCCTATTCCTGTTACATAGGCATTCATTGCCGTTGTTTTTTTAGACATATTGACTTGAAAGACTTGGTTAGCTGGAATGTCAGCTTTTTTGGCAATTGCAATAATATCTTCTTTTAATTTTTGATCTTGAAGGGTTTGAAAATCATTAAAGATGGGATCGATGATCACGGGTTGAACAAAAAACATCAAAATGGTGATCGGTATAGAGATAAGCCAAAACCAGAACCACCATTTTTTTGGTGATTTTCTAATCAAAGTGTACAGTAACCAAACCATTGGTACCGTTAAAACGAGGTCAACAAAAAAACTCTTTCCCTTATCCCATATCCATTGCTCAAATGGTTGAATACTAATTCCATACTCTCGAGATATTTTATAGGAGTAATATTGGATGGGAAATTGTAATAATGCAATCAAGAGACTAAGCAGGAACACATAAATACTCGTTTGTACCAATAAGGACCGTTTACTTAACTTATTCGCTATCATGTAAAAACTTGTGGAAAACCCTAATCCCAGAATAATAAGATAGATCGCCCATTCCCATGGTACCCCAATAAAAAATAAAAAGTCCTTTATCCTTGAAAAGATGGTTGCTGTATGGAGCTGCTCAACACTCATGAAACTGGTTGGATCGGCTGGACCACCCACATAAGCCTGTGGTAAATCTTGTTGACTTTGAAATAAATAAAGATACATCAAAACGCCATATATAAGCAAGAAAATTGTAAATCCTATGTAAAACTTTTTCAAACAGCTCGCCTCCTTACATGATCTAATTTATATATATGCAAAGTTGTACAAAAAAACTCCCTTGACAATAAGGGAGTTTTTCAAACAGTTCGCTTTTGCGTGTATTCTTAGAATGCAGGTACAACAGCACCATTATATTTTTCTTCAATAAATTTCTTCACTTCTGGTGAAGTTAAAGCTTCTGCTAATTTTTTAAGATTCTCGTTATCTTTGTCTTCTGTACGAACAGCCAAAACGTTCGCATAAGGTGAATCAGCATCTTCAATAAATAGAGCATCTTTTGTTGGGTTTAATTGTGCTTCTAAAGCATAATTTGTATTGATAACAGAAATGGTTACATCATCTAATGATCTAGGCAACATTGGTGCTTCTAACTCTTTAATTTCAAGATTTTTTGGGTTTTCTACCACATCTTGAACGGTTCCGTTAATGCCAACGCCTTCTTTTAATTTAATTAACCCTGCTTTTTCTAATAAAGCCAAAGCACGTCCACCATTAGTTGGATCGTTTGGAATTGAGACGGTTGCTTTATCCTCTAATTTGGATAAATCATCAACTTTTTTAGAATAGATGCCCATTGGCTCAATATGAACCTTAGCAATATAGGTTAAATCAAGACCACGATCTTTAGAAAAAGACTCAAGATAAGGAACGTGTTGGAAGTAGTTTGCATCAATTTGTTTTTCTGCTAGATCTGTATTTGGTAAAACATAATCTTGATATTCAACAATATCTAATTTAATTCCTTGCTTTTCTAATAAAGGTTTAACGACTTCCAAGATCTCTGCATGTGGTACAGCTGTAGCACCCACTTTTAAAGTCACTTCTTGTTGTTGTCCACCATTTTCACTTGCACCTTGCTGTTCATTAGTTGAACCTGAACCACAAGCGGCTAAAGTTAAACTTAATACTGCAATTAAAAATAAAGCTAAAAACTTTTTCATTTTAAAAAGCCCCCTTATATAATTTTATTTTTTATCTAAAACTTTGGAGAGATAATCTCCAAAACTTTGAACGATTTGAACAAGAATTAAAATAACGGCTGTGGTAACCAGCATAACTGGCATGTTATATCGTTGGTACCCATAGCGGATTGCCATATCACCTAGGCCACCACCACCTACAACACCTGCCATAGCTGAGTAACCAATTAAAGTAACCAAAGTTACTGTAATTCCAGATACAATGGAAGGTAAACTTTCAGGCAAATAGACTTTTCTTATGATTTGCCAGTTACTAGCCCCCATGGATATCGCTGCTTCAACCACTCCCCGGTTCACTTCTCGCAAAGAAGTTTCAACCAAGCGAGCGAAGAAAGGAGCAGCACCGATAATTAAAGGTACAGATGCAGCAGTAGGACCAATACTGATTCCTACAATAAATCTTGTAAAGGGAATCAATAAGACAATCAAAATAATAAAAGGTATCGATCGAAAGATATTAACGATTGCAGCAATCACTTTATTGATTGTCCCATCTTGTAATATTTGGCCTTTGTCGGTTAAAACAAGTAAAATGCCTAACGGCGTTCCTAAGATAACGGTAAATAGTCCAGATAATCCAACCATATACAAGGTTTCCAAAGTGGCTTGCCATAGCTGTAGCCATTCTCTATCCGTTAACACTTTGAACCACCTCCACTTCTACCTGGCAAGACTCTAAGAATTTAATTGATTCTTTTAGTTTTGCTTCAGAAGTTTGAACTTGAATATAAAGTGAGCCATAAGAAGCACCTTGAACATATTGGATATTTCCCTCTAAAATATTGACTTCAATTCCCAAGGTTTGCACCCATTTACTAATAATCGGTTGACTAGCTGTTTCACCAACAAATGTACATTTTAAAATAAAACTATCTTTGTCTAATGGCAAATGCTCAATCGTCTCTTTTGTCCTTTGATGTTCGGTAACTTGTTTTACAAATTCTTTCGTTATTTCTTGTTTCGGATGAGTAAAAACCTCTAGAACAGGACCTTCTTCAACAATTTCCCCACCATCGATCACAGCAACTCGCTGACAAATCTTTTGAATGACATGCATTTCGTGAGTAATTAAAATGATAGTAATTCCCATTCTTTTATTGATCTCTTGTAGCAATTCTAATATAGAATCGGTCGTCTTCGGGTCTAGTGCTGATGTGGCTTCATCACTTAAAAGTACTTTTGGGTTATTCGCCAAAGCTCTTGCAATACCTACCCGTTGCTTTTGTCCACCACTCAACTCAGAAGGATATGCATTGGCTCGCTCGGTCAACCCAACCAAATCGATCAATTCTTTTACCCTCTGATCGATCTCCTTTTTAGGAACCCCTGCGATTTCGAGTGGGAAGGCAATATTTTCTGCAACTGTTCTTGACCAGAGTAAGTTAAAGTGCTGAAAAATCATCCCGATTCCTTGGCGGGCTTTGCGTAGTTCTTCTGGTCGTAATTGATCCATCCTTTGCTCATCGATCCAAACTTCACCTTCTGTTGGACGCTCCAACATATTGATTAAACGGATTAAAGTACTTTTCCCTGCTCCGCTATAACCGATAATGCCATATATTGCCCCTGATTGAATATCCAAGTTAATCTCTTTTAATGCAACCACTTCTTGAGTTTTGGACTTAAATATTTTTTTTACTTTATGAAGTTTTATCATCTATTCACCAACTTCTACTTTCTTCTCAATAAGAAAAGCCCCTTCTGAAAGCATCAGAAAGGACCAGATTATTCGTACAAGTTCCTTCCCTCATCTTTCAGAACAAATTTGTTCTGCAGGAATTGGCACCTTACCATGTACAAAATACATGTTGGTTGCCGGGTTTCATTGGGCCAGTCCCTCCACCTCTCTGGATAAGGAGATATCCATTTATTCACTTTAAACCATTTACGCATTTCAATGCATTAAACACTATACGAATATTAACATCTGCTACAAGCCTATGTCAATTGTTTTTTATTGTTAATTTTCTCCAAACTATAACTAAATTGCATTTGTCTTTTTTGAACGCCTAGAAATAAAATCAATTTTTTTCGCTAATAAATATAGGCTTTTTGTGGAGTTGGATTTGATGGTAATTTTGCTGGTACTTATCATTTGGCGATAACAATGGATGGTTAGTTTTGTAGGTTCATATTTTACAGAATGAATCGCTTTAGCTGGTAAATCAATATAAGCATATTTAGGTTCTAAAAAGCCAATAAATATGCTTTTGCTGTATACGATGATATCCATTTCTGCCAAAAACCGCTGGTAGTCTGTCATCATTTCTTTAATCTTCCCCTGATACAAGATAAAATCAAAGCCATCCGTTTGTAGGGGAATGACATTAGACTGTTTCTTTTCTACGGTTTTTGGTTTTTCAATATAAAAGTAATACCCTAAAACAAGGAGGAGGAGCACAAAAAAAGAGGTGATAAACGAAGTTGCTAAACTCATTGTTTTCTCTCCTTTCATGGGTTTTATCTAGTTATTTCTACCTTGCCCGTTATAATCATCCCTTATTCTGTTCTAACATTGCCATTATTTGTTGAAAAGTAATAGCTAATTTTTGAAAAATAGCGTATATTTAAAGAAAATAAACAGGTAAATACGAATAATATAACAAAAGGAATAGGATAAAAGATCAACTGAGGATAAAGGGAGCGAATGAAAATGAAATTTGTTTGCCCTTTGTGTAATAAAAAAATTAACGATTTTGCTGGTCGCTGTGAAAAATTGATTGAATGGTTTTCAAACCTTGATGGAAAAGGATTATGGAGAATTCGTTATCTCAATCACTATGAATATCAATTCTTAACAGATGAGGATTTTGTGTCTTTACAATCTAAAGAAATGGTGATTCTAGATGAAGCGAATCATTGGCAGGAATTTGACCCCAAGACGCTTTCAGGAGTTAACTCTGTTGGTCAACGCACCTCTATTTTTAGTTAAATTGTCATAAGGAAGAAAAAAGCCACCATTTTAGGCGGCTTAATTTTTATAATTTGCATTTTTAAAAACAATTTTAATGTAATTATCTAATACTTCCTTTGTACTTAATTTTTATAATATCCCCATTCTTTAATGGAATATTCTCTTTTACACCTACAGGAAGAATCTTTTCACCAAACTTTATGAATATTAAATTTATAGGAAGATTCATTTCTAGTGTAAAATTTGTGTCATACGTAATCAACGTTAATTTTTGATCATTTATATTTCCACTTATAATCATAAACCTTACTCTTTCATATTTCCTATTAACTATTTCTTCAAGTTGACTTTTATTAATAATGAATCCAATATTTTCGACCACCGTAACCTTGGCACTATGATAACCAAATAATTCATTCTTTACTAAAAATACTATAGAAATAATAAAGCTTGCCAAAAGTAAAATGATAATTACATTTTTAAATCTCATATTATAATTCTCATCCCGGAATTACTGTCATAAACATAATTCTATAAATTTTCAAATTAAATCCCCCCCTAGAGGTATATTTAACACCTGATAAAATTATATAAAATTTTAGATGAAAAGATTGTCGAATTTTGTGTTTATTATAAATTTTTAAAAAATATTTATTTTAGTGTCCAGCATTGAGAAGATGTGTTCAATCGCAATATTATGATGATTTTTATAAAGTCAAGTACATTAAATCGGGTAGGAGGCTGGCCCTTATTTGACCAGCCGACCTCCCACAGCACCGTACGTACCGTTCGGTATACGGCGCTTCCAAAGTTTACACGTCACTTCGCAGAATAACACTCACTAAAACTAAGATATCCAGCTCGCTTAAATCGCTCGTTAGATAGGGCTTTTGTCAAGATAGGGCTATGAGCAGTACGCCAATAGCCTTTTCTTGTATTCGCCCACATCCACGCTTGCTCCTCACTCACGCCTGCCTTCTTGAGGTTTTCAAAGCGTGTCCGGATTCGTTTCCATCGTTTCCAGGTCACCATTCGTATGCGACTTCTCAGCCACTCGTCTAAACTACTGAGCAGATTCTTTGCATCCGCCAGTTTGAAGTAATTTGTCCAGCCTCGCACTACTTGATTGAGTTTGGTTCTTCGTTCTTCGATTCCCATTCC
>NZ_JBLWFI010000001.1:1728154-1768658 GCF_048898065.1 Tepidibacillus infernus
GCAGTCTTACCCCACGTTTTGCGCCTAATATTGTTCGTGTTCCTCGGGTCAGAACTTTGCCGCCGGCTTCCTTCAGATTCCACCTCGCGATGGACACCCTTGCCTTAAGCTAATGGTTGGTCGCTACATACCCCCCATAGCGGACTTTCACCGCCTAGTTAATCGCCATGCGTGGCGCACTAGAAAAAGCCACCATTTTAGGCGGCTTAATTTTTATTTTTAATCACTGATTGACCAATTCCTCTACTTTTTTTCAATTGTGTGTCCACCAAATCCATTTCTTAAGGCAGCAACTACTTTTCCTGCAAATGTATCTTCCTCTAAGGATCGATATCGCATCATCAATGACAATGCAATGACTGGAGCTGCAGTTTGTAGGTCTAAAGCTGTTTCTACAGTCCACTTTCCCTCTCCCGATGAATGCATAACCCCTTTAATACTTTCCAAACGAGATTCTTTTGTAAAGGCTTCTTCAAGTAATTCCATTAACCAGCTGCGAATCACAGAGCCATGATTCCATACTTTTGCAACCTCTTTGTAATCATAATCAAATTGACTTTTTTCTAATATTTCAAACCCTTCGGCAATGGCTTGCATCATTCCATACTCTATCCCATTATGAACCATTTTTAAAAAGTGGCCACTTCCACTTTTCCCTGTATATAAATATCCATCTTCAGTGGAAATATCCCTAAATAGAGGTTCTAATATGGCGAAAATCTCTTTTTCACCACCAATCATCGTGCATGCTCCTTGTCTGGCACCCTCCATTCCCCCGCTGGTGCCAACGTCCAGATAATGGACACCTTTTTCCTTTAACTGCTCTGCTCTTCTAATCGTGTCCTTATAATTTGAATTGCCCCCATCAATGAGAATATCTTCTGGTTGAAGATAAGGAATTAACTGAGAAATAACATCATCAATTAATTTCCCAGCTGGAACCATCAACCAAATCGTACGAGGTACTTCTAATTTACTTACTAAGTCTTGATAGCTAGTTGCAGCAATAGCTCCTTCTTGTTGAATGTCGTTCACCTTTTCACGATCTATGTCATAGGAAACAACCTCATGATTGTGATCTAATAAATTCAATACGAGATTATATCCCATTTTTCCTAAGCCAATCATTCCGAGTTTCACCAGTTCCACTCCTTGTTCGTAAATTTTTCAGCCCAATTTCAGGCCTCTCTCTTTGCTACCATCATCGTATCAAATTTATTTTCATAAGTCTATATTAAATATGAAAATTTTTTTAATACCTTTTTAATGCAATCGCTTCTCTAATTTTTTGTAAATTCTCCAATGTTTCATTTTGGCGTCTTAAAGAAACAGCTACATATAATACATCGATAATAGCAAGTTGAACGATTCTTGAAGCCATCGCTTCTGAACGAAATAGAGTTTCTTGAGAGGTTGAATATAATACATAATCAACTTCTTTTGCTAAAGGGGATTTGTAATAATTCGTCAATCCGATGGTAAAAGCACCACTTTCTTTCGCAACCCGTATTGCTTCTACAACATCCTTATTACTACCACTATGTGAAATGGCAATCGCAACATCCCCTTTTTGCAGCATAGAAGCAGAGGTAATTTGCAAATGAGCATCTGTATGCACACTACAAAAAATACCTGTTCGAATAAATTTGTGATAAGCATCATTGGCAATCACCGCCGAGCCACCCGAACCATAGAAATCAATTCGTTTGGCATTGGCTAAAGCATCAATAATCGCAAGCATATCTTGTTCATTCAGTAGATTAAGTGTATCTTTCATTGCCTCAATATTGCTCATAAATACTTTTCTGGCAATCGTTAAAATCTCATCATCAAAGGTAATCTCTTGATGAATGTTTTGAATCGGAGCCACCACTTCACTTGCTAAAGCAATTTTAAAAGCTTGATAGCCTCGATATCCTAATCGTTTGCAAAAACGAAAAATGGTTGCTTCTGCAACTTGGCTATTATCGGCAAATTCAGTAATAGAAAGATGAATGATTTCTTTTGGATTTTTTAAAATGTAATCTGCTATCGTTTTTTCCTTTGATGATAACGAAGAATAAATCCCCCTTATTTTCGATAAAACACTACTTGTCTTTAATTCTTGTTCCATTTAAACCACCCCCATTTACTTCCCTATTTTTATTTACAACTTTTCCTTTGAAATTCAGAAATTTGATCAAACTGTTCATTTAAATGAATCGATAAGTGTGCAAACAAACGATATAAATCTTCATAAACTACTGCGTTATCCCTATTTGGAAGTTGTTCATCTAAAACATGAATCATATGCTTAGACTCCTCCAAAGATGTAAGTAAGCCAAGAGCATACATCGTAAGGATTGCAGCACCTAAACCAGAGCTTTCATGACTTTCTGGTACGATTACTTTTTGTTGAAAAATATCTGCTGTGATTTGCCTCCAAACTTCCGAACGGGCAAATCCACCAGAAACTCGGATTTCACTTGCAGGCCCTGCAAGCTCATTTAGTGCTTTGCCAATACTATAAACGCCAAAAATGACTCCTTCTAATATCGCACGGATAAAATGTTGTCTTTGATGGGTAATGGACATACCAAAGAACACACCTCTAGCATTAGCATTCCAAGATGGTGCCCTTTCTCCAGATAAATAAGGCAAAAAGAGTAAACCATTAGAACCAGCTTGTACTTTTTCTGCTTGCTCGATCATAATGTCATAAACATCTTTGTTCCGGTCTTTAGCCATTTCAACTTCAGTCATAGAAAATTGATCCTTAAACCAACGTAATGCGATACCGCCATTATTCATTGGCCCTCCTATAACCCAATGATTTTCAGTAAGTGCATAACAAAAAGTCCTTCCTGTAGGATCCGTAATCGGTTGATTGACGACTGCACGAATTGCACCACTGGTACCAATGGTTAAAGCAACCTTTCCCGGTTCAATTGCTCCTACGCCAAGATTTGCGAGAACCCCATCACTTGCACCAATTACAATGGGGATGTCCACAGGTACGTTCATATATGTGGCTGCTTTTACATCCATCTCTTTTAAGATAGTGGTTGTTGGAACAGGTTTTGAAAGGCGTTCTTTGCTAATCCCTATCAAATCTAAAGCCTCTTGATCCCAATCTAAGGCTTTTAAATTAAAAAGCCCTGTAGCAGAAGCAATAGAATAATCAACAAGATATTGATTAAACCATTTCCATATTACAAATTCTTTGATCGAAATAAATTTACTCGCCTTTTGAAATATTTCCTGAGCTTCTTCCTTAAACCACATCAATTTACTTAACGGGGACATGGGATGAATCGGCGTCCCTGTCCTCAAATAAATGTCATGACCGTTCCATTCTTCTTTGATTCGTTTTGCATATTCATTACTGCGGTTATCTGCCCATGTGATGCTATTTGTTAGGCAATGACCATCAACATCTACTGCAATAACGCTATGCATTGCCGAACTAAACCCTATACCTAGAAGTTGGGATGAATGTAATTTTGCTCTTTGAATCACTAACTTGATCGAATCTAATACAGCTTGATAGATCTGATTAGGATCCTGTTCAGCATAATCAGTCTTCGGATGGAAGAGAGGATATTCAATCGTATGGGAAGCTACAAAATGGCTTTCTGTGGTAAAAATTGTTGCCTTTGTACTTGTTGTTCCGATATCTACTCCCATTACAAATGATTTTTCTGGCATGTTCTAGTCCTCCACTATTAAAAATCATGTTAAAACGTTTTCATTAACTCCATTATAACATTTTTTTCACTATTATATAGTTATGGAGAAAATTTTTTTAATTTCTTTTTAAAAAAGGTTTGTATATTCCATTGCGCTCCGTCATCCGTGCCCTTCTATGAATAAAGATTACAGAGAGAAGGGCACTTCTGAAGGCACACAAAGTGTACAAGTCGTGCTACACAGCTAAAGCTGCTAGTCACGCTATGTCGCAGCTTATGAAATATACAAACCCTTAAATGACAAATGGAAGAAAGTTATACTTTCTTAATCTTTAAAAAAAGATCGTATCAATAATGATACGATCTCTAATCTTCTTCTTTTCCATTTTATTGGTTCTTATGTTTTGTTTCTCCATCGTTTTTTTCATTATCTTTTTTATCTTTTTCATCTTTTTTATTTCTATCATCTTTCTGTTCTTTTCTATCATTCTTTATTTCATCATCTTGCTTATTTCCACTTGTTCTTTTCTGGTTTAATTCAATCTTGACCTCTTGTTTTTCTTCATTTTTGCCATTATCTTTTTTATGATCAACTTTTTGATCATCATTCTTATTCTGTTTACCTCCTTGATCTTTTAACTCTTTCTTTTCTTCCTTCTCATCGTTCTTCGACTCTTGTTTGTCATGCCACTGCTCTACAATTTCAGCTGTAATATTTTTTCCAAGAATCTGCTTTAGATCATCACGATCTTTGGCAATTTCAGAAATAGATTGATTTTTAAATCGATCGATAGAAATTTCTTGATTCTTATTTTTAGTCATCAGATAAATCGCGTATTTCCCTGTTGACAAACCGCTTTTTTGTGCATCTTCTCTTACTTGAGCAGTTGTCTCAACAGTAGTAATCGATACATTGGTAACTTTTTTCAATTGATCAGCTACAGCCCGTTTTACTTGATCTTCTATGTTTTTTTCGAATGTTTGATCTTCAATTAACCTAGTTGTAGAGATTACAACCTCGGCATTTGCTTTTATATATCCAAGTTTTTCTGATTCTTGCAGTAAGATTGATGTAGCCTGAGCTACAGGAATGCCAATGATCGAATCACGGATGGTTTGTACTAGTTTTTTCCCATCCTCATTGATCCCTTCTATCTGAAGAACGGTCTCTTTTGAACTAATAGCAATTTCAACGCTTGGATTGATATCAACGGTAACATAAGCTGCAACCTTATCTACATTAGAATCTAAACCAAACCAACCGGGGATTCCAACCAATAATAGAAGGAAAATCGCTGCAACTGAAGCAATCCATCTTATTTTATGGTTTGCGAATATTGCTTGATACTGCCGATCTTTTTCAAGCAATTTAAAAGAGGCCTCTTCCCCAATCTCAACTTTGGAATGAGGTTTAACAGAGAGAAATTGTCCATCTTTTGTGAGTACAATTACATTTCCACTTGAAAGAACTTCCATTACGATTCCTTTGTCCATTTTTTATCCCTCCTTTACTTCGCAGTTTGTAAATATTCCTTTAAATAATGAAAATCATGAATTTTAATCAGTGCTAAAGCAATAATATATTTACGATTCCGTTCTATGGTTTTTCGGCTTACTTCAACTTTTAAAAGTAAATCTTTAATCGGCAAGGATTTTTTTTCAAGCAAATATTGAACCATATTTTGATCTTCTATTAAGATGTCAGCAATCTTAAATAATTGCATCCTGCTATCAGCATGTTTTGGTGAAACTTCAACTAGATCATGCAAAGTAATCCCGTACTTTTCTATTTCCTGAATATACCTCAACATTTCATCCTTTCTTTGCTCTTTTATCTCTTTTTCTTGGTAATTATCTATCGCTTGTCTCATTTCAATCGGATTGATGATTTGATTCTCCTCATCTTCCACTTCAAAAGTAGTGATCGGGATCTGCTTTTGGAACCTACTTTCTTTGCGTATATAATCAACAAGTCTTCTTTTGATAACCATCTTTGCAAAAGACAAGAACGATGTATTTTGTTTATGGTTAAACGAGTCCATCGCTTCATTAAAAGCAGATAAGGCAATACTAAATTCATCCATTTCTTGATGGATATATCTTTTGCAAACAGCAGAACTTTCACTTAGAATAAACGGTTGGTATTCCTTTAATAGGCGATTTCTCAATTCTAAATCCCCTGCTTGAACCATTTGAACCTGTTCATCCAAATTAATTTTTCTTCTGTTTTTTTTCGATTGTGCTTGGTTTCTAATTCCTAGGAAAATGTTAAAAATCACATGATACACCTCGCACTATATTTTTCGTAAATCTAATCCGCTTTTAAGGGGGTAATTTGATCAAATCTTTTTTCTTTCAGATGACGAAACATAAAATAGAAGTATAATGACCCTACAATATACAAAATCCCATCCGACAATAGCGATCAAGTAAATTCAAGTATATCCTGTGATCAACAAAAAGGGAATAGATAAAAATAGGGAATCACCAAACATTTGCTACCATACATAAAAAAGTCGAATCGATAAAAATATTGACTTAATCGTCATACTTTATTGACCAAAAATTAGCAAAAATCATATATAATCGAATCAAATCAACAATAAAATGATAGAGGTGAATAGAAAGAGAAGAGGGGGAGTTTGATGAAGTTTTTTCCGCTCATTGATGAAAAAATTGAAGGAATTATTAAATGGATTGAGATCGTCTTAGCAATTATATTAGTCTTAACGGTTATTGCTGAAGGTGGGTATATTGTCAATGATTTATTACATCTGGTAAGAAGTCATAATATCATTGATCAATCGAAGACGGTATTGGGTGATTTTCTTGTTTTGGTTGTGAGTTTAGAGTTTGCCATTATGTTGATTCGTAAAAATCCATTTGCCATTATCGATATTGTGATGATAGCGCTAGCGAGAAAAATCGTCCTAGAATATAAAAGTGCAACCGAATATTTTATTGCTACTTTAACCTTGGTATTATTGTTTATAGTACGTAAGGCTGTCCGAACGCAAGAAGAGAGAATCTTAGAGAAAAAACATAGCTAATAAAGAATGAACACCTTATTTTAGTTTTTGATGAGACTATTGCAGAGGATGGAATCCTAATCAGAGAATCGATTGATTGCGACATTAAGGAAGTAGTTTTAACCCGATCCTTAAAGGCATCTCTGCAAAAGTGATGGAAGGGGAACTCATTACGATTATTGGTCCTTCTGGAATAGTGCGTAGACAATACAAAGAAGGCGGTCAATCATCTCTTCATTTCAATGAAGAGATGATTGACCGCTTTATCCTAAAATTGGCCGCCGAATTGCTATTGCAATTACTTCAACAGAAATTTTAACGATGGGTCTATTAGTCGGTCTGAAAATTATTGGTTCAACACCCCAACATATTATTCCGATCAGTGGAATGATCATTGGTAATGGTATGGTGGTTTCAGGATTATTTCTTAATCGATTACATTCGGAATTGGAAACGAGAAGAGAAGAAATCAAGGTGTATTTGGCACTAGGAGCGACATCAAAACAGGCAATTTCCCATGTGATGCAGAAACTCAACTTTCGCAACTGAACCAAATTGCCTAGTTTATATTGAATAATTTTTTCAACTTTTCTTTCCCAGCTTGCGTTGAAAAGATGCGATCCATATCAGGATAATGTTGAGGGTCATGGTAAAGATTCTTCTCTTCCAAATTTACAAGAAGCTTCGCTTCCCAAATGATTTGAAAATCGATACAATCAATTTTATTAAATGTATATTGATGACCGATGATGTAAAGGGTACGATCAATAACATCCTGTTCCACACCTGATCTCTCTAGAATTTCCTTGGCAATAGGAGGCCCTTCTAACTCTTGGTATTTTCCTCCAGTGGAACGATATTTCTTCTCTGCTTCTTGAATCCCGATATGGCTAAAAAGAGACGTTAAAGCAATCACTTGTTTCATTTTTTCATCCTGAATCTGTTCTTGTTCAGCAATTTCTTCAGCGTGCTGTAATACCTTTAGCCCATAAGCAACTCTTTTTTCATCTAAGATAAAGTATTGTTTTAGTTCTGCTACCGCTTTTTCGATCATTTCCTGCAACTTTACTCCATCCTTTCTACTGAATCTACTTTCTTTGTTTACATCTTATTTTCAGTGATTTCATTTTTTCTACCTTTTCCCATTCCATTCAGCAAAGAACTGTTCAAGGAAACGTTCCATAAATTGATGGCGTTTTACTGCAATTTCTTTACCTGCTTGCGTATTCATTTTATCTTTTAAAAGCAAAAGCTTCTCATAAAAGTGATTGATACTATTCCCTTTATTTTGTATGTACTCTTCTTTTGACATGTTTAATTTTGGCGGCTCATCTGGATTCCAAATCTCTCTGTTTTTGGCTCCACCATAGGCAAAAGCACGTGCTATCCCAATTGCGCCAATCGCATCCAACCGATCTGCATCTTGAACAATTTGGGACTCAATCGAGCTTAACTGTTCTGTTTGCTGGTGGAAACTAATCTCCCCAATAATTTGTACGACTTGATCAATAAGACGTTGATCAACCGCAAATTGTTTCAAAATTTGCTTTGGCACTTCTGTTTGGGTTTGATGAGAACCAGTGATTTTGTAATCGCCAATATCATGTAAAAGAGCGGCTAATTGTACAACCCATGGGTTAACTTCCTTATCTTTTTCTTCCTCCTCTAACAATAGCAAAGCATTATGATAAACCCTCATCACATGCCAATAATCATGTCCTGTAGCTTCACATAACATTTGTTCCTTTACTATTCCTTTAACTTTTTCAACAATCAATTCCATTGACTCCATCCGTATTCTTCCTTTTTTAATCTTAATCAGATCATTTTAATTGTTTCGTATGACTTAACTTTTAGTATAACAAAACTTTTCAACTTTGTAGCAAAAGAAAACCCCCTCGTATGTGCAAAGGGGTTCTTCACTATTTTTCTTATGCATTCCTTATAATCGCTTCATAAGTACTTTTGTCTAAATTCTTGACTAATGCGGTTAAAGTTTCTTTGGCAGCTATGTAATCATCGTAATGGATGATGGAAGCATGGCTATGAATATAACGGGATGGAATGGATACAACAATGGAAGGAACTCCCCTACCATGAGTATGAACTCTTCCAGCATCTGTTCCACCTTGGGAGACAAAGTATTGATGTTTCACTCCTAATGTTTGAACGGTATCTAGGATATACTCCCTCATCCCTTGATGAGTAATATAAGAACGGTCATAGATACGAATTAAAACGCCATCACCAATATTTCCCATCGCATCTTCAGGTGCTCCTGGTACATCCCCAGCTGGACCTGCATCTAAAGCAAAAAAGATGTCTGGTTTAATCATATTTGCCGCTGTTTCAGCTCCACGCAAACCTACTTCTTCTTGAACATTGGCTCCAGCGAATAAAGTATTGGGTAATTTTACATCTTTAAGGGAGGCTAATAAATCAACCGCCATTGCACAACCAAAACGATTATCCCAAGCTTTGGCCATTAACTTCTTCGGATTGCTTAGGACAGAAAAAGGAGTGGCAGGGACAATGGGTTGCCCAGGACGAATTCCCATTTCTAAGGCATCTTCTCTATTATCTGCTCCTACATCAATAAACATTTTTTTAATATCGACTGTTTTCTTTTTATCCTCATCAGATAAAAGATGGGGTGGTAATGAACCGATCACTCCCATTACCTCTCCTGTAAGAGTTAAGATTCTTACACGTTGTGCCAAAAGAACCTGACTCCACCATCCTCCTAGTGGTTGAAATTTAATAAAACCCTTCTCGGTAATTTGTGTCACCATAAATCCAACTTCATCAAGATGGCCTGCCACCATTACTGTAGGCCCAGCTGGATCATCCCGTCTTACTCCAAAAATTCCACCAAGGTTATCTTGGATAATTTCATTGGTATATTGACTCATATACTTTCGCATAAGATCTCGAACCTGTCTTTCGAATCCAGGTGCTCCATGTGCCTCTGTTAGTTCCTTAAACATCTGTAATCGTTCATTCATTTAAATCCTTCCCCTTTCCATTTTAATCACCTTACTTATCATTATAGTAAATATTGTTATTTTTCAAAGAATTTATTTCGTTTTTTAGAAACTTTTTCTTTTAATAGAATACATATGATTAAAGTAGAAATTTCCTATTGATAAAAAGAATGAAAGCGTTTACCATTAAATTATCCGAGCATTTATCGGTTTAAAGGGAAGAAGGGAAGCGTATGTCGAATAGTGAAGCAAAAGTAAAAGTTTGTTTAAATGGACATATTGTAAAGGAATTAGAACAGAATGTGTGCCCTAAATGCGGCTCACAAATCATAACTGAATGTCCAGCTTGCCACTCAGCATTTCAAGAATACGATCATTTACCTACTGTATGTGTCAAATGTGGCCATCTTTATCCATGGACAAAAGAAAAGTTGCAATACCTTAAGGAATTAGCTGAAAAGATGGATTATTTGACGAGAGATGAGAGAAATATTTTAGAAGACAGTATTTGTGAAATTATACGTGAGACCCCTTTTACCCCTGTTGCAGCGATTCGTGTTAAAAAGATTATTGAAAAGCTCGGCCCCAAAACATCTATCTTCAAAGATCAATTATTAGATATCTCTAGTGAGACAGCTAAAGAAATTATCTGGACGGATTAGAATTTTTGTAAGCGTTTTAAAAGAATATAAATAAAAAAGGGGAGTCGGATCATTCCAAACTTCCCGTTTTTGCATTTAATTTGTTATTGTGCCTTCAAATGATCTTCATACATTATCAGAGATCCATCTTATTAGCAAGTTTTGCCCTTAAATCATCAAAAACTTCTTTATGGGAATATTTTTTATCTGTTGTATTGGCTTCAAGTTCTGTTTCCTTTAGCTTAAAATAAATTTCACTTTCAAATAATTTACGTTCGTAGGTTTCTATACTCATCACAACCATATCACCAAAACCGTTTTTAGTTAAAAAGACTGGTTCTGCCTTTTCATGAACAATCCTTGATATATCAGCAAAATTATTTCTTAAATATGTTTTCCGTTTGTTCTTCTTATCTTTTAATGCGGTGGAAGGAGAGAGAATTTCCACGATTAAATCCGGTGCCTTTTTTGCCCATGTTTTTCACTACCCTACACATCACATTTTTTCTTTATTATATCATGTAGCTATAAATTAAAAAGGGAAAATAGGATGATTCCTATCTTCCCTCTTGTATTAGTACTATTTAACGAAGTACAGAAGAAGCCATTCTCACATAGGTATGACGCTTACCTCTTACCACTATGGAATAAACCATGATGTTTTCAGGAATCGCAATACCAGCATAACCAGCATCACCTATATGGTAAACATCAGCGCCTGCCATTTTACTATTAAGAGCAATTTGTCTAATCGTACTTTCATCTGCTCCTTCTTGACTTGTTCCAATCGTTAATAATGCAAGTGCACCCATTTTATGGATAGACTTTATAAGCTGTTGAGTGGATTCAATGGTGATTCCCGGAACCGTACCTGGTGAAGGAAGTAGGATAATATCTGCTCCTGATTCTATAAAACCTATAATATCTTCTTCTTTTACGATTTCATCACCTGTTTCTCCTTCTACCCCGGCTCCATGCATTTTCCCAGCAATAATCAGGCCATCTTTCCCAAATACGCTTCTTGCTGTTTCAATTGCTTTCTTAATTTCCATATTGGTTACTCCTGTTTTCGGATTACCCGTTAAACAGACAAAATCAAATCCTAACTTTTTAGCCTCTGTTAATGCCTTTTCAGAAGCTAATCTTCCTTCTGGCAAATGAACAAGTTGCTCTAATTGTTTAGCTTTTAGATCGACAGGTTCTAAATTTAATCCTACAGGACGGCCAATTAATTCCTTTAACCGATTAACAATCATTGCTGGCTCTTCTATCCTTAAACCTTGAATAGATGGATGAAAAACATCGAAGAAATTAAGTAAAATCATATCTGCTCCAAAAGCAGCGGATATTTCTGCATTGGTTACACTTGGGTATAAAGGTTGTACGGCTCCAATAACTTCGGAAACAATAACTCGTCCTTCTGAAGCTTTTATGGCTTGTTTTAGATCCTGACCATTCATTATTTTAAAATCTGATGCTGTACAATCTAATAATCTTTTCATTATAGAAACCCCCACTACATCAAACGCATGGCATTAGCTAAAAATTCAACGTCTGTACCAACAACCACTTGGATTTCTGTAGAACTAAGCTTAATTACTCCTTTAGCCCCAAGTCTTTTTAATTCAGCTTCATCTACTTTTGTTATATCTTTTACTTTAAGGCGCAAACGAGTCACACAATTGTCTAGATGTGCAATATTATCTTTTCCACCTAATGCTTCATAATATTCTACTGCCAAATCTTCATATTTTTTCGAGCTAATCGTTAATCCACCCTCTTCTATTTCTTCATCTTCACGACCTGGTGTTTTCAAGTCCATCACCTTGATTAAGAAATAAAAGATAACAAAATAGGCTAAACCATAAACTAAACCAAAAGCAAAAAGTAACCATGGCTTTGTGGCCAATCCAAGATTTAAGAAGAAGTCAATTGCTCCAGCCGAGAATGTAAAACCATGATGAGTTCCTAGTAAGTAAGCGATAGACATTGAAACGCCTGTTAGAACAGCGTGAACAAAATATAAAATTGGCGATAAGAACATGAAAGCAAATTCAATCGGTTCGGTAATACCTGTTAAAAATGAAGTCAAGGCGACCCCAATCAACATTCCAGCAACTGCTTTACGTCGATGCTTTTTAGCAGTCGCAATCATAGCAAGGGCTGCAGCAGGAAGACCAAACATCATTACTGGGAAAAATCCTGCCATAAAGATACCTGCAGAAGGATCTCCGGCGAAGAAACGGTTTAGATCACCTGTTTTCCCCCCAAACTCACCGAAAACAAACCAAACTAAACTATTAAGTACATGGTGTAACCCTACAGGAATTAACAAACGATTTAAGAAACCAAAAATTCCAACCCCTAATGCTCCTGCCCCTACAATCCATTCTCCCACGGCATTGATACCGTTTTGAATGACAGGCCAGATATAGCCAAAGATTCCTGCTAAAATAAGCATCGCAAGAGAGGTAACGATAGGGACAAATCGTTTACCACCGAAAAATCCCAACCAATCTGGTAATTTAATCTCATGATAACGATTATACAAAAGACCAGCAACAATACCAGCAATAATTCCACCCAAGACTGCCATATTGATCTCTTCGTTTATGGCAGTAGCTCCTTTTGTTAATACAAAATAACCAACAGCTCCAGCTAAACCCGCAGAACCGTTTCCATCCTTTGATAATCCTACCGCTACCCCGATTGCAAAAAGCAACGCTAAATTTGAAAATACAGCATCACCAGCTGCTGCGATAAAAGGAATATTTAATAAATCCGGTTGACCTAAACGTAATAATAAGCCTGCAGCAGGTAATACAGCAATTGGTAGCATTAATGCTTTACCAATTCGTTGTAAAAAACCTAACATAATAAGACCCCTTCCTTCATTTTAAATTTGTATTGAAAAAGCGATGAATCGCTTCTTTCAATCTACCATTAGATTGACTTAAATAATACTGAGCTTGTTCTTTGGATCCTTGTGTTAAAGCAACAAATATCGCTGTTTTCAAATGATATTCACTTTGTTCTAGTAAATCTTTTGCTTCAAATTCAGATAGATTAGTTAAATCCATTAAAGTTGAGATTGCTCTCTTAACCAATTTTTTATTAATTAATTGCATATCTACCATCTGATTTTGGTAAACTTTCCCTAAGCGAACCATTGTCGCTGTAGATATCATATTTAAGATCATCTTTTGTGCTGTTCCAGCCTTTAATCTTGTTGAACCCCGAATAACTTCTGGCCCAACAACAGCTTCAATCCCAAATAGACTAAATTTTGAAGCTGGAGTTTTTTCATTGCAACTAATCGAAATTGTTAATGCTCCAATTTTATTACCAAAATCAAGTGCTGAAAGAACATATGGTGTAGTGCCACTGGCACTTACGCCAATAATAACGTCATTTGCTGATATTAAATATCCTTGTAATTCTTCAACCACTTGTTTTTCATCGTCTTCATTTTCTTCTAAGGGAGTCCACATGGCTTCATATCCTCCAGCAATGAGCCCTATCCATCTCCCAGGTTCAATAGAGAATGTTGGAATTAATTCAACCGAATCAAGAACTCCAAGTCGCCCACTCGTTCCAGCACCGACAACAAAGCACCTTCCCCCTTTTTGCCAACGCTCAACGATTGCATCGACTGATTTTGCTACCGTAGGAAGGGTCTTTTCTATAGCTTCATATATTTTTTTGTCCCCTTCGGCCATTAAAGTAATAATCTCCAAAGAACTCATTTCATCAATTCTTAAGCTTTTCTGGTTACTCTGTTCTGTAATCGTTTTCTTTTCTTCCATCATTTCACCCTTGGCATATCAATAATAAATTTGTATCGGTCAGCACGATATACGGACTTAACTACTTCCAATGGATTCCCATCTTCAAGATAGCTGTAACGTTGTATCATTAAAACAGGTGCCCCTTCATGAATATCTAATATTTCACTTTCTGTTTTCCTAGCAATTGACGCCTCAAGCACTTGAGTTCCATGGCCAATTTTCATATTTAAAATATTTTCAATATATTCGTATAAAGAACCATTAACGATTTCTTTATTTAACCCTTTTACTAGATCTACAGGTAAATACGAAACCTCATATGCCATTGGTATATGATCTGCCAATCGAACCCGTTTTACTTCATAGATAAGTGTACCTTCTTCAATCGCTAATTTAGTTGCAATCCCATTACTGCTAGGAATAACATTAAAATCAATTAACTTCGTACTCGGTTCCATTCCTCTGGTTTTCATATCCTCTGAAAAACTTGTTAACCCTTTTAAGGTTTGCTCAATTTTTTGTCTTGCTACATAGGTACCTTTGCCTTGCTTACGAAGTAGATACCCGTCATTTACAAGACTGTTGATAGCTTGGCGAACAGTCATTCTGCTTATCTCGTATTTTTCGGAAAACTCTCGCTCTGAAGGAATTAAATCACCCGGTTTTAATTCCTCTTTTTCAATCATTTCTTTAATGATTTCCTCAAGCTGATAGTAGATCGGTAAAGGAGAATTTTTATTGATCATACGCACCAACTCTTTCCTTTTCCTTGATTATAGACATTGCTTTTGCATCAGCAATAATAGTCACATTCGGGTGTTTTTTTAGGATAGAAGCTGGAAGCTCTTCATTTATCTCCTTAGTCATTAAATCGTGTAATATTTGTGCCTTTTTTAAACCATAAACCAATAATATAATCTGCTTGCTTTTCATGATTGTAGCGATCCCCATTGTAATCGCATGTGTCGGAACCTCAGATAAATCATGAAAAAAACGAGAGTTAGCTCTTCGAGTTGATTCAGCTAATTTTACGACATGCGTAGTTGAATCGAAAGCTGTTCCAGGCTCGTTAAAACCGATATGCCCATTAACGCCAATTCCTAAAAGTTGTAGATCTATACCTCCTACTTGTTCAATAAGTCCTTCATATCTTTGGCATTCGATCTCTAAATCTTCCGCCATACCATTTGGAATGTGTATTTGGTCTGATGGAATATCAATATGATTAAAAAGGTTTTCTCTCATGTAATAGTAATAACTATTTGGATTTTCTTTATGCAAACCTACATATTCATCTAAATTAAATGTTTGCACATGTTGATATGAAGTTTTATTGTTTAAAAAGTCCTCACGCAAATTTTCATATACGCCTAAAGGAGTTGATCCTGTAGCCAAACCAAGTGTCAAAGAAGTAGACTGAGATACACGTTCGATAATGATTTCTGAAGTCTTTTTAGTCAATGCTTTGTAATCTTCTACCTCAATGATTTTCATATTCCTTTTCCTCCTTCCCGGTTATATGCTAATTCGCCTCTACAAAATGTCATAACGACTTGGTTATTTTTATCAAGTAAAACAAGATCAGCATCCTTACCAACTTTAATACTACCTTTTCTATCAAATACATTAAGTTGTTTAGCTGGATTTATTGAGCTCATATGGATAACGTCTTCTAACGTACAATCCGTAAAATTCATCATATTTTTCATGGCATCCTTCATTTTTAAAATGCTACCTGCTAATGTACCATCTTTTAAGGATGCTTGTTGATCATCAACAAAAACTTCTTGCCCTCCTAATTGATAAATACCCTTTCCTAAACATTTTGCCCTCATGGCATCTGTTACCAGAACAACACCTTCCTTACCCTTTTGCTGAAAAACTAATTTGACCATTTCCGGTCGCACATGAATACCATCTACGATAAGTTCCGCTTTGACTTGATCATGTAGTAATACTGCCCCAACAACTCCAGGTTCGCGATGATGTAATCCACTCATTCCATTAAATAGATGGGTGGCATGTGTCACACCTACTTTGATTGCTTCTACCACTTCCTGATAAATGGCATCAGAATGTCCAATAGAAGTAACAACACCTGTTTCTCGCAAGTAGGCAGTTAATTCCAATCCTCCTTTCCTTTCGGGGGCTAAGGTTACTAACTTAATATGATTTCCTGAAATTGTTTGCCATTTTTTAAATAGTTCAACGTCTGGTTCAATAATGGCGTGCGGAGGTTGTGCACCAGCTCTTTTCGACGAGATAAATGGCCCTTCTAGATGTACTCCTAAAACCTCAGCTCCCCCAGACCGGTTTTCTGTCCTCATATAATTAGCTACATTAATCAAAGCCTGTTCAATTTCTTCTTTCTCCTTTGTAATCGTTGTTGCTAAGAAACCGGTTGTTCCTTCTTTAGGTAATGCGCTTGCAATGGTTTCAATCGCTTCAAAAGTTGCATCCATTGTGTCTGCACCTGCAGCTCCGTGAATATGAAGATCGATCGCTCCTGGAATGAGTTTATAATCATTTGATAACTGGATTACTCCAATATTGTCTGTATTTTGAAACTTATCCATCTCATCGATTTCCAATATTATTCCATTTTCAATTCTAATGTAGCCATTTTCAATCTTTTCGTCTTGTTTGAAAATAGTCACATTTGAAATAATAAAGCGGTTTCTGTTTGGAACCATGCTGTCAGGACTCCTTTTATCTATTTCTAAATTGATCTTATCATTAAGATAACTAGTTGTCTATACCATTTGTTAAGAATAATGAAATCATTGTATGAAGTTATCAAATAGAGGGGATATTCTCCCCTCTTGACTCTGAATTTATATTCATATTGTTTAGTATAAAAACATTCAACGGTTATATGCATTAGGTTTAATGAGTTTCTCCTTACTCCCCAAAGTTTTGTTCAAATAATGAGTGCACACCTTCTAAAGCATTTTCTTCATCAAGACCATTTACACGAATTTGAACTGTTTGTCCTTTTTTAGCTCCTAAAGCTAATACGCTCATGATACTTTTTGCATTCTTTATCATCTACTGTAATGATAATCTCACTTTGATATTTACTAGCTTCTTTAACTAACATCGAAGCAGGTCTTGCATGTAATCCTGTTTCATTATTAATGATAACTTGTTTTGATAGCATTACTTCCATCTCCCGTTTAAATAAAATTTGAGTAATTATACTTTTACCTTTTCTACTGTAACTTTCTTAAAAATTGATTCTACAATTTCTTTCCGAATTTGCCCTGTACCCATTTCCATTGCATTTGCAGTTCCACATGCCACGCCGAATTTTAACATTTCTTCTATTTCATAGTTTCTGTTAAGTCCAATTGCAAAGCCTGCAACCATGGAATCCCCTGACCCAACTGGATTCTTTACTTTTATTTTTGGGGTTTTCACCTTATACCCTATATCTTTATGGATTATGATTGCACCATCACTTCCCAAGGAAACAACTACAAATTCAATACTATTTTGACTAATTTCTTTGACAGCTTCAATGATCTCTTCTTCTGTGTCAATAGGTCGATTCATTAGTGATTCTAATTCTCTTTTGTTTGGTTTAATCAAATAAGGGGAAGCTTTGACTCCTTCTTTTAATGCAAGACCACTTGTATCCAAAATAAATTTTTTCCCCTTTTTCTTTGCCCTAATGATTAACTCGTAATACATGGATATAGGTACCCCTTCGGGTAAACTACCTGATGCAACTATCACTGAACTATCTTGTAGTATTCTTTCATATTCGTAGAAAAAAATGCCTATTTGATCTGGCGTAACTTTTGGACCAGATTCTAATATTTCAGTTTGCATACCACTGTTCGATAAAATCGCTATACAGTTACGTGTTTCACCATCAATCCTAATAAAATTACTTTTAACATCTATACGATTTAACTGTTCTGCAATGAAGTCACCGTTTCTTCCCGCTAAAAAGCCAGTTGTGAAAACTTCTTCTCCTAATTGTTTTGCGACCCTAGCAACATTAAGTCCTTTTCCACCTGCTGTTGCTTCAAATTGCCTTGTTCGAAATATATGTCCAACTTGAAAATCTTGGACGACATATCTTCGATCAATTGATGGATTTAAAGTTATGGTTGTTATCAAAAAGAATCACTTCCTTATAAAGCCTTGCCATCACTACCGCATAACTTAATTTTTTCAATCGTTACCTTTTTCATCGCTTCTTTACCAGGAGTCAAATATTTTCTTGGGTCACTTTCCTCTGGATGTTCATTAAAAAATTGCTTTACCGCATTAGAAAATGGAATCTTTAATTCTGTTGCAATATTTACTTTGGTAATTCCTAGTTCAATCGATCTTCTTACATCTTTATCTGGAATTCCCGAAGCCCCATGAAGAACTAATGGTATCTCTATTCGTTGATTTATCCGTTCAAGCCGATCAAAGTCTAATTTTGGTTCAGCTTTATATAATCCATGAGCTGTTCCAATTGCTACAGCTAATGAGTCTATTTTCGTTCTTTCAACAAATTCAACAGCTTTTTCCGGATCTGTAAATATTGAATCTTTTTCATCTACGACTAAATCATCTTCTTGCCCACCAAGTCGTCCTAATTCAGCTTCCACTGTTACTCCAAATCGATGTGCATAATTAACCACTTCTGTTACCTTTCGAATATTTTCCTCAAATGGATCATGAGAGGCATCGATCATAACCGATTTGTACCCCAAATCAATACATTGTTTAATGTAATCAATATCTTCTGAATGGTCTAGATGAAGAGCAATAGGTATTTTATATCTAGCTGCAGCAACATTTGCGATGGCTAATAAGTAATCTGAACCGGCATATTTTACGGTACTTGGAGTAGCAGCAAGAATAATAGGAGAATGTAACTCAGCAGCAGCATCAACCACGACTTGAACCGTTTCTAAATTATGAATATTAAAAGCGGGTACTGCATATTTTCTTTTTTGGGCATCAAGAAGCATTTCTTTTGTCGATACAATCGGCATCTTATTTCCTCCTTATAGTTGAATCTCATTTATTATAGCATAAATCATGATATTATGACGTACGTACCAATTATAAGATATTCTTTTTTAAATTTTAAAACAATTAGTTATTTAGTAATTCAATATTATAATAAAACCTTTGGATCGCATAAGTGGTGTCATTCTCGTCAATTGAACGAGTTACACAATTGGCTTGTTTTATAAATATTTACACCTTGAGCAACCTTATTCACGGCACCGGTTTGATCCGGATGATCAGGTGAAACTTTTAGCTGAATTGACTTTAATATAGCCAAGGCTTGTAAATATATAGAATATTGAAAAATAATATGGGAATCATCTAAATAATTAAATTGACCTTTATTAAAACAAAAATAATAATCGCTATTTTCGTCAATTTCACTATCATAGTTCATTGATACTGCTACAATAGTGCTGTTCTTTTTATCTTGATAACATTCTTTTAACATATCTTTTTCATATTTTATTGCATGATCATCTTGACTAAAAAAGAACGTGATTAAAGTGTTTGAGTTCATTACCAATTTAGGACCATGTCTAAATTCTAGTATGGAATGGAATTCGGAACTCTGTAAACCACTTGAAAGTTCACTGATTTTTAAACACATCTCTGATGCCAAAAAGGTTAAAACATTAGAACCTAGACTCACAACATTATCATATGTTCTATTGCTTATTGCATGAACCTTATATATATCTTCTTTAAAGAACGTTTCAACATCAGAAACAATGTGTTTAAACATACTATTATAGTAATCAAAGTTATGAATATCAAAAATCATTAAGGCGTATTGAACTAATAGAGTAAACTCACCAGTAGCTGCAAAGCTTTTCCCTTTAGTTCCTTTGGGAATAGGGATATAAAGTACCCCTTCTTCATTCATATATCTTTTAACAATTTCCCCTTCTTCAGAACAAATGATCAATAATTGATATAATTTTTTACTTTTGCTCTTAAAAATTTCAACAGCCTCTAGTGCTTCTGTCGTATTACCTGAGCTTCCTAAAGAGACCAATAGAACTGGGCTATCATCTAAAATATGCTGCTCAGGATGGGTTAATAAAGCTGTTGATGCTATAGCGAAGACTTCTTTATTTGTCTTTCTCAGTATATAATTCTGTACAATCGATGCCGCCTTTGCAGAACTTCCAGCACCAACCAAATATATTTTTAATCCCTCTATCGAGAAAACTTCATTCAAAAAGGATTCTATTTTACTTCTATTTTCTTTAATGATGTTCACTCCATCGAGCCAAAGATTTGGTTGGTTCACCATCTCATAACTTGTATGATATCCTTCGATTCTCTTTAATTCGTTGCTATCAATTCCTAATATCCTCATTGCTTTTTCTCCTTATAGTATTGTAAAAAGCAGAGTTTATTTTAATAAAACAACTCTGCTTTCTTTCTTGATTAAATTCCTTCCTCTAATTCTTGATTACTTTCTACTTGAAAATTGGTGATCTTCTGAAATCTAATTGTTGCTTGTTTACTTGAGTAAACAATAAAATCTGCTAATTCGCTTATAGAAAGAGTTTCCTTTTGGAATAGCGCTTCTAATATTGAAGCAATATTACATCCAGCAACTACTTCCATATAATTATGATCATTAGCAATTTCTGCTGCAACTTTAAAAGGTGTGCCTCCAAGAATATCACAGATAAATAATATTTGTGAATCTTGATTTTCTTTTACCACATTTGCCATTTTTTCCTTTAAAGTTAAATCCGTATCATTTGCTGTAAAATCAATAAAGTATAAATCATCATTTTTCCCCGCTAATAATTCAATTGAATTTTGTAATCCAGTTGCATAGTTTCCATGTCCGCTTACAATCATGATTTTTTTCATGATTCTTTTCATTTTATAACACTCCTAACACGGACATCACAATCGCCATAATAAATGTTCCCAAGATTAATACAACAGGGCTAACTTTTTTCTTTTTCAAGAAGTAGAACATAAGCAATGTATAAGCCATTGGTAAAATATTTGGGAATATTTTGTCAAAGAAATCAGTTTGTAATGATACCGAATGTTCTGCATTGATTGCGACCTCAGTTAAAATATTGATATGCACATAAGATGCTATTAGACCACCAATAACTGTAACTCCGAGAATAGTTGCAGCTTTAGAGATCGTTTGTGAACTAGTCTTTATTTTTTCAATCGCTTTTACACCCAGATTGTAACCTAGGTGAGTCCATACGATACGAAAAGCAAATATAGTTAAATAAACGCTAAAGAAAATAATTGGCCCTAAAATACTTCCTTGTTCAGCAAATGATGCACTTATCCCTGCCACGATGGGTAGAATCGTAAACCAAAAGATTGCATCCCCTATTCCTGCTAATGGCCCAAACAATGCAACTTTTAAACCTTTTATTAAGTTTCTGTCTTCTTTTCCTTCCTCTAAAGATAATAATAATCCCATTAAAAAGCCGACTAAGTTTGGATGTGTGTTGATAAACTCCAAATTGTCTTTCATTGCTTCAGAGAGACCTTTTTTGTCATCTTTGTATATTTTCTTTATGAATGGTAATTGTGCAACAGTAAAACCACCCGCTTGCATTCTCTCATAGTTAAAGCTAGCTTGCAGGAATGAGGATAATAACCCTAATTTAGTAATATCCTTTTTTGTTAATACTTTATTAGATTCCTTCACTATAGTCATCTCCTTCCACAGCAACTTTTTGTACTAATTGAGCCTTGTTTTTCGCATTGAAGTATTCATAAATGGCGAATGCAGCCCCAACCATAGCAACAGGTAATAGATTAGAAAAAGGAATAAAGGATGCTACTAAAAATCCCACAATTAGATAAGGTACATACTGCCCTTTTAGCATTACTTTTAATAACATTCCAAATCCGACAGCAGGTAATATACCCCCTGCGATTTCAAATCCATGTGTTAACCATGCTGGCATTGATTTTACTAAAAGTTGCATTGCATCTTGGGCAACATATGTGCTTAAAAATACAACAATACCATAAGTCACGGCTACTATAGATGTAGTTAAAATATTTAATCTAATAAAAGATTTAATATCCGCTTCTTCAGCATATTTATCTGCCTTAGCCATAAAAAATGAAAAACTTGAATAGTAGAATAAAATGATATATTGCATTAAAAAGCTAAAAGGTAAAGCTAAACCAATCGCTGTTTTTGCATCTGTTCCAGTTGTATATGCTATCACAACTGTCATCACGCCAGCTAATACTGGGTTTGGTGGTTGTGTACCACCAGCAGGAGTTAACCCTGCAAATGCTAATTCAGTTAATGCACCAGCAATTAAACCAGTTTGTAGATCTCCTAATATAAGTCCAGTTAACGTACTAACAATAATTGGTCTAAAGATAAATAAACCCTCAAGCCAAAAATCAATCCCAACAATAATTGCCATGATTGCTAAAGATATACCTTGCACTAATGTAATATCATGCATAAGATCCCCTCCTACTCAATATTTTCTTTGATATCCCCAGGGACATCTTGTATAAATACATTGATTCCTTTTGATTTAATGTAACGTAGATTTTCTAAGTCTTTATCATCTACATAAACCTTTTTACTAATTTGACGTTTCCCTTGTGAAAAGTGCATGTTACCCACATTTACATCTTTGATAGGTACCCCACCGTCTATTAGTTTCTTTATCTCTTCAGGTGTTTTACATACAATAAAGATTTTTTGTGATGGTGCAGCTTTATGAATAATATTAATGGTATGTTCTACTGTAAAAAATCTAATTCCCGCACCAGATGATTCAGCTGTTACAGCCATCAATTGCTGTTGTAAAGGATCTTTTGCTACTTGATCATCAACAACAACTAATAAATTGGCACCTAATGTCGTAGTCCATGTTACCCCTACTTGGCCATGTACTAATCGGTTGTCTATACGTGCTAATAAAATATTGGGTTCTGCCATTTCAATCACCACCTAGTTAGATTTTAAACGTTTAATAATTCCTTCATCATGTACTTACCCTAGTTTAAGAAAATAATTTAGAATGATTCCTCCTCTCACAAGGAATTGTGCATTTATATGAAATAAGGATGGATGTTAACACCCTTTACTACCCTATTCACACTTCCGTCAGGACACGGATTGTCAGGAGTATACCCTAGTTGAATCGATTTAAACAATGCAAACATTTGAGCCATTAACACATAATTAAAAATTAAATAAACATCATCTTTATAAACTTCTACTTTGTCGCTGATATAAATATAATCATCTACTAAACTTTCAATTTCTTGATTTTTTTCATAGGATACCGCTATTAACTTATGATAATCCTTTTCTGAAGCTAATTCTTTTAGCAAATCGATTTCATATTTCCGTGTATATTCATCGCTAGAAATATATGAAACTACCAAAGTTTGATTATTGATAATTGTTTTTGGCCCATGCCTAAATCCTAAAGAAGAATCATATGTTGCAACAAGTTCACCTTTTGTTAGTTCTAATGTTTTCAATGCAGACTCTGTTGCCAATCCCTTTAATGAAGAAGAGCCTAAATAGATAACTCTATTGAAATCGTTTTCAGCCAAAGCTTTAATTAGTGGAGCTATATTTTCTAATATTTTTTCACCATTATTGATAATCAAGTTAATCTCTTGCTCGATCTCTTCAAAATTCTCAAAAATCAAGAGAGCCGCTAATGTCATAGAACTAAAGCTACCTGTCATTGCAAAACCTTGGTCATTTGAATCCTCAGGCATGAGTAGAAGTAAACTATTTGGATCATTTTGAGACTTTTTGGCTAAATCTCCTTCAGAATTACATGTAATAACAATTTGATACAACTCATTGACAATTTGTTTAGCTAGATCTACAGTAGCAACACTCTCAGGACTATTTCCTGATCTAGCAAATGAAACAAGTAATGTTGGAATATTTGCGAATAAATAATTTTCAGGGTTAGATACAATATCTGTTGTTGCTATAGATTCAAATTTCCCTGGGACTTTTTTATTTAGATATGGAACAATACTCTCACCAATAAATGCTGATGTTCCTGCACCAGTGAAAATAATTCTTATATTATCCTTGTTTAGAACTTTATTTAAAAATGCATCAATAGAATCTTTGTTTCCTTTTACAATATCTAAAGTTTCTTTCCATAACCTAGGTTGTTGTCGAATCTCTTTTGCTGTAACATAGCCAGATATACTCTTTAAATATTCCTCATCATATCCGAATAGTTGCCTCATATTCTCTCCTCTTCTTTCTTCATATTTAAATCATTCTTTAAATCTTATTATTATATAATGATATAATGTCATCATTACCAGTTATACGAAAAAAATTATATATTTAGTACTACCCGATATTTAAAACGATCACCTCTTGCGATACCTACCGTGTACTCAATAATACCAATTTTATCGTAGGTTATTCTTTCGATCATCATACTTGGATGGTTTTCTTTATATTCAAGTAATTCCGCCTCATGTTTTCTCGTATTTACCGGTTGAAAACTTTCCACTGCCTTTGTGAAATTAACATTAAATCTTTCAGTCAAAATATCATACAAAGCTTTCTGCTCAAGATCACTTTGTTTAATATTGGGAAAACGATGATATAGCAAGTAAGTTGTTTCAAGCATCATCGGTTGTTGGTCAGCTAAGCGTAAACGAGTAAATTTATAGACAATATCTCCAATAGAAATATTCATTTTTTTTGCCACCTTAGCATCGCTTTCAATAACTTCAAAATCAACCACTTTTGAAGTAGGATTTTTACCAAGCTTTTTCATCTCTTCTGTAAAGCTATAAAAATGTAATAAATCCTGTTTAAACTCCTTTGGAGAAACAAAAGTCCCTTTTCCATGTTGTTTATAAATATAGCCTTCCTTTTCTAACTCTTGAATCGCTTGCCTTACTGTGGCGCGGCTAATATCATATTTTTCACAAAGTTCGCGTTCAGAAGGTATTTGATCGTTTTCTTTAAGCTTACCAGTTTCAATTTCATCAATAATAATCTCCATCAACTGATAATAAAGTGGTATTCGACTTCCCTTATCTATTATTCGCATCATCTTTCACTTTTCCTTGTATTTTAAATATAATCACATCATGTGGTACGTACCACTTATACTATAACTATAATATTGAAACTATAAATTGTCAATATCTATTCACTGCATTATTTTATTTTCTCAATAATCTTTTCACACCATTCATGGGTTTCTAATGCATCATTCATTAAATTGATTGTCGAAAGATCCTTAGAAACTATTTTTATAAAATCTTCAATGACTCCAACAAATCCCCTTCGATATAATGTAGAATCCCAATCATTGCTTTTAACTATTTTCTCCTCACCATTTTCAGATTGTATGGTCTCTACCAGATTTTTAACGATCCATTTCTTTTTTGGAACGATATATTCAAGTATCTCTTCATTAATTCCATGATCGCGATTCATTATCCCAATTGATGTAAAATTCTTACCCTTAAACTTCACTACAAGTTGGTGTAACTTGCTATTTTGAACAACAGAATCAACATCTAAATGATCAATTTCTCCTCTAGATAGATATCTTAATGTGTCAACGATATGAATATAATCGTCATAAATAACCTCTCGTATCTCTTTTACCTTGTTCACCCTATTTTTTTGCATAATAATAATTTTAGGTTCTTGAGTTTCTGGTAAGTCCTTGTACATTGGGGCATAGCGACGGTTAAAACCTACCATTAGCTTTACATTTTGATCTTTAGCCAGTTGAACGATTTTCCTCGTTTCTTCAATTGAATAAGAAATTGGTTTGTCTACGTAAACATGTATTTTATTTTTTAATAATTTTTCAATAATTGAAGCATGTGCTTCTGTAGCTGTATGAACAAAAGCAGCATCCACATTTTGAGCAATGAGTTCATCTACATGATTTAGACGATGCCTTATTCGGTATTTATCTGCTAAAAAGTTTAATCTGTCATTATTTCTGGTTACAAATATAAGCTCAATCCCTTTCATTGCGGTTATCACAGGAAGATATGCCTTTTCTGCAATTTTTCCTAAACCTATTACCCCTATCTTCAACACTGCTACCTCCTTTAATGCTGCACTATTCTTTGGATAACTATATATTACACTTTTACAAAATGCAATAAAGGGAATAATATATATGGGGGGGATCGCCATGTTAAAAAATGGAAGGATTAATCAATTTCAGCTCTGGCTGTTAATCATTAATTATATAATTGGGAGTGCGTTAATATTTGTCCCAGGAATGGTGACTAGTCAATCTAAGCAAGATAGCTGGATTTCTTTATTGGCTGCTATAGGTCTTGGTAGTCTTTTATTGTTAATCCTCGTTATGATCGCAAACCGTTTCCCCAATCAAACGCTGGTCGAAATCAGCCAAACGCTTTTTGGAAAAGTATTCGGTACGATCATTGCCTTGATTTATGCCACCTATTTTATTCTTTTATCTGGTATTCTCTTACGAGAATTAGGAGATATGATTACAACGACTGTCTTAAAAGAAACCCCTATTATCGCTTTTATCGCAATGATAGGTATTTTGGTTTTTTTTGCAACAAAACAAGGCTTAGAAACAATTGGCCGTATAAATGAAATCATTTCCCTTTTGGCCGTTGGAAGTGTTTGGTTAACTATTTCATTAGTAATCCCTTTAATGAAACTAGAAAGATTGTCACCTATTCTAACTCATGGCCTAAAACCTATAATAAAAGGGTCCTTTACGGCACTAAGCTTTACCTATTTAGAAATGACAGTTTTTCTGATGATCCTGCCATTTTTAAATATTCGCAAACATTTAACTAGAATTGTGATTAGTGGTGGACTAGTGGCAGGCTTTTCTTTATTTGCTATAGTTGTTAGTACGATTCTTGTGTTAAACGTGAGGCCTACTGAACTCTCTATTTTTGCCCCCCTTAATATGGCTCGCTTAATCAATATTGGCGGTTTTCTTACAAGGATTGAATCCTTTATTATTTTAGCTTATATCATTACAATTTTTATTAAATTGGTAATTACTTTTTATGCTGGGGTTTTAAGCCTTACCCAAATCTTTAAACTTACCGATTATCAACCAATTGTTATACCGTTATTGATCATTACCATCGCCTTATCTATGAGTATGATTGAAAGTATTACTGATTTTATCGATTTTATCACTACAACATGGTTTGCCTATATGCTTGCTCTTGGTTTTATTCTTCCACTAATTATGTTAGGAGCTTCTTATTTCAAAAGGAAATGAGAAACCCCTCAGATTTGAAATGCCCTTTCTTAAAGATCACATCCACATTCATTTGAAATCTGGGTATTTAACACAATCTGTTGCCCATTTTGCTTAGCTGTATCAAATAAGAGGCGAACCGCTTTCCACACTAGATCATCAGGTCCTTTAAAAATCGTACTCATAGATCCTACTTCTATCGTTAAACCTTCTTCTTTTAACGGTTTTACAGCATCTAAGGCTTCTACAATCACTTGGTCAAACTCTTTTGTAGCCAACGGGTAAAGAGCTACCTGACAGGATATCATCATTTCTCCTCCTTATCCCAGCGAACGGCAAAAAAGCCTGCCTGTTCTGCTTGTAATTCCTGTTTTTCTTTTTCTTGCTGCCACGCATCTTTTTCATTAAATTCCAGAACGGGTGGTAAATATAATCCTTTTTTAATCGTTAAAGGATAGGGTAATAAGTCCTCTAGTTCTTTCTCTGTATAAAGATGTGCCTTAGCAAATAAATTGTTTGGATCTTCTATTGCTTTTTGTCGATATAATTCTCCCCATGGGCTTTTCTTTGTTAATAAACCAACTACTAACCGACCGTTTGGCTTTAGGACTCTCATCGCCTCGCGTAAAACCAATTGAGGTTGATCCATAAATTCTATCGCTGTAACAGAAATCACTAAGTCAAAACTATTACCAAGAAATGGTAGATAGTGAGCATCACCTAAGTTCCAATCAATCGACAACTTCTCCGCTTCCGCTTTTTCTTTGGCCACCTTCATCATTTCTACTGATTGATCGATGGCTATTACATTTAACCCTTTCCTAGCAAGCCATAATGAATAGGTTCCAGTGCCAGAACCAATATCTAACACTTTCTCACCTTGTTTTGGACTTGCTAATGATTCAATCAATTCCTTTTCAACCCTATCGACAAAGTTGCCAAGCTTTGTTTGATACCAAGTATCATAATCTTTTGCAAAAGCATCAAACCATGCCATTTATTTACCTCTTTTCTTAAACATTTTCTAATTTCTATAAGTATACAAAAATAGAGAAGGAAAGGTAAAGTAAATCCTGGAAAGACGGGTCACTATAGTCTGAAATCCTGTTTCCCAGCTTGAGATGATTTTACTCCAAATCGATTCTTCTTTTGTAACAAATGATCCCTGATCATCCTGTTCTAAAATCAAGTAGGTCATTTCCTCATTCCAGTGAATGTTCTTTTGAAAAACTTGGATGGCAGGTATCAATGGTATATACCATTCTTGTCCGATTCGTTTTAGTTCTTGACCTCTTATCATAAGCGAAGTATTTTCTTTGTATAGTCTTATGATTTTCGTCCGTTCATCCACCATTACTCTTGTATCAAGAAGGATTGGAGCCTGTTTTAAAGGGAGCCACCACATCTCATCTTGATAAGAATAAATGACCTCTCCAATCTTCTCGTAATAAGGTTCAACCATCCAAACATCAACGAGTTTATCCTTCTGCTCTTCTTTTTGCTCTACTTCTGCAATTTTTTTCTTTTCCACTTCTCTAACGAAAGTGTCTCTAATTTCAAATTCATTATTTCTCTTCCATCTTGTTGCCGTTTCGGGTTGGATAATAGGTTCTACTTGTTCAGATAACGCTTTAAATTGATATCCTTTCTCCTTGTAATATTTGATGATCGATGGTAAGGCTCCTACTGTATTTACGTGTGACTTGCTATCATGCATGAGCACGATTAATTTTTTGGTCACTTTTGATTGTTTTACAGTTGCAATGATTTCCTTAGCGGGTACACCTATGCGTTTGGAATCTCCACTATCTACATTCCAATCATAGACCAAATAATCTGCTTGATCCATAAAATAGAAATAAAAACTATCCCAGTTCTTATAAGTCCCTCCTGGTGTTCGAACCAAGGAAGTACGAATCCCTGTGATATCGTAAATCACTTTTTCTGTTTTCTGAATTTCTTGCCAAAAATCTGAGAAACTACTGTACAAATTTTTATACTGATGGGTATAGGAGTGATTTCCAATCGAATGTCCTTCTTCCACAATTCTTTTGATGATTTTTTTATTTTGTTCTGCTGCTTTACCTACGACAAAAAAGGTTGCTTTTATTCCTTCCTTTTTTAAAATATCTAATACCTTCGGAGTTAATTCACTTGGCCCATCATCAAAGGTTAAATAGACCGTTGCTTTTTCCTCTTCTATAAAATTTCGTTCCTTTAATATTCGCTTTCCTGATAATAAGGTCTGATAGATTGGATTAGCACTTTCAGCTTGTCCTATTGTAGAAAAGTAGAAAAAGATTTGTGAGATAACAAGTATTAGGCTAATAAGACACTTCTTTTTAAAGACCATTATTCTTCCCCCTTTGATGTTCTATTACATGTATATGGGGCTAGTCCTAAAATAGAAGTTAAAAAAAACTAATATACTGGTGTGTATATTAGGGACAAAATAGTGTAAATAGTGGTTCTTTATCTATTTCTGATTCTATCATTTCTTTTAATTTATAAAGATCTTTTGGCTTCAAATCTTTTTTATCAAAATAACGAATCGACCCGCTATAAAATCTTCTTGGAAAAGCTAAATAGGAGAAAAAAATCTTCCATTCATCATCAGTGATTGGACGAGATAATTTTGATTGATAACCATTTAAAAATGTAAAGACCATCTGAGTATCCCAGTGGTAGGGTTTTGCATGATGTTCAAGAAAATGAGCAAGATCTTTAACACGTTCTGCAAAAGCTAATGTTTCAAAATCGATAAGCCATATTTCTCCTGCTTCATCTAACATGATATTTCGAGATTGTAATGCTCCGTGACATAAAGCGGCTGATTCAGGATAGAACTGTAAAAGTGCATGATAGTCAACATCTTTAATATATTGGTATGCAAGTTCGTTTCGCTTAAGCAGAAAATCCAACATTTGTTTTTCCAATGAATTGAAGGATTTATACAAAAATTTTTGATCCCATTCGAAAAGTTTTTGATATGAATGTTGAAGAAAATCTGGCTGTTTTCCCCATTCAAATCTATCGCTATCTTGTTCGGGTCTAATTTCTAATGTTGCATGATGAAAGTCAGCCAAGGTCTCTCCAATTTTTTTTACATATGGATAGCTTTTATTGGGGATTTCTTCTAGATCAAGCCATTCCTCCATAAAATAATCTTTTTTCTCATACTTGATTAAATAGTTTCCTTCTTTTGAACGAAGAAAATTAGGAATTTTTGTATAACCGTGATCTCTAATCTTTTGAAGATAATTCGCAATCAACGGCAGATCAGTTAATTCTTCAGCACCTTTAAATCCAAATAATCCAACAGACGTGTTCACTTTATAGACAGCCCGAACTTTTACCATTGAATGAACTTTTAAATCGTAATGTTTCTCAATCAGTGATTTTATTATATCTGGTGAAAGATCAACATTTGCAGAGAGCATTGAAAACATCCCTTTTATGACAATTTTTGCGTGCTTTCATAATCTTGTAAAAGCGTCATATCCCTTGGTAAAGGGCGTAATTCATTCTATGTGTATTCATCCACTTTTGCTCCTGCAATCATTCCATGGGCTGATAAATAGTCTAATATTTGTTGAACTGCATCATTAGGAGAAAGCTGATCAGTATCAATAATCATTTCTGGATGATTTGGTTCTTCGTAATAATGAATGGTAGAAGGGTATCTTGAATATTTAGCCAGTTGATCTCTTTCTAACCTTGTATTCAAAGAACATCTTAAATAGATCTCTACAAAATCATCAATTTCGTTACGAGCAGTCTCTCTCATTTTGCGCAAACGTCCTACAGAAGAAATCAAGACAATAATACGATGTTTATACAGAAGTTTTGCCACATAGATAATATTCGTGGATTTCTGCTTTTGCCTGATAAACCAGTCAGAACTTAATTCTTTTGTTAATGAACGAGGTACTTCATCACTATCAATTCGTTCTACATCATAACCTTTTAATTTTAATTCTTTTTCCAACAATTTGCTTATCGTTGTTTTTCCCGCATTGGGTAAACCGGTGAACCAAATCACTAGCCCTTTTTGCATAGTTATTCACTTCTTTTCCATATGATTGTTAATTTAAATTATTCATCCAAAGATAAATTGGATTGGATTAGAACCCTTTAGAGAAAAGAGGTGTAGAAAAAGGGCATTATCTTCCCTTTAGAAAACCTTTCATTTGAAGATATTGCATAATCAAATTTACACTTTCATTTGGTTGCTTGTGATTTGTATCAATGACAACATCAGGATTATTAGGTTTTTCGTAATAATCAAAATAGTCACGATGAGTTTGATATTTTTTTTCAAAATCACGTTCTAATCTTACTTCTAATGGGCAAGTGAGATAAATTTCAATAAAATTAGGTACTTGCTTTCTCAACAGTTCTCTCCATTCACTAAACCTTCCTACGGATGCAATAAGGACAAAATAGTTATTATCATATAATAAACGAGAAAGAAAAGATATATTTTCAAGTTTTAACCTTTGCCTTTCTTCCCAACGATCGGCTTGAGGTTTAATAATGGATAAAGGTAGTGTATCACTGTCAAGTCTATAACAACGGTATCCTTTTTGTTGCAATTCACTGAAAAGTAATTTTGATAATGTCGTTTTTCCCGATTTGGAATGTCCGGTAAACCAAATAATAAGTCCTTGTTGCAATGTTTGTTCCTCCTCGCTATTAAACACAAAATGGAATTGCTCCGTTGCACTTATACTTTTCTAAAGTGAGAAAAAAGAGTGTAATAAAACCACTCCTTGGTTTTATTACACTCTTTAAATTGATTCATCTATTAGTTCAATTTGAACAAGATAACCAGCATGTTTTTTGATATTGATCACTCCGGAATCCAAAAGTAAATACTGTCCTTTAATTCCAAGTAAACGGCCTTCAATTTTGGATTGCTTATCCAAAGTTAGAGAAGAAATATGATCTAGGGTCTCGAGTATAGGATAAATAAATGCATGGATTTGTTCAACTTCTAATAAATAAGGGTGGAATTCTTCAGGAATCTTTTCTCGTATCTCCTCTCTGATTTTAAAAAGATCCTTTTCTGCAATTTCTCCTTTTAGCATCTTTCGCCAATTGGTTTTATCTGGCATAAACTGGGATAAATAAAATTCCAATTCACCCGCCATTTTTCGTGTAGGAAGCTCAGCAATTGGGATTGACTGAACCGCTCCTTGATCTACCCAACGTTTAAAAGCATTTGTCTTTCTTGTTAACCCTACTTTCACATCACTGCTTAAAGCCAGATATACATAATGAGGCACCATACAATGATCTTCTGCAAACGATTCATCACGACAAGTACCTTGATCAAAATGGCACTCATGTGGCTTTACGATACATAGGTCATTTTGTGGTAACTTGACAAAACACGGATAACAGGAACCATTATTATATGATTTCTTGATTTTTCTACCACAATGAATACAATGGATCTCATTTTGATAGCTTAGTTTCATCTGTTTTCCTATATATGGATTTAAATGAATATTTTCTTCATTGATCTGTAAGAAATATTGAACGGGTTCCTCTACTTTATGTACCAGTTCTCTCAATTCCCCGCTGACTTTCAATAGATTAACTCCTCTCAATTATAACTTCTTTTTTTGAAAAACTTTGTTTTCTGTTCCTTCCATTAAACGCTTAATATTTGAATGGTGGCGGAAAATAATAAACAACACAAAGAATACCCCTGCTAATTTAATTGATATAGATTCCTCTACAATAAAAAGAGAAATCCCTACTGTTATCGCTGCAAACATGGATGATAACGATACAAATTTAGTGGTGAATAAAGTAATGGCAAAAGCAATAGCACCAAATAAAACGGTTAAAGGATTCAAAACAAGCATCACTCCGGCGCTTGTCGCCACACTTTTCCCCCCTTTGAATTTGGCAAAAATTGAATAAGAATGACCAAAACTAGCTGCCACACCTGTTAAAGCAGCAATCGTTTCTCCACCAAGGTAAAGGGCGATCCCTGTGGGAATTACGCCTTTTAGAATATCAGCAATCGAAACCAAAAAACCCGCCTTTTTACCCATAACGCGGAAGGTATTCGTGCCACCAATATTTCCACTACCATGTTTGCGAATATCGATATTTTTCCTTTTACCTACGATTAAAGCAGAGGGAATAGATCCTAACAAATAACCAATGATCATGGCCAAAAATACATCCATATGATTCTCCTTCAGCAAATGCATACTTTAATAACATAATAGCAAAAATTTAATTATTTTTCATCATGAACAAATTGGACATTCACAATATCAGTGCGATTTGTTTTTAAAATAGGAACTCTAATCTCTAATAGACCATTTTGGTACCTAGCATAGATTCGTTTACTATCAAATACGACTGGAATCATCACACTTCTTGAAAAGTTTCCTAACTTTCTTTCTGATTTTATGATTTCCTTTTCCGAAAAATCGTAATTTGATCGAACCTCCCCTTCAACCGTTAGTCTTGATCCAGCAATTTTAATCTGAAGGTCATTTTTTTTAATTCCCGGAATTTCAAAGATAAAGAGCATCTCATATGGCTTTTGGACAATATCCATCGGTACGGATCTAGAAAACCTTTTATCAAAATTTGCATCCTCACCCATAACTTTTCCATTCTTAAATACTCGATCAAAAAACTGCTGATCAAAGGGATTATTCTCTCCAAAAAAACCTTCAACTAAATCTTTATCTTTAAATATATCCTCTTGAAATGGATTGTTTTTTATAAAATCGAAAGGATTAAATGCCATTGTTCTTCCTCCCTTAAGCATTTTTATATCAATCTATGCAATTGTTGAATAAGGGGGAACCATTATTTCTAAATAGACATATAGTAAATCATGAGAATTTTTATGGGTATTCAACTATATGATAAAGTAAAGGATGTTTGCATATGCCTTCAATCGTAGGAGGAGTGAAAATAAACAGCGTAGGTACTGGTGGAATTGTCAATATTGGCGATGCCTTATACCTTTCGCCAAAAGTTACTTCAAAATCCTATGCAGGTTCTGGATCCTTTAATACTGGGGATTTTTTGAATACCAATAATGGGTTAAGCAATACTAATACACTTGATAATGATTTACTAGAAGCAGATAACCCTGTTAACACTTAGTAGGGGGGAATCGTCATGAATCTTCATGTGAACCAAACGATTATTATTCATAATATAAGAATAAACAGTATTGGAAATTCATCGGTTTTCCAAATTGGAAGTGCCGGAATTATCAAGCCATTATCACAGCTTTACAATACAGGTGGATTTACTGAACCAGTTCCAGAACTTCGACCACCTCAAGCTCCTTGGTCGCAGTTTCCTCATCCAACCTATTAAATTTTTGTCTTTAGGCTAACACCTAACTTTAATTAGGTGCATAAAATAGGGAAAACAATGTAGGGGGGATGTATATGCATGACAACTCAGATCTATATGAATATGTTCAACATCTTTATTCCCATGTAAAAGGTCAAAACGATCGTATCAATCAATTAAATGCTTTGCTCTTACAATTGCAAGAACAAATGGAAGTAATAAAAAAAGACCGTCAAATAAACATTGAAAAAATTGAGTATAAATTTGATCAATTAAAAATTGAAACCCTTGAAGGAACCTTAAATATTGGACTCACTCCTAATGGTTCAGGCATGTTTGAAGAACTAGCAGTCAATCAACAAGTTGCTGAAGATGTCAAAGTTTATTCGACAAAACACGCTGATCTTTTTACACAGATCCAAGAGTCTGTTCTACAGTATTTAAATCATGATGTTTTTAAAGACATCAATCAAATCGAACAAAAATACTTTCGTACAATAGAAAGTGATCAACAAAGACAAATGGTGATCGAAGATATCAAAAAGCAAATGGATGAACGTATCCATCTATATCTAAATCAGTATAAAAACTGGGATAAAGAAAATGAACAAGAAATCGAAAAAAATATCGTCCAGCAAATCATATCTGACATAAAACAAGCCATTGAGTATTTTATTCAAAACTTACCGCAAAAGGAGAATAAATGATGAACTTTTTTGTCGTCAACCGACAGCTCTCAGTAGGAAATATAAAAGTTATTGGTGTTGCTATTTCTTCTGTCTTTCTAGTAGGAGACACTGAAGTGATTACTAGTTCTTCGATCTTTGATACTCCACCTGAGGCTGTACAATACTTGCCGCTTGTTCGTCTATAATGGAGGAAGAATGAATAAACGAATATCAGTCGTTAATAGTGTGAATGTGAAGCTTATGCTTTTTGGATCGATTCTTCAGGTGGGTGATAGCCGTTTTATTACCCCCCGTGCTAATGTATTTGCTGTGCAAAGAGAATTACCTATCTTTGATGACCAAGAAGATCATCTTTCAAAATACCCCTTATTTACAAAACCGATACCTACACCATCCATTACAGAGCCTTTACAAATGAAGATCAAAAATGAGTCTCCGTATATTCAAGTGGGAAACATCAAAGTGAATGGGTTGTCCACAGCAGCAATCGTTCAAATTGGTTCTAACCATCGGATCGATGTGGAAGCACGTGTAAAGCATATTCGAATATTATTACCAAGAGTACCTAAGAATCAGTCTTAGGTACTATTTTTATGCGTTTTTCGCCCATTTTTATAAAAATGGTTGTCTAGCCTAAGCCATTAAAGCTTGATTGTCATAAGTTAGTATTAAGACACCTAGCAAACAGCCAAGGAAGGAGCTGTGATCGATGCAGTGGAGTCTTAGACACCTTCTTCTCTTCATACTAACGCTCATTGTTATATTCTGGTTTATATTTCCTGAGGAGTTTATGTGGAAAGGCTAATCACCATTTTTGGAAGGGTAACCTTTCAAAAATAACAAGGGCTCATCAACCTCACAAAGAAGAAAGCCGAATGAGATCGGCTTTCTTCTTTCATGTGTTGATTCCTATTATTTTTTTTGTAAGAACAGTTTTGCCATCATATCTTGAAATGCAGGATTTTTAATGATTTCAAAAATATTGATGTTTTCAAAGGGGTTTTCTTCTTGGGAATGATTTCTTTTTTCTGATGTGTCCTCTTCTTCATTATCATCATTATTCTGCATATTACCGAAAAAAGGTAACATAAATGGTGGTGGGGCAGGTTTTTTTACTTTATTCTTTGGTGTCTCCCCTTGAGAAGTTCCATTTCCACCTCCAGATAAATTTACGTTTGCTAAAGCTTTAACTACCTCTCGAAGAACACCATTATCCTTAAATGCCATAACCACAGTATGAGCAACACTCATCCATTGTTCTAATTGCCTAGCCATCACCGACAATTCTTTTGTTAAGACTCTCATATCATCTATTTTCCCGACCAAATCAAAATTTTTTAAACGAAATCCTTCTGGAAATAATGCTGGTAATTGACTATTCGGCTGCTCATCGATCACTAATGTTCTGGGGGTTCTTTTTTGTCTTGGTGTCTTTGACGATTGTTGTGACTTGCTGTTTTTATGATGGGAACTCACTTTTTGACTCCTCCTCTAATTCCCTTTTCTAAAGACTCTCATTATATGCTATGACCCAGTATGGGTGACGTTTCGCCCAATTGTTTACAAACAACTATTGTTTACGCCCAATTTTCAATTTTTAAGCATTTATAGGCAATATCCCATCACAGATTTCAGCCTTCTCTAGTAAGTTATTATATAAGGGAGGTATGCATTGTGGCAGAACAAAAACCAACAAAAAAGGATTTTGTGGATTTAATTAATACGGTAATGGGTACAAATGTCATGACTGAAGACCAGCTCACCCGTTTTTTAAATGAAGCAAAACATGTAAAGGATACAAGTGGTACAGAAGGACTTTTAGAATACGTACAAAGGGTAACCAATGCACCAACAAGTAAAGATCAATTAAAAAAATTAGCGAATCAAATTCAGCAAACGGGAAGTGCAGGGGCTGCTCTTGATTTCTTAAAAAATGAAAATCTATTAACAGAACAACAAGCAAGGAAATTAAACAAAGCCATTGAACAAACGGCAAAGAAGAAGAAAAAAAAATAGAAGGGAGTTATTAAAATGACTCCTCATCCCTGGCACCCTCATCTTTTTTTAAGACAATGGATTGAAGATCAGCGGGGCAGACGGAATCAACAATATGAGCATAAAATTCTGTTTCTTAGGCCAAACGCATCAGCACGTGCCTGTTACCGTGATTTACGTCTTTGTCGAATTCGAAACCTGAAATATCTTAAACACCTACATGCTTTTGTTGGGTTGTTCCCTAAAGATTATCCATCAAGTGCCTTTAGGAACCATCCAGCCCTTTTTCAAGTTGAAGAAGACATTGATGTGCAAATCTTTATTCCTGTGAAAGGGAAAGTGACACCAAAGGCACAAGTTGTTCCATGGGGGATTCGAAGAATCGGAGCAGAAAAGGCATGGTCAAAAACGCAAGGAAAAGGGGTACGCGTTGCTGTACTTGATACAGGGATTGCTTATGACCATCCAGATCTACACAACAATGTCAAGGGTGGAGTCAATATTCTAAATCCTCTTCTTCCACCCTATGATCACAATGGACACGGAACACATGTGGCCGGTACAATAGGTGCGGTAAATAACCAGTTTGGTGTAGTAGGTGTTGCACCAAAAGTAGATCTTTATGCAGTAAAAGCCTTTAATAAAGACGGTACTGCAAAACTGTCTGATATTATTAAAGCCATTGACTGGTGTATTGGCAATGGCATACAGATTATTAATATGAGCTTTGGTTTTAATGAACCCAGTGCTTCTTTTAGGGAAGCGATTGCTAGAGCCCATCAGGCAGGTATTATTATGATTGCAGCATCTGGGAATAAAGGTACAAGGGGACGGCTAGAATATCCAGCACAATTTGAGGAGACCATTGCTGTAAGTTCTATCAATGAACAGGATCAAATTTCAAAATTTAGTACGATTGGCCCGAATATTGATTTAGCTGCACCCGGGGAAAAAATCACCTCTACTTGGTTGAACGATTCCTTTAGAGAATTAAGCGGAACCTCGATGGCTGTTGCTCATGTTTCAGGCGTTGCTGCCCTGATGTTAAGCAGATACCCGAATTTAACGCCTCAACAGCTTTCTTACATGCTAAGACGCTCAGCAACAAGGCTTAAAGATTCCTCATCCTTTGCCCAAGGTTTTGGCGTTGTCAATGCTTCTGTCCTCGCAGAAAGAGCCGTTGGAGAATAATCCAATGGCTCTTATATATTAGTTTTCCTTCTGTTTATGCATCTTTTTACTAATGTACTAAAGATCCCAAAAAATGCAAAAGAAACGACAACGACTCCAATTAAGTAGAACAAACTTTGTGGAGAAATATGATTAATGAAGCTTCCCCCTAGATAAGGCCCAATAATACTACCAACCCCAAAATGAATGGTAGCGATGATATTGGCAGTTGGAATCAATGCTGGTCCGATTAGATCGGCCACATAAGCTAAGCCCAATGAATACAATGATCCGACTAGCCCGCCAGCTAACGTAAAGATGATATATAAAAGAATCGTGGTATGAAACATAGGAACGAGGGCAAAAAGAATTCCTCCACTAAAAGTAGCAAGAATTAAGACTTTTCTTCTCCCGATATAATCACTTAATGTACCAAGCGGAAGCTGCAAGATTAAACTACCGATCACAAAAGCAGATAATAGTTTAGAAATAGTTGAGAGCTCTAGTCCTGTTCTCATCCCATAGATCGGAAAGATAGAGTTAAGTGTAGATTCTAAAAAGCCATAGATAAAGAATGGCATTAAAGCAACCCCTGCGATCGCATACACCTTCAGATAACGCTTCTCTACATGAGTTTCTCGGCCTAATTTCGGCTTTTCATTTTGTAACCGTAAGATCGGAATAAGAATAATGAAAAAGAGAAGCACGGAAACTGCAAAAGGTACCCATTCTCCATAAGGGAGTAACATTAATCCTAATGGTCCAGCAGCAAACCCAATCCCATAGGAAAGACCATAAAGCGAAATACTCCTTCCTCGTTTATTAGCAGCCACTGTTGAAGTAATCCATACCTGTGTAGCAAAATGAAGGGCATTGTCCCCAATCCCAACAAGAAAACGTAAAAGAATCCAAAAATAAAAGTTAAGCCATAAGGGAAATAGGATCATGGATCCGATTAACAAACTCATTCCAAACAAAATAATCGGTTTATACCCAAATTTCCGTACAGGTGCTTCCATAAAGGGTGAAGCAAGCAGCATTCCTACATAAAGAGCTGCAGAACTTAGCCCGTTGAAATCAGCTCGAACCCCTTGGCGATCTAAGATTACAGATAATAAAGATAATAAAAGTCCCTGACTAAAGCCAGAAATACTAACGGTTGCGACTAAAATAAAAAAACGTTTTTGAAAACCTTTAGTATGATGGTAAGCTATAGCTGCTTCTGACATGAAGAATACTTCCCCCTTCTAATTACACTCTTTCATCTTATAAGAAAGAAAAGGGTTAATCAACTCTGTATATTTAACATGTACAATATGATAGAATTTAACTTCCCTCCGAAAGAAGTCTCCCACTTCTAAACGTGAAGGTGTGCCAGTACCAGTGAAAGTAGGAGATGAATTTCGGTTAGGCGTAGCCTAAAGTTGTCTTTTTTTGCTATGATATAATTAGTCTTATATAAATGAAAGGCTGATATATCAATGAAATTAGACTGGGTGAAAATTACAATATTTCCTTAGTAGAATGGAATCACGATGTTGAGAAGCTTTTGCTTACTCACAACGGGTGGTGCGCCCATTGAAGCGAGGTGATTCGATATGGCAAACAAAGCATATAAGTTCCGTCTGTACCCAACACAAGAACAAGAGCAATTTCTTGCGAAAACCTTCGGTTGCGTTCGTTTCGTCTACAATAAAATGTTGGCTGAACAAAAGGAAACATATGAGAAGTTCAAGGACGACAAAGAAGCCTTGAAAAAGCAAAAATTCCCGACTCCTGCCAAGTACAAAAAGGAGTTTGCATGGCTCAAAGAAGTCGATAGCCTTGCGTTGGCAAATGCTCAACTGAATTTGCAGAAGGCATACCAAAACTTCTTCTCTGGTCGTGTTGAATTTCCTAAGTTCAAAAGCCGCAAGGCGAGACAGTCCTACACAACCAACGTGGTCAACGGAAAT
>NZ_JBLWFI010000001.1:1768961-1773249 GCF_048898065.1 Tepidibacillus infernus
TGTGATTGTGGTTTTGTGGCAGATAGAGATTGGAACGCTTCTATCAATATCAAGCGTGAAGGATTGCGACTGTTAGTATAATCATAAATAGAGCATGGAACAGGCTCGATAGCTAAGTAAATTTCGTACCGTTAGGTGCGATTACCTTAGAAGCCCCCACCTCTAAGCGAAGCGTAGGTGGCGGGTAGTTCACAATGACAGGATACGGTAACTTTTTTATAGGAGGAATTCTCTATGAATAAAGATGCTGCTTTTTTCTCTAGCGTGGTTGTGGCTAGTGTTGCCCTTCTCTCTAGTATTTTTGTTTATCAAACCTTTGGCCTTGGTGGAGCGATCCTAACGATTCTCGGTGGAGCGTTTTGGATTGGAGTTGGCTACTATTTTAAAAGATCTAAATCTTAATCTATGAAATTCTTTTTCTTATCGATATGATCGTGTAATTACTTAAACTCTTAGACAAAATCGTCTATAATAAATTTTGTTATCATATTTCATAGATGTAGGTGGTCAGATTGAATAAAACGCAAGCATGGATTTTAGCCTCAAGACCTAAAACCTTACCTGCAGCAGCTGCACCCGTTCTGGTTGCAACCTTGATTGCATTAAAAGATGGGGTCTTTCAGTTTTGGCCAGCGTTAGCGGCCTTAGTTGGTGCTTTATTAATTCAAATTGGAACTAATTTTGTTAATGATTATTTTGATTTTAAAAAAGGGACGGATACAGAAGAGCGCGTAGGTCCAGTTCGAGTCACACAGTCAGGCCTTTTAAGCCCGAAAGAAGTAATTATGGGCACATGGATTGTATTTGGTCTTGCTGTTTTAGTGGGAATTTATATTTTAATCATTGGGGGTTGGCCTATCTTTGTGATTGGTCTTTTATCCATTCTTTTTGGATACGCCTATACAGGTGGTCCATATCCTTTATCCTATAATGGATCTGCTGATATCTTTGTCTTTATTTTCTTTGGTTTTGTTGCAGTTGGAGGAACCTATTATATTCAGGCTGGAACGATTAGCCCACAAATTTATTGGGCTTCTATCCCTATTGGATTATTAGCCACAGCCATTCTTGTTGTGAATAACTTTCGTGATATTGAACAAGATCGGGTTGCAGGGAAAAAAACATTGGCTGTACGCTTTGGTAAAAAAAGAACACAGCTTTACTATTTTCTCTTACTAGGCTTAACTTATGTTGTTCCTGTTATCATGTGGTTATCAGGACTAGTAACCTATTGGATTCTACTCGTTTTACTTTCCCTACCGTTGTGCTTCTCCCTTGTGAAAGATATACTGCACAAGAAGGGTACTGCTTTAAATGAAACGTTAGCAGGAACAGGCAAATTAGAATTGCTTTATGGGATTTTGTTTTCCATTGGATATCTATTAGGTTAAGATGAGTTTGTATATTCTAACGCACTCGGTTGTCCGTGTATTTCTTAAAGGGGAAGAAAGCGATACTTCCTTTAACATTTTAAAAAGGGGACTAGGTATTCGTTTATCACGATTTACCGAGTCCCCTTAAATTATATTGAATCAAGGTTTGATAGGCCTCTTCGATATTTTTGGGTTCTCCCTCTCTTAGCCAACTAATCATGACCTGACGAAAGCTTCCCACAAAGGCCATCGCGCTAATCTGAATATCTTGCTTAGGAAGCATGCCCTGATCTGTTAATTCTTTTAGATCTGCTAAAGTTAATTTGATCAGCTCTTTTTCAATCTCATCTAGTTTACGGTTAAAAGCATGATTAAAACTAGGAATCTGAACTAATAGGATTTTTGCTAAATGTTGTTCCTTCGCAAAAAGGCGAATCGTTGCTTCCATAGAAGCTTGTAATTTATCAATGACTTGTTCATGCTTTGCTCTTTCTTTTTTAATTGAGTCTAAAAGCTTGGCATACATCTCATCCACAATCGTTTCTACTAATTTTTCTTTGTTAGAAAAGTAGAGATAAAATGTTCCTGTTGCAATTCCTGCTTTCTTCGCAATCGATTTTATCGAAATTGCACTATAACTTTCATTGGCCAATACTTCTTTAGCTACTTTAATAATCGATTCTTTCTTATTTTCAATTTTCTTTTTTACTTTTTCTGTTTTTTGGTATGCCACGTTGTCTCTCCCCTAAAAACCGTAAATGCTCATTCCACCATCAACAAAGATCGTATGGCCTGTCACATAGCTAGAGGCTTCAGATGCTAGAAAAACGGCTGGCCCAACAAGCTCTTTCACATCTCCTACACGTCTTAGAGGTGTTCTACTGATAATTTCATTATAATAATCTTCATTATTTAAAAGTTTTTCAGTTAATGGGGTTCTAAAATACCACGGTGCAATTGCATTCACACGAACATCATGTTTCCCCCATTCAAGAGCCAACGTTTTGGTCATTTGAATAATTCCGGCTTTTGTTGCCGCATAGGCTACTCCTGTTCGTAAAGCTACTTGGCCTGCCACTGAGCTAATATTGATGATTGACCCACTTTTTTGTTCAACCATATGTTTACCTACTGCTTGGCTAGCAAGAAATACAGATTTCATATTCGTTTGAATGATCAGTTCCCATTCTTCCTCAGGAACATCTAAGGCAGGTGTACGAATATTCATCCCTGCATTATTGACTAACACATCAATTTTACCAAAGGTATCTAGCGTTTTAGCAACCATTTTCTCAATCTCTTCTTTTTTCTTTACATCTGTTGAGATTCCAATCGCTTTTCGCCCTTTTTGTTCAACTTCTAAAACCGTTTGCTGAATATCTTCTTCTGTTCGTGCGACTATCACTAAATCAGCTCCTTCTTCAGCTAGTCCTAAGGCCATCGCCTTACCAATCCCTTTTCCCGATCCTGTTACAACAGCTACTTTGCCATCTAAACGAAAGAGGTCCATTTACGTCATCTCCTATTTTCTATTTAAATTTAGTATTTTACTTAAATAATAATCTTCCTCCATTATATCCCAAGGTGTGCGAAATCGGGTAGGAGGCTGGCCCTTATTTGACCAGCCGACCTCCCACAGCACCGTACGTACCGTTCGGTATACGGCGCTTCCAAAGTTTACACGTCACTTCGCAGAATAACACTCACTAAAACTAAGATATCCAGCTCGCTTAAATCGCTCGTTAGATAGGGCTTTTGTCAAGATAGGGCTATGAGCAGTACGCCAATAGCCTTTTCTTGTATTCGCCCACATCCACGCTTGCTCCTCACTCACGCCTGCCTTCTTGAGGTTTTCAAAGCGTGTCCGGATTCGTTTCCATCGTTTCCAGGTCACCATTCGTATGCGACTTCTCAGCCACTCGTCTAAACTACTGAGCAGATTCTTTGCATCCGCCAGTTTGAAGTAATTTGTCCAGCCTCGCACTACTTGATTGAGTTTGGTTCTTCGTTCTTCGATTCCCATTCCATTGCTGCGCCCAGTAACTTCTCGGATTTTGTCCTTAAGTTTCTGAATGCTTTTAGGATGGATTCTTAAACGCCCTTCTCCTCTGTAGATGTAGAAACTATATCCCAGATACTTGACGTAATTTACATGCGATACCTTCGTTTTCTCCCTGTTAACTCTCAGGAATAACCTTCCCTCAATATACGGGAGGATGTGGTCGAGCGTTCGCTTTGCCGCTTTCTTGCTTTTGCAGAAAATCATCATGTCATCTGCATAGCGTACAAAGCGGTGTCCCCGCTTTTCCAGCTCGTGGTCGCATTCGTTGAGCATAATGTTGCCAAGTAAGGGGCTTAGAGGGCCACCCTGTGGTACCCCCTCTGGACTTTCTTCAAACATCCCGCCATCCATAACTCCTGCTTTCAGGAATTTATGGATTAGCGATATGACCCGCCCATCTTTTATCGTCTCCGACAATATCTGAATCAGCTTGCTTTGGTTTACCGTATCGAAATACTTTTCCAAGTCCATATCGACTACGTATTTATAACCGTCTGTAATATGAGCTTGGCATCTCCGCAGGGCATCATGTGCGCTTCGGTTCGGTCGGAAACCGTAGCTGTTGTCTGAAAACTGCTTCTCGAAAATGGGTGACAGCACTTGAGTTATCGCTTGTTGGATTAACCTGTCCACGACGGTCGGTATTCCTAATTTTCTGGTCTGTCCGTTCTCTTTGGGTATCTCAACCCGCCGCACGGGTTTTGGACGGTATTTTCCGTCCCAGAGGGATTTCAGGAGTTCGTCCTTGTGTTCTTTCAGGAAGGGTAGAAGTTCATCCACCTGCATGCCGTCAATTCCACCTGCACCTTTATTCCTTTTCACTTGTTTATAGGCTCGATTGAGGTTTTCGGCG
>NZ_JBLWFI010000001.1:1773651-1845817 GCF_048898065.1 Tepidibacillus infernus
GCAGTCTTACCCCACGTTTTGCGCCTAATATTGTTCGTGTTCCTCGGGTCAGAACTTTGCCGCCGGCTTCCTTCAGATTCCACCTCGCGATGGACACCCTTGCCTTAAGCTAATGGTTGGTCGCTACATACCCCCATAGCGGACTTTCACCGCCTAGTTAATCGCCATGCGTGGCGCACTTGAAAATTTTTAAGGGAACCCATATGGATTCCCTTAAAAAATATATTGATAACTTACACACTACCCTAACACAACTCGATCATCAACAAATTGTTCTCCTTTTAAATCTTCAAAGGCACGGATAAGGTCTTTCACGGTCATTTTTGCCTTTTGCAATTCATTTAACTCAAGGACGATTTCTCCTTGGTGCATCATGATGAGTCGATTACCCAGCTTTAATGCCTGATCCATATTGTGCGTTATCATCAATGTGGTTAATCGATCTTGTCTTACTATTTTTTCGGTTAAATGGGTAATCAATTGGGCTCGTTTTGGGTCTAATGCGGCAGTATGTTCATCAAGAAGTAGAATTTTAGGTTTGGTAAAGGTGGCCATAAGTAAACTAAGTGCTTGCCTTTCTCCTCCTGATAGCAATCCTACTTTATGCTCCAAACGATTTTCTAAATCAAGTTCTAGTACTGATAATGAGGATTGAAAAAAATCTCGTAGCTTACTATTTAAAGCAACCCTTAGTCCTCTACTTTTTCCCCGTTTGTATGCCATCGCCAAATTTTCTTCAATGGTCATCGTTGGCGAGGTTCCTGCCATTGGGTCTTGAAATACTCGTCCAATCAATTTTGCTCGCCCGCTTTCTGGCCATCTCGTAATCTCTTGTCCATCAATATAAATATTTCCTTCATCGACCTGATGAACACCGGCAATGGCGTTCATTAATGTTGATTTTCCAGCTCCATTTGTTCCGATCACTGTTACAAAATCACCGGGATATAACCGTAAATCAATGTGACGTAGTGCAGGCTTTTCATTTACTGTACCTATATTAAATGTTTTTGACACATTTTCAATTCGTAACATCCTTTTTCACCCCTTAGCTTTTCTCTGCGCTGACTTTTTGAACAGCATAATCAAGTTGCTCAACTTTTTTAGGACCAGCTTGTGATTTCTTTGTCCTTTTAGAGAAAGATGGAAAAGTGAGTGAAAAAATGACGAGAACTGCAGTAATTAGCTTCATATCGGTTGGGCTTAGCCATGGTAAATATAAAGCGATCGCAATCACTAGTCGATAAATAATGGCACCACCTATAACAGCAATCGTTGACCGCTTAATCGATTTGGAACCAAACACTGCCTGGCCAATGATAACGGAAGCCAAACCAATAACGATCATCCCAATTCCCATTTGTACATCAGCATAACCTTGATATTGAGCCATCATCCCACCTGCTAAACCTACTAAAGCATTGGAAAGAATCAGTCCCATCATGATCGAATGGTGTGTATTTACGCCAAAACTCCTAATCATCGAAGGATTATCACCAGTTGCACGAATCGCCAAGCCAATATCCGTTCGTAAAAACCAGTCAATGGCCAATTTTAATAGTAGAACGACAAGTAATAAGGCGAACGAATAGAGCCACTGATTAACTTCTTCACCATTTGTCGCTCCAAGCCATTGTACGATCTGTTCCTTTATTTTACCAACCGGTGTAAAAATAGTATCTGCTCGAAAAAGTGATAAATTTGAGGTACCCATAATCTTTAAGTTAATGGAATATAAAGCGGTCATCGTAAGAATTCCAGCAAGCAACCCGTCAATCTTCCCTTTCGTATGAAGGATTCCTGTAATCAGTCCAGCAATTCCCCCGGAAATAAAAGCAAAGATTAAGGCAAGGAAGGGATTGACTCCCTTTGTAATCAATAGAGCAGAAATAGCAGCTCCCATAGGGAAGCTACCATCTACTGTTAAATCAGGATAATTTAAGATACGAAAAGCTAAATATACACCTAAAGCCATTATGGCAAAGATAAATCCTTGTTCTAACGATCCAATTACAATTCCCATTTCTGTCCCTCCCAAGATGAATCGTTATCTAACCTTTATTGTTCATATTACTGTTCGAACACTTCATCTGCTTCTTGAAGTAAGTCCTCTGGTAATTGTACGCCCATTCTTTCAGCTGCTTTTTTGTTAATCACCAATTTCATTTCTTTTTGGGTTTCAATCGCCATATCTTCTGGTTTTGCTTCACCCTTTAAAATTTTTACAGCCATTTCCCCTGTCTGATAACCTAGTTTATAATAATCTAAACCATAAGTGATTAACCCACCACGTTTCACCGAATCTCCTTCTCCGACAACAACGGGAAGTTTACCTGCTTCAGCAACCATGAGGACTGCTTCCATACTGGAGACAACGGTGTTATCTGTAGGAATATAAAAAGCATCAATCTTTGGAGCCAATGCATCAGCTGCTTGTTTTACTTCCGAACTGTTCGTAATCCCGGCTAATTCCAATGTTAACCCTAGTTCTTCAGCAGCTGCTTGTGCCATTTTTACCTGTACTTCTGAATTGGCTTCACCCGTATTGTAAATAATTCCAACCGTCTTTGCTTCTGGTTTTACCTTTTTCACTAATTGTAATTGTTCCTTTACAGGGTTCATATCTGTGGTTCCTGTAACATTTGTCCCAGGTTTTTCCATTGACTTAACAATACCTGCACTTACCGGATCTGTAACAGCAGTGATCAGAATAGGAATTGAATTCGTTTGTTGAGCAACAGCTTGTGCTGAAGGAGTAGCAATGGCAAAAATCATATTTTTCTTATCATTTACGAATTTTTGTGCGATTGTATTTAATGTATCCCTATTCCCTTGAGCATTCTGGTAATCAAATTGAACTTGTTTTCCTTCTTCATATCCTAATGCTTTTAATGCATCGATAAACCCTTGTCGTGATGCATCCAAGGAAGGGTGTTCAACGATTTGAATAATCCCGATGTTAACCATTTCCTTCGTTTCTTCTGTTTCTTTTACTTCGGTACTACTTTGACTAGAACAACCAATTAAAGAAAGTAAACTTCCAATTAAAACGAAAATGAATGCCCCTCTTAACCACTTCTTCATCTTTATCTCTCCCGTTTGTTCATTCTAAAAATAGATTCCATTCTCTTTAACGCCGATACGCTTTAACGCTTATAGGCATTAAAGCATTTTCGTTTATCATATCAATCTTTTAAACAATTTACAATGATTTTTTAATCATTTTCATAAAATTAGGCCATAATAAAAAGTTTATATATCCCAACGCACTCCGTTGTTCGTGCATTTCTTTTGAATGAAAAAATTAGAAAGAAATACACTCCCAAAAGTCGCTGCTTATGGAATATACAAACCTCCAATAGCAGTAAAAAAAGAGCAGTCATTTCGACTACTCCTTTGATTCTGGTAAAATCTCTTCTTTGTATTCTCTTTTCAGTATTGATTTTGCTTCTTTATATTCTTCGATCGTAATCAAATTGCTTTCATAAAGATCCTGTAGTTCTAAGTCCATTAAGACGATATCGTCAAGACGATTTCCCGTATAAATGAACGCACCAAACCTTTTTAAGATCGCTTGTACATCTGTAAGATCATTTTTCCCCATGAAATCACTCTTTCATCAGGCAACAGAATGATTAAGCTTTTTTCTCCTCATCATCTAAAAGGTCCTTAGTTGCACTTTTGAATTCTTTTATGGTTCTACCAAATGCTCTCCCGATCTCTGGTAATTTGCTTGGGCCAAAGATGACTAAAGCAATCACTAAAATCAAAATCAATCCAGGTATTCCAATATTATTAAGCATGATATCCCCTCCAAGGTTAAATGTTGTTCCTTACTTTATACTTTAGCAAAATCAATGCCAATTTAGAATCCCTTTATTATGACGATTTCTAAAACATTTGCAGAGCTTATTGTCATTAACATTCCTGCCAAACTGACATCTCTATGCAAAAATGTCATAGTTACTAACGTTCTATCCCATAGGTTTCAATTTTACGATAAAGGTTTCTTAAACTTATCCCTAAGATTTGTGCCGTTCTCGTTTTGTTCCAATCACATTGTTCTAGGACACGAATGATATGATTTTTTTCTACTTCGTCTAACGAGATCAATGCAAGATCCTCTGCTATGAAATCATTTTTATTGAGGCCATGAGGAAAAATATCTTGTGGTTCTATCTTTTCATTACTGGATAACAAGACTCCGCGCTCAATTAAATGAGATAACTCACGAACATTACCTGGAAAATGGTAATTAGTCAGGGCTTCAATCGTGGCTGGACTTAATTCTTTTCGTCCATATCTTTGTTGATACTTTTTCAAAAAATAGGCTGCTAATAAAGGAATATCCGATTTTCGTTCTCTTAGTGGAGGAACGACCAATTTCATCACATTGAGGCGAAAATAAAGGTCTTCACGAAAGTTACCTTTTTCAATCTCTTCCTCCAAATTACGATTTGTGGCAGCAACTAGACGAACATCAACTCTACGTAATTGATTTTCACCAACACGGCGAAATTCTCCACTTTCTAGGAATCTTAGTAATTTGACTTGTAAAGATAATGGCATTTCCCCTATTTCGTCAAGAAACAAAGTACCTTTATGTGCCATTTCCACTAAACCTTTCTTTTCTGACACAGCTCCTGTAAACGCTCCTTTGGCATGACCAAACAATTCACTTTCTAAAAGGTTCTCCATTAATGCTCCTGAATTGATCGCAATAAAAGGTTGGTTTGATCGTTCGCTCCAAGTATGGACAGCTCTCGCAATCAATTCCTTTCCAGTCCCACTTTCACCTTCAATTAAGACAGGAACATGACTTTGTGCAAGGCGTTTGGTCATCTCAAGTAGCATTTTTAATTTTGGATGTTCACCAATGATTTCAAATTGCATCCCTTCGATTTGCATCACTTCTTTTAATCGTTTATTTTCCTCAAAGAGTTGTTTTTTCTCTAAAGCTTTTTGAATAATCACGTCTAATTCTGCTAAGTTATATGGTTTTGTTAAATAATCATAGGCACCTGATTTCATCGCATCAATCGCCGTTTCGACCGTTCCGTGACCTGTTAACATAATCACTTCCATATTTGGACTTCGTTTCTTGGATTCACGAAGCAACTCGATTCCATCCATCCCAGGCATCTTAATATCATAGATACCAATATCATATGAGGTTTGTTCCATTTGCTTTAATGCTTCATGCCCTGAAGCGAAACCAGATACCTGATACCCTTTTCTTTTGAGTCGTTGAACTAAAAGTTGTAAAAGATCTTGTTCATCGTCAACAACAATCATTTGTACAGATTCTTTCATCAAATCACCTCCTGGTTCTTTTGCTGAGTAGTTGACAAGACAATTGTTACGATAGTGCCTTTTCCTTCTTCACTTTCTATTCGTATATCACCATTCATTTTTTTCAATATATTATAAGAAATATATAAGCCTAGACCTGTTCCTTTACCCACTGGTTTTGTCGTATAAAATGGATCAAAAACCTTAATAAGCTGTTCCTTATTCATTCCATGTCCATTATCTTTGATATGAATTTCAAGTTGATTTGGTTTTTCAATTGCTTGAATTTCTAGCAAGCCATTCTCATCCATGGCATCAATTGCATTCTGAATGATATTGATAAGGACTTGTTGAATTTGTAATCCATCACCATGAATCAAAGGTAAAGGTAAATCATATTTTTTCACCAATTGGATCTGTTTTTTCTTTAAACTATGTTGTAAAAGAACTAGACTATCCTCAAGTACTTTAATAGGATCTACATCATTGGCAACAAATGAATTCTTTCGGGAAAAATTAAGCAAATTATTGGTAATCATTTTACATCGATCTACATTATTTCGGATGATATCTAAATAATGGTCAACTTCACCATTTAGAATCAACTCTTGCGTAGGTTCTTCTTTGATTCGCTCTTTTAAATCTTCGGCATAGGCACTAATCGATGCTAACGGGTTATTTACTTCATGGGCAAATCCTGATGCTAATATACCCAATGCTGATAACTTATCCGCCTGTACTACCATTTCTTCTAGTTGCCTTTGCTCAGTAATATCTTCAACTACAACAAGGTAATTCGCTTCTCCTGCCCTTACTCTTTCCAATGGATACATACGATGACTATAAATTCGATTTTCCCCAAGTTCATTGATCGTTGTAACGACTTCATTTTGACATTGCTTTGGATCTTTTAATGTAATTGGACAATCTTTACATGGTTCTTTTAACCTGCCTAATAAAGTATAGCATGACAGTCCTTTTTCATCATTCGCTAGCCACTCCTTTAGACGATCATTCATCCATTCTACAGTAAAGTCTTCATGGACCAAGGCAAAACCTGCTCTACTTCCATTAATAATTGTATCCAATCTTTCTTTTTCTTGCTCTAAATGCTCAGATTTTAATTGTAATTCGTTTGTCATCCGATTAAACGCTTCAGAAAGCTTTCCAAATTCATCTTTTGCTTTATAATTGATTTTTACATTTAAAAAACCCTGTGTAACTTTACGTACTGCTTTTTCCATCAATTCAATCGGTTTAGTGAACCATACCCCAAATATAATACTAACTAGCACAACGATAAGAGTTACGATTAACATCATCAAAATCAGGCGCTGTACAAGTAAATCAATCGGGGCAAAAGCTTTATCAATCGGTTGCTCAATCACTACTCCCCAATTTGCTGATTTAATTGGAGCGTATGCCCCCATAACTTTTTCTCCAGTATAACTTTGATAGGAAATTGGTTGTTTTATTATTTCTTTTTCTTCTACCATCCGTTTTAATTCTGGAGATATAATTACATTTTTAGTTAATAAGACTTGTCCAAAATCGGTATGAGCAATCAAGCGCGACTTATCATCAATTAGATAAATATAGCTCTGATTGCCTGTGTGAATCGCTGATATTTGCTTAAATGTTCCTCTCAAGCTAATTTCAATAATAATTCCGCCATGAAAATCTTGATGGTCTGGCGAATAAAAAGGAACTCCAATATTCACATAAGGATTCCCATCCTCTTTAAATAAAACATCTCCCACTAAACATTGTCCATTCTGAGATTCAGTTTTTAATTTTTCCAACTGGCTTTTTAAAATACGCGTCTGGGGGATAATTTCCCAACGCATCGCCGACGCCATGACCTTGCCATTTTCATCAAAGACATAAGCATTCTCTATTTCCGGATTTTGTTTTAGAAATCCATAAAGGCTCTGTTCCCACTTTTCTCTATTCGTCTCCTTATCAAGATCCTCTATTTCATTCGAATCAATTAAAAGCTGCATTCTTCCTTTAATCGAGGTTAATAAATGTTCTACTTCTGTTGCTGCGCGTTGAACAATATAGAGTTGTTTTTCTTGTATACTTCCCTCAAGTCCCGCTTTTGTCGTTTGAATCGTATATAAACCAATAATGGCGATAGGTACAATCGACATCATCACACCAAAAAATAAAAGTTTAAATTTGATTCGATTCCACCATGGAACCATTTAGCATTCCTCCTGTGCCTACTCTATCCTTTGAATAAAGGCATTTCCTATTTTGGAAAATTCGATATTTAAGGCTCTTTCCGTTTTTGCATTAACGAGCAAACGCACAGTATCTGGTTTCTCAACTGGTATACTTCCTGCGCTTTGGCCATGCAAGATTTGACTCACGGTACTAGCACATTGAAAACCTTGGTCATAGTAAGAGACACCATAAGATAATAAAAATCCATTTTTAATATCACTTGACTGCACACCAAACGTTGGAATATTGCGTTCTAATGCCAATTGTCCTATGGTTAAACTTGCTTTTTCTAAAAAGTAACTAGGTAGAACAAGGATTCCATCATTCTCTTGAAAAGAAAAGGATTTAAGTTCTTTTAACTGTTCCAAATTAGAGATTGGGATAGGGGATATCCCGATCTGAAGCTTTTCGCTCACTTGTTTCACCTTTTCTAGACTTAATAAACTTGCGTCTATTTTTTCATCATAAATAACAATGATTCGGTTAAGCGAAGGTAATAATAATTTAAACAATTGCAATCGTTTACCTGATAATTCAACATGTCCATTTTCAACACCTGTAAGTCTACCATTTGGTTTCTGATAGCTTTCTACTAAGTTTAACTGTATGGCATCAGCAACGCCAAGGAAGATAATCGGCGTTTTCCCTCGGCTATTTTCCTTGAAAAATTTCGTTTCAATTGCACCACCAGCAATAATAACATCCAGATCCATTGCATCAAGTTCATTGGCGTATTTTTTTATTAAATCTATCTGATTATCTGCATTTTTGATGACAAACGATGTATTCATCCCTTCAACATATCCCAGGTTTTGCAACCCTTCTTTCAGGCCTTTAATTTTTTCTATTCTTTCAGTACCACTAATTAAAACCCCAATTTTATACTTTTCTTTTGTATTTACTAGTTCATTGGAAGATTGAATATACCAAAAAGAAAAAAGAATAATGCCTATTACTATTAGAATGATCCTAATCATTTTTTTCATTATTTGTCACCCAAATCTCTTTTTCTACTATTTATCATTTTACCATAGATTTCACTATGATTATAAAATAAAATGTGTGTTAAATTTATGCTAAAAAAAGGTTTGTATATTCCATCGCGCTCCGTCATCCGTGCCCTTCTATGAATAAAGATTAAGGAGAGAAGGGCACTTCTGAAGGCACACAAAGTGTACAAGTCGTGCTACACAGCTAAAGCTGCTAGTCACGCTATGTCGCTGCTTATGGAATATACAAACCCTTAAATGACAAATGGAAGAAAGTTATACTTTCTTAATCTTAAGAAAAACCGGGCATAGCCCGGTCCTTTTTATTTTGGTGATTTAATATCACTTAGTCGATATTCTTTACCTTGTAACCCTTTATAATATTCAGGGTACATTTCTCCCCCACACTCTTCACAAGTAAACATAGGTGGAACCGAAAGGTCTCCATCATCCATTGCGTCAAAATCTTGCACAACTCTTAAAGGTATTTCTTCTACTAATTCACACTGCAAGCAATGGTAAATGACCATTTGCTGCTTTTTTATTTGAGTCAAATTGTTTACTTTCTTTCGTTTTTTCCCTTTTCGCCGATGTTTGGAAACTGGTGATATAACGAATCTCTCCCTCCAAATATTTCTTTGTCATTTGATCTATTGCAAATTTTATTACTAGTATACCATCTTCAAGGCATACTTCACCCTTATATTCATAATAATTTTCACAATGAGGACATATCACGTCTCTTCTTCCACTTGCCACTATTCTTTCCCTCCACGTCTGACGACGTAAGGTCTTTTTAATTTTCACAATCCATTTTCTTGCTTTTTCTTGCCATACAGTGAGTATTTTTTTGCTTATTGTTTTGATTCTTCTGGAATACACCCCATAATGACGAATCGTTTTAAATTGCTCATCTGGTATATGACGAATGAGCCGTGAAATAAATTCTTCTACACTGACTGTTTCTGTTTTTTCTTTCCCATCTGTTTTGTCATGGTATTTAAAAGTTACACATTGACCATCATATGCTTCAATCCTATTGATTCCAATTGCAGGTCGACGAATATAACGACCAATGTAGCGTAGCTGCTCTTTTATGCTCCCTTTCTGTTTTGGGGCATACACATAGAAGCCTTCACCATTTTCGGTAAACGCCTTTTGAAGTCGGGATTGTATTTTTTTCTTTTCTTTTCCTGTTAATCCTTTACGTATTAGTTTCAGTACAACAGTTTGCCATTGTTTTCGAAGCATTGTAAAGGGCAAGTAGTCATATTGTTTCCATTCCCCTTTTTTCGTCAACCCACCCATAGTCACTAACATATGAACATGTGGATTAAAGTTAATCCTTGAGCCAAAAGTATGTAATCCTGCGATGATCCCTGGCGTTACTTTGGCTTTCTTTTGAAAGAAGTCGGTTAAAAGCCTTGCGGCTTTATCCATTAAATCTTTTAATAAATGTCGATGAAGTAGAAATACATCTCGCAATCCCTCATCAATTGTAAAAATAACATGCCTATGATTAACCTGAAAAACGTCTTCTGTCAACAACCTACTCCATTCTTCACTTTCCCCAACTGAGCATGTTGTGCAAAAACGTCCTTTACAGCGATGGGGTACCTTCCGAACATCATGACATCCTTCACACACGAAAAGCTTAAATCCTTTTTTAAAGTCTCCACAATCGCGAAATTTCTCTACTTCTTTAATAACAATGGGTCTGATCTTTTTACCATATTTATTTTTGAATTTCTCCCAGTGTTGATGTTGGTCAAAGAAAATACGTTTTAATATGTTCGTCTCCATACAACAAAAATACCACAGTATCAAGGACTGTGGTAGATCAAAATTTTATACTTTCTTATCTTTTAAAAAAAGTAGCGTAGCCCAATTGACTACGCCATCTTTGTATCATTAATAAAGGGAAGAATTATAGAAATGTTATCGCTTTTCGGTAACAAACATCTTCACATAGATGACAATCTATACATTGTTCTTGAATCCAAGTGAAGTTCTTTTCTGATTCAGTAAGTTTAATCGCCTCGGTAGGACATACCTTTTCACAAATCCCACAATAGGTACATTGTTCTTCATTCAATTTTAAACTTTTATCCATCATTGGTATGGATTCTTTTTGTTTTGGTTTAATCCAATGTTCATATACTTGTAAGCGTATCGACTTTTGCGATACTAATTGACCATCTTTCCAAGGCGATTGTTCCTTTTGCTTAACCACACTTCTTACAATGATTTGCTTTGTTTCTTTACCGAAAATCTTAAAAAATTCTCGCCGATCCATTAGATTAAGATCATCGGATTGTTCTTCTTTCTTACCTTGTTCTTGGATAATCTGCGATAGATAAGTCTTTTTATCCATCTCATGCCATTTAATCATAGGCCAACGTTCTCGCCATTTTACAAGTTTTTGCTTAAATAATTGAAAACCCTGTTTTAACTGGCAAGAGGAGCAAGGTTCAGTCAAAAAGTTGAACTCTGTTATACCGTTAGCAATCGCTAGCTGAACCCCAAGGTCATCTAATTGGCCCAAACATGAGAGCATTTTTCCAGTCTCTTGTTGCATTCCATCCATTTGTTTGCAATGGAAAAACAATATTTCATTCGTCTCAGAATACGCTTTAATTGTTGTATAGTATTCCTTATTTGATTCAACTTTCATTTCAATCGCTTCGGTAGGACAAATAGAGGTACATAACCCACATCCTGTGCATGACCAATCAATAGAAAGTCCATCTTTTAAGTTAATAGCATCAAAAGGACATACTGTTTGACATGCATTGCAAGTGGAAGCTTTATGCCTTGTATGTGTGCATCGGTCAGAATGAATCACAATTGGCTTTTGCCTTTCCGCCCATTCTGTTCCTAACTTGATCAATTGGCTAAGCATAGTAATGTACCTCCTATCTAAGAAGTTTCAATATAAAAATGCATGTGTGCTTTTGCGAGCGAGCCTTCTTATCCTTGAATCGTAATCGTTTTAGATGAGTTTTTTATAACGATCCTTCTCTTCAGTGATTGGCAGAACATAGAATAATACCGCCAACAAGATGATTTCTAATGCAGCGAAGGTAAAAATAAAGGCTAAATGAGTTGGGTTAGGAATATATTCTGTCCATCCATTTCCATCTAATTGTAGCTGCAATCCTCCAACTACAAAGTTCATGCGCATAGCCATAACACCGAACAAGGTCATTAAAGATGCGATAGTGATTCCTGTATAAGTCTTACGAATTTTTGGAATGGAAAACATGATAAATGGAATCAATAATCCAATGGTTACTTCATACAGCAAGAATGGAACTCGATGTTCGCCATGGAGCATTTGCCAAGCCGTTTCGTATGCATTGGTTCCCGCATAGAAGAGTACAATAAAAGCTACGATTAAAAGTACTGCATCGACTAGAATAAACCAAACCATCATTTTTGCAATATCAAAAATCAACTCTTTGCGTTCTTCCGTAATTCTTTTCTTACTACTTAGATAACGTTCTGCAATCATCGTTAAGATTAACAGTAAGCCAGTTCCAGATACAATGGCTGACATCAAGAAGATAAATGGCATCAATGCTGTATTCCAAAGCCCTCTAGCCTGTACATTAGCCAATATGAATCCGGTATATCCATGGACTAATAATGCCAATGGTACATTAATCGTTCCTAAACGTTTTACCCATTTTTCATCTTTCTTATAAGACTCTTCTGTCGTCTCTAAGTGGCCAAATGATAAAAACTTATATAACTTACCTCTCCAATTCGTTAATGCTTTGGAGCCAAGTGCAAAATCTTTTCTAAACATAAACCAAGCATAGATCGCTGTCATTAAAGGATATAATGTTAAAAGAAATGAACCATAAGTAATTGGTGAAGTTGGGTTAAAGTAGACAAATAGGTGCCAAAATCTTGATGGCTGTTCTAGGTCTACGATCAAATGCAATGGTGCAACGACTAATAATGCTAATGCCATGATCGTCCCAATTTTTGCAATAGGTTTATATTTTTTAATGCCTAATACAGAACTTAAGCTGGATAATAAGAACGAACCGGCACTTAAACCTGTATAAAAGAAATATACAGAAATTAAATATCCTAATGGGATTTCATGTTCCACATTATAGAGATAATTTAGATTGATAAACTCTCCCACCTTATTTCTCCCCTTTCTTTAAGGCAGTATAATCGGAGTTCATAAGGGTTCCATCAGCATCGATGTAGTAAACTTGTGGTTTGGTACCCATTTCAGGTTTTAATACCTGTGTATTCTTAGTTGCAACTAATTGATGAACTAAACTGTCAGGATCGTTCAAATCACCAAAAATTCTTGCACCACTTACACAGGTGGCAACACATGCTGGCTCTAATCCTTCTTCTACACGGTGATAGCAGAATGTACATTTATCCACGGTTTTCGTAAGTGAATTTACATATCTCGCTTCATATGGGCATGCAGTGATACAATACTTACAACCAATACAACGATCATAATCAATCAGAATGGTTCCGTCTTCTGTACGCCATGTTGCTTCTACTGGACAAACTTTTTCACAGGGAGCTTCTTCACAATGATTACACAATCTTGGTAGTTTGGCTCTCTTAACATCTGGGAAAGTTCCTACTTCAATTTCCTTTACCCAAGTACGAAAAACCCCATCAGGTACATTATTTTCTACTTTACATGCTATTGTACATGCGTCGCATCCGCTGCATTTGGCTACGTCCACCACCATGGCATATCTCTTTTTGCGTTCTTCCACTTGTTGGTTAGGCATAACTGATCACCCCACTATTTAAAATCAACTCTCGATCCATCTCAATAAATTGCTGAATCAATTCAATCAGAACTCGGTAGATGGTTCCTTGTGCATCTAAATCAAAGGATTCACGATATTTTGCAATAAACGGTATGAGATGCTGTTCTAGCATTCCAAGCTCTTCCTCTTGAATTTTCCCTCTTACATCCATGGAAGAATAGGTTTCCATTCCGCAAAGGTGTGCCATGTACCCCAATTGATAACCAAAAAGATCAGACATTCCTAATTGCTTAAATGGTGTATAAATATCTAAGTTTTCTGGAACAAATTGAGCAGCTTCATAACGATTCGCTAATTCCACTTCAATTTCGCCCCACATTTTGTTGTAGATCACAATCGATTCAACAGCAGGTGAATATCTTCCTGATGTTGGTACGAAGAATAAATCATAAAAGTCTTGTTGTAACTCTTCAATCGTTTTTACGCCATTTTGATAGTTTTGTATAATTTGATCCCATTCATCAAAGGATACCTCTTCTGCAAAGATTTCTTTTAAATACGGAAGGGTATCCACCAACCCCTGAATCAATTCAGGAGTTGGTTCTTTTAATAGCATCGATGTTAAAAATTGATAGATGTGTTCACGTGCTGTAATTTCACCAATACTTAACATTCTTACCCCTCCTAGATGTTATAGTTTGACAATCTTTGCTCTTGTATCATTTCTAGAAATAGCTCCACTTACTGGATCATTAACAAGATTTCCGTTCTTTTCTCTATGAGCGATTGGATTTAATGCGATCCCAGCAGCAATTTTTTTATTTCCTTTTACTTCTTTTCCACCAACCTCATAGGTCTTGCTACCATATTCCCAATGGCCATAACCAAAGGCGATCGCAATACTACCCGGCATTAAGCCGTCACGAATTTTCGCTTCTCCTGTTGCTTCTCCTGTTGGTGTCACTATTTTTACTTGATCCCCATCATGAATGCCTAAACGCTCTGCATCAGACCTTGCGATTTGAATTTGGTTGGCTTCTTTCACATCTCTTAATTTACTAATATTAGCTAACGTAGAGGTACTTCTAAATCTTGATTTGTAAGAGAATAAGGTGAATGGCCACTCTGATTCTGGGTATTCCTTTTGGATTGGCGTTCCATCGCTAAATGCTGGTTCAATAAAGGTACCGGTTCCTTCAAAATATTCACCTGTAATGGAATCACGTGTTGAACCAACACTTTCGTTATAAATATTTAATATCTTAGGATATTTATATTTCAGATCATTTCCTTGGTATGCCTTTTCGTGTGGCTCAAAACGCCCCCCACGAACCATGACATATAAAGCCTTTTTCCACTCTTCAGTTGTGAGTGATTGTTCACTTCCTTTTAACATTTCATCAATTCCAGTCAACTGCACTTCACTTGGATCTACATCAGGGACTGGTGTTTCATCATAAGCAATGTTGGCAATCGCTCTTAAATAGAAGTCTTCCTGACGATGCAGTGGATATAATTTACCATCTGCACCAGGGATTGCTTGATCACCAAAGCCAGGTAATTCAATCATTTTAGCAACATCTATCAGATAGGTTTCCATATTGATGTGACGCCCATCTGGTAGTTTTGGTGTTTTTGGGGTAACCACTGGCCAACGAGTAGCTGAAACCTTATTGACCATTCCATTCCATATACTTGGTAATCCCCAGCTTTCATAGAAAACAGTATCTGGTACAATATAGTCAGCAAAAGCTGTTGTTTCACCCATTATTACATCAATAGATATAATTAAGGGTAGATTCTTTGGATCCTTGATTCCTTCAATAAAATCCTTTTGATAGAGCCCAGGTGTTGTATAGAAAGGATTCATTTGATGGTTGATTAAGATTTTTGCTTTATATGGATATCCCTTTATCGTAGCAGGAATAATATCTTGCATCATTGCTTGGGCAAATGGATAATATGGTTCTTTTGCTGGATAAGGATTTTCTCCTCTAGCTACTTTTTCTTTATATTCTGTCGTTTTCTCATAGGCAAACTTATCTTTTGCTATACGAACGCCTTTAGGTTTTGGCTTTTCAGGGAAACCAAGCAGATTATATTTAGGGCTCTCATCAAAAGTTTTGTAACCACCTGCACTTTTACTCATTCCACCTTTTTTATTCACACTACCTACCAATGCATTTAATAGAATGATTGATAAGCTATTATGAAAACCATTCGGATGCATGGATGGTCCACCATGATGATCAATCCCAACACGAGTTCCGCGCTTTGTGAATTCATCAGCTAACCAGATTATTTTTTCTACTGGAACACCGGATTTTTCGCTGTATTGTTGTAAAGTATATTTCTCTGCATTCTCTTTTAAAGCCATTAAAGAGGTCTTTACTTTGATGGAATTGCCATTTTGACCTTGAATTTCACCTTTGAATAAAATTTGACCCCATTTACTCTTTTTATCTGTAGATGGTTGAAGGGTATCGCGATCAATGACAACGTATTCTTCTTCCGTACCTAATCCAATCTCATTCGCTCTTAAAAACTTGCGATAATTAGGATGAGCTGGATCATCAATAATTAAGTAGGCTGCATTCGTCCAACTTGGGAAACCAATCGAAGCAGCTGTTTCTTTATTTACTGCAGATAAATATTTTTCATTGTAGCGATTATTTTCAAAGATCCAACGAATCATTCCCATCGCCAGTGCAGCGTCATAGCCCGGCTTAATTGGAATCCATTTTGCTTGAGTTCCAGTCAAATTTGGAAGAACTGGATCAACAACAGCAAACTGCAAACGTCCTTCTGTCGCGGCTTTGTTCGTTTTCTTAATTATTGGTTGATACGGGTTTCCTGCTTGGCCAGGTGCTGTCCCAAAGAAAATGATAAAATCTGACTCATCAAAATCAGGCTTCATATGTGGACTTTTTTGCCACTCATCCAAGAAGGCTTGATAAGCTATCCTTCTTGCACCACCACAGATTCCTGTATGGCCATACATATTGACCGTACCATAAGCCTGTTGAAATCGTTTTGCAAAATCTGTTCTTCCATCATAACGACCTCCAAGCACAACTAATTGATTTACCTTTGCTCCAAGCTCAGGGCGCTTAGGATCGATTAATGTCTTAAAGTCACGAACTTGTTTAAGTCCTTCAATCTCTTGATCTTCACCAATTTCACTAAACAATTTCCCACCATTTACGGTTTCATTTAACAATTCCTCATAGGAGATCGGCTTCCATTTCCCTTCTCCTCTTTTCCCATTTCGTTTTAATGGAACTAAGATTCGTTGAGGATCATATGTCGCTTCAAATGCACTATTTCCTCTTGGACAAACCGTAGCTCGATTGGTAATTCCCTTTTCCTCGTAGCGACTAGCAGATAGATAAGCTTCTAATAATGGAGTATCGTATTTGATTGGATTTTGAGCCGCACTTGGATGATAAGGATTCCCAAAAACTTTGATGATCTGACCTGTTTTCTTATCAATTTTTAAGCGGTTGCCACAATCACTAAAACAGCCAAGACAAACGCTGTTCCTCATGACAATATCTGGATTTAATTCAATTTTTCCTGTCTTTAGATCTACCTTAGCTTCTGGTACTTGCCCTGTCTTGGTTGAGCTCTTTACTCGATTGGACATTGGACGAAAGGTTTCATCTGCGGTTACCTTACTTAATCCAATTCCAAAGACGCTTAAAGAACCAATGAGGGCTGATGCTTTCAAAAAGTTCCTACGATTCAATTTCATAAAACAAACCACCCCATTCTTATAACATCTTTGTTTTTGATCTTTGTAGTTTTGTCTTGTGTAAAATGAGTTGCAAAACCCATGCCAAATTTTTAACCAGTCAGATATTAGGCTTCAAAACATATTCTGATTCCCATATATTCTTTTTTTCATGCAAAAATGTCCTTAACGATGACATTTTGGCATATAGTCTAAACCAAGTTTAGTTGCACTTTTATTTACACTTTCAGGAAATAATTGGAGTAATAGCCATTGACATTTTTAATATAAAACAATAAAATTTATTATAACTTTATATTTCTACGCTGAATCAAACTTGAGCGGGGGAACCATTTCTGTGATGAAATTGGTCACTAGGGGTGAATCCTTAAAATAGGTAGGGCGACTCTCACGTCCGAATCCGACAGCTAACCTCGTAAGCGTATAGGGAGAAGGATGGTTGTTTTTTCTAGCCATAGAAGAGCATAGCCCTTCTGTGGCTTTTTATTTCTATAAAAATGAAAAAAAAGGAGGAAATGTATGAAATTAACAGGTAAAATTTTAATTGCGTTAATCGTTGGTGGGGTCTTTGGTTTATTATTTAATTTGTTTGCTTCAGATTCTTTTCCATATGTAGACCAATATTTGCTAACGCCAATTGGAAAAATCTTTTTAAACTTAATCAGTATGTTAGTGGTACCAATCGTTTTCTTCTCGATAACTCTTGGTACAGCTGGAATAGGTGATCCCAAAAAGCTAGGCCGAATTGGAACAAAGACGATTAGTTTTTTCCTTTTTACAACTGGGATCGCAATTACGATCGGGTTATTCTTGGCAAGTGTGATTCAGCCAGGTGCAGGGTGGAATCTTGGTACTGAACAAGCAACCTTCCAAGGGAAAGAAGCGCCCCCTGTCATCGACACCTTATTAAGCATCATTCCGAAAAATCCGATACAATCCATGGCAAACGGAGATATGCTACCACTTATCACGTTCGCTGTCTTTATCGGTATTGGCATTGTAGCGCTAGGGAAAAAAGCAAATCGCTTCCTTGAATTTGTGGAACAGGGAAATGAGATTATGATGTATCTTGTTCATCTAGTCATGAGATTTGCTCCATATGGTACTTTTGCTTTAATCGCTTCTGCCATTGGCAAGCAAGGATTAACTGCAATTAAAGCAATGGGACTATATATGACGGTTGTCATCGCTGCATTATTTGTACACGCTATCGTTACCTATGGTTCTTCTCTTTTATTGATCGCTAAACAAAATCCAATCAGTTTCTTTAAAGGTTTTTTCCCAGCGATGGCGGTTGCATTTAGTACCTCTAGCAGTAGTGCGACATTACCCGTTTCGATGAAAGCTGCTCAAGAAAACCTAAATGTACCAAAATCGATTAGCTCCTTCGTTCAACCATTAGGTGCAACGATCAATATGGATGGAACTGCGATTATGCAAGGGGTTGCCACTGTATTTATTGCTCAAGTATATGGTGTTGATTTAACATTTAGTCAATTGTTAACTGTTGTATTAACTGCAACACTTGCAAGTATTGGAACCGCTTCTGTCCCAGGAGTAGGATTGGTCATGCTAACCATGGTGTTAAAATCAGTTGGTTTACCTGTAGAAGGAATTGGACTCATTTTAGGAGTTGACCGTATTCTTGACATGTTACGAACCTCGATCAATGTGGCAGGAGATGCCACTTGTGCAGTTGTGGTGGCCAAAACGGAGGAAAAACATATGGAACAACCTACAAAAGGAAGACTTGATTATCAAGAAACTGAATTGGCAGGTTAAAAAGGTTTGTATATTCCATCGCGCTCCGTCATCCGTACCCTTCTATGAATAAAGATTACGGAGAGAAGGGCACTTCTGAAGGTCGCAGCTTATGGAATATACAAACCCTTAAATGACAAATGGAAGAAAGTTATACTTTCTTAATCTTTAAAAAAAAGAAGTGTATTTACAAAACATGGTAAATACACTTCTTTTTTTTGCAATGGTTTCACCTCGACAAATTTCTAACCTGCTTAAACTTTTTCTTGATATATTCTTTTTGTTCGGGATGAAGTTGGTATAATCCCATGATTCGATCATCGATTCTTTCATACAGTTCTAAGCGTTGTTCAGGACTATTAACTGACATCAATTGATCAACTAATTTTTCAATCTCCATCTGCTCTTTTTGGTCACAGGGAGGAATTGGAATCGATTCAATATGTTTGCGCAAAATCTTTACAGATGAAAACGATAAGGTATAGAAAAATTGAACCGGCCGCGAATTAAGTACAGCTAAGATATATTTGATCAAATACCCTTCAAGCGTTGGAATCAGGATATTCGCACTATTTAAGGATAAGGTTTGCTGATGATCATAGGCAAACGTTAAGGTTTCATTAATAAACCGATAAATTAATTTTTCTTTAGCCCGATAAAGAGAAACAGGTGCTACTTGTTGAAATTTCTCTGGTGTAAAGACAATATAATGGTTTCCCACATAATAATTATACTTATCGACATCATTTCCTTTTAAAATAGGCTCCCCACCAACAGGTTTGACTTGGGATAAATAAGCTTTATTATCACCAGTCACAATGCCTAATGCAAAATGTGCATGATCCTTTAAATATTGAACACCCGGTAATGATTTCATTTGTTCAATCAATTGATCTTCTGCATCTGATGATTTGACATTAAAAATGTGTAAATCATTGTTTAAAAATCTTTTTTGTGAAATAGAAACAATCAAATTCTCATCTTCGACAGTGATTTGGTGGTCTGGTGAGCTCTTTCTATTTCTCACGATTAAAGTAATGGCAGGAGCAAATACTTTTGAAAACTGCTGACCTAGTACCTTGATATTTAAGAGTTCTGTTTGCTCAAGCAAGATTTTTCGAATGGGAAGATGAGATTTTACATTTAGCAGAGACTCTGGAAGTACATAAGCCAAAAGCCCATTCTCTCGTAACATATGAATTCCACTTTCTAAGAAAAGGACAAAAGATTCGAGCGACCCTTGAGCAGTTAAATAACGATCCCGATAAAATTCCACTTCGTCCTGACTAAAATGATATCCCCATGGCGGGTTTCCAATCACTAAATCATACTGATCTTTATCATACGTAGAAAAGAGATGATAGCCATATGCCTCTAAGCTATTTCGGGATCTAATATTCAAAATAGATTGTACATCAATCTCTGATTCAAGCAATAAAACCAGATTGATTCGAGCTAAAGCAACGGCAATTTCATCAATGTCAAAACCAGCGATACTTTCTTCAATGAGTCTTTGTTCTACTTCTTTAATATTTTGATGACCTGATTCTAACAATTGGCTTTTTAATCTTAAAAAAAGTTTAATTAAAAAATTCCCTGATCCACAGCATGGATCTACGGCTTTAGAAAGTTTATCCTTTTCAAAAAAGGTCAAACTTTTATCTACCAATGAATCGACGATCGTAGAAGGAGTGTAGTAACTTCCATTGTTTTTTCTTTTGCCCAAATGAGAAAGAGACATATAAACTAGTCCTAAAAAATCGTCTCCTTCAACAAAGGGAATATGTAGCTGTCTAACTTTTTGTAAAGCGATCAAATCAGACTCCTGAATGTTACCATTTCTATAATCAAAGAGGGACTCCAGAATCAGTTCATACTTCTGAAGGGAAAGCTGGTCTTTACTTATGAGTTCAGTAAAACTACTATCGTTTTGTGTGATATGAGTCTCTATCTTTCCCTGGGCAAGTAGTAGATTTAGCACAACTTCAAATAGAACAAGACGAACTTTCTCCTGATGTTTAATTTCTTTGGCAATTTCAATGATTTGTTCAGCGTACGAAAGGTAGGGAGAATAAGTAACATATTCGGTAGGGATAAAGTTTCCTTTCACTGCTTTTTTATTTCTTCTACTTTTTAATCGTTCCGTTTTTCCTGTTTCGATTTCATGTTTTAACTTTAAAACTTCCTCTATTTGAAATAAAGTATCCCGATTTTTCTTCAGCACTTTTTGTAATCTTCCTGTTTTCACCCAATTTCGGACTGTGGCCGTTGATACAGCAAGTAAATGAGCGACTTCGTCTATATGAATATATCTTTGTTCTAGATCTGTTTGGCCCAAGCTTTTGCACCTCGCACATTATTTTCATACCTCTTTCAACGTACCATAATCGCTAAGTAGACTCCAGTTTTTCATTTCATTTCCGACGAAACAAAAAAGGAAGGTTATTTCCCTTCCCCAGTGATTGTTATATTTTTCTCTGATTAAGAATGAGCGGAACCTCTTTTGTTTTCATTTGTTGCACTGGGCAGTTCCCACTTACCGCACAGCCTGAACAACTATCGCAGCTTTTCCCAGCACGCCATTTTTGAAAGGAACGATAAAGTGTCCAACTACTATATCCTATAATTGCAGTTAAAATAAGATAGGTCAACATTTTACCCTCTCCCTTTTCTCTTTCCAGCTTCCATATGGGTTGAACAACAATCACCTTTCACTTTCTTTTTTGTTGCCTTAAAAAGAATGTAACCACTATAAGCCACAATCACAGCTGTGATAAGAATTGAACCGATCATTTTTATCCCTTCCATCTTATTTGATATGGAATATACAATCATTCACTTACAAAGTACAATTCAGACTAATAGATTTCCTACTTGATAAATAATGAACGCTAAAATCCACGCAATAGAAAAACTATAACCTATTGAAAATAATGGCCACTTCCAAGAACCAGTTTCCTTTTTCATCACCACGATAGTAGCCATACATGGTGTGTAAAGTAAAACAAAGACCATGAATGCATAAGCAGAGACTGGAGTAAAGGTACTTTGAATAATTGCAGCTAATTGGGCGATGCTTTCCCCTCCGCCTGCACCATAAACAATGGACATGGTTGAAACAACGATTTCTTTTGCCATAAACCCACTAATCAGGGCGACTCCTGATTGCCAAGTACCAAAACCTAATGGGGCAAAAATAGGTGCTATGATTCCTCCTAGATCAGCTAGGAAGCTTTCATTCATCTCTACCATACCCGTCCACGAGAAATTAGCCAAAAACCAGATTAATACCGCCATACTAAAAATAATTGTCCCTGCTTTTTTAATAAAATTTTTCCCTTTGTCCCAGGTACTTAATAATAAGCTTCTTACCATTGGTATGCGATAGGGTGGTAACTCAATGGCAAACAAGCTCTCTTCTTCTTTTAGTAAGAAGCGTTTAAAAATAAAGCCTAGTAAAATAGCAAAAACAATACCTAATAGATATAAAGAAAAAACAACCAGACTTTGATACTGTCTAAAGAAAACGGAAACAAATAACGCATAGACTGCTAATCTAGCAGAACAAGACATAAAAGGACTTAAAAGAATTGTAATTAGTCTTTCTTTTGGCTGCTCAATGGTTCTTGCACTCATCACACCTGGTACATTGCAACCAAACCCGACGATCATGGGAATAAAGGCTTTTCCATTTAATCCGATGGATGACATCGCCTTATCCATAATAAACGCAGCCCTTGCCATATAACCGGAATCCTCTAAAAAGGAAATGACCAAGAATAACACAAAAATTTGTGGGACAAAAACAAGAACTCCGCCTACTCCTGCAATAATCCCATCAACCACCAATTGAAGTAACCAAGGTGTAGCACCAATGGAAATTAGAAATTGTGTTACACTTTCAGATATTGGCCCACTGAGCCAACCATCTAATATATCTTGTAATGGTGTTCCAACCCAAGAGAATGTGACTTGGAAGGTTAAAAACATAAAGAATAGGAATAATGGGATTCCTAAATATTTATGAGTGACGATCGCATCAATTCGTTCTGTCCATGTCCTTCTTGAAATAGATTCTGTTACCATCACTTCTTCTAATAATTGGCCGATCCAGCGATAACGCTCTTCACGAATTACTTGTAAGACAGGCACATTAAATTTAGTTTGCAATTGCTGTTTAATCGATTCAACTGCTTCTCGATTTTGATCATTTTGAACCAGTTGTTCAACAACTGAATTACCTTCTAAAAGCTGCAATGCAATCCAGCGGTAGTTGTGGTTTTTAAATTCAGGTAATTGATTTATGATCGTTCCAATCTGTTTTAGTGCCTCTTCAATCTGAGGATCATACTTTAATGCAAATTGAGGAGGAGACAAAGGAGATTGAATCACCTTAATAAATTCTTGGTATCCTTCCCCTTTTCGAGCCGACATCGGAATAATGGGAATACTCAAGCGTTGTTCCATTTTCTCTATATCAATCGAAATACCATACGCTTTGGCTACGTCCATCATATTTAAAGACATGACCACAGGTTTGCCAAATTCCAATAGTTGTAAAGTAAAATAAAGATTCCTCTCAAGATTTGATGCATCAACAATATTAATCAGTGCATCAAACTCTTCGCTAACCAGGAATTGACTCGCCACTTTTTCCTCAATTGAAAATGGAGAGATACTATACACACCTGGTAAATCCACTACCTCTACTGAATCATTGTATTTCATATAGCCAACCTTTTTCTCCACCGTAACACCAGGCCAGTTACCAACATATTGCCTTGTTCCTGTTAGCAGGTTAAATAAAGATGTTTTTCCTGCATTCGGGTTTCCAGCTAATGCATATACTGTCATTTCTTACACCTCAAATTCATTTTACAAACTCTACAAGAATTTCTTCTGCTTCTTTTTTGCGAAAACTCATCTGAAAACCTCGTACTTTAATCGCCATTGGATCGCCAAACGGTGCAATTCTAGACACTTCTAACACAGTTCCCGGCAAAAGCCCCATGTCCATTAGCCGCCTTTGTTTATTTTCATTCATATGTAATGATTTAACTCTTACTTTTTCCCCAACTCTACATTGAGCTAAATTTAATTTCATTCCACTCACCAACTATTTAGTAGTAATAATCATTCTCAATTACATTATATGATGAAAAATATTGGATGTATACCCTTTACCGTTTATTTAATTGTGAAATTTTTGTGAATGAATGGTTTTTTTTCATAATCCCTTTTCCCTCTGTTTTGTTTTTAATAGATCAATCGTCGTTGTATTGACCAAAAGATTGACTAATGTATATAGAAATGTGCTTAAGCCAAATACCCATGCGGTGATTCCTAGTACGATCATATTCAAGAAAAGGATGAAGCGGCCAAATGAATCAAATCAAACAAATCAACAAAAATAGAAATAGCAAACATACTAATAATGGTTCCCCCTTGGTAACTCAATAAAAAAGGTCGTTCCTTTGCCCTTTTTACTTTCTACTGAAATCTTTCCACCATGTGCTTCAATAAACCCTTTAGCAATAGCTAAGCCTAAGCCGGTTCCCCCCTGATCACGAGATCTTGACGCATCAGTTCGATAAAATCTCTCAAAGATATAGGGAAGGAATTCTTCATCTATTCCAGGACCACTATCCATTACCTTAATCACTAGATTTGAATTGTATGAATGTGGGCTTATCTCAACCAACACCTTACCGTGTTCAGGTGTATGACGGAGTGCATTACCTAACAGATTAATGATGACTTGCGTAATACGGTCAGCATCGATCTCAATCAAAGGGTCTAGGCCTTTTTTAAATACCAAATCGATCTGTTTTTCTTCTGCCAACCATTCAAAATGATCAATCACCCGTTGAATCAATTCATTAAGATTCGTCTCACTTTTGTTAAGAGGTAATTTGCCTGCCTCAGCTAATGTAAGCTGTTGAAGGTCATTCACTAATCTTGACAAGCGAAATACTTCATCATTTAATTGCACAATAACTTCTGGGCTTGGTTCAAGAGCATCCTCCTGAATCGACTCTAACTTTCCTCTTAAAATAGAAAGGGGTGTCCTTAATTCATGGGCCACATCTGCTACTAGGTTTTTCCTTACTTCCTCATTTCGTTCTAATTTTGCTGACATTTCATTAAAGGCATTAGCCAGTTGATGAAATTCATCCTCTGTTTTCACTTGAATTCGATAAGAGGTATCGCCCTTTGACAAATAGTGAATCCCTGTCATCAATAGAGAAAGTGGCTTCGTCATCGTTTTTGAAAAAAATAACCCCAATAAAACAGCAATCACGACTGCAATCGAGGTGCCAAAAAGAATGGAAGTATTCATCGAATTCATGAATTGTTGTTCTAATGTAGTCAAGCCATTACTCTTATCACGATTAATAATTAGTTCTCCAACCTTGTTTTCATTTAGGATTAGGTCTTCATGAATCCCAGAGATTTCTTTTGCCGATTTGCCTAACCATTTATTTTGGGTATCTCCAACGACAATACCCTGTTGGTTAGCAACGATTATTTCTAGGTTTTCCATCCCAATACTATTCTGACTATTTGCCCACATAGGCCCTCTACGAGCCCTATATTGGAATGGATTATCTACCAATTGTTCTTGTATCTGATCCCATGATTGGTAATAGTCATAGTAATTAAGCAACATCTCTTTTAGAACCTGAATTCTTGTACTTTCATTCTGGCTCACATAATTCTCAAAAACAGTTCCAATTCGATTTTGAAAATATAAGGATTGTAATAAGGCCATGACGATGACGATACTACTAAAAGCAATAATTAACTTTGTTTGTAGTCTCATAGGTCTCCCCCAAATCGATAGCCAATTCCATAAACAGTTTGAATATATTTAGGATTCGCTGGATCTTCTTCTACTTTTCTCCGCAGATTGCTTACATGTGTATCAATAGACCGTTCATAGTTCACATAAGCTTCTCCCATGGCAATATTCATCAATTGCAAACGACTATAGACTCTGCCAGGCTTTTGCGCTAAGGCAACCAAAATTTTAAATTCAGTTGGGGTTAAATTTACTTTCTTTTCGGCAACATAGACTTCAAATTTAGATTGAAAAATTTTGATTTTCCCTCTGATCATAAAGTCCTCTTCCACTTCCTCATCAGGCTGGGTTCTGCGTAGAACGGCTTTCATCCTTGCCACTAACTCCCGTAAGCTAAATGGTTTTGTAATATAATCATCAGCCCCCATCTCCAAACCTAACAGCTTATCTACTTCGTCAGTCTTAGCCGTAAGCATAATAACAGGCATTTTCTTATAAGTTGTTCTTACTTCCCTTAATGTTTGAAGCCCATCCATTCCAGGCATCATTAAATCCAAAAGCATTAAATCAATATTTCCATGTTTTATTTGATCAAAAGCTTCATAACCATTGCTTGCTTCTAATACATCATAGCCCTCATTGATTAAAAAGGTTTTAACCATCTCCCGAATTTTTGTTTCATCATCCACGATTAAAATTGTCTTCTTCATGGCAAAGTCCCCCAAAAAATTCCTTTTCCCTTATCTTATCTTCAAAATCTACATTTTTAAATCAATACTATTAAGAAAAGGTTTGTATATTCCATCGCGCTCCGTCATCCGTGCCCTTATATGAATAAAGATTACGGAGAGAAGGGCACTTCTGAAGGCACACAAAGTGTACAAGTCGTGCTACACAGCTAAAGCTGCTAGTCACGCTATGTCGCTGCTTATGGAATAGACAAACCCTTAAATGACAAGTGGAAGAAAGTTATACTTGCTTATCTTTTTGAAAAACCCTGAAGTTAAACTCCAGGGCTAAACATATTATGTGTGATTTAATTAGTTGGAACTGGTTGAAGAATTGACTGACCAGCGTGGGCCACCACCAAATCCTCTACCTGCTCCTCGCATACCTTGACCATTCCATTGACCACCCATTCTTGGGCCAACTTCTGTTCTAGTGATTGCAGCTTCCATATTTACCTTCATTCGTTCAAGGATGTAGTTCTTTTGATCTTCAGTAATCACTTTATCCTTAACTAATTGATCTAATTGTTCGGTTTTTGCAGCAACTAAAACTTCAAGAAGTTGCTCGGTTGTAACACCTTTTTCTTCTGCAATTTGTTCAATTGATTTTCCTGATGTTCTTTGTGCATATAACTCATCAGCTGTGATACCAATTTTCTCAGCAACAATCTCATGCATGGAACCAGCAAAATATTGTCCCATACGCATTCCCATTGGTTGCCAGTTTGTTGGTTGTTGCACTTGTGCTGGTGCTGTAACAGGTGTAGTATCTGCTTGGCTTACGACTGGACCAATCATCGCCCCTACTCCCATTGCTCCAACTAGTGCACTTGCAAATAAAACTTTTTGTAATTTCATATTTGATCTCCCTTTCTTAGATAAATTGGGAAACTAGCTAGCTTCCACTATTATCTTAACCAAGGGATTTTCAGAACTTTTTTTAGAAATATCAAGATCATGTTAAGATTTACATTTTTTAAGTTTAGATTATAATCCTAAAATATGATATCCACTATCTACATGGATGACTTCACCTGTAATGCCACGAGACCAATCACTCATTAAAAATAGAGCCGTATCTCCAACCTCTGAAGCATCTGTTGTTCTTCGAAGTGGAGCTTTTTCTTCAATCTGATGAAGAATAGTATTAAAATCTTTGACACCTTTTGCGGCCAATGTGCGAATAGGTCCAGCTGATATGGCATTTACGCGAATTTGATTTGGACCTAAGTCATTGGCTAAGTATTGTACACTAGATTCTAAAGCAGCTTTTGCTACTCCCATTACATTATAATTTTGAACCACTCGTTCTCCACCAAGATAGGTCATGGCTATAATGCTACCGCCTTCGGTCATTAACTTCTCGGCTTCACGTGCAACAGCAACTAAAGAATACACACTAATTTCTTGAGCCATCAAGTAGCCATCTCGAGAGGTATTGGCATATTTCCCCTCTAATTCTTCTACTTTCGCATGTGCAATACTATGAACAACTCCATGTAAAACGCCAACTTCTTCTTTTAGAAATTGGAAAAGGGCACTAATTTCTTTATCCTTAGTAACATCGCAAGGGTAAATCAGTTTATTGTCCATTTCTTCGGCCAACTCTAAGATATTTTTTTCAAATCGTTCACCTTGATATGTAAAAATTAATCGTGCTCCTTCACGGTATAACGAATTAGCGATCGCCCATGCAATACTACGTTTATTCGCAACACCCATCACTAAAATATTTTTACCTTTTAAAAGCTGTCCCGACATGGGAACTCACCCTCTTTCATTTCTACTTTTAGTACCTGATACTAATATATACTAATAATTTTACATGAACCTTATTTAAATGTAAACCTCATGCAAGCTAATTATGCTCAATCTGTTCATTTTTCAACCTTTTAAAATTTTTTGTGTAAATATTCTATTTGCTTCTTTTTGTATCTCAATTTAAAATATGTATTAAAATTTATGTTATAGTAAAGCAATAAAGAAAGGAGAGAGGATGAGACATGGCACAAATTCGTCCATTTCAAAAAGTTTTGGTAGCAAATAGAGGGGAAATTGCGATACGTATTTTTCGTGCATGTACAGAACTTCATATACGCACTGTTGCCATTTATTCCGAGGAAGACCAGGTCTCTTTGCATCGTTTTAAGGCTGACGAAGCCTATCTGGTAGGGGAAGGGAAGGGGCCAGTCGAGTCCTATCTTGATATTGAAGGGATTATTGAGATTGCCAAACGTCATAATGTGGATGCCATTCACCCGGGATACGGTTTTCTTTCTGAAAATAGTGAGTTTGCACGGCGCTGTGAAGAAGAAGGTATTGTTTTTATTGGCCCAAACCCAGAACATATCAAAATGTTTGGTGATAAGGTGGAAGCAAGACGTTTAGCCATTGAAGCCAATATACCAGTCGTCCCAGGTACTGAAACCCCTATCGAGCAATTACAGGAAGCTATCTTTTTCGCAAATGAACATGGGTATCCGATTATGATTAAAGCCGCTTCTGGAGGGGGCGGACGGGGGATGCGAATTGCTCGAAATCAGGCAGAACTCGAAGAATCAATGGAAAGAGCTCGTTCCGAGGCCCTTTCAGCTTTCGGAAACTCTCAAGTCTATTTAGAAAAATATCTCGAAAACCCAAAACATATTGAGGTTCAAGTCTTGGCAGATCAGTATGGCAATGCAGTTCATTTATTTGAAAGAGATTGTTCTGTCCAACGACGCCATCAAAAGGTTGTCGAGATCGCTCCATCCCTCTCTTTGACTGAAAATCTACGAAATGAAATCTATGAAGCAGCGCTAAAAATCATGAAAAAAGCGAATTATATCAATGCTGGTACTGTTGAATTTTTGGTAACTCCCGATCAAAAGTTTTATTTTATTGAAGTAAACCCTCGCATTCAAGTTGAACATACTATTACCGAACTAATTACTGGTATTGATATTGTTCAAGCCCAAATTAAAATTGCTGAAGGGTATGCCCTTGATAATTCAGTAATGGGCATTCCTCCTCAAAATCAGATTACTAAAAATGGTTATGCAATCCAATGTCGTGTGACAACTGAAGATCCAGAGAACGGATTTATGCCTGATACTGGAAGAATTGTTGCCTATCGCTCTGCAAGTGGTTTTGGTGTTAGACTAGATGCAGGAAATAGTTTTGCCGGGGCTTACATCACACCTCACTATGATTCTTTGCTCGTTAAGGTATCCACCTATGCTAATACCTTCGAACAAGCAGCATCAAAAATGTTACGTACTTTAAAAGAGTTTCGAATCCGTGGTGTAAAAACAAATATTTTATTCTTAGAAAATCTTGTTCAACATCCGAACTTTTTAAATGGTCATTATGATACATCTTTTATTGATAGCCATCCTGAATTGTTTCATTTACCACCAAGACAAGATCGAGCAAGCAAACTTCTTTCCTATATTGGTCATATTACAGTGAATGGGTACCCAAACCTACCAAAAAAAGATAAAAAACCTAGCTTTCATAAACCAAGAATACCAGCTACTTCCATCAAACTCCCTTATCCTGATGGAACCAAACAGATTTTAGATCAATATGGAGTTGATGGTCTGATCAAATGGGTGATGCAACAGAAAAAAGTGCTGATAACTGATACTACTTTTCGTGATGCTCACCAATCCTTATTAGCAACACGTGTCCGTACCTACGATTTGCTTAAAATTGCAGAGGCTACCGGAAAATTAGCTCCTGAAATTTTTTCCCTCGAAATGTGGGGTGGTGCAACGTTTGATACTAGCATGCGTTTTCTTAAAGAATGCCCTTGGGATAGATTGCATCAGCTTCGTGAAAAAATCCCTAATATACTATTTCAAATGTTAATCCGAGGAGCCAACGCTGTAGGTTATACTAATTATCCTGACAATGTGATTAAAGAATTTATTAAAGAATCGGCGGATTCAGGTATCGATCTATTCCGTATCTTCGATAGTTTAAATTGGCTTAAGGGAATGCAAATTTCAATCGATGCCGTTAGAGAGAATGAAAAAATAGCAGAAGCAGCCATTTGTTACACAGGTGATATTCTTGATCCGACAAAGGATAAATATACGTTACAATACTATATCAACCTCGCTAAAGAATTGAAAAAATCAGGAGCTCATATCATTGGCATCAAAGACATGGCTGGCTTATTAAAACCCTATGCAGCCTATAAGCTTATTAAAACACTCAAAGAAGAAGTAGGTTTACCTATTCACCTTCATACACATGATACCTCAGGTAATGGCCAAGCAACGCTTTTAAAAGCGATCGAAGCAGGAGTGGATATTGTTGATACGGCATTAAGTTCAATGTCTGGTCTTACCTCTCAACCAAGTCTAAATGCTTTAGTTGCTTCATTAGAATATAACGAAAGATCTACTGGATTAGATTTAGATAACCTGCAAATGCTAGATCATTACTGGGAAGATGTTCGCCCATACTATGCTTGTTTTGAAAGTGGGTTAAAGTCAAGTAGCACGGAAGTTTACAAACATGAGATGCCTGGGGGACAATATACCAATCTAAAACAGCAATCTATTGCTGTAGGACTAGTAGATCGTTTTGATGAAGTAGCAGATATGTATGCAAAAGTTAATAAAATGTTTGGCGACATTGTCAAAGTAACCCCTTCATCAAAAGTAGTTGGTGACATGGCTTTATTCATGGTACAAAACCACTTAACGGAAAAAGATATCTATGAGCGGGGTGAACAGCTTGATTTTCCTGATTCTGTTGTTCAATTCTTTCAAGGCTATCTTGGTCAACCTTATGGAGGATTCCCTCAACGTTTACAAGAGATTATTTTAAAAGGAAAAGATTATATTACTTGTCGCCCTGGGGAGCTGTTGCCATCAGTTGACTTTTCTAAAACAAAAGAAGAACTAGAACAAAAAATACATCGAAAACCAACCAATAAAGAAGTGCTATCCTACATTTTATACCCTCAAGTCTTTCTTGATAAAGAAAAATATATTGAGGAATATGGCAACCTATCGTTTTTAGATACCCCCACCTTTTTCTATGGAATGAGACCTGGTGAAAGAATTGCAGTTGAAATAGAAAAAGGGAAAACTTTGATGATTAAGCTAACGTCCGTTGGCGAGCTTCAACAAGACGGATCAAGAACGATTTATTTTGAATTAAATGGGATTCCAAGAGAAGTTACAGTAAGGGATGAACATACTGGCATCGCCATTCAAAAAAGAAAAAAAGCTAAACGAAATAACCCGCTACATGTAGGCGCAACAATGCCAGGTAAAGTTTTAAAAGTAATAATTGAACCAGGGGATCGGGTGAATAAGGGTGATTATATGATTGTAACAGAGGCGATGAAGATGGAAACGACGATTCAAGCTTCGAATGATGGAATCGTAAAAGAAATCTATGTCAAACCTGGGGATACAATTGAAAGCAACGATTTGCTTCTAGAGTTTGAATATGTTAAAAATGAGTCATAACAGAACTCTGCAAAAAGGAGAATCTTAATGGAATTTCATTTACAAATTGGTATGACAGGTACTAAACAATCCATCGTTAACAATACTAATACAGCTAAAACGTATGGTAGTGGAGAGTTAGAAGTATTTGCTACACCAGCAATGGTTGGGCTCATGGAGGGTGCAGCGATGAATGCCGTTCACTCTTCATTGCCTGAAGGTTTTGGAACAGTAGGCACAGAACTTCAGGTAAAACATGTCGCTGCAACTCCCTTAGGAATGAACGTAGAAGCAAGGGCTGAACTAATTGCAATCAATGGAAAACGATTAAGCTTTAAAGTTGAGGCCTATGATGAGGTTGGGTTGATTGGTGAAGGTACCCATGAACGATATATTGTTGAAGAAGAAAAATTCCTTTCAAGAGTAAATAATAAGGGTAAAGAATAAGTTATTTTTAATAATGTAGGAAAAAATCCGGGGTGTCATTCCCGGATTTCCTTCATAATATAGATTGTTTACCTAACTTCTCAATGTGGCAATCAGTCGGTTTTGTTTCAATAACAAGTCTAACCCATCTGTGATTTGTTTGACCACGATATCACTTTTCATAAGGGAACTTGTTGCACAACCTTCAGTCCCAATCAATGCAATGGCTAAGTCAGAGACTTCAAACATCCACTCATCATTTACTCCATTCCCCATGGAAATGACACCTTTTTCTTTTAATGCTTGAACAAATCGCTGCTTCTCTCCTAATTGATCTTCTTTGCCAATCACATGGACTTGTACAGGTAAATCTTTACACTGATCATGAACACTACTATTGGTATCTGCTGTAACCACATAGAGAGTTAAATCTTTTGCTAATTGTCTAAGCTTTTCTTTCACTTCTGGTAAGATCACTCCATCTAAAGCAATCGTTCCATTGAAATTCAAAACTAAATTTTCTACTTTTACTTCCTTCCTTCCTGGAATGTTGATCGTTAACATAGATACCCTCCTAGACAATATAAGGTTAGTTAAAGCATGGCTTTCCAAATCATTCTTTATTCTTATCATACTTTTTCATTTTTCATATCCCAATAATCAGGGAAAGTAGACCAAAACATATTAAATAGATTATCATGGAAAGATAAGAAAATGAATCTTGCTTGGAGGAAGAAACGAATGAACGACAAAATCAGTCAAATTGAACGAGGAGAGCGGGGAAGTTGGGTCAGTATAATTGCTTATGTCTCCCTATCTATTTTGAAATTATTGATTGGATATCTTTTTAATTCTAAAGCTCTCATTGCCGATGGGCTAAATAATACAACAGATATTATTGGATCGATTGCAGTCTTGGTTGGTTTCAAGATTGCTAAAATCCCTCCAGATAAAGACCATACATATGGCCATCTTCGGGCAGAAACTATTGCTTCCATGGTAACCTCCTTCATTATGTTTGTCGTGGGAATTGATGTCTTATACAACTCTGTACGTAACCTATTCTCACCAAAAATCGAAACACCACAAATGATTACAGCTTGGGTGGCTCTATTTTCCGCACTAGTCATGTTGCTGGTCTATCGCTATAATATAAAATTAGCAGAAAAAATCCAAAGTGATGGATTAAAGGCAGTAGCCCTAGACAATCGTTCTGATGCCTTTGTTAGTATAGGTGCATCTGTAGGAATTATTGGTGCCCAATTTAACCTCCCTTGGCTAGATCCACTAGCTGCTTTTGGTGTTGGTGTTATTATTATCAAAACCGCTTGGGAAATCTTCACAGAAAGCTCTCATAATTTATCCGATGGATTTGAATATGAACGGTTAAATCATATGAAGATCACAGTAAAGACAATAAAAGAAGTAAAAATCGTTAAAGATATCAAGGCGAGAAAACAAGGAAGTATCGCCATTGTAGATGTTACTATTGGTGTAAGGCCAACCCTTAATGTAGTAGAAAGTCATGAAATTACCGAAATCATTGAAAAACGTTTAATGAAAGAATTTCCTGACGTTCAACGTGTTCATGTTCATGTTGAACCCATTGAGGTGAGTACCAGTGACCCAACTTGATTGGTTACAAAAAAAAGAAGCGATCACGCTTCTTTTATTCCAAAATATTCATTGATTGCTTTGAAGATCGCTTGAGCAATTCGTTGTTGGGTTTCTGGCGTAAAGAGAGCTGCTTCATCCCCACTATTGGATAAATAACCAGATTCCAATAAGACAGCTGGCATGGTCGTATATTTAATCACTCTAAAACCAGCAGTTCTTATTCCGCGATCATTAAAACCTGTTGCTTCTACAAGGTAAGGATGAATCAATTGGGCAAAGAATCTGCTCTCTTCATGTGTATAGTAGGTTTCTGTTCCACTTACGTCCGGTTTTCCAGTCATCGCATTGGCATGGATCGAAATAAATAAATCAGCACCCAAGGAATTTGCTAATTCCACACGCTCGTCTAATGTTGGATAGGTATCCGAATCTCTAGTCATGATCACTTGAATCTCTTGGTTATTCTGATATAATGTATTGACTAATAGAGCAACCGCTAAGTTAAAATCCTTTTCTCTTGTACCACTTACTCCTGATGTACCTGGATCTTTTCCGCCGTGGCCAGCATCAATCACAACTTTAAAAACCTTTGGTTTCATCTGTAAGATCAAGAGGTTGTCCCTTTTCTCTATGCTATAATCTACTTTCTTCTTTAAATCGACAACAATTCTGACTTGATCTGGATTTAGTTGAAATTGACTATAACGCACAGCGCTAAAGAGCTCGTTCTCTGCAATCTCAGGTGACTTTAAGTTTGGTGAGAGAATCATCCCCTCAAGGTCAATCACTAAACGGTTAGGTTGGTTTAACTCGATTAATTTGTGAGTAAATTCTGTTTCCTTTGTTTCAATGATAAGGCTTGTCCCATCTTGAACAATCGTTTGTAATTCATTTGAAGGTGCAATTTCTTCTAGCTGAGATGGATCATTTTGATTTTCCTGATCTGGTTTCTGATTTGTTTCATCATTAGTAGTCTCATCTACTGGGCTAGGTTCTTCTTTAGTATCTGTTGGCTTATCTGTTGTTTGTTCTTGACCATTCTGCTCATTTCCAGTTTCCGATGGTGGCACAACTGTGTCTACCTTAGTATCGATCGCAACAGATTGAGTTGATGCATCCCATTTCACATGAGCACCAAAATTTTCAGATATTGCTCTAATGGGTAAAAAGGAACGGCCATTTTTAGAAATAGGTGCTACATCTAATGCAATTTTTGTCCCATTCTTCCATAATGTTGCTTGATTAAGGACAAATCTAATTCGATCTTGACCACTCACAATATTTACTTCTTTCTTTTTACTATCATAGGTGACGTAATAGCCAAGGTTTTCGGATATCACTCGAACAGGAACAATGACACGACTGGTATTAGTCATGATAGGTGGAGCATCAGATAAAACAACCTTCCCATCGATTAAAATTTGAATCGGTTTCTCAGCAGCCATTACAACGCTAGGTACAAGAAGAAACAAGAAGATCAAAAAAAGAAATAAAATGCGTCGTCTCTCCATGTTTCTACCTCTCTTATTCTCATTTTTGTTTTTGACATAAAACGACGTTTTCTCTAATCAACTCACTTTCCTCAATTCTTTTCTATTAAAATAGACAAAAAAAGACAGAAAAAGTTGCGGGAGTTAGACAATTTTCAATAAATTTATACTTTTGGACTACTTCCTTTCCATGATCCAGATCGACAGAAAAACAAAGAAGCCAACAAATGCTGTTCCAGCCATAAATAAATAAGTGTTCATCATTCCATAATGTTCTGATATCCAACCACCCATCATCGTAACCGCCATACTCCCTAAGCCTAAGCCAAAGGAACCATATAAAGACATTGCAGTCACTTGCATTTCTTTAGGGGATATTTCACGAACAAACTGGGCCGCAGTTGGAACGTATAATCCAACAGAAAAGCCTTGAACAAATGTAGTAGCTAAAACCCAAGATACTGAGGGACTAAAGGAATAGAAAAGCCATCTTCCTGTCGTTACAAGGGCTGAAAACAAAAGAATGGGTAATAAACCAAATTTGCGAATTAAGAAACCACTTACCCTCATCAAAGGAGCTTCACTACCTGCTGCTAATAAAAAGGCCAAGCCAAACCCTGACATTGATCCCCCTATTTCTTTAAAAAATAAACCAAAATAAGTGTTATTTGCATTGATCGATCCAAACAATAAAAAGGTTCCCAATAAGAAAATGAGAAACTTAGGTATCTTTAATAAATCTCTGATTCCTTGAAAAAGTTGTATAGAGACTTGACCAGTCTCATTAGGGATGTTGAAGGTGATCAGTGCAGCCATACCTAGGAAAAGTGCATATAAATAAAAGATGACTTGAATATCTAACAAATCGCTTAGTGTTCCAGCAACCCATACGGCAACAGCAAAACCAATCGCCCCCCATAAACGAATATCACCATAATTGCCCCCATAGTTGTGAACAAAATTCATCGAAATATTATCTGAAATGGGAACTACGGCACTTTGAAATAAGGAGAGCGCTGCATTTAGTAAGATAAAAATGGCATAAGATTGATTATACGGAAAAATCAAGGCAACGAATCCAGCCGCTAGCAATGTAAAAAATAAAATTTTTTTCTCGATACGAAACCGATCACAAATCATTCCCCATAGAGGTTGCACGATAATAGCCACTACAGGCCCAATCGACATAAGGAGGCCAATTTGCCCTTCACCTAACCCTTGTTCTTTAAAGTATACAGAAAGGGAGGGATATAACGCCCCTACACCAAAAAAGAACAATAAATAAAAGCCACTTAAATTGGTATATATTTTTTTTCTACTTTTCTTGTAAGCAATTGCCTCCAACTTGACATCTCCTTTGCTTATTCCTTTGCCAAATTATATTGTAACACATCAAGCACATTATTTGGGCGTATGCATACCCTATAATAAAAGCCCATTTTAAGGGAGGGTTTGAAATTGAATCTTAAAATAGATACGATTACAGAACATATTCCAGAAGATGCTTTTGGCTACTCATTAGCCTTAGGTGACATCAATGGAGATGGGAAAAACGAGATCATCGTTGCTTCCACCAATGGGCCAAAAGGGGCTACTATTAAAGTTTTTTCTCCTAATAAAAAACGACTAAAGACGTTTCATATCGGAAATAAAAAGGTAAATACCATTCGTCTCATCACTGCCGACATCAATCAAGACCAAATCGATGAACTAGTAGTTGGGATTACCTATCAAGATTTATCTGGAGAAGTAAAAGTCTTTTCTGTCAAAGATCATAGAACAATCTACCATTGGAAAAGTGAAAGGGAATACGATGCCTTTGGATTTACCATTGCAGTTGGCCATATCACTGGTGATGAAGGGATCGATGTTTTAGTAGGAGCACCACAACCGATTCAAAGGGGCAAAGGAAAGGTCTACATCTATAACGGCAAAGATGGATCATTATTTAGAGAATATACTTCAAGAATAAGCAAGGAATATTGTGACTTTGCAACCTCTGTAGCTGCTGGCGATATCGATGGTGATGGGTTTGATGAAGTCATTATTGGTGCACCAGGTGTCCCTAGAGGGGAAGTCTATGTTTATTCAGGTAGATTAGGATGGCTAACTCAGAAGTTATCTGGTGATCCCGGGTTTGGTATCAACGTTCATGTAGACGATGTGAATGGAGATGAGCGAAAAGAACTCCTTGTGACAACGAAAGATTTACATGGCAATAAAGTTTCTGTTTTCCAAGGAGGATTTTATCCGATCTATGAAATCATGAACGACGAAGTAGATATTGGTTTTGGTGAAACCATGATCACGTCTGATATCAACGGTGATGGTAAAAAAGAAATTATCCTTGGCGCTTTTGATGCTCATCACAAGAGGAAAAAATATGCTGGCCAAGTGAATGTGTATTCAGGTGATGAAGGCAAGTTACTCCATCGTTGGTATGGCCAAAATGAAAAAGATCAATTTGGTTTCTCCATGGCTGCAGGTAAACTAGATAACGCAAAAGATAGCTTACTGATTGGTGTTCCAAGAGAAATTCTAAAGAAAAATGGTCTTGTCTATATTGTTTCAATGGAATAATATTTACCCATGCCTTCCTTTTACAGAAAATAATAAGGAAGGCATTGCTCTTGAAAATAAAATTAATATTTAAGAAAATAGATTAAAACTTGATTTGAGGTGATCATCTTGAAATTCGAAAATAAAGTCGTGATCGTAACAGGTGGCGGTCAGGGGATTGGACGAGCCATCTCACAAGCATTTGCTAAACAAGGGGCAAAAGTCGTCATTGCCGATATCGATGAAGAAGCAGGACGAGAAAATGAAAAGATAATTATTCAGGAGCAAGGTGAGGCGTTATTTGTAAAAACAGACATGAGAAATGAGGGAGAGATTAAACAGTTAGTCAATCAAACGGTAAAAAAATATGGACAAGTCGATATATTGATCAATAATGCGGGTATTGGCCATACGGAATCTATTTATACGATCAATGTAGATGATTTTGACCGGGTGTTGTCAACAAATCTCCGTTCTACTTTTATTTGTAGCAAATATACGGCTTTAGAAATGAAAAAGCAACAACAAGGAGTCATTATTAACATTTCCTCTACACGTGCATTCATGTCAGAACCTAATACAGAGGCTTATGCTGCTTCCAAAGGTGGGATTTTGGCTTTAACACATGCTCTAGCAATTAGTCTTGGCCATGATGGTATTCGCGTGAATGCAATCAGTCCTGGCTGGATTGAAGTTGGAGATTGGCAAAAATCAAAAATGGCCATCCAACCTCACCATTCAGAAGAAGATAAAAATCAACATCCTGTTGGGCGAGTTGGACAACCAATGGATATCACAGCAGCATGTCTGTATTTAGCTTCAGACGATGCTAGTTTTATTACTGGCCAAAATCTAACCATTGATGGCGGAATGACCAAAAAAATGATTTATGTTGAATAAAGGGAATAATTTATTCCTTAATGCCTAGGGCGATGTTTCCTGCAATTCGTTCAGCCGTTTTCCATTCATCTAAACTTAAAATACGCTCAGATAATGGAAATAAAATTTGGTTTTCTTTATGAATATGCTCTCTTAATACTTGCAAGATCAATCCAGCATGTTTTAAGGCGACATCTTTGGCTGGTGTTTCTTTCATCAATTCTTCCTTTAAAGCCTTTTGTTCGTTTCTGAGGTCATCATGTTCTCGCTCCATTACCATGACAGGTCCATTTGGGCCTATTTTTTCTGACATCAATGGGAATAATGCCTGTTCTTCTTGAACAAAGTGAATATCTAAGGCGACTTCAAGGAATTTGGTAAAACCAATAAGCTGCAATTTTACTCTTTCTATTTCAGCCCCTTTTCTTAATTCTTCTAAATGAACATGTAATTGATCTAACTGCATCAATGCGTGCTCGTGATCTTCATAAAATAATTGTAATAAACTATTCATCTACATAACCTCCATCCCATTTTATATCTTTACCTATACTATACTAAGGTTTGGAATCTATTGCAGTGAAATTTATCACATAAAGATCATAAAGATATTATTGTACTCTTTTTTCCCTGACCTTAGGTAGGATTTTCTTAATATCTACTTTTCTCTCTTTCTTCCAAGTAGAAGGTTCGTGCTCATCAAATTGTTCTAAAAAATCAATGACCTCCTTAGTTAAAGGTGTTGGAGTTGAAGCTCCTGAAGTTACAGCTACGGTTTGCTTTCCTTTGAGCCATTCGATATCTAGCTCAGACAAATCTGCAATCCGATAAGCAGGGACACCGGCAATTTCTTCTGAAACTTGGGCCAAACGATTAGAATTATTACTTCTAGGATCCCCAACCACAATAACTAGATCACTATCTTTTGCTTGTTCAGCTACTGCTTCTTGTCGAGTTTGAGTCGCCATACAGATTTCATTATAAACCTCTGCATGGGGAAATTTTTCTAAAACCTTCTTCATCACATGAGCAACATCCCATTGGCTCATGGTTGTTTGATTTGTCACGATAATTTTATTTGATTCAATCTCTAATTGTTCTACATCTGCCTCTTTTTCAACTAAATAAACTTGCTCAGGTGCAACTCCAATTGCCCCTTCTGGTTCAGGGTGACCCTTTTTACCTATATATATAACTTTATAACCTTGCTTTGTTTTTTCCTCAATAAGAATATGGGTCTTGGTTACATCAGGACAGGTTGCATCAATGACAACTAATCCTTTTTCCTTCGCCCTTTTTTTTACTTCTGGTGAAACGCCATGGGCAGTAAAAATAACCGTTCCTTCATCAATTTGTTCTAGTAAGGCTAAACGATTTTCCCCATCCAAGGAAATAATATTCTGTTCTCTAAACGCTTCAACCACATGTTGATTATGCACGATCATACCTAATATATAAATAGGTCGTGGTAAACTTTTGTCCAAGGCTGCATTTTGTGCCAAAACCATGGCATCTACCACACCATAACAATATCCTCTTGGAGAGATTTTAATGACATTCAAAGTATTCTCCTCCTCATATACATATACTACTCTATTTTAACATCTGTAGATAAAAACACAATGGAGCGGAATTTAATATTGCAGTCTTAAAATATTCAGAATATAATAATTCCTATAATGAACGTTATATAATATATACTATTTTACATAATAGTATATCACATATTATTTGCAGCAAATTATTCGACATCTAAAACAAAATGGGGAGGATATCATAATGAGTACAAATGTGGAAGAACTAAATCTTAGAAATCTACTAAAGGGGACAAACGTTTATTTTAATCTTGAGGTACCAAAGATTATTGAACTAGCGATTCAACGTAAGGAAGGAATTTTAACAAAGACAGGTGCATTATTGACGACGACTGGCAAATATACTGGACGTTCTCCAAAAGATCGATTTATCGTTGATGAAAAAGAAAATCACGACAAAATCGCCTGGGGTATTGTAAACCAACCGATCAGTGAAGAAATTTTCTATTCACTCTATCAAAAAGTATTACAATATCTTCAAGATAAAGAGATCTTTGTTTTTGATGGGTATGCTGGTGCAAATAAGAAATATCAATTACCGATTCGTGTTGTAAATGAATTCGCATGGCATAATCTATTTGTACAACAGCTTTTCATCCGCCCCACTAAAGAAGAATTAGAGAGCCATCAAGCTGAATTTACTGTTATCTCGGCCCCCGGTTTTAAAGCAAACCCTACCGTTGATGGAACAAACTCTGAAGCTTTTATTATGCTTAATTTAAAGGAAAAAATCGTCTTAATAGGTGGTACAGAGTATGCTGGTGAAATGAAAAAATCGATTTTTAGTGTCATGAATTTCTTATTACCACAGAAAAATGTCCTATCGATGCACTGTTCAGCCAATGTAGGAAAAAACGGCGATGTGGCTTTATTCTTTGGTTTATCTGGCACGGGAAAGACCACCCTCTCAGCAGATCCAAATCGTTATTTAATCGGCGATGATGAACATGGCTGGTCTGATGATGGAGTCTTTAATATTGAAGGTGGATGCTATGCGAAATGTATTCGCCTCTCTGAAGAAAATGAGCCACAAATTTGGAATGCCATCCAATTTGGTAGTGTACTAGAAAATGTGGTAATTGATGATAACCGTAATTTAGACTTTAATAGTGATGCTCTTACAGAAAATACCCGTGCTGCTTATCCGCTACATTATATCCCGGGAGCAGTCATCCCTAGCCAAGCAGGACATCCTCACGTAGTCATCTTTCTTACTGCGGATGCTTTTGGTGTATTACCTCCTATCTCTAGACTAACAAAAGAACAAGCAATGTATCATTTCTTATCAGGTTATACAGTAAATTAGCAGGCACAGAACGGGGTGTTACTGAACCAGAGGCCACTTTCTCCACTTGTTTTGGTGAACCATTCTTACCATTATCTCCAACCATCTATGCGGAGATGCTAGGAGAGAAAATCACTAAACACCAAGCAAAAGTCTATCTTGTGAATACTGGTTGGTCAGGTGGACCTTATGGTGTTGGACAACGAATAAAGATCGCTTATACAAGGGCAATGGTCACAGCGGCTTTAAATGGTTCAATCGAAGAAGCTGCTTTCATAAAGGATCCTATTTTTGGTTTTGGTATTCCTACCCAGATTCATGGTGTACCTGAAGAAGTCTTACAGCCTAAAAATACTTGGGCAGACCAAGAAGCCTATGATCGTCAAGCCAATGAATTGGCAAAACGTTTTATCCTTAATTTTAATAAGTTCTCACAAGTATCTGAAGAAATTAAATCAGCTGGACCAAAAGTTACTGAATAAGAAAAGGTTTGTATATTCCAACGCACTCCAAAGTTCGCTGTTTAGGAATATACAAACCTCTACTATTTTTCTTAGTTCTCTTATTTGTTTGGGTCTAGTGTGATTAGTCGATACATACTTCCTAAGATTCGATGCTCATTTTTGAGCTTGAATCCTGCCAATTCTAAATTCTTCATTGTGTCTCGATTAATGTTTGCCCCGATCATTCCTACGACTAACGGGTTTATCATATCCATCATTTTTCCCATCATCGGTTGATCACTTCGCATGTGCTCTAACATTCGAATTGTTCCATTTGGTTTAACAACTCTACGAATTTCCTTTAATCCTTTGATTGGATCAGGGACAGAACAAAATACACAGGTGGTAACCACTGCATCAAATGAATTATCTTCGAATGATGACATCCATCCAATCATACACATGGGCTACACGATTATACCGTCTACGAATAATCTCTGTTCGATCCATCTTTTATTCACTTACCTTCGTCAAATAGTCATTCCTTTTCAATTGCTTTGATGTTACTAAAATTTATTTCATTAAATCTGGATATAGCGCTTTTGCTATGCTTTCTAAACCATCGATGATCCGTGGTCCTGGTCGATTCACGATGTCACTATCTAGATCTACCACTCGTTTATTTTTAATCGCATCAATGTTTTGCCAACCTTCTTTTTTCATGATGTTTGCTACGGCATTCTTATCATAGTATCCATATGTAGTAAGGATCACTTGTGGGTTTTTTGAAATAATTTTTTCTTCATTATATTTTATCCAACCTGGGTCTTCAACGATATTGATTCCTCCAGCTTCCATTACTAATTCATCCATAAACGTTCCTTTTCCCGGTGTGTATAAATCTGGAGAAACAGCTACAAACACACGTACTTTTTCTTCTGGTTTCAAAGTAGCTAATTTTTCGTTTATCGATTTTTGTTTTTCCTTCATTTTAGAGACGACTTCTTTCGCTTGTTGTTGCGTATTGGTGACAAGACCAACTTTTTCAATCGTTTGATAGACGGCATCTAAACTTTGTGGGTTAAATTGTAAAACAGGTATCTTTAATTCACGAATTTTATCTGTCATTTCTTTGTTATGAGAACCTAACAAAATTAACTCTGGGTTTAATTTAACGATTTGCTCGATGTTTGGATTTAAACCTTCTTGAAAAACGTACTCTACTTTTTTCTGAACATCATGTGGATAGTTATCGTACTTCGTTACTGCAACAACTTTTCCTTCTAAACCTAAGGCAAAGAGTGTTTCTGTGTGACTAGGAATTAAGGATATAATACGCGTCGGTTCTTTTGTGATCGTAACCTTTGTTCCTGTATCATCTATAATGGTTAATGGGTAGGTTGTTTTTAATGTTTCTTCTTGTTTTTGAGCTTGATTTTGAATCGTTTGTTCTTGTGGTTTTGCAGCTTGTTGCCCACATCCGGTAAGAACACCCAACAATAGTAAAATAGCACTTAACAAAAGCAAACTTTTCTTCATAAAACTTTTTTTCAACATCTTAATCTCTCCCTTGTTCATAGTATCATGAATGATTTAAAAAATATAGTGATCGAAAAATTGAACATATACTGGTCGTAGAGAATGAATGAACCAATCTTCTAGATTCTCAAACATCTTTTCTTTTCGTCTTGAAAATGCGACTCTATCTTTTCTTGGTGGTAATCCATATTTCTCTCGTAGTCGTTCTAACCACTCATGTCGAAAATGATCTGAATCAAAGATTCCATGAATAAAAGTTCCCCAAGCTGGTAAGTTCGGATGATGAAACCCTTCAAGAGTTCCATTTTCTAATAAAAACATCCCTTCTTGTTTTTCAGTCCATTCCACAATCCCCATATGAATTTCATAGCCAAAAATAGGTAGCTTAGAATGAACCTTTTTTCCTTTCACACGGACGGTTTTCTTTTCCTTCTCAAATCTTGTAACCATTGGGAAAAAGGCAAACCCTTCTCGTGATAAAACATTTGATTCGATCAAATCTGGATCCAACAATCTCTCACCAAGCATTTGATATCCACCGCATATTCCGACTAATTCTCGCTGTTGTGCTACATGATCAACTATTTTTTGCCAAAATCCAGATTGCTGCAAAAACTGAAGGTCTTCCATTGTATTTTTTGTTCCTGGCAAAATCACAACATGAGGATTACCAAACTCTTTCACATTATTTACATAGCGAATTTGAACATCCTCTTCCAGCTCTAATGGTATAAAATCGGTGTAATTCGATATATACGGATACTTCACAACGACAATGTCTAAGTCCGCGTTTTCTTTTGCCATTTGTTTTTGCTGTAAAGCCACCGAATCCTCTTCTTCCCATTCTGGTAATGGATAAAAAGGAAAAACAGCAAGGACCGGAATATCTGTGTACTTTTCAATCCACTCGATTCCAGATTGAAAAAGCTGAAGATCTCCACGAAATTTATTAATAAAAATTCCTTTCACCCTTTTTCGTTCTTCTGCTGTCAACAATTGTAGAGTCCCTACGATTTGGGCAAAAACGCCCCCACGATCAATATCAGCAACCAAAATCACATCTGCATTGGCCCACTCGGCGACCTTCATATTCACAATATCCCGATCTTTTAAATTCATCTCAACAGGACTACCTGCACCTTCAATGAGGATCAAATCGTACTCCGCTTGTAGTTTCGCTAATGAGTCTTGAACGATTTTTTTTAATTCTTCATGTTTTGTCTCACGATAATCCCGAAAATTCATTTGTGCGATCGGTTTCCCGTGAACAATCACTTGTGATGCGTATGGATTGCTTGGTTTCAGTAGAATCGGATTCATATGTTCTGAGGCCACGATCCCAGCCGCATCGGCTTGCAAACCTTGGGCTCGTCCTATTTCTTTCCCATCTACTGTGATATAGGAATTTAAAGCCATATTTTGCGCTTTAAAGGGAGCAACAGAAACATTTCTTTGCGAAAAGTAACGACATAATGCTGTGACAATCCTACTTTTCCCGACATCAGAACCTGTACCCACAATCATTAAAGCCTTAGCCATCTTTACTTTCCCCTTCATCGACTTCTCTCATTTCTTTGTACTGCCAATTCAGATAAAAAAGAGAGCCAGGTCGAACATTTAATTCATAAAAAGACGTATGGTGAATCATTGAATAAAGAACCCGAATCGGACCTCCATGTGTGATAACAAGCATCGATTGACTAGCACTTTCCTCTACCCATTGATCAAAAAAGGAAATCAGCCGTGATTTTAATTGCTGTAAGGTTTCCCCATTTGGCGGTGAAATTTGCCAAGGGTCATGAAGCCATTTGACAAATAACTCTTGTTGATTTTGGTACAACCCATCATAATCTTTCAATTCCCAATCGCCAAAATTCAGTTCTTTCAGCCGCTCATCTTGCATAAAAGGAATATTCATGTTCAGTTGTTTACGAATGATCTGCATCGTCTCTATTGTCCTTTTCATTCCGCTATGCACCATCATTTCAACCCGGTGTTGTTGCAAGAAAGGAACCCATTTTAAGATCTGATCATCATTTTGATCAAGTAAAGGCGGATCACTGCTTCCAAGCAATATTCCTTTTTCATTCCATTTTGTCAATCCATGTCGGAGTAAATAAAAGTTCATGTCTCACCTCGATAACAGAACAAACATAAGCCAAAGCAGTGTTTCTCCCCCTTCAATGAACCAGCCATAAACATCCCCTGTTAGTCCCCCTAATTTTTTTGTAAAATACACGCCAAATAAAAGGACAAACCCAATAACCAGAAATAACATCTGTAGCGCATAAGCAGTCAGCCAAAATAATGGTAGAATCCAAACAAAAGTGACTATGAAAGTTTTCAGTGTTAGAGCTTCCTTTAACATCCTTCCGATCCCTTCCTTGCGCGCATAGGGAAAACGATATACCGCCAATACAACACCAAAGCGGGCCAGCAAAGGAGCAAAAAGAAATGCTTCTAGGGAAAACTTCGCATCAATACTTAGCAAACTCGATGCCTTTAACGCAAATAAAATAACAAATCCGATCACACCCATAGCTCCGACACGACTATCCTTCATAATCGCAAGCATTTTTTCTTTATCTCGGCTACTCCCAATCCCATCAAAAACATCCATCCAACCATCTGCATGTAACCCTCCTGTTATCCATAAAAGGAAAGAAACCAACAGGATCGAATGAACCGTTCTTGGGAACCAATCAATCGTAATTTGCTGAAATAAATAAAGGAAAAACCCAATCATCCAACCTACAGCAGGAAGGTAGAGAATCGAACGTTTCATCCTCTCTTGATCATAATGTATGGCATATGGAACCGGAATACGGCTAAAATATTGGATTGCCATCCAAAACGAATCAATTTCATTCATTAATCGCCTAATTTTGCATCACCCCTTTCATATCGTCTTTGATCAACATCGGGATTCCAGCTACGACTAAATAGACTTGGTCTGCTACCTTTGCTAATTTTTGATTGGTCCAACCTAGCAAATCCTGATAGATTCGGCCTAAAACATTCATTTCAATTCCACCAAACCCGACCTCATTCGTTACAAGAATTGTAGGTTGGTTCGTTTTCATAAGTGTCTGAATAAAGCGATCAATTTGCTCTTCTACTATTTTGACCCCTTGTTCTGATTCCCACATTTCTTTTCCCATTGGATCTTTTTGTAATAAAAGATTAGAAACCCACACTGTAACACAATCGATTAAAGTGACAGAATCAGCTGAAGCCTTTTTCTTTGGGGCAAAGTATTGATCAATCCATATTGGCTCTTCGATAATCTTCCAATTTGTTGGGCGATTTTTTTGATGATGGAGAATTCTTCTTCTCATTTCTTCATCTTTAGCTTCTGCAGTTGCAATATAACGAACATGCCTTTCATATTGACTGGCTAAAGATTGGGCAAAATTAGATTTGCCACTTCTTACTCCACCTGTAATCAAAGTGACGTTAGCTTGAGGATATGTCAAACTGTTTCAACTCCTTTAAAAGCTCAAGGTTTTCTTCCCGTGTTTTGATGGCTAAGCGGATAAAATGATCATCTAGTCCTGGAAAAGAATGAGCCAAACGAATAGCGATTCTTTTTTTCTTTAACTCTTGTTCAAGTCGATCTACGGAAAAAGAAGTGTGTACCAAATAAAAGTTCGTCGTTGTGGGGTAAATGTGATACCCATCGATTTGTCTCATTTCTTGGTAAAACCACTTTTGTTCCTGATGAATCCATGCCCGCGTTTCTTCCCTAAATGAAATGTCATCAAGTAAAATTATCCCTACCTGTTGTGCCAACGCATTGACTGTCCAAGGGTCTCGTATCAACTCCATGGAATGAACCAACCACGAAGGTCCAATCGCATACCCTAATCGAATCCCGGGAATAGAGTAAAATTTAGTCAGAGAGCGCACAAGGATAAGGGGAGTATCTTCTTTAAACAGTTGTATTAACCCATATGGCTCACTTGTAAATTCAATAAACGACTCATCGACCACTAAAAGGGCCTGCCGATCTTTCACAAGTTGGATCACTTCTACCATTTCTTCTAAAGAAACCATTTGACCTGTTGGGTTGTTCGGACGACAAATATACAGTAAATCCCCTTTAGATAGAATCGCTTTTAATCTTTCAAGGGGAAATATAAATCGATCTCCATCTATCTCATAAAAGATCCGTTTTATTGGAACATTTGCCGCTTGTAATGATGCTTCATATTCTGAAAAAGTAGGATGAACAACGATTCCTTGATTCACACGTAGTACCCTTGGTAAAAGAAAGAAAAGTTCTGCTGCGCCATTTCCAATCACGACTTGTTCTTGATTCACTTTTAACTTTTTCGCAATTTGTTCCTTAAAAGGATACGCTTGTTCCAATGGGTATTTACAAATCCACGATCGATCACTTTGCTGTAAGAAATCCATAATCAAAGCTGGAGGCCCTAATGGATTGGTATTAATACTAAAATCTAGTTTTGCCCAAGACTTACTTCCATGTTCCCTTTTACTCAATAAAGGGATATGTTCCTGTAACCATTCTTTCACCAAATCACCAACCTAATTGGTAAAATAAAGCGACCAAAAGATCACCGTGTACAAGCCAATAAAGATTCCACTTACACCATATAACAACTGAATCGTTTGTTGAATATGCTCAACCTGAAGCGGTTTAAGATCATCCCCCATATACGCTCTTTTTTTGGGTTGGCCAAAATAAATATTGACCCCTCCTAAGCGGATATGTAAAGCCCCAGCAACACTCGCTTCTGGGATGCCACTATTCGGACTAGGATGTAAATGTGCATCTCGAAACCAAATAGAAAGAGACTTTTTTGCATCCAATTGTAACAACCAAGCTGCTAAGACAATGAGAACACCGGTGATCCTTGCAGGGATATAATTAAGTAGATCATCAAATCTTGCGGAAGCAAAGCCAAAATCACGATAACGTTCGTTTTTATACCCACACATCGAATCAAGGGTGTTGGCTGCTCGATATACCATTGCCAACGCAGGTCCTCCTAATATGGCGTAAAATAGTGGAGAAATTACTGCATCGACAATATTTTCTGCAATAGTTTCAACCGTTGCCCGAATCACTTCCGATTCATCCAAATGATCAGTATCCCGACTAACGATATAACCAACCTGTTTTTTAGCTTCTTCTAGTTCTTTTGCCTTTAATAAAGAGAACAACTTCTTCCCCTCGTCTGCTAAACCTTTCGTTGCAATTGTGGTTGAAATGAGCCAAGCGCCTACCAACAACGATAACCAAAGATGAACCTGATTCATTACAAATAAAATGAGCCATACCAATCCATAACTACTGCCAACAATGATAATGACTAAAATAATCCCTAATAACCGCTCTGAAAAATGGAAAGTAAATCTTCGTAAAAATGTTTCCATGTTTCGAATAGCTTTGCCAATCAACACCACGGGATGTGTCAATTGCTTTGGATCACCAATCCACAAATCAATGAGAAATGCAGCGATCACTTGCCAATAAAGATATTGATTCATACTCTATCCTCTGTCGTTAGTTTTGAGATACGATTTTATTTGCTACGTTTGCCTCTTCAAAGGTAGCCATTTCTTGAAATAGATGTTGAGCAGAACGAAGTATTGGAAGAGCTAGGATTGCACCTGTTCCTTCCCCTAGTCGTAGGTTCAATTGTAATAATGGATAAATTTGCAACGCTTGTAACGTATGTCGATGTCCTGGCTCCTCAGATTGATGGGAAGCAATCATATAAAGTACACTCTTTGTTTCAATCTTTGCTGCAATCAATGCCGAAGCACCCGTATTAAAACCATCGAGCAGAATAGGAACTCGCTTATAAGCAGCAGACAAAATCATCCCTGTCATCGCTGCAATTTCATAACCACCAAATGTAGCAAGAACCTCGATTGGATCATTAGACTGTAGGTTATGGAATTGTAATGCTTGTTGAATGACCTTTTTTTTATGCAACCACTGATCTGAATCCAAACCAGTCCCTCTACCAACGACTTCATCAAGAGGTCTTTTTAGCAATGAAGCTGCAATCGCTGCACTCGATGTGGTATTTCCAATCCCCATTTCTCCAATTGCTAATCCTTTTGCACCATTTTCTACTTCCATCACCCCTAAATCAAATCCGACTTGAATCGCCTCTATTGCTTCTTGTTTGGTCATCGCTTTTTCTTTGAGAAAATTCCGGGTGCCTTGTCCAATTTTCTTTTGGATTAAGAGGGGATTATCGATGGAATCTTTCATTCCCACATCGACCACTTTTAACGACACATCGTGTTGGCGTGTTAACACATTAATCGCCGCTCCACCATGAAGAAAATTATGAACCATTTGTGTCGTCACTTCGGAAGGAAAAGCGGAAACTCCCTCTTCTGTTACTCCATGGTCCCCTACAAAAACAAAACTTGTAATCGGGTCAACACGGAAACGAGTCGTCTGATAAATGCCTGCCAATTGAATGGCCAAATCTTCTAACATTCCCAAACTACCCTGTGGTTTTGTCAATTGATCTAAATGGGTCTCTGCTTCTTTCATTACATTCACATCTAACAATTGAATCTGATCAATAGCCGTTTGCCAATTCATGTTCTTTCCTCCTCAATATTCAATTCCTTTGACAGCTGGAATTCCTTCATTATAGTAATGTTTTACTTCTTGAATTTCAGAAACAAGATCTGCTTGGTTGATGAGTTCTGGTTTAACATTACGACCTGTAATCACCACATGTAACGCTTTTGGTCTTTGTTGAAGTAATTGAATCACTTCTTTTAGTGGAAGAACATCATCGATGGGAAAATCAGTGATTGCTAAAGCATTATTCAACTCGTCTAATACAATTAGATCGTAAGAACCCGACATTGTTTTTTCTTTAACTAATTCCCAAGCCCTGTTTAACGCTTGACGATGTTCCTCTGCCGTTTTCGTCCAGGTAAAGCCGATACCTAATTGAATAATCTCAATCCCTAACTTCTCTAATGTCTTTTTTTCTCCATAATCCCTTTCAGGTGATTTGATAAATTGAAAGATGCCTACCTTTAGACCCTGACCGAATGCTCGAACGGCTAGTCCAATTGCAGCTGTCGTTTTTCCTTTTCCGTTTCCCGTATAAATGATCGTTAAGCCTTTTTTCGTTTCTTTCATCAATTTCTCTCCTTTCTTCAAGTGAATTTATCTTTTTTTTTGATATTCAACTGCTTTTTCTAACCAATGAATAACCACATTCGGATTTGAAGGAAAGTAGAAGTGTGTATATCCAGCTACTAGATTTTCCTGATGGTAACCATCCGAAAATTCTCCACCTAATCCCTTTACCTTATACGCATATGGGTAGTTTTCAATCGTTGGAATTAATCTAGAATAGTGAAATTCGTGTCCTCTTGCTGTCTCTCCTTTGTTTAATAATACTTGTTGCGTAAGTGCTGTGATTTCCCGATATCCTAATGCAGCCAAACGTTGTTGCATTTGAACTTTCGCTGGAATGATCCCAACCATCTCATACGAATTTCCATTGTGATCAATAATCTCCTCAGTTAAGAACATATAACCGCCACATTCGGCAAATGTTGGCATTCCCTGACTGATCTTTTCCCGAAAATCCGCGATTATCTTTTTCTGGACTGTTAATTGAGCAGCAAATTCTTCCGGAAATCCTCCTCCGATATACAATCCATCTGCATCAACAGGAATGGTTTCTCCGGCTAAGGGGCTAAAGTATTGAATTCTTGCTCCGTATTGTTCTAGTAGCTCTAAATTCTCTGGATAATAGAAATGAAATGCTTCATCTTTAGCCACAGCAATGGTGATAGGATAACGTCGCTCAGAAAGTGATTGGAACATAGGACTATGGTTAACAATGACTTCCTTTGCTTTTTTGGCAATTTGTACGAATTGATCGAGATCAATATGCTCTTCTATCGATCCTGCTAATTGTTGAAATAATGGATTAAGTTCCCCTCGTTCAATTGCTGGAACAAGTCCTAAATGTCTTTCCGGTATACTCATGATTTGATTTTTGATTAAATAACCAATCACTGGAATTCCTGTCACATCTTCGATCGCCTTTTTTACCAATTGATAATGTCGATATCCTCCTACTTGATTGACAACCACTCCGGCAATATTTATCCGGGAATCCATTCGCTTAAACCCAAGGACCATCGCTGCAGCACTTCGGGCTACTCCCTCTGCATTGATGACCAAAACGACTGGAGCGTTTAATAATCGACTAATTTCCGCAGTACTTCCTCTGTCACTTAGAGGGTCTTTGCCATCAAAAAAACCCATTACACCCTCAATTATTGCAAGATCTGCACCAAGTGAACCGCGGATAAAGATTTCCTTCATGATTTCTGAATCAACCATCCAAGTATCAAGATTCCTTGACTCCCTTTTTGTCACTGCAGTGTGATATGTAGGATCAATATAATCGGGTCCTACTTTAAACCCTTGAACAGTGATTCCTCTTTTTACTAGAGCAGCCATTATACCAATCGTTAACGTCGTTTTCCCTACTCCACTTCCTGTCCCAGCAATGACAACTCTTGGAATCTGTGTTTTCATCCATTTCCTCCTTTCTCTAATCTACCAATGGAAATCGTAACATTCCCTGCTTTTTTCTTTTGCAATAGAAGTTGATTCGTTCTAGCAGATAAACTAGCAGCAGGTTCACTCACCCCATAAACCCCAATATGACGATAAACCGTTTCTGAAGGGTGTTGAATGGATACCTGATTTAATTTATCTTTTGTATAGAAAACGATTGGCCATTGATACTTTTGACGAATCTCTAATAATCCTAATTCATCCCTTTTTAAATCAATGGTTGCGAGATGGTTAATACTCTTCCAAGACAATCCTTCCTCTTCTAACGTTGAAAAGATAACAGACTCGATTTCCGAAGCTGATGTACCACGATTACATCCGATTCCAACCACTAATGTTTTCGGACGGAAGAGAATGGTCTTCTCAGGGAGATGACTCCATTCATCTTGGTCAAGTAATCGATCGGTAATGACAATTGCCCCTTGATAATCTTCCTTAATTCTACTTTCACTTGATATCGAAGAATAAAACGTAAATTGTTCAGAACGAGGAATCGAAGAAGGCCACCAATCCCTTTCTCCAACTTCTTGAATCATCGCTATTTTTTCGTCATTCACAACCGCTGCACTTACCGCAGTAACATGTTGTACAGAGTCTAGCTGCCAACCATATTGAACTCCTAGCAAATCAACAGCTAATTTTTGGTTCACATCAGACGAAGTGGTAATAACTGGAATAGCCCCTATTAAATTGGATACTTGATTGGCTAAATGGTTAGCCCCTCCTAAGTGTCCAGATAAGACACTAATGACATACTGGCCAATGTCATCTAAGACAACAACTGCCGGATCAGTCCTTTTGTCCTTGATAAGTGGAGCAATTATTCGCACAACAGCTCCAAGAGCCATAAATAAGATCAATCCTCGATAGGATAAAAATAAGGAAGATAAGAGCGTTGCCATACTACCATCAACTACGTAAATACCCTTTTCTTCTTCATCTCCGAAAACCCATTTTTTGGGATAATAAAGATCACTATCAGGTAATTGCTCATGCAGAAATCGTGCTTGACTTACTCCTTTTTTTGTAATTGCCACAATCCCATATGCTTTCTTCACCATTTACTCCCCTTTTCGATATCCGTGGCTAAATCGACCATCATACAATTTGGAACGATTTTTATCGATATCCAGATGATTTTGAAAAACGTTGCCGGCCAAAATCATCGCATGGGAGTGAATATTCTCTTTCTTCAATTCTTCTACCACTTTTGCCAATGTACTTTGGATCATTTTTTGATCCTCCCAAGTCGCACGATATACAACCACAATCGGTGTATCTTCTGCCCATCCAGCGAATCTTAATTCCTCTACGACTTTTTCAATAAATGATGAACTTAAAAATAATGCAAGGGTACTATGGTGACGTGCTAATTCTCTTAATTTCTCCTTTTCTGGTACAGGGGTTCTTCCTTCTATTCTTGTAATGATTAACGTCTGAGTGAGTTCTGGAATGGTAAGCTCCGCCTTGATTTGTGCAGCAGCCGCAAAAACGGAACTTACACCAGGGATGATCTCATAATCGATACCTTCCCGTTGCAATCGTCTCATTTGTTCAGATGTCGTACTAAAAATTGAAGGATCCCCAGTATGTAAGCGAACAACAAGACTTCCTTTTTGAACTTCTTCAACGATCATCTCTATTTGTTGTTCCAAGGTAAGCCCAGCTGTTTTAATCGTTTTTGCTCCTTTTTTTACCCTATCTAATAAAGAAGGATGGATTAAAGAATCGGTATAAAGAATCACATCTGCTTGTTGCAGTAATTTTAACCCTTTTACTGTGATGAGATCAGGGTCTCCAGGTCCTGCTCCAACGAAATAAACCTTATTTTCTTTCATCATGTTCTCTTCACCACCATTAATGACAAATAGGGCAACTCTTTTCCTTTTAAATCTAAAACGTTTTTATAGATGATTTCTTCGTTTGAAGTTGCTTTTGTGACTATTGCAGCCTTTTCTAAGGTATTGGTTTCGATTAAAACATCGACCAATAAATCAAGGACTTTTGCTATTTTTAGGAAAATAATCGTTTCATGTAGTTCAATCGCTTTTTTCATGTGATCTTTATTTCTCGTAGCTGGAATAATTCCGACCTGTGCATCGCCATCAGCCAATGGTAAATGTAATGAAGCCGCGGCACCAAAAATTGAAGAAATTCCCGGAATCGATTGGACGGTAACCTCTGGATGAAGGAGTCCCATATATCGATAAAGATGAATAAATGTACTATAAAATAAAGGGTCTCCTTCTGTAAGGAAGGCAACATCCTTTCCCTGCTGTAAGTGGCGAAATACTGCTTCTGTTGCTTCTTTCCATTGCTGTTCGATGATTTCTTTATTTTTGGTCATCGGGAACAGTAAAGGAAGTAATTGCTGCCGTTTTATATCAATAAAGTTCCTTACAATCGACAAAGCATAACTCGTCTCATTTACCGCCTTTATTGGAAAAGCAATCACCGGTGAATTTTTGATCACCCGTAATGCTTTTAATGTGAGAAGTTCGGGATCGCCAGGGCCAATGCCAATACCAAAAAATTGTCCGATTTTATGCTCTTCCATCTACTTCTTCCTTTCTTTTTCCTTTTGGATTCGTTGCTGTGACAATATAGATTGGATTTAAACTCTCAAATCCTGTTTTACTAGCAATCGGCTTACTTCGAGCAATCTGCACAAGTGTAATTTTCGGTGAACATCCCCTATTTTCAAAAAAATGTAATGTTTCTATCAATGTTTCCATCGTAATGGCGTTCACAATCACCCTTCCGTTTTGCTTCAGCCGATGACAGCCTAGCTGGAGGATTTCTTCTAACCTCCCATTGCTCCCTCCAACAAAAATCACATCTGGATCGGGAAGATCGTTTAAACAATCTGGGGCCTCCCCATGGATAACTGTAAAATCCGTACGAAACTTCTTCATATTTTTTTTGATAAAATCTATATTCTCAATGTCTTTTTCAATCGCATAAACTTCAGTATCTGGCTGATATTTGGATGCTTCAATGGAAACAGAACCTGACCCAGCTCCAATATCCCAAAGAATATCTCCTGATCTTAATTTCATTTCTACTAAACTTAATACCCGTATCTCTTTTTTGGTTATTAATCCTTTTTTTGGCTTTTTTTGATAAAATTCTTCGTCTTCGATTCCTAAATTCCAACTTTGAACGGCTGGAATTTCTTTTCGTTTCCGCATTATGACGATATTTAACGGCGCGAATGTTTGATCACCCGCTTCTTCAAGAGATAAGAGATAAATCTTTTCATTTTTTCCACCAAGGTGTTCACCAATAAACATTTCATACTCATCAAATCCATAGATTAGTAGATACTGCGCAATCATTGTTGGTGAATGGACAGCATCCGTTAACAGAGCAATCTTTGCTTTTCCATCGATTCTTTGGGCTAACCCTGTCAATGACCTCCCATGTAAACTTTCAATATAACTATCCTGCCAAGAATCTCCCAACCTAGCAAATGCTAATTGAACTGAACTTAGGTGAGGATAGATCGATAGATTTTCGTACCCTATAATGTCAAGAAATAAACGGCCAATTCCATAAAAAAGTGGATCACCTGAAGCAAGAACAACCACCTTTTTGTTGATTGCTTTCTCCTTCAAACGATGTAGGATAAATGGTAAATCCCCTCTTAAAATCCATTTTTCTTTTTGAAAATCGGGAAAATAGGAAAGTTGTCTTTCTCCACCTACTAAAATATCTGCTTCGGCAATCCATTTTCGGTAGTGAGGAAAAATTCCATTTTCTCCATCATCACCGATACCAATGATCTTCATTTTTTCCATTCATCCATCTCCACCCTCCCAAGAACTCTTCCCAATTTTGAAACAAGAATGACCTCTAGGATTAATCCTCCTTGAATATAAGAAAGACTCTCTAAAGCGACTAAACGGCAAATTTCTGCAAAAAAAGATGGTCTATTTTCTTCGATGATGATTTTCTCAACCCATGCAGCCGTATTGGCTTGTCGAATTTGTGCTTGAACAGAATCTGAAAAGTGAAGCCGGTTTGCAATATTAGCTAAAAATTGAAAATCAATACTCGACTCTTTTGAATGAACCATCATTTTCCCTTGCGCAACTTTGGATAGTTTTCCAATCATCCCTAAGATGGTCACCTTTTTTGTTCCTAATCTTTTCGCTTGTTTTAAAGCAAAACCAACAAATTCACCCATTTGAACAAAGGCCATTTCCTCTTTTTCCTTAAAAATGTTTTGCGCGATCTTTTCACTTGTACTCCCAGTCGTTAAAATAAAATGGTCGATGCCATTGATTCTGGCAACACGAATCGCTTGAACAATACTAGCCTGGTAAGCATCATGAGAGTAAGGAATCACCGTACCTCTTGATCCTAAAATGGAAATCCCACCAATAATCCCCAATCTAGGATTTAATGTTTTTTTCGCTAACTCTTCACCATTGGGTACCGAAATGACCACTTTTACACCTTTTGTAAGTTGATAAAAATTTAATAGCTGTTTTACTTCTTTCTCGATCATGCGTCTTGGAACAGGATTGATTGCTGCTTCGCCAATAGGGACCGGTAATCCAGGTTTGGTTACTCGACCAACCCCTTTTCCACCGTCTATCTCGATTCTTTCTTCATTAAGCCATGAAACGGTTGACAAAATTAGCGCTCCGTGGGTGACATCTGGATCATCGCCTGCATCTTTGATCACACCTGCCATTGCAAAGGTTAGGCTATACGTAGAGTTTTGAATGGGAAATCTAACCTTCTCACCAATCGGCAACTGGATTTCAATATCAAGAATTTGGCTCTGCTCAATTAACATAAGTAAAGCTGCTTTTGTTGCAGCAGTTGCACAGGCTCCTGTGGTATATCCGCTTCGTAATCCTTTTTTCTTACTCATTCTACATCCTTATCAACTTGTTGAGCCATCAGTGAGAGAGCATTCACAATTGCTGCAGCCACTGGGCTTCCACCCTTTCTTCCCTGATTGGTAATATAGGGAACATCTAATTTCTGTAATTCTTCCTTTGATTCTTTTGCAGATACAAAGCCAACAGGAACGCCGATGATGAGATCGGGCTTTGCTTTTTTCAATTTTATCAGCCGAATCAGTTCTAGAAGTGCTGTTGGTGCATTTCCGATGGCAAAAATCCCACCCTCTATTTGACTTGTTGCCTTTTGCATGGCAATAATCGAACGCGTCGTGTTTTGTTCTTTCGCTTTCTTGACTACATCCTCATCCCGTATATGACAAATGATTTGTCCACCAAAATGAGTGATGCGAGATTGATGGATTCCTGCTTTTACCATTTCCACATCCGTCACAATTTTTTTTCCTTGGCGAATTGCGAAGATACCCGCTTTCACTGCTTCTGGATGAAATCGTAAACTTCTCCCTAATTCAAAATCCGCGGTCGTATGAATCACCCTTTTGACAATTGGAAATTGTGCATCTGAAAAGGAATGATTACCGATTTCTTCTTCTATCATTTCAAAACTTTTCAACTCAATCTCCTGAGGTTGAGTCGTTATTGGCGAAAATTCTACGAAAAAATCCATATCCCTCACCTTTCGTTGATTTCATTTACAACTCATTTACTAGTGTTTCTCTAGGTATTTCAATAAATCTTCAAAATGATGAAACACAATTGGATATTGTAGTTTGGGCCTTTGTATCACGATCGTCTCAATTCCCATTTGAATGGCACTCTCTACCTTTTCTAAAAATCCTCCTTCTTTCCCACTTTCCTTTGTAATTAGAAGATTGATTCCATATTCTTTATAGATGGCTTGGTTCAATCCAGCTGAAAATGTTCCTTGCATGGCAATGATATTTTCCTTTGGTATTCCTAATGATTCGCACTTTTGTAGGTTCTCTGCCGTAGGCAAGATGCGAAAAATAAGCCGAATATTTGGCTCCCCTAACAATGACTTTGCAAATCGATCAATTTTATTGATTCCTGTAGTTACGAATACAACACCTTTTTTTTCTCTGATCCATTCAATGGCTTCTAAATAGGAAGATACGAAATGAAGGTATTGGTTCTCATTTAGAACTGTTGACGGCCGCTCATACCGTAAATAAGGTATTTTTACTTCTTTTGCTACTTCCATCGCATATTTTGAAACGAGTTCTGCATAAGGATGTGTCGCATCAATAATGGCCTTAAATTTCTTTGCAAGGACCATTTCTAGCATTTGTTCTTTCGTTAACCTTCCAATATTAATGGGGATGTTTAGAGATTTATATTTTTGGGCAGCTTGTTCTGTGACCACACTTACGGATACCTTCTTATTATGTTGAAGTAAAAAAGCAGTTAGTTCTCTTGCATCTTTTGTTCCTGCTAATACCAACATTTTATCTAACCTCTGCTTATGGTTCTTGTTCACTTATTCATGATGGTGATGATGACCATTATGGTGATGTACGTGATCATGGTGATCATGATGATGAGAATGATGCGAATGATGGATGAAGTTAATACGGTACATACATTGGTCACAATTAAGGGCTGGTTTCCCCTCTAATGCTTCAAAGGCACGGTCAGTGAGAACATCGATTAATTTGTGATCAAGCCCTAGATATGGAGCTCTTTTGATCTTTCGGTTTGGATATAATTGTTGATAATGTTCGATCATTTGATCCATTCGTTTGATCAATATCCCCGTAAATAAGAAAAAAGGTAAGATATAAATGTTTTTTGCCCCTGTCGCAATACATCTTTCCATTCCTTCTGTAAACGTCGGCTCTGTTATTCCCATGAAAGCAGGTTCCACCCACTTAACTGGGATCCGTTCCCATAATAACCGCATGATTTTGTAAAGATCGCTGTTTGCATCGGGATCACTACTTCCCCTCCCCACTAATAAAATGGCTTCCTCTTTTCTTTGTTCCCCGCTTTCTCCTTGAAAACCTATTTCTTTCAGACGATCTGTGAGAATTTGTAACGTTACTTCATGAATCGCGATAGGCCTTCCGTATGTAAAAGTGATACCTGGATATTTCACTTTTGCTTGATCAATCTCATAAGGAATATGTATTTTAGCATGACCAGCGGAAAAAAGAATAATAGGAACGAGCGCCACTTTTGTTGCTCCTTGACGAATACATTGATCCATTCCTTCAGAAACTGTGGGAGTGGTTAATTCTAAAAAACAAGTTTCAATAATCGGTACCGATTTTATTCCTCGGATTCTTTGTGCTACTTTTTCTGTAAAACGAAGTACTTCTTCATTTCCTTCTGAATCTCGACTCCCATGCCCGACAAATAAAATGGCTTCCATTTCTTCTCCCCCAAAATTTATCATTTTTTGTTAGCGTTCTGTTAAACTGTATTTATTTTGATAACCACGTGGTGTCACGATTTTTTGATCAAATTTAAAAGTGTCCGAACTGCCAATAATAATCGTGGTTACCATATTCATCTCATGATGGAGCATTTCTCCTAAAGTCGTTACGATGACTTCTTGATCGTCACGATACGCATTCTTCACAATGCCTACTGGTGTATCAACCGAGCGGTATTGTAATAAAATTTCTTGCGTTTTTTGGATCGGTAGAATTCTTTTCTTACTTTTTGGATTATAAAGGGCGATGACAAAATCTGCATCTGCAGCCAGACGAATTCTTTTTTCAATTTGTTCCCATGGTGTTAAAAGGTCGCTCAGACTGATGGTACAATAATCATTCATAAGCGGTGCTCCTAGTAAAGCCGCAGCTGCGTTGACTGCTGATATACCAGGGATGACTTCAATTTGAACAGATATTTTTTCCTCTCTTGCTGCGATCATTTCGTAAATAAGCCCTGCCATTCCATATACCCCGGCATCTCCGCTAGAGATAACAGCTACTTTCTTTCCCTTTTTTGCTAGATCAATCGCGATTTCTGCTCTTTCGATCTCTTTGGTCATTCCTGTGGCAACCACTTCTTTTCCCTGTATATATGGTAGGATAAGATCGATATAAGTTCGATACCCAACAATAACTTCACTTTTTTCAATGGCAAGTTGTGCTTGTTTTGTCATTAATTCAGCACTTCCAGGTCCAATTCCAACAATGAATAGATGTCTAATCGTTCCCATTTTGTCCATATTTCCTTTCACTTTTTATTTACAGATGTTATGTAATAAAGATAATAATTCAGTAGATGAAGTTGGTGGTTTTATTGAAGAATCGATTCGTTTCTGTTTTAATAACTCTTGGTATATTTCCAATAAAATTGGCAGTTTTAAGCCAGATTCCCTTAATATTGTTGCGTCAGAAAAAATCTCCATAGGTGTTCCTTCTTTTAATTTTTTTCCATTTTTTAAAACAATAAGATGATCGGCCCATTGATAAGCCAATTCCAAATCATGAGTAGATAAAAGGATTAACTTGGAGCTTGATTCTTCTTCTAAAAATTGGATCAATCGTTCGATAGCCTTCGGTTCAAGATAAGCTGTAGGTTCATCTAATAATAAAATCTCTGGTTCCATCACCAAGACTCCAGCTAAAGCTACTAATTTTTTCTCACCTAAACTAAGATAATGGATTGGCCTCTGTACTAAATGAGTGATATGTAAATATTCCATGATGAACTGAACTTTTTCTTGAATTATTTTGTCGGGAACGTTCAAATTTTTGAGTCCATAGGCTATATCCTCCCAAACATTTGACGAGAAGAGTTGCTGTTCTGGATCTTGAAAAACAATCCCCACCTTCCTTCTTAATCGATTTAATTCCAAACGAGAATACCTTATTTCTTTTTGATTGACGATCACTTTACCTGTTGTTGGTCGGTAAATGCCGTTAATATGACCTAAAAGTGTTGATTTCCCAGCGCCATTATGGCCAATTAGCGCCGCCTTTTTGCTATTCGAGATCTTTAAGGTAAGGCGATCAAGTGCTACCGTACCATTCGGATATTGATATATTACATTTTCCAATTCGATGATTGATGATTCCATCTGCTTTCCGTCCTTTTATACTTCGGTATTGGCTTGATCAGCTACAATAGAACTTTCAATCACTCCTCTACTTTCTAAACCGATTGCCCATTTTTGATAACGCTCTAAAGAATTTATAAAAAGTTGTGATAATAAAGCAGAAAATGAATAAAGTGAACGAGTAAAGTTTTTATAGCCAAGCCGTGAAGTTTGTGCCATTTTCATCTGATAGGCTGTATCTAACAAAACAAATAGAAAACGATAGATGAGCTTCGCAATTTCGAGAAGATCAACAGGAATTTTCAATTTTTCCATTACTTTTATTAAGTCATGAAACGGAGTCGTCAGTATAAGAAAAAGTAAACTTGCCGTGTTAGACAGTGATTGAAAAAATATACTTCCTGCTGTTTCTATTCCTTGTTTCGTAATACCAATAAAATAAGGGCCGATGGAAAGAAAGCCCAACATCATTTTTGGTGATGGAGAAATGGATAGCATAATGCTAATTAGGCTTACTCCTAGAAAAAGACCCATCCCTAGCAATAATGTTAGATAATCTTTCCATGGCACTTTGGCAAAACCGATAGTAATCGTAACAGTAATAACCCAGATCATAAGATCGCCAACCCAATGAAACAAAAAAGAAAAAATAAAACTTACAAACACAAATGCCAATTTGATTAAAGGATCAAGTCGAATGAAACGATTGGTATACGCAATTTGATCAATTTTCAACATTTAATTTCTCACCTGTTTTTATCCTTCCTTTGATAAAAACCAATTCCATAAATGAGAACACCGAATCCTAAAATAGCTTGAACGGAAAAAAGGAGCTTTTCCATTGTCTCATTCGGTTGAAAAAACAAATTTGTAATCCATGGTTGATAATCTCGATCTATCGATGAAATTACTCCTTGTGCTTGATCATCCGTCCCAGCAAATTCAAGATTTCCTAAAAAATTTTGTAAAAAGAGAATAAGGAACAAAACGAATACACTAAGTAGTATTTTTTTATTTACCCCAAGTAAAAAACCTCCTTTCTTTTTGTAAAAGAAATTGCAGTTCTTGCTGATGATTTTGCTTTAAAAGTTGAATAACAATAACTGTAATGATTCCTTCAATCATCGCTAACGGCACCTGAGTAACAGCAAAGATCGTAAAAAATTTTTGAAATGATTCCATCACTCCACCAATTTGTGAAGGAAACGCTAGAGATAATTGAAGTGAAGTCACAACATAAGTCATTAGATCCCCTAAACTTGCTGCCAAAAAGATTGCAAGCTTATCTCTATGGAGCAAACGTTTAAAAACATGATACGTACCTACAGCAAATATTGGCCCAGTAATCGCCATCGAAAAAAGATTAGCACCTAAAGTGGTAATTCCACCATGGGCGAGTAAAAGAGCCTGAAAAAGTAAAACAATTCCCCCAATTACACTCATGATCGCTGGACCGAATAAGATCGCGCCTAATCCTACACCTGTCATGTGACTACTACTCCCTGTAACTGATGGTAGCTTTAGAGCAGATAAAGCAAAAGTAAACGCCCCTATTACACCAAGTAGTAATTTAAACTGAGGATTTTCTTTGATAACGATACGAATCCTTTTCACTCCAAACAAGAAAAACGGAGTAGAAAGTACCCACCAAAAAGCAGCCCATTTAACCGGCAAAAAACCTTCCATGATATGCATCGCATAAGCAGACTGTGGAATGAACAAAAAATAAATCGTTAATAACAAAACCTCAACACTAAATGATCGATTTTGCAAATCAATTCCTCCCTCCAATAAAATAAGCACCCCTACCCTAAAGATAGAAGTGCTTGATGTGCTCTAGTGAATATTCTCCACCATATCACCTATTTCACAAGAAAAACACTTCTATTCGTTTTACAAGGAAAGCGTTGAAGTGTTCTAATGTGTAATCAATGCTGATATGGCACTGAAACGACAAACACTCCCCTATCTCCCGTAGGGTTTTGTGTTTTGAAAATAGGCAGGTCTCCTGACTTCGATTCACCGTCTGTATAAGGCCTTCCCAATTTTTCAATCAGTGGCAATGATTTATACAGACTCCTCGTTACAGTGGCGGGACCGTGTCGGATTTTCACCGACTTCCCTTTTAATCCAAGTTATCATTGCATAACTTGGAACCTATTTCCAACGATATTTAATTTTATTAACTTTATATATAACCCATATCTGATAGCATGTCAACAAACTTTTTCATTTTATATCTTGATACATCGATATTCCCCATTAGGAATAATACCTATATTCTCAGCTTGGTATTTTTCAAAGATCCATTTGATGACACTTCCATGGGTGATAATCAAAAGGTTTTCATTTGGGTGGGTTACTTTTAATTCTTTGAGCCCTGTATGGATTCGATCAAGTAAACTCTGGACCGGTTCGATACTAAATCGGTTGTCTTCCAGTTCTTCAATATCCCTGATTTTATATTGTAATCGAATCTCCTGTAATATTTTCCCTTCTAATTCACCAAATGAACGTTCCCGAAAATAATCAAGCTCAACCAGTGGAAGGTTTAATATACGTTGACAAATACTTGCCGATTCTTTTGCTCGATGTAATGGGCTGGTTATAATTTTGGTAACTTGTATTTTTCTGTTCGAAAGTAAATCGAAGCAAGCTTTTTCAATCTGTTTTTTCCCTTTATTGGTTAAAGAAACTTGTTGAATCCCCTGAATTCGGTTAAACACATTCCATTCCGATTCTCCATGCCGCATTAAGATTACTTTTAACATACATTCCCTCTATTCCAATTCATTCATAAGTATAATTCTAGAAATTCCCACCATACTATTTCTAAGGAGGGATATTAATGAATTACCATTTTACAAATCTAAATAACCATCCCGAACTATTAAAAGAGATCACCCAACTTGAAGAAAAAATAAATCATGTGTTAGATGATCACGTTGTCCTGATTGCTTATTCTGAGGATTTCTCAAAAACGTAGTCGAATCCTTCTTTAGTGAAGTCCCTATAAGATAAAAAATTAATTTTGAAGGCGAAAGTTTAGCCATTTTTTAATCACAAAGATACCAATCACAACAATCACCATCGATAAGAGTGATACATTATGATGCAATAATCTTTGAAGAAATAGTGTAAAGGTTCCATTACAAAGAATGATAACACTCCAAAACATAGTTGCTTGCCTATGTAATAACACTTCTTTTACAGGAACATACCTTTCCTGATAACTACGATCAAACATTGAAGTAAATGGCAAGTTTGTAAATAGTGAAAAGACAGAATTGATTGCAAAAGAAAAAGATACTACTTGACCAGTATAATCTACAACAGAAAAAATATCACGTGTAAATAAATAATAGCCAAGACCGATTAAATGCCAAGTTAATGTACTTGAAAAAAACCAATCCCATCTCGCTTTAGACAAATTGCTCCATACCATAGTTAGACTCCAAATAAAACCAATTCCATAAGAAAGGAGCACAATAGATTGATTAGGAATATGGCTTAGTCCCATTGTTGTCATCATAAATAACCCATAGTTCATTCCTTTTTTCATAAATCCTCCTACATCAACAAACTATTGTTTTTAATACTATTTTAACACTATTTATATTGTTTTTGGTGTTAGATAACACTTAATCTGCTTCTAAAGAATATGAAGAAAAATAAAAAAATTGAAAAAAAACCAACTTAATACTAGACAATATCCTCATCATCATGTAATATCATGTGTAAAGACACATAAATATACATATAGCAATAGAAATGAGGGGGATTAAATGAGTACATCTGCATTTGAAGCGACTGAATCAAATCAAGAATACAAAAGATTGATTGGTGTTGCTGGGATTGGCTGGGCGTTTGATGCGATGGATGTGGGGCTATTATCTTTTATTATGGTGGCTTTATCTAAAGAATGGGGTCTAACTCCATCATTATCAGGCTGGCTTGGTACGATTAATTTAATCGGTATGGCTATAGGTGCTACGTTAGGTGGAATACTTGCTGACCGCATAGGAAGAAAACCCATTTTTCTATATACTCTATTATTATTTGGTATAGCGACAGCCACTAGTGCATTAGCGACTACTTTTGTTGTTATGTTAATATTCCGTTTTCTTATTGGTTTAGGAATTGGTGCCGAATTACCTGTTGCCTCTACTTTAGTGAGTGAACATGCTCCAGAACATAGTAGAGGAAGGGCAGTTGTTCTGCTAGAAAGCTTTTGGGCCATTGGCTGGATCTTAGCCGCTATCCTTGCTTATTACGTTATTCCTAATCCAAATTTAGGTTGGCGAGCTGCATTAATCATTGGTGGTCTACCCGCTATATATGCTGCTTTAATCCGTAAACAGGTACCTGAGTCACCTGTCTTTTTAGCGCAACAGAATAAGAAACAATTAAAAAACAAAAATATCAAACTCTTATTTACCCAATATAGCAAAGAAACGGTTACTTTATGGACTTTATGGTTTGTCATCGCCTTTTCCTATTATGGCATGTTTTTATGGTTACCTTCTGTCCTTGTTGATAAAGGCTTTGATATGATTCGTTCTTTTGAGTATGTGTTGATGATGACTCTTGCACAAGTTCCCGGATACTTTACAGCTGCTTATTTGATTGAAAAATGGGGAAGAAAACCAGTACTGATGATTTTCTTATTAGGCACAGCACTAAGTGCATGGTTCTTTGGTTCAAGTTCAGAAACCACTTCATTACTAATATGGGGTTCCTTATTATCTTTCTTTAATTTAGGGGCTTGGGGTGGACTTTATGCCTATACGCCTGAAAATTACCCTGGAGTTATTCGCGGATCTGGTTCTGGTGCAGCCGCTGGATTTGGTAGAATCGGTAGTATTATTGCTCCCTTACTTGTAGGTGTATTGATAGGTGAAGAAATGAGTTATCAAAGTATCTTCCTTATTTTCACAATCACGATTATGGTAGGAATCATCGTTTTATGGTTTGTTGGCAAGGAAACGAAGCCTGAAACTACAAATTAAAAAATATGATAAAAATATGGATGGCTACTACCAAATTCGTTATGGTAGTAGCCATTTTCACTCTCTGTGCTTCGATCTGTTCTTATAGGTATTAGATTTGCTTTAACACATTTGCCATTTCAATTGCAGAAATCGCAGCTTCCCAACCTTTATTCCCAGCCTTCGTTCCTGCCCTTTCAATCGCTTGTTCAATCGAATCAGTTGTTAACACACCAAAGATTACTGGAACATCTGCTTGCAAACTAATCGCTGCCGTTCCTTTTGCAACCTCAGAAGAGACATATTCAAAATGAGGTGTGGCCCCACGAATCACTGCTCCTAATGTAATGACTGCATCATACTTTTTAGAATTAGCCATTTTCTTCGCAGCGAGTGGAATCTCAAAAGCTCCAGGTACCCAAAGCACTTCAATCTGTTTCTCTTCCACTCCGTGACGAATGAGTGCATCTTTAGCTCCATTTAATAATTTACTAGTTATAAATTCATTAAAACGCGAAACCACAATTCCCATTTTTAATCCTGTTCCTACTAAATGACCTTCATATACTTTTCCCATTTGAATTCCTCCTCTAAACATGTAATAAATGGCCTAATTTGCTTTTTTTCGTTTGTAAATAACGAAGATTATCTTTATTTGGCTTAATCAGTAAGGGAACACGTTCCACGACTTCTAAACCATGACCTTCTAACCCTTTTATTTTCCTAGGGTTATTGGTTAATAAGCGTATCTTTCCTACTCCTAGATCTTTTAAGATTTGTGCTCCAATGCCATAGTCTCTTAAATCAGCAGGAAATCCTAACTTGTGGTTAGCTTCAACCGTATCAAAGCCTTGATCTTGCAACTGATAGGCTCTTAACTTATTGATTAGCCCAATCCCTCTACCTTCCTGTCGCATATACAATAGAACACCTTGTCCAGCTTCTTCAATTTGTCTTAATGCAGCATGAAGCTGTGGACCACAATCACAGCGAAATGACCCAAAAATATCCCCTGTTAAACATTCGGAATGTACACGAACGAGTGTCGGTGTATCCTGATTGATCTCGCCCTTCACTAAGGCTAGATGTTCCTTATCATCCACCTTATTAGTGTAAGCAATCACTTTAAAAGTTCCATATTCGGTTGGCAAATTGACTTCTACTTCACGTTGAACCAATGTTTCTTTTTCTTTGCGATATTTAATCAAATCAGCAATCGTAATTATTTTTAGTTCATGATCTTTTGCAACTTGCTGTAAATCTGGTACTCTTGCCATCGTTCCATCTTCCTTGATGACTTCACAGATCACTCCAGCAGGATAAGCGCCAGCCAATTTTGCTAGATCAACAGCAGCCTCGGTATGGCCTGCACGTCTTAACACACCGCCTTCACGTGCAATCAACGGGAAAACGTGACCTGGTCTTCGGAAGTCCTCTGACTTTGTTTTAGAATTTAATAATGCTTGTATCGTTTGTGAACGTTCATATGCAGAGATACCTGTTGTACTTTCTTTATAATCAATAGATACAGTAAATGCAGTACCATGGGGATCCGTATTATTCTCTACCATAGGTGATAAATTTAATTCATTTGCTCTTTCTTTTGTAATCGGTACACAAACCAAGCCTCTACCATGCCTAATCATAAAATTGATTACTTCTGGAGTTGCCTTTTCTGCCAATGCGATAAAATCTCCTTCGTTCTCACGATCTTCATCATCCACAACAATAATCACTTTTCCTTGTTGTAACTCTTCTATTGCTTCTTCAATAGTAGCAAACATTTTAAGCCCCCCTACTTTTTAAGCAAATCCATTCTCTTTTAAAAAATCTTCAGTTAAACTGGTTTTCTCATTTGATCGCTGTTCCAACAGATTGGTCACGTATTTCTCTACAAATTTCCCAATCATATCCACCTCAATATTTACGGTTTGCCCGATCTGTTTTGATACCAAATTGGTTTGTTGAAGGGTATGAGGAATGATCGAAACTGAAAATTGGTTTTTCTCTACATCAACAAGCGTTAAACTAATCCCATCAATTGCGATCGAACCTTTGGGAACCATGTAATTTGTTAAAGAGGGATTCGCATGAAAAGTAAAATAAATCGCATTATCTACTGGCTTTTTTCCATGCAATGTAGCTACTCCATCGATATGTCCGGCAACAAAATGACCACCAAACCTTCGATTGGGTGTCATTGCTCTTTCTAGATTTACTAAACTACCAACCTTTAAATCCTTCAGATTCGTACGATGCATCGTTTCAGGCATGACATCGACAGTGAAGGAAAAAGATTGGTAAGAGGTCACCGTTAAACAAATTCCGTTTACAGCGATACTATCCCCAATTGACACATCCTCTAAAATTTCTTTTGCTTCAATCGTAAGTACCATGGCATCGCCCGAACGAGTTATGTTTTTAATCCTTCCCACTTCTTCAATCAATCCGGTAAACATTAACCTTCCCCCCCTTCGCTTGATGAAAAGATAGGATACCCCATGATGCAAAAGTCATCTTCAAACTGTTGGATAGAAATGTTGGTTAAGGGAACGGCTTGAGTCATCATCGTTTTTCCTTCCCCACCAATACTTGTTAGGGATTGAAAACCTCCTACTAATTTTGGAGCAATAAATCCTATATATTTATCTATCAATCCATGGTCAAATAAACTACCCGTTAAGGTTGATCCCCCTTCAACAAATACGGATGTTACATGATTTTTACCTAAATATTGAAGCACTTCTTGCAACGGAACACTTTCTTCCCCTTTTGTTACGATGACTTGGATACCCATTTTTGTTAACTCATTTATTTTCTGCTCTGATACATGATTCGTTGTGAAAATCCATGTAGGTGCTTTTCCATCTATTACTACCTTTGCATCTAATGGAATTCTCAATTTTGAATCGACCACAATTCGAATAGGGTTAAGTCCTTCTACTTCAGTTCGTACCGTTAAGGAAGGATTATCTTTTAAAATTGTCCCAATCCCAACCATAATCGCATCATGCTCATGTCTTAGCTGATGAACATATTCTCTCGACTTTTCCCCTGTGATCCATTTGCTACTTCCCGTATAAGTAGCGATTTTCCCATCAAGGGTCATCGCGGTTTTTACGGTAACAAATGGCATACGGGTTGTAATATACTTGTTAAAGCTTTCATTAAGCTGTTTTGCTTCTTGTTCTAAGACTCCTACGGTAACTTCTATACCAGCCTTTTCTAATAAATCAATACCCATCCCTGAAACTAACGGATTCGGGTCTAAGGTGGCCACAACTACTCTTTTGACTTGTTCAGCAACGATTCGTTCTGCACATGGAGGAGTTCGACCAAAATGACTACAAGGTTCAAGTGTTACATAAAGTGTGCTATTTTTAGCAAGTGAACCTGCCATATTTAATGCATGAACTTCCGCATGAGGTTGGCCTGCTTTTAAATGTGCTCCCATTCCAACGATACGACCCTGATTAACAATCACCGCTCCTACAACTGGATTGGGGGAGGTTTGCCCTTTGGTTCCCTTTGCCAAATCAAGGGCTATTTTCATATAATCCCGATCGTTCATGTTTATCTCCTTTTCCTTTAAAATGCATACTCCGATTACTTTTGTAGGCCCCATAAATTTAGAAAAAAAGACCCCAAAGCATCATGCTTCAGGGTTTTATGTTAAGTAAGATAGATAATGTGAATTTTCAAATGGATAGAATATAGCCATAAAAACAAGACAAAATGCAATTCAGAAAAAAGACAAAGCGGCATTTTCTGAATTTACACATCTATGGATAGAATTCACCTTATCATATCCTTCTCCCATCCAGACTTTACTGTCGGTTTCGGAATCTCACCGAATCAGCCAACACATCAAAAGACGTATTGGGTCGCGGACTACAGGTTATCCCTGATTACCGCCGGTTGGGAATTTCACCCGACCCCGAAGGATTTATTTAACTTATTTGATTCTATCTTATACCTTTTCTAATAAATCTGCAAATGTAATTTTGTTTAAGTAGTTATGGCAACGACAGCAGTGTTTCCCTTTTCATCTGGGACTAGCAAATCTTCACCTATGATTAAACCTTTCATTGTTGCTGGAACATAACTGCTATCAATGTGATTATTCTCACTGTCCTTTTGTCCAGCTTTCAAAGCAAGTTCATAGGTGGCACCAGCTTTTAATTTTGGTAATTGAATATCATCTTGTGGATCTAATCCATTTTCATCCTTTAACATACCTTTTTCTAACATCGCACCATAACGGCGGGACTCTAAAAATGCTGCAGCTTTTTCCATTCCAGGTTTTACTTTTAACCATTCTACATTTCCGCTTGGGTACGTTTTAATCTTACTAAACCCTTCTGTATCTTGATCAGCGGTTTCGAAAATATCACTAAACTTTATTCCTTTATCAATGTATGATTTAATTTCTTCATCTGTTGCATGACCTAATTTAATCCATTTTAGATTAGCAACCCCACCATTTTGATCACTTGTTTGGATCCATTTTGCAGCATATAAGGTACCAGCAGATAGATCCTGAGCATTGTCCGCTACATACATAAACAACATAGTATTTGTACCATCATCACCAAAGAATACGGTTTTTCCATCTGGAGCAACTTTACCTAATTCATGAGAAAATCTCCCCATGCTGTAATGTTTTACAACTGTTGTAGAGTTATCAGGGCGTACCACTACTTCTGGAATATATCCATATGCGTAAGGATTACCTACTTTATTTTCGTCTTGAAAATAATTTTTTGTAAAAAAACCAACAAAGGTTTTATTTTGGTCTGCTTCATAAGCACGTGCATCTGCATCGTATTCTTCACTACTTAGGTGAGTATTCCAAGGTGTTACAGAACCATTACATGGTATCCATAATCCATCTACTTTTGAAAAATCTACTTTTTTCAAATCAACAACCTTTAATTCACCTGTTGTTCTATTCTGATCAATCGTACTTAAACTGATAGAAGCTGGAACTTGTCCATAGGCTGAATTACCAGTTTGGTCTCTTGAAATATATTCATAATGAGTAAGCAAACTTAATGGATTGCCACCTAATTTGGTTGGTGCGTCATAGATTGTACAGCCTGAGCACATTCATGAATATGTCGAGTATAATCATGAATAAGTTCTTTAGCTACATTTTTATGCTGATCATCAATAAGACCCGTTGTCCCCACATTGATCACGTCCACATCTACTTCTCGTGGATCCTTATAGGTACACATAAAATCAAAGTTGTACCCTGTTCGCCCTTTTACATTGATATGGATCATCAAGGCATTTGATCGTCCTTTTATTGGTTGATGCTAGAATAAAAATAGGACAACTTAAATAGAGATTTTTCCTAAGTTTAGTATAAAATAAATATAACTGAACCAGGGGGAAATGTTTAATGGGAAATCAAAAGAAACAATACAGTGCTGAATTTAAGCAGGATGCTGTAAACTATTATCATTCATCAGGCAAAAGCCTAGAACAAGTAGCAGGAGATCTAAAAGTTAGTAAATCTGCAATAAGTAAGTGGGTATTAAATGCTAATACAAACAATGGTACCGTTAATCACAGAGGATCAGGTAATTATAGCTCAGACGCTGAGAAAGAAATTGCTCGTTTAAAGAAAGAATTAAAAGATTCAAAGGATGCGTTAGACATCTTAAAAAAGGCTATAGGCATACTGAACAATTAACAGAATCTATTTATACAGAAACAAAGTTAGTATCGGAGGAGCGCAAGATTTCTGTTAACAGTGTGCTCAAACTATTGGGCGTTTCTTCATCAGGATATTACAGTTGGGTTAAAAGAATACCATCCAACCAAGAAAAAAGGAAGCAACAGGTAAAAGCGGAAATTATACAAATTTATAATGAGTCCCATCAGATATATGGAGCACCTAAAATAACGTCTATACTTCAGTCAAGAGGTCATGTAATAGCAGAAAAAACGGTTGGTAACTATATGCGTGAAGAAAATATTAAAGCTATTTGGGTTCGACCTTATATTAGAACAACTATTGATCCTGATTTTGATAATAAGTTAAAAAA
>NZ_JBLWFI010000001.1:1845827-1892377 GCF_048898065.1 Tepidibacillus infernus
CTTTCTGAGCGCATATTCCAATGTGATTGTGGTTTTGTGGCAGATAGAGATTGGAACGCTTCTATCAATATCAAGCGTGAAGGATTGCGACTGTTAGTATAATCATAAATAGAGCATGGAACAGGCTTTATAGCTAAGTAAATTTCGTACCGTTAGGTGCGATTACCTTAGAAGCCCCCACCTCTAAGCGAAACGTAGGTGGCGGGTAGTTCACTACGTCATCGTTCATTTGTACCCCCCTCTTTTTTAAGTTCATACTCGCGTTCGCCTATCTTTTTAAAAAGTCTATCTTTTCTCTTTTTCGCCATCTTAAACAAAAGAAGTTGTTTTTCTGGATCACGTTTTCTAAATGTCGAACTTGGTTTTCTTTCTAGTATAATATACCGATTATCGGTAATATTCGCTATGAATATTCTGAAAAAGCGAAAAAAAACACCTCATGCGGTGTTTTTTTCTTAATATGTATGGTGGAGGCGAGGGGAATCGAACCCCTGTCCGAAAATAACGCCACATCAGCTTCTCCGAGTGCAGTTACTTGATTTGGATTTGCTTATCCGACTGCCAAGTAACAAACGTTCGAATAAGCTAGTCTGATTGGTCTCTTCGGCCACCTACAGACGGAAGGCGAACCGCGTATCCCACTAAAGTTGAGCCCTAGTCACGCCACATGGGCGATGGAGTGGTAGAGCCGCAAGCTGAATTAAGCAGCTAATGCGAAGTTATTGTTAGTTTTGCCAGTTATTATTGGCTTTCGCGTTTTAACGAGGCCGCTGCCCCTCGACTCGCTACTGATGCTCGAACTATCCCCGTCGAATCCAAAACGCCCCCGTATTAGAGGTGAGAAGTGAATGATTAACTTCAACCACTTACTACATACTATAGTATATCATGATTGATATACTTTTAAAAGTTGAACCTTTTACCATCAATATTTTTGCTTTTCTCGCAGAGCACGCGCCATTTCGCGATTAGCATCTCTTTTTGCAATGTCATGCCTTTTGTCATACAATTTTTTACCTTTAGCTAAAGCTAAGTCTAATTTGGCAAACCCATTGCGTAAATATAGCTTAAGAGGAACTAAAGAATACCCTTGTTCTTTAGTCTTGCCAATTAATTTTCTAATCTCCTCTTTATGAAGAAGTAATTTTCTTGTTCTTGTCGGTTCATGATTAAACCGATTCCCATGTTCAAAAGGGCTAATATGCATATTATGGATAAAAACTTCCCCATTAGAGATACGAGCAAAGCTGTCCTTTAAATTAGCTTTTCCTGCACGGATGGATTTAATTTCGGTTCCAGTAAGCACGATCCCAGCCTCATAGGTATCCTCTATAAAATAATCATGGGTTGCCTTTTTGTTTTGTACGACAACTTTTCCATCCTTTTTCCCCATTTCGTGCTCACCTCTTACATATGATATCGTTAGAAAAATATTATATCAAAACCACAATGTAAAATCAAAAGGGAAACCGTTGTCCGTTTCCCTTCTTTTCATATTTATTCAAATCTAATTCTTCGTTATGATCGAGTTCTTTTCTTTTTTGCCTTTTTCTTTTTATCATTTTTCGCCACGATCACTTTACTTTCAGTTTTATCAGTAGATCGTTTCCCTTTTGGTTTTCTGCTGTTTCGTTTTCCACTCTCAATTAATTTAGGCCTTTTCATTTTATTGGCGGATTTTGGTTTCATATCTACAAGTTCAAAGTCAACTGTGTGCTCATCTAGATTTACATTCGATACACGAACCTTTACCGTATCGCCAATTCGGAATATTTTTCCTGTTCTCTCACCAATTAATGCATACTGTTTTTCGTGAAAATAATAGTAGTCATCGATTAAATAGCTGACATGGATTAAACCTTCAACAGAATTTTCCAACTCTACAAACATACCAAATGAGGTGACACTGCTAATCATTCCTTCAAATTCTTCACCAATTTTATCAAGCATGAATTCTGCTTTTTTCAAATCATCTGTTTCTCTTTCTGCATCAACCGCTACTCGTTCCCTTTCTGAGGAGTGTTCAGCAACAATTGGCATCATACTTTGCAAGTATGCATGTCTTTCTGGTGAAAGAGCTCCTTGTTCTAATACTTCCCGAATAATTCGATGGATCTGTAAATCAGGGTATCTACGAATTGGCGAAGTAAAATGGGAATAAAATTCGGTAGATAGACCAAAATGGCCTAATGGTTCTGCGTCATATCGTGCTTGCCTCATCGAACGTAAAAGTACTGTACTTATAATGGTTTGTTCTGGCGTATCTTGAATTTCCTCAAGGACGGTTTGTAATGCACGTGGATGAATTTGATTGCTTAACCCTTTTACCACATAACCAAAATTGGTGATAAACTCCGCAAAAGCAAATAGTTTATCTGGATCTGGATCTTCATGGACACGATATAAAAAGGGTACTCGTAACCAATAAAAGTGTTCTGCCACTGTTTCATTCGCTTTTAGCATAAATTCTTCAATAATTTGTTCGGCAATCGAGCGTTCACGTTTTCTTATCTCAATTGGTTTTCCTTCTTCATCAACGATGATTTTTGATTCCTCAAAATCAAAATCAATCGCACCCCGACTCATTCGTTTATTACGCAAAATAAGTGCTAAATCCCTCATCATTTTAAAATCATCGATCAGACCTTTATATCTTTCCATTAATTCTGGCGGTTCTTCTTCAAGTATTTTTCTTACATTGGTATATGTCATTCGCTCATTTGTACGTATAACGCTTGTAAAGATATCGTGATTCACAACTTCCCCGCGGGGAGTAATCTCCATTTCACAACTCATCGCTAAACGATCCACTTGCGGGTTTAAGGAACAGATACCATTAGATAACCGATGAGGTAACATAGGGATGACTCGATCTACTAAGTAGACGCTTGTTCCTCTAAAATAGGCTTCCCGATCTAAATGAGATCCTTCCTTTACATAATAAGAAACATCCGCAATATGTACTCCTAATAAATAATTTCCATTCTCTAATCGTTCAATAGAGACAGCATCATCTAAATCTTTTGCATCCTCACCATCAATCGTGACCATTTTTTTATTTCGAAGATCACGTCTATTCTTGATCTCATCTTCTGAAATCGAATCAGGTACTTTTTCTGCTTCTTGCATCACTTCATCGGAAAAAGCTTCTGGTAAGCCATATTTGCGAATAATCGATAAGATATCGACACCTGGATCATTTTTATGGCCCAAAATCTCAATAACTTCCCCTTCTGGACTCATTCTTCCTTCAGGATATTTAGTGATCCTAACAACTACCTTATGCCCTTCAACAGCCCCATTCACACCGGCTTTTGGAATAAAAATATCTTGGTAAATTCGCTTATCATCTGGAATGACAAAACCATAATATTCCCCTTCGGTAAAGGTACCTACAACTTGACGATTTGCTCGTTTTAGAATGCGTACGATTTCACCTTCCCTACGAGTACCAGAGGTTTTTAGGCTTATCCTTGCCAAGACATGGTCACCATTCATCGCACCATGCATATCGTTTAGGTGAATATAGACGTCTGATTCCCCTTTATCCTCAGGAATGACAAAACCAAATCCTTTTGGATGACTCTGTAACTTCCCTTTGATCAAATTCATTTTTTCAGGAAGACCATAGGTGTTTGCCCTTGTTCGTACAATTTCACCATTTTCCTCTAATTCATTCATCAATTTAACAAACTCTTTAAAATTTTGAGCACCTTCAATAGCGAAGACCTCTTCTAATTCTCTGATCGTCATTGGTTTATATAGTTTTTCTCGCATAAAATCTAAAATATTATCTTTCGTCGCTTGCATAACGTAACACCCCTATAATTGAGGAAGATTGTTGTATCCTATATTATTGACTAATTTGCGATATAAATAAGTAAAGATCCTCAAAAACTTTTTCCCTTTCTTGATCAATAGTCAAGATATGTGTTGATTGTTCATACCATTTGATCTCTTTTGTTGATGAGCTTATATGTCGATAAATATAATTTGCACTTTCAGGGATTACCGTTTCATCACGTTTTCCTTGCATAATGAAAACAGGGCAATGAACACGGGGTAAATCATGTTTGACTTCTTTTATCAAGCGATGGAGACTTTCTACACATTTTATTGGAGTCCGATCATAGCTTGCTAGATTTTCCTCAATCTGATCCACCTTTTTTCCCTTAACCTGATATGCTTTTATGTATTTAATCCACCTAGCAAAAGCCATCCGTTTGTCATGGACAAAAATGGGTGCTGCCATAGGAATCACTGCTAGTAATGGTTTTTCCATCGCTAATTTTAAAGATAAAATACCTCCCATCGATAACCCAATCGAAATTATCTGATCATATCCTTCGCTTTTCATAAACTCATAAGCTTCTAAGACACTATTCCACCAATCCTCTTGATTGGTTTTTGCCATCTCTTCCGGAGAAGTTCCATGCCCTGCTAATAACGGTGCATATACAGCATAACCCTTTTGCTGGAGAAAATCCCCTAATAATCTTATTTCAGCAGGAGAACCTGTAAATCCATGTATCAAGAGTAGCCCTATCCTTTTATCCCCTTGATAATAAAAAGGTTCTGGACTCTTTTTAGTGATTTTCATCAATACCACCTTCCTCATCGCCAAGTAAAAATTGACTTGCCTCCTCGATTACCAATTCTTTTTTTCCTCATCTCTGCAAACGATATGTCTCGATTTCGATAAAAAAATAAGTATCTTTTCCTGGAACTTTATGGTTTCATAGATGTATTGCCTCAAGGAATAAATCTCCATCTATCTTTAAGCGTTTACGAAACTTCTCAATAAAGCATTTAGGATTCATGTAGAAACTTGGAATTAAAAGAAAGTTACTTTCTTTTGTATTAAAAAAACAGCAAGAGTACCCTGCTGTTATCTTAGTGTATTCATATTTTCACACATCATCTATTGCACTTTCACAATGTAAGCAACAAGAATGGAAAGAATAATAAAGCCTACAGCTAACCCAATGGTTACTTTCTCAAGTACCGCATCTAGACCACGTGCCTTTTGTTTACCAAATAATTGTTCAGCTCCACCAGCAATACTTCCAGATAATCCAGCACTTTTACCAGACTGAAGTAGAACAGAACCTATTAACCCTAAAGACACAATGACTAATAGAATTTTTAGAAAAATGGCCACGATCAACACCTCCTTAAGGAGTTTAACATATGTAATTTAACATAAATCAGGACAAAGTTCAAGTTTTAATTCCAAGGTTTCTGACGATGAAAATAGGGAGACCAAAAACAGCCTCCCTACTTGGTATAAATTTGGGTTTTCCCCAAAAACTATTGACGCAATTGACGTAATACGGTTTGTAGGATACCACCATTACGATAGTATTCTACATCTACTACACTATCTAGGCGAGTTAATACTTCGAATTCGAATGTACTGCCATCTTCACGTGTTCCTACAACCTTTAGCATTTGGCCAGGTTTTACATCATTGTCTAAACCAAGAATATCAAAGGTTTCTGTGCCATTAAGATTTAAGGATTTCCAGCTTTGACCGTCGACAAATTGAAGTGGTAATACACCCATACCAACCAAATTACTACGATGAATTCGCTCAAAACTTTCAGCAATGACTGCTTTCACGCCTAAAAGGTTCGTTCCTTTTGCCGCCCAGTCACGGGAACTTCCAGTGCCATATTCCTTACCAGCTATAACGACCAATGGAATTCCAGAAGCTTGATACTTCATTGATGCATCATAGATCGACATCACTTCATCGTTTGGTAGATATTTGGTTACTCCTCCTTCTGTTCCTGGAGCAACTTGGTTACGAATACGGATATTTGCAAAAGTACCTCTCATCATCACTTCATGATTACCACGACGGGAACCATAGGAGTTAAAGTCTTTTGGATCCACTCCATGTTCAATTAAATACTTACCAGCAGGACTATCTTTCTTGATATTCCCTGCAGGTGAAATATGGTCTGTAGTCACAGAATCACCAAGTAAAGCAAGTACTCTTGCTCCTTTAATTTCTTGAATATCGTCAAGCTCTGGGCTTAACCCTTCAAAGAATGGAGGATTTTGAATATAGGTCGATCTTTCATCCCACTCATAAAGTTTTCCTTTTGGAACCTCAATTTTATTCCAACGCTCATTTGCTGTAAAGACTGAGCTATATTGTTTGCGGAAGATTTCTGGATTCATTGATTTAACGATCGCCTCTTGAATTTCTTGATTTGTCGGCCAAATATCTTTTAAATAAACAGGCTGATTGTTTTGATCATAGCCAATTGGATCTTTTGTTAAATCAATATCTACTGTTCCAGCTAACGCATAAGCAACAACTAATGGTGGTGAAGCAAGGTAGTTTGCTTTTACTTGTGCATGAACACGTCCTTCAAAGTTACGATTCCCTGAAAGGACAGAAGCAACCGTTAAGTCATTTTCTTCAATCGCTTTACTTACTTCATCTGGCAAGGGACCACTGTTACCAATACATGTAGTACAACCATAGCCAACAATATCAAAACCTAATGCTTTAAGGGATTCCATTACTCCAGCATTATTTAAATAGTCAGCAACGACTCTTGACCCTGGAGCTAATGAACTTTTAACATAAGCTGGTTTTCTTAGTCCGCGTTCAACAGCTTTTTTGGCAACAAGTCCTGCACCTAACATTACACTTGGGTTAGATGTATTGGTACAGCTAGTAATGGCAGCGATTACAACAGATCCAGTGCCCAACTGAGTCTTTTCGCCATTTGGATGAGATACTTCAACTGTTTTCTCAATGTCACTATCAGAAAGGCCTAAACCACCTTTATCAATCGGGTTACGAATCGCTTTATTCCATGCTTCCTTCATCTGAGCCAACTCAATGCGATCTTGAGGACGCTTTGGACCTGCTAAGCTAGGAACAACAGTAGATAGATCGAGTTCAAGCGTATCTGTAAAAACTGGGTCTTCCATTCCGTCAGTACGGAACAAGCCTTGTGCTTTTAAATAGGCCTCAACAAGATTAATTAACTCTTCATCACGGCCTGTTAGTCTAAGATAATTTAAGGTTTCATGATCTACTGGGAAGAATCCCATGGTTGCACCGTATTCAGGAGCCATATTTGCCACTGTTGCACGGTCAGCAAGACTAATATTACTTAATCCATCCCCATAGAACTCAACAAATTTTCCAACAACGCCTTTTTTACGGAGCATTTCGACAACAGTTAGTGCTAAATCGGTTGCAGTCGCTCCCTCTGCTAATTGACCTGTCAACTTAAAACCAATTACATCTGGAGTGACAAAATATAAGGGTTGGCCAAGCATTCCTGCTTCTGCTTCGATACCGCCAACACCCCAACCAACGATTCCTAAACCATCGATCATAGTGGTATGGGAGTCAGTACCCACTAAACTGTCAGGGAAAACAATCGTTTCACCATTTTCCTCTTTTGTCTGAACCACTTTTGCCAAGTACTCAAGGTTTACTTGGTGGATGATCCCAGTTGCTGGTGGTACAGCTCGGAAATTATTAAATGAATCTTGTGCCCAACGCAAAAATTTATATCTTTCTTCATTACGTTCAAATTCAATGTTCATATTGTATTCTAATGCATCTTCACTACCAAATCGATCTACCATGACAGAATGATCAATGACTAGATCTACAGGTACTAATGGGTTAATTTTTTCAGGATCCCCACCTACATCAGCCATCGCTTTGCGCATCGCTGCTAAATCAACGACTGCAGGGACACCGGTAAAATCTTGTAATACAATACGAGCTGGTTTAAATGGAACTTCTTTATCCTTTCCAGCCCCTTTGTCCCAATTTGCTAGTTGCTTTACATGTTCTTCTGTAATTGCTTTTCCATCAACTTGACGTACGGCTGCCTCAAGCAATACCTTGATGGAAAATGGAAGTTTGGATACCTGTCCTATTCCTTTTTCTTCAAGGGCTTTGAGAGAATAGTATTTGTACGTTTTATCTCCCACTTGCAATTCGGAACGAACAGAGAATACATCTTGGTTTGCCATAACCGCTTTCCCTCCCTGATTAAACTTTGTAAAGATTAGTTTTACTGTATGAAACTAAGTTTCTTTTCTATCTGTATCGACTATATTATACATGTTTTTTGGCAATTCGGACATATCTTTTTTTTCATAATTTTTATTTTTCCAATATTCTTTACGCTTTTATATCGTTTCTGTATAATTTTTATTAGTGAAAACTAAATTTTATACTATAAAACTTAGTACTTAATTGATAGTGATTGGAGCGAACGAAATGGAAGGGCAACCATCGGAAAAAAAATCAACGGTTCGGGCAGTAGAACGTTCATTAGATATTCTTATGTGTTTTGTGGACGAGACAGAATTAAGTCTAACTGAAATAGCAAAACGAATCGCTCTCCATAAAAGTACGGTATTTCGATTACTTCATACGCTAGAACAAAAAGGGTTTTTAATTCGAAATCCAGAGACAGAAAAATATCGTTTAGGCTATCGAATCTGGGAACTCTCTTCAAATCTAATGGGATTAAATGACCCTGCCACTCTTTTATTACCGGAAATGGAGCAATTAAGAGACTTACTTGGAGAAACGATTAGTCTATATGTTAGAGATGGTTATGAGAGGATTAGAATTCAGTCAGTAGAAGGAAATCAATCGATTCGTAGAGTTGCCCCAATCGGTGCAAGGATGCCTCTTTCCGTTGGAGCCTCGAGTAAAATTCTACTTGCTTATGAAGATTTAATAACTAAAGAAAGTCTTCTGAAGCAACTTGAAACATTGTATGGCATCAACACCAATCTCTTTAAACAACTTCTAGAAAAAACAAAACAAAATGGCTATGCTACTAGTTTTGAAGAACGAGAAACAGGAGCAGCCGCTATTTCCGTCCCCATTTTTAACCGTTCTGGCAAATTAGTTGCAGCCCTTTCAGTGTCAGGCCCAATCAATCGGCTAACTCTGACTAAAATGAAGGAAATGGTTCCAATCTTAAAAGAAACCGCCCTCAATATGGGAAAAAAGGTGAGATGATACTTGAGAAAAATCCCCTTTTTTAGATCTGCCTAATAAAAGGGGATTAAATAATCTGTTATCCTTCCATGGCCTGGACGCATAGGGCCTTTATACTTTATGTCGTAATATGCTTTCATGATTTAAAGCATATTATTTTCAGGATTTGCTCCTAATGGCCCTGTACACAAGGTTAAACCGTTATTTGGACTATCTACTAGATTGATCAAACGATCTAAATTTTCTTTATTCGTTATGATTCTAGGAAGGCCGAAAATAGACCAAGGTGGAGTAAAAATGATCTAAGGTAACCTTATCATCATCATCGCCATACCAACGAAAAGTCATTTTCAATACGATCACCCTCTTAGTAATTTATTATCCAAAAAAGATGACCTAATAACAGTTGGCTATTCAACCGATTATAGGTCATTATTTTACTCTATTAAATTATAGTAAGGCAGCTTTTTTTAAAATTTCGATTAATTCTTGCTTTTTCTCCTCACTTAATGGCCTAGCTGGAGGAAGTACATAAGTTGAGATATCCAACCCTCTTAACCGTGTAGCTTCTTTAACAACATTTACAAATGGAGAATCTAACTTATACATAAGAGGTAGATAGGCTAATCGTTGATGTAACTCAATTGCAGTTTGATAATCTTTATTTTGAAAAGCTTGATAAATTCCTACTGTTAATTCAGGTGCGAAGTTACCACTTGCTGAAATCGCTCCATCTCCGCCTAATGCTAGAGTGTTGAACAGATGATCATCAAATCCAGCAAGAACTGAAAAATAAGGATACTTTCCTTTCACTTTTAAGATCATTTCCCGAATATGTCCTGCAGTATCTACTGTTTCTTTAATTCCCATAATATTAGAATGTTTTTCAACTAATTTCATTACAATTTCAGGACTCAAATCTTGTCCAGTTAAATTTGGAAAGTTATAAAGAAGGATTGGAAGATCGACAGAATCTGCGATTTCACCATAATGAGCCAAAAGGTTTTCTTCAGTAAGTGGCCAATAATATGGGTTAATAATCACAACACCGTCTGCTCCTATTTCTTTACTATGTTGGCTTAAGGTAATGATTTCACGCGTATTGGTTCCACCTGTTCCGATTAAAACGGGTACTCTACCTTTTACATATTCTGTAGCAAAAGCAGCTACTTCTTTTCTTTCTTCAAAGGACATTTGGCTGAATTCGCCACCACTTCCTAAGAAAAATAGGCCATTAACACCTGAATCGATCATAAAATCAATTAATTTACCCATTCCTTGACGGTCCAATTTTAAGTTTTCATCAAAGATTGTTGACACCGGTGGGATAATACCATGGAATAACTTTTCTTTCATCATCTAATACACCTCTATATTACCTTATAATAGACTAAATAGCTTTTAATTCTTATGCAAACCATTCGAGTGGTATTGTAACTAATTGAGGGAATAACACTAATAAAAGTAAAACGAGGACTTGAACTAATAAAAACGGCCAAATTCCCTTCGTAATATCTATAATGCTAATTTTACTAATACCACATCCTACATATAAAACAGTACCAACAGGAGGTGTAATCAATCCAATAGATAAATTGATGACCATTAATAACCCAAAATAAACTGGGTCAATACCAACTTGTGTAACTACTGGTAATAGTACAGGTGTAAAAATTAAGATAGCCGGTGTTAAATCCATTACAGTTCCTACTAACATTAAGAACACCATAATGATTAACATTAAGATAGTCGGATTTGTTGTAAGACCTTGCATAAAGCTTCCCAATTCTGCAGGAACTTGAGCCACTGTAATTACATAAGCTGAAACAATCGCAGTGGCGGCTAGAAACATAACTACTCCAGTTGTTTTTGTTGTTTCAATAAAAACCTTAGATAAATCTTTGACTTTCATTTCTCGATAACCAAAACTAATAATTAAAGCATATACAGCCGCAACTACACCAGCCTCTGTTGGTGTAAATACGCCTCCACGTAATCCAATAATAATAATTAGTGGCAATAACAATGCCCAAAAAGCTCGTTTAAAAGCTCTCCATCTTTGAGCTGTGGTTGCTTTTTGCATCGTTTGACTATTATCTTTTTTAGCAACAAAATACCAAACGGTTACTAATCCACCTGCTAACAAAATCCCTGGGACAATCCCAGACATAAATAATCTTGTAATGGAAACGCCTCCAATAACTCCAAAAAGAATCATTGGAATACTAGGCGGAATAATCGTACCAAGTATACCAGTAGAAGCTACTAAACCAGTTGATCGGTTCACATTATACCCTTTTGACACCATCATCGGAATAAGAATAGCCCCAAGCGCAGCAGTATCTGCCACTGCTGAACCCGATAACCCTGCAAAAATAACTCCGGAAATGATCATTACATATCCTAATCCACCACGAATATGACCAACTAAAGAGCTTGCAAAATCAACAATCCTTCTAGAGACACCACCAACATTCATGATTTCCCCAGTTAAGATAAAGAAGGGAATCGCCATTAACGCAAAACTATTCGCACCATTAATGAGGTTTTCAGCAATAATTTGTGTATCAAAAATCCCTAACGCGAGCATCATAGCTATCGCACTGATTAACATAGAAATAGCAACTGGCACACCGATAAGTAAGAAGAAAAATAAGCTACCTAGAAATAACCAAATCATTTGCTATTTTCCCTCCTTTAACCTTGTAGTCGTATCAAGTTCTGTTTTTACCCATGGAGGAGGATCTTGAGTAAAGAATACAAAACGGATAGTTTGTACAATACTGATGCCAATCATTACAACAGCTGCAAATAAACCTGCTAAATAGATAATATTGATTGGAATTCCTGTTGCTGGTCCGGTAATTAATTCGTTTAATTTCATCATTTTTAATAGCCCATCAATAAATAGCCCTAAAACAATAATAATTAAAAGATTAGACACTAAATGTAATAACTTCTGAACACCCAATGGAACTCTACCTACTAGTAGATCTACTCCTAAATGACTTTTATCTTTTAATGCTACTATAGCACCTAAAAATACTACCCAAACAAATGCAAACCGGGCTATTTCTTCAGACCAGGTGAGCCCAGAATTAAATCCGTAGCGGAGAACGACATTTAGGAAGACAAGGATAACCATTAAGCCAAGTACTGAAATAATAATGGCATTTAAAATACCATTTAAAACTTTTAATAACTTCTCCATCTCGCCTCACCTCATTAAAAGGATAGTATTGCCATGGGAGAAACAATTTCCCATGGCAAATATATTTCTATTATTTTAAATCGCGAACTTTTTGAACGAATGCTTCTGCCCAATCGAATTGTTTATATAGATCTTGATATACAGGGTCCATTGCTTTAACCATTTGCTCCTTAAATGCTGCATCTGGAACGATAATTTCTAAACCTTTTTCTTTTAAGAAATCTTTTACTTCGTTTTCAGATTTTAATAGAAGTTCCCATTCATAATTTGCAGATTCTTGTGCAGCTTCTAAGATAATTTGTTGAGTTTCTTTGTCAAATCCATCAAATAGTTTCTTGTTCATTAAATAAACATTTGGGCTGAACATATGATTAGATTCTAATACACTTGTTTGAACTTCATAGAATCCAGATGCTTTTAAAGTTGCATATGGATTTTCTTGTCCATCGATAACCTTTTGCTCTAATGCTGTAAATACCTCTGATAATGGAAGAGGTTGAACGCTGGTTCCTAATGCTTTACCAGTGTTAACGAAGATTGGAATATTAGGCATTCTTAAACGGAATCCCTTAAAATCATCCATAGACTTGATAGAACGATTTGCAGAAATTACTCTAAATCCGTTAACAGTCCATGCTAAAGGTTCTACACCTAACTTTCTGAATTCTGCTTCGATTTCATCGCCAACTTCACCATCAAGCGCTTTTTTTGCATGATCATAGTTATCAAATAAGTAAGGCCACTCTACAGCACCTATTTTTGGATTAGCTGTTTGTAATCCCATACCTGTTATCGCCATTTCTACAGTTCCATTACGTACTCCATTTGTAAATTGTGCTTCATCACCAAGTTGGTTACTTGGATAGATCTCTACTACAACTTTACCATTTGTTTTTTCTTCAACGATTTTCTTAAACTTCTCTTTTAATGCTATATTTTGAGGATGATCTTCGGCAAAATAGTTGGCAATTTTTATTTTTTGTACACCATCTGATGTAGCCTTCTCTCCACCTGTTGTCCCTTGGCTACAAGCCACAGACACTAGCATTAAAACTGCAACTAAGCCTAATAATAAAAACTTTTTAAATTTCATTATTATTTAGCCCCCTTAAATGTGATAAAATTAAATTTGGTTTTTTATAGAACATTACTTTGAAGAATACCCTTGTTTGGAACCCTCCTTTCAAGTGATAAATCCTTTTCTTCAAGTAATGTTTTTTTAATTCTTTCTAGCTTTTTTTACTTCATCTACGAACTGGGATGCTTTCAATTCCAATTCACTTAAGTAAGACTTATCGATGTTTTTTCTGGTATTCACTAATGAACTTCCTATACCTGCAGCCACTCCACCGGCCTTGATGTATTCAGCAACATTGCTTAAATCCAATCCCCCTGTAGGCATTAATGGAATATGGGGTAATGGACCGTGTACATCTTTTAAATACTTTGGTCCAAATACATTGGCAGGAAAAACTTTTATGATATCAGCACCATTTTCGTAGGCTGTTACGATTTCAGTTGGGGTTAAAGCTCCTGGTATACTAATGACACCATAACGTTTAGCCAGACGAATCGTGTCTACATTTACTGTTGGAGAGAAAATGAATTTCGCTCCAGACATAATCGCAGCTCTGGCAGTCTCTGGGTCAAGGACCGTTCCAGCACCAACAATCAAATCCTCTCCCAATTCTTCAGACACTTTTTCAATAAGAGTTAAGACCTTTGGGGTTTCTACTGTGATTTCTAAAGTTTTTACACCACCATTTTTTAATGCTCTAGCAATAGGAAGAATGTTATTTGGATTTGCTCCTCGTATGATGGCTACTACCCCATTTTCCTTTATTTGTTGCAAAAGCTCCATTTTTGTCACTCCTAACGGTTTACATCGTTACTTTTTTCGGTATAGAGTTCTTCTAACTCTTCTCTTTCAGGTAAACCTTCTACGTCCCCATTAACCATGACCACAAATGCACCTACTGCGTTTCCTCTTCTAACTGCCTCGAATAAGTCAAGACCATCGAGTAAACCAGAGATAAATCCTGCAGCGAAGCCATCACCTGCACCTACTGGGTCTACTACTTGTTCAACAGGGAATCCTGGAACATATTGACTTTCATTTTTTGTAAAGTAATAAGCGCCTTTATCCCCAGCTTTAATAACTGCAATTGAGGCACCGTGCTGAATAAATAACTCTCCAAGCTTTTGAGGATTCTTTTCCCCAAACATAAATTCCCCCTCTTCAACACCGGGTAATATAATATCTGCTTGTGAAGCAATTTCTAGTAGAGTTGCTCTAGCTTTCTTTTCATCCCATAATTTTCTTCTTAAATTGGGATCAAACACGATTTGTACCGAATTCTTTTTCGCAATTTTAATCGCTTCAAAGACCATCTCATAACAACTTTCGCTTAAAGCAGGAGTAATGCCCGTAATATGAAGATATTTTGCTTGTGCAATATATTCTTCATTTAGGTCATCCTTATTCATTTTGCTAGCCGCAGAGTTTTTTCGGTAATAATAAACTCTTAAATCATTTGGCCTTCTAAACTCTTTAAAATAGAGACCGGTAGTTGCCAAAGGGTCTTCCTTAACATAACTAACATCGACACCCTCCCCGCGAATAAAGACAACCATTGCCTTGCCAAATTCATCTTTACCTACTCTACTAATCCAACCAACACGATGACCTAATCGAGATAATCCAATGGCAAAATTTGATTCTGCTCCAGCAAACTTTCTTGAAAACTCATTAGCATATCTCATTGGGCCACTTGAATCTGGGGTCATGAGAACCATTGTTTCTCCAAATGTTACTACATCCATAATAAGTCTCCCATTTCCAATTAAGCGTTAGCTAAATATTGATAAATAGATTCTGGAATAGGCACCCCATTTTTCAATCTTTCATCTTCATTGCGTTGTTCAGGTTCACCAGGTACCATCACTTTATTAAATCCTTCTGCTGGTTGTGATTCATGAATTTCATTGATCATTAGATCCATATTATTCAAGAATGAATCTGTATCCGTAAATACTGCTGGATTGATTGCAGCAACAAAATGACCTAATTTACGCATCTTGTTATATTCCCCATACATTGTGGTAATGTGTGGTCCAAAACCTGCACCTACAAGAATACCTGAAAAAATATCAACAACCATTGCTAACCCGTAACCTTTAGGTCCAGCAAAAGGTAGTAAGGCATTTACTTTTTCTGGATCGGTTGTCGGCTTACCATTTTCATCTACTCCCCAATCTGCTGGAATAGACTGGCCAACTTCTCTTGCATGAAGAACCTTTCCAAAAGCAACATTGCTAGTAGCCATGTCTAAAATGACTGGTTTGTTTTCTTTGGCAGGGAAACCAAAAGCAATTGGATTTGTACCAAAGAAAGGTTTAGCTCCGCCAAAAGGTACAACAACTTTGTCAGTATGAGTCATTGCAATCCCAATCATATTCTCCTGTACAGCTTGTTGAACAAAGTAAGATAATGCACCGCAATGGCTACTGTTGATAACTCCAACCATTCCAATACCACTTTTCTTTGCCATATTGATCGCATAATCCATAGCTTCTTTAGCAACCACATGCCCCATTCCATCATCACCATCAAAAATAGCTGAGGAAGGACCAGTTTCCTTTACACTAAATTTAGGATTTGGATTGATTCCACCTTCATTGATTCTTTTTACATAGTGTTCTGTTCTTAAAACACCATGGGAGTAAACCCCTCGTAAATTTGCATGAACTAGCACATCAGCAACAACACTTGCATGATCATTTGGTATGCCAGCATTACTTAATTTTTTCACCACAAAATTTTTTAGTTCCTCATGGGAGATAATGATATCTGCCATTTCTAATCATTCCTCTCTTGTATTTGTTTTTATTTGTAATTTTTATATTTTACTCTAAATTTGTATGTCGTTTACGCAATTCATCATTTAAGTCGGCATTTAAGCTTGTTTCACTTTGTAATAGATAAATGATAATCGCATCTAATAGAAGATGAACTGCCTGATCAAATTGATTGCCAAGAGGCTGAATCGTATCAGGTTCTTCAGGTCTACGATATTTTGTTGCAGCAGGAATTTTTAATATAAAGTCACTTATTCTAGCTATCTTAGAAGACTCATTTGTAGTTACAACTCCTACTTTTGCTTCAATTTTTTTAGCTTTTAAAGCAAACTGATAGATAGTATCAGTTTCACCAGAGCCGGTAATGGCAATAAGTACGTCCCCTTTTTCAATACTTGGTGTAATTGTTTCGCCAATCACGTAGACATGATACCCACTGTGCATTAGTCTCATAGCGAACGCCTTTGCCATAAAACCAGAACGGCCTTCTCCATAAACAAAAATACGATTTACTCTCTTTAGATAGTTAGAAAAAGATATGGCTTCTTCTTCCTTTACATTACTTAAAACATTCTCCATTTCCTCAACTATAGTGTCAATGAGCTTTCTCATAACTCTGATTGATCAACTCCCTTATTTTTAAGGCAACTTCATCAGGTTTTTTCGCCTTTGTGATTGCGCTTCCAATTATTAGAATATTAGGACTATTTTTTACAATGGTAGGTAAATTGTCTATGTTTATTCCACCTGCAACAGCAATTTCAAAACCAGAGATTCCTTTAACAAGATTAAAAATATTGTTATCTAAAGAACTTTCCTCCTGCATATCCTTGCCAATATGTAGAGATATAAGATTCACACCTAAGCCCTTTAATTCGTAGATTCTTTTCTTTCCTTTTATACCTAATAAATCAATCATTACTCTTTTATTAAACTGGTTTGCTATATCCAAGGTATCCTTAATCGTTTTGTCAGCTGAAAATGCCATGACTGTCGTAATATCAGCACCTGCCTCAAAAGCTTGAATGGCTTCATATTTCCCTGCATCGCAAGTTTTCATATCTGCCACTATTGTTTTTGAAGGGTAAGTCTTTTTCATTTCTCGAATAATGGCCATTCCGTATTCTTTAATGATCCCTGTACCAATTTCGATCCAATCAACCATGTTTGCTGTTTTCTCTACTAATTCAAAACATCGTTCTTTTGTTAATCTGTCTAAAGCTAGTTGGATCTTCATCTTTCCACAATTTCCATTTCCCCTAGATACGCTAAAACATCTTCGTAGTAAGGAAGCCCTTCATTGTCACCGGAAACGCTTACCACCATTGATCCAATCGCATTAGCGAATCTAAGTGTTTTTTGTAAATCCCACCCCTTGAGAACTCCATAGATAAAACCTGCGTCAAAGCCATCACCAGCACCAACCGTATCAACAACCTTGCGAGGTATTAAGGCTGAAACTTCAATATATTGATCACCGTATGAACCTATAGACCCTTTTTCTCCACGTTTAATGGCCACGTAGGATGCGCCGAACGACTTAAATTTTTTGATGACACGCTTCGCTTCTGTTTCACCTATTAAAAGTTCTGCTTCTTCTTCACCTGTTAAGACAATATCTACATATGGGAGAAATTGAGATAGTTTTTCTTTTGCTTTTTCTTTACTCCAAAGCTTTAAACGAATATTAGGATCAAAGGAAATAAGTAAACCATTTTGTTTGGCTAAGGTAATCGCTTTCATTATCACTTCAAAATTTTTTCCACCAATTGCTGGAAAAACTCCTGTAATATGCAAAAGTTTTGCTTGTTTAAAATAATCTTCATCAAGTTGATCAGGGGTAAGGCTAAATGTAGGAGAATCCCAACGATAATAAAATGTCCGACCACTGCCATCTTCCATAATCTCTTTAAAATTCAAAGAGGTAGGGAATCCATCAACAAGTTTAACCTGACAAATGTCAATTCCTTCTCCCCTAATCTTGTTAAGAATATAACGGCCAAATTCGTCATTTCCTAAACGACTAATCCAGCCTGTTTTTAATCCCAATCTTGCACAACCAATTGCAACGTTTAATTCGGCTCCTCCAATTTTCTTAGTAAACTTCTGTACAAATCTCATAGGACCTGTAGTTGACGGGTTGAAGGTTATCATTCCATCTCCTATAGTAATCACGTCCAACATGCTTTCACCACTTTCAGTAGAAATAATGCCGTGGTTCTACTAATCTACTATTTAATTTTTAATTAGCAGAATCACAGTTTATTTTAACAGTTAACAAGAACGTCTAATCATAAGCTTAGGCTCAAAACGATGAATATTGATTTCATTGATGTTTTCTTTGTCATCTATTTTGTCTAGCAAGAGTTTTGCAGCTTTTTTTCCCATTTCAAATGCAGGTTGAGAGATTGTCGTTAACGGTGGATCAAAAATATTAGCAAAGGGTACATCATCTACTCCAATAATTGCTAAGTCTTTTGGAATGGTTAAATGATTTTCTTTTAAGTAATTTAGAACCTCCATTAAAGCCAAATCGTTTCCTGCAAGTAAAGCAGTAGGTGGTTCTTTAAGGTTTAGCATTTCAGCTAGTCCGTCTTTAATTTTTTCAACTTCAAGTCCCTTAATATATTCATCCCTAATAGGTAGATGATGTTCTTTTAAAGCCTTAACAAAACCGTTAATCCTTTCTACCCTTGGTGTGATATTTCTTATTAAAGAAGTTGTAATAATACCTATTCGTTGATGACCCCGTTTTACAAAGTGTTCAACAGCCAAAAATGCAGCTTTCTCGTTATTTAAAAGAATAGAGTCTACATTTACATGGTCTACAAAACGGTCTACAAATACGATTGGGTAATTCTCATCTACCATAGATTGATATAATTCCAGATTTCCTCCAGTAGGGAAAATAATTATCCCATCTACTTGTTTTGCTCGTAGCATATTGATGTAATTTTCCTCTTTAATCGGGTCATCATCTGCATTACATACAATCACATGAAAATCCCGCTCTCTACATGCATCTTCAATTGAACGAATCACTTGTGTTGAAAATGAATGTAAAATATTCGCTACAATAACACCAATTGTAGATGTTCTTTTTTGTTTAAGACTTCTAGCTACGAAATTTGGTTGATAGCCAAGTTCTTTAATGGCATCCTCAATTCTTTGTTTCGTTTCATGTCCCATATAGTCATAACGTTTATTTAAATACTGTGATACGGTACTTTTTGACACACTAGCATGTTTGGCCACATCAGCCATCGTAACTCTCTTCATAAGAATCTCCTCTTAAGATAAACCGATTTACTAAATCGGTTTAGTAACTTCATGTCTCAATTATATGAAAATTGAAAGCGCTTTGCAATAATATTTTTTTTAATTTCTGAAAAAAGTTTTTAGGGAAAAGTTTATTCCTATTCATTTGTGGAAAAATTTCATCAAAAAAAGCGAGGATACCCTCACTTCTATAAGTGGTAAGAAAACCATAAAATGATAGCCAATCCGCTTCCAAAGACTGAACTAACAAAATTGACCAGATCATTATTCATCCATCGCCAGCCATGGTGATAGATAGTTTTCTTATGGCAATGTTCTTTCCTTTCTGTTACTTTCTTGCATACTTGACAAAGATAATGTTCTTGAACAGTTGCTCCCAATACACTATCAAATAGAGCACCGGCAACACCACTTATGCCTGTAATTAGCAAAAAAGGAACCGACCCGATGACTAAGGAACGATGTTCAATCCATAAGAGGAGCAATGCTATGATACTAATAAAGAAGGAACCACTAATAGAGCCAACCACGCCTAATGCAGAAACTGCTCCAGATGTCCCTTTCTCCACTCGTTTCCCATTTAAAATAAAACGTGGTCTTGTCTTACTTAATACCCCGATTTCTGTTGCCCAAGTATCTGCATTTACCGTGGCAATGGTGGCTACAAAACCAATATAAATCCAATCCTTTTGTAGAAAGTACCCAAGCATTGTTAGAACTGCAGCCCATCCACCATTAGCTAATGCTTGCCATACATCCCTTTTCCCCGTTTTTTCAAAAACTTCTGCGATCGGATCCTTTTCTCTTTTACGGTAGAAGGAAAGCAGACTTGAAGAAGCAAAAAAGAATATAATGAGAAGATACCAACTCAATTTTTGCCCAAAACCAAAAATACTTGTCCCTATTAAAATGGCACCAACTACTCCACTTCTAGACAATGCCTGTTTTTTAAAACCTATATATCCAACAATAAAGCTAAATAAAAATCCTAAGATAAACATTTCCATCTATTTTGTTTCTCCCTTCTCCGAGCCCACTCTTCTATTCCACTCTTTTTCTGTCAATCCCATTTCCCAATCTATCTCTATTCTTCTTTCCTACTTCATCCACCTTCTCTCGAATTGCTGCTACAATGATTCCTAGAACCAAATTATCAAATCCCCTCGTGATCACAATAAGAGGGATACCCCTTTGGCAACAATCTAAACAGTAAAAAAAAAGTCCGTGAAAATTGCAGCCAATGGAAAATAACTCTTTGTTTTTTTGCCTTTACACTTTACAATGAAAATACAGAGGTAATACATACAACTTTAGACAATACCCAGAGGAGAGTCGTCTATGAAAAAACTTGCTAAAACGAAAACCACTATTTGCCTGTTATTTCTATCTATCATCTTTATATTGACCTCTTGTTCTCCCAGTAATTTATCATCTAGCTTTATTTCTGACAAAAAAGATGTAGGAAAACAAGTAACCAGTAAAGAACAAGGCAATACAAATCAAGAACAAACTACTAAAGATGAAAATGATCAAAACAATGGAACCGACCAAAGTGAAAATATAGACCAACCTACAACCCCTGAGCCAACAAAACCAGCTTTTACCTTTGAATATCCAGATGCTGTTCGTGGAATCTATGTTACTGCCCATTCTACTGGAAGCTCCCGTTTCCCTAGCTTACTCTCTTTAATTGACAAAACCGAATTAAATACCATGGTGATTGATATTAAAGATGATTACGGCAATATTACATTTAAACCTGATCATCCAGCTTTTGAACCTTATAGTAAAACTATTATTAAAGATCCTAAGCAGTTAATAAAGACGCTTGAAGAACATAAAATTTACCCTATTGCGAGAATTGTTGTCTTCAAAGACTCTACCCTAGCAAAAATGAAACCAGAATTGTCCTTTATTGATAATGGTTCTGTATGGAAAAATGGTCGTGGGGAATCCTTTGTCAATCCATTTCTTAAAGAGGTTTGGAAACATAATGTTGAAATCGCCAAAATGGCTGTTGAATTAGGCTTTCAAGAAATTCAGTTTGATTACGTAAGATTCCCTGAAGGCTTTGAAAAACGCGATAAAACACTAACATATTCAATGGGTGAATACAAAGGTCGTAAACCAACTAAATTTATCGAAATAGAAAAGAACTATCAAAAACAACTTGAAGATTACAATCAAAAGTTAGAAGAATTACAAGCAGGTTATGATCAATTGGTTGAAGAACAAAACCAATTAAAAACAACACAAGCAACAGAAACAGAAATTAAAAAACTAGATGAAATGATTACAATAAAGGAACAAGAATTAAAAGAGTTACAAAGTAAAAAACCAATTGGTCCTGTGTTTACAGATCGTGAGCGAGCTACTCAATTACGTGTAGATGCAGTTACTGATTTTGTCACATATGCAAAGAAAGAATTAGAACCTTACAACGTGAAAGTAAGTGTTGACATTTTTGGCTATTCTGCTACCCTACCTGAAGCACCAGGAATTGGCCAAAACTTTAGTAAAATTAGTAGCAATGTAGATGTGATTAGTTCAATGATTTATCCTTCCCATTGGGGACCAGGTTATTTTGGAATTAGTAAACCCGACTTATACCCATACCAATTAGTTACTGAGTATACAAAAAAGGAAAATGAGGTTTTAGGTAAATTAGGGGATAAGAAACCTGTTTCCCGCCCTTGGATTCAAGATTTTACTGCTTCATGGCTAGGAAAGGGAAATTATAAATCCTATGGCAAAAAAGAGATTGAAGAACAAATTAAAGCTTTAAAAGACAATGGAATTAATGAATTTTTAATTTGGAATGCTTCGAACAAATATACACCAAACGTAGATTATACACCGTAGGCAAACCCAAAAACAACAAAACGAAACCAATTATAGGCTCGAAGAAAGACATGGATGACGGAGCAGATTTGCAAAATACAATTCTCTATTATTATTCCAAACCATTTAAATCAACTTGATTTGGCAAAACAAATTTATAATTTTCTTGTTCAAGCTTGTTTAAAATTTGATCTAATGCTTTGGCAGTGACCTCTTTATCATGCATTAAGATATTTGCTCCATCATGGATCGTCGAAACTGTCTGTTTTACCACATCTTCAGGATTTTTTAACTCCCAATCTAAAGAACCAACACTCCAATTCATCGGTTGCATCTTCTCTTCTTTTAACACCTTATAAGTTTCTTCTGAATAAATGCCAAATGGTGCTCGGAAGTACTGAGGTTTTTCCCCTGTAATACTTACAATTAAATCATTCAATTTGACAATCTCATTCCTAGTTTGTTCTGGAGTCAGCTTTCTTAAATTATTATGTTCCCATGTATGGTTGCCAATGAGATGACCGCGTTTTTGGATCTCCAATAAATTGTTTTTAAACTTTTCTGCTTTCTTCGGGCTTGGTTGATAATTGTACCCGTAATTAAAACCATTAATAAACCAGATAGCTTTTGCGTTATATTTATCTAATACATTTAATATTTCTATTGTATTGTCTCCAACTGGCCCATCGTCAAAAGTAAGTAAAACGATCTTTTGTTCTGTTGGTTTATTTGCTTGGATTTTAAATGTTTTTGGATTGACGACATAAACATTTTGATCAGTTTGCGTTTGTTGATTTACTTTTTGGTCTTTTCCTTGATTACTAGCCTGATTATTTTCTTCTTCAGTTACTTGATTTGTTTGTTCATTTATTTGTCCTTTGTCCGTTTCTACTGTTGAATTCTCATTTTCCTTCGGTTGAACTGGAGCTATCGTGTTGTTAGAGCAGGCAGACAAAATCAGGGTAAAGAGTAGGATAAAAAGTAGTAGATGTTTTTTCATGGTGTTTCTCCTCTCAACTAAGTATGTATGTGTTGTCTACTCTATTTTAGCACAAGGAAGTATTTCCCATTGTAAAAATTTTAATGATTTTTTCATTATATAAATGAAAAAGAGTAGCACTTGAAAAATGCTACTCTTTGAGATGTTACCTTGTTGTAATGTTCATTAAAATTTTAAATTATAAAATGCTTGTTTACCACCAAAACGGCTGATGTAGGATAATTCATCTTCGATACGAAGTAATTGATTGTATTTTGCCACACGGTCAGTACGGGAAGGTGCACCTGTTTTAATTTGCCCTGCATTGGTTGCAACGGCAATATCAGCAATGGTGGAATCTTCAGTTTCACCAGAACGGTGGGAAATTACTGCTGTGTATCCTGCCCGTTTTGCCATCTCAATGGCATCGAAAGTTTCAGTTAATGTCCCAATCTGATTGACTTTAATAAGAATGGAATTACTTGTTCCCATTTCAATCCCTCTAGCTAAACGTTCGGTATTTGTAACAAATAGATCATCGCCAACCAATTGGACTCTTTTACCTAAACGTTCAGTAAGCTTTTTCCACCCTTCCCAATCATCTTCAGCAAGACCATCTTCGATTGAAATGATTGGGTATTTGTTTAATAAATCTTCATAGAAGTCGATCATTTCGTCAGTGGTTTTTACGACACCTTCACCTTCCAAATGATACTTACCATCTTTGTAAATCTCAGTTGAAGCCACGTCTAATGCAAGATAAACATCTTCGCCTGCTTTATAGCCTGCTTTTTGAATCGCTTCAAGAATGGTTGTAATGGCTTCTTCATTCGATGAAAGGTTTGGTGCAAAGCCACCTTCATCACCAACTGCAGTATTTAAACCTTTTGCTTTCAATACTAATTTTAAGTTGTGAAAAATTTCAGCACCCATCCGTAATGCTTCACGGAAGTTTTCAGCACCAACTGGCATAACCATAAATTCTTGAATATCTACGTTATTATCTGCGTGTTTACCACCATTTAAAATATTCATCATTGGTACAGGAAGGGTTTTTGCATTAAATCCACCTAAGTACGTATACAAAGGAACCCCTAATGCATCAGCAGCTGCTCTAGCAACAGCTAAAGAAACACCAAGAATTGCATTTGCTCCTAGTTTCCCTTTGTTAGGTGTACCATCTAATTGAATAAGAAATTCATCAATGCCCACTTGGTCAAGCGCATCCATACCAATAACCTCAGGTGCAATAATGTTATTTACATTTTCAACGGCTTTAAGTACCCCTTTACCAAGATAACGGTCTTTGTCCCCATCTCTTAATTCTACCGCCTCATGGGCACCAGTAGATGCACCTGATGGAACAATCGCTCTACCAAAGGCACCAGATTCTAAGACCACTTCAACTTCTACCGTTGGATTTCCGCGTGAATCTAATACTTCGCGTGCATAAACATCAGCAATAATTGTCACAATCATACACTCCCTATAAAATAATTGATTTTCCTGTCATCGCCTCAGGCTGTTTTATCCCCAATAACTTTAACATCGTTGGTGCTACATCTGCAAGTACCCCACCATCACGTAATTCAACACCTTTTTTCGTTAAGATAAAAGGTACTGGATTTGTTGTATGTGAAGTAATTGGATTTCCTTTGTCATCAATCATGTGATCAGCATTTCCATGGTCAGCAATCACAATGGTTACTCCCCCTTTTGCTAGGATTGCCTCCACTACTCTACCCAAATTCTCATCTACCGCTTCGATTGCCTTGATGGTGGGTTCCATCTTTCCTGAATGGCCAACCATATCTGGGTTTGCAAAATTGAGAATGATCACATCATGGTTTTCAGCTTCTATTTCTTTTACAACTGCATCAGTCACTTCATAAATACTCATTTCAGGTTTTAAATCATAAGTTGCAACCTTTGGTGAAGGAATTAAAATCCTTGTCTCACCTTCAAATTCAGCTTCACGACCTCCACTAAAGAAATAGGTGACATGTGGATACTTTTCAGTCTCGGCAATCCGTAATTGCTTTAATCCTTCACGACTTACGATTTCTCCAAAGGTATCATCTAAGTTCGTAGGCTTATATGCGACATAGCCTCCTACTGTCTCACTAAAATGTGTAAGAGTCACATAATATACATCTTTGGGGAAACTAGGACCTCGATCAAATCCGCGAAAATCACTGTTCGTAAACACTTGCGAAATTTGAATCGCACGGTCTGGTCTAAAATTAAAGAATATTACTGCATCTTCTGATTCAATTAATCCTACTGGTTTATCATTATCATCTACAATGACTATAGGCATAACAAATTCATCAAATACGCTTTTTTCATAGGACTCGCGAATTGCCTTGATTGGATCTGTATAATGTGGGCCATCTCCATAAACCATGGCACGATAAGCCTTTTCAGTTCGTTCCCAACGCTTATCACGATCCATTGCATAATAGCGCCCTTGAATGGTTGCGATTTGTCCAACTCCAAGTTCATTCATTTTTTCTTGAAGCTGGCGAATATATTCAATCGCACTATCTGGTGCAACATCACGTCCATCAAGGAATGCATGAACAAAAACTTGCTTTACCTCTTCCTTTTTTGCTAATTCTAATAGAGCAAATAAATGATCGATGTGACTATGCACACCACCATCAGATACTAAGCCATACAAATGCAACTTTTTGTTTTTTTCTTTTACGTGCTTTATTGCATTGAGAAAAACTTCATTTTGGAAGAAAGTACCTTCTTCAATTGACTTTGTGACTCTTGTTAATTCTTGGTATACGATCCGCCCTGCGCCAATATTTAAATGACCTACTTCCGAGTTTCCCATCTGCCCATCTGGTAAGCCAACAGACAACCCACTCGCTCCAAGTTGAGTATGTGGGAATTCACTCCAATATCGATCAAAATTAGGTTTTTTTGCTTGAGCTATCGCATTTCCATTAACTTCATCACGTAGTCCAAACCCATCTAAGATGATAAGTGCTACTGGTTTTGGTCGAGTCATCTCGGGTTCACTCTCCATTCTATTGTTCGTTTGTTTTCGCACCCTTAACTAACGCCATAAAGGAGTTAGGTTCTAAACTTGCCCCTCCGACCAATGCTCCATCAATGTCTGATTGAGCCAGAAAAGACACTATATTCTCTGGTTTCACACTTCCCCCATATTGTATGCGAACCTCGTTAGCCACTTGTTGATCATATTGATCAGCAACGACTGAGCGAATATAGCTAATCACTTCATTTGCATCTTCTGCTGAAGAAGACTTTCCTGTGCCAATAGCCCAAATTGGCTCATAAGCTATTACGAGTTGTTTTACCTGTTCCGAGGAAAGTCCAACTAAAGCTTTTTCCGTTTGTTCTTTCACGATTTCTTTTGTTTTACCTGCTTCTCTTTCTTCTAACTTCTCTCCGACACAAACGATCGGTGTAATTCCATGCTTATAAGCAGCATGAACTCTTTTGTTTACCGTTTCATCTGTTTCACCAAACATTTCTCGACGTTCAGAATGACCGATAATGACATATTGAACATCTAACTCTTTTAGCATCAAAGGGCTAATTTCACCGGTAAAAGCTCCATTGTCTGCCCAATGGATGTTTTGAGCCCCAATTTTAATTTGACTTGGAAGAGAATCCTTTAATATAGCTAAATCCGTATAGGGCACACATAATACTGCTTCAACACCGTCAACAGAGAAATCTTTGACTTGCTCAATAAAAGATTTCGTCTCAGCTCTATTTTTATTCATTTTCCAGTTTCCTGCAATAATTGGAGTGCGCATTTGATCACCTATTCCTTATCATTTAATGCTACAACACCTGGTAGTTCTTTACCTTCCATAAATTCCAAGGAAGCACCGCCACCAGTAGAAATATGAGTCATTTGATCGGCTAAACCTGCTTTTTCAATCGCTGCAGCAGAATCACCACCACCGATAATGGTCGTCGCATTTGTATCTGCCATTGCTTGAGCAATTCCATTTGTACCTTTAGCAAATCGATCCATTTCAAAGACCCCCATTGGTCCATTCCAAACCACTAATTTGGAATTTAGAATCACCTCACGATATAATTCTACTGTTTTTGGACCAATATCTAGAGCTTCCCAATCAGCCGGAATTTCTTTAATATCCACGATTTTTGTATTTGCTGTTTCGGAAAAATCATCAGCAACAACTGCGTCTACTGGCATCAAAAAGCGGACATTATTTTCCTTTGCTTTTTCGATAAAAGACTTCGCCAAATCTATTTTGTCTTCTTCTAATAGAGATTTTCCGATCTCATATCCTTGTGATTTGATAAAGGTATAAGCTAATCCTCCACCGATGATTAGGTTATCTACCTTCTCTAATAGATTTTCAATTACTCCGATTTTGTCCTTTACTTTTGCACCACCGATAATGGCTGTAAAAGGACGCTCAGGGTTGGATAAAGCCTTACCTAAAAACTCGATTTCCTTCTCCATTAAAAATCCTGCCACTGCTGGAAGATATTTAGCAATTCCTTCAGTTGATGCATGTGCACGATGTGCTGCACCAAATGCATCATTTACATAGACATCAGCAAGTTCTGCAAAAGCTTTGGCTAATTCAGCGTCGTTTTTCTCTTCTCCTGGATAAAAGCGGACATTTTCAAGAAGAACAACATCGCCTTCATTCATCTGATTGATCAAAACTTTTACATCGTCACCAACTGCTTCATCAGTTTTCTTTACTTCTTTACCCAGTAGTTCAGAAAGCCTTCTCGCAACAGGGGTAAGCCGCATTTCCTCTACTACTTTACCTTTTGGACGGCCTAAATGGCTAGCTAGGATTACTTTACCACCTTGTTCCATGATATATTGAATCGTCGGAAGTGCTGCACGGATACGTGTGTCATCAGTAATCACCCCATCTTGTAATGGGACATTAAAATCGACTCGACAAAAAACCTTTTTTCCTTTTAGATCGATATCACGAACCGTCTTTTTGTTCATATGTATCCCTCCTATATGCAGGAAGAGGAGAATTTAATCATTCTCCCCTTTAATTGTTAAAACCTGACTCTTACTTTTCTCTGATTAAATACCTTTTTTTGCAATATATGCAGCTAAATCGACAACACGGTTAGAATATCCCCATTCATTATCATACCAAGAAACCACTTTAACCATGTTTCCTTCCATTACCATGGTTGACAAAGCATCAATAGATGAGGAATGTGGATCATGATTATAGTCAATCGATACTAATGGTTCTTCGGAGTATTGTAAAATACCTTTTAGTTCTCCCTCTGCAGCTGCCTTCAATGCTCCGTTTACTTCTTCAACGGTAACATTCTTATCTAATTCAGCAACTAAGTCAACAACAGAGACGTTAGGAGTTGGTACACGCATTGCGAATCCGTTTAATTTTCCTTTTAATTCTGGTAATACAAGAGCAACTGCTTTAGCAGCACCTGTCGTTGTCGGAATAATCGATTCAGCTGCTGCACGAGCACGACGATAATCCTTATGTGGTAAGTCTAAAATTTGTTGGTCATTGGTATAAGAGTGTACAGTTGTCATTAAACCGCGTTTAATACCAAATTTCTCATGAAGAACTTTGGCAAATGGTGCTAAACAGTTTGTTGTACAAGAAGCATTTGAAATCACATGGTGGTTTGCAGGGTCATATTTTTCTTCGTTAACTCCCATTACAATTGTGATATCTTCATTTTTTGCTGGTGCAGAGATAATCACTTTTTTAGCGCCTGCTTCTAAATGTTTTGCTGCATCTTCACGATTTGTAAAACGTCCAGTTGATTCAACGACTAATTCTACTCCAAGCTCTTTCCATGGTAATTGCGCTGGATCTCTTTCAGCAACAACTTTTACTAATTTACCATTTACTTTAAAGCCACCTTCAACGACTTCGACGGTTGCATCCAGTTTACCGTGAACTGAATCATACTTTAATAAATGAGCTAGCATCTTTGCATCGGTTAAATCGTTCACAGCAACAATTTCAATTTCAGGATGATTTAGAGCTGCTCTAAAAACATTTCTTCCGATTCGGCCAAAGCCGTTAATACCTACTTTAAGCATAATATTTCCTCCTCATTCTGTTTTTTATTGTTATTATGAAGAAACAATACTTTTCTAATCACCGACAAAAGTGATGAAAAGTAAAGTTTCAAATAAACAAGCAAGCAAGCAAAAAACTAAAATGTTTAAATGCAACTTATATTTGTTGTAAAATCTCTCTAGCTGCTCCCTCATCAGTTACTAAAATGGGTTTTAAATTATGTCTAAGTACAGAAAGAATGGGATTGGCTTTACTTTTACCACCAGCAACAGCAATCATGTGAGGAATATGCTGTAGATCATCTAGGGTAAGACCAATGGTTTTCATTTTATAGACAATTTTACCTTCTTGATCAAAGTAATAACCAAAAGCTTCACCTACGGCATGTTTTTCTTCTAGTAAATCTAGAATTTCCTTTGGTACATTTCGCCGAATTGCCATAGTGTTAGCTTGCCCTATCCCGTGAATAACCATTCTTGAAGAACGTATAACACTGAGTAATTCCTTTACATAATCCTCATTCATTAAAGAATGATAAGTACTTTCACTTAATTGTTCTGGCACATGGAGTAAACGATAAGAACCGTTGGTTTTTTTTGCCATAGTCGATACCAAGGTATTTGCTAGGTACTCGTGATTCTCTCCCATTCCTCCTCGCGCAGGAACAAATAAGACAGAAGGCAATGGCGGTTGTTCAGGCATCATATAAGCGACCTCCGCAATTGTTGATCCTCCGGTTAAAGCCACAATATCCTTTTCATTTACCAATTGTCGAATAAGCTGAGCAGCAGCTCTTCCCATTTCTTTTTTAACCAATTCGTCTTCATCTGCGTTCCCTGAAATAACAACCACTTCAGGAAGCTGCAATTTTTCTTTTAATTGCTGTTCCAATTGATAAAGACCAAATAAATTTTTGATATATGGGGATACTTCTTCTAGAACTTCGTATCCTTCTTGACTTACTTTCATGCCACTTGTTTCTACATCGATTAAACCTTGTTGTTTCAAAAAATCAATTTCGGCTCTCAATATTCGTTCAGTAAAACCTAAAGATTGAGACAAACTTCGTCTTCCTATCGGTTGCATCAAGGATATATGATGTAGAACCTTATAACGTTTTTGCATTATTTCAAGTACATCTGGTACTAATTTCATTTGGAGTTGTAATAAATCCAAGACGAATACTCCCCTTTGGTCTAAAATAGTCCCACCTTTACATATTATGTCCCGCAGACTCCAAAAAAAATTCACTTCCCTTATATAATCATAACGAGAAATGAATAAAATCGCAACCCCATTTTCAAAATCTTTTACGTTTGGAAGAAGACAAGATACCTAGTTCATCCCGATATTTGGCTACTGTCCTTCTTGAAATTTCAATCCCTTCTTGTTGTAATAACTCCACAATTTTTTGGTCAGATAGTGGTTTTTGTTTATTTTCCCCATCGACCACTTTCTTTATTAATTTCTTAACATTTTCAGCGGATGTCACTTCACCACTACTTGTTGCTACCCCAGTATTAAAGAAATATTTTAGCTCAAAAATACCAATCGGGGTCTGAACATATTTTTGATTGGTAGCTCTACTTACTGTAGATTCATGGACACCAATTTCTTCTGCAATTGTTTTTAATGTTAAAGGTTTTAACTGTTTCGTTTCAAAAAACTGCCTTTGATATTTTAAAATGGCATTTGTTACTTTATATAAAGTATTACGCCTCTGTTCAATACTTTTAACTAACCATTCTGCTGCATTAAGTTTGTCTAATATATATTTACTTGCTTCTCCTTCTTGCCCATGAGTTTGAATGTATTGCCTGTAGTATGAGTTAATTTTAAGCCTTGGTACTAAGGTATCATTTACAATGACGATATATTCCCCCTCTATCTTTTCAATTGTAATATCAGGAAGGATATATCGAGCTGTTCCATTTTGAAAACCATAGGCTGGTGAAGGATTTAATGTTTTAATTAAATCAGCACATTGTTGCACCTCAAGCAAACTAATCCCGAGGGCTTGTGCGATTTTTTGAAACCTTTTCTCTCCTAAGTCAGTTAGATGATGACTAACGATTTTAATCGCTTTCTCATCAATCGGATCCATCTTCTTTAATTGGAGTAACAGGTTCTCTTGTAAATTTCTTGCCCCCACACCTACAGGTTCTAAAGAATGGAGTTGAGTTAGAGCTTGTTCAATTTCAGATAGATTTACTTGAAGTTGTTTGGCTAAATCAGTTAATGGAATTGTTAAATACCCAGAATCATCTAAATTACCAATAATAAATTTCAAAATGTGAAATTGTCTATTGTCAATCGCTAAAAAGCGTGCTTGTTCTAACAAATATTCTTCTAAAGTAGCTGTAGGAGTCGCAATGCGATCCCAAATATTAAACTCCTCCTCATCAGCCTTCATAACACCAAATGATTTACGGCTGTTTTGGTAAAAAAACTCGTAGCGTTCCATTTCTTTATCTTCTATATCAAAAACAGGGTTTTCTACAATTTGTTGATGTAGATATTCTGTTAATTCTATGGCTGGAAATTGCAGGATCGTGATCGCTTGACGCAATTCAGGTGTCATGATTAACTTTTGAGTTTGTTGTTGGTATAAACCATAACCTAGTTGCATGATGATCCCCTACTATCTTGATTTATTTGCTTTATAAAGGTATAATATAATTTGCATTTGCGCTCGTAGCTCAGTTGGATAGAGCACTGGCCTCCGGAGCCAGGTTTTGCGGGGGTTCGAGTCCCTTCGAGCGCACCATTGAAAATTCTTCGCACTACGTCGATTGTACATCATTGTTCGAGAAAGATTGTTGTGCCCTTTAGGGTGCACCATTATTAATTCAAACCTTCAATGGAAGGTTTTTTTATTTTCCTTTTTTAAAAACGTATTCAAAAATACTACCTAAGTTTATTTTAACAGAAAACGGGTAAACTAAGTGAAGGAAAATGATTGAAACATATTGTTTGACCTTTTTTGACCATTGAGGTATGATATGAATAGGTTGAGCATATTTTATTGATGATGATTCATTGAGAGGAGGACTTTAGATTATGAGTTACTTTATTCCTTATGTCATTGAACAAACAAACCGTGGGGAAAGAGCCTACGATATCTATTCCAGGTTATTAAAAGATCGAATTATTTTCTTAGGAAGTCCAATTGATGATGCGGTAGCAAACTCAGTTGTTGCCCAACTTCTGTTTTTGAATGCTGAAGATCCTGAAAAAGATATTAATTTATATATCAATAGCCCTGGTGGATCGATTACAGCGGGTATGGCTATTTATGATACGATGCAATTTATTAAACCAGACGTATCCACAGTAGCCATTGGTATGGCAGCATCAATGGGAGCCTTCCTATTAACTGCAGGTGCAAAAGGAAAACGTTATGCTTTACCAAATGCAGAAGTGATGATTCATCAGCCTTTAGGTGGTACACAAGGGCAAGCAAGTGATATTGAAATCCACGCAAAACGAATCATCGAGATGAAGAAAAAATTAAATGAGATTTTGGCAGAACGTACAGGTCAACCTCTAAAAAAAGTGGAAAGAGATACAGACCGTGATAATTTCTTAACTGCTGAACAAGCCAAAGAATATGGTCTAATTGATGACATCATTACCACCATTCCGAAATTAAAATAAAAGGGTTTGTATATTCCAACGCGCTCCGTTGTCCGTGTATTTCTCTTAATGAAAAATAAGGTAAGAAATACACTCCCAAAAGTCGCTGCTTATGGAATATACAAACCCCGAAATGATAGAGGAAAGCGCCACAGGCTATTTTCATGTGGCGCTTTTTTTCATATCATCTATTCATTTTCAAAATTAAATAATGATGTACTTAAGTACCTTTCTCCAGTGTCTGGTGCAATCACAACAACATTTTTTCCTTTGCCAAGACGCTTTGCGACTTGTTTTGCTGCATAGACTGCGGCACCAGAAGAGATTCCTATCAAGATCCCTTCAGTTTGTGCTATTTCTCTTGCTGTATTAAAGGCTTGTTCTGTTGTCACTTGAATGATCTCATCATAGATTGCAGTATTTAAAGTATCAGGTATAAAACCAGCACCTATCCCTTGAAGCTTATGTGGACCTGGATTTCCTCCAGATAAAACTGGAGAATCTGTTGGTTCAACTGCTACAATATGTATAGTTGGATTCTTTTCCTTTAAGACTTCCCCAACTCCTGTAATGGTTCCACCTGTTCCAATCCCTGCAACAAACCCATCAATTTTGCCATCCATTTGCGAATAAATTTCTTGGGCAGTATTTAATCGATGAGCTTTTGGATTGGAAGGATTTTCAAATTGCCTAAGTAGAAAATATCCATGTTTTTTAACCAATTCGTTTGCCTTTGTTATGGCCCCTTTCATTCCTTCTGCCCCAGGGGTAAGCACCAACTTCGCACCATACGCGCGTAACAAATTTCTTCTTTCTATACTCATCGTATCTGGCATCACAAATATAGCACGATATCCTTTTGCAGCAGCAACCATTGCTGCACCAATTCCCGTATTCCCACTGGTAGCTTCAATAATCGTATCTCCCGGTTTGATTTTTCCTTCTGCTTCGGCATCTTCGATCATTTGTAGAGCAATCCGATCTTTTACGCTTCCACCAGGGTTAAAAGATTCTAATTTAACAAAAATATTGGCATCGTCATCTCCAACATGCTGCAATTTAACTATTGGAGTGTTCCCAATCAATTCCGAGATATTTTTTACAACATTCACGTTTACAAGTCTCCTTTTTTATAGTTTGAGGTTATTAGTATAGTAAGACTTCTATGATTCTATGTCAATTTCATGACCTCCTTGGAAGCACAATCCGAAAACTTTCGTGGATCCCATGGATATGAAAAATGAGCTATGACGATTTCATCACAGCTCATTACATTTTTAATACCTTAGCTTTCTTTACTTAATAAAGTCGCTAAGTTTTCTACAGCTTGCTCTTCATCGGAACCATCGGCAATAATCGTGATTTCTGAACCACTGTTAATGGCCAAGCTCATAATTCCCATAATACTTTTTGCATTTACTTTCTTATCTTCTTTTTCTACGAAAATATCTGAGGAAAACTTGTTTGCTTCCTGAACAAATAATGCTGCAGGTCTTGCATGTAAACCCGTCTTTAATTGAACTGTTACTTTTTTAGATATCACAAAAATCCCTCCAATTAGATCCATTTTCTATATTATACATGGAATTACAAAAATATTACAAATCTGCTTTAAGTTTATTTGCAATTTCTTCTATTTTTCTTAAACGATGATTGATTCCTGACTTACTTACTTTTCCACTAGGAATAAGATATCCCAGTTCAGCGAGGTTTAATTCTGGATATTGTAATCGAACTTCGGCTACCTCCTTTAATTTTGTGGGAAGGTTTTCAAGTCCCATTATTTTATCAATCAATCGAATATTCTCTATTTGTCTCATTGCTGCACCAACTGTTTTGTTTAAATTGGCTGTTTCGCAATTTACAAGACGATTTACGGAATTTCTCATATCTTTTACAATACGTATATCCTCGAATTTGAACAAAGCTTGATGTGCGCCAATAATATTTAAAAACTCCGTTATTTTCTCCCCTTCTTTAATGTACATAAAATAACCCTTTTTTCTTTCAATCCACTTTGCATTTAAGTCGAATTCATTCGCTAGTTGGCACAAATCTTCAATATGCTCTTGATAGCTAGAGGAAATCTCTAGATGATAAGAGGCACTTTCAGGATGATTCAGAGATCCACCTGCAAGAAAAGCACCTCGCAAATAAGATCGCTTACAACATTCATTTTGGATAATCTCACGCTTAATACCGGGATAAAAGGAAAATCCCTCTTCTACAATCGCTAACTTTTTTAGCACCATTTCTACTTGCTGAGGAACTCTAACCACATAAATGTTGTTCTTTTTCAATCTCATTTTTTTTCGAACCAATAATTCAGCATGAAGGTGAAAGATTTGCTTAATCATCGAATAAATTTTTCTTGCAATTGCAGCATTTTCGGTCAAAATATCCAATACAACCTTTTGATTCGTTAATTGAACACTACCGTTCATTCTAACAAGAGCGGATAGTTCAGCAATCATGCAAGAATCATCTTCACCATTTACATAGGTTAATTCTTTTTTTGTTTCGGCGGCAAAGGACATTGTGACCACCTCAATCCTGAATCCTCAATTGCCAATTTAATTACTTCGTTATATTTGATGATGCAAGATTTGTATAATACTTTTGCTAAGTTTCTCAGCATCATGTCTTAAATAGGTATGATAATTAACAAAAGATTCTGCAACGACACGATAACCTGCTTGTGTAAGAAGTTGTTTATCAGAAGCCACTGGAATTGCATTCTCTGCCCGATATTGTTGCTTAATCTCTTCAGAGATTTCCCCTTCATTAACGATAACATAATCGATAAATTTTTGGCCAACATGTTCTTCAATCGCATTCACATGATCAACGGCAGAATAATGATCTGTCTCACCAGGTTGGGTCATCACATTACAAATATATATTTTTTTAGCTTTCGTTGAAAGAACTTCTTCCCTTATGCCATTAACCAAAAGATTCGGAATAACACTCGTATATAAGCTTCCAGGCCCGATGACGACAGCATCTGCTTGCTGAATAGCCAATATCGCATCTTCTAACGGTTTTACATCAGTAGGATTGATAAAAACTCGCTTAATCCCTCGATTTTGTGCGGCTAAGGGAATATTAGATTCCCCATTTATGATGGTTCCATCTGTTAATTCTGCAGATAAATGAACCTTTTGCAGGGTTGCAGGTAAAACCTGTCCTTTTACAGCTAAAACACGACTTAGTTCCTTAATAGCCAATACAAAATCCCCAGTTATTTCTTGCATCGCTGCAATCAATAAATTGCCTAAACTATGTCCAGCTAGCCCCTCACCTTGTTGAAAGCGATGCTGCAATAATTTTTCTAGTAAAGGCTCAGTATTTGCTAACGCAATCAAAACGTTACGAATATCTCCCGGAGGAAGCATATTTAATTCTGATCTTAACTTTCCAGAACTTCCTCCATCATCAGCGACGGTTACGACTGCTGTTAAGTCTAAGTTTTGTTTTTTTAAACCTCTTAACATCACAGATAGGCCGGTTCCTCCACCAATCACGACTACCTTAGGTTGTAATTCTCCCATTTCACACCTCTATTTACGATCCTTCTCTATGTCTCGATGATTTGTACTTACATGCCATTCGGATTGTAAAAACTTCGCAATGTATTCTGTGATGGCAACAGAACGATGCTTACCACCAGTACAGCCAATTCCGATCACAACCTGACTTTTTCCCTCTTGTTGGTATTTAGGAACTAGGAAGGTTAATAAATCCATCAGTTTATTTAAAAACTCTTTTGTTTCAGGCCACTTCATCACATAATCATAAACCGGTTGATCTAAACCTGTTTGCGGACGAAGGGAATCGATATAATGGGGATTTGCTAAAAAACGAACGTCAAAGATCAGATCAGCATCAATTGGCACACCATATTTAAAACCAAACGACATCATGTTTACACTAAACCGATTTTGGTCAATGTCAGAAAATCTTGTGATCATTTTCTCTTTTAATTCGCTGGGTTTTAAAAGACTTGTATCAATAATTTGACTTGCTTTCCCCTTTAACTCGTCTAACAGTTTACGTTCAGCCGTTATCCCTTCAATTGGTGATGATTCATTTAATAGCGGGTGGCGGCGTCTCGTTTCCTTATACCTTCTGACCAATGTTTTATCATCTGCATCTAAAAACAAAATTTGATAATACAGTTTATCAGATTGTTCTAAAGCTTCTAGTGCATCAGACAAGGTTTCGAAAAATTCTCTACCTCTTAGGTCAATCACCAGTGCAGCACGATTGATTTTTCCACCTGATTGCACCATTAAGTCAACAAACTTAGGTATTAAAACAGGGGGTAGATTATCCACACAGTAAAAACCCAAATCTTCCAAACTTTGGATGGCTACCGTTTTCCCAGCACCTGACATACCAGTAATAATAATTAAATGAAGAGGTCGAGATTCACCCATTTAGAGTCACATCCCTTAATTTTAAAAAATTCGACTTAATTTATATATTATAATGTTTTTTTCGTCAATTGAAAACTAAGAGAATCATTTTACCAAAATCAGTGAACTGTATGCAGGTAATTCAATCTCTACTTGATGATCTTTATCCTTTACCTTTGTTGAAGAATCACTCATGAATAAGGCTTTTTTGTATTCAGCTTCTTTTCCCGTAAGTGTTAAGAATTTTGGTTCCTTGCTTATATTGTGAATCATTAACATCGAATCTTCATTGAGAGATCGTTTGAATGCAACGATTCCTTTTTCACTGACATTAACTTCTTCTACTTCCCCTTTGATCAGTACATCATAGGACCTACGTAAATGGATCATCGTTTTATAATGATTCAATAGTGAATTCTGATCATTTAATTGGGCTTCAACAGATGGTGCATCTTCCCCTGTATTATAAAAGGATCTCTCCCAATTAGTTTGGCCTTTGCCCTCTTGAGCGTTATACCATTGCAATGGTTCACGAATATATTCATCCGGTTTTTTTCCTTGCATGCCAATTTCTTCACCATAGTAGATGAAAGGTGTTCCCGGTAAGGTAAATAGAATAGAGGCTGCCATTTTTGCGTGCTCAACATTTCCATTTAATTGACTCATCACTCTATCCATATCATGGTTCGTAAGGAAAGTAGAATCAATATAGTCTTTAGATTGACTTTGGTAATACTTTCTTACGCGTTCTAGATAAGTAACAACCCCTGCATCATCCTCCATTTGAACAGAAGAAATGATTTTACTAGATAAATCAAAATCAAAGGCAGAATGTAGGCCATCTTTTAAATAAGGTGCAACAACTGTTGCTGGTGCCCATACTTCTCCCACAAGGAATACATCCTGCTTAGCATGTTGCATTTCCTTGCGAAATTCTTGCCACCACGCATAATTTTTCTCTTTTTCCTGATCAGGATAGATATGTTTTGCAGCATCTAGTCGAAAACCGTCAACACCTATTTCAGTGAGCCAATATTTGCCTACCTTCTCAATTTCTTTTCGCACTTCTGGATTGTTAAAATTCAAATCAGGCATTCCTTCCCAAAAGACTCCATAATATTTGTTGTCTCCAGCTCCATGCCAAACTTCTTGACCCCATTCCCCACGTTCAGAAAGGTTTGTCTTGTCATCAGCCCAAAGATACCAATTCCGATATTTACTATCTTTAGAAGAAAGAGCATCCTTAAACCATGGGTGTTCTTTACTTGTATGATTCACAACCAAATCCATAATGACCTTAATATTACGGTCATGCGCTTCTTTAATAAATTGTTTAAAATCTTCCATTGTTCCATAATCCGGATTAATACCATAATAATCAGTGATATCATATCCATGGTAACTAGGTGAAGGATTGATCGGCATTAACCAAATCCCCTCTACCCCAAGCTCCTTTAAATAATCTAGCTTCTCTGTCATTCCTCTAATATCACCAATTCCATCCCCATCAGAATCATAGAACGATCTTACAAAGATCTCGTAAAAAACAGAATTAGGCCAAGCGCTACCCAATTGATCAGTTGGTTTTATTACATTTTCTGGGCTTGCCTCTTTCATCCCAACCCATAACATTAAAGATGAAAAGCCGATCACTATTACCGATATAAAAATTGAAATTGCTAAAAAAACTTTATAACGTTTAGACAAATTCATTACCCCCTTAAAAGCAGTTATGGAATTGTATTTTGCCTTTTTTTCCTTGTGTTGTAAAATACATTTTGTACACAATGTAGAATAAAATCGTGCCCAAACGATTTGTTCGAACACGATTTTAAGTTAAAGCAATATGATGATTAACCTTTATTTGCCCCAGCTGTAACACCTTCAATCAAATATTTTTGAAGGAACAAGAATAAAAGCGTGATTGGTATAGCAACTAGAACAGCCCCTGCGGCAAAATTCGTAAACTCTGTGTTTCCTCGGCCCGTTACCATTTCATATAGACCAATGGCCAATGTTTTATTCTCATTGGAACGTAGAACCAATCGAGCGAAAATAAAATCCATCCAAGGCCCAATGAAATTGGTTAAGGCGATAAAAGTTAGAATTGGGAAAGATAACGGCATCATCACCTTGAAGAAAATCTGGGTATGTGTCGCACCATCAATCTTAGCTGCCTCTTCAAGGCTTCTAGGTAAGCCATCAAAATAGCCTTTCACCAACCAAGCACCAAACGGGATAGAACCCCCTGCATAAACAAGGATTAATCCCCAGTGATTATCTAGTAACCCCATCTGTAATAACAAAATATAAATCGCAATCATTCCCATAAATCCGGGAAACATCTGTAGCACAAGCATAGCCATTAATCCTTGACGACGTCCTGGAAAACGAAAGCGAGAAAAGGCATATGCCGCTGTTACAACAAGGAACGTAGATAAAATCATATTTGCAGTTGCTATTTTTAAGGTATTCAAATACCATTTTGTATAATCTGTTTCAGTTAACATATGTTTGTAATGGGTTAATGACAAGTTATCCGGAATAAATTTAGTGCTAAATAAAGTATCTCCTGGATTTAACGATCCGATTATTATCCAAACTATAGGATAAAGAACAAAAATTGATGTAACGATCAAAATGGTATAAATCAACGTGACAACTAGGCGTTCTCTTAATCTCTCATTTTTTATCATTGTATCATATCCTCTTCTTTAAATGCTTTTGTTCTACTGAAGTTCCAAATCGATAATGAAGCAACTACAAGGAATATGATGATTGAAACAACAGAAGCCATGTTAAATTGGTTTTGATCAAGGGTTAATTTATAAATCCAGCTAATTAAGATATCCGTCGAACCAGCAAAACTATAATCTGATCTAGCTGGACCACCACCCGTTAGTAAATAAATTAAGTTAAAGTTATTGAAATTATGGGCAAAAGACATAATCAGTAAAGGTGTAGTTGCTAACATGACCAATGGAAAAGTAAGTTTCCAGAATTTTTGTGGACCAGTTGCTCCGTCTACATCAGCGGCTTCATACATTTCTTTGTCAATTCCAGTTAATACCCCTGACATTAAAGCCATCCAATACGGGAATCCAAACCAAATATTTACTACAACTAAGGAAACTTTAGCCCAAAAAGGATCAGATAACCATGGAATCATGGGTAAGCCGATTTCAACAAGCATTTTATTTATTGGACCAAATTCACCATTAAAAATATTGCGGAAAATCAATATTGCAATAAATTGAGGGATCGCCCATGGCAAGATATAAATGGTTCTCCAAAATCTTTTCATTTTTACTTTTTTATAATTGATCATCACTGCATATATTAATCCTACAAAAAAGGTTGAAATCGTAGCAATAATAGACCAAATTACGTTCCAAATCGCAACGCCATAAAAGGTATTGCTCCAAGATTTTAATTTAAACAGATCAATAAAAGACTTAAATCCTACCCAATCCACCAATGATTTAGGTGGCAAATGATGTGGTCCAGAATAGTTAGTAAAAGCAATTAGAATACCAAACAAAAGAGGTAAAACGGTTAAAAACAAAGTGAATATTACAGCAGGAGTTAATAAAAGATAAGGATATCCTTTTTCTTTTGCAAATGCCAAAGTCATCTTAAAATTATGAACGGTTTCACCTAAATCTCTTAATTTACCATTATTGTAAGCATCACGAATATTCTTGTAATAAATAAAAAGAAAAATGAAAGCTAGTATAAGAAAAATAATCCCTTCAATCATTAAGAAGATTGAATGATCTCCTTGCACAACAACACGTCCACGTGATCTTTGTTGAATCGTTTCCCCTAAGGTAAAAAGCCCCCACATACCATGCATGAAGGGTTTTGTCCAAAAAACCAATACATAAAGCTCTAATAAAGCATATAATATTCCTTTAACATATTGTCTATTATAAATTTGGCCTAAGCCCATAAATATTACGGATAGCCAAGCCCCTCGTTTCGCATGCTTCGTCTTATAGGTAGCCTGGTTGGTTTGCAAACTCATCGTTGCATCGCCACCTTTCCAATGAAATAGGTTGTTTAGTGGAAGAGTCAATGCCTTCCAAAAAAGCATTGACTCTTTATTTTACATTAAAGCTTATTTGTTTGCGTCTTGGGTTGCTATCGCATCTTTGATTTGTTGAACACCTTTATCTAAGGTCTCTTTAACATTTGCTCCTTCATTCCAAATAATGCTTAAGGCAGATCCCATTGGCTCCCAAACAGAAGGCATTTGTGGAATATTAGGCATTGGAACAGCATATTGAGCTTGTTCTAAGAATGCAGATGCAATTTCATCATTTTTAATTTGTTCATTATCTAATAATGCTGTACGTGGAGGTAACATACCTGTCATTTCAAAGAATTTTAAGAGATTTTCTTCACTTGTAGCAAATTGAGCTAATAGTGAAGCAGCATTTGGATATTTTGTATAAGCATTTACATAAAGAGCACGAATTCCTGAAAAGCTTGTTGGGTGCTCACCATTATCTAATTTTGGTAAAGGCATAACCCCAAAGTTTACACCTGCTTGGCGGTGCGCATCAACAGCCCAAGGACCGTCTAAGTTAAACATCAATTTTCCTTCATTAAATAAGGATTGTTTAATATCATAGGTAATATCTTCATTTTTTAAAGGTAAAATTTCATTATGAATACGTTGTAACAATTCTCCAGCTTTTACAGACCCTTCATTGTTTAAGCCAATATCGGATGGATCAGTGTTATTATTGCCAAATACATAACCACCATAACCACCCATTAAGGAGTAGACAAAGTAGAAGTTACTTACTTCCATCATAAAGCCATATTTCTTAGCATTTTTGTCAGTAAATTCTTTTGATTGGGCAATTAACTCATCCCAAGTTTCAGGTAGTGTCTTAACTAAATCTTTATTATAAAATAAACCATAGGTTTCGATAGCTGATGGATAACCATAAAGCGTACCCTCAAAAGTTGTACCTGTAATCGCAGCATCCATATAGTCTTTTTTGTACTCTTCTGGCCAGAAGTTTTCCATCACTAAGCCAGCAGATACTAATTCCCCTAAATGGTCATGTGGTGCAGCAAATACGTCAGCACCTAATCCAGCAGGTCCATCTGTTTGTAATTTTTTAGGTGCATCTGTGTGGCCAACTTCTTCAAATTTGACTGGAACTCCATATTTCTTTTCAAATTCTTGCGCTACAAATTTTGCCCATTCGCCAACTGCTCCACCAGATTCCCAAAGAACTAATTTTGCTCCTTCTTCAGGTTTAATCTCTTCCGTTGCTGCTTGATTTTGCTGATCATCTGCTGGTTTTGTTGTTGGCTCTTCCTTCGTACCGCTGCCACATGCAGCGAGTGAAAGGACAAGAGCGAACACAAGCATTAAACTTAAAAACTTTTTCATCTTGACCCCACCTATCCTTTTTAGTTTTTTTGAATAATGCTTTTTAAGAACCTAGGATATTAAAAAGCATTATTCTCTTTAACAAAAGCCTAAAGGCTTTTGTTATTAAAAACGCTTTCATTGGAACTGAAAAAATATAAGTAATCTAGGAAAACGATTGCACAAACCTATAAAAAAATTTAAACTCGGTTTAAACGAAACTGTAAGGCAAACGTTTTCATAGCTTTATTATAAATCAAGTTTGTCTATTTGGGAAGGTTTATTATTATAAAAATTTATTCCAACTTTTAATTCTTTATCACACTTTTATAATAATTATCATGTATATTAAAATTGTCCCTTAAAGCCCCCACTTTAAGGAAAAGGAATCACATCAAACAAAGAAGCCATACATTATTGTATAGCTTCGCCCTTTTTCTTCTTATTCTTTAATCAGAAAAAGACTCGGATGACCGGAGCGCGCTGTAAAACGAAATTTCCCTATAAGAAGCGAAAAAGCGATGCCGCTCCGATCATCCCTGCATCATTTCCAAGCTGTGCAGGAACAATCTCCATAGAATCTATGATATTTTTCAATCCATGTTCATGAAAAGCCTGTTTAATCGGATTAAACAAAATATCTCCTGCCCTAGATACACCACCACCAATAATCATGATTTCTGGGTCTAATAAGTTAGCAACCGTTGCTAGTGCTTTACCTAATAATGATCCCGCACGATTCACAATTTGCATAGCTTCGTGGTCACCAAGTTTCGCTGCATCAATCACACTTTTCGCCGTGATTTCATCCATTTTATCTACATATTGTTCTGTTAAGAGTGATGGCCTTCCTTGTGTAACGACCTCTTTTGCTTTACGAATCATTCCTGTTGCAGAAGAAACTGTTTCTAAACAGCCATAATTACCACATCCACACTGAATTCCTTCATCTGAAATAGGAATATGTCCCAACTCAGCAGCCATCCCTTTCTTTCCATGAAGAATCTTTCCGTCTATGATGATTCCACCACCAATTCCTGTACCGATCGTTGCCATTACGATATGTTTATAGCCTTTTCCTGCACCTACCCATGCTTCCCCAAGCGCAGCGATATTCGCATCGTTTTCAATTTTAACAGGAATATTCAGTTTTTCTTCAAGCTGTTTTTTTATGGCCACATCTTTCCACCCTAAGTTGGGAGCTAAACGAACAATTCCTTGTTCCATATCTAGTAACCCGGGAATTCCAATTCCTATTCCTTGGACTTGGTCAAGGGCAAAGCCCTGATCTTGAACTAAGGTTTTTGCATATTGAACCATATCTTCGATGATGGCATTTACGCCTTCTTTTGTTCTTGTTGAGATTTCCTGATGGGATAGTAGCTCTCCTTCTGTGGAAACAAGTCCCATTTTTATGCTTGTTCCTCCAAGGTCAATTCCGATTAAGATCGTTTGCTTTGACATCTTTCATCACCATTTCTTTATCTATTTTTGACCATCATACAATTGAACGTCGATTTTAGTCAATGCATGACTCAAGTTTTAATTGGTTCTAAGAAGTGATCAATCGAATAAGAAATTAATTGATAATCAGGTGTATATACAAATTTTCCAGTTATGGTTTCACTAGAGTGTAAAATATGCTTTAAGTAAATATTATCTCCATGAGCCTTTGGTAATTGGAGAACTTCTTCAATTGGCTTCCACTCTAGATTTCCTTCCTTACAAAAAGGATTGAGTTCACCTGAAAAGCGGTCTGCATAGTAAGTAAACATCATCCACTCTTCGACAATCTCTTCTTTATCTTTTATAACAATGGTAAATACCCCTCTTAATTGAGGGTTTTCTAAATGTAAATGTGTCTCTTCGTAAAACTCTCTATTGATCGCTTCCTGAATACTTTCATTTGGCTCCATCTTTCCACCAGGTACTACCCACCAACCTCTTTTAGGCTTTTGTAGCATTAAAATTTGGTTTCCTTTTTTTAAAATACAATTGGTTACTCGTTTCAAAATCTTCAACCCCTTCGGGAATTCTATTACATAAGCGCGTTGCAAAACATAATTCCCTTTTTCTTGACACCTCAGAATTGTATTTTACATAAGCAAGCGACCTTCAGTAATGCCTTTTTCTCCTTTTCTTTTAATCAGAAAAAGGCATGGATGACGGAGCAGCGTTGTAAAATACAATTCCCTCTATTATATTAACAGTTTTTTTAACGTAACACAAAAAGGGCATGGTAAGTTTACCATGCCTAAAAAATATATATCTATAGAAAAGGGGGTCAATTCATATTCTTAGTATAATCCCATAATATTTCACTTATGTTACAAACGGATTAAAAGTTTGTTACATCTTTACTTTTCTAACTCATCATTTATTTTATCAATATAGTGTTGTGCTTGCATTGCAGCAATGCTTCCATCCCCTGTAGCCGTAACCACTTGGCGAAGCGTTTTTTCTCTTACATCACCTGCAGCAAAAATACCTGGAATTTTTGTTTCCATCACATTATTGGTTAAAATATAGCCTGCCTCATTAGTAATTCCTAAGTTTTTAAATGGTTCTGTAAGTGGCACCATTCCTACATAAATAAAGACTCCTTGGCAAGGAAAGTCTATTTCCTCTCCTGTCTCTTTATTTTTGATGCGCACGCCTTCTACACGATTTTCCCCTTTAATCTCTTCAACGGTTGAATTCCAAATATATTCGATTTTTTCATTTCTAAAAGCACGATCTTGGAGAATTTTTTGTGCCCTAAATTCATCACGACGATGAACAATCGTTACTTTTGAAGCGAATTTTGTAAGATAAACAGCTTCCTCAACAGCTGAATCTCCGCCACCAACAACCACTAATTCACGTCCCTTAAAGAATGCACCATCACAGACTGCACAATAAGATACCCCACGACCTGCTAATTCGGTTTCACCTGGAACTCCTAGCTTACGTGGTTGAGCACCAGTTGCGATAATCACTGTTTTAGTCTTTATTTCTTTATTGCTCAATTTAACTGTTTTGTATGGATGTCCATCCACAATTTCTTTCACATCACCATAAGCATACTCAGCACCGAATTTCTTTGCATGATCTAACATTTTGTTAGATAAATCTGGCCCAAGAATACTTTCATACCCAGGGTAATTCTCAATTTCTTCTGTATTGGCCATTTGTCCACCAGGGATTCCACGTTCAATCATAACCGTGGAAAGATTTGCTCTTGATGTATAAACAGCTGCCGTCATACCTGCAGGCCCAGCACCAATAATGACAACATCATATACTTTTTCTTCACTCATTTGTTAAACCTCCCTCATTTATATAAATATAAAATTTTAAATTAGAAGAACATCTTATATATTAACGATTTTTTATTTATTTGTCGAGTACCCATGGGGGTATAAGGGTAGTTATTATCCAAATCTAATAGCTTTGCTTTATATTCCCTATAAACTAGGTTTCCCAGAAAAATGCAAGATAACCCAGAAAAGTGTGTAGATTTACTCATGTAAGGATTCATGATAAGTGAACTACCCGCTACCTACGCTTCGCTTAGAGGTGGGGGCTTCTAAGGTAATCGCACCTAACGGTACGAAATTTACTTAGCTATCGAGCCTGTTCCATGCTCTATTTATGATTATACTAACAGTCGCAATCCTTCACGCTTGATATTGATAGAAGCGTTCCAATCTCTATCTGCCACAAAACCACAATCACAATGGAATATGCGCTCAGAAAGAGATAGAGACTCCTTTACTTGACCGCAACATGAACAAGTTTTGGATGATGGAAACCACTTATCTATTTTGATAAGCTTTTTCCCCTGCTCCTCTAACTTGTATTGGAGAAAGGTGGTGAACATGCCCCAGC
>NZ_JBLWFI010000001.1:1892667-1961931 GCF_048898065.1 Tepidibacillus infernus
GATTATATCATAGCAAAAAAAGACAACTTTAGGCTACGCCTAACCGAAATTCATCTCCTACTTTCACTGGTGCTGGCACACCTTCACGTTTAGAAGTGGGAGACTTCTTTCGGAGGGAAGTTAAAAACGGGCTTTTAGCCCGTATTAACCGTTTTTCAATTGGTTAAGGGCTTTTGTTTTAATACTCACCTGAAGGATTGCCCTTAATTCTTGAACGTGTTTTGATATGGTTTGTTTAGATACTTGATACTTCATAGTAAGGGCTTCAAAAGAGATTGGTTTTTGATGAATTATGGCCACTAGATATTCTAATGCAGCCACCCATCCTTTCACCTTTCTAATTTGAGGAGTATCAGGCTGGGTTTTGCTAATGAACTCATACCATAACATCTTGGCATCATATACCTCCATAATGCTATAGTTTAATTTCATAAATTTTTCAGTCCACTCCAATACTTCTAGCCAGCTTTGTTTCCACTTCCGAAAATCCGGGGTTTGCCGTTCAAATTGAACTACCTTCCCATTGATTTTGACTAGATAAGGGGGTTTTGCTCTCATTTCCTCTAAAGCAGTAACCGCCTTCTTTTTTAATGAAGTAGATTGTTGTTCATCTAAAAGGAAATCTCTTAAGATTTCTTCAGCTTTATGACAATCTAAAAGCCCAAGCCCAAGCAAAATGACTTCCTTTATCTCATCATCGCCATTTTCAATCGCCCATGTGAGAGATGATAAAATAAAGGGATCTTGTTTTAAAAGTTTAGGTTCTTGTTTAAGCAGATTGATTAACTCTTCAAATGGTAATTCATAGTGGTAAGTGAATACGGGAAATGTCAGTTCCACTTTATGTTTTTCAACCTGAGAAAGTAGGTCTAAATAAAACCTTGCAACCATAGACTTAGAATCTATTTTTAAAATCTGCTCCCACCATTTTTGAGCATAGGTATATCGCTTCGTATTGAAGGCTGCCATTGCAGCATAATGAAGTAAAACAGGGTCATGCTGTTTAAAAACATTTATCGATCGGCTAAAATGCTCAAAAACCTTTTCATGTTCTCCTAAAATAGCAAAGGTCGTTGCAAGTTTGTAAAGCTGTTCTGGGTGAATAGGATAAACCTTCTTTAATAACTCAAGCACTTGCTTCAATTGCTCTAATTCATCTGTCTGTTGATAAAAAATCGCCAAATTACAAAGGGCATGAATATTCGCATGATCATGTTCCAAGACGATCTTTGTTTGTTCAATCGCTTTATGTGTATTTCCAATATAAAAATAAGCCAATGCTAAATTGTTTCTAGCAGCTAAAAAATCAGGATATTCTTCAAGAAATTGTTTAAATTGCTTAATCGCTTCATAAAATTTTCCTTCTTCTAGCAAACTTTTGATCCGATGATGGTGGAGTAATAATTCCTTTTGCTCCTCGTCTTCCTCAAATTCTATTTGCTCAATCTCCATAGATAAATACTCAACCATTTCTAGCGCTTCCTCAATATACACACCATCTGGCTCTGCCTCTATATAGTTTTGAATATATCGATATGCAGATTCCATATCTTCCATATGCGCATAATTATTAGCAAGGTAAAAATAGCATTCTGTAAGGGTTGGATCTAGTTTTTCAACAATATGAAGTAAAATATTATTTGACTCGGGAAAACGCCCCATTTCCGATAATAAGCCAGCAATATTTAAAAAGTGAATCGGATTATTCGGTTCAAAATCTACTGTTCTCCAAAAATACTTTAATGCCTTCGTATAATTGTTACGATCAATTTGTCTCATCGCCCGTTCAAAGAAAAAATTGGCATTAAAAGACATTGGAATAATTTTATCCCCTTTTGGGTGAGCGGATGTACGATAGTTTTTTTTCATCTGTATCCTCCAGCTAAACCGCAGATTCATTGAGATAAGTATATCACATTCGATTTTAAACCTCCACGTTTCAGACAGAATTGTGTTTTGCATAAGCTGCGACCTTCAGGAATGCCCTTCTCTCCTTTTGATTTTAATTCATAGAAGGGCATGGATGACGGAGCGCGTTGTAAAACACAATTCTCTTACAAGGATACCATGATTCTTTGTCTTTCAGTAAAAGTTGCAATTTGTTGAACGCCAAACTCTTTGAGTAACTTTCGTCCCTCTTCTACCCCTACATGAACATGCTCTGGCTGATGTGCATCAGATCCTAAAGTAAACGGAATCTCTAAATCAACTGCTTTTTGAATAATACTAGGAGCAGGAAATACTTCCTTTACAACTTTAAATAACCCGGAAGTGTTCACTTCCATTGCCATACCACTTGCTTTGATCACTTGTAAGGTTTCATCAATGATTGGACTAATATCCTTTTCGGGAGCATGTCCATGTTTTTTGATTACATCAAAATGGCCAACGATATCATATAACCCAGATTTTGCAGCCCTTTGAACCGCTTGGTAATATTCGGCGAAAATCTCTGAGATTGGCTTTTTTCTCCAACCCTCCATCTGCCTACTATCCGAATGATCCCATTCACCTAAGAAATGAACAGAACCAATAATATAATCAAAAGGATATGGAGAAAGAAGCTTTTCGATCTGCTCTTCATATCCTTCTATATAATCTCCTTCTAAGCCAAGTTTGATCTCAATCTGGTTTTGATATTCTGCCTTTAAATTAAGCACTTCTTTTACATATTCTTCAAGTTCATCAAGTTCCATCGCACTTCCGGGATATATTTTTTCCTTTGGCAGATGAATAATTGGCATATGGTCAGATAATCCAATTTGCTGGAGTCCAACTTTAATCGCTTGCTCTACGTAATCTCTTAACACCCCTGTTGCATGCCCACAGCGTTCGTGGTGTGTATGATAGTCGACAAACATCTGTATCACATCCTATTTACATAAGATTAAACTCATACCAAAAATTGCGTTTTGCTCGGCACGGATGACGAAGTGTGTTGCAAAATGCAATTTCCCTATAATTTTGGTTTACGCTCATATTTTTGATCCTGGTTTTGCCCTTGATGCCTTTGTTTTAACTCTTTCATTATCTCATCTAATTGAATACCCTTTGCCTGAAATAGAACAAGTAGATGATAGAGTAAATCACTTGCTTCAGCAATGAGCTCTTGGCGATTCTCATTCTTGGTGGCAATGATTACCTCACTCGTCTCTTCGCCGACTTTTTTCAAAATTTTATCGATTCCCTGATCAAAAAGATAGGTAGTATAGGAGCCTTCTGGTCGTTCTTGATCACGCCTTGCAATCAGCTCAGCTAAATCCTCTAAAATGTTGCTAGATTCTCCCTCTTCTTTCTCACCAAAACAGCTATAAGAACCTGTATGGCAAGCAACACCTACCTGTTCAACGAAAATGAGTAATGTATCTTGATCACAATCTAATTTGATATCCTTTACTTTTTGGATGTGTCCCGAAGTTGCTCCCTTATGCCACAACTCCTGTCTAGAACGACTCCAAAACCAAGTTTCTTTCGTTTCAAGCGTTTTTGTCAAAGATTCTTGATTCATATAGGCGACCATCAAAACCTGTTTACTGTCGTTATCTTGAACCACTGCAGGAATTAGCCCTTTTTCATTCCACTTTATTGTATTGATATCATTCTGGTTCATCGAACAATGACTCCTTTTTTTCGAAGCGTTTCTTTTAATTCAGGAATTTTCACTTCTCCATAATGAAAAATAGAGGCTGCTAATGCTGCATCAGCTTTTCCTACTTGAAAGGCCTCATAAAAATGTTCAGCATTTCCTCCGCCACCAGAAGCGATGACTGGAATGCCTACTGCTTCAGATACCAATCTGGTCAGTTTTAGATCAAACCCTTGTTTTTTCCCATCTTGATCCATACTGGTTAACAGGATTTCCCCTGCGCCTTTTTTTTCTACTTCTTTTGCCCATTCTATCACTTTTAATCCAGTCGCTTTTCTCCCGCCATGGGTAACGACCTCGTAATCTTCCCATTCATCATTATATCTAGCATCAATCGCTACGACGATACATTGGTTTCCAAACACTTTTGCCCCTTCAGTAATCAATGTAGGTTGTTCTACTGCTTTCGTATTGATCGAAATTTTGTCTGCACCTGCCCGCAGGATATTTCTCATATCTTCAACAGAACTGATTCCTCCTCCAACGGTGAAGGGAATTGAAATAGAGGCAGCTGTTTTTTCCACGACTTCTATCATTGTTTTTCTTCCCTCATAGGTTGCGGAGATATCTAAAAAAACGAGTTCGTCTGCTCCGGCTTCATCATAAACCTTAGCTAATTCTACAGGATCACCAGCATCTCTTAACTGTATAAACTGAATCCCTTTAACCACTCGCCCATCCTTCACATCAAGGCAAGGAATAATTCGTTTTGTTAACACACCTGACCCCTCCTACTTACCCATCATTTCTTTAAGAGAGATTTTCCCTGTATACAATGCCTTTCCTACGATGGCACCAACGACACCATCAGACTCTAAAGTTTTTAATTTAAAAAGATCTTCTGGAGAACTCACTCCTCCAGATGCTATCACCTTTGCTTTGGTTTTTAAAGCAAAATTCTGTGTTGCTTCCACATTGGGGCCGGATAGTGTTCCATCCTTAGCAATATCGGTAAAAATAAAGGTTTGAACTCCAAGTTCAGCCAACCTTTGTCCTAATTCAACCGCTAGAACTTGGCTTGTATCAAGCCATCCCCGTGTAGCCACAAAGCCATCTCTTGCATCGATTCCCACCACAATCGCTTCAGGATTTAGGGAAAGTGCCTGCTTTAATAATTCTTCATTTTCTAAAGCTGCTGTGCCAAGAATTACTCGGTTGATCCCTAGATTTAGATAATCCTCAATCGTATCTAAAGTACGAATCCCTCCACCTACTTGAATCGGTATCTTTACATTTTTTGCTATTTCACCAATCAGCTCCATCTGAACTGGTGCTCCTACTTTTGCCCCGTCCAAATCAACTAAATGAAGCCATGCTGTTCCTTCTTTTTCCCATCTTCTTGCCATCTCGATAGGATCGCCATAGGTCGTTTCTTGCCCATAATCCCCTTGAAATAATCGGACACATTGTCCACCACGAAGATCAATCGCAGGATAAATCGTCCAACTCATGCTTCCACACTCCATTTCGCAAACTGGTTTAAAAGAGTCATTCCGACTTTTCCACTTTTCTCCGGGTGAAATTGCATCCCAATTACTTTTTCTCTACCAACAACAGCTGGAACCTTCCCATAATAATCCGTTGAAGCCAACAATAACGAAGAATCTTCTAACTCTACAAAATAGGAATGAACAAAATAGACATGACCTAATTCAATATCCGTAAATAATGGGTGATCTTTTTCTTTAATCAATTGATTCCATCCCATATGAGGAATTTTAAAATTTCCTTCAAAACGTTTGACATGGCCAGAAAATACACCTAATCCCTGATGAAACCCATGCTCATTACTTGTACTAAAAAGCAATTGCATCCCTAGACAAATCCCTAAGAATGGTGTTCCTTGTTCAACCACTTGATGAATAACAGGAACCAATTCTTTTCTCCTTAGGTTTTCCATTGCATCGCCAAACGCCCCAACACCGGGTAAGATCACCCCACTGCTATTCAAAATTTTCTCTTTTTGATCTGTAGCAAAGGCAGCATATCCTAACCGTTCCAACGCTTTTTGTACGCTATGCAGATTTCCCATTCCGTAATCAATAATTGTAATCATCACAGTACTCCTTTACTTGAAGGAATTCCCTTTTGTTTAGGATTGATTTGGGTCGCTTGATCCAAACTTCTACCTAATGCTTTAAAAATCGATTCAATCATATGGTGGCTATTTCTGCCATAGTGTACAATTGCATGTAAAGTAATTCTTGCTTCCAATGCAAATTTCCATAAAAATTCATGGAAAAGCTCAGTCGCAAATGTTCCGATTCGGCGATCAGGCAAGTCGATTCGATATTCTAAATGAGATCTATTACTGATATCTACGATTACTTGACCTAAGGCTTCATCCATTGGGACAAAACTCATGCCATAACGCTGGATTCCTTCTTTTGAACCTAGGGCCTCTCGAAAGGCTTGACCTAAGCAGATCGCAATATCTTCAACAGTATGGTGGTCATCAATCTGTATATCTCCCTTTGCTTTTACTGTTAAATCGAACTGTCCATGCTTACTGAATAAATCTAGCATATGCTCAAGAAAGGGTACACCCGTGTCTAATGTTGTTTTTCCCTCTCCGTCTAAATGGATCGTAACCTCAATCTCCGTTTCATTAGTTTTCCGGTAAATCGTTGCTGTACGTTTGTTATTATTCATTATTTTCACCTTCCAATCGTACTTGAATGGCACGACCATGTGCATGTAAACCTTCTTGTTCGGCTAGAGCGATGATTTTCTTCCCATGACTAAAAAAAGCTTGTTTACTATAAAAGATAATGCTTGATTTCTTCATAAAATCATCGACATTCAGTGGCGAGGAAAAGCGGGCCGTTCCACTGGTCGGGAGGACATGATTAGGACCAGCAAAGTAATCACCCACTGGCTCTGAACTATACCTTCCCAAGAAGATTGCCCCTGCATGCTTCACTTTGGCCAGCCAGTCAAAAGGCTGCTCAACCATCAATTCTAAGTGTTCAGGTGCCAACAGATTCACTTGTTCAAAAGCCTCGTCTAAGTGGTTGACGACAATAATTCCACCATATTGATCAATCGCTTCCCTTGCAATTTTTTCTCTAGGTAAGGTTTGTAATTGACGTTCCACTTCTTTTTGCACTTCTTCTGCTAATGAAAATGAAGGAGTGAAAAGAATCGAAGAGGCCATCGGATCATGCTCTGCTTGGGATAGCAAATCCGCTGCGATATAGATAGGGTTTGCAGCTTCATCTGCAACAATCGCAATTTCACTAGGTCCTGCGATCATATCTATCCCTACTTGGCCAAAAACTTCTCGTTTTGCTAAGGCCACATAGATATTTCCTGGACCAACAATTTTATCGACAGGTTTGATCGATTCTGTACCATATGCCAAAGCGGCAACTGCCTGTGCCCCACCTATCGCATACACTTCTTTTATCCCTAAAATTTTTGCTGCTAATAATACATGAGGATGAATGGTTCCCTCTTGATTTGGCGGAGAAACCATGATAATTTCTCCTACCCCAGCCACTTGAGCAGGAATGGCATTCATTAACACAGAGGAAGGATAGGCAGCAGTTCCACCTGGTACATAAATACCCACGCGATCCATTGCCGTTAAACGTTGTCCTAAGATTGTCCCATCTTCTTCTGTCATAAACCAAGAATCTTTCTTTTGTTTTTGATGAAAAGCACGAATTTTTTCAGCTGCTTCTTGTAATGAACTGACAAATAGAGGATTTTGATTTTGGTCTGCTTGCTCAATTTGTTCCAATGGTACTTGTAATTGAGTTAACTTCACCTTATCAAAGGCCTCAGTGAAAGCAAAAAGGGCTTGATCCCCTTTTTCTCTAACCTGACAAATAATATCAAGAACTGCTTTTCTTTTTGCTTCTGTATCTTCTCCAACTTCCCGTTGTTTAAATTCAGCATAATTCCGATAGATTTGAATCATCAACCATCACCCCTAAATGACCTCAGATAATCTTTCAATAATCTCCTTAATTTTTTCCTGTTTCATCCGATAGCTCACTTGGTTGGCTATCAATCGAGTGGTAATATGAGCGATCGTTTCCATTTCTACTAAGCCGTTTTCATTTAATGTCCTTCCTGTAGAGACAATATCTACAATTCGATCAGCTAAACCAATAATTGGCCCCAATTCAACAGATCCATGAAGTTGAACTACTTCGACTTGTTTTCCTTGTTCACGAAAATATTTTTCTGCCACACGTGGGTATTTACTCGCAATTCTAGGTACGATCTCATGATTGATCGTTTGCGGTAACCCTGCAACTGACAAGCGGCAAGGACTAATTTTCAAATCCAATAATTCGTATACTTCACGTTCAGTTTCCATTAAAACATCTTTACCAACGATGCCAATATCTGCGACCCCGTATTCCACATAGGTTGGGACATCCATCGGTTTAGCCAGAATCCATTCTACTGCCTCACCCTCAATGGTCAAAATTAATTTACGTGTATCTTCTAAGTCAAAAGGTATAGGAAGCCTAGCTTTTTGCCAAATCTCCATTGCCTCTTCCATAATCCTTCCCTTTGGCATCGCAATGGTTAATATATCCCTTTTCACCTTAAGCTTCCTCCTCTCCAATAAATGCGATGATTTCTATAGGATATTCTAAACTTTGTTTAAAAACTTCTTTTTCATTCTTTTCGATCCGGTGGGTTTCCACCATGATCTGTTCTTCTCTTCTTAATTTAAACGCATAGCTTAAGGCTTGATCTCGATGTGCCTGATCATAGATTACTTTTATTCGTCTTTCCGTCGGTAATTGAACCTCTGAAACATCTAGAATCCGATCCATATGCAAAGCAAAACCCGTTGCAGCTAAGGAATTATCGAAAGCTTTTAATAAAGTATCATAACGACCCCCACTGAGAATGGGAAAACCAATCCGTTCCGTTGTTCCCTCAAACACCATACCAGTGTAATAGTCCAAATGGGGTACAAGTGTAAGGTCGAACGTAATATAAGTCTCTACATCATACAGTTTTAATAATTTCCATATTTCTACCAATTCACTGATCGCTTGTTTTGCTTGATAAGACACGGCAATGTTTAAGGCTTGCTCTAGCATAGCTCCATCACCTTGAAATGATAATAAAGATTGGAGTACTTTTTGCCCTTTTTCCGAATCTACAAATTCATCAACAAGTTGTTGATACCCTACCATATTTTTCTCAGAAAGTGCTTCTCTCATTTTTGTTTGGACTTCTTGATCAGTTACCCATTCTGCTAAAACTCCTTGTAAAAATCCGGTATGGCCAATAACCAAACGAAAAGCCCCTACTTTAACTTGTTTCAAAGACTCGATCGCTAAAACAAGAACTTCAGCATCTGCATCAGGCGTTCCTTCTCCAATCAACTCTACACCAGATTGATAGAACTCTGCAGCTCTTCCTGCCTCATGCTCTTGAGCTCTAAACACATTAGAATGATAAGAAATACGGTAGGGTAAATCTTGATTTTTTAATAAAGAAGAAACCACTCTACCTATTGGCGCTGTCATATCAGGACGTAATACTAATGTATGACCTAATCGATCAAGTAATTTAAAGGTCTTATTGCTTGGAATGGCACTTGCTTTGCCAACTGTTTCATCATATTCTAAGGTTGGTGTAACAATTTCCTGATATCCCCATCTATGAAATAATCCTTGTAATTGATTTTCCATCCATCTTTTTTTGGCTGTTATGTTTGGTAATAAATCTCGAAACCCGATTGGTTTCTCAAAGCTCTGTAGTTTACCCATCCTTTTTCACCTTTTCTAAACGTTCTGTTTACTTTAGTTTGCTACCAAACTAAAGTATTTTATAAAAGTCTATCACCAGAGGACACAAAGGTCAAGAAGAAAGTTTTCACTAGAGTTTCCTCTTTCTCCATTCTTCCCTTTTACTTGTTATCTATATTCTGATAGAATAATCATATAATAATTGTAGATAACATGATTGGAGGTTATTGAATATGATTATAAAACCCTCAACAACGCTACGTAACGACTATAACGCTATCGCTCAACTTGCCCATGAAAAAGCAGAACCGATCTATATCACACGAAATGGCGAAGGTGATCTTGTTGTAATGAGCATTGATGCCTTTATACGTAGAGAGGCCATGCTTGATCTACGTGAAAAACTATTAATTGCAGAAGAACAACGCCTTGCAGGGGAACCAACCATTTCACTTGACGAAGCATACAAGCACTTAAAGGAAAAAATTAATGGAAAGCTATAAAGTAGAGTTACTTCCTTCTGCTTATTCAGATTTAGACGAAATATTCGACTATATTATGATAGATAACCCTCAGGCTGCAGCTAATATGCTGGAAACTATTATAGATTCTCTGCGTCGTCTAGAAAATTATCCACATTCAGGAAAACTGCTACATGAACGTTCTTTAATAAAATTCAACTTTAGAATGATAATTGTTGACCCTTATATTGTCTTCTACCGTCTTATAGATAACAAAATTCTTGTGTATCGTATACTACATGGTGCAAGAAATTACTCACAGATTTTGAAAAATCAAATAGAATGAAATAAAGGGCCACCCTAAAGGTAGCCCTAATTTATTATGTTTTTATTCTACTTCAAGATTACCCCTTGATAGCCAGCCAGTTTTACTTTTACCTTGCCATCTTTTACTGGATAAGTCTCTTTGGTTAATAAGTCTTTTACCTTGCCTGTCTTTTTCGCAACTGGGATCTCTACCTCTTGTTCTTTTTGTAATGAATTGATCACAACAACGGCTGATTTACCTTCATAGTTTCTTGCAAAGGCATAAACCTGATTGATCTCATCGATGAGAACCGTTTCTACATCTCCATGGGTAAGTTCAAGATTGGATTTGCGAATCTGAATCAATTTCTTGTAATAATCAAAGAGATCACGATTTTGTTCCTTTTCATCCCAGACATAGGTCTTACGGCAATCTGGATCGTTCTTCCCTGTCATCCCAATTTCAGTGCCATAGTAAACCATTGGCATTCCGATATAGGTCATTTGGAATAAAGCGGCTAAACGTAACAATTCTTCTTTTTCACCAACAGAGGTTAAAAATCTCTCTGTGTCATGACTATCAATTAAGTTAAACATCGCATAATTGGCTTGATCGCGATATTTCATTCTTGCCTTTGCTAGTCTTGCATCAAGGGTGCTTACACCAATATTTCGTCTAGCAAAGAAGTCAAAGATCGCTTCTCTAAATAAGTAGTTCATGACAGAATCATATTGATCCCCTTCTAACCATGGTGCAGAATCATGCCAGATTTCGCCAATGATTAATGCCTCTGGATTCGCTTCTCTCACCACTTTACGGAAGGCCCTCCAAAAATCATGGTCAACTTCATTGGCCACATCTAAGCGCCAACCATCAATTCCCGCTTCTTCAATCCAATAACGAGCCACATTTAATAAATACTCTTTTACTTCAGGGTTGCTTGTTTTCAACTTTGGCATCGTCCATACATCATTGGCAAAGGTCTCATAATTGGGGTGTGGTTCTGTTACAATTGGGAAACTTTCAATATAGAACCAATCTTTATATTTAGACTTTTCTCCATTTTTGACAACATCTTGGAAAGCGAAGAAATCATAACCACAATGATTAAAGACAGCGTCAAAAATCACTTTTATTCCTCGTTTATGACTCTCTTTAACCAATTTCTTTACTGTATCTAAATCCCCAAAATGAGGGTCGATTTTATAATAATCAGTCGTATTGTATTTATGATTAGAAGGTGATTCAAAAACAGGTGTCATATAAATGACATTGACGCCTAAATCATCTAAATAAGGTAGCTTTTCAATCATTCCTTCTAAATCACCGCCAAAGAAATTATGAGGAGTAGGTTTGCCACCCCATGGCTCCACATTTTCCGGGTCGTTTTTAGTGTTGCCATTGGCAAAACGTTCGGGGAAGATTTGATAAACAATTCCTTTTTTCACCCATTCTGGTACCTCGAATAAATCCTGTTCATTAATAAATGGAAATTGGAAATCGCCTACCGCAACACGTTCATTTGCAATTCCCTTATCCCCATACCAAACTCCAGAACCATTTGCTTCTAAATAAAAGGTATAGCGAATTCTTCTAGTTTTCGATGGAAGATCACAAGAAAAATAATCAAATAAATCATCAGATGCGACCTTTTTCATGCGCAAAGGAACATCATGCTCAATTGGTTGATATCGATCACCATGTAAGACAGTCACTTGTTCTACATCTCCTTTTTTTGCACGAATCCGGATCCGCAAAGTATGACCATCAATTGGAAAAGCAAAGCTACCATAAGGTTGATGAAAAATAGATTCTAATAACATCAACAACACTCTCCTAACCCTTGAGATATTATTTTAAAGCAGGAGGTAAACCCCTGTCTAACTCAGAAATTTTCTAACCATGTTAAAATAGGTTCAATTAATTTATTGGCTAGATTGCCTAATCACTAACTTGGTTGGAACGATAATTTTTTCTGGTTCTAGATTAGAGTCATCAATTAAAGCGAATAATCTGCTTGCCGATTGGTATCCTAATTGAAATACAGAAATATCGACTGAAGATAGAGATGGCGATGATAACTCAGCCATCGCAAAATTATTAAAACTAATGACAGCAACATCCTCTGGTATCTTAAATCCTTTCTCTTGCAAAGCTGCTAAAACCCCAAGAGCAATCAAATCATCCGTGACTAAAATTGCGGTTGGCGGTTCTGCTTGTCCAAAGCAATGTTCAATTGCTTCATAACCTGCTTCCTTGCTAAATTCCACAAATGAGACGCAGGATTGGTCAAAAGGTAATCCTTTTTCCAATAATGCTTGTTTAAATCCAGCTAAACGATGCCTTGTCACCACTAACTTGTTGGATCCACCAATAAAAGCGATCCTTCGATGCCCTAATTCAAGCAAATAGATTGTTGCAGCCTTTGCAGCTTGAATGTTGTCATTGTCCACATAGTTAACCAATTTTTGCTCTTCTTCATTTTCTTGTTGAGGGCTGCCGATTAAGACAAAAGGAAAGTTCCACTTAATTAGCAATGAGATAAATGGATCATTGATTCGGGAGCTAAGCAATACTACTCCATCTACTCTTTTTCCTAAAACCATTTTTGACAAGGTATCCAATTGCTCATCATGGGTTGTTCCTGTACTCATCAACACCATATAGTCCCTTTCATGGGCTGCAACACTAATGCCTCTAATTACCTCAGGGAAAAAAGGATGCATAAAAGCTTCTTCAGAAGCCCTTGGCATCATAATCCCAATCGTGGAAGTAGAATTGGCAACCAAACTTCTTGCATTAAAATTAGGATGGTAGCCTAATTCCTCCATCGCCTCCCTCACCTTTTTCTTGGTTTCAGGGCTGATTCGAGGATTGTCTGCAATGACCCTAGATACGGTACTTGGTGATACACCACAGACCCTTGCAATATCTTTAATCGTAACAGACATAAAAATAACACTCTCCTGTAAACGGTATCAATTTATTTTAATTTAATTCAAACGTTTGCATTATTTTTATTATAGAATACTTTACAGCAAATTGAAAGAAAAAAAGAAATGCCTTTCTCTGATATTCTTCCAATCAAAGAAAGGCATGGATGACGGAGCAGCGTTGTAAAACGCAATTCCTTTATTTAGAATACTGATAAACTTTTTCTATTGTATGGCCAATTTGTTGCCTTCGCTGAATCTCTTCTTCCCGATAAGACCGTATGTCACCCCTCATTGCAATCTCTTGATGAAGAAGAGAGGCAAATGTGTTGATTTCCGTCTTTAAACGCTCGATCTCAATTTCCTTATCAAAGGAGAGATGAATACTCTTTATCCCATAGATTTGACACATTTCTGCCAAAGCATCCTTTGCCATTCCTTCAGGCATACATTTAAAAGGATAAAGATGCACAATTCCATCTACCCCATCATGCTCTATATGGTGTCTTGCATGGGCTACTGTCGGTTGTCCGTCTCCACCAACTTCATGTTCAAGGAAAGGTTTGGCCATAGGCTCTCTTACCCAACGGTTAGGGGAATATAACCCTTTATCTGTGAGCCCTTGTAGGATTGGTTTTAATAGCGGATGTTTCTGAATAAAATGAGCTTTAAGTCCTTTAAAGGCACCACGAATAAAATGGCTTAATCTCATTCCTTCCACTGCTTCAATCCCTAACATTCCTAGTAAATTATCAACAGTCCCTCGATTGGCAAAGGAGGTTAGGGACACATAAATTTCTCCAACTACAACGACCTTTGGCTTTATTTCCTGATCCTGTTCTATTTGTTCTAACTCTTTTAATGCTTTTTCCTTCACTTGTAAGATTTCAGGAATGGTATGAACCTCATCCAATCGTCGGATCCATTTTCTTAATATTTGCGTCGTAGTTCCTCTTTTTGTTTCATGAGCCCGTACGATTAATGCTTTGTTTTGCAAATCCTCATAGGCCAACAATTTTTCCCAACCCGGCCAAACCAAGTTTTTCAACATTTTCAATAACTGAGTCTGCACTTTCATAGCCTGGATTACATTTAATTCCTGTTTATGTAGGAATTGTTCAAGACTTTTTACCAAATGAGCTAAGCGATCATGAGTAGCCAATGTAGATACTTGTTGTAAAAAGGCAAGCAAGTTTCTTCCTTCATTATCTAACGTAAACATTTCTAGAGTATGTCCATATTTTTGTAAAATAGGTTGATACTCTTTTAATAAGGCTGGTTCCCCTGCAATCGCATACCAGCCAAATGTACAAGGCCCTTTTCCTCTCGCCATCAAAATGATGATCCTTCTCGGTTCAACTTGACCCCCTTTGATGTTTGCCTGCTCTTCTAAATCGTTTACTACTCTATCTAACGTTTGTCGAATACTTCCCATACTTAAAGCAAAAGGAGAACAGGTTTCTGTATAATGAACATTTCCTTTAATGATTGTTTCTTCATTTACAGTTTTTGGGGGATAGAGAAAATCGCTTAATCCTAACTGATGCCAGATATCCTTAAGAATTAGGCCAATCCCATCTCCCATATATGGCCAGATGAAAAGTGGTTTCTTCTCCTTTGGTAAATGTTCTTCATTCTTTAAGGTCACTGGTTTTGAGGCAACTGATATATGAGAGATCATATCTTGAATACCTTCTAACTTTTGAATCCTTTCATCTCTTTTTTGCTGTAGAAATCCTAAAATGGTTTCGTATCGGGTATGAAAACCGACACCACCTGTTTGCTCATCAAATTTAAAAGTCCAACATGCTTTGCCTTGATCCGAGATATATTTAGCAAAATATTCAACTTGAAAGGCATCTGGATGACAACCAAAGCTGCCAACCAGAATAAATCCGTCTACATGATCGATCATTTTATCGATAAAGGCCTGCCCTAAACGATGCGTATCATAAAAACCATTTACATTCTGGTAATACGGTTGTAATTCCCAAAATGGAAGGTCTTGCATCGTGATGACAGAGACGCCTTTTTTCGTAAAATAGATTTTAACATCTGCAGATAATGCGGAATCCTCAACTAAATAATTTCTTCCTACTAATGCCAGACGAACCTTTGTAGGATCTTTAAGTAATTTTAGATATCGATCCGATTGTTTTTCAATCACATCTTGATATGCTTTTTTAAATGCCTGGTCAATTTCTTTAAATTCATCATTTCTAGCATCAGACCAATCTCTTTTCATTAAAAAGGCTAATTTTTTTGCCTTCTTCCACTGAAAAAGATCTCCATAAACATGAGCACAAACCTGTCTTAAATGGTTTTCATCTAAAGAATCGATTTCAGGTGCAATCACTCTTGGGAAATGGTCTCCTTTTTCCGCCAACCTTTCGACTATTTCTTCGTTCATCAGCAGATTTAAATGTTCTTGATGTCTATAATTGCTTTGCTTTAAACGGTATCCCGTGATACTGCTAAGGGAACGAATCACAACGCCATCCAAATCACGATATTTTGCACAAGTACTTGAATCATCGTGTTCTCCTTTGATTATTGGAGTTAAAAGAACATCAATCTCAGGGTGTTCATGAATCAGTTGATAAATATGCCCAATATAGACTCGAAGGGGTAAACAATAATCTGCACTCGCGATTGCGCTTGCCGCTTCAATCATATTTGGCTTGGTTACCGTACTTTTAATCAAAGGAATACTCATCAATTCTAAAAAACGTATAACCAGCTTTACTGCCACATATTTCCCTGTAAAGGCAGTGGAAATTCCGACGATAGGCTTGCTTTTATCAACAACCATCTATGCCAACCCCCTTTCAAGCAATAATGTTTCGATGTGTTTTTTTGAAGCGTCATCCTCAATCATTCCTTCAAACAGCCCAAAATCACAGTTGATTGATTTATAGCCAGCTATTGGCTGATCATCCTCTAATAAAGTAATCACCCCATGACAGGTTCGATCACATGAAGGATGCTTACACGTTAATGTCCTCGTGTGATATGTAGAAGAGAGAATTGTATCAAACCCTTTAAAACTAGAATTCATACCTTTTGCATATGCATCTTTTGCTAGGAGGGCTGCTCCTAATGCACCTGCACCAACAACTAATCTTCGATCCTTAGCAATAATGAACTCTTCTTCAGAAAGCTGTAAGGTTTCTTTAAAAGCATGTTGAATCGCTTGGTTTAAAAACGTTCCTCCTTGAGCCACAATCGGTACAGATAATACCTTTCCTTTGCCGATATCAGATAAATAGGTTCTACAAATGGAATAAGCAAGCCCCATCAATAAATCTTTAGTAGGAAAGCCTGCCCGTGCTTTATGGATGATATCTGATTCGCCGAAGACCGCACAACGTCCTGATATTCTCGCTGGTGAATGAGAAGTAAGCGCAATTGGACCAAATTGATCCAAAGGAATCTCAAATCGCTTAGCAATCGCTTCAATAAAAGCTCCTGCACCTGCCGCACATTTATCATTCATTGCAAATTCAATTCCGTGGTCATTGATCACAATAATTTTCGCATCATTTCCACCAATATCCATAATCACCTTCACACCAGGTACCATATATTGAGCCCATGTGGTATGTGCTAAGATTTCCGTTACCTTTACATCAGAGGTATATTTAGCCTTTGTGGTAATCATATCTCTAGCTAATTCCCCTGCACTCCCTGTTGTTCCAACACCTCCTAAGCTTTCTCCTAATGGTAGGTGTTTTTTTAATTCAATCAAGGCAGCTTGAATCGCTTTAATTGCATCTCCAGAAGTTTCAACTGAACCAACAGAGATGATTTCTATTCCGGTTTGTGTCCCTTTAATTAATGCGTATTTCGTCCCTCTTGACCCTCCATCGATCCCAGCAAAATAAATACCATCTATCGATCTTACATCAGAATGGAGTGATCTTTCATTGTTGATCACGATTTTACTCTTTTCACGATGGATCGGAATTTTAATGTTTTTCTGTGATTGCGGGATTTCTTTGACATTTTTAGCTTGGAAGGCACCTTCACATCTGCCACCCAACGTGTCTAAAATATGGATCCCTTCCTCACTTTTTTCAAGAGGTTGAGACAATTCACAAGCATTTTGACAACCATGGCAATAACGAATTTGGCTATCAAAATCTCGAATAAAGAAGTCCTCTTTAAAAGAAGTTTGATTAGCAGAATCTTTTTTTTCTTCCAATACGATGGCGGCCATTCCTAAAGCTCCAACAATGTCATGATAAGGTGGAATGATGACTTCCACACCTAAATGATGTTCAAAAGCCCTTTTTACTCCTTGATTAAAGGCTACTCCACCTTGAAAAACAATCGGGCTAGGCAAAGGAACATCTTTTACAACATTTTTAAGGTAATTGGTTACCATTGCATCACAAATTCCAGCTAAACGTTCAGCTAATGGCACACCCTTTTGTGTCAAATGACGGAAATCCCGTCTAGAAAATACGGTACAGGTCGAATCAATTCTAGCAGACTGCATAGCTTCTAACGCAATAGGGCCAAATTGATTTAAAGAAATACCTGCTTCATCGGCAATTTGTTTAAGAAACTCACCAGTCCCAGCAGAGCAAATCGTGTTCATATTAAAGTAAACAGGGACATTTGCTTTATCAAACACAATCACTTTCGAATCTTGTCCACCAATTTCAATAATGGTTCCTATTTTATCGATAGGTTCTTTGATTCCATTGTTTTCTATTTTTACAAAACCTTTTTTTACTAAGTGTTGGATACCAACAGAATGGGCAAAAATTTCCGTTTTGGTTAAATCCCCGCCAATCATGTGACGATTTAATTCCCGGCCGCTACCTGTTAACCCAATTCCTCCCACTTGATATTGGGGAACACTTTCAAGATAAGTGCGAAGGGCATTTTTCACAGCATCCACTTGGCTTGGGAACTGATCGTGACGAAGATATAGAGAGGTTCCTATCAACTCACCATCTCTTGAGATTCCAGCTACTTTTACCGTTGCTGAGCCAATATCCACTCCGATATAAACCTTATCCATTTTCACACACCTTTTTCTTATCCATATTTACCTATTCATCAATCAATAATTTATTTTACCCATTCTCCCTCTATTTTAATACTATTATAAAAAATAGTGTATTACGACGAGCTCCGTTGTACGCCTTTTTGTATGATTAAAAATAAAGGTAACAAAGAGGCTCCAAAAGTCGATTTTTATGTAATACACAATTTAGTTACTTTGTTTTAATTGAAAAAGGCCCCAAAACTTGGGACCTTGTAGGTAAGTAATAGACTTTTAAATTTTCCTATAAGATATGTGTCAGGAAAAATCCACTAATTAAGACCGTACCAATCACTGCAGACCAGATAGCCATGTTCATCAATTTTGTTGCATTATACTTCGCCGATAAATCCTTTTTAGATAAGATAAATCCAAGTATAAGGAATAATCCGATAGTGAAAACTCCATGTGTTGCCCAGTGATGGCCTGTAAGAGAAGCCATCCAGTCTTTAAATGGGGTAACCATTTCTTTGAAAATCATCAGCACTGCATTAAAAATATTTGCGACGGCAAAGGCTATTCCAAATCCGATGGTTTTCTGACTTAACCCTTGATTTTCCACTTTAACTTCCATTCTGATCTCTCCCTCCTATTGACCTAATAGACCTAGTTTTACACCTTTAGTAATCATGGAACCCATGCCCTCCATACCAAAACCAAGGACGATAGAAATAATGGCAACAGATATTGCTAATTTTTGAATATGCTTATTCCCAATTAACTTATCATTATAGGCAATGATTGGAAGAACCATACTAGCAAGTAGAAGGATAAAGAAGATATGTTCCTTTGCTTCCATGAAGAAAGCATGTGCTGCAGGGAACGATCCAGCTTTAATAATGAATTTGTCACCTACATCTTGTGCTCCATAATAAACCCAATACCACCATCCGCCAACAATGTAAGAAATCCAGATAAATACTGATGATAAAACACTTACGATTCTTAGCCTTTTGATATTCTTTTCATTCACATTTAAAAGTTCTACAAGTGCCCAAACAGCCATAATAATTCCCCATACACCAAACATGACATGAGGCATTGTCGTAAACACTTTAAACATAGCGTACCCCCACTTTCATTTATTAATATTAAGGAGCTCCTTGTGACTTTATTATCTCATGGCTTAAAAAAGACCACTAGTGAAGGTCCTCTCTAAAAAAAAAAGGAACAATGTCCCTTATTTTCTCAGGACATTGTTTCCCATTAACACGTTACTCATTTAAATGATAGCGAACAGCAAAAGCGGCTGCTTCTGCGCGATTATTCACTTCTAATTTAGCTAATATTTGACTAACATAGTTTCGAATCGTCTTTTCACTTAGAACCATCGTCTCTGCAATTTCTCGATTTGTCTTTCCTTCAGCTATCAAACAAAGAACCTGTCTTTCTTGATACGTGAGTTCATTTATTTTTTTCGCTTCTTCCGACTGACGTATTTTCCTTAGTAATTTTGTTGTAATCGTTGGATCAAGAAGAGATTTCCCTTCAACGACTGCTTCAATAGCACGAATTAAATCCTGGGAACAAATCTCTTTTAATATATAGCCACTAGCCCCCACCTTTACAGAATCATAGATCGCCTCTTCATCATCATGAGAAGTGAGCATAATCACATAGGTAGAAGGTTGAATTTTTAAGATTTCCTTGCATGCTTCAATACCGCTTTTATGTGGCATTCGGACATCCATTAGAATGACGTCCGGCTTTTTTTCAATAGATAAAGCGATTGCTTCATCTCCACTGACTGCTTCCCCCACAATTTCAATTCTAGGATAAATCGTAAGTAAGCTTTTTAGACCCATCCGTACCATTTCACTATCATCCACTAGCAGCAATTTGATCTTCTTGTCCATTTTCCATCCTCCCCTCATTTTTAACTTGTAATGTGAGCCTTGTCCCTACTCCTTTTACTGAAGAAATGATTAAACTCCCTCCAATAGACTGGGCACGAAATCTCATATTTTTTATTCCTTGTCTAAAAAACTCTGGCTCCTCCTTTTCTATGTATCCTTCTATATTTCCCATTCCTGTTCCGTTATCTTCTATTTCAACCTCATATTTTTTGCGGTTTCCTTGGACCGAAATCATGACTTTTGATGCGTTTGCATGGCGCAAAACATTACTCAAAGCCTCTTTTACAATATAGTAGATTTGCACTGTTTGCGACAAAGGAGGATCTTCACCTTGGAAATCATATTGGAATAGAATCTGCAATTCATGCTTAATATCCATTTCCTCGATTAAACGTTTTATTTCTTCTTTCATCGTTGCCTCTTGATTTACTGGCATTTTCAATTTTTTGATATATCCCCTAATCTCTCGAATCAGATCATTTAGTCTTTTTACAATCACTTGTAGTTCAATGGCTGATTGTTCGATTTTATTTTCTTTATTATCGGTGAGAAGCATGTTACGGACTCTTTCCAATTGAAGCCCCGTAGCATAAATGGATTGAATCATTCCATCATGAAGGTCCCTAGCAATCTTACTTCTCTCCTCTACCACCGCTTTCGTTTTTTCTGCTTGATAGAAATAGTTTTGATATTCCAGATCAAATACTTTTAAAATTTTCAGAATAAAAAAGGCCATTAGAAAAGCACTTAACCCTCTAAATAATTCAATCGGAATTCCTGTGGTATGAAAGAAAAGATCTGAGTTAAAGAGAATCGCTGGAAGAACTGGTGCGTAAGGAACAATCAAACCACCAGCTAAAGCATAAGAAGCAACGGAGCCCATCGCCAAATACAAAATTCGTGTCATAGAAGGAACACCAAAACTTTGAAATTGTCTTTTTTGTAAAAATAGGGCATAGCTGCTTATTGCTCCCCCAGGAAAAGCTAAGAGGTAACGAGCCCAGATATCACTAATTGCAAACCACCAGTCTTGATTCTTTTCATCAACAAAAATCGGCTCAAGGAAAATAAAATGAGAAAACCATACTAATAAGACAAACATTGGGATGAATAAAAACTTACGATCCCATTTTTTCGTTTGAATAAGCAAATGCATACCAAAGTAAAAAAGGAAAAAGAAGGAAATGGCATTGATAATAAATTGGATAGACTCTAAAACGTAGATTTGTGAAGCGTTTAAATAGCTCTTTTGAAGAGGAATAAATGCAACTCCCCAGTCAGCAATTCCATGCAAAATGCCAAATAAGGCTAGATAATATAAACTTTTCGCCAAATAAAAATGACTGTGAACGGTATTTTTTAATAGAATTCCAAAACCCATAAGGAAAAAGGTAAGAGGATAAACAAAAGAAATAACCACATGATTCGTTTCAAAAAATGCAGCTAGGATAGACAAAAAATTCCTCCCCCTTAGAAATAGACATTATATCAATTTCCTCTTTTTGTCATTATATCATTACTATTAGCTTTAATATTCGTCAATTTTGTGAAATCACAGACTATTTATTTAACATTCTAATGATTCTTGCAGGATTTCCTGCAACAAACGCATTGGGAGGAACGTCTTTCGTCACGACGGCGCCAGCAGCAACAACAGCATAATCACCAATCGTTACGCCAGGTAAAATCAAGGAATTGGCACCAATCATCACATTTGAACCAATATATACATCTCCCAATCGATATTCTTCAATTAAATATTCATGGGCTAAGATTGTCGTATTGTAACCAATAATCGTATTATCACCAATGTGAATTTTCTCAGGGAACATGGTATCCATCATCACCATTAAAGCAATTGACGTTTTCTCGCCAATTTCCATCTGCAGAAAAGTGCGATAAAGCCAATTTTTTACAGGTAACCACGGAGTAAACCGAGCAATCGTAATCACGATAAAACTCTTCATGACCTTCCAAAAGGAAACGGTTTGATATACTTGCCATAAAGAATTGCTACCTTCTACAGGATATCTCTTAGTTTTCCTCATCTACTTTCTTCGTTCCCTTCACAATATCGATTAAATCGCGAAAGTCGTATAGCATAAAATCTGGATGAAATTGCTGCAAAAATTCTGGGCCTTTGATACTCCATGCTACACCAACAGACGTAATGCCTGCATTTTGAGCTGCTTGAAGATCATATTGGGAATCCCCTACCATCAATGTGGTTTTAGGATCTGCGCCTAGCCTTTCCATTGCAAGAAGCACAGGCTCTGGTGCAGGCTTGTGTAGTTCTGTATCTTCGTATGTTACGATGGTATCCATCAGCACATCTAAGCCAAATAATTTTAAACCCATCATGACGGTATTTTTCATCTTCGTCGTAACTATTCCTAATGTTGCTCCTTCTTGTTTTAGAAGCGCTAGTACTTCCTTCACATGTGGAAATTCCATTACCATCTCATCATGGGTTCTTACATTATGTTCACGATAAATCTCAACCATTTGTTGAGCCGTTTTTTCCTCCCCAAACTGTAACATTTGTTCATATAAGGGGCGACCCATATGGGGAATGATCACTTCACGAGTATATTTTCCAGGATAAAATTGTTCCAATGTATATAAAAAGGAGTTGATGATCAACTCATTCGTATTAATAATCGTTCCATCTAAATCAAATAGTAAAGTCTTATATTTCACTTTGCTTCTCCCTTCACCACAAGTTCAGTATGAGTAATCAGCCTTTGCCATACTTTAGCTGTAAGCATGGTAATCACAAAGGCAACGGCCACACGAATGAGCAACAAAGGAATCACATTGATACCTAAAGGAATAAAAATCAACGTATCCTCAATCACCGCATGACTAGCAACTAGAAAAATAGACAAAAGATATAAATCCCGTTTTGAGAAATTTTCTTCTTTCGAACTCTCAATGATGACTCCAGCACCATAAGCTAATCCAAAAATCAATCCTGCCAATAATGGAACAGATGTCTTCCCGGAAGAAAGTCCTAAAACCCTTGTTAAGGGTTCTAACCATTTGGAAATATATTGAATTGCATGTAAATCCTTTAATAGTTGAATGCCTAACATGAGGGGAAATACGATTAACGCAATTTGCCAAATGCCAAGTAACGCTTTTTTAAAGGCTAATAAGCCGATACCAATCCAAGTTTCAGGTTGTTCTTGAACGGCCGCAACCATTCCATAATGGGCCGAATTATCTCCTCCACGCCAGAAAAGGTAAACAAGAATTCCAGCAGCAAATGATAATCCAATACGTAAGGAAATTGGAACGATCGCCTTAACACCAATTTTTTTAGCCACAACGGTTTCAACCAACAAATTATGAGCAAAACTTAACATGATCGCTAAGATAAAAACGTTTTTTACTGTTAAATCTAAAGACAAAATGGCTCCTATTGCCGCATAAAGATTTAATAAATAGCCTAATGCAAGTGGGATTGCAGCTTCACCAGGTAATCCTATCCATTTCATTAACGGTGTAAAAAAAGAAGTGACCCAATGAATCACTGGGGTATAATTTAAAATTGAAACAATCATCGTGATTGGAAAAACGACTTTTCCTAAAACCCAAGTGGTATGAACACCCGACTTTAGTCCTTTGCTCCAAGTTTCTTTCGTAATCATCTTACACTCCCCCGTTGCTCCTTACCCTTGTTTAATCTTCATATCGTGCTGGCCGAACTGTTTTATATTTTCGAATCCACATAGCAACTAAAGCTAGAAGTATTAATACGACACCAATCAATTGAGCAATACGAACATTTCCATAAGCCATTTCACCTGGTTCAAAATAGATCGCCATAGGGGACCAGAGAATTTTCATTAAAGAAGCTAACCATGTTGGCCCGTCAAAAGCTAGACTGTCTGTTCTTAACCCCTCGATAAAAAAACGACCAATCGAATACCAAATAAAATAGCTTAAAAAAACCATTCCTTGAATCGGATTTTTCTTTCTATACCAAACCAATAGAATCACACCGATGATATTCCAAATCGATTCATATAAAAACGTAGGATGATAATATACACCACCAATATTCATTTGGTCAATGATAAATTGCGGTAAATGAAGATTCTGCAAAAATTCTAAACTCACAGGTCCACCGTGTGCTTCTTGATTCATAAAGTTGCCCCAGCGACCTATCGCTTGCCCTAATAAGATACTTGGTGCCACCAAATCAGCCAACTTTAAAAAAGAGATATTTTTTACTCTAGCAAAGATATACCCTGTTAAAATCGATCCGATCAAAGCCCCGTGTATCGCAAGCCCACCTTTCCAGATCGCAATAATATCCTCAGGGTGCTCAGAATAATAGTCCCATTGAAAAAGTACATAATAAGCCCTTGCTCCAATGATTGCTGCAGGCACCGCATAGATAAGTAAATCCATTAACAGGTCTGCATTAAAACCAATTCGCTTAGATTCCCAAAGAGCGAGTAGCAAACCAAATATGGCAGCTGAACCTAAAATAATTCCATACCAGTGAACTTTTAATGGCCCAAGTTGAAAAGCAATTGGATCAATAGCTAATGTGAACATTCATACCCCTCCATATTCGTTAGTCGATTTCTTCTTCCATGGCCTCCGTTAATCGAGCAGTAAACTCTTTAGCTGCATGATACCCCATTAACTTTAAACGGTAATTCATCGCAGCAACTTCAACGATAACAGCTAGGTTTCGGCCAGGACGAACTGGGATTGTAATTAAAGGAATCTCTGTATCCATAATCTTCATCTTTTCTTCATCTAATCCTAACCGCTCGTAACTCTTATCCTTATCCCACATCTCCAAGTTAATCACTAAAGTAATCTTTTTATGAATTCTTACCGCTCCTGCACCAAATAACGTCATTACATTGATGATCCCTAGTCCTCTAATTTCTAATAAGTGGCGAATTAACTCCGGTGCTGTTCCGATCAATTCATTTTCAGCTGTTTGTCTAATCACTACTGCGTCATCCGCAACTAAGCGATGGCCACGTTTTACTAATTCCAAAGCTGTTTCGCTTTTACCAATTCCACTGCCACCAGTAATCAAAATTCCTACACCATAGACATCAATCAATACACCATGAATCGTCCGGGTAGGGGCTAGTTGGGCCTCCAAATAATTCGTTAATTTACTGATAAAACGAGTGGTATTTAATGGCGTTTTTAGAATCGGAATTTTCCTATCGCAGGCTACCTCCAATAATTCATCTGGTGCTGGCATATCACGAGCAATGATGATGCAGGGTGTATCATCTTGACATAATTGTTCCATCCGCTCCCTTCTCACATCGGAAGGAAGTCCATTAACAAAGGTGATCTCTGTTTTTCCCAAAATTTGTACCCTTTCAGAAGGGTAATATGTAAAAAAACCTGACAATTCTATTCCTGGTCGACTAAGATCGCTTACAGTAACCAATCGGTCTAGATCCGTATCCTTACATAATAATTCTAAGGAAAAATCCTCTAATAAATCTTTTACTTTTAATTTTTTGTCCATTTTATCACTCCACAACATTGTATCCAATGAGTCCTTAAGATAACCCACAAAAGTAACGACTTCCTTCGAAGCTTATTCCGATTACTTTTGCTTGGTCCCGTTATAATAATAGCGACTGATGATAATCAGTCGCTTTTAAAAAATCATAATCTTATTATAAATGATTTTTGATTCAATTGTAAAATTAGAAAATCGCATCTTCACTATCTTTATCAAAGATATGAATTTTGTTCATATCTAATGCCAATTTAACTTGGCTTCCTGCCCTTAATTGAGTGCGGGCATTAATTCTTGCTGTCACAGAATCTTTACCAATTCCAGATAGATATAGGTACATTTCCGAACCCATGTTTTCTGCTACATCGATCGTTGCTGTGAATTGACTTTGTGGTGAGGATTCTAAGAAGATAGGTTCGTCATGGATATCTTCTGGGCGAATCCCAAGGATAATTTCTTTACCTGCATAACCTTTATCGCGAAGAATTTTAGCTTTTCCTTCAGGAATTTGTAAAGTAATGCCTTCTGTTCTAAAGAAAAGCATATCTTCTTTTCCTTCTAATTTACCAGGAATGAAGTTCATCGCTGGTGAACCTATAAATCCAGCAACAAAGATATTTTTTGGATGATTATAGATTTCATTTGGTGTATCTACTTGTTGAACAATACCATCTTTCATAACCACAATCCGATCACCCATGGTCATCGCTTCTGTTTGATCGTGTGTAACATAAACAACGGTTGTTTCAAGACGCTTGTGTAGTTTACTAATTTCTGTCCTCATTTGTACACGCAATTTAGCATCTAAGTTAGAAAGTGGTTCATCCATCAAAAATACTTTTGGTTCACGAACAATCGCTCTTCCTAAGGCAACACGCTGTCTTTGTCCACCAGAAAGCGCTTTAGGTTTACGATCTAATAAATGTTCGATATCAAGAATTTTAGCAGCTTCATGAACTCTTTTCTTGATCTCATCTTTGCTAAATTTTCTAAGTTTCAAACCAAACGCCATATTATCATAAACAGACATATGAGGATATAATGCATAGCTTTGGAATACCATCGCAATATCTCGATCTTTAGGCGCTTTATTATTGACTAGTTCATCGCCAATATAAAGCTCACCCTCAGAGATTTCCTCTAATCCAGCAATCATCCGTAATGTTGTTGATTTACCACAACCAGATGGACCAACAAGCACTAAAAATTCTTTATCTTGAATTTCCAAATTAAAATCTTTTACAACTTCTACATCACCATAACGTTTGTAAATATGATTTAATGTTACCTTTGCCATAAAATTCCCCTCCATTCTGTATTACTTTCATTCTAGCCTATCTTTGTAAGCGTTATCTATGCGCAAATCTTACAATTTTTTCGCATCAATTCTGTGTATTTTGTCCATCATCTTTGTTTAACATCATTATGATTTTAGCAATTACCGCATCCTCAAATTTTTTTACATCAAGATTTGTTGCTTGCTTAATCTTTTCCAAACGATATTGTAGTGTATTACGATGGATATACAACCTTCTGGCAGTCTCACTCATATTTAAATTTTCTTCAAAAAATACCTCTAAAGTCTTATTTAACTCCGGATCATTTGGCCACTGTAATGGTTTAAAAAGTTTTAAACCATCTTCAGGGATTGAAAAAATAAGTCGTTCAAGCTGATGAGTCCAAGGTAATAAGAGATCAACCTGCTGCCACAGTCTCATCACCCATTTTTCATCAAGTAGTAGCTGTCTTCCCTCTTTTATTAAATCTTCTATCTGATCAATAGGATAGTGTAATCCTATTTTTATTTCTTCTTCCCATTCATTTTGAATCATTGCTTGTAAACCATAAGCAAACTCTTCTAATTCAATAGATTGGTGATAGGGTATTTTTAATTCAAGATTTGAGATCACGATCATTAACATGGTTTCAGAGATGGTTACTTCAAAGAAATCGAATTCTAAATACGAATGAAGCAATTCAATCAAAGAATGATCCCATTCACTATGGCGCTGTTTGATAAAAAGAATCGGAATCCACCCTTGATTCCAATTCTTAACTTTATTTACCCATGCGGGAATTTGAATCATTGTAGGTCGTGTATTGGTGTAACTCTTATCCATCCATTGTTCCTTTAGCCATTCTTGCAAACGAGTTTGCTCGGGATCCTCATTTAGGAGATTTTCTTTTAAATAAGCTATCATTTCTACAATTTCTTTCTTTGTAAAGTCTTGCTTTTCTCGTGGTAGGCGTAAATAAGTACGGATATGATCCTTTTCAAACAAAAATATATCATGATTATTCTTTTGATCTTTTTCCTTTTCGGTTGTTGCTGAAACAGAGTAAATCTCTATTTCCATTCTTACTCACCCCTACTCCTCATTCAAAACAAACTTCTGCAACACTTCCCATACCCCATGGTCATTATTCGTCTTTGTCACATAATCGGCCAATGCCTTTATATCTGGATGTCCATTTCCCATAGCTACTCCTAACCCAGCCACTTCAATCATATCCCGATCATTATAACTATCCCCAATCGCAATTACTTGGTCCATAGTGATCCCTTTGCTTTGGGCTAAGTATTGAATAGCTTGTCCTTTCGATGCCTCTCGATGAGAAATCTCTAAGAAATCTGGTTTCGATATGGTAACATGGGCCAAATCCCCATACTTTGTCTGCCACTCCTTTTCCATTCCCTTGATCACTTCTGGTTCATCAATGGTAATGATTTTTAAAGGCTTAGTTTGAAGTTTATCCATCGTTTCAATCAAATCATCTACTTTTTTAAAAGGAACATTTGAAGCCTTACTATATTTCTCCACATATTTATTATGACTTTCAACAATAAGTTCATCGTGTAAATAGATTTGAATATGTTTGTTTTGTTGTCTAAGTTCTTGAATCACTTGAATCGTTAAGTCATATGGTAATAGTCTTTCATACAACACTTCTCCACTAAGGACATTTTTAATGAGTGCACCTTGATAGGTAATAATGGGTACATCGAGCTGAATTTCTTTCGCATATTGAGCTGCAGACTGAAACATTCGGCCTGTTGCTAGTGTCACAGTCACTCCTTTTTTAACAGCTTCTTGTATGGCTTCTATCGTCTGTGGAGAAATTTTTAGATCATCTCTTAATAACGTATCATCTAGATCGATCGCTACTAGTTTGTATTTCATCTATCTCCTACCTTTCTATCCTTTTATCGTCGTATATTTCTAATTTTTCTTTTTCCGTTCCTAATTTGATGATTTTATTCTGCTGATCAACAAAGACGACTTTAGGTTGATGATCTTTAGCTTCTTGATCATCTAACCAACCATAAGCTATAATAATCACTACATCTCCTGGTTGTACCAAACGTGCTGCAGCTCCATTTAAACAGATGGTCCCGCTTCCCTTCTCACCAGTAATCACGTAAGTTTCAAAACGAGCCCCATTATTATTATTCACAATTTGTACTTTTTGACCAGGTAAAATATCTGCTGCCTCCAATAAGTCTTGGTCAATCGTTATACTTCCCACATAATTGAGATTCGCTTCAGTTACAATGGCTCTATGGATTTTTCCAGTCATCATTTCTCTAAGCATTTTCTATACCTCCACAATCATATTGTCTATTAACCTAGTTGTTCCAAATTTAACGGCAAGTGCAATCAATACCTTATGATTGATCTCCTTTACTTCCTCAAGGTTTTCGCCATCAACAATAGAGACATAATCAATATTGGCTAATGGTTGTTGTTGGATCATCATTTCAATTTGCTTTTTTAACCTCATCGCATCCCGCTCACCTTGTTCAATCCTTTCCTTCGCCATATTTAAAGCATGGAAAAGAACAATGGCTTGTCCTCTTTCTTCGGAATTAAGATAAACATTGCGTGAACTCATTGCCAATCCATCTGCTTCTCGTACAATCGGACAAACCACTACCTCTACATCCATATTTAGATCCTTCACCATTCTCTGAATGACAATCACCTGTTGAGCATCTTTTTGTCCAAAATAAGCACGGTCAGGATTTACAATATGAAATAATTTATTAACGACTGTAGTCACGCCCAAAAAATGACCCGGTCTTGATTTTCCACATAATGTTTCCGTCAATTGTTTTACTTCTACATAGGTATTAAATCCTTCTGGATACATTTCATTGATTCCAGGTATAAAAAGTACATTTGCGCCTGCTTCCTGAGACAAACGTATATCCTGTTCTATATTCCTTGGATAACGTTCAAAATCTTCACCTGGGCCAAACTGACGAGGATTAACGAATATACTCACCACGACCAAATCATTCTCAACAGCTGCTCTTCGGATCAAGGAAAGATGACCCTCATGCAAATATCCCATGGTAGGAACAAAGCCTATTTTCTTCCCTTCTTTCCGCATTTCTTTCAAATATGATTTCATTTCTTGAATGTTTTTATAAATCTCCATATTATTTTCCCCCATACAATTGAGATATTGAGATTCGTTCCGAATGAAAGCAATGTTCTTCCCTTGGAAAAGTTCCTTGTTTTACCTCTTTTATATATTGAGAAACAGAATCTTTGATCGTTTGACCAATTTCTGCATATTGTTTTACAAATTTGGGTATATTCCCATGATAAAATCCTAAAAGATCATGAGTGACTAATACCTGCCCATCACAGCCAACACCAGCCCCTATCCCTATGACTGGAATCGAAAGCTGTGAAGAAATCATCGTTGCTAATTCAGCAGGCACCATCTCCAATACGAGGGAAAAAACCCCTGCATCTTCAAGAGCTTTAGCATCTTCAAGCAATTTCCTAGCTTCATTTTCAGTTTTTCCTTGTACATAATATCCACCCATTTGGTGAATAGACTGCGGAGTAAAGCCTAAATGGCCCATGACAGGAATACCCGCTCTTATAATCGCTTTGATCTCTTCTATGATTTCTATACCACCTTCTAATTTTACTGCTTGAGCATGGCCTTCTTGAATAATCCGGCCCGCATTTTTGACGCTTTCTTTGATCCCCATGTGATAGGATAAAAATGGCATATCTCCGATCACAAGCGCTTGATCTACTGCTCGGCTGACGGCTTTTATATGATGAATCATATCCTCCATCGTCACTTGTGTTGTATTTTCATAACCTAATACAACCATTCCTAATGAATCGCCTACAAGTATTCCATCGATTCCACTCTGATCTAATAATTTAGCTGTGGGATAATCATAAGCTGTCAACATCGTGATCTTCTGTCCTTCTTGCTTCATTTTACGAAAAGTTGCTATTGTGTTTCTTTTTTTCATTAGATATTAGCACCTCCTTCATTTTTTCAGCCGAATCAGATGTAATCCGCCCTCCCCGTTTTGCCAGGTCTATCGTTAAAAAACCCATTTGTTGGTAAAGATCAAGCCAGGTTTGGTCTACTTCCCCAAGTACTTCCAAATGCTTTTCTAGTGTACACATGTCACCCCTAGAAATTGGGCCAGTTAAAGCCTTTTCCGTCCCTAAATCGATCACTCGATCGATCGTTTTTTTCACAAGGGGCTCAATTAAGTCTTTTGTTTGATTTTGTTTAAAACCAGCAGTAGTCAGCATTTGGACACCTATATCTACTAATGTGACTAAATAATTTGATAGAATGGTTGCTGCAGTATGATATAAGGCCTTTACATCTGTACGAATCTCCATCCATGAATTTCCACATTGATCTAAAAGAGATTTTAATTCCCCTAACTTTTTCCCTCTTCCTTCTATTGTAAATAAAACAGATTGAAGATCAATAACAGCTTTTTCTGGATCACTAAAAGAAAGCATAGGATGTAATGAACAAACCGTAGCCCCATGATCCCATAAAGAAGATAGCAAATTAGAAGTATGTAAGCCACTCAAATGAAATACTATCTTATTTTCCCATACAATCGGTAAACTAGCCAGTTTTTCAGATATGCTTGCAATTTGATCATCGTTCACTGAAATAGCTATTAGATCTGAGTCTTTTACCAACGCTTCCAATTCTTGATAAGCCATACTTTTGCTTTTGCTCGCAGCCTTTACTGCATGTTGATAGGTACGAGTATAATATCCTACCACTTGAAACCCCTTACGATACCAATATTCACCTAATGACGTACCCACTTTTCCTGCTCCAATAAATCCAATCTTCAATTCATGACCCCCTTCCTAACTTTAATAAAATTTAAAACAGGAGAATATACATACTCTTTTATCTTGTAATGAAATGAAAGCTCTCTTTAGTATTAAAGAAATAACCACCTGATTGGTGGTTATTTCTTATCTTGTGCCAAACCATTTAAAATCACCTTAATAATCCAACTCACAGCAATCCCTCACTAATCTTCTTGAGGCATAATGAACATCGCTATGATATAAACGATAATCCCTGGGAAGGCTGCAGAGAGTACAGATATCAACACATATAATAATCGAACAACCGTCACATCCACATCAAAATAATCTGCAAGTCCTCCTAGTACCCCAGCAATCATCTTATTATTTCTTGATCTTCTTAATTTTTTCATATTACAATCACCCTTTCCCACCTTTATCTATTCATACGTTTCTACTCGAAAATAATTTCAACCTTTTCATGTTTTTCTTCATCTCTGACATCGACAATCGAGCCAAATTGACCTGTTTCAATCACAGTGATCACTCGTTTTTAGGAAGTAGCTTGTGCGTACTCCCGAATTCTTTCTTCTGCCCGTCTTCTATCTCTTTCTAGGATTGGTTTTAAATATTTTCCTGTATAAGATTCTTCTACCTCTATGATTTTTTCAGGGGTACCTTGAGCAATGATGATCCCTCCCCCATCACCACCTTCAGGTCCTAAATCGATGATGTAATCAGAGGTCTTGATGACATCTAGATTATGTTCAATCACAAGTACAGAATCACCATTATCTACAAGTCTTTGCAACACCTGTAATAGTCTAGCAATATCATCTACATGAAGTCCAGTCGTTGGTTCGTCAAGAATATATAAGGTACGACCATTACTACGACGATAAAGTTCAGAAGCTAGTTTCACCCGCTGGGCTTCTCCTCCAGATAAAGTAGTGGCAGGTTGTCCTAATTTAATATATCCCAAGCCAACATCAAACAAAGTTTGTAATTTTCGCTGGATACGTGGAATGTTTTTAAAGAACTCTAGCGCATCTTCCACCGTCATATCGAGTACATCGGAAATCGTTTTTCCCTTATACTTCACTTCTAACGTCTCCCGATTGTAGCGTTTACCCTTACATACCTCACAAGGAACATAGACATCAGGGAGAAAATGCATTTCAATCTTAATGATTCCATCCCCACGGCAAGCCTCGCAACGGCCACCTTTAACATTAAAACTGAAGCGGCCTTTTTTATACCCGCGCACCTTTGCTTCTTGGGTATTTGCAAAAACATCACGAATATCATCAAACACACCTGTGTACGTAGCAGGGTTTGACCTGGGAGTACGCCCAATTGGTGATTGGTCAATATCGATTACCTTATCTAAATACTCGATTCCCCGTAATTCTTTATATTGTCCTGGCTTTTGTTTTGCACCATTTAATTCTTTGGCTAATGTTTTATATAGAATTTCATTAACCATCGTACTTTTACCAGAACCAGATACACCAGTTACACTTGTAAAGACCCCCAGTGGAATTTTTACATTAATATTCTTTAAATTATTTTCCTTTGCTCCCTTTATTTCTAACCATTTTCCATTTGGTTTACGACGTTCAACAGGAACAGAAATAAATTTCCTTCCACTTAAATATTGACCAGTTAGAGAATTCTTATCTGCCATGATCTCTTTTGGCGTTCCCTTCGCGATGACTTGTCCTCCGTGAATTCCTGCCCCTGGCCCAATATCAATAATGTAATCAGCAGCTAACATGGTATCTTCATCATGTTCTACCACGATAAGCGTATTCCCTAAGTCCCGCATATGTTCTAAAGTTCTAATCAGTCGGTCATTATCCCTTTGATGTAGACCAATACTTGGTTCATCTAAGATATAGAGCACTCCCATTAAACTAGAACCGATTTGGGTTGCAAGACGAATCCGCTGAGCTTCACCTCCAGAAAGCGTTCCAGCAGCACGGCTTAAAGTTAAATAGTCTAAGCCTACATTCACTAAAAATCCAAGCCGTGATTTAATTTCTTTCAAAATAAGATAAGCAATCGTTTGTTCTTTTTCTGTTAAAATTAAATTCTCAAAAAAGCTTAATGCATTCTTGATCGAAAGATCTGTAACATAGGCTATATTTTGACCGCCAACTTGTACTGATAAAATTTCTTTCTTTAATCGAGCCCCTTTACAGGTTGGACAAGGCTTATGACTCATAAACTGTTCGATATGGTCTCTTGTATAGTCAGAAACCGTCTCTTTATACCTTCGTTCCAAATTAGGAATAACCCCTTCAAATGGAACATCTGCTTCTCTCACTTGACCAAATTCATTTTCATAACGGAAATGGATTTTTTCTCCTTTACTTCCATGTAAAATTAAATGTAATTGTTCTGCACTTAATTGATCTACAGGAGTGTTCATATCAATACCTAAGTGGTTACAAATCGATTCTAGCAACTGTGGATAATAGGTAGAGCTAATTCCTGCCCATGGTTCGATCGCTCCTTCAACTAATGTTTTCTTAGGATCAGGAATCACTAAATCCGGGTCTACTTCCATCTTGCTTCCTAACCCGTCACATGTAGGACAGGCACCATATGGACTATTAAAGGAGAACATCCTTGGTGATAACTCATCCATACTAAATCCACAGATTGGACAAGCCAATTTTTGACTAAATAAAAGCTCTTCCTCGCCAATGATTTCCACAATCACTTTGCCATCAGCCATCTGTAATGCTGTTTCTAATGAATCGGCTAACCTTGTTTGAATATCAGGCTTTAAGATAATGCGGTCAACAACCACTTCAATTGTATGTTTCTTATTCTTCTCAAGCTTGATTTCTTCACTGACATCTAAAACTTCTCCATCGACACGGACACGAACAAATCCCTGCTTTTTGATATCTTCTAAAACCTTGCTATGCTCCCCTTTTCTCCCCTCTATGACTGGAGCAAGAATCTGCATTTTCGTCCGCTCTGGATAACTCAACAACCGGTCTACCATTTGTTCAATGGTCTGTGCACTGATTTCTGTTCCATGAACAGGACAATGTGGTTTTCCGATTCGTGCAAATAATAGACGTAAATAATCGTAAATTTCCGTAACCGTTCCAACAGTAGAACGAGGATTTTTGCTAGTGGTTTTTTGATCAATGGAAATAGCGGGGGACAATCCATCAATAGAATCCACATCCGGTTTATCCATTTGACCTAAAAACTGTCTAGCATAAGCTGATAAAGATTCCACATAACGGCGTTGCCCTTCAGCATAAATCGTATCAAAGGCTAAAGAGGATTTCCCTGAACCACTTAACCCAGTCAATACGACAAATTTGTCACGGGGAATCGATACATCAATATTTTTTAGGTTGTGAACCCTTGCTCCTTTTATTTCAATCTTTTCTTGTGGCATTATAGATCCCCTTCCACTTTCAATTCCATGATGAGATCACGTAATTCTGCTGCTTTTTCAAAATGGAGTTCTTTAGCAGCAGCTTTCATTTCTTTTTCTAAACGCTCAATCATTTGAACTCTTTCCTTCTTACTCATTTTTCTCTGTTTTCCTTGACCATAATCAGCCTTTTGCTCAGCAACCTTCACTGCTTCGATCACATCGCTCACTTTCTTACGAATGGTCATAGGAACAATGTGATGTTCTTTATTATAAGCGATCTGAATGTTACGGCGTCGTTCCGTTTCTTCTATCGCTCTTCTCATTGAATCGGTGATTTTATCCGCATACATAATCACCATGCCATTAGCGTTTCTCGCTGCCCGGCCAATCGTCTGAATTAAAGAAGTTTCAGAACGTAAAAACCCTTCTTTATCTGCATCAAGAATTGCAACCAATGAAACTTCTGGTATATCTAAACCTTCTCTTAAAAGGTTGATTCCCACAAGAACATCAAACTCTCCTAGTCGCAATCCACGTATAATTTGCATTCGTTCCAAGGTTTTAATATCTGAATGAAGGTATTTCACCTTGATACCAATTTCCTTTAGATAGTCTGTTAAATCCTCTGCCATCTTTTTCGTTAAGGTAGTCACCATGACTCGTTCTTCTTTTTCGATTCGTAAATTGATTTCACCAATTAAATCATCAATTTGTCCTTTAATTGGGCGAACATCAATGACAGGGTCTAGTAACCCAGTTGGACGAATAATTTGTTCGATTACTTCTGGGGCATGTTCCAATTCATAGGGTCCAGGTGTAGCCGAAACATAAACGATTTGGTGAATGTGCTTTTCAAATTCATCAAACCATAGAGGCCTGTTATCCAAAGCGGAAGGCAAACGAAAGCCATGATCGACAAGTACCTGTTTACGTGCCCTATCTCCATTGTACATTCCCCGAATTTGGGGAATCGTTACATGGGATTCATCGATCATCATTAAAAAATCATCAGGAAAATAATCTAACAAGGTGTTAGGAGTAGAACCAGCAGGCCTTCCTTCTAAATGCCTAGAATAGTTCTCAATTCCTGAACAAAATCCAACCTCTGCCATCATTTCCAGATCATATCTTGTTCTTTGTTCTAAACGCTGGGCTTCCAATAATTTCCCTTGATCTCTTAATTCTTTTAATCTAGCGTCTAATTCCTCTTCGATATTTTTAAGTGCTAATTTCATTTTTTCTTCTCTTGTTACGAAGTGAGAAGCAGGAAAAATCGCGATGTGATCTCGGTCACCAATAATTTCACCTGTAAGCACATCGATTTCCCGAATTCGTTCGATCTCATCGCCAAAAAACTCGACACGTACCGCTTGTTCACTACGAGAAGCCGGAAAGATTTCAATCACATCGCCACGAACTCGGAAGGTTCCACGAGTGAAATTAATATCATTTCGCTGATATTGAATATCCACCAATTTTCTTAAGACTTCATTTCGCTCTCGTTCCATTCCTACTCTTAATGAAAGAACAAGCTCTCGATACTCTTCTGGAGATCCTAATCCATAAATACTTGACACACTAGCGACAATAATAACGTCCTTTCGTTCAAATAAAGCACTAGTCGCAGAGTGGCGTAATTTATCGATTTCATCATTGATGCTTGCATCTTTTTCAATATACGTATCCGTCTGTGGAACATAGGCTTCTGGTTGGTAATAATCGTAGTAACTTACAAAATATTCAACAGCGTTATTAGGGAAAAACTCCTTAAATTCACTAGCCAATTGAGCAGCAAGCGTTTTATTATGAGCAATCACTAAAGTTGGTTTATTCACTTGAGCAATCACATTGGCCATCGTAAATGTTTTTCCTGTCCCTGTTGCCCCTAATAGTACTTGGTGTTGTTTATTTTCTTTTATTCCCTGAACTAAAGCTTCAATTGCTTTAGGTTGATCCCCTTGTGGTTTATACTCTGATTGTAGTTGGAAAACTTGATCCATCCTCAATATCTCCTTGTCAATCACACATATAAATAAATTATATCATATCTATAGTGAAAACGAAAAGAACAAATGTTCCTTGAATGGTCAAAAAAAACGAGCTACTTGTTTTTAAGCAGCCTTTGTCTACTTCTGATTCTATTCTTGGCAAAAATCTACTTTTTAAGCCCCACGGAAGATTTTTTCCACTTTCTGTCTAAATAATTTCAACAAATTATGATCTTCCATTTCGATATAATAGGGTGCTTCGTCATCGGGAGCTAAGATGATTCCTAATTGATGATGATCACCCTCATAAAGGGAATGTTGAACCAATTTGATATGTCCTGAAAGATTAATGATTTCTAGCTTTGCAAAGGCTGATTGACTTTGAAGAGCCTCATAAAGCCCTCGTTTATCAGTAACTGGAATGCCATTCACTTTTTTTATCGTTTCACCCGATTTGATCCCCATTCTTGCCGCTGGACTTCCCGGGATCACTTCTAGAACTCTTAGACCATCATTAGGATGAACAAAAAGCACACTTCTTTTTGCTTCTGCCCTCTTCCCAATAAGTCTTAATCCTTCATGAGCTAGTGCTGCAAAAAGAGCAGCAATGATTTGAAGGGGTAGCCAATATTCTGCAGCAAAAGCTAGTCCAAATAAAAATACGCTATAAATCATTAAGTGTTTTGAAGCCACTTTGCTTTTTTCAACAGATGTATAAACAGTAGTAACATCTGAATAACCAATGATAGCTGGAACTGGTAAAATCGTTAGACTTGATGACCCACCAATCAAAGGCCACCAAGTAGAGGATAGCTCGATTCCTTGACTTGAATCACCAGTAGAAACAACTAAAAATAAGGGTAGTAGCCAAAAAGCTTGAATATATTGCCCCCCTATCAATTTTCCTCTTTTGGTTTCGATGAATAAGGGTGTCGATGTTTTTTCAGCTTGCAAGCGAATGAGAAATGCCTCGATCAAATGTAAAATGGCAACAATGGCGATAAGAGAGGGAATATGTAATTGAGTCACCATCTCCCAAAATGGTTTTAACCAAACTATTTCTGGTGTTGGAAAAAGTCGCATGATACCTGCTAATAGTCCTAATATACCTGCCGCATAGGAAAGACAAAGAAAGCGAATATGAAAAAAAATTAAAATCGCAGTAATCAACCAAACGATTCCCATCTCATATGGGTGAAATACTACGCCTAATGACATCATCAAACCTGATCCAACTACACCACCAATCAATCCATATCCGAGAGAACCTAGTACTTCTAAGGGAACTGAATGAATCCGAGAACTAAATAAGGCTCTTTCCAATATCATTTGTCTTCTATATTGAAGGATGATCAGAATCAAACCAATATACAACATAGGCTGTAAAAAAAGAAAAGGTATTTTCTTGATCAGTTCAATTAGCAGTTCCATTCATATGACTTCCTTCCCTTGATCATTTTGCATAAAATAGCCAATGAAAAATACCACATCATCATATGTGGTATTTATTCGATACTTGGATTTCGATTTCCTGCTTTTCTATTTTATTGCTTTTAATAATGTTTCAATGGCTACTTGAAGCTGCAAATCATTTTTTGGATCTCTAATTCGTTCAATGATTTTATCTTGAAGCTTGTTAGCAGTGACTTGATCCACTACACCACTTGCGTTTAATCCATTTGCTTTTTGGAAGGCTTGAACAGCTAAGACCGTCTCTTGATCAAAGTACCCATCAGTTCTTCCTGTTTTATAGCCTAACCCATTCAATATAATCTGTAGATTTTTCACATCATTACTATTTGTATCTCGTTTTAATTGAATATCTTCTGGAAATGGTGCTGCATGGAAATATTCAGGCTGTTCCATCTTCACATCAGGTTGAATTCCCTTTTGATGAATCCAATTTCCATTTGGTGTTAACCATTTTGCAACTGTCAATTTAACATTACTGCCATCCGAAAGTTCAAAAGGATTCTGTACCGTACCTTTACCAAAGGAAGGCTCTCCAACCACTGGGTAATGTCCAGCCTCTTGTAATGCAGCTACTAATATTTCAGCAGCACTGGCACTTCCACCGTTAATTAGAGAAACAATCGGGTAGCTTGGTTGTTCCATTTCAGAATGATATTGTTCTCTTTTTTTGTTACGGTCCTCTACTTGAACAATAATCCCTTTATTTGGGACAACTAAATTCCCAATCTCTAATACACTCTGTAGGTATCCACCGGGATTCCCGCGAACATCAATAATTAAACCTTTAATACCCTTGCTTTCTAAGTCTTTTAAAGCCTTTTTAAATTCCGCTGCTGTATTCTCACCAAAATTCGTAATTTCAATTTTACCCAATGTTCCTTTTTTGGAAGAAATCGTGCTTGAATAAACGGTTTCAATTGGAATTTCATCACGTATTACAGTTATCTCAATTGGTGCCTCTATACCTGGGCGAACAATTTCTAACACTGCTTTTGTCCCTTTTGGTCCTCTAATTTTGCTAACCGCTTCGATTAAATTAAGCCCTTCTAAAGACTCGCCATTCACTTTAATGATTTGGTCTCTAGGTCGAATTCCTGCTTTTTCAGAAGGACTCCCTTTTATTGGCGCGATCACAGTGATTTTACCATTTTCAATCGTTACCTCTGTCCCAATCCCTTCAAAAGAATCATTTAAACTTCCGAAAAAATCCTTCGATTCTTTCGCATCCATATATGTGGAATGTGGATCATTTAAGGACTGAACCATACCTCTAATTGCCCCATCGATTAGTTCGTTTCCATTTTTCTTTTCAACATATGATTGTAATATGGTCTGATAAACATCAACTAGTTTATTCATCTCTTTCGGAACGGATTCAGTTCCAGATGGTTGGTTTATCACGATTCCATTCCCATCAACAACCATTGCAGTGACCAAACTACTTAGTACAATTGATAGTACAAGTAGGATTAATAATGTACGACCCTTAACCATCAATTCCACGCACCACCTTCGTTAGACTATTTACATTATATGATGGGCATGTACAAAATATGAAGTTATTTCTTTAAATAATTCCATGGATTGACAGCCTGTTTATTTTTCTGAACCTCAAAATGTAAATGTGGACCAGTAGAACGTCCAGTAGAACCAACTTCAGCAATTTTTTCTCCTTTTTTCACTTCTTGACCTACTTTTACTTTAATTCCACCATTTCGTATGTGTCCATACAACGTCCAAATACCACTCCCATGATCAATCATCACTGTATTACCGTAACCACTCACATAAGTAGCAAGGATAACAACCCCATCATCTGCTGCAACAATATCTATTCCTTGTGGAGCACCGATGTCAATTCCATCGTGACCAGTCTTTTTACCAGTTATAGGATGGATTCTCAAGCCAAAATCTGAAGTAATTCTAGTACTAGCAGGTAATGGCCAAGCAAACTTCCCACCACTATATTTAATATTTAATTTATTTTTTTCCCTTAATAAAGCAGCCTCTTTTTCAGCTAATTCTTTTACTAGATTTTGTTCTTCTTCTTTAAATTCAGCTAATTCTTGTGCCTGTTGGTTGAGTGAGGCAATTTTCACCTTTCTTTCTTCTTTCTTAGCAACTAATGTTTTTCTTAAATTCTCGGTTTCTCCAAATAACTGTTCCAATCTGGCTAATGAACGTTCAATCTCTTTTTTCTTCTCCACGATTGTGTTACGGTCTTTAATATTTTCTTCTAGTATTTTTTTATCTGAATCTACTATTTTTTGTAGGATATTAAATCTTTGTAAGAAATCTGAAAAACTTGTAGCCCCTAAAAAAACATCAAGGTAATCAACATCTCTATTACGTGCCATCAATCGCACCCTTGTTCTTAATAGATCGTCCCGTTCTTCTACTCTTTTTTCTGCTAACTCTAATTGATTAGCAGCTTCCTTTGCTTGAGTGGTCACTTTTTCAATTTGACCTTCTAATGTAAAAATTTTATTTTCTGTTTCGTTAATTTGTGTCTCTAAGGAAACAAGCTCTTTTTGAATGCTTTTTTTTGTTGAATTAATTTGCTTTAGTTGCATGTCAATGTTTCTTGCTTTATTTGCAGCCTCTTTCTTTTTTAGCTGAATTTGTTGGATCTGCTTGTCCAATTGCTGCGATTTGCTCACGGCTTTAGTTTCAATCATTGGGAAACTGATAGAAAAAAATAAACTTAGTGTTAGAACCAATGACAGCCATCGTCTTTTATCCATCTATTTTTTCTCCTTCCTCTCCCATTTTTCATTCTTCGTTTTCAATTCTCAATTCTCAATTCTAAAAATCCTTAAATTTTTAGGAATCGCCGCACTGACATCATACTTCCCCAAATTCCAATAAATGCCCCGATTACAACTAAGATTAGTGAAATTTGATAAGTTAATGGATATACTGGTAAAAACTTAAAGAATAAAAATGATAGATTCACTTTGTCTAATAGAGTGCGGTAACCTATGTATAAAAGAATAATTGGGCCAATCGAACCTAAAACCCCTAGTAAAAATCCTTCAACAAAAAATGGCCAGCGTATAAACCAATTTGTTGCTCCAACGAGCTTCATAATCTGAATTTCTCTTCTTCTGGCGTAAATCGTAATTTTGATCGTATTCGAAATTAAGAACATTGCTGTAAAGGCTAAACCAAGCGTAAAGGCCAAGCCAATGTTTCTCACCCATTTTGTGACAGCAAATAGTTTCTCAACAGTAGCTTTTCCATAATCTACATTAGAAACCATTTGAATTTTTGCAATTTTTTCTGCAACCTGTCCAGTGGTCTCGGGATTAAATGCACGAACTTGAAAACTATCATATAGCGAATTTTCTTCATCAAAGCCTTCTAATAGATAGGCATCTTTCCCTAAACGTTCTTTTAGTTGTTTTAAAAGTTCTTCTTTGGAAATGAAAGTAACGGATTTAACCCCATCCATATTACGTATCTCGTTTTCAATTTCCTTAATTTGTGCATCTTTTGCATTTAGGTCTAATTCGACAGTAATTTCAACCTGGTCTTCAATAATCTTTGTCATATAATTCACATTCATAGCAAGTAAAAGAAAGACACCTAATATGAGAAGGGTAATGGCTACCGCACTTACTGATGCAAAGGTCATCCAACCATTTCTGCCAATATTTCGAAAGCCTTCTTTTATATGTCGTCCTACTGTATTAAGATTCATAGCCGTATTCACCTCGCTGCTGATCCCTAACAACACTTCCATTCTCGATCGCAATAACCCGTTTTCTCAACTTATTCACGATCTCTTTATTATGCGTTGCCATCACAATCGTTGTTCCTCGGAAATTGATTTTTTCAAATAGGTCCATAATTTCCCATGAAGTATCAGGGTCAAGATTACCTGTTGGTTCATCAGCAATAATCACGGAAGGGCTATTTACCAATGCTCTTGCCAATGCAACTCGTTGTTGTTCCCCACCTGATAATTGATTTGGCATAGCATTCATTTTTTCTTTTAAACCAACTAATTCAAGAACTTCAGGCACCCGTTTACGAATCAGTTTTTTTGGCGCCTCAATAACTTCCATTGCAAAAGATACATTTTCATATGCCGTTAAATTGGGTAACAAGCGATAATCTTGAAATACAACACCAATATTACGACGAATTTGCGGAATTTGTCGTTCTTTTAATTTTTCAACATTAAATCCATTTAAAAAAATTTGACCTTTCGTTGGGCGTTCTTCTCGATACATCAATTTAATAAATGTCGATTTACCGGCACCACTAGGGCCAACAACATATACAAATTCACCTTTGTTAATCTTAATATTTATAGCTTGTAAGGCATTAACACCATTCGGATATGTTTTCCAAACATCAAACATTTCTATCATAGTTTCACTTCTCTTCCTTATAATCTTAGATGGTGAAATTCATAAGTGGATTTTTATTCTTTTCGACATATCTCCAAAAAATCCTTTAAAAATTTTCAAGAAATATATGCTTTCCCACCCTCATTTTTCCATTAGCGACACTTTTCTAGTATTTATCTCATTATCTTTGTGAGAAAAAGTATTTCCCGGGAAAAAAATGACGAAAAAAGTAAATATGTACAATAACCTAACACTCACAAATAACGCTACTGGATTCATCAAAGTTTCTGGCAACTTTAGACAAAAAAAGACCTCTACATTTTTTACATAGTAGAGATCCTTTTACTACATTAATTATTTAACTTCCCTCCGAAAGAAGTCTCCCACTTCTAAACGTTAAGGTGTGCCAACACCAGTGAAAGTGGGAGATGAATTTCGGTTATGCGTAGCCTAAAGTTGTCTTTTTTTGCTATGATATTAGCGGGTAGTTCACTAGGTTTTCTTTATGCTATTTTTTAAACTTCCACCTGTTGGCTTGGTTGAATGATAGGATAGGATTTTTTCATTTGCATGGCTACAACTGCTGCAACAAACGCTTTAATTAGATCCCCTGGAATAAAAGCAAGGTTAGAAATAAGCGCTTCGTATATATTCAACTTGGCCACGACAGCTAAATAAGGAATCCCAATCGCATAAACGATGAGAATACCACCAATGACATGAAAAAGAGTCAACTTCCAAACCTTAAGATTTTGCCATGAACGCTCTACTAATAAACCTATGACAAACGCTGCAATTGGCCAACTTAAAACATATCCACCTGTTGGGCCAAGCAAAACAGATATACCTCCACTTCCACCAGACAAGACTGGTGCTCCTACCGCTGCTAAAAGAACAAGAACGAGCATACTTAAACCACCTCGTTTAGCTCCTAATACTGATCCTGCCAACATCACGCCTAAGGTTTGCGCAGTAATCGGTACAGGTATAAATGCAAGTGGTATCGCTGGTAAATAACCAAGTACGGCAACGACCGCAGTAAATAATGCTACATACATCATCTCTTTTAATTTCATCTTTCGTCCCTACCTTCACATCTAATTATCATTAATTGTTTCTAAAAATTTGGAAATCTTTAACTCTAGCATAAAGGTAGGTTCATTATTTGTCAACTTAATTTTTATCAATAGTTAACATTTAATTTTTTAAAGAACAACTTGGCTTATGCCAAGCGTTGCACTTATACTTTCCTAAAATCGGGTAGGAGGCTGGCCATTATTTGACCAGCCGACCTCCCACAGCACCGTACGTACCGTTCGGTATACGGCGCTTCCAAAGTTTACACGTCACTTCGCAGAATAACACTCACTAAAACTAAGATATCCAACCCGCTTAAATCGCTCGTTAGATAGGGCTTTTGTCAAGATAGGGCTATGAGCAGTACGCCAATAGCCTTTTCTTGTATTCGCCCACATCCACGCTTGCTCCTCACTCACGCCTGCCTTCTTGAGGTTTTCAAAGCGTGTCCGGATTCGTTTCCATCGTTTCCAGGTCACCATTCGTATGCGACTTCTCAGCCACTCGTCTAAACTACTGACCAGATTCTTTGCATCCGCCAGTTTGAAGTAATTTGTCCAGCCTCGCACTACTTGATTGAGTTTGGTTCTTCGTTCTTCGATTCCCATTCCATTGCTGCGCCCAGTAACTTCTCGGATTTTGTCCTTAAGTTTCTGAATGCTTTTAGGATGGATTCTTAAACGCCCTTCTCCTCTGTAGATGTAGAAACTATATCCCAGATACTTGACGTAATTTACATGCGATACCTTCGTTTTCTCCCTGTTAACTCTCAGGAATAACCTTCCCTCAATATACGGGAGGATGTGGTCGAGCGTTCGCTTTGCCGCTTTCTTGCTTTTGCAGAAAATCATCATGTCATCTGCATAGCGTACAAAGCGGTGTCCCCGCTTTTCCAGCTCGTGGTCGCATTCGTTGAGCATAATGTTGCCAAGTAAGGGGCTTAGAGGGCCACCCTGTGGTACCCCCTCTGGACTTTCTTCAAACATCCCGCCATCCATAACTCCTGCTTTCAGGAATTTATGGATTAGCGATATGACCCGCCCATCTTTTATCGTCTCCGACAATATCTGAATCAGCTTGCTTTGGTTTACCGTATCGAAATACTTTTCCAAGTCCATATCGACTACGTATTTATAACCGTCTGTAATATGAGCTTGGCATCTCCGCAGGGCATCATGTGCGCTTCGGTTCGGTCGGAAACCGTAGCTGTTGTCTGAAAACTGCTTCTCGAAAATGGGTGACAGCACTTGAGTTATCGCTTGTTGGATTAACCTGTCCACGACGGTCGGTATTCCTAGTTTTCTGGTCTGTCCGTTCTCTTTGGGTATCTCAACCCGCCGCACGGGTTTTGGACGGTATTTTCCGTCCCAGAGGGATTTCAGGAGTTCGTCCTTATGTTCTTTCAGGAAGGGTAGAAGTTCATCCACCTGCATGCCGTCAATTCCACCTGCACCTTTATTCCTTTTCACTTGTTTATAGGCTCGATTGAGGTTTTCGGCGCTGAGGATTTTCTCCATCAGTCTCTCTGTCTGCTTGTTTGTGTTGGTGTTGTCGGTTTCGGTCATCTTTGGTGGCGCGCACACTTCTGCATACTCTCTCTGTTCCGCAGATACCCTTTGCAGATAGTCTTCCAATTGAAGTTGTCTGTGTTTTGAATTACCACTTTCAGTAACTTTCATTGACCCACACCTCCTTTGGTTCGGCCCTTCCTTCGGTGTCTAGAACACCTCTGTATTATGGCTTCGGCTGACTCCTCACGACAAATCTTGTTTCAACCGGGTTTCATACTCCGTTTCCACCCGTCCGTGAGGCCTCCCACGGTAAGACGATTCACTTTCGTTCCATGTACCCGCAACATTTACGCTGACGTGTCCGTGTAGCTTTTGGGCTTTGACTTGTCAAGCAGTCTTACCCCACGTTTTGCGCCTAATATTGTTCGTGTTCCTCGGGTCAGAACTTTGCCGCCGGCTTCCTTCAGATTCCACCTCGCGATGGACACCCTTGCCTTAAGCTAATGGTTGGTCGCTACATACCCCCATAGCGGACTTTCACCGCCTAGTTAATCGCCATGCGTGGCGCACGTGAAAAAGGACTGTTCCTCCACAGGAATAACAGTCCTTTTTCTAAAAATAAAAATATAATTGCAATTGTACAATTTAGCTAAAGAATCCTTGTAAATCTTGTAATTTTGTTTTTGCCTCTTCGATTTGAACAAAAACCGATTCCTTTGCTGTGCCACCATATGATGATCTTGCATTCACCACTTGCTCTGGTTGTAATTTTTCGTAAATGTCCTTTTCTACTTGATCTGAGAAAGCATGATACTCTTCTATGGTTAAATCAAGTAGATATTTCTTTTGTTCAATACAATAGAGTACGGTTTTACCCACGATCTCATGTGCTTGACGAAATGGAATTCCCTTTGTTACAAGATAATCAGCATAATCTGTCGCATTAGAAAAGTCCTCTTTCACCGACTTCGCCATTTTTTCCTGATTTACCTTCATCGTTTCAACCATAGGTTTCATTAAAGCAAGTGCCCCATCTAAGGTTTGAACCGTATCAAACATTCCTTCCTTGTCTTCTTGCATATCCTTGTTATAGGTTAAAGGCAGTCCCTTTAATGTGGTTAGCAAGGAAATCAGGTGCCCATATACTCTTCCTGTTTTCCCACGTACCAATTCGGCTACATCTGGATTTTTCTTTTGTGGCATAATGCTACTTCCCGTACAGAAGGCATCATCAAGTTCTACAAACTGAAACTCTTGGCTAGACCACAAAATCAATTCTTCAGAAAGTCTAGATAGATGCATCATCATTAAGGAAGCATGACTTAAAAATTCAACGATATAATCCCGATCACTTACAGCATCCATACTATTTGCATAAATACCTTGAAAATCAAGCAGATCTGCTACTTGCTTTCGATCGATAGGGAAGGTGGTTCCAGCTAACGCCCCTGCTCCTAAAGGCATTAAATCGATTCGCTTCCAACTATCTTGAAGCCGTTCTAAATCCCTCAAAAACATCGAAACATAGGCCATTAAATGATGGGAAAATAGAATCGGTTGGGCTCTTTGCAAATGGGTATAGCCAGGTAAAATAACATCAATATTTTCCTCCGCTTTTTGAATAAATCCTTCAATCAACTCTGCTAGTCTTATACCAAGCTGTTTAACCCATTTCTTTAAGTAAAGATGCATATCTAAAGCAACTTGGTCATTGCGACTTCTTGCCGTATGAAGCTTTCCACCAACAGGACCAATCTTTTCAATCAACCGTTTTTCGATATTCATATGAATATCTTCAAGGGCAATTGAAAATTCAAATTGCCCTTCTTCAATTTCCTTTTTAATCTCTTTTAAACCACGGATGATAAGATCCATCTCTTCTACTGTAATAATGCCTTGTGTTGCTAGCATGGTGGCATGAGCGATACTTCCTTGAATATCCTCATCTGCTAACTTATAATCAAAGCCAATCGAAGCTGTATATTCTTCAACTAAATGGTTTGTCGATTTGGTAAAACGTCCACCCCATGCTTTTTTACTCATTCTCTTTCCCCCTGTGAACCTTTGCAAATACTTTTGTTGGTAAACCAAATAAGGTGATAAAACCAACAGCTGCTTCATGGTTGAATTGGTCATCGGCATTATATGTTGCCAATTCATAGGAATATAGAGACTCTTCAGAACTACGGCCTACGACGGTTGCGTGGCCTTTAAATAGTTTCACTCTTACTTTACCTGTTACCATCTCTTGGGTAGAATCAATGAATACTTTTAAGCTATCCATGAGTGGTGAGAACCATAATCCTTCATAAATCATATCAGCCACTTTTTGCTCAATGATCGGCTTAAAGTGGGCCATTTCCCTTGGATGAACTAAGCTTTCTAATGCCTGATGGGCAGTAATCAAAACGGTTGCTCCTGGCGTTTCATAAATCTCTCTTGATTTAATCCCGACAAGACGATTCTCTACATGGTCAATACGACCCACCCCATGTTTTCCAGCAATTTTATTCAATTGCAAAATAATCTCTTCCATCGGTAGAACTTCTCCATTTAAGGCAACAGGCTTCCCTTTTTCAAACACAATCTCTACTTCTTCAGGTTGATCAGGGGCATCATGAATCGATGAAGTGAGTGCATAGGCTTCTTCAGGTGGTGCTACCCATGGATCCTCCAAGACACCTGCCTCACAGCTTCTTCCCCACATGTTCATATCAATGCTAAACGGATTTTCTTTTTGAACTGGAATTGGAATCCCATGTTTTGCCGCATATTGAATTTCTTCATCCCTAGACATTGCCCATTCTCTTACAGGAGCAATGATTTTAAGGTCTGGCGCTAATGCAGTTACTGAGACATCAAAACGTACTTGGTCGTTTCCTTTCCCTGTACAACCATGAGCAACAGCAACAGCCCCTTCTTCTCTAGCCACCTTGACTAGCCATTTGGCGATCAATGGACGAGATAAGGCAGAAACCAAAGGATATTTTCCTTCGTACATGGTATTTGCCTTTAATGCTGGCAAAATAAACTCTTCAGCGAATTCCTTCTTCACATCCACTACATAAGATTTAATCGCTCCAACCTTTAAAGCCTTCTCTTGAACAAAATCTAAATCCTTGCCTTCGCCCACATCCATAGCTAAAGCAATAACATCATAATTATATTTTTCCTGTAGCCATTTAATCGCCACAGAAGTATCTAAACCACCAGAATAGGCCAAAACTACTTTGTCTTTCGCCATTAACAAAACTTCCTTTCATCTCACTCTTAAAGAGTGGTATTATTATACTTTTATATTTATTCATATAAAAGTATAATAATACAACATAGACAAAAAATAAAGACCTAAATCATTTTTATTTTAAAGAATTGTGTGTTGCATAAGAGGCGGACAACGGAGCAGCATTGCAATACACAATTCACCTCTTAATAAAGTCACTGTGAATCGTGTGTTGCATAAGCAAGCGACTTTCAGTAGTGCCTTTCCCTCTTTACGTTTTAATCGAGGAAAGGCGCGAATGACGGAGCAGCGTTGCAATACACGATTCACCTAATGAAAGCTGTTAAAATAGCTTTGTGAGCATGTAATCGATTCTCTGCCTCATCAAAAACAACAGAATTTGGGCCTTCAATGACCTCATCAGTTACTTCTTCTCCTCGATGGGCAGGTAAACAATGCATGAAAAGATGATCCTTTTCTGCTGCTTTTAATAACTGAGAGTTGACTTGAAAACCTTTAAAGTGTTCTAATCGAAGCCGTGTTTCTTGTTCTTGCCCCATACTGGTCCAAACATCAGTATAGATGATATCAGCCCCGATTACCGCTACTTGAGGGTCATTGATCACCTCTAGTTTTCCCCCATGGCGATTGGCTTCTTCCTTTGCCAATTGAATCACTTTGGCATTAGGTTCATACCCTTTTGGACTTGCCACTACCACATCCATTCCCAGTTTAGTCCCAGTAATCATCAAAGAGTGTGCCACATTGTTCCCATCCCCGATATAGACTAACTTTAATCCCTGCCATTTTTTCTTATGTTCATAGATCGTCATAAAATCAGCAATCGCTTGTGTGGGATGGAAAAGATCAGATAGACCATTAATGATTGGGATTGTAGAATATCTTGCCATCTCAATCAGTTTTTGTTGTGAATCAGTCCTCATCATGATCCCATCCACATAGCGTGATAAGACTCGGGCTGTATCGGCGATGGTTTCCCCACGGCCAAGCTGAATATCCTGTTTACTTAAGAATAGTGGATAACCACCAAGCTGAACCATTCCTACCTCAAAAGAGACCCTTGTGCGCGTAGAGGATTTTTCAAAGATCATTCCTAATGTTTTTCCAGCAAGGGGTTTAAAAGGAACCCCTTTTTTCAACTTCTCCTTTAAATCGATGCCAAGTAAAATAAAATATTCTATTTCTTCCTTTGAAAAATCGGCTAAGGTTAAAAAGTCCCTCCCATTAAAATCAAAAGGTTGTTGATCTTCTATTTTGGCGATACTCATAAGGTTCCTCTCCTCTCATTGTTCCTTTTGTACGATATTCTGTCAATGTTCTAGGTTGGAGAAGACGAGAGTCAGGATTTGGACTCACCTTTGCTAATGCTTCTTCTAATGTCCAACCTAAGCTTAAGATTTCCCCAGTTGATTTCATTTCAGGCCCAAGTGAATCAGTTAGACCTGGTAATTTACGATTAGAAAAAACAGGGGCTTTCACTGTATAAAAAGGATTTTCCGAAAGTACTCCTAGCGGATAAGGTAATTGCTTTAAACGTTTTCCCAATTGGACTTGGGTTGCAATTTGGATCATCGGAATCCCTGTAACTTTGCTGATGACAGGTATGGTTCGCGATGCCCTTGGATTTACCTCCAAAACATAGATATGGTTGCCATCGACAATCATTTGAATGTTGACTAAACCAATGAAGTTTCCATGCTTTAATACCTTTTCTGCCGCTTCAATCACTTTCTTTTTTTGAATCGTCGTCAAAGAAAAGGGTGGTAATACAGCCGTACTATCTCCCGAATGAATGCCTGCTGGTTCCAGATGTTCCATGATCGCTGGAATGATCCAATCTTCTCCATCAGAAACAGCATCTACCTCTACCTCTTTCCCTGAAATATAGCGATCGATTAGTAAAGGATAGAAAGATTGGTCAGATAAAGAGAAAGTTAATTGATCTAAATAATGTTCCAGTTTCTGTTGATTCTCAATGACTCTCATCCATTGCCCACCGATCACATAGGAAGGACGAATTAAAATAGGATAACCAATTTCGGTCACAGCAGGAAGGAGTTCTTCCATTTTCCAAACGATCTGCCCAGGGATGGGTTCAATCCCTGCATGAAACAAAAATTGATTAAACTGTTCTCGATCCTCCATTTGATCAATCGTTGCAATTGGAGTTCCTAGTAAGGGAAAATAAGGTTCAAGTTGCTTAGCTAATTTTAGCCCTGTTTGCCCACCAACTTGATAAACAACGCCATCCACCTGTTCTTTTTCCAAAATTGGTAACACATCTTCCAATGTTAAAGGTTCCATATAAAGGCGGCTAGACATATGATAATCGGTGCTTACCGTTTCAGGATTATCGTTAATCATAATAGATTGAATTCCCTCTTGTTCTAATGTCAGAGCCGTATGAACAGCACAATAGTCAAATTCTATTCCTTGGCCAATTCGTATCGGACCTGAACCAATCACCGCCACCTTTTTTCCTTGAAGAGGGGATTCGTCGTCTGTTCCTAACCTACTAGAATAAAAATAGGGGGTTTTTGCTTCAAATTCCCCTGCACAGGTATCGACAGACTTATAGCTTGGTAGAATGTTATGTTGTTTCCATAGGCTCCATAGTTCAGCATCGGAAAGGTTAATCCCTTTAGCCAACAATTGGTCAGAGATTCCTTTTCTTTTCAATGTTTTCAATCGTTCAAGGTTCACTTCAACTTGATTCTTTTTCCAATCGTTTATTTCTAACTCCATCTCCACCATTTTCTTAAACTTATGAAGAAAGAAAGGATGAATATTGGACCAACGATGGATCGTTTGCATACTTATTCCTCGATGAAACGCTTCTGCAATCAGAAAAATTCTCTGATCATCTGCCTGTGTAATCCCTTTTTCTAATTGTTCGTCAGACCATGTTACATAGGTTTCATCAAGTAAACCAACTTTTCCAATTTCTAAGGCACGAATCGCTTTGTAAAAGGCTCCTTCAAAGGTTCGATCAATCGTCATCACTTCCCCTGTTGCTTTCATTTGTGTTCCCAATTGACGATGAATATAAGGAAACTTATCAAAAGGCCATCTAGGGAATTTAATCACGACATAATCTAATGCCGGTTCAAAGCTAGCATAAGTATGTTGTGTGATCGGATTTTTAATTTCATAAAGAGAATAACCTAAGGCCAATTTGGTGGCAATCCTTGCAATGGGATAACCTGATGCCTTCGATGCCAAAGCACTAGAACGGCTAACACGAGGGTTGACTTCGATGATATAGTATTGTTCTCCATCTGGATGCAATGCAAATTGAATATTACATCCCCCAATGATTTCTAACGTCTCTATCACTTTTAATGAGACTGTCCGAAGCATCTGATATTCCCGATCATTTAAAGTTTGCGATGGGGCGATCACAATGCTATCCCCTGTATGAATCCCCATTGGGTCAATATTTTCCATATTGCAAACAATGATGCTATTCCCTTCTTGGTCTCGCATCACTTCATATTCAATTTCTTTCCAACCTAGTAAACTCTTATCTACCTGAATTTGATGAATAGGACTTTCTTCGATTCCCCTTGTGGCCACCTTACGCAATTCTTCCTCTGTCTCTGCTTTCCCTCCACCTGTTCCTCCTAATGTATAAGCGGGGCGAACAATCACAGGAAAACCAATTTCTTTGGCAAAATTCACTGCCTCTTCTACATCACCCGTAATGATGCTCTCTGGGATCGGTTCACCGATTTTCTCCATCGTCTGTTTAAAAAGCTCTCGATCCTCCCCTTTTTGAATCGAGGTAATTGTGGTTCCAAGCAAAGGGACTTGATACTTCGTTAAGACTCCTGCTTTTTCAAGCTCTATGGCAAGATTAAGGCCTGTTTGCCCACCTAAAGTGGCTAACAAGCCATCTGGTCTTTCGCGTTCTATAATTTTTGTTACCGACTCTACACTAAGTGGTTCAAAATAAACATAATCTGCAATTTCCTGATCGGTCATGATCGTTGCTGGGTTATTATTTACCAGTACAATTTCAATTCCTTCTTCTTTTAAAGCCATACAGGCTTGTGTACCTGCATAATCAAATTCAGCTGCTTGCCCAATCACAATAGGGCCAGAACCAATAACTAATATTTTGCGATAGTTTTTACGAGATTTGGGCATATTGTTTAACTCCTTTTTCTACGCTACATAGCTGAACAAATGTCTTAAAGATCTCGAAAGCCTCAATCGGCCCTGGATGTGCTTCTGGATGGAATTGCACGGATTGAATTGGGAGAAAACGATGCTTCATCCCTTCTACAGATTGGTCATTCACATTTTGATGGGTCACAACAAAATCTGTCTTCTTTAGTGATTCATCATTTACTACATAACCATGATTCTGTGAAGTCATCCATACTTGATTCGTTTCAAGGTTAATCACTGGGTGATTTACACCACGATGACCAAATGGCAATTTTTCTGTATCTGCCCCAAAAGAAAGTGCTAGTAACTGATGGCCTAAACAGATGCCAAGGGTTGGAAAAGAAGTGACCAATTTTTTAATCTCAGGTAATAATGGAGTAAGCTCTTTTGGATCCCCTGGTCCATTAGATAAAAGAATTCCATCTGGATTTAATTTCAAGATTTCCTTTACTGGATAGTTGTAGGGAACCACTGTCACGCTACATCCTAAACTTTTCAACGAATCAATAATCGAAAATTTTGCCCCATAATCGATTACCACCACATGTGGACCTTGGTTCGGGTAAAAAAGGGGAATTCTCGTACTCACCTGATCTACTAAAGGAAGTAGATTAATTCTTGAAAATTGCTGATCGTCTTGTTCTTGTAGCTCCAGTTTTCTTTTCCAATCAGCCAATAAAGAGGAATCCAAGGTCTTGCTGATCATCCCCCTTAAAGAGCCATGTTTGCGGATCAGCTTTGTTAATTCTCTAGTATCAATCCCTGATAAACCAGGAATCTGATATTTCGCTAAAACCTGTTCAAAGGTTTGGTTATATTGAGGGTGGCTAGGTTCTTTACATAACTCAGCAACGATCACTCCAGCAACCTGAGGACGGATGCTTTGGTCATCGATGGTATTAATTCCATAATTACCGATTAAGGGATAGGTAAAATTGACAATTTGCCCTGCATAGGAAGGGTCAGTAATCACTTCTTGGTACCCTGTCATTCCGGTTTGGAACACCACTTCGCCACTTTGCTCTACCTCTGCTCCAAACCATTCCCCTTCAAACCAATCTCCTGTCTCTAAGAAAAGATAACCCTTCATTCATTTCACCTCCTCATTTTTGCCAAGCCTCAATGCTGCTGATTAAGCGGTCAATCCCTTGTTCCACTTCTTCTTTACTAATATTTAATGGGGGTAATAATCTGAGTACATTTGGTCCTGCTGTAAGGACTAGCAACCCTTGCTCCTTCGCCAATCCAACTAATGGGGCAACAGGTTTTTTCCACTCAATACCAATCATTAAACCTTTCCCTCTTACTTCAACATAATCAGGGTATTTTTTTAATTTTTTTTGTAGCTGTTCTTTTAAATCATCCCCAATCTCTTTAACATGGGAAAGGATTTCCTTTTTTTGTAGTGTTTCAATGGTTGCCAATGCAGCCGTTGTTACAATAAAATTTCCACCAAAAGTAGAACCATGGCTTCCAAGAGAAAAAGCTTCTTTCGTTTTCTCGCTCCCGAGCATGGCGCCAATTGGAAAACCACTGCCTAATCCTTTTGCTAAGGTAATAACATCAGGTTTGATTGGATAATTTTGGAATCCAAACCACTCTCCTGTTCTTCCCATTCCTGTTTGTACTTCATCAACCATCAATAAAATGTCATGTTCTTTTGCTACTTGTTCCAGATGGCTTAACCAAATAGGGTCGGCTTGATAAATCCCACCTTCTCCTTGGATCACTTCCAGCATAACCGCCGCTGTTTCATGGGTGACTGCCTTATCAAACGCTTCTATATCTCCATAGGGAATCGTCACAAAGCCATAAGGCAATGGATCAAAACCATCCTTTACCTTCATTTGCCCTGTAGCCGTCAATGTGGCTAAAGTTCTGCCGTGAAAGGATTGTTGAAAAGTAATGATTTGATACCTTTGTCTATTTTTTACTTTTTGTTGGTAACGTCTAGCCAATTTAATGGCTGCTTCATTTGCCTCAGCACCACTATTCCCAAAGAAAACATAATCTAGCCCACTTATTTCGGTTAATTTCTTAGCCAATTCCATCTGGGGTGAAATCGTAAATAAATTCGATGTATGCCAGATTTGGTCTAGCTGTTCAATGACTTTTTTCTTTACTTCCTCTGGAACATGGCCTAGTAGGTTGACGCCAATCCCCGAAGTAAAATCTAAATAACTATTTCCTTTTTCATCCCAAACCCAGCACCCCTTTCCTTTTACAGGGCGAATCATTCCTTCCGGATAAGTAGGAAAAACTGCACTCATCAACCAACCGCTCCTCTCGCTTTATAGATTTTTGTTCCGACTAACTGATGGTCAATCACTTTAGTCAAAATCCCTTTTTCTCGCCCATCCAAGATATAAACTTCATCAATCCCATGATCTAAACATTGTAAAGCGGCCTCCACCTTGGGAATCATACCACCTAATACATGTTGTTCTGTAATCAAGTGATCGATTTCTTCTCTTGTTAAAAGATGAAGGACTTTCCGCTTTCCTTTTACCGTTTGATAGATTCCAGGAATATCTGAGACCATCAATAGCTTTGAAGCGTTTAGTTGAGTAGCGATTGCTTGCGCTACAGTATCTGCATTGATATTATAAATCTGTCCTTTTTGATCCATTCCTAACGGACTAATGACAGGAATCGTATTTTGGAATTGTAACTGACTGAACAAGTGGCAGGAAATTTGTTTTATTTTCCCTACATAGCCTAATTGAGGGTCTAATGGCTCTACTTCAATCATATGTTGATCAATTCCACTTAAGCCTATGGCATTACCGCCAGCCATTTGAATCCTTTTGACAATCTCTTTGTTTTCTTTTCCATTTAACACCATTTGCACCACTTCTAAGGTTACCCCATCTGTTACCCTTAACCCATTGATGAAAGAAGAAGTAATCCCTAGCTTTGCAAGCATTTGGTTAATGGCAGGGCCACCACCATGTACGATAACAGGAAACCAGCCTTGGTCGATCAGTTTGACTAACTCCTGATAAAACTCAGCAGATAACTCTCCTAACACACTTCCACCAATTTTAATCACAATGACTTGTTTTGCATCTAGGGCATGTTCGGAATAAAGATTACGTACGGTATGAGGCATTGATTTTGACATAGTCATAGGTTAAGTCACACCCCCAAGCAGTTGCAGATTGCTCTCCTTGGTTTAAATCGACCAAGATCTTTACTTTATTTTCCTTAAAAGATTGAGTCACAGCTTCTTCTTCATAATTCATGACGATTCCTTTTTGTACAACAAGGGTATGACCAATCGTAATATCTAGTTGTTTCTCATCGACGTAAAATCCGCTATTGCCGATCGCCATCACTACGCGGCCCCAGTTCCCATCTGCTCCAAACACAGCAGTTTTTACTAAATTGCTGCCCACGATTTTTTTCGCGATCACTTTAGCCATTTCTTCAGTAGCTGCTCCTTGAACAACCACTTCAATCAGCTTTGTCGCCCCTTCTCCATCTTGGGCAATCATTTTGGCTAATTGTTCTGATACATAATGAAACCCATGAACAAAAACAGGCCAGTCTGGATGAGCTTCAGTCAATTCTGTATGGCCTGCAAAACCATTGGCCATAACGAGAACCATATCATTTGTTGATGTATCTCCATCCACTGTAATCATGTTAAAGGTTTGATCTGTCACATGATGCAATAAACGTTGAAGTACATCAGGATGAATCTTAGCGTCAGTGGTAACAAAAGCTAGCATCGTCGCCATATTCGGATGGATCATCCCAGATCCCTTTGCAGTACCCCCAATCGTCACCGTTTTTCCTTCGATTTCAATCTCAACCGCTAATGATTTTGCAAATGTATCTGTTGTTAAAATCGCTTCTGAAAAAGATGCTCCATCCTCACCAAGTAGATGAGGTAATTGCTCGATTCCAGCAAGGATTTTTTCGATTGGTAATCTTTCTCCAATGACACCAGTGGATGTAACGGCTACTTCCCAAGGGGAAAGTTGAAAAGAATCAGCAACTGCATTTCTCATCATCAATGCATCCACCATTCCTTGCTCCCCTGTAAAAGCATTAGCATTCCCACTATTTACGACTAACGCCCGTAATGTAGATCCTTTTGCCAAACTTTGTTGGGTCACTTTCAAAGGTGCCGCTTGAAAGGCATTGGTCGTGTACACGGCTGCACTTACAGCAGGCCCTTCTGAGAGGATTAGCCCTAAATCTTTTTTCTTTTTCTTAATCCCACAATGAATTCCTACAGCTTGAAAACCCTGTGGAGATGTCACATCCCCCTCTTTGACCGTTTTCAGCTTAAAATTTGTCATCTTAATCATTCTCCATCCCCCTTTCTTTTACCTCTACCCTTTAAGATAACCCCTATCCCATTATAAAAATGAAAAGAAAGTAATACTATGTTTGTTCTCACGGATAGATAGGAACAAACCTCAATCCTAACTCCTGTTCCCAACCCATCATCAGATTTAAATTTTGAACCGCTTGCCCTGCGGCTCCTTTCATTAAATTATCAATGGCTGAAAAAAGAATCAGTCTTTTGGTCCGTTGATCTAAGAAAATCCCAATATCACAATAATTGGAACCAACCACTTGTTTAGTTTCAGGGTATTCCCCGCTAGGACGAACGCGGATAAAAGGTTGGTTACCATAATCTTCTACGTAATATTGAACCAATTCTTCTTCTTTATATTCCTTTTCAAGGTCTAGATAAATCGTTGACAAGATTCCTCTTGTGATCGGTAGTAAATGGGTCATCATTTGTACCGTAACCTGATGGCCACTGAGATCAGTTAATATTTGTTCAACTTCAGGAATATGCTGATGCCTCCCCACTTTATATGCTTTAAAATTATCGTTGACTTCTGAAAAGTGGGTGTTTCGCGAATAACCCCGACCAGCTCCTGACACCCCTGATTTGGCATCAATAATCACCGATTTAATCGGCAACTTCCTTCTATATAATGGAGCTAAGGCTAATAAAATACTTGTAGCATAACATCCTGGATTGGCAATATAATTGGCTTCCTTAATCTCTTTCGGAAACACTTCAGATAACCCATAAACCGCTTGTTGCAAAAGAGATGAATCAGCTGCCTCTAGATGGTACCAATGCTCATACTGTATTGGCTCTTTTAAACGCAAATCCCCAGAAAGATCGATCACTTTAAATCCTGCCTCAAGAAATTGGGCACCAAGTTCTTTACTTACCCCAGAAGGAGTAGCTAGAAAAACCACATCATTTTCTTTTTTGAGTTCAACTATTTTCTCTATGGTAAGATCAGATAATTTTTCAATCGGTGACTCCAAGAGATGACGTAAATGAGGATAGATTCTGTCGATCGATTCACCCTCTTGACTATGTACATACAAGTGGTGAATATTTACTTTGGGGTGCTGTAATAAGATTCGAATCAGTTCTACCCCACTATAGCCACTTGCCCCAACCACGATCACATTCAATTCATCCATCCTCCCTGATAAATATTTATAAATATCTTTGAATTATTATACATCCGTATTTTTATAAATTCAATTGTTTTTTTATACAAAGCTTGGCCTTTTTAATAAGTTTGTTCACGCTACACAGCTAAAGCTGTTAGTCGTACTATGTCGCTGCTTATGGAATATACAAAACCAAAAAAAGGTTGAAATTTGCAAGAAACTCGTTTCTTGCAATTTCAACCATATTAGAGATATTCGAACTAACAGATTCTTGGTAGAAGCATACCAGATAAGCGGTCTAGACGCCGGGTGCTTCCAAGCGGCGTTCTAAGAAAAAGTCTTCCTTTTCCTTTTCCTTTGCCTTTCACTATCACCTTGCCTATCACTTTGGCTTCTTTTCCTATTTCATATTGATGTAAAATGGAAAGAACTTTTTCCTCATCCTCTTTTCCTACAATAAAAATGACCTTCCCTTCATTTGCCAAATAAAATGGTTCATAACCAAGGATATCGCAGGCCCCTTGTACTTCTCTTCGTACAGGAAGGAGCATTTCATCGATTTCCATCGTGACGTTAAAGTCTTCACATATCTCCACAAGTGTTGTAGCCAGACCACCTCGAGTGGGATCTCTCATGATCCGAACATGATTGACTGCTTGTAAAACCTCTGCAATCATATGGTTTAACGTAACACAATCACTTTGAACTTCTGTTTGAATTCCTAAGTCTCCTCGAGCAGAAAGGATAGCAATCCCATGATCTCCTATTGTTCCACTAATTACAATCGAATCCCCTTCTTGCATCGATTCAGGTTTTACCGTATGATGTTCGTCAATCCAACCGATCCCTGTTGTATTGATATAGAGTCCATCTGCACTTCCTTTTTCAACTACTTTTGTATCCCCAGCTACGATTCTTACATCTGCTTTTTTCGCTTCTTCTACCATCGACTGAACGATTTTTTTCAGATCAACAATCGGAAAGCCTTCTTCGATGATAAAACTAGTAGTAAGAAACTTTGGTGTCGCTCCACTTACTGCTAAATCGTTTACAGTTCCTGTAACGGCTAACTTCCCAATATCTCCACCTGGGAAAAAGAGAGGTTTAATGACAAAACTATCTGTGGAAATGGCAATCCTTGAATGTGCTATAGAAAGAATGGCTGCATCCAATTTCGCTTGTTCTTGATGACCAAAGGTATCTACAAATACTTCCTGAATCAGTTGGTGGGCTAATTCTCCCCCATCCCCGTGGGCTAAGCTGATTCGATCATTCATAATTATTCCTCCCTCATATATTGATAGTGGGCAGCACAGGTTCCTTCACTAGATACCATGCATGGCCCAATGGGATGAAGAGGGGTACAAGCTTTATTAAAAAGAGGACACTCCTCAGGTGTAATAATCCCCCGAATGATTTCCCCACACCGACATGCGGTTTTACGAGGTTCTCCTACTGTCATGTTAAATCTCTTCTTCGCATTTAAGTGGGCATATTCTTCCCGCAAATCAAGACCACTGTTTTTGATGATCCCGATTCCCCGCCATGCTTCATCACTCAGCGTCAAATACGTTTCCATCAGTTTCTGGGCCACTTGATTGCCTTTATCGGTGACGATAGTTCGATGATCATTGATAATCTCTGCTTTTTCTTGAAGATGCAATTGTAAAAGTTTATAGATACTACTTAACATTTCTACTGATTCAAACCCACTGATTACACCAGGGATCTGATATTCATCCACAAGATATTGATAACTATTTTTTCCTAATACAATAGATACATGGCCTGGTAATAGAAATCCATCGATCTTAACAACCTCAGATTCTAGTAAATGACGAATGATTGGTTCTACCAATTTTGTGGTTAACCACATGGAAAAGTTTGTAATTCCTTCATCATCTGCCATCTTCAGGGCAACAGTAAGAACAGGAATTGTGGTTTCAAACCCGATTCCTAGAAAAACGACTTCCTTATCTGAATGCTTCTTAGCGATTTCCACTGCATCGACAGGGGAATAAACGACTCGAATCTCTCTTCCTTCTGTTTTCGCTTCCATCAGCGAACGTTTCGTTCCTGGAACCCTGATCATATCGCCAAAGGTACAAATAATTCGATTTTCCCCTTCCGCCAATTGGATCATTGCGTCAATCGATTTTTGATCGGTCACACAAACGGGGCAACCAGGACCAGAAATAAGCTTCACATGATCCTTTAACGACTTTTTAATCCCCGTTCTTGCTAAAGCCATCGTATGGGAACCACATACTTCCATGATCGCTGGAAGTCTTCCATATTTATCTTTATATAAATTCGCTAAGTTCATCACTTTTGCTAATAATTTTCGACTTAACTCAGGGTTGGAGGATTCATTCAGTATCTCTAGCATCAGCAAGCTTCCTCCATTCCTCAATGCTGACCTTTGCATATTCTTCATCAACGATCGACATGGCTTGTCCTGCATGAACAACCACATATTCACCTACTTGTACTTCAGGAACAAAGATAATACCTACCCTCATTTTTGACCCCATGACATCCACTACTGCCGTATATTCCTCTTTTTCTATTACTTTTGCTGGAACCCCTACACACATTTCCTTACTCTCCCCCTTTTAAATCCTTTCATTCGAATCTCTATTGATAGCATTTGCCGCGACGATTAACTGACCTAACGCAATTCCCCCATCATTACAAGGAACCTTTTTATGGGTATAAACTTCAAAGCCTAGCTGCGAAAGTCTCCTTTTCATTTCACTAGTTAAAAATGGATTATGAAAACTGCCCCCTGATAAAACCACTTTTAGGTTCCAGTCTGTTTGGAAACTGGAGACCTGTACAAGTGCCTCCACAAGAGCAGTAACCACTGTTTGATGAAACAGCTGAACGATCTCAACCACTGGTTTCTTCTGCAAAATATCCTTTGTTATATGATCAATCATTTTGGTAAAATCAATCTCTAGTCCCTGATCCCTATTTTCTTTAATTTCAAAGGGGTAGGATTCTTGAATCGTGATTTCTTCAGGCATCATTTCAGACAAACGGATTGCTGCTTCACCATCATAAGTGGAAACCTGACAAATGCCTAACATAGCACTAATCGCATCAAACAAACGGCCACACGTCCCTGCTAGCGGCGTATTGACCTTCTTTTCAATCATCTTTTTTAAAATATCAATCTCGTATTCTTTCTCTTGAAAAAGTTGTTTTGCTAGTCTTACTCCCTTTTCTCCTAAATAACCGATCATCATCCCGACAGCATTGCGCCAAGGCTCTTTAATCGCTTTTTCCCCACCTGGGAGGGGAGTATAAGTAAGATGGGCTAGTCGCTTAAAGGAACGGGCGTCTCCGTAAAGGATTTCAAAACCCCAAATATTACCATCTTCACCATAGCCAGTACCATCTAAAATGATCCCGTACACAGGTTCTGTTAATTGATTATCTTCCATACAAGCCACATGATGAGCATGATGATGTTGCACTTCAAACATCTTCCCCTGCATGTCCTCCGCCAAACTTCTCGTTGTAAACTGGGGATGCATGTCCACGCCAATCACTTTTCCTTGAGTTCCCATCCATTTCATGAGATGGTGAAATTCATTCTTAAAAAAATCGACAACCTCCAAGTGATCCATATCCCCAATGTGAGGTCCTAAGAAGATCTGCTCATGTCTGCCAATGGCAAAGGTATTTTTTTGCTGCCCACCTAAAGCTATCACATCATGGACAGGCTGCTGTGTTGAGATTGGATCAGGAACATAACCTCTTGAACGCCTTAGAAAAGTAATCTCACCATCAATGACCTGAACCACCGAATCGTCTAAAGGATGTAAAATTTCTCGATTCGTAGTAAGGATAAAATCTGCAATTCCCTTTAATCCTTTTCGTGCTTCCTCATCTTTATAAAGAATCGGCATTCCTGATGGATTGGCACTCGTCATCACCAATAAACGAAGGTCTGGATCATCGAAGAGTAGATGATGTAATGGCGTATATGGAAACATGACCCCGAGTGTCTTTAAGCCTGGAGCCAAGTTTTTAGGCAACTGGTTATGCTGCTTTTGCATTAATACGACAATCGGTGATTCGGGCGATTGAAGGGTTTCCTTTTCTTTTGGTCCAATATAACAGAGATCCCTAACGATTTCCATTGAAGCAGCCATTACAGCAAGGGGCCGATTTGGCCGTCGTTTTCTCTCCCTTAGACGAGAGATTGTCTCCTCATTCAAAGCATCACAGGCTAGATGATAACCCCCTAGGCCTTTGATCGCAACAATAAAGCCTTGTTTTAACAACTGTTGTACTTTTTTGATCGCTTGATCACCTTTCCCTATACCTTCTCCATCGATGGATAATAATTCAACATCTGGCCCACAAGAAACGCAAGCAATCGGTTGAGCATGATGACGACGATTATTAGGGTTCTCATATTCCTCCTGGCAGGACTCACACATCTCAAAAGATGACATGACCGTATAGGGACGATCATAGGGTAATTCAGAGATAATCGTATAACGGGGGCCACATTGGGTACAGTTGATAAAGGGATAACGATAGCGAAAGTTGGTTGGGTCTTTCATCTCCAGTAAACAATCTTCACATACCGCCGAATCGACGGGAATCACTAAAGAGGACTTCCCCGTTCGTTCACTTGGGATAATCATAAAATCTTGATATCCCTTAGGATCCATTTCTACAACATCAATAGAATCCACTCTAGATAACCTTGGAGGATGGAGCTTAACTTCATCAATCATTTGTTGAAGGGATTCTTCCTCCCCCTCCGCTACGATTTGTACCCCATCCATATTATTTTGAACAGTTCCCTTGATGTCATATTTTTCAGCTAATTGAAAGATAAAGGGGCGAAATCCCACCCCTTGAACCCTTCCTTTTATCGTTAATTTGCTGGCTTTAAGCATTTTTGATAAACACCCCTGATCCAATTGAGCCATTCTTCTAGTCCTTCTTCTGTCTTCGATGAAAGTTGGATCAATTTCGATTCAGGGTTAATTCCTTTTAAGTCTTCAATTGCTTGTTGTACATCAAAATCTAGATAAGGAAGCAAATCAATTTTATTTAAGACAACCAATTCTGTTCTACGGAACATCACTGGATACTTTGGAATCTTGTCATTTCCTTCTGGAATACTCAAAACCACCACTTTATGGGCTTGACCTAGATCATAACCAGATGGACAAACCAGGTTACCTACATTCTCAATAAATAAGATATCTATATCATCTAAATTAAATTCAGGCAACACTTTTGCTACCATTCTTGCATCTAGATGACAACCACCATTGGTGTTGATTTGTACTGCTTTTGCTCCTAATGCACGAATACGATCCGCATCTTTTTCTGTAGCCAAATCTCCTTCGATGACACCAATGCGAAATTCACTGGATAAAGCCTGTACAGTTTTTTCCAATAACGTCGTCTTTCCTGCCCCAGGTGAACTCATAATATTGATCACTAAAGTTCTACTTTTTTGAAACTGCTCTCTATTAAATTCAGCGGCCTTATTATTATTTGATAGAATGTCTTCCTCTAGAACGATTTCCATCTCCCTTTCCCCCTTTGTAAAGATTGTACACAACTTTAACACATTGCTTTTCGTGGTTTGTATATTCCACCCCTATACAAACCTATCTAATTTCCTTTATAGGATTTCACTTTAAACGTTTCCCCAGCGATCAACTTGCCACTCGGAAAGTTACATGCAGGGCATACCGCAATCCGTTGTTCTGGCATATATTCTAATTCACAGATCACACATATGGCTTTTGCTTTCTCGTGAATGATGGTTAGTTTTGCATTCTTGTTTAAGAAATCAATTCCCTGAGATTTGTACACATCAAAAGCCATTTCCAATGCGTCTGGTAGTGCATTACTCAATTCTCCTACGATTAAATCTACTTCTTCTACTTTTTTGATATTCCTCTTTTTCGCATCTTCTTCTATCAAATGGAGGATATCACCCATCAAAGCCATCTCATGCATCTTGATCCTCCTCTTTTCTTTACATTTTCTCTATTAAAACAAACCACTTACCATCCTTTTCTTTTAAAGGGTAAAATTTTGGAATGAATTGGCCCTCATTCTTTTCAATGAAATATTGCTTATTGCATGCTAGACAGATCAATTTCTTTTCAAAAGGAATCCACTGAATGAAGGCATGGCAAATTGGGCAAGTTTTATCAAGAGCTTTCATCTCTTCCCCATTAGAATAAAGGCTAATCGAACGATTTTCTAAAAAAAGATCCTTAAACCCAATAAACGCTTTTGGATGAAGATGTCCAAGAGAGTGCCACTTCACCCCAGTCATCTCATCAAACAATTGATCGATCTTCTCAACGTCCTCTTCAATTAAAGGAGAAACAAACTCTTTTACAGCCTCTAAAAGGCTCTTTTTCATCTGAGATAAGAACTCGGCACGATTCACAAACTTTCACTCCAAATTTGAACCTGTTGAACGACTTTTTCTACCAGCTTTGGCAATTGTTTTTGAACCGTTTCTGATAATTCAAGACCTAATTGTAAGGAATAAGGCTGGATACCGAACATGATCATTTTTTCCGGTAATCTTTCCCGAAGTTTGGCTGCAGATAATACTTCTTGAAAACCCACTTGATGAATTGACATTTTGATCCCGTAATACTTTGGTATTTCCTCATTCTCAATCGTTATTAATTCCCCTGCTAGTTTCCCCGCATTGATCGCATCAATAATAATCAAATAATCAGCTTCCTCAACAGGTTCTAATAATTTGATTCCATCCGTTGTCCCTTCTACGATCTCAAGATAGGGTGACTCTGGTAGAGCTTCACGTAAATAGGGAAGAATATGCACACCAACACCCTCATCTGAATAGAGGGTGTTGCCAATGCCAATAATAATGATTTTTTTTGCTTTTTTTTCTTCAGTCATCATCTGTTACACACCTTCAGTCTCTTAGATCGCATTCAGACTTATAACCTGTGAAAATAGAAGATACCGTTCCGTTCCTTGTGAGCCAATCTTCACGAAATGCCATATAAATATGAATCACCATAAACACCATAAATCCCCATGCCACTAAATGATGCCAAGATCGAACGGAAAAACTATCTCCACCAAAAAGGTATGGAACCCAAGAGAAGAATTTCCCCCAAAAGGATTCTGGATTGGGTTCAAAATATAAATAGTATCCAGTAAACATCATGATGAGTGATCCTGTGCCAATAAAGATCCAGTAACTTAATTCAGCCAAGGCATTATGACCAATATAATGTTTTTTCTTATTTTTTAGGAATAAATAAAATTTTATCGTTTCAAACGTACCTTTCCAAAACTCTTTTCGTAACGGGTTTGACTTTGCATATTGATTCCCAACAAAAACCCAATAGAACCGGACAAGTAAATTGATCGTAAAAACAAAAGCAGAAAAAAAGTGAATATAACGAACCCAGCCCATCAAGAAAGAATAGTAAGCTTCTTCTTGAACAGGCGCAGCTACAAAAGGATGAGCAATATAGACTCCGGTAATCATTAAAATGATAATAGCTAGTGCATTGATCCAATGGAAAATACGTACCGGAAGCTCCCATACATATACTTTAGTACAGTTTCCTTTCATATTCCTGCTAACATGGTTTGGGTCAAAGGTAAAATCAGGCTGATACCTTGGGATTGGATTTGGTTCAGTAGGGATCGACATCAAACTTCCCTCCTAATAACCTATTTTCAGTTCGGTCATTTTTTGATTTTCTAAATCTGTCAGATGAACGGCACAAGCCAAACATGGGTCAAAAGAATGGATAATCCTTAGAATTTCGATCGGTTGTTCAGGATCTAAAACAGGTGTCCCCCTTAAAGCCGCTTCATAAGCACCCACATTTTGGTCCTCAATTCTTGGAGAAGCATTCCAAGTCGTAGGAACAACCGCTTGATAATTTTTTGTCTTGCCATCTTCAATTTCAATCCAGTGGCCTAACGAACCGCGAGGAGCCTCCATCCAACCTACACCTTTTGTTTGTTTTGGCCATGTACTTGGTTCCCACTTTGTACGGTCAAATGTGGTTTGATCCCCATTCTTGATATTTTTCAATAGTTCATCCATATCATTGCGTAACCAGTTGGAAATGAGAACTGTTTCAAGTCCTCTCGCAACCGTTCTTCCTAAGGCAGACTGTAAGGCACTAATCGGTAAATCTAATTTTTTCAAAGTACTATCGACAATATCGACAAACTCTTCTTTGTCTAGTGCATATCCTACTAACATTCGAGCCAATGGACCTGTCTCCATCGGTTTGTTCTTCCAACGAGGAGATTTTAACCAACTATATTTATCATCCGTATTTAAATTTTTATAAGGTGCTTTTGGACCACTATAATTTAATGTGGTTTCCCCTTCCCAAGGATGTTTTGCACCTGTTCTTTGACCATCATAGGTATACCATGAACGATCAATAAATTCTTTAATTTGTTCTGGGTCTCTAGGATCTAAATCATATACCTTGCTTAAATCGCCATCTAGAATGACACCTCGAGGCATACGATAATCCTTCACTTCTTTCCAATCGCTGGTAGAGAAATCACCATAAACCAAGTAATTGTTTAATCCTCCACCATAGGTCCAATCTTTATAGAACGAACCAATCGCTAAAAGATCAGGAATGTAGACCTTGTTCACAAACTCTCTTGCTTCATCAATCAGTTGAGAAATATAGGCTAATCGTTCTGCATTCACTCCTGTATCACTATTGATATCGATTGGAGTAGCCATTCCACCTACCACGTAAAATGGGTGTGGATTCTTTCCTCCAAAAATCGTTTGGATTTTTACTACTTCTTTTTGCCAATCTAGTGCTTCTAGATAATGTGCTACTGCTAGTAGATTAACCTCAGGTGGTAACTTATAAGCGGGATGACCCCAATATCCGTTAGCAAAAATACCAAGTTGTCCGCTATCCACTAATTTTTTAATTTTATTTTGAACCTCTTTAAAATAACCAACAGATGATTTCGGCCAATCAGAGATCGATTGAGCAATACGACTTGTCTCTGCAGGGTCTGCTTTTAATGCATTGACGACATCCACCCAATCTAAGGCATGTAAATGATAAAAATGAACGACATGGTCATGAACAAATAATGTTTCATTCATCATTTCTCTGATTAAATGAGCATTTCGCGGGATATGAATATCTAACGCATCTTCAACTGAACGAACGGAGGACAAGGCATGAACCGTGGTACAAACCCCACAGATCCGTTGAACATAGGCCCAGACATCTCTTGGGTCTCTGCCTTGGACAATCAGTTCAATTCCCCTTACCGATGTCCCAGAACTAAAAGCATCTTTAATCACCCCATCATTAAAATCTGCTTCAATTCTTAAATGGCCTTCTATTCGGCTAACCGGATCGATCACTAATCGCTCCATCTTTATTCACCTCTATTTATCGAGTTTTCTTGTTTTTTTGGTTCTTTTTTCATTGCGGTAATAGATGCATGAACAGCGATACCTGCTAGTGCAGCCCCAGTTGCATAGAGACCAACTTTCTCAGGATTGATCGTCGTTTGTGTACCAGGGATTTCTGCCTCACGAACATAGAAAGGCCCATTATCCCAGAATTGATTTTCTGTACAACCAATACATGGATTACCTGATTGAATCGGGAAGCTTACCCCACCATTCCAACGAATTTGCGCACAAGAACTATATGTAGTAGGGCCTTTACAACCAAGCTTATATAGACAATAGCCTTGTTTTGCCCCTTCATCATCAAAGCTTTCTGCAAACAGGCCTGCATCAAAATACGCACGACGGTTACATGTATCATGAATCCTGTGTCGATAGAAAGCCTTTGGTCTTTTTTGACTATCTAGTTCCGGAATTGTTCCAAAGGTGATAATATGTGCGATCACACCAGTCATCACTTCAGCGATTGGTGGACATCCAGGAATTCGAATCACTGGTTTATCTTTGATTAAATCAGTCACAGGCACTGCATGGGTCGGATTTGGTTTTGCTGCTGCAATTCCACCCCATGAAGAACAGCTTCCATAAGTAATCACCGCCATTGCTCCCTTTGCTGTTTCGAGCAGAAGTTCTTTTGCGGATCTACCACCAATCATCAAAAAGTCATCGTTTAAAGGAATACTTCCTTCTACAACTAAGACATACTCCCCATTGTAGTTTTCAAGGACACTTTGACGGGCAGTCTCAATATGGTGACCGGAAGCGGCGGATAAGACTTCACTGTATTCTAACGAAATCATCTCTAGTAAAACGCTTTCAACCTTAGGATGAGTAGAGCGAATAAATGATTCAGAACAACCTGTGCAATCTTGCATTTGTAGCCAAATGACTGGTACGCGTTTTTTTGTTTCCATTGCCTTCACTACAACATCCTTTTGGGAAAAACTTAAACCCATTGTGGCAGCCAAACCGGTACACATCTGTAAGAAACGCCGACGAGAAATCCCCCTTTCAAGAGCAGATTCTAAAATCGTTTTCTCTCCATCCATTCTTTTACTCCTCCATTTTTCTAGAATGATAATAATAACACTTATGATTATAAAAAAGTTGTATCGTATATTAGTTCACCAATTGTTCATAATCACTGCATATAGCTAATATATTTATAGTGAACTACCCGCCACCTACGCTTCGCTTAGAGGTGGGGGCTTCTAAGGTAATCGCACCTAACGGTACGAAATTTACTTAGCTATCGAGCCTGTTCCATGCTCTATTTATGATTATACTAACAGTCGCAATCCTTCACGCTTGATATTGATAGAAGCGTTCCAATCTCTATCTGCCACAAAACCACAATCACAATGGAATATGCGCTCAGAAAGAGATAGAGACTCCTTTACTTGACCGCAACATGAACAAGTTTTGGATGATGGAAACCACTTATCTATTTTGATAAGCTTTTTCCCCTGCTCCTCTAACTTGTATTGGAGAAAGGTGGTGAACATGCCCCAGC
>NZ_JBLWFI010000001.1:1961941-2017608 GCF_048898065.1 Tepidibacillus infernus
TTATATCATAGCAAAAAAAGACAACTTTAGGCTACGACTAACCGAAATTCATCTCCCACTTTCACTGGTGCTGGCACACCTTCACGTTTAGAAGTGGGAGACTTCTTTCGGAGGGAAGTTAAAAAATGATTCGATAGTATATGTATATTCCTACACCAAACATTTTATATTAAATTCTCTAAAAATAATAGATTTTTTTGAATTCGCTTTCAATTTTTTCAATTAATCTTTATAATAATTTAAAATGATATATTTCTTCACTATACGAAATGAGGGATTTAAGTGGAAGTGGGCTTTTTAGAAGTGTTAATGATCGGATTTGTCCTTGGAATGAAACACGCCATTGAGCCTGACCATATCATCGCTGTCTCAACGATTGCCAGTCAAAGTAAAAGTCTTTGGCGATCTTCATTAGCAGGCGTTTTCTGGGGAATTGGCCATACGGCAACGATTTTCATTGTTGGCATCTCTTTTATTTGGATAAAAGGGGAAATCCCTGTAACATGGGCCATGTCCTTAGAATTTTTAGTTGGGATTATGCTTGTCGTTCTTGGAGTCTCAACGATTCTTACCTTCAAGAAAAATAAGATTCATGTTCATCATCATGAACATAATGGGATCGCTCATATACATTTTCATGATCGTCACGATTCTCATGTCCATCCAAAAGACGAAAAGAAGCTTTCCTATTTAAAATCTTTAATGATTGGTTTTATTCATGGACTAGCAGGCAGTGCAGCTATGATTATTTTGACAATGTCTACCGTACATAATCCCATAGAAGGAGCCATTTATATTCTCGTTTTTGGGGTGGGAACAACGATTAGTATGTTATCCTTTACTACCCTAATCGGTATTCCTTTTGTTTTAAGCGCAAAACATATTCAGATGAATCAATCCTTAACGATTTTTGCCGGGGCATTAAGTATGATATTTGGATTCTATTATATGTACAATTTGGGGATTACTGAGGGTTTGTTTAGCATGTGGGTGCAATAAAGAAAGTAAGACTGCTTACTCATTTTGGAGGTAAGCAGTCTTTTGCAATTTCTATACAGTCCTATTGATTCACGATTTCTTTTGCTTTTTTGATGATATGTTCAGCAGTTAGTCCGTATTTTACTAATAACTCATCTGGTTTACCAGATTCTCCAAAGGTATCTTCTACACCGACGCGTTTTACATCAGTTGGTGCGTATTCAGTAACCACTTCAGCTACCGCACTTCCTAGGCCACCATAGATATTGTGTTCTTCGGCAGTAACGATTCCTTTTGTTTCTTTTGCTGCTTGAATTATGATATCCTTATCAATTGGTTTAACGGAAGACATGTTGATCACTCGGGTAGAAATCCCTTCTTGATCAAGCTGTTTTGCTGCCTCGATCGCAGGACTTAGCATGACACCCATCGCAATGATCGTAACATCCGTCCCCTCTTTAACAACAGTTCCTTTACCAATCTCAAATTTGTAATTCTCATCAAAAACAACTGGAACCGCTGGGCGACCTAAGCGAATATACATCGGGCCATCGTAATCAACAGCCGCATGAATCACTTGCCTTGTTTCTTCAGCATCTGCTGGTACAATGACAGTCATATTAGGAATCGCTCTCATCATCGCAATATCTTCGACTGCTTGGTGTGAAGCACCATCTTCTCCTAGAGTAAGCCCAGAGTGGGTAACCGCGATTTTTACATTTAACTTAGGATAGCAAATGGAATTTCGAATCATATCGCCCACTCGTAATGTTCCAAATAGAGCAAAGGTGCTAACGAAAGGAATTTTCCCTGTTGTTGCTAAACCTGCAGCAGTACCGATCATATTGGCCTCGGCTATTCCCATATCAAAGAATCGTTCTGGGAACTTTTTGGCGAAGTCGATCGTTTTGGTGGATTTCGCCAAGTCAGCATCTAAGACAATCACATTTGGATTTTTTTCTCCCACTTCTACTAATGCTTTTCCATAGGCATCACGGGTTGCAATCTTAGTCATTTTGCTTCCCTCCATTCAATTCTGCTAATGCTTGCTCCAATTGTTCAGCATTTGGTGCTGTTCCATGCCAACCTACTTGATTTTCCATAAAGGAAACTCCTTTTCCTTTAACCGTATTAGCAATAATCATCGTTGGTTTCCCTTTGGTTTGTTTTGCTTCTTGAACAGCCGAATCAATTTGATTCAAATCATGGCCATCAATTATGATTACATGCCAGCCAAATGCACGGAATTTTTCGTCGATTGGGGCTGGGTTTATAATTTCATCGACTTTACCATCAATCTGTAAATGATTGTAGTCGACGATGGCTGTTAAATTATCTAATTTATAATGTCCAGCTGCCATGGCTGCTTCCCAAATCATTCCTTCTTGTAACTCTCCATCTCCAAGCATTGCGTAGACACGATAATCCTTTTGATCCAACTTTCCAGCTAATGCCATCCCATTGGCAGAAGACAATCCTTGACCAAGGGAACCCGTACTTTGTTCTACTCCAGGAAGCGATTTACGACTTGGGTGTCCTTGAAGGCGAGAGTTGATTTTTCGGAATGTCTTTAATTCATCCTTTGGAAAAAATCCTTTTTCTGCTAATGCAGCATAAAGAACTGGACTAGCATGTCCTTTACTTAATACAAAACGGTCACGGTCTGGATCTTTAGGGTTCTTAGGATCAATGTTCATCTCATGAAAGTATAAATAGGTTACGATATCTGTGGCAGATAAAGAACCACCAGGATGTCCAGAACTTGCTTCAGCAACCATTTTAACAATTTCTTGACGAATGGTATTGGCTGTTTTCTTTAATGAAGCCAAAGTTTGTTCATCTAAAGCCATTTTTATCCCTCCAATTTTTATGTTTTTTATAGATATATTTTGTGGTTTATTTTAAACATTCTCTAATTCTTATATTAATACCTTTTACGTTCTAGAGATTCTACTACGTAAATAGGCATCAATAAATGCATCAATTTCTCCATCCATCACCGCGTTCACATTTCCCGTTTCCGTATTGGTACGATGATCTTTGACCATCGAATAAGGATGGAAGACATAAGAACGGATTTGACTTCCCCAACCAATTTCCTTTTGTTCTCCACGTAATTCTGCCAATTGTTTTTCTTGTTCTTCGATTTGCTTTTCATATAATCTTGCTTTTAATAGTTTCATCGCTTTTTCCCTGTTTTTAATTTGGGAGCGCTCTGATTGGCAAGTTACAATAATATTAGTAGGTAGGTGTGTAATCCTTACCGCTGAATCGGTCGTATTGACATGCTGTCCTCCAGCGCCACTGGAACGGTAAGTATCTATTTTCAGATCCTCTGTGCGAATTTCTATATCGATTTCATCTTCAATTTCAGGTAAAACATCAACAGAACTGAATGAAGTATGTCGTCGTCCTGAAGCATCAAAAGGAGAAATACGTACCAAACGATGAACTCCTTTCTCTGCTTTTAAGTAACCATAGGCATTGTGGCCTTTAATTATAAGAGTTACACTTTTAACCCCTGCTTCTTCACCTGCTAAATAATCTAGGACTTCTACTTTATACCCATGATCCTCAGCCCAACGAGTATACATTCTCAGTAGCATTGAAGCCCAATCTTGAGACTCTGTACCACCTGCACCAGGATGAATCTCTAAGATGGCATTGTTTTTATCATATGGATCGTTAAGCAATAATTGTAATTCAAACTCAGAAAAACGCTTGCTAAGAGATTTCATACTTTTTTCAAGCTCAGCAAGCATTGCTTCATCATTTTCCTCTAAAGTTAATTCAAGCATCACTTGAATATCTTCAAATTGTTGCTCAAGGTCTGTCATTTGCTCAGTTAATTCTTTCAATCCGTTGACTTCACTAATCACTTTTTGAGCCGCATCATTATCATCCCAAAAATCCGGCTTAGCCATCACTTCTTCTAATTCTTCTATTCGGCTCTTTTTTTGATCAATGTCAAAGAGACCCCCTGATTTCTGCTAAACGCTTAGCCATCTTTTCTAATTCATGTTTTATTTCGCTTTCTGTCAGCATCTACTTCACCTCTTAGGTAAAATTCACCTTTCCATTCTAACATAGTTTGCCCATTCCTCCAACAAATAATGGAGATGTAAAAGAACCAAGTAGAAATTCTACTTGGCCACGATCAAATTATGCTGTTGCGCCATGACAGTGTTTATATTTCTTACCACTTCCACATGGGCAAAGGTCATTTCTTCCTATTTTTTCAGCCGCTTTTGCTGGTTTTTTCTTCGTTTGTTCACCTTTTGTATCTACCGCTTGACCCACTGCGACAGCTTCTCTTTGTAAGTTATTCTGGATTTGTGCCTTCATGATATAAGTGGCCACTTCTTCCTCAATTGCTTGAATCATTCCCTGGAACATTTCAAAGCCTTCCATTTGGTATTCACGCAATGGATCAGTTTGTCCATAAGCACGTAAATGAATACCTTGACGCAATTGATCCATCGCATCGATGTGATCCATCCATTTACTATCTACTGCACGTAATAGAACAACCTTTTCAAACTCTCTCATATTTTCTCCAAGTTGTTCTTCACGTTCTTGATATTGTTGTTCTATCCTTTGACGGAAAAGCTCAATGATCTCTTCAGGTTCTTTCCCCCAAATATCTTTTTCCGTAATCGTTCCTTCTTTTAAGAAAGTCCGGTTTGATTGTTCAATAATCGCTTTTAGATCCCATTCTTCTTGGACAAGCTCTTCAGGGCAATGAAGGTGTACCAAACGTTCTACATAGTTCATGATCATACCAATAACCACGTCACGTAGATTATCGCTTTCAAGCACTTCGCGACGTTGACGGTACATCACTTCACGTTGTTGGTTCATCACATCATCATACTGTAAGACAGTACGACGGATATCGAAGTTTTGTCCTTCTACTCGTTTTTGGGCCGATTCAATTGCCCTTGTAACCATTCGGCTTTCAATTGGTTGGTCTTCTTCCATTCCCAACTTATCCATCATACCCATGATATGCTCTGAACCAAATCTTTTCATAAGTTCATCTTCAAGTGAAAGATAGAATTGAGTAGAGCCTGGATCTCCCTGACGCCCTGAACGACCACGAAGCTGGTTATCGATTCGTCTACTTTCATGACGTTCAGTACCAATAATATGGAGACCTCCAAGCTTGGAAACTCCGTCTCCTAAAACAATATCTGTACCACGGCCAGCCATGTTTGTTGCGATTGTAATAGTTCCAGGTTGGCCTGCTTTTGCTACAATCTCTGCTTCTTGGGCATGGAATTTTGCATTCAACACATTATGAGGAATGCCTTTACGCTTTAACATTTCAGATAAAAGCTCAGACTTTTCAATCGAAGTAGTACCTACTAACACAGGTTGTCGCTTTTGATAGCGATTAACAATTTCATTTACAACAGCTTGGTATTTTGCCCTCTCTGTTTTATAAATCACATCAGGCATATCTTCACGGATCATTGGCATATTCGTTGGAATCACCACAACGTCTAAACCATAGATCTTTTTAAATTCTTCTTCTTCTGTTTTAGCTGTACCCGTCATTCCCGCTAGTTTTTGATACATTCTGAAGTAATTTTGTAAGGTGATCGTAGCAAGTGTCATGCTTTCGTTTTGAACTTGAAGTCCTTCTTTTGCTTCGATCGCTTGATGAAGTCCATCACTATAACGGCGGCCATGCATCAAACGGCCAGTAAATTCATCAACGATAATCACTTCTCCATCTTGCACCACATAATCTCGGTCACGTTTCATCAACACTTTTGCTTTTAATGCCTGAGTAATATGGTGATTTAATGTGATATGATTTGTATCATATAAGTTATCAATTCCAAAAGATTTTTCTGCTTTTTCTACCCCTTCATCTGTAAGAGCAACAGAATTGGATTTAATGTCCATTGTATAATCTTCTATTTCTTTTAGGCGATTGACAAAATGAGCAGCAGCATAATAAAGATCCGTAGATTTTGCTGCTTGCCCAGAAATAATTAAAGGTGTTCTTGCTTCATCGATTAAGATGCTATCCACCTCGTCAATAATTGCATAATTTAAAGGTCTTTGCACCATTTGTTCTTTATACAAAACCATATTGTCACGTAAATAGTCAAAGCCAAATTCATTGTTGGTTCCATAGGTGATATCTGCTGCATAAGCTTCTTGCTTCTCTTGGGCAGATAGATCATGAATATTTAGCCCAACAGTTAATCCGAGGAATTCAAACACTTGCCCCATTTGATTACGGTCACGAGTTGCAAGATATTCGTTAACAGTCACCACATGTACCCCTTTACCTTCAAGGGCATTCAGATATGCTGGAAGGGTGGCGACCAAGGTTTTTCCTTCCCCAGTCTTCATTTCAGAAATTCGGCCTTCATGGAGAACAATCCCACCTAAGATTTGCACATCAAAATGGCGCATTCCTAATACGCGCTTTGCTGCCTCCCGCATAACTGCAAATGCTTCTGGTAATAAATCGTCTAATGTTTCGCCTTTTTCTAAACGTTGTTTAAATTCCGCCGTTTTATCTCGAAGTTGGCTGTCTGAAAGTGTACTAATAGTTGACTCCAACTGATTCACTTGATTGACTATTTTATTTAAACGTTTAATTTCCCTATCGTTGGTATCACCAAAAACCTTTTTTACCAATCCAAGCACGGGAACATCTCCTCTCAGAGAACAAAAATATGTTCATTATTTCAACAATATCAAATTTTATTTTATCATGTTTTGCGGTATAAAAGTCAAATTCTCCTATAAAAATACTAGATTTATTTTTTCCATATCGCCCGAATTTAGCCAAAAAACACCTTTATTCTTTTAAAAAATCCTCTATTTTAAATTAACGAGAAAAATGCATATTAGTTTCATTAGCTATACAGAGATATATCATTTTACGATAACCTGATGGAATCAATCTAACAATTAGGGTATAATTAATTCGATCATTATTTTTTAGAAAAAGATATACAAACACGTGTTCTTGTTATATAATATTTTTAGCAACTACTGTACGACATAAAACCTATTTTAAAAATGAATTGAAAGGAGGCATAACCGTTGGAACAGGAAATTTTAATGCAAATCATGGATAAGCTTACACAAATGGATAACAAAATAACATCTATAGAAAATAAAATCACAACTATGGAAGACAGAATGACATCTATGGAAGACAGAATCACATCTATAGAAGACAGAATGACATCTATGGAAGACAATATCAGTCAACAATTCCAAGTCGTTTATCAGAAACTAGATACTATATCTAAACAAGTTGCAGATAATACGGAACAAATTAACCAAATCGGCTTTCTTTATGCAAAAGTCGAAAAAAGGGTTGACCAATTAGAAACGGATGTAAAATTAATTAAAAAAGTATTGGCTCTTTCTTAAAAAGCCCTCAAATAAAAGGTTTATATATTCCATCGCGCTCCGTCATCCGTACCCTTCTATGAATAAAGATTAAGGAGAGAAGGGCACTTCTGAAAGTCGCAGCTTATGGAATATATAAACCCCTAAATGACAAAATGACAAGTGGAAAAAACCAGACTAAAGCATTAAATCGCTTTGGTCTGGTTTTATTTTACTCACTCTTTATTTTTTAAAATTCTGGCTCAATTAACGCATATTTTCCATCTTTACGTTTATAAACAACATTCATCTCATCTGTTTCTGCATTAGAAAATACGAAGAAATTATGTCCTAACATATTCATTTGTAAAATGGCTTCTTCTATATCCATTGGTTTAAGGTTAAATCGTTTGGTTTTAACAACCTTAAAATCATCTTCCTCTTCTTCGGAAACTTTTCCATTTGGCTCTTCTTTAAATAAGGTCTTTAGGCTACCTTCTTGTCTAAATTTTCGGTTGATCTTTGTTTTGTGTTTTCTGATTTGTCTTTCAAGCTTTTCTACAACTAAATCAATAGCTGCGTACATGTCTTCACCAGACTCTTCCCCTCTTAAAACGACCCCAGGGAGTAATACGGAAACCTCGACCGTGTGCAGATCTTTTACTACCTTCATGGTTACGTTTACATCTGAGGTAGGCGGAGTATCAAAATACTTCTCAATGCGACCTACTTTCTTCTCTACATATTCTCTTAATGCTTCGGTCACTACAATGTTCTCTCCACGAACGTTAAATTTCATGGTAAACTCCTCCTTTCATAGTTATATTTATTCCCTGTTTTCAGCAAAAATCCTTCTTTGATTTTTAAAAAAAGTATAGAAAAATATGTTACGGTTTGTAATATTAAAATGCGCTCCTTCATCCATGCCTTTCTCTGAATAAAGAGTAAGGGAGGAAGAAAGTTACACTTTCTGCATACTAAATAAAACCCCTCTATAGGTATAGAGAGGTTTACGTTATCAATGTATATGTAACCTAAAAGGGATTATAACTTGATAACATTTGCAGCTTGAGGTCCACGATCTCCCTCAACAATGTCAAATTCAACAGCTTGACCTTCTTCTAAGGTTTTGAAGCCTTCGCCTTGAATGGCTGAAAAATGAACAAATACATCGCCACCATCTTCTCTTTCAATGAATCCAAAACCTTTTTCTGCATTAAACCATTTAACTTTTCCTTGCATCTACTGACACAATCCTTTCATCAATAAAATCCGAGAAATTTCTCTCCATTTGAATATAACACTGTAAGTTCCATACAGTCAAATGGATTTTGAGATCTTTCCCCATTTCTATTTTTTCAAAAAGATTACTTATTTATACTTAATTTACCTCTTATGATCTCTCACTTTATAGAACCTTGCTTAAGAAAGACTGTGTTCTTGGATTTTGCGGATTGGAAAAAATATCCTCTGGTGAACCTTGCTCGACAATTTTTCCTCCATCCATAAAAATGACTCGATTGGAGACCTCGCGAGCAAAACCCATTTCATGGGTCACCACAACCATTGTCATTCCTTCCTTCGCTAACTGCTTCATTACTTCTAACACTTCGCCAACCATTTCTGGGTCTAAAGCAGAGGTTGGTTCATCAAAAAGCATGACCGTTGGTTCCATAGTTAAAGCTCTAGCAATGGCCACCCGTTGTTTCTGACCACCAGATAATTGGTCTGGATAAGTATCCGCTTTTTCCAAAAGCCCAACTTTTCCTAAATACTTTTTCGCTATCTCTTCGGCCTTTTCTTTAGGCATATTTAATACCTTAATCGGAGCAATGGTTAAATTATCCAGAACTGTCATATGAGGGAATAAATTAAAATGCTGGAACACCATACCTACGTGGGTTCTAACCATATTTAGATTAACCTTAGGATCAGATAAGTCATCACCATTAATAACCACTTTTCCTGCTTGAAACTCTTCTAAACGGTTTAAGCAACGTAAAAAGGTACTTTTTCCTGAACCGCTTGGACCAATCACGCAGACAACTTCCTTAGGCTGAATATGAACATCAATTCCTTTTAACACTTCAAGTTGATCATATTTTTTATATAACCCTTCAACCTTAATCATTGGAAAACTTCCTTTCTAACCCTCTAACCCCACGTGACAAAATCAATGTTAAGATTAAATAAATCGCAGCAATCGTTAAGTATGGCGCAAATGTTGTAAATGTATTTTTAGCGGTCATTTGGCCGGCATAGGTTAATTCAGGTGTTGCAATAACTGCTAATAAAGAAGAATCCTTTAACAAAGCGATAAATTCATTTCCTAGAGGAGGTAACATTCTTTTGAAGGCCTGAGGTAAAATAATATACCTCATGGCTTGTCTATGACTCATTCCTAAAGAACGAGCTGCCTCCATTTGCCCTTTATCAATCGATAAAATACCTGCTCGGAAAATCTCTGCTACATAAGCACCGGAATTTAAGGATAAGGCGACAAAGCCGGAAAAAATCGCAGAGGGTGATTGGTCCCCAAAAAAGGCCGGTAACACCGCAAAATGGACAATTAAGATTTGTACATATAATGGGGTACCTCTAAATAAATCCACATAAATACGGCTAAATAACTTATAAAAGCGATTTTGAGATAGTTGTCCCAAGCCAATAAAAAGGCCAATGATCGTCCCAAAGGAAACCCCCACTGATGTTAGAAGAATGGTGTACCCTACGCCACGGAAAAACCAATATCGATACTCAAATACTGCACTCCATTCATTCATCATAAACCCTCTTTTCACGCACTGAACGATAATTCATATCGTTAGCTATTATTCAGCAAAATATTTATTGTAGATCTCTTGATATTTGCCATTCTCTTTAATTTTCTTTAGTCCTGCATTTAATTGATCTAACAATTCTTGATTTCCCTTTTTCACCATCAAACCATAAAATTCTTTTTCAAATCGGTCATCTTTCACTACTTTAAGGTTTTTGTCAGGGAATTGTTTTAAAAATTCTCCTAATACTGCATTATCACCAACTACTGCAACAATCCGTCCAGTTAACATATCATTAACTGCAGTGGGTAAGTCTACATATCCCTTTGCACCTGCATAATCTTTACCAAATACCTTTTGAACGGCTTTTTCACCTGTTGTTCCACTTTGAAAACCAATATTTTGTTCTTTAAGATCATCAACAGAAGTTACGGTTGAATCTTCTGGAACTAAGATATATTGTGTTGCTTCAAAATAGGGCTCTGTAAAATCGTAACTTTGCTTGCGCTCGTCATCAATCGTAATTCCGGCTGCGCCAATATCTGCTTTCCCTGTAGAGATCGAATTCATCATTGGATCCCATCCTACGTGTTGAATATTCACTTTAAATCCTTGTACTTCAGCAATAGCATTCACTAAATCCATGTCAAATCCGACAACTTCTCCAGATGGTAACGTAGATTCAAATGGCGGAAAGGTTGCATCTGTTACCACTGTATAGGTTTTTGTACCCTCTTTCGCCTGATTTTCTGTTTTATTTTCTTGGCTTGCACCACAACCGATCAAGCCAATACTGCCTATGATCAAAATAAGTGATAATATTCCTATTTTAAAATTTCTTTTCACTGTAGTTCCCCCTTGTTAGCATATTTGGTTACAATGATAATTTATGAATAACTTTTTATTTTTATCCACCCGAATGATTATACATACATTAGAATAAAAAATCAATAGAAAAGTTTGTATATTCCAACGCGCTCCGTTGTCCGTGTTTTTCTAGGAATAAAACATTAGGAGAGAAAGTACTTTCTTTAGTAAAAAAAAACAGGCTTGCTATTTTACAACACGTAAAATGACAAGCCTATTTTTTACCCTATCATGAACTCGTACAAAACCTAGCTAAACGACCTATATTTACTCAGCAAAATATTTGTTATAGATTTCTTGGTATGTTCCATTCTCTTTAATTTTCTTTAACCCATCCTGTAATTTAGACAACAATTCCTGATTTCCTTTTTTCACGATGAAACCATAGTATTCTTTTTCAAAAGCCTCATCTTTCACTAATTGTAGTTTTTTATCAGGATTCTGCTTTACGAACTCTGCTACCACAGCATTATCCCCTATAACGGCAGCAATACGTCCTGTAAACAAATCGTTCACAGCTGTCGGTAAATCGGCATAGCCTTTTAATCCTTTATAATCCTTACCAAAGATATTTTGTGCAGCTGTTTCCCCAGTCGTTCCACTTTGGAAGCCTACATTTTTTCCTTCAAGGTCTTTGGCAGAAGAAATATTTGAGCCCTCAGGTAATAAAATTAACTGTGTGGCTTCAAAATATGGATCTGTAAAATCATACATTTCTTTACGGTCATCACGAATGGTGATTCCTGATGCACCAATATCTGCGTTGCCGTTTTCAACTGCCTTTAACATCGCTTCCCAGCCAGTATGTTGAATTTTGATCTTAATCCCTGATGCTTCAGCAATGGCATTCATCAAATCAATATCAAAGCCGACGATTTCCCCAGATGGTAATGTCATTTCAAATGGAGGAAACTCGGCATTGGTAACCACTACATAGGTTTTGTCTTCAGCGGTTTTTTGTTCTGCATTTTGATCTGCAGCTTGACCTTGATCTGTCTTTTCTGTTGGTTGACTGGTTGTACTTGTACCACAACCTATCAACCCAATAACTCCGAATAGTAAGATGATAGATAATAATGCCATTTTTATCCCTTTACTTTTCAATTAAAAAACCCCCTCTTAATGTTCAAAAACAATTTGTTTGTATTTTGTATATGTATTATTATACATATATGCGAATAAATATCAATCACTTTTTTGCAAATCAATTTTATACGATAAAATTGATCTTATTCACAGACCCTCTTCATTATCTACAAACCTATCCACAAGCTTTATCCCTTTATCCATACTTATTCACAGAGTTATGCACATTATCCACAGGTTTTTGTTCACATTGTGCACAAGAATAGGCGTTCTTTTAAGGAAATATTAAGAAATTTTAATATACAAACCCTTAAATGACAAGTGGAAGAAAGTTATACTTTTTTATCTTTAATAAATAGAATAAAAAAAGATCGGTTGAATTTAACCAATCTCTGCAATACTGTTAGCTAATTTCTATCATTGTTTTTTACCTTTCAATTAGCCTAAGATTACTTTTTTAATCTGAGCAATATCCCGTTCGTTTTGTAGTATCTTGGTATGGGCGAATTCAATATCTACATTTTGAGTAGACAACATTTTAGACATTTCATCTTGGTTTTGCTTAATCTCTTTGATATCTTGTTTCATCACAGCGATATCTTGTTTCATTTCATTCATTTCTTGTTTCATTTCATTCATATCTTGTTTCATTTCATTCATTTCTTGTTCCATTTCTTCTAAATGAGAATTAGTAGCACCTACAATCCCTATCAATTGTTGAATCATATGATCTTGATGATCTAGTCTTCGATTTATCCGCTGATCCATTTGATTAATTAAATCATAAATCCCCTTTAGTTCTTCACTCATCGCCATCATCCTTTTCCCCATTTTCCTTCTTATTATATCATATTTTGGACAGATAGGGGCTTTATAATGGTTCGTTTTACTAAGACTCTAATGTTGTAAATAAGGTTTAAATGCCTCTTGAACCTTTTTTGACCAATCCAGATAGTGAGGAAATAGCTGTTCTTTTAGTGTATCTGCTAGTAGTTGATAGTTTCCTTCCTCTTGGTAGGTTAAAACCTGTTCAAAAATAGGGAGAAAATCATCAAAGGAACGGATCGAATCATGAACCTCCCGATCAATTTTCTTCATAATGTTCCAAGACAAAAAATTGGCTTCTTGAATCGACTTAAAGGCATCAATACAATTGCTAAAGATGGTCACATCCAAATGACTTTCTTTCTTGATGCGAATCGAAAGGTATTCAATACCTTCATCACAGATTTGCAACATTTCAATATAATGGTTTAAAAAGATCACCTGATTATCTTGTAAAACAGTATCATCATAATAGTGATCGTCATCATTGTGTTCATGATGATGATTATGCTCATCTTCGTGGTCGTGGATGTGTCCCATCATTTAATCCCCCATTATTTGCGTTTATCAAAAAACATCCCATCAAACGAGACAGATACGACCGTTTGTGCATATTTTTTTTGAACCATTTTTTGATGGCGTATCTGTTTAAGATCTGCCTCAATCTCATCATATCGTTTTTTTAATAGCTCATCAATCGAATGATTAAGTTGAATAATTTTCCCCCCTAGTATTTTTTCTTCATCGTGCAACACTTTTGGCAACTTGGAAATGAGTTCTTCGCGCCGATCTAGAAATTGATTGATTTGTTCAATATAGGCGTCCCTTTGCTCTTTTTGCGGCTGGATGAGTAAATATTGATAGAATTGATTTGCTAGCTCATATAATTGTTTTATCAGACTCACTAGATTTGTCCACCTTGGCCATATTGGATTCTACGGTTGATTTGAATCACTTCTTTCCAAGTATCGCGAAATTCTACCACATAACCTTCTACTTCATTTAGTATTTCGATATCATTTTTTAAGTTGGCTTCAATTAAACGGTTTAGTATATAGTCATACATTTGCATCATATTTTTGGCCACTTCATAATCCATGTTTAGAGAAATCATCAATTCACGGATAATGTTTTGCGCTTTGATTAAGTTCGTGTTCTTCTCCTCAATCTTATGATCAACAATCGCTTGTTTGGCATGCTTGATAAACTTCAAACAGCCATTATATAACATCAAGGTAAGCTCCCCAGGCGAAGCGCTATTGACTGTATTTTGTTGATAGGCTTGGTATGGATTCTGGATTGACATGCAATCACTCCTTCGTTAACTATTGTAATCCCCCACCAAATTGTTGCATGAGATAAGCCGATTGTTGATTAGCCCGTTGAATCGCTTGTTCCATCGCTGTAAATTGGCGGTAATATCGATCTTCAATCTGAAGCAAACGATCTTGAAAAGCATCAATGCTTTTATCGACTCGGTCTAAATCTTTGCCAATAGTATACTGGCTGTTAGCTAAATAGGTATTTCCAGCTTTTGCTTCAATATTTGACATCGTATTTTTTATGGTGTCGCGAAGTCGTTCTGCAATCCCACTTTGGTCAGACACTAATTTTCCATTCGCATCTTTTACTTCTTTATTAAATAAATCATAAATGGCCATTGGATTTTGGGAAATCGCATCCCTTAATTTAGCCTCATCCTTCAGAATCAACTTTCCTTTATCCGTATAACTACTAGATGTCTCAATACCAATACTAGCTAGTTGATTGATCGTTACATTTTGTCCTTTTTTTGCATCATAATAGGTTCCAGTCAGACCAGTTATTGGGCTATAAATATCTAACCTCATTTGGTTTAATCCACTTGAAAGAATCGAATCATTGCGAATTAAACCACTTTTAGCCTTTTCTTCCCATAACTCAATTTGCTTCTCCGACATGTCCTGTTTTTGTTCATCTGTTAAAGGGAGATAATCTCGATAACGTTCCTGCGAAATCTTATCATTGATCTTGCCGATGATCTCGTTATATTTATCAATAAATTTGACCACAGAATCAAAAATCGCATCGGTATCTGTTGTGGAAGTAAGAGTTACAGGTTGAACAATGCCAGATGAATCAAGTGTAGTATTTTTTAAGGTGTATTCATAGCCATTGATTTGAAAAGTATTAGAAGTTCTTTCCATAGACATACCATTAAATGTAAATTTGGCATTTTGCCCAGTTTGACCTATAGAATTACTAGCTGCTGTGTCACTATCTGCCGATAAACCGAGTACGCTTGTCATAAAGTTATAGCCATTGGTATCGGTATCCATTATTTTTATTTCAGGTTGGTTTGCTGCATCACCTGTATTTTTAGCCGAAAGAACCACTTTCCCACTTTTTGAATCATAAAAGGCATTCACATCTAATTTTTTATTGATTTCACTCATCACTTGGTTCAAACTCATCGTATTCGGATCAACAGTGATTGATTTTTCTGCGACCGAACCGTCGGACTGAATCGCCTGGATATGAATATTAAATGATGTTGTTGGTAGATTAGCCCCATTGACCAGATTATCCTTTTGATTTACTAATAAGTCATCTGGATTAAAGTTTTGATTACTTCTTATATCCCCAGCACTCCACATAGAAGCAGCTTTTGCTAATTGTGAAACACCAATCTGTGTATTGATGTCTGTAGTACCATTTATATTTTTAGCGGTTACAGCACTCTCATTGGAACTAGAAATCACCTTTTTTAAAAAAGTACTTTGTCTGCCAATTCCATCCGTTTGTGTCACACTGATAAATTGGTCTAGCTCTGTTAAAAGTTTATTCATCTCTCGGTAATCATCACGTTGCCATTCTAGGATTTGCTTCTTTAGTGTCAGTTTATTTAAAGGCATTCGTTCCGCCTTCATCAAATCCTTAATAATACTATCAATATCGATTCCAGAAGCAAGACCACTAATTCTCATTACCATTTTATTCACCCCTACCTTTAAATTTTACGATCGACAATTAATCCCATATATTCCATCATCGAAGCATACATATCTAAGAATTTTTTCGGTGGAATCTGTTTAATCACTTCATTGGTCGTTGTATCGACGATCTCCACATAATATTCGTTTAACTTATCATGTAACTGAAACTTAAGGGATGTATGAGCTGGTTCTAAAAATTGATTAATCCCCTTAATCGTCTTTTCGATTTGTTCTTTATTGACCTCTTGTTGATTTGATACTTTAACATTCTCTTCAACAGAATTTTCAACCTGTTCTAAAATTGGCCTCTCTTGAGTTTTGCTTTGCATTGGAAGGGTAGACCGTAACGATGAAATCCGATCAATACTCAAAACCATCACATCCTTCTATTCATCACAATTCTTACTATTTATATCGGAAGGTTTTATCGATTATTTTACATTTTTTTTATTATGTTAGAATTATGGCGGATTCCAATATAGGAAAGGTATCAGGAAAATATACTATTGATTTTAAAAAACAGCATGGGGAAATTACGGTGAATATGAAGTAGAGATAGCGTAGTGCTACCTCTTTTTATGACTAATTCTGATAAATTAAATCAAAATTCAGATACATTTTTTAAAGGATTATTTAATAGAATTTCAACAATTTTAAGATCAAATTCTGTGTCAATATCTAAAGAGCGTTCCTTAGGCATAATATATGGAACAGTTTCATTTGTTAAGAAAGTTTTTGATTCTACTAATTTTTCAGTTTTTGCTATATATATAGCACCATTCAATACATAAACTTTAGGAGATTCTTGTCTTCTATTTATTATCTTATCTTGACTAAGAACTGCAACCATTTTATCATTCTCAATTGCGTACATCCAGTAAGGACTTTTATCAGCCTCATTTACTGTAACACAATAATCATATAGATTTCGTAAACACTTTTCTATGCACCCATCAATATCATCTACTCTACGTAAAGGGGAGGTTGGTTGCAACAGGACAATATAATCAAACCCATGTAACGTCTCTATAGCATGAAGTACTGGATCAATTCCAGGAGTATCATCTCTTGCTAATTTTTTTGGGCGTACAAAAGGAACCTCACAATCATATTCGTTCGCTACTTGAATAATCTCTTTATCGTCAGAGGAAAGAATTAACCGATCAATATATTTCGATTTCCTTGCTTCTTCAATAGTCCATGCAATAAGGGGTTTCCCTGCTACTTCTCTAATATTTTTCCGAGGAACTCCTTTTGAACCACCACGAGCAGGGATTATTCCTAATATTCTCTTTCCATTTAACATTAAAACACCTCATTATATTCCTTATTCGCTCTCTTGAAATCATCTAATCTACCAATATCTAACCAATATTCTCTAATTGGGAATACTAGAGATTCTAATCCTCTATTAATGATATTTTCAAATAAACTTGGCATATCATAGAATTGATTCTCAGGTATCATAGGCAAAACTTCTGGATTTAAAACATAAATTCCAGCACTTACAAAATAGTTGTTAATAGGTTTTTCTTCTATAGTAAGTAAACGATGATTATTAATTTTTACTACACCATATGGAATTTGATAACTAAACTCTCTAACACACATAGTGGCTTGACCTTTCATATTTATATGAAAGTCTATCAATTGTTGGAAATTAATTTTAGTCAATATATCTCCATTCATAACAATGATTGGTTGATTAGGTATATCATTAATAAGACTTAATGCTCCTGCCGTTCCTAGTCTTTTATCTTCGTATAAATATCGTATTTCAATTCCCCATTTAGAGCCATTACCAAAATATTCTTTTATCATTTCTGCTTTATAATTAACGGATAAATAAAACCGATGAAACCCTTGATCAATAAAATTTTCTATTATTGTTTCTAAAATAGGTTTACTTCCTACTTTAAGTAACGGTTTAGGTGTATTCTCAGTTAATGGTTTCAAACGAGTTCCTAGTCCTCCTGCCATTATAACGACCCAATTATCATAAGATTTGACTCCGACAAGATTATCTAAAAACTTTACACTTCTTAGCATCCCATTTTCATCAATAATAGGAATATGATGAATTCTATTTTTTTTTAAAATTGATAGAATATACTTATCGTCATCACTTACTTTCGCCGTAATTGGTTGTCGATTCATAATTTCAATAACTCTTGAATCAAAAGAGATACCTTTTAGAATTCCCCTACGGATATCACCATCCGTAACAGTACCCAATAATCTCTGGTGATTATCTACTACTAATGCAATTTGCAGTGCCCCTTTGTCTAGGATTTCAATCGCATTTAAAATTGAAGTATACGGACCAATCAAAATGCTTCTCCAATCTCTCATTTCAATACCTCCCTAGCAGGTACCCCTACAACGGTAACATCTTTCGGTACATTCCTAATAACTACTGCCCCAGCTCCTATTAAACAGTTTTTACCTAAAGTAATTCCTTGAATAACTGTGGCACCTGTTCCTACATGTACTCCATCTTCGACTTTAATTCCTCCAGATAATGTTACTCCCGGTGCCAAATGCACATGTGACCCTATTTTACAATCATGATCAATTGAAACTTTTGTATTTACAATCGTATTCTCCCCAATGCTTGTTCCAGGTTGAATAATTGCCCCTGCCATAATTTGTATCCCTTCTGAAAGTTCAATATCAGTAGCTAGGATTGCAGAAGGATGTATGACATTAGCAAAAACATATCTTTTTGATTTAAAATATTCATAGATTTCTTGACGTTTTTTTGTGTCACCAATGGAACCAATTCCATTTATAAGTCTTATTTCTTTATGATTGTATTTCAATATTTCCTTATCATTCCCAATCACTTTAAATCCAAATAATGTATTTTGATTACAATTTGGTAATGTAATCCCTAAGATATCAGCTGATTGAAGCTTTAATATTTCAATTAATACTTTTGCATGCCCACCGCCACCAATTACTATAATAGGATAATTCATGACCTCACCATCTCATCAGCTTCATAATCTTTATCTGAAGTTTTATTTAGCCAATCCCAATAATGCATAGGAGAAATTCCATTACCTGATCTTTTTACAGTTAGATTTTTTTCAGTAAAATGTTCTCCTTTTTTGATTTTAGTCGCTGTTACCAAACTTTTCCTAACAATTAACTTGTTTTTAAATTCTGATAAGGTAGGACTTTTTATTGGTGATCCTAAAGCCATTTCTACTTGTCTAATTGATCTTATCATTTCTTTCAATTCATCAGGTTCTAACGATGCCTTATGATCTGGCCCAGGTAGGTTTTTATTTGAGGTAAAATGTTTTTCTATTATTCTTGCTCCACGCGCCACGGCTGCTATTGGTATAGCAATTCCGGTAGTATGGTCAGATATTCCTACAGGTAATTGAAAGGCATGTTTTATTGTATCCATTGCTTTAAGATTTACTTCATCAAACGGTGCAGGGTATTCAGAGGTACAGTGAAGTAAAGTGACTTTTTCTTGCAAAACCTGTTGGCCTTTAATTCTAGCATAGGCTTTTTGAAAAACCTCTAATGAAGGTTCTTCATTTAAGTTTGTATAGCCATAGGCTAATACACTAAGAGCTGCTTCAATTTCACTAAGCGTACTCATTCCTGTTGATAGAATCACAGGTGTCCCTGTTTTAGCAATTTTTAATAATAAAGGTGCATTTGTAATATCACCAGAAGAAATTTTAATTCTTGATAATTTTAATTGGTTAATTAAAAAATCTGCACTTTCTAAATCAAAGGGAGTTGATAAAAATTCAATCCCTTTTTTATTAGCGTAATCCATTAGAACCTTATGAGAGAATTCATCCAACTCTAACTTCTTTAACATATCGAATTGGGATTCATTATTGTTTGTTGTTCTTTTTTGGTAATCTGCTTTCGGCGCATTTTTTACTGATATTTTATTTGCTTTAAAGGTTTGAAATTTTATAGCATCTGCACCAGCTTCTACCGCTGAATCAATTAATTTTTTAGCTAGTTCTAATGAACCATTATGATTAACACCGGCTTCAGCAATGACAAAAGTACGAGGGTGATTTTGTATCATTTTACATTCACCTCAAAAAAATGTTTTTTAAGTAATAGCTTATAATCACTTATTTCTTTTAAATGTTTAACAATACGTTTTGAACTATTTCCATCCCCATAAGGATTTGTTACATTAGAACAGTCTAATTGAAAAGCTAAATGTATAGCTTTTAGAATCTCTTCTTTAATTGGTGGAGTATTTATAACTGAAGAAGCCAATAATCTACCTTTTTGCCGATCTCCAATATTAACTGTAGGCTTTTTAAAAGAGGGTACTTCATAAAGTCCACTTGAAGAATTTCCTACAACAGCATCAACATATAAAATCGTACTCAAATATTTAAGTTGACCTAATGAGGTATAAGCTTTTGCATTAGGATGTGATAAAACAAAATCATCAATCATTTTAATTAAAAGACGACCATCTGAATCAGCATTGGGCTTAGTAAAGATAAGGCCTACATCTGCCCCTATAGAATCTAGAGCATCCAATAGTTCGTGAAATTGGCGGAATGCAGGTTGATCGTCCAAAGTTACTGGATGGAAAGTAATTAAGAGATTTTTATCCTTTAGTTTAAAATCAAGTGATCGTTCTACTTCTGATCGACTTAGTAATTTTAGACGATTAATATGATCCAACCCTGGGCTTCCCACATTATAGATATGTTTTGGATTTTCCCCGAGTTGCCTAACTCTCTTAGCTGCTTCCTCATTTGTAACAAAATGCAAATGAGACATTTTTGTAATACTATGGCGAATTGCTTCATCATACGCCCCCTCCGTCGTATCACCGCCAGCAATGTGTGCAATTGGAATCTTTGCAACCATAGCAGCTTGGGCAGCAGCTAAAATTTCATATCTATCGCCTAACAATACCATAAGATCAGGTTTTAAGCGTTCTAGTGCGTCTGCAAAACCTATAATACCTAGACCAATTGATTTCGCAATCCCTACAGATGTATCACTTGATAATAGCATTTCTACCTTCTCATCTACATTAAAACCATCTTCTTCAATTATTTTATAAGTTAAACCAAATTCAGGAGATAAATGCATACCAGTAACAATAATCTGAAGTTTCATTTCTTCATCTTGCTGAATTTCTTTCATTAACCAATAAAGTAAACCGTACTCTGCCCGACTGCCTGTTACCACACATATCTTTCTTTTAACCATTGCTTCCTCCTAAATTAGGACTACTAGGAATATTAATCAAACGTTTTTCAATATCTTCTGCTACAGATACATCCATTGTAGGGTATTTTTGAAACATAGGTAATTTATGCATCAAAGTCCATGCTGGACGGGTCATAATTCCGTTACTATTCGTCATTTCTAATAACGAATCTCGATAATAACTTTTTTCCCTGTCAAGAAGTAATACATTTAGCCAATAGTTACTTTTAGCAAATTCTGGCTCAGTAAAAAAGGTTATCCCATCAACCTGTGTAAAAGCCTTTTTATATTGATTAGCCAAGGATCTTTTTTTCTCTAAAAAAGTAGGCAGTTGTTCTAATTGGGCACATCCTAATGCGGCATTTATATTAGGGAGTCGATAATTATACCCAACTTGATCATGGTCAAATTTCCATTTATGAGGTAGCTTTGCGGTTGTTGTAATATGTTTTGCTTGTTTAGCAATGATTTCATCATTTGTTAATATTGCTCCACCACCTCCGGTGGTAACTACTTTATTACCATTAAAACTTAATGCGGAAATTTTCCCCCAGTTTCCTGTATGCCGCCCTTTATAATAGGCTCCTAAGGACTCCGCTGCGTCTTCTACTAATTCTAGTTTATATCTTTTGCACACTTCAACTAAAGGGTCTAAATCTACAGGATGTCCAAAAGCATGCATTGGAACAACAGCTTTAATCCTTCTTCCACTGAGTTTATTAAAACAACCATCACGCCGAACATTTACAATCTCTTTAAGATAACCTTCTAATTTATGTGGATCTAAACCTAGAGTTTTTTCTGATATATCTACAAAATGTGGAATAGCTCCTAAGTATTTAACAGCATTTGCAGTTGCTACAAAAGTCATATCAGGGATTAACACTTCATCATTAGACTTTACACCAACGAGTTTCAGGGAAATATGTAAAGCTGCCGTTCCATTAACCGTTGCAACCACGTATTTTACTCCTGTTAATTCTGCTAAAGCATGTTCAAAACGATCAACATATTGACCCACAGAGGAAACCCATCCAGAATCTATACATTCCTTGACATAATTCCATTCGTTTCCACCAAAAAACGGTTCATGTAACGCGATAAAATCTTTATCTTTGGGCAATACACTTTTTAAAGTATTTATGATGGTATTTAGATCAAAATTTTTTTTCATATGTTATAAATCCCCGCTTTGTAGCGATTTAGATTTTCAAGATTTGTAAACCAATTGATTGTTTCTTTTAAACCTTTTTTAAATCCTTTAACCCCACCATAATGTGGTTCCCAGCCTAATAATTCTTTAGCCTTCCTATTATTCGCCCATAAACGTTCAACTTCACTTTTTTCAGGTCTTATACGAATATTATCTGTTTCAATCTCTATTTCTTTTCCCATTAATTCAGCAATTAGGTGGGCAGTATCACCAATCGATATTTCAAAGCTACTACCTATATTAATAACCTCACCAATTGATTCATCTGATTTCGCTACCGAAATAAAACCTTGTACAGTATCTTTTACATAATTGAAATCGCGTGTAGGATGTAAGGCACCTAATTTAATTTTTCTTTCTCCTTTAGCAATTTGGGTAATTATCGTTGGAATAACAGCACGTGCCGATTGTCTAGGACCATAAGTATTAAAAGGGCGTATTATCGATACAGGCATATTAAAAGATTTATAAAAAGAAATAGCGATTTGATCAGCACCTATTTTTGATGCAGAATAAGGAGATTGTCCCTGTAAAGGATGTTCTTCATCAATTGGAACATATTTTGCTGTGCCATATACCTCACTTGTTGAGGTGTGAACTACTTTTTCAATACCAAGTTCACGAGCTGCTTGTAAAATATTTAAAGTTCCTTTTATATTGGTATCCACATAGGTATCAGGTGAATGATAAGAATAAGGTATAGCAATAAGAGCGGCTAAATGAAAGACAATATCACAATCTTTCATTGCTTGTTTTACACCATAGGGATCCCTTATATCTCCCGAAAAAACCTCAATACTGTTTCTAATTTCGATTGGAGATTGGTCTAACCATCCCCATGAATTAAAGGAGTTATATAGTACAAACGCTTTCACATTATTTTCTCTTCTAACCAATTCCTCAACTAGATGAGAACCAATAAATCCATCTGCACCAGTAACCAATATTTTTTTTCCTTTAAGATTCACTAGAATATCCTCCATAACTCTTTTTATTTTAATTATCGGTTTTTTTTATGTTATTTTTAAGTTTTTTATTTAGTAAAATACGTAAAACTTATATAAAATCTCCTTTTGATATTCTTGAAAATGCTGATACCAAAATTATGTTAAACCCCAATATAGGAAAGATTTTAAGAGATATGTACTGACTAAAAAAAATAGCGTAAAGAAAGTAAGAAATTCAAAAGAAGTTCTTCTAGACTTAGAAAATTATACTATTGACTAAGAAAGTCAACATAGGGGAAATTGTGCTGGATGTAAAGTAAGAGGTAGCATAGTGCTACCTCTTTATAATATCTCTAGCTTAAGCTTTCATTGAAGATGATTATTTAACAACTGGTTATGAAAATTTTTTATATGTTTAAGATATCCTGTAAAAATTTCTTTTAATTCATACTGTAATATATCTGATAATAAGACATGATCACCATTTTTTATTGCGAGTTCTAATTCCCTAAGGGCATCCGATAGTGTTGAAAGTTGTATCTCACTCATATAATTATCATTTGCAGACTTTATAAGATATAAGCCATCAAATAACCAATGAACCCCATCTATATAATCTTTTAAGGTATTTAGAGCTTTTTCATTATTTGCCATTTGAAACTGCTCAGTTATTAGATCAGATGCTTTTATAAGCTTTGGCAAATAGTCGTCCATTGATTCTATTAAATCTATGATTTGTTGTTTCATTTTCCCACTCCAATATCATATTTGTTCTAATATTACCTTCACTTTATTTGCCATACTATTTAATTCCTTATAAAAATAGTAATTCTTCTCGGCAATACTAACATCATTTTTTTCATCATCAGTTTTTTTTCTATTTTTCCAGAATTCCATTTTTATCATCAGTGGTTGTTTTATGAAATAAAGTATTAAATCTTTATCATTTAATTGATGAATCTTCCTATCTACTTTGTTTAATTTAACCAAAAGTTTGTTTATCTTTTTATCATCAGACTTATTATTTATTACCGTTTCCAATAATTCTTTAGAGATTTTTTCTCCTTTAGAACTATACTCTATGAAAGTCGAAACTACATTCTTTATTTCATCAATTTTTTCTTCACTATTCACTTTCATTGTATCATTTTTATTTTCAAAGATAATATCAGAAATCATAGCTTCTATATCAGTCTCTATTGTACAAAATTTTTCAATAAATTTTTGAAATGAAATAGGCTTTGTTCCTTTAATCTTAGCTCCTTTTAATGTAGCATTGTATACATGATCTAATTTTTTTACATCCAGATAATCTTCAAACCATTTTTTCATACCATAATAGACATAATCTGTAAATAATTTACTTCCATCATTAGATTCAATTGTAAACAAATTCCTGTTATTATTTTTTATTGAATCTAAGCTTTTCCTATGGTTATGCCCCTCTGGATGTGAATATCCACCAGTATAGCCTAGATCTTGGCCAATAAAACAAATTGGGCCACTTGAAATCCTGGTAGCTATATCTAATACACCATTAGCAACAGAAGAACCTTGATATACCGTTCCAGTTTCAAATCCAATCATTTCATTATACCAATTATATATCCCAATACCAGTAGGCTGAAACACTATTTTAGGTCCCAAATATTCGTCTAAAATTTTATAATGTAGGTGAGGAGAGTAGAATAATGGTCTATCCCTATTTTTCAATTTTTTAAAATGATTGTAATTCTCTAAGTCGCCATCTATAGAAACAATAATATGAGGTTTTATATTGTACTTTTCCAATATTGTAATAGCTGAGCCTGAACAAATTATAATCGCACGGTTATGTATTGTTTTTAAATAGTCTATCTCTTCTTTTAGTGACGGCCCAGCAGAAACAATAATCACGGGCGAAGTAAATTTGTCTTCAAATACTTTGAACGGGATTGAATTTATTGCATGCTTCAAATTTCGAAGATAATTCTCTTGCCATTTCTCCGAAAAAAAAATTCTAGTGTTTAAATCTATTTTATATGACATGATAGCTTCTTCTATTATTTTAAGAATACTTTTAATTTCTTCATTAAATAGTTTATCGTAATGGTGGGAAATGTTAATTTTATAGGGTCTAAACTGTTGTCTATTAAATCCTTCTAAAATTGATCTTATCCCATTATAATCGGTCCCTATGTGAATAAATACTTGCTTATTATTTATTAAATCAGTAAGATCAACATTTTGAATTGCTAATTGAAATATTTCTTTAGAAGGTTCTATAATTATCATATAGTCTTCTTTATCCATTTTTTTTAATAAAGATTTCGCATGATAACCTAATCCTAAACCTATTAAGATAGAAATATTTCCTTCCTCATAAAAGGAATCAGCCCAACGTTTCGCTTCATTTACGGGATCATATTTACTGTGAAAATAGTATTGAGCGTCATTATTAGTGAATTTAATAGTAGGATTTTGATTTTTCCCCATTTCAACCACAAAATAAGTTTCATCATCAATTATTTCAAAATCCATATATTTTTTTTTATAAGCAAATAAATTTCTTTCATAGATATCCAATTCAATAACCCCCTTCCATTTTAATAAAAAGACCAAAGGAGATCCCTTTGGTCTTTTTTATTATTAAAGACTAACGGAGTAATTGAAGAACTCCTTGAGGTTGTTGGTTGGCTTGAGCTAACATAGATTGGGCTGCTTGCATTAAGATATTATTCTTAGTAAATTCCATCATCTCTTTAGCCATATCTACATCACGAATTCGTGATTCTGCTGCAGTCAAGTTCTCTGAAGATGTTCCTAAATTGTTAATCGTATGTTCTAAACGATTTTGAACAGCACCTAATGAAGATCTTTCTTCTGATACTTGCTTAATCGCTGCATCAATACCAGCTAACTGTTTGTCAAATGAAAGAGCAGTATTAGCAAAACTCGTAACGTTAATACTTGCTACTTTTACACCACTGCCTAAAGCAGATGCTGACATTGTACTAAGTGTTACCTCAACGTTTTGACCTTTATTAGCACCAATTTGGAATGTAATACCATTAGTTGCATAACTACCTTTAAGAAGAGTTTTTCCGTTAAACTCAGTTCTATCGGAAATACCAGTTATTTCTGTTGCTAATGCATCAATTTCATCCTGTATAGCATTTAGATCTTCATTAGCATTTGTTCCGTTATTTGCTTGAATAATTAATTCTCTCATTCTTTGAAGAATACTATGTGTTTCATTTAAAGCACCTTCAGCAGTTTGGATTAAAGAGATGCCATCTTGTGAGTTACGTTGTGCTTGCTCTAAACCACGAATTTGTGAACGCATCTTTTCGGAAATCGATAGTCCTGCAGCATCGTCTCCAGCACGATTAATACGATATCCTGATGAAAGTTTCTCCATGGATTTAGCAGCCATTACATTATTGTTACTTAATTGACGGTACGTGTTTAATGCGGGAATATTGTGATTAATTCTCATTTTCTTTTCCTCCTTGAATTTTGTTTTTCCACATCCTTGTGGTTGTGCAAGTGTTCATTCGGCCGCTATGAATCACTTACTCTATTATATTTATCGAATAAAAATAGAGAGGTTTTTCCTCCCCATTTCAGGCAATTATTGCCTTTTATCACTATTTTATTAGGTTTTTCTTCCTTTATCTCTCTAATTCATCTTATTTTCATTTTCAAGTTCAGCAAATGCATTTAGTAGATCAATCGATAGATTTTGTTTTGCTGCTAATTTATTTTCTTCTTGTATCGCTATATAGATTTCTTTCCGGTGAATATCAATATGTTTGGGGGCATTAATTCCTAGTTTAATTTGCTCACCTTCAATGGCAACCACTGTTATTTCAATATCATGCCCTAGCATGATCGATTCGCCTTTTTTTCTAGTTAAGACTAACATTCTATTTAACCCCCTCTTTTACTTGTTGAGGGAATAATGGTGTTTTGGTTAAATAATCGGTTTCGTGAAGAATGATTTGTTTGGCCTTTTTATTTTTTATATTGATAATAATGGGAGCCTTTAAATTCATCGTCGCCTTTTTAAAATTCTCGGGTATAGATAAAATTCCCCAAACCGCCACTTCATTAACATCTTTAATCTCTAATTCTGCTATACTCTGTTCATCCAATTCAAATTCATAATTGGGATAAAATGAAAATGGATTGGCAATGACAAATGCTAGATTTACAGTATGGATCGATTGTAAAAAGGCTAATGGGTTCTCCTGATCGGGTTGAAACAGGATAAACTGTTTCTCCTCTTCAAAGCCAGGAATTCCTTTCTCAAAATGAATGACATCCTCTTCTTTATATTCCAATACACCAAAACGGGTCGTTTCGATTTTTGCCATACAAACGCCTCCTTAATCAAAAAATGCTACAGAACCTACTATAGCATTTCGTTACTTACCAATATAAATCCTTTCAATTTTAAATTCTTTGATCAATTTTTGGTGGTAAATTCTCAATTGAGTTTCTTTGTAGCATATAAATGTTTAGTTTCCCTGGAATATAGTCTATAACCGGTTTGTTAGGTTTTACTTCTATATCTACCTTTCCTCTATACCACTCAATATCTAGTCTACCTGGTATGACGCGAATATCCACATTATCGTATGAAGGTTCTCCCTCATAATAAAACTCGTAGAATTGAATCGAGTTTTCCTTTGCCATCTCAGGAATTGGATCTTCTTTGATATGAATCGCTGCGAGTCGGTCTCCTTTTTCGGCAATTTTGGCAATTGTATCTAACACAATTCGCTTTGTTTCATGATAAATGACCTTTTGCAACTCTAATGGTGGCCTTTTTCCCAATGCACTCCAAGCTTTTGTTTGATCAATTTGGACCTGTGGATAGGTATGTTGAACCTCCATTTTGGCTGGCTCTTGTTGGATCGAAACCTCTGCTTTTGGTTGTTCGATTTGCAAGGTTGCTCTTTTCGAGTCCATACCGATCTTTGCATAGGTTTGGCGAATTTGAATTTGAGGAATTTTCATCTCTAATTCACCATTTTATATTATCTTAGAAAATCAATTAAACTAGGCCGAATAATTCTAGCACCTGTAGATAAGGAGGCCTGGTAAATGTTTTCTTCTGTTTTCATATTAATGAGCAGTTCAGCCATGTCCGCATCTTCAGTTTTAGACAATAATTCTTGTAAATTGATATTCGTATTTTCTAAACGGTTTTTCATTAGATCTATCCGATTGGAACGGGCGCCAATTTCTGCCCATTTCTCCATGATCAGATCTAATCTGGAATCTAATTGTCCTAATGATTGACTAACACCTTGCTGATCATTATTATTTAAGGCATCTCTTAAATCAGCTAATACTTTAAACGCATTGGTAGGATCATTTTGGTCCCCAAATAGATCTGCACCAGAAATATTGACTGGAATAATCGTTCCTATTCCAACTTCAAATTGAATGACACCAGCATCAGGGGTTACCGTTTCTGCCGTTCCAACCGCATATGGTTTCACATCAGTCATTTGTCCATTAAATACGTATTTTCCATTAAACTGGCTATTTCCAATCTGAACTAGTTGCTCATATAATTGATTGACCTCTTGACCTAATGCTTGCATCGCCTGAACAGGTGTTGCACCATTTGCACCTTGTACCGCTAATTCTCTTGCCCGTTGTAGAACATCATTGGCCTCATTGATCATTTTATCGCCATATTCAAGCCAAGAAATGGCTGAATCCACATTACGCTGGTATTGCTCGTTAGAAGCTAATTCGCTGCGGTAGCGTAAAGCAAAACCTAATCCTACTGGATCATCTGAGGGTTTATTGATCACTTTTCCAGTAGACATTTGGTTTTGAAGCTTTTCTAAGCGGGTTAAGTTATTATTCAGGTTGCGAAGCATTTGTGAATTTAACATTCCCTGTGTTACTCTCATCATCGATCCCTACTTTCTATCTATTAACGACCTACGATACCCATACCGTTTATGATTTTATCTAACATTTCATCAATCGTTGTAATCATCCTTGCTGAAGCATTATAGGCATGTTGGAACTTAATCAGATTTGCCATTTCCTCGTCTAAAGAAACACCACTCACTGATTCTCTACGACTATCTACCTGTTCAACCAATACTTTTTGATTCTCTGCTTGTCTAGTTGCTTCCTGTGCTTTTACTCCTAACTGGCCAACCATTGAGCGAAAATACTCATCAAAGGTGCCTTCTCCACTTACTGCGTTATTGGTGTTATCAAAGGTAATAGAAACATTTCGCATCTGACCAATCCATAAGGCAAGTTGATTGTTCCCTTTCACTACTTTTTCTACAGGGGGATTGGTGCCATCATTATAAGTATAGGTCCTCGTGGAGGCAGCTATATTTCTCACATCTGCTGTAATATCCTGATTAACTTGAATGTTATTCGCAGTAAAACTTCCACTGCCATCTTTGGTTGTAAAGAATAGGCCACCTGCTTGTAGTGGATCTTGAAGGGTATAGCCTAATTGGTGTAACCCATTTATCCCCTTTATTATTACAGTTATATCACTTGTTACTGTACGTTGATTCGCATCCCCTGTATAGGTAACGGTTGTTCCATCCGTTTTTGTTAAAGTTGTCCCATCAGGTAAAATTGTCCCAGTAGGTATGGTTAATTCAAATTCTCCTTCGACGAGTCCCTTGACCATCGCATCCATTTGTGCTTGGAAATCTTGCACATACTGATCTCGTGACAAGAGATATCCATGTATTTCCCCACTGGTTAGGTCTGCTGGTAATGCATTTGCATCTAACACGGTAGGTACATTAATACCGTTCACTAATTCGGTATTTCCCATTTTGATGGTGTACCCATTTGGCGCATTGATCACATCAATATTGACTAACTTGGACAATTGGTCTGTGAGAAGATCTCGTTGGTCCCGCAAATCATTGGCATGATCTCCTAAACCTTCTACTCTAAAAATTTCTTTATTCAAGTTCGCAATTTGTTTGGTTAAGGTATTGACTTCTGTTACTTTGATATTGATACTTTCCGTTAAATCGTTTTTTAAATTTTGCAATTTACTGGCTACATCGTTAAATGCATCTGCCATCGCGCCTGCCCGTTCCATGACAACTGAACGAGCTGTAAGATTATCGGGTTGGCCCGCTAAATCCTGCCACGCATTCCAAAAATCATCTACAACCGAGCGAATTCCATAATCTGATGGCTCATTGACAATCGCTTCTAATTTTTCTAATGTATCCTGACGAATTGTCCAATCGCCATAGTCTTTGTTTTGGTTACGAAATTGTTCATCAAGGAAACTCTCCCGAATACGGCGAATATTGGAAAAATCGACCCCAGTTCCTAATTGTCCAGGGGCAGTGCTATGGGAAAGTCCTGGTGCTTCGATAGGCTTAGAAGCTACAAAATCGACCATCTGCCTTGTGTATCCTTTGGTATTGGCATTTGCAATATTATGTCCGGTTGTTTGGATTGCCGTTTGTTGAGCAAACAATCCTCGTTTCGCTGTTTCTAATCCATGAAATGTGGAACGCATACTTCCACTCCTTTATGCTTTTTGATCAAAAATTCCTCGATTTGGCATTGTCATTTGGTTAATTGTTGGTTTGGTTGTTGGTTTCGAGTAGGTAAAAGCTTGTTTAGGTTGTTCTGTAAGCATTTCTAACGTATGAGAAACGTAATCTAAAGATTGATGAATCAATTGCGTATTTAATTCGTTATATCTTTTCACTTCATCAATGGCATCAGATAACTTTTGATGGATTTCTTGTAATTGTGCCTTTTCCTGCGAAGAAGTTAATAGCTTTAATAAATCAGACATGGAGAATTCCTGTAAGACAAATCCTCTGTCCTCAAAAAATTGGCGAACGATCGCCTTTCGTTCCTCTTCCAATTTCCCCATTTTTTTTATCCAACGCGCTTCAAGTTGAGTGATTTTGGCCAATTCATCAATATCTCCGTCAATCAGCACTTGTTTTTTGCGTTTTGCCATCTCTACCATTTCCATATGAGATTGATAGATCTCACTGAATACTTTCATGAGATTTTGAAATGGAGCCATGATTACCCCTCGCTTCAATTGCTTTTTTAAACCACTCTCTATTTAAACAACTTTAGGATTTTTTCTGCTACTTTTCCTGAATCCACTTGATAGGTTCCATTTTTAATTTGGTCTTTAATTTGGTTTATCTTTTCTTCACGACCTACATCTTTGGTTTGTTCTAATAAAGCTTTTGCTTCGTCCGAAATGTTAATTTCATCTTTTTTTGATTCTGTCTTTTTTAATTGCCGTTCCTTTTGGTTGATTTGTTGTTGATAGCGACTGATGCCTTGGATTCGATTGATATCGTTTATTTTCATTGTTTTTTCACCCCTAACATACTAAATGCCGATAATCAAGTATTACCTTCATTATCGGCAGGATTCCTTTATTTATTAAAGTTGAAATTTAACGAAATTGATTTGATTTCCTTCGGATTTCTCATTTATTCTGGTGTTTTCTATATAAACTATGATTATCCTGTTTATCACTATTTTAATTTTCCTTTATTATAATATCCTAATCCTTTATCTTTGTTCTTTTCTTCTGCTTCTTGTTCTAAAACATGTTTAATCCCATGTTCTAGTCTACCGCGACATTGATTACATAATCTACCTTCTTGAATGATCGTACCACAGGACTCACAAGGATATCCCATATTTGGCGCATCAGCGATCGAAATACGTCCTTCTCGGATAAATTTGGTGATTTGTTTAATAGTGACTTCAGTGGCCTCGCTTAACTCATAAATGTTTGCCCCTTTATGTTCACGTAAATAGTCAGCACAACGTTGATATTCTTGATCAATCTCTTTCTCACAAGCAGGGCAAACTTCTTTTACCCCTGCCACATAAAGCTTTCCACATCGCGGACAATTCGAAAGCTTCCCAACCATCGGTCTTCCCCCTAATTCTCCTTTTTTCTTACTCTTAGTTTATCCAAAAGTTTCAATTTTGTCATGAGAAATTTAATCTTTCAAGGAATGTCTATCATACTGCACGGGTTAAAGTTAAACTATATACCTGATTTACTCCAGCTCCCTTTAATGTCTGGGCACATTCTTCTAAGGTGGCTCCTGTGGTATAGATATCATCAATCAACAAAACATTTTTATCTTGCAAATTGACTTCTACTAAAGGTTCCATAATAAAGGCACCTTCTATTTGTTTTAACCTTTCCCATTTTCCATGCTTACTTTGTTTTTCTGTCTCTTTGATACGCTGTAATAAGGAATAGACTGGTTTCCCCGTAAAAAAGGAAAGTTGACTGGCTAATTGTTCTGCTTGGTTAAAACCTCTTTCCTTTAATCGGCTGGAATGTAAGGGTACAAACGTAATGAAGTCGATGTCAACATCTTTATAGTAGTAATCGTAGGCAATTTTCAGTAAGTAGCTAAAAATTCGAGATAAGCTCTCTTTCCCTCTATATTTGTACAAGGCAATGTTCTCTTTCATAAAATCATTATATAATACTGCACTTCGATTAAAGGAAAGTGCATGATTAGCATCTATGCAATCGTGGCAAAGCAATGTTCCCTCTTGTATGGGTAAATGTTCTTCTTTATCAACAGGGATTTGGGGATCTATCGGCTTATGACATTGGTAACAGTGGTTTAAAGGGATCACTTCTAGTTCATTTTTACATATCATACATAGGTGTGGGAGATGTAACATCTTCTGTAATACATCATGAGAATGGGACTGAATTGGCTTTTCGCATAACAAACAACGATGCTCTGGATAGAATATAGCATTGAGATAGGATTTTAATAAATTTGTTCGATGATCCCCTATAACATCACGTCCGAAAAATCGGATCATTCAGGTTTAATCTCCTTATGTAACGCTTTATAAAACGCTAAAATATTAAAATAGCTTGTCCCAAGATCACCAAAAGTCCCTCTTTTAGCTGATAGGACATCAATTGCTGAACGTGTTGGCGATATTTTAAAAACAGAGATAATCAGATCGTGTTGCCATAAAAGGTTTTTCGTTTCTACCATAATTTCTCCACGTTCTTTATCGATGTGGAAAACTTTCCAATCTGGTTTACTATTGACCACTGTGGTGACGGCTTCCATCACCTTATCAAAACGTTCTTTATAATAACGGGTTTTGAGTTGAGGGGATTTTGCCCTTTCACTTGTTTCCTCTTGATTTTTCCATAATCCAGTGATAATACGTAAAATTGACATTGATTCAAAACTCCTTCTCATTCCTTCGTTATTTTAATTCTAATTATTATCCCTATCATACTGGAACAAGGAAAATGTTTCAAATCCCTTTGGCCAATCGATTCATCCTTTCGATCTGCTTTTTGGCTTTGAGCATTGCATTGGTTTTATATTCTGCCAAAAACCAAACGATCCCTGTTGGGTAATTGGCAGATCTACCTACTCTTCCCGCAATCTGAACTAAGGTGGCTTCATCAAAGATAGTAGACTCTGCTCCGATCACCAATACATGAACATTGGGTACAGTTACTCCACGTTCCATAATCGTCGTGGTAACTAGAAATTGAATCTCCCCGTTTCGAAAGGCCTCTACCTTTTCATCTCTACCACGGTCACTAGCATAAACACCTGCAATCGTTTCATCTGGAAACCATTGTTTAAGCTTTTTCGTCCAAATGGGAATATCTCGTACATTTGCGATAAAGATAAAGGCTTGTCCTTTTTGTACCTTTACCTCATCGATAAATCTTCTAATCAGCTCATCTGGATTGGCTTGAAATATTACCTTTTCTTTTTTAGGAATTCTTTCAATCTGCGGAACTGGTAGAGGATGATGATGGTAACGAATGGGTAGGATAACCGAATCAATTTCTTTTCGCTGTACTCGATCTAACCATTTATTTGAGGGAGTAGCTGTCATAAAAATCATTTTCCCCTCTTCTTTCAACGCTCGTTTTACCACAAATTCTAGCATTGTATCATTGTGATAGGGAAAAGCATCCATCTCATCGACAATCACAAGATCAAAAAACTGAACAAACCTCATCGTTTGATGGGTTGTTGCCAAATAGAGTTGTCCACTATTCCACTTTTCTTCGCTTCCCCCATACAAACTGACAATAGCAACACCGGGAAAAGCAGTTCTAAAGCGAGGAGATAACTCCTTGATTACATCCTTTCGTGGCGAGGCTAGCAAAATCCGATTGCCTCGTTTTAAAGCATTGTAAACGACAGGAAAAATCATTTCTGTTTTTCCTGCTCCAGTTACAGCCCAGATTAACAACTCTTTAAACTCTTTACTGTTTGCAAACCGTACAGCATGGTTAGCAATATGTTCTTGGTGTGGTGACAGTTGAAGTGTAAACGAGGGTAAATCAAGAGAATGATCTTGTATAGCCAGTTCAGAAGCTGAGAAGTGAATGAGTGGGGTACAGGTTTTACTTCTACCCATCGTTATACAAGATTCGCAAGTAGCACAGTGTTCTCCACAACTGGCACAAGGTTGTATCATCACCTTCTCCGTTGAACCACAGCGATGGCAAACTAGTGGTGGAGTTAAGATTGTGCGATTAGATTGTGGAGCTGAAACACCTGAGGAGATATTGATTTCATTTAAAAGATAGCCTACTTGAAGGTAGTTGGATAGTTCGGTTGTAGAAGTTAAATGAGGACTCGTGTGATGTTTTTTAAGTAAGGTTATTATTTCTTCAAGTAACAACTGTTTTCCTTCCACAAAGGGTATTATTTCTTGCTTCCATTCCTCATACTTTAAAAGAATATGATTAAATCCCTGATAGGTTGCTCTTATAGAGAAAACATCATTCCTTGCGAACGTATACTTTTCCCCACTTTCTCTGCTTTTCCAAAAAAGTAGACTCCTTTCTACTAGCCTACTTTCCTTACTCTTGTCTAGGGAATCTCGATAAGCCATCGCATGGCCGATTGACATCAATGAGTCAACCACGACTAATTCCTTTATTCCCTGTTCATACCAGTACATTAAATCAATATCAAAACTTAAAGTGATGTTCCAACTCATTTTTTGGCCTAATTGAACACCATATACTTGAAATTTCATGATTTGCGTGCTCTCATATGCAAAATATATTCTTTCACCATATATCCAACAATTTGTGGGATTGCGATAACTAAGATCGTTGCGATAACCGTTTGATCGAATTTTTCCTGTGAAGGATCTTGCAGCAAGATCAACCATAATGTAGCAACAGTTAAAATCCCAATTCCTGTGCTCCCTTTCCTTGGAAAGTTAACAGATACATAAAGGACAGGAAAAAGATAGAGATAGGGAAATAAAAGACTATGAAACCCTCCGCCAATCCAAATCGTGATCATTGTAAAAAAGAAGAAACTCAAATAATACATAGGGGATCGGTGCACAATCGGATCCTGTTTCATTTGCTGGTTCATCAGATAAAGAGTGGTGAGTGAAATGATAAGGTTAAGAATCATCAATATTTTTAAATAAAAAGACAAATAAAATAGATTAGACAGGACTAATAAACCATAGATGATAAAAAGGACTGTATTGATTCGATCTAATTTTTGGTTTGGGTTAAACATCAACATCACTTCCAGCTTAATTATTCTACCCTATACCATGTGATACCAATTGTACCTGGTCCTGTATGTGCCCCAATTACTGGACCAAAGTCGGATATATTTACCTCTACATTGGAGTAGGTTTCTTTAATCTTGTTTAAAAGCTCTTCTGCTTCTTCGATCACATTTCCTTGAATCACTGAAACCTTAAATTTCCCACCATTTTTGAGATCTCCATCAAGTAGTTGTAAAATACGTTCAAACGCCTTTTTCTTGGTGCGAACCTTTTCAAAAGGCTCTAATTTTTTATCCTGAAAATAGATGATTGGCTTTATTTTTAGTATACTACCTACAATCATTTGCGCCGCATTTAATCGGCCACCACGGTGCAAGTGGGATAAATCGTCAACGACAAAATAAGCCTTGATATTTTTCACAACCCATTCAATTCTTGACTTGATCTCTTCTAGCTTTTTACCTTCTGTAACCATTTGTGCTGCTTCAATCACCATAAAACCTTGGGCATAACAAGCGATTTCCGAATCAATCACTTCTACATGAATCCCCTCTACCATATTTGCTGCAGCAAGCGAGGTATTCATCGTTCCACTTATTCCACTGGATAAATGAATAGCAATTGCTTCATCATATTCCTTAGCTAATTCTTCATATAGCTTCACAAAATCACCAATGGCTGGCTGAGAAGTCGTAGGCAATTCTTGTTCCACTTTTAACATGTCATAAAAATCTTCAGTCGACAGATCCAACCCTTCTCTATAGGACCTAGTACCAAAGTTAACTGCTAATGGAACAACATGAATATGATACTTCTCAATGATATCCTTTGTTAAATAAGCTGTACTATCAGTAACCACTGCTATTTTTGCCATAAATCCTCCTATTTTTTAACCTGTTTCATAGACAGAAACCCGGTTTCTCCCTGCTTGTTTAGAGCCAAAATACATCGCTCGATCCGCATGGCGAATTAAGTCGTTCACAGAGCTAGCCATATCAGGATAAGAAGCAATCCCAATACTTGCTGTAACTTGAATGATAATTTCAGCTTGCCTATCAATGGAATTGGTCAACTTAATGGGATGATGTTGGATCGCATAACGAATTCGTTCAGCAATCACTTTTGCCTCTTCATGATCGGTATTTGGCGCAATCACCGTAAATTCTTCCCCACCATAGCGAGCGATAATGTCCTCTTTTCTTGTATATTCTTTTAGTAAATTTGCAATTATTTTTAAAACTTCATTTCCTGCTAAATGGCCATAACGGTCATTCACCTGTTTAAAATGATCGAGATCAATGATCAATAAACTTAGCTTTTCTTCTTTCATTTTTGATTCCTGTAATTTATCCTGAAGCAATTGGTCAAATGCCCGATAATTATATAACCCTGTAAGCTCATCCAATTTACTTTTCTCTTCTGTCTTTTTATACTTTCTCGCATTTTGGATCGCTACAGCGGCTTGACTTGCTAAAATTTTTGCAATGGTTAAATCTTTTTTTGAAAAATGATATTCCCTTGCACTTCCTAAAGTAATCACTCCAATCGTCTGCTGATTCCATACCATTGGCACAGAAAGTAATGAGCGGTTATTTTGAATATAGTCTGGCTCAACCTCTAATGTAAAAAATTCTGCATGACTACCTACAATTTCTCCTTCTCTATTGTTTGCTACTCGTCCTGTTAGACCTTCGCCCACTTTGATCGAAAAATCCTGATAACGGGGTTCTTCGATTCGAGTGCCATCACTATGTTCAATCGAGATTGGATTTAATTTGATTCCATTGGTTAAAAAGATATAGCTATAATCAAAAGAAAACAGTTCCCTGATTGCCATTTGGAGCGAACTGACTGCCTTATCTAGATTTAATTCCGAAGTAAAAGAAGCAGATATTTTATTTAGAGCTTGTAACTGCTGATGGGAATGGCGCAATTCACTATAGATTTTAAATAAATGCGAAACAATAAGAATAGGAAAGGCAACGAAAATCATCCCATTTTGTCCATATGTTACCTTAACCATATACATCAGAACGCCTAAAGGCAAAGTTAGTAAAAGTGTCGCTGCATCCCAAATCATATCCTCTGTAAACATCGGAACACGATTTGGAGAAATGAACCTACGAATTAAATATAATATAAAATGATTGGCAAGAAAATAGCTAGCACTATAAATGAATATAGGGGTTAGCTGAATCCATAGCTCGGAAACACTAAATTGAATCTCTCCTCCAAAAAGGAAAAAACTAAAACCTGAAAGAATAGAGATCCAAATAAACATCATATTACTTAGTAGAATTCTAGGGATGGTTCTTTTTTCTGGAGAAATTAACAGGGTGACTAAAAAAGCAACTTGGGTAAGCCAAACCTCGACCACTAGGCCATAGTCTAAAAAAACAGCGATTGAAACAGCAAAGGTAAATGAAATAAAGATCCCACCAATTTTTAGTGGCAAACTATTAATCAATACCATTAAAAAAAGGTAGACTAAGATCATGTTGTAATCTTCTAATTGGATTGGGATCCATTGAGTATAGCTTACCCATAGCAAAGTGGTAATCGAAAAAAGAGAAAAGATCATAAAGGCCATTTTTTGGTTCTTTAGACTCATTCACATCAACTCTTTAACTTTTCTAGGACTATTGTCCGCATTTAACCTAATTATATGACAATTCTAACTCTTTTTCATTAAAAATCAATCAATTTTTTCCATACATTTTAAAATATCCCCTATTTTGACATGTTTCGACATTATCATACCTGCTTTCAATTCAAGCACATCAGTTGCCTGAGATACCCATTTGCCTACTCTCCATGGCATCATCTTTTCCTCAACTGCTACAACTTGGTATGTTTCTTCGAAAGTTAGCGAGCTATCACGTCCGCTCAACTTCTTTAAATAAATCACATCGATAGGGAACCTCATCCAACAGGTGTGAATTTGCTTGGTTTTCGTTAACCATAGCCCTTCAACTTCATCCAATGTTGGTTTGAACATGAGACCTATGAAACGGGTATAAAAAGAGTTGGCCATTAAAATATCCTGACCAACTTTTTTGTTTGAGTCTGTTTTTCGGACTGTAATTTTTTTCACAATCATCATCCTTACTTTAATAAGGTATTCATAATATTGATTACGGCAGGACCTAAAATAATAATAAAGATCGCCGGAAAGATGAATAACACCAATGGAAAAAGAATCTTAATCGGTGCTTTCATTGCCTTTTCTTCTGCTCTTTGTTTCCGTTTTTGTCGCATATCCTCTGATTGAACGCGGAGAACGTTTCCGATCCGAATGCCCAACTGATCTGCTTGTATGATCGAACCTACAAATTGAATCATATCTTCAACACCTGTTCTTTCGCCCAACGCTTTTAGTGCCTCTCGTCTTCCCTTTCCCATTTTGATCTCTTGCAAGGTTTTATATAATTCATCGGATAGAATTCCCCTTGTTTTCTCAACAACTTTAGACAACGCCGCATCAAATCCTAAGCCTGCTTCAACGCTTACCGTTAAAATATCTAATACTTCAGGTAGTCCCCGTACAATTGCCTCCTTACGTTCCTCTTTCTTTCTATTTAAATAGAAGATTGGAAGAAGATAACCTAATATCCAACCGACAAGTGGAAGAAGGAGCTGGTTCATTCCTGCTTCTTGCGCAAGCCCAACCATTGTAAAAACTCCACCAAGTCCAAGCCAAAACAAGCTCCGCCATGTCATCCATTCTTGTAAGGTTAAATGATGGGGATAGCCAGCTAGATTTAATAATTGATGCTCCCTCTTTTTCAAGGAATACGGGGTCCATTTTATCACAGACTTTCCCATCTTTTGTAGCAAGGGTTTAACCATTCTTTCTTGAAAAGGTAAAGAATAAGGGTCTTCCTCAGACTTTTGCATTCGATCTTCAACAATATTCATAATTCTTTTAGCGACCTTGAGGCGATGGTTAAACATAAGTTTTAAAATAGTAAACGTAATAAAAGCAACGGTTCCACCCACAATCAATAAGATCATTTGCTGAGACATGGTTTACACCTCAATATTGATTATTTTTTTAATCAGAATCGCTCCGATGAGCTGACCTAATATAGCAGCTCCTAACATAGCCCAACCAATCGGATTGGTGAATAAAACGCTCATGTATTCAGGATTGGTCATTAGTAGAAAAACCCCTAAACCAATAGGTAAAATCATAAAAATCATCATCGACATTTTTCCTTGTGCGGTAAGAGACTTAATCTCTCCTTTAATGCGAATTCGCTCGCGGATGGTTTCTCCTATTGTATCTAAAATTTCTGCTAGATTCCCACCAACTTGACGTTGGATCAACATCGCTGTAATAATTAAATCCAAATCTTTACTCTCTACCCTTTGGTTAAAATGAGTTAAGGCCTGCTCTGTACTCACCCCTAATCTCATTTCCTGTAACATCCGTTGAATCTCTTCGGATAAAGGAGCAGCCATTTCTCTTGACAGTAACTCTAGGGATTGAATCAGTGAGTACCCAGCCTTTAAAGAATTGGCCGTCATGCTGATCATATCTGGTAATTGGGACTCTAGTGCAGCCTTTCTTTTTCGTTTCTTCGCCTTTAACCAAATAAAAGGAACATACCAGGAGAGTAACCCTAGCCATAACCCTCTTTCTATATTACCGTCAGCTAAAAATACACCTAAGAACGCTCCTACTAGCGTCGAAATCAATACAAAAATCATAAACTCTGAGGATTTCATCATAATGTTTGCTTTTTTTAATTCAAGTTGAATTCGTTGATCCAGTACCTGAATCCATTTCACCCGGCTTAACCCTTTCCAAATGAAGGAATAAAGGGCAAATCGGGAGTCCTCTTTTTTATTTTTGTGAAGGTCTACTACTTCTTCATGCCATTCATTGCTTTCAATCTCTAGTACCCGTTTTCGTATCCGATTTCTTCTCATCTCTAAATAACGACTAAGCCATAGTATAAAGATGAAGTTAAATAAAAATGTAACAAGTAGGACAAGCCATTTCATCGTTATTCTCTCCAATCTTACCCACAAAAGTGACGAACTCTTTCACCGCTGGAAGAGGTCTGTGGTAATAGGTATCCCAGATGTTTGAATGCTTTCAAAGCATTTCGGAACAATTCCAGTAGGTTGAAATGAACCAACCACTTTTCCGTTGATGTCCTTACCTTGTTGCTTGTACACAAAAATATCCTGCATGGTGATGACATCTCCTTCCATGCCAAGTACCTCTGTAATTTGAGTAATTTTACGACTACCATCCTTTAGCCGGTTTTGTTGGACGATCAGGTCTATCGCAGATGCAATTTGCTCTCTAATCGCCCGAACAGGTAAATCCATACCAGCCATCAATACCATTGTTTCCAAACGGGATAACATATCCCGTGGTGTATTGGCATGTCCTGTAGTTAAAGAACCATCATGACCAGTGTTCATCGCTTGTAACATATCCAATGCTTCACCACTTCTGACTTCCCCTACGACAATTCGATCAGGTCTCATCCGTAAACTGTTTTTTACGAGATCCCTCATCGTAATCGCACCTTTTCCTTCGATATTAGGGGGACGTGTTTCAAGTGTAATGACATGGTCTTGTCGCAATTGAAGTTCTGCTGCATCCTCGATGGTTACAATTCTTTCATCAGCTGGGATAAAGGAAGACAACACATTTAACGTCGTGGTTTTACCACTACCCGTTCCTCCCGAGACCACAATATTTAGCCTTGCCTTTACTGCAGCTTCAAGAAATCTAGCCATCGGCTCAGTTAATGTACCAAATCCAATTAAGTCTTCAATTTGAAAAGGATCCTTAGCAAACTTACGAATCGTGATACTTGGCCCTTTAATTGCCAGAGGTGGGATAATTGCATTGACCCTTGATCCATCTGGTAATCTAGCATCAACCATCGGTGAACTTTCATCAATTCTTCTACCTAAGGGAGAAACGATTTTCTCGATGATTCGCATCACATGGGCATCATCTCGAAATTGAACAGGTACCCGTTCAAGTCTCCCTTTTCGCTCTACATAGACTTGTTTAGCATGATTGACCATAATTTCAGAAACTTCATCATCGTGTAATAAAGGATCAATCGGGCCAAATCCCTTCATTTCAGCAATCATCTCTTGACAGATGGTCTCCCGTTGTTGCCTTGTTAATGGTTCTTCCGATTCTTGCAAAATTTTTTCGATCAGCTGTTTAATTTTATCCCACTCTTCTGTAGATGAATCATCATCTAATGATTCCTTCCCAAATTCCTCCAAAATTTTTTGATGGATCGTTGATTTTAATTCTGCATAAGGATCCTCTTGGAGAATAACTTCTGAAGTGGAATGCTGTTTTTTTAGTTGCTGAATACCATCCTTTCGTTGTTCACCTTGAAGTCGTTGTAAAAGTGACATCAGCTATCCCCCTTACTTTCCTATTTCCTTTTCCTATATCATTTGACTTGACTCTATTCTATGCTCTTTTCCGACTCCATAGAAACCGCTTTGTCCATGATTCTGATTTCTGCCTGTCATCCTCTGCAAGAATTTGTTCTATTAATTTACTCATCTGTTTCGCCCATCGACTATTCGGCTTCATCTCTAATAATGGTTCGCCACGATTAATTGACAAATCCGCATATTTATCTTCTGGTAATAAACTATAGGGCTCCATTCCTAAAGCGGTTTTGATATCCTTAGGCTTCACCCCTGTATCTAAGTCAGCCCGATTGATAATTAGACGAACACGATCTGTTGGATAATTTAATGTATCCATCACTTCAAGAACAGTACGATTATGCCTTAATACAGGAACATTTAGTGTATTCACAAGCAAGGTGAAATTGGATTGGTCAAGTGCAAGGACTGGATCGGTAATCTGTGCAGGAGTATCAACAATAATATAATCATGGGTTTCACGTAAAAGTCTTAAGATCTTTTCAATGTGTTTTCCTGTAATCATTTCACTTTGTTCAGGTTGAATGGGAGCTGGAAGAATACGAATCCCTGATTTGGTTTCTAATAGATAAGGTAAAAGCGATTCGGCATCAAGTCTATCGATCTCTTGAACGACATGGTAAATCGTTTCTTTCACTTTCAGATTAAACATTGCGGCCACATCGCCAAACATCAAATCCAAATCTAAAATCACTACTTTTTTGTGCAATTGATTTAAACCAACGGCCAAATTGGTAGCAATTAAGCTTTTCCCAACTCCCCCTTTTCCACTAAATACAGTAATGATTTTCGGACTTTGGACATAGCCTTGCCCTAACACCTGGTTAGCGTACACTTGGATATTTCTCTTTTGGTTCCGCTCATATACCTCTATAATCGACTGAATCAGTTCATCAGGAGAAAAAGGCTTGACCAAAAACTCTTTTGCCCCAGATAACATCGCTTTGCGAAAATAATCGTGCTCACCCTGAACAGAAATCATAATCACTGATGCAGTGGGGCATTTTAAACTAATTCTTTCTGCAGCTTGAATACCGTCCAAATCAGGCATATTGATATCCATTAAAATAATGTCTGGCTTATATTTACATGCCATATCAATTGCTTGAAAACCATTGGCTGCTTCTCCCACAATATCGATTCGACTTTCAAAGGATAAGATTTTTCGAATATTTGTCCTTGTATCTTCAGTATCGTCAACGATTAACACACGAATCCAATCTCCCATTATTGATTCCTCCTATGGTGTAAAGATATTGTCCTTCGTCGTTCCTGATGTGGATAGATTGCCAGCATCATTGATGGGTCGAAGCATCAAACGAACACTCGCTTTTTCTTCTGTAAATGTGACTTTTTCCGCATCTTTTGGTGTAATGGCAATCGTAATCGTTTGAATCTCTTTCTTTTCTTGGCCTTCAAGATTGTCCGTCTTCTCACCAACCGCCAAAACTAGCACATTTTGTAGGATCATTTTTGAGATATCTTTTTGTGTTGGATTGGTTTCTGCCGTATACGTTCCGATAATATCCACATAGTCACCAGGCTCTACCAAGCCACCTATGCCCATCACTGGGTTGTACTGTAGAGTTAACGCACGATATCCCTTAGGAATGGAGTAAGCTAAATGTGCCTTTTGATAGGCTTCATCTGCTAGTCGTTCATGAACAATGGGTTCATTTACGTAAATCGTTTCTTTTACGACTTGTCCAATTACTTCTTCAGGCTTGATATAACTAGATGAAGGGATTGTACTCGTTTTTAACGCTTTTAACTCGATCATCTCTTCTGTAATCTTCGTTTTTGGTTGAATCGTAACCTTTGCAACGACTACCTTTTTCGTAGGTTCAATTTGTTGGCTAACCGCTTCTACTTTTGCTAGATACAGATAGACTAAGCCTGTGGCAATGATTCCCATAATTAAAGCGATTAGTAATAATTTGCGGTTTGTGACTTCCATTGTTTTCTCCCCTAACTATCTCACTAATTTTACGGCGTATAAACCAAATTGATTTTCACCAGAACTAATCCAATCCCCTGAATAAAGCGTTTTGATAAAACGTCCGGTAATCCGTGACTCATTCCCATTTCCCGTAAATCCTTCTAAGTAAAAAGCTGCAAAACCAACAATGGTCACTTCGTTTCTACCATTAACATCGAGACTATCAATCACAGGTAAATAGAGAATCCGGTTGCAATCTCTTGGTGCCGTTTGATAATCCTCACATAAGTCGTTTCCAGCCTCCGACTCCATTCGGTCTTCAATCCCTTTTCTAGTTGGGCCAGACATATTACCTGTCTCAGTTGGAATCTTCATACCAATCTCTAATTTTCCTTGATAGCCATTTTTTAAATTTTGTAGGTAATTAGATGCCCCTGTTCCTCCTAAGGCTAATGCTCCAAAATTACCATTGGTTGCTTCAGTCGGGTCATATTTTAAAGTGTATAACTCACCATAATGAAAGGATTGCTGAACGACTCCTAGAGGAACAAAGCCGTAGCCACCTGAAACTTGCTTGATTTGCGCGGTGGAAGAAGCGGTAATCGTCTTTTCCTTAAAACCGATCGCTTTAGCAAAGAAGAAAGGAACGGTTCTTTTACCCTTCACAGTGACTTGATTCTGCTCAAGGTCAATGATCACTTCTGGTTGATTTACCCCATTCTCATTGGCATATTGTATTGCTATAGCTTTCGCCTGATCTGGATCTTTAACCAGCTCTTGTACACCTGCAAGGGCTGCAGCATCTAGTGCATCCCCTAATCTTTGGTTTTCAATCATGAGATAGCCGATATCTACGACTAAGGCTGCCATGGCTAATAAAATGGTCATAAATAATAACAAAAGAACAGCAACACTACCTCTTTCATTCAATTCGCATCACCGTCTTAGCCGTAATAGGAAAAGGATTAGGTAATATATTTCTCCATAATGGGGCAAGCAGTGGAACTTTGTAATCAATGACCACTGAGATTCGTTCTCCCCGTTCTCTTGAAGATGGAGAAGGGGAAATACTTAAGGAAAGATTATTTTGGTCTAAAACCTCTGTTTTTTGCTCGACAATTTGGGTGATCTCTTGGTCTGTAGCCCAAACAGATCCATTCCTTGCACCGTCTCTTGTTGCGTTTTGGATCACCAAATAGGAAAAAAAGATATGGCCAAACTCTAGTATTCCTAATAGAAGAAGCAATAGAATAGGAAAAACCAGCGCAAACTCTACCATTGCTTGTCCTTCTTCTTTTCGTTTAAACCATTTATAGAATGGATCTTTCATAGAATTTGACTCCCTTCGAAGCATATTCCGATCACTTTTTGCGGAGCACTATAATAGTTCAAGTATAACTTCGCTAATTGCTTTAATGAAGTTAAACTTTATTATGCGGAAGAAAAGAAAGCCCTACTCGTAGAAGTAGGACCTTAAGGGTTGATAAGGATATTTCATTAGAGCTTTATTATGGTGCAGTTGTGCCACCTGAAGTACTACTAACATCACCTGCTACTTTGTTAAATAAATCTTTTAGATTACCTCCCATAGTAGTAAGTGCAACAATGACTACCACTGCAATTAAAGCAATAATCAATCCGTATTCTACCATTCCTTGTCCTTTTTCATTTTGCAGTGCTTCCTTTATGTTTCTTTTCACGTGATGTTGTTTCACCCAAAGCTTCATTAAAGCATTTTTCATTTTACTTCCTCCCTATCGAAATTGATTTACTTAAGAGCTTGTCCAGTTTGATTACTTATTCCCATTATATCGGTACAAACAAGATCAATCATCCAACTGAATGCCTGTTTTTGGATAGTCCGATTCTCATTATTTTGTTAATTGATCATCAATTGTTCACTATTCCAGTGTTTAGGTACTAGGCTATTTATCCTGTCAAACCTTTTATATGTTGAAATAAGGCTTTTTGTTACCTTAGACATAGGTACAAAATAGGCCCACAAATCGGCATTTCCCTGAAAAGCTATTTTCGATTACTTTTGTGGGATCCCATTGAAAACAATCTTTTTCTCAACTAAGTAGAGATTTTTCTGAGGCTTTGTCACAGGTGGAGGAAGTGGTTAAATCAATCACGACAGGATTCTCTCCTGTTTCCTTACTTTTTGTTACCATCTCAAGTAAACAAAGCGCCACGTCTTCCTCAGGTTGAAGATCTACAATCTCAATCTTCGTTGATAAGGATAGATGGTATAAAATAATCAATGTATCATCAGTAGAACCAAGATCAAGAATCGTAAAACGTCTGATTCTCCCCTTTAACCATCCCGATAAGGAAATCGATCGGATGACCCACTCTATCGTCATTTGATTGTTTTTTACCACAATAAAATAATGATCGACACTGTTTTTATTTTTATTTCTGTTAAATTCAATGATCATCACACTTACCATCAATAAAGTGGCTAAAAATAAGAAAAGCATGATGACACCTCCTTAATAGAGTATATGCCATCATGCCAAACCTAGTGAATTTTCCATGAAATTGTGCAGATTAAGAAAGAATAACCCAGCCATTTTTAATCCCTGCAATCACTGCTTGTGTCCGGTCTGTACATTCCATCTTTTGCAAAATACTACTTACATGATTTTTAACCGTTTTTTCACTGATAAATAGCTTTTCACCAATCACACGATTGCTATTTCCCTCAGCCATTAATTGTAATACTTCCAATTCCCGTTTGGTTAATAACATACGCCAATCGGGCATCTTTTCCATGATGGGTTCTGGATGGGAAAGAGGGTGGAAGCCATCTGTTTGTTCCTTTACACTTAATCTGCGATATTCTTCAATCACTTTTCCTGTTACTTGGGGATGTATATATGCACTACCATCGGCAACAGCACGAATCGCCTCGATCAATGCTTCTGCTTCCATATCTTTTAGTAAATATCCTGACGCTCCCGAACGTAACGTTTCAAACACATAGCCTTCATCATCATGAATGGATAGAATCAAAATCTTTGCATTGGGGTATTTTTCTTTAATCCTTTTTGTCGCCTCTACGCCACTCATATTAGGCATATTGATGTCCATGAGAATCACGTCAGGAAGGATTTCATCGTATTGGTTTAAAATACTCTCCCCATCAGAACATTCGGAAATAACTTCCATGCCCTCTTCTAAATTAATAATTCGTTTGACCCCTTCACGGAATAATTTGTGGTCATCCGCAATCAAAATATTAATTTTCGTTTTCTGATCCATCGCTTATTTCCCCACTTTCATTTACTGGAACTCTTATCTTTATTGTTGTCCCTTTATTCTTTATGGATTGAATCTCAAGATCACCCTCTAAAAGATCAACCCTCTCCTTCATTCCCATCAGGCCGAAATGACCCTCTTTTTGTTTTTCCTGTTCCTCTTCATCAAAGCCAATTCCATTATCTTTTACAGAAACCTCAATTTGTCCAGATTGAAATTCAACTTTGACTACTGCTTTTGTAGCTTGTGCGTGTTTTACCACATTATTTAAAGCTTCCTGAACCAAACGGAAAATCGCAACCTCCATTCCTGAAGGCAATCTTCGCTCTCTACCTGCAAGACTAAGATCGATGTCCAAATTGTCTCTCTTTGCCATTTCTTGAATATATTTTCGCAGCGTAGGAAAAAGCCCTAAATCATCTAAAGCCATTGGTCTTAAATCAAAAATAATTTTACGAACATCTGCCAAACTTTGCCTTACCATAACTTTCAGGTCTTTTAATTCCTGTATTGCCTGATCCATCTGCTTCACATTCATGAATCGTTCAGCAATCTCCGTTCGCAAGACGACATTAGCCATTGACTGAGCAGGACCATCATGGATCTCCCTTGCCACCCGTTTTCGTTCTTCTTCTTGAGCTTGAATGATTTTCAAACCAAACATTTGCTTATATTGAGCAGACTCTACCGCTTCAGACATTTTAATAATATCCCCAGTCAAATAATCTGAAACAACGCCTATTTGTGTGGCCACTACCTCAGCTCGCTCAATCGTCACATTAATATTTTTTAAACGCATTTGTAATTCATTTCTTAGTATCTTAAGATTTGCTTCTCGTTCCCTTGCCATTAATAAATCAATTTGTAGCTGATTTGCTTCTTCATATGCTTTTTGTATGTCAGATTCTGTATATAATTTAAAATTACGACTCACATCTGCTAAATTAGTCCTTGCCCTACGATACCTTGCCTCTAATTGATCTACCTCATCTATCACCTTTTTTGTTTCTTCCCGTAAAGCCTCTAGCTTCCGTAACAAATTTTCCTTTTCTGAACGAGCATCTTCGGCAATTTCGAAAATTTGTTCCTTACTTTGATCAATCGCTCTAATTGTTTTATGTAAGATTTCTTCAAGCTTATAACCGTCAAGTTTTGATGATTTCAATGAATGTCACACCTCATCATAGGCTGGTTTGTTCTTATTTTAACATAATTTGTCATCCTTCACGTCCGCTATCTGTACTATTACGTTAAAAACAAATAGGACTTTAGGACTATTTATCGCTTTTCTAAAGCAAACAGAAATTCAATCCTATTCTATAACTTCCTTGCCAAATTGAATAATGGTAAATATGACCAATTAAAAAAGGTTTGTATATACTTATGGAATATACAAACCCTCACTACTAGCCATAATACTTTTTGTTAAATGACACGAATCTTAGGAACTACTTTTTCTAAGATTTCTGTAATCACAGCACTTCGATTGGTCTTACTTTCTTCTGCAATTTGATCTAGTTTTTCAATCATGGCTGGATCTAAACGGATACTAATGATTTGTTTGGGTGGTGTTTTTTCAGGCTTCTTATTAATCACGATCACGACAAAGTCCCTCCTAACATATATACATTCTTATCCTGTATTTTATATGTATCACGTTAAAAATACTGTCGTAATCCGCCTTAGAAAAACCACTATTTTTGTCGAAAAAAGTTTAATCATCGCTAAACCTGAAATCTCTTTATGAGTTGCTGAAGATCGTTGGCCATCTGGTGAAGCATGTTCGCTGTTGCTGTAATTTGTTCCATCGATGCTCCTTGCTCCTCACTAGCTGCTGCAATTTCTTGGGAGTAGCTCGATGTTTTATCAGCAACTGATTTTATCATTGCAGATGATTTAACCATTTCTTCGACCTGTTCTACCGTCTGGCTCGCTTTTGAACTGGTTTCCGCAATTAAAGAAGACATTTCGCTGTTGGACTGTTGAATGGCTTGGAAAGCTAGTTGGGCTTGAGTGACATGATTCATCCCTTGGTTTACTTCTTGCTCTCCTTTTTCCATTGAAACCACCAGCTGTTTCGTATCTTCTTGTAATTCGCGAATCATTTGTACAATTTCTTTCCCAGCATCAGCAGATTGCTCAGCCAGTTTTCTAATTTCATTTGCCACAACGCCAAAACCTCGTCCAGCGTCCCCAGCTCTTGAAGCTTCAATCGCTGCATTTAAAGCCAATAGATTTGTCTGTTCAGCAATCGATTTAATTACCTCAATCACTTTTTCAATACTAGCATTCTTTTGCCTTAAGGTAGTCACATAGGTTCCTGTTTCTTTAACCGTTTGATTCACCTTTTTCATTTGTCGAATGGTTTCATCAATAACATAAGTTCCTTGTTCTGCTGTTTCCATCGATTGTTGAGAAGCAACATAAACGGATTGTGTTTTTTGGTTCACTTCTTTGATTGTTTCTACCACTTGGAACAATGTTTGTTCTGAACCTTGAAGCATCTGAACCTGTTTTTCCATTCCTTCTGCTACACTAGCGGTCGTTGTAGCCACTTGTTCTGCAGCAAGGGCAACTTCAGTTGAAGTATGAGAAAGTTGTTCAGCAGTATCGGTCACTTGCAATGAACTATGCTGAATATGTTGGATCAACTCCTTTAGAGAAGAAAGCATCTCAGTGAAATTCTTTGCCAATTCTCCAATTTCGTCTTTATTTTTAATGGAAAGGGGGCTAAGATTTAGATTACCATTGGTGATTTCGCCAACGTGAGCAGTTACTAATTTTACCGGTTTCGAAATACGAATGGTTATTGAATATGCAATGATACTTGCTCCAACAATTCCACTTGGAATAATAGCTAAAATTAACACTTTTACAAAATTTATCTTCTGATAAACAATCTCCAAGATCTGTGCTGTATCATGGCCTTGATTGACTAATTCTGTTACCATGCTGCCCATACTAATAATGTTATAAAGAATAATAAGAACTGCAATAAAAAACATCACCATAATCGAAGCAAAACCTAAAGCTAATTTTTGGCCAACTTTCATATCAAGACCCCTTTTCCCTAAACTAGTTCATTTTGTGCAATTCAATATCATCATACTTTATTTAAGGACTGTTTTAAATCACAAAGTGAGCTAATTAGCAAAATTTCACTGAAAATTAAAAAAGTTTGTCGAATATTGTCAGAAGGACAAGGATGGCATATACAAACTTAACTTAAAGTGGATAGAAGGGTAGAAAGGTGAAAAAATCTTTCCCAGGTATAAGGGAAAGATTTTTTTATGAGTAATTATTTTTTTATTTTCAAAAACATGACGTTCATTTTGCAAGCTTATTTTGCGTAAGCCATTGCTTCTTGTCTTAAGACTTCTGCCTTATCTGTACGCTCCCATGGTAGATCAAGATCATGACGACCAAAGTGGCCATATGCAGCTGTTTGACGGTAAATTGGACGACGAAGATCAAGTTGTTTAATAATCCCTGCAGGGCGTAAATCAAAATGTTTACGAACTAATTCAACAAGGATGTTTTCATCTACTTTTCCAGTACCAAATGTATCAATACTAATGGATACAGGTTGAGCCACACCTATCGCGTAAGCAACTTGAACTTCACATTTATCCGCTAATCCTGCAGCAACAATGTTTTTCGCAACATAGCGGGCAGCATAAGCACCAGAACGGTCAACCTTCGTTGGATCCTTACCAGAGAATGCGCCACCACCATGGCGAGCATAACCACCATAGGTATCAACAATGATTTTACGACCTGTTAATCCTGCATCACCTTGAGGTCCTCCGATCACGAAACGGCCTGTTGGATTGATAAAATACTTTGTTTTATCATCTAATAATTCTGCTGGTACCACTGGTTTAATCACATATTTATGAAGATCGGCTTTAATTTGTTCATTTGTTACTTCAGGATGATGTTGTGTTGAAATAACAATTGTATCAATACGAACTGGCTTGTCTCCTTCATATTCAACAGTCACTTGCGTTTTGCCATCTGGACGTAAATAGTCTAAGATTCCCTCTTTTCTTGCTTCAGTAAGACGTCGAGCTAATTGGTGGGCTAGTGAGATAGGTAATGGCATCAATTCAGGTGTTTCGTTGACTGCAAACCCAAACATTAAACCCTGGTCTCCAGCACCAATCGCTTCAATTTCTTCATCAGACATTTGCCCTTCACGAGATTCTAACGCTTGGTTAACACCTACCGCAATGTCTGGAGATTGTTCATCAATTGAAGTTAAGACAGCACAGGTTTCTGCATCAAAGCCATATTTTGCTCTTGTATAGCCAATACTTCGGATCGTTTCACGCACAATTTTTGGAATGTCAACATAACAGCTTGTTGTAATTTCTCCCGCAACCAAAACCAATCCAGTTGTTACAGAGGTTTCTGCCGCAACACGAGCATTGGGATCTTTTTCAAGAATCGCATCAAGGATTGAATCGGAAATTTGATCACAAATTTTATCTGGATGGCCCTCAGTCACAGATTCAGAAGTGAATAAATGACGACCTTTTTGTAACGCCATATGAAAACCTCCCTTAAAATTAGTATGTACATCTATTGTTATGATACTCATGCAAAAAAGCCTTTCCTTTAGAGGAAAGGCTTTTTATACTCAAGCTTACCTCTTATGTTTAAATAGATTTTGAATAAGAGATCCATTCAACAATCTATATTATAAGAAGTAAGAAAGACTGTCAACCATTTTCACTTGAAATTTTACTCACGATTATATTTATGTTTTACTGAACAGGTTGAGTCTCAGTTGTTGTTTCAGTTGACGGTTCAGTTGTTACTTGATCTTGGTTATCTACAAAAATTAATTGAGTATCAGAATCATATTCCACATCCGCCCCAAGACTTTCACTAATAAATCTTAAGGGTACAACTGTATTGCCATTAACAGTTGTGGCAGGTACTTGTAGCTGAATGATTTGGCCATTTACTTTTGCTTGTTTTTGATTTAAGACAAAGGAAACACTTACATCACCTTGTTTTACTGTGATTGTTCTTGTTTCAGGATCATAACTAACCTCTGCACCCAATGCTTCTGCAATCGCCCTAAAAGGAACAAGCGTATTGCCATTTACTAATTGAGGTGGAACATCAAATTGTGGTTGCTTACCATTTACAAATGCTTTTAATTCTTTCTTATTTGTTTCTTTGTAAAGCTCAATTAATTTTTTTGCTTCGTCTTTAGAGCCTTTCGTAAATCCTAGAATTTGCTCTTGAGCCTCTAATGCATCTTGATCTTTGTCCATCAATTTATACATTTCCATTAACTGTTTATATGCTTCTATCTTTGAAGTAGGTAATTCGATGTCTTCAAGACCTTCTACCTCTTCTAATCCTTCTAATTCACCTTTTAATTCCTCTTCTAAGTTTTCCATAAGTTCTTGCGCATCTTTTTGTTCTTCCTCAGTTAATTCATTTTGATTTAATAAGGACTGTACATATTCATAGGTAGCTTGAATCGATTGTTCTGTGTTTTCTTGGTTAGATAGTTCCTCTAATAAAGGTAACCATTTCTCTTCCATATTTTGTTTTAACTCTTCCACTTTTCGCTGCATTTGCTCTTTTGCTTTTTCATTTACTTTTTTAAGAGCCTTTTCCATTTCATGCTCAAGTTTCTTGATGTCTTTTTGAAGTTTTTTCATTTGTTTATCTTTACCATTTTCATTGTCACCATTCTCATCTTCATCTACGTCTTCTTCGATTGCTTCGTCATCCTCTTCTTCGTCTTCATTTTCTTCAAGATCTGCATCATCTGATACATCTTGTCCATCATTTAATGTAGAACTAGTTGAATCTGATGATGTATCTGTATTTATTGTTGTATCCTGTGTTGTATTGGTTGTGTTTGTTTCTTCAGCAGATACAATTCCTCCGATAAACGGAGTCAATACAAGCGTTAATGTCAAAAGAATAGGTAAGATGATTTTTTTCTCCATCATACTTTTTCCTCCTCATGGTAATCATTTCTAATATTTTTTCTTACACTTAAAAAGTATAAGTGCAACTAAGACTTCTACCTTCGCCAAAGGCTTGGCATAAGCCAAGTTTTCTTTATTATATTCCTTTATTGCTTAACAGTATATAGGTTGTTCCATAAATCGTTCCAATGGACTAACATATTTTTTTTGTTTGGGACTTTATGTATATTATTTCATCCTATTTACATACTAAAGAAAGGCCTATTGGTATCTCCAAACCAATAAGCCTCTAAGCAACAGGTAGGTATTCAAATTGTTTTAAAATGTTGTAAAATGTGTAAACGATTATTATAATCCTTTCATGAATTGTTCTGCACTTTCAACCAATCTTTTGGTCATGGCGCCACCTACTGCTCCACAATCCCTTGCAGAGAGCTGACCCCAGTAATCTTCACTTCCTTGGTAAACAGGAAGCCCCATCTCTCCAGCAATTTCATATTTCATATTATCTAATGCTTGATGGGCTTCTGGTACTAGTTGTTGTCTGCCCCATTGTCCTTTGGCCATCATGATCACCTCCTTTCAAAGGAAGTCGTCACCTTAGTTGGTTATTTGATGAGGTAATCATAGTATGACCGAGAATAACACGTTCAAATCCTTTAAGATAGTGGTACTATAGGTTAAAATTGACTAAGCCTGTAAAAGGATCATCGAAGACTAAGAATCATATAGTATTTGAAAAAAGCTCTATTTATGTTATCCTTTAAAAAAAGGAAAATATAAAAGGAGTTAAGGCTATGTTAACACCTGAAGATATTTTTGAAAAAGAATTTAAGCGTTCGATTCGTGGATATGATGTGGATGAAGTGAATGAATTCCTTGACCAAGTGATTCAAGATTATTCCCGACTCATCGACGAAAATAAGGCACTAAAAAAAGAAAATCAACAATTAAAATCCAATACGACTCGTCAAAGCTATCATGCACCAGCACCAACCCCTGAAGAGTCCATTACATTACAGGATTTAGTAAAACGGGTAGAAATCTTAGAGAAGAAGACAAGATTTTTATAAAAGGTTGATATCGTTTATCTATCGCCCCCTTTTCAAACGAAGGGGGTTCTTTCATTTGACATCATCCCCATCTAGGAATAAGATAAGTATGTACTTAATCATATAGGAAGGTGCATAGTATGGAAGCCTCACATATCTCATTTGAGCATTTGCCAAGTGCTACTCAACAAAAAATCCTTGAGTCAGCTGTTAAAATTTTCTCACAAAAAGGCTTTTCTGGTTCAACAACAAAGGAAATAGCGAAAGAGGCTGGGGTATCTGAAGCCACGATATTTCGTTACTTTGAAACAAAAAAGGATCTTTTATTTGCTCTTATTTCACCAGCAATGGTTAAATCGATCACTGATCTATTTATTGATATTCATGGTAAAAATGATGTAGAGATTCTTAAAAACTTCCTTAGAAGAAATACAGAGGCCGTGCAAGAAAACAAAGATCTCTTAAAAATTGTTCTTTATGAAGCTTTATTTTATCCAGAAATCAAGCAAACCATGTTTCAAGAAGTGATTCAAAAAAAGTCAAAGCTTTTAGAAAAGTATTTTGATCAGCAAAGAGAAGCAGGTAACCTAACCGATATTGAACCTAGAATTGCTACTCAGGCTCTATTAGGAATGTTGATTGGATACGTTATTTGGAAGCATATTTTGAAAGATCATGATATCGACCAATTTAATGAGGAAAAAGTTCTTGATGATATGGTCCAAATCTTTTTACATGGGATTAAGAAAAACCGGGCATAGCCCGGTCCTTTTTATTTTGGTGATTTAATATCACTTAGTCGATATTCTTTACCTTGTAACCCTTTATAATATTCAGGGTACATTTCTCCCCCACACTCTTCACAAGTAAACATAGGTGGAACCGAAAGGTCTCCATCATCCATTGCGTCAAAATCTTGCACAACTCTTAAAGGTATTTCTTCTACTAATTCACACTGCAAGCAATGGTAAATGACCATTTGCTGCTTTTTTATTTGAGTCAAATTGTTTACTTTCTTTCGTTTTTTCCCTTTTCGCCGATGTTTGGAAACTGGTGATATAACGAATCTCTCCCTCCAAATATTTCTTTGTCATTTGATCTATTGCAAATTTTATTACTAGTATACCATCTTCAAGGCATACTTCACCCTTATATTCATAATAATTTTCACAATGAGGACATATCGT
>NZ_JBLWFI010000001.1:2017616-2045661 GCF_048898065.1 Tepidibacillus infernus
GTCTCTTCTTCCACTTGCCACTATTCTTTCCCTCCACGTCTGACGACGTAAGGTCTTTTTAATTTTCACAATCCATTTTCTTGCTTTTTCTTGCCATACAGTGAGTATTTTTTTGCTTATTGTTTTGATTCTTCTGGAATACACCCCATAATGACGAATCGTTTTAAATTGCTCATCTGGTATATGACGAATGAGCCGTGAAATAAATTCTTCTACACTGACTGTTTCTGTTTTTTCTTTCCCATCTGTTTTGTCATGGTATTTAAAAGTTACACATTGACCATCATATGCTTCAATCCGATTGATTCCAATTGCAGGTCGACGAATATAACGACCAATGTAGCGTAGCTGCTCTTTTATGCTCCCTTTCTGTTTTGGGGCATACACATAGAAGCCTTCACCATTTTCGGTAAACGCCTTTTGAAGTCGGGATTGTATTTTTTTCTTTTCTTTTCCTGTTAATCCTTTACGTATTAGTTTCAGTACAACAGTTTGCCATTGTTTTCGAAGCATTGTAAAGGGCAAGTAGTCATATTGTTTCCATTCCCCTTTTTTCGTCAACCCACCCATAGTCACTAACATATGAACATGTGGATTAAAGTTAATCCTTGAGCCAAAAGTATGTAATCCTGCGATGATCCCTGGCGTTACTTTGGCTTTCTTTTGAAAGAAGTCGGTTAAAAGCCTTGCGGCTTTATCCATTAAATCTTTTAATAAATGTCGATGAAGTAGAAATACATCTCGCAATCCCTCATCAATTGTAAAAATAACATGCCTATGATTAACCTGAAAAACGTCTTCTGTCAACAACCTACTCCATTCTTCACTTTCCCCAACTGAGCATGTTGTGCAAAAACGTCCTTTACAGCGATGGGGTACCTTCCGAACATCATGACATCCTTCACACACGAAAAGCTTAAATCCTTTTTTAAAGTCTCCACAATCGCGAAATTTCTCTACTTCTTTAATAACAATGGGTCTGATCTTTTTACCATATTTATTTTTGAATTTCTCCCAGTGTTGATGTTGGTCAAAGAAAATACGTTTTAATATGTTCGTCTCCATACAACAAAAATACCACAGTATCAAGGACTGTGGTAGATCAAAATTTTATACTTTCTGGTGTATGAAATAATGTTTTTAGACACAAAAATATCCCAGTGACTATGATATGATTGAAATACTTAACCAAGTTTACTCAATCATCCACCCTACAAGGAGGTCATAGTCAATGAGACTACTTAATAGTAAACAAGGTTTAAGAAGAAGTCAATTCGCAAAAGAACTTAAAGGTGCTAATTTAGAAAAGGTATTACTTGTTCCAATTGATGTTTCAAAGGTTTTACAGAAATCCATGATCTTAAATTACTTTGGTGAAGTGATTCAGACATCATTTTCCTTCATGGTTAATCATACTGGAATGAAGTATCTTATCCAAAAGATTGAAGATGCCAAACATTCATGCCGTGCTGAGAAAGTATTTGTTGGTATAGAAGCAACTGGCCACCACTTATCTTTCAAAAAAAAACTAAAAACAGCACCCCGCGAGGTGCTGTTTTTATGTTTTCAAATGACTTGCTGATTAACGATCAACGACAACAATGAACTCATAAATCGTTTTGCTTGTTGTTGGGTCATTGTACACATTTAAGATATCGCCATCGCTTAGATCACTAAGCTTTAGGATCTTCTTCGCTGGATCTGCCAAATGGGAGATATCGATATCATAATAGTAGGAATCTGCACCATAACGGTCTACATTGATGAAGAAGGTTGGGTCAACATCCTCATCTCCACCAGCAGCCATTACTTCAATGACACCGTTCTTCGCATCAACACCACTGCTTACGATTTCTAACTTATCCCATGTAAATGTGACATCATATCCAGATGTTACAGCAAAATCTTGTTTAACAATTTTACCAACTAATACGTTATCAATACCATCCGTAAACTTACCATCAGCATTTGCATCCACATATAATTCAATTGTATCTGTTGAGACTTCATTTAGAACGAAATCTACATCACCATAAACATCATTAGTTACAGCAATTGATGCATTGTTAAATGCAGTTGTGGTTAATTCAGATGGATTGACGGCATTAAAGGATTCTTTTGCAACCGGAGTTGCTTTGTCAATCTCATTACCACTAATTGTGATGATGAATAACTTGCCTTCTTTTAGATCATTTTTGTTTGATAGATCGCCAGCATATAGTTCAACAGCTTGATCCTCAATTGCCATCGTTACATATAAGCCATCACTCTTCACAGTACGTTTAAGTACTAAACCATAATCAGATTTGCCTAAGGAAACATCACCATCATGGATAACCACAAGTGCTTCTAATTCATTATCATCCACTTTGGCAACGACATCAAAGTCGCCACTAATGTCTTCTAAAGAGTTCCAATCAGTAGCTTCAAGGAACTTCTGATCGTAAATAGCTGTATCTTCTGTCACATAATAACCCTTACCATCGATTTCAATGATATCATAATCATCATCGATATCTGCTTGAGTTAAACCAGTATCTGCAACTGTACCAGATTGAGTTCCATCTAATACATCGATTGAAGCAACAGAGCCATCACTATTAAATTCAACATCAACCAATGTTCCTGGAGTTAATAGAGATTGAACTTCTGTCAAATCTGCTGCTTTATCTAGTTCTTTAAGAGCACCATTAAATTCAGTATCATCCTCAGTTAATTCATAGGCCACTTCTTCATTGTTTGCATTTACAAATTCAATATAGTATTCTGTTGAAGCGGTTCTGGATACCCATGGTGCTTCTGTCACCATTAATGGTATATCTTCGCTGCTTCCTACACCATTTACGATATGACGGCCATAGTTCCAACCATCTGTAGCATCTTGATATTTACCTAAGTAAACCGTAACCTCTGTTCCAACCATGTCCTCAAGATCCGTTAGGTTTGCACTTGGAACATCATCCTCAGGTGTACCTAACAAGGTAACCTCATCGTTTTCATCAAGGCTATAAGTAAAGTTAGGTCCTACATAGATTGTTTTGCCATCGACAACTAATGAGTAATCCCAGTATTTGTTCGAATCAGCATCAATGGATTCTAATTCACCAGTGATTTTGCCATTATAAGCAGCTAGGACATATTCTCCACCTTCTGCTTCCCAGAAGTATAGAACATCATCCTTGTCCAAATCTTCTAAACTAGCCATTTCATCATTTTTCATGATGACATAAGTTTCGCCATCAAGTCTCAATGTTGACTCATTTTCACTATCTCTGAAATACTTCACTTTCTCATCATCAACATTTACACTTGTAACTACAACTGGATCATCATAGTTTCTTTGATCCATAAAGACGATCTCATCGTCATCATTTAAGATTACGCGTCCGGCAACTTCTCCTAAATAACCATAGCCAACGCCTTTTTCGCTAGAAGCCATTCTTTCAAGATTACTAACTCGCTCGTAGTTGTAGTAAACAACCGCATTGTCGGCTAATTTGAACGTATCATCGGCTTCATCTAAGGAGACTTCGATGTCATCTTTACCAATGTCTAACCCTACACCGCCCTGAATATCAACGATATAATCCCACTCGATGATATCCTTCTTGTCAGTTGTTACGCCTACATAAAGAACGGTTTCGTCATCTTCTAATTTTCCATCATTGTCTAAATCCTTGACAAAGATTGTCGCTTCATATCCCAAGAATTGGTCAATTGCCAGTTTATCATTAACTGTGAAGGTGTATTCTTTTCCACCATCTTCTTCAGATAATTTTACAACGACTTCATCGTTGTCTAAATCAGTAAGGGAATAAGCTGGAGTTTCTGCAACAACCACTTCATCATACTCGAATACGTTTAAGTATTCGGAAAGTAAGGTTTCCCCTTTTTGCTCTTCAAATTCTAAATCGTCACCATATTTAACTCTTTCCATCAAATCGATATCTAAAGAGTTATTGATCAAAATGGCAACATCTCCGCGCAATGCAGGCTTACTTTGATTAAATTGAAGATTTCCTGTAATGCCGATCTCTGCGCCCTTTAATAAGTAATTAGAAGGCCAATTTGTTCCTTCAACAGCTGGCTCATAGCCTAATACGCGAACAAGCATGGTAATTGCTTCACCATAGGTTACTTTATCCGTTGGCTTAAATGTACCATCGCCATGTCCCTTAATAATTCCCTTTGCCGTTGCAAGGTTGATATAGCCACTATACCATTGGTTAGCCGCTACATCAGGGAACTTGGTTGCGCCACCTGAAGACTTGGCTGTAGCATCAAGGCCAATTGCTCGAATCGCCATCGCTGCAAATTCAGCTCTCGTAATATCTTGTTCTGGTTTGAATGTTCCATCATTGAATCCTGTCATAATACCTAATGCAACTAATCTGTCAACCGCTTCAGCATATTGTGTTCCTTCTACATCACTAAGTTCAGCAGCAAAGGTTGGTGTCACTATAGAGAATATCATCATCAGTGATAAAACTAGTGACAAAACTTTTTTTCTACTCATCCATTGTTTCCTCCTCTTTAATTCTTCTTTCTTGTGTTCAGTTGAATCGACTTTTGAAATAGAATCACCCCCAAAAAATTTCTTTTATATAAACACTTGGTCTTTTAAAGAATCCAAGATGTTTGAAAGGGAATCGGGTAACGTTTTACTCCTCTATCGAATAAATCATGAAAAGAAAGCATTGCTTTCTTCTTTAGCTTTTAAAAAGCCCCCCCTTTAGGTTTAAAGGGGGATTAAAGAGGAGAAACAAAGGTCACGAAAGCAAATACCAAGGTTATGAGTAAGCACTTACTTATTTGTGACCGTTGTTTAAAGCAATCACCGTAGTGATTACTTACTACTATAAAATACCACTATTTTCTTCTTGCTGTCAATCTAAAAAATAATCTTTTTCTAAACTTTTTAAAAGATGTAGGGTAACCCCTTCAAAATCCTTTAAATCGTCCCATTCATCAAAGAACTGCGCTAGATCATCAAATAGCAAATCAGAGACTTTTAAAGTATGAATAAATAGAAAAGTTACTAGAATTGAAATCGCTAGACTGATTTGTTCCTGATCTAGCTGTTTTTTTACGTCTGAGTGAAAAAATCTTTTTTCAAGCATGACCTTCAACATTTGATAATTGAGTCCTATTTCTTGATTGACCATCGAATTTCTCCTCTATTTTTGTTCTCTCAAATAATGAATAGATCACAGGGATGACAATCAGTGTTAACAAGGTGGATACAGTTAATCCACCAACTACCACTGTCGCCATCGGCGCATGGGTTTCCGCCCCTTCCCCAATCCCTAATGCCAATGGAAACAACCCTAGTACAGTTGTCAATGTCGTCATTAAGATCGGGTGTAATCGAGTTGGGCCGGCCTTTAATAAGGCTTCATAGACAGACATTCCCTCTTTTCGAAGCTGATTAGTATATTCAATCAGTACAATCGCATTACTCACTACAATTCCAACCAGCATAATAATCCCTAGTAAAGCGGGAACACTGATTGCCCTTCCTGTAAGCACTAAGCTTAGGGATACACCAAATAAGGTTAATGGCAATGTGAACATAATGACAAAAGGATGCTTGTATGATTCAAATTCTGCAGCCATAACCATATAGATTAAGACGACAGCTAAGATAAAGGCGAACCCTAAATCCCCAAAGGACTCTTCCATGTCCTTACTTTCCCCACCAAATTCAATTGAAAAGTCAGAAGGAATATTTAATGAGTCAATTTTTGCCATAATGTCACTGTTGATGCCTTTTAAATCTCGGCCATAAATGGCAGCCGTAATGTAAGACATCCTTACCTTATCCTCACGATTGATTGAGGTTGGCCCTTGTGATTTTTCAATATCGACTAATTCACTTAATGGGATTTGCCGTCCTACCTTCGGTGAGAATACATAGATTTGGTTTAAGTCATTTAACCTCTGAATGTCGTTTTCACGATATTGGACGCGAATATCCATCTCTTGCCCATTAGAGCGATAAACACTTACCACTTCCCCATTCACCGCTGTTCTTAACGTTTTGCTGATACTAAATATATCAAGCCCGTAATCCTTTAATTTTTCCCGTTGGAAAGTTAATTGAGCTTCCGGTTTCCCTTGACTAAAGCTGCTTTTTGCATCCCTTGTACCAGGTACGCTTCTCACGATTCCTAATACATCATCGGTTATCCTTTTTAAGGTTTCTTGATCATTTCCTTTAATCGAAATAAAAACAGGATCGGCAGAAAATAAACTTGATGCAATAAAGCCTTTTTCTTGCACCTTAATATCGACACCAGGAAGATTAAATTTGGCGCGTAGACCATCAACAATTTCTGCAGTCGATTGTGTTCGCTCTGCCATATCAACCAAGGTTACATCGATGATTGCATAATCTGGTAAATCAATTTGCACATTGGCATTTTTACTCGTTCCCATCGTAACAAGGGTCATGTCTACCTCTGGGATTTCCTCTAACTGGCTTAGGATTCCTTTCACCACTTGATCGGTTTCCTCTACTTGAGAGCCACTAGGCATTTCGATTTCAATACTAAACTCCCCACTATCCATTTTAGGCATAAACTCCCCGCCAACAAATGGAACTAACGCTACCCCGAGTAAGAAGGTAATGAGGGCCACCGCTAATACCGATTTTCGATGGTGTAAAGACCATTTTAGTAGCCGTAGATAACCTTTTTCTAAGCGAGTAACATATTTGTTTACTATCTTAGCCATTCCTTCTAATCCATTTAACAGTCGTTTCCCTTTCCCTTGACTACCAGCCTTTTGTTTTAATAAAATTGATGAAAGCATTGGTGTCACGGTCAAGCTAACGGCTAAGGAGGATAAAAGAGCAAAAGTTACCGTTAATGCCAATGGATTAAAAATCTGTGCGGCAAGTCCTTCAACAAACATCATCGGTAAAAAGACGATTACCTTTGTAATGGTCGCAGCTATTACAGCCGTTCCAACTTCTTGAACCCCCAGCTTGGCTGCCTCAATAATTCCCCGCTTTTCTTCATGATAATGGCGATAGATATTTTGCATGACCACAACTGCATCATCCACCATCATCCCGATTCCCAAACCTAATGCACCTAATGTGATTAAGTTGATCGTAATTCCACTAAAGTACATCAGAGAAAAAGTGGTCACAATACTAATTGGAATCGCAATCGAAACAACCAATGTAGACGATATCTTTCCTAAAAATAGATAAAGAATCATAACCGCCAAAGTCGCACCAATCAAACCATCCTTTATTAGGTTTTTAATCGAGGCATTGATAAATTCAGCAGAATCGATGATTTTATTGATCGAAATATTTTCGGGTAATTCCTGCTTGAGCTCTTCCATTTTTGAATTGATCTGTTTAGAAATCTCTACTGTGTTGGCATCTTTCTGTTTATAAACAAAGATGCCGACAGCAGGTTTTCCATTAAAATAGGTTTGTTCACTGGTTTCAATATAGCCTACATCAACCGTTGCGAAATCCTTTAAATAAATCCGTCCGCCACTTGGGATCGTAAAGGTTAAATTTTTCAGTTCATCTAGGCTATTGATTTCTCCCTTGGCTCGAACAGATAATTCTCTACTACCTTCATCCAGTTTTCCTAATGCATAATTTCGGCTATCTTTAGAGATCGTTTCTAGGACAGCAGGAACAGATAAACCATAAGCTTTCATCTTTTCTGGATCTAGCTGAACCTTGATTTCATTCTCTCTTCCTCCAATGATCTCAACCTTGGAAACCCCTTTGATTTTTTCCAGCTCCGGTTTTAAATCGATTTCAGCGGTTTGATAAAGTGTTCCTAACAATTCTTCCCCAGAAAGAGAGTATTGTAGAACCGGTGTGGCAGTGGGGTCCATTTTTTCAACGATTGGATCCTCCAATAGGTCAGTTGGCAAATCATTTCGTACCAAGGCTACTTTATCCTTCACATCAATCGCCGCAATATCTAGGTCGGTTCCCCATTTAAATTGAATCATGATGGTAGATACATCCTGTGAGCTAGTAGATGAAATCGTATCAAGGTTATCTAATGATGCAAATTCATCCTCCAATATTTTTGTAATCTGTGTTTCGATTTCTTGCGGAGAAGCCCCTACGTATTTAGTGGTAACCGTCACAACAGGCATATCCATATCGGGAAAAAGATCAACAGGTAAGCGAAACAACATGGTGATTCCCAGAACGATGCTAATCATCATCACCATCGTGATGGCAACAGGGCGGTCAATGGACACATTGGCTATTTTCACAATGCTTCCCCACCTTTATTTACAAGATCACCGTTCTTCACCATATTCTGTCCTTTAATGATCAGTGAATCACCTTCTTTTAGCCCTTCTATGATCTCGACTTGTTTCCCATCTGTAATTCCTGTTTGAACCTGTGTCTTTACTGCCTTCCCATCTTTCACAAGATAGACATAATGCTCTCCCAATTCCTCAAAGGTAGCATCGACAGGAATCGCGATAATCTTTTCCTTTCGTTCCATTGTGAATAAAACATTAGCTGTCATCCCTGATTTGATCTTTCCATCCAGGTTATTGATTAGAATTTTGATTGGATAGACCTTTGTTTGTGGATCGATCGTTGGACTCACCTCTGTCACAACGCCAGTATAAGGCTCTATAGCAGCAGAAGGGATTTCAACCTGAACCTGAGCTTGAGGATGAACCGAGGAAATTTCCTTTTCAGAAACATCAACTAATGCTGTTACCATTTGGTCATCTAGCACTTGGACTACTGGATTTCCTTGCATCACGAATTCACCAGAATCGAATTTAACAAATCCCACTCTCCCATCAATCGGTGAATGGATCCGTGTATCATTTAGCTTGGCTTGTGCCATCTTCAAATTGGCTTGGGCTAAACCGACCTGTGCTTCAGCAGCACGGATCGTATCCTGACTTGCACCTTCTTCAACCAAGGAGAGTTTTTCAACCGCTGACTTATACGCAGCTTCAGCAAGCTGTAACCCGGAAAGAGCCTGATCATATTGCTGCTTAGAAACCGCATCTGCTTCAAATAATTCCTTCATCCGCTCAAAATTCGTCGTAGCTAGATCAAGCTGGATTTTGGCTTGATTTACCGCTTGGTTTGTTTGTTCTCTTTCTTGTGGCCTTGCCCCATTACGTATATTGGCTAAATTCGCTTGAGCAATCGATAAACTTTTTTGGGCTTGCTCTACTGCTGCTTTTAAATCTTGATTTTCCAATTCAAAAAGCAAGTCTCCTGCTTTCACTGAATCCCCTACATTTACATACACTTTACTTATTTTCCCAGGAATTTTGGTGGATACCAAAACTTCATCGTTTGAGGTAATTTCGCCAACAAGCTTTGTTTGATTTGCCATGGTAGTTGGCTTAATCGTTACCGTTTGAACAGGTATAGCCTGTTGTTGAACGACCTCTTCCTTTGAACAACCAACTGTTGTGAAAAGAAGAGCAGGAATAACCATCATCATCAATAAACCTTTTAATTTTTGCATTTCTTCCCCACCCTAAGCTTATTTGTTACCAATCATATATCCGTACTCATATAGTGCTCGATTGTAATCTAGCTTTGCTTGAAGCTCATCAAGACTTGTTTGCTTCCATAATTGATCCGTATTGGCTAAATCTTGATAGGAAATCATTCCTGCTTTATATTGCTCCAGCATGATCCGATAGGTTTCCTCTACCTTTTCCACCTGCTGTTGCATGACCTGTACTTTTTCAAACAACGAATTGATTTTAATCTGTTGGCTTCGTATCCCTACCTCGACCTTTGACTTGGTTTCTTCAAGCATCGATTGTTTCACTAATTTGCTTGAATAGACCGACTGATAAGCATATGTATTCTCTGGGGAGTATCTTTTTGTCACCTCTAACAGTTTGTCAATCGATTGCAATTCCAAATCTAGCTTTTTAAGAGAAGGGCTATAGGCTAGTCCTTTTGTTAGTTCCTCTTCGTTTAGATTCGCTTTCACTTCGATCTCTTCATTAACAATCGTTAAAGGATTAAGTGGTGGCCGGTTCATCACTTGGTTAAGCTGCATTTTTTTCATTTCAAGATTATTCCTTACTTGTTCTAATTCGCTTTTTACCATCTCTAGCTGAACCTCTGATGATAAGACATCCACTTTTGTGATCGTTCCTACCTTATAATTGAGCTTTGCAATTTTCACTTGTTCTTCTGCCCGTTTGACACCACTTTCTAAAACCTGAATTGCTTGCTGCAAATATAGCGCATCTAAATAGGCATTCGTCGTCATGAGGGCAACATTGTTTTCTTGCTCCTCTTTATCTAATTTGGCAATCTCAAGTTGGATCTTTGCATCAAAGGGAAGAAAATATTTTGCCTTTCCCCCCTCGATAAAGCTTTCTTGTTTACTTGAAATTTGCTTTGAAGAATCCTGCCTTTCCCTAAGTTGAATCTGTTTGCTCTGAATCACATAATCCAATGATTTCAACAAACTATTGTTGGCGATCGATTCATTAATCGCTTCCTCTAATTGCATTTCCCGATCTTCCTTTACGGCCGCTGAAAAAGAATAACTACCCATTGCGAATTGAAGGATGATCATAATGGAAAGAATAATGAGTCCATTCATTTTCTTTCTTTTCAACATCTGACGCAACTCCTTTAGAAGTAATCACTTACTTACTGTATGGATAAATAAAAAATCGATCCGATTTAGAAACTCCTGAACATCCCTTTCAATCTCCCATTCATTTTCAATGGGAATAAATAAAAAGGAAGTCAACATCCCAATCGTCATTCGTAATAAAAGAGAATTTTGTTCCTCTGGGAGTCCAATTCGTCTAACCAATTCCTTTAACATCGTAAGATTTTGTTCAATGATATTGACCTGTTCTGATAGTTCATGATGCATTTCGCTTTCGATTAAAAGCAATTTAATGATCTCGCGATTATGGGCAATAAAAAAGATCCTTTCCTTTAAAAACTCCTTTAGTGCCCTGATCGGAGTATACCCCTGACCTTGAAGGACGAGTTCGATCGACTTTGCCATAATTGGACTAATGGTCGCTAAGAATAGTTCACTTTTCGACGGAAAATAGCGGAATAATGTGACCTCAGAGATGTTCGCTCGTTTGGCTAATTCTAGTGTTGTTGCACCCATATAGCCTCGTTCAATAAAAACCTCTTTGGCTGCCTGAATAATTTGTTCTTCTCTTTCTTCCTTTGTCATCCGTCTTTTCTCCATTTCATCACCACCTTCTTTATAAGTAATTACTTACTAACCATAGTTTATAACCATTCTATTTTTTTGGCAAGGGTTTTTTTTAAAAGAAAAAGACCCATACTCAGAAACGTATGGATCTAGCAAAAACTTTATTCTTTTTGTTCACTTATGACTTCATATTCCCCGCGAACCATGAATACAGCTGTGCCACTCACAATCTTAACACCACGACCATCGTTTCTAGGATAAATCAATTGATGGTTTAACGGGATTTTTGTACCATTCTTCAGATCCGTTGCGCCTGTTACATCAGGTATACCATTTGCATCTTTACTATAGGCTGTCGCTGTACCTGCACGCAGAATCATTTCTGTTCCTGCATTCCCTACTAACAAGTCACCTGCTTTTAAATTTAAGACAATAATCTGTGCAACTTTCACTGTTTCTTCCCCATCAGTAGGTTGTCCACTTGGTAATCCACTTTGCTTAAGTAAGTTGATTTGCTGATCGACATAACTTTTTGTTACGAGCGGATCCTCTTGCGATCCTGGTTCACTTGTTTCACCAGCCATAGCTGTGGTGACAATCGACCCAGCTAAAATCAAAGCACCAATACCTAAACCTAATTTCACCTTATTACTCATATTCAATCTCCTTTTAACAAGTTTGTATAGATTATTGATAGATTCGTACCGTTTTATTTGTTCCATCCCATTCCACCTTCGCATGAAAGGCTTCACTAATGAATCGAAGTGGAACCATGGTTTGACCATTATATAACATCGCTGGAGATTCTAAGGTGATCACTTGGTCTTGTTCCCTTACGTTTCGGTCATTGATCCGTAATTCTATAACTTCATATCCTTTTATAATAGTAATCGTTTGGGTCGTCCCATCCCAAAAAACATACGCTTGTAATTCTTGGCTCACGTATCTAACTGGTACCATAGTTAAACCGTTATTAATAAATGGCTTTTGCTCGGGGAAATTAACGAATTTACCATTCACATAAACGGTTGGCTGTACTAACGTATTCTCCTTCGCTGGTTGAATTTTGACTATTTTGTTAGCTGGATGAGAAGCTAAGATGGCTTCATGTAGTTTTTCTGGTGTAATGGTTGGGTTACCCGCATTGATTCTCGGAACTAAAAATGGATTTGTTCTTCGGTCTGCCATTCCTTTTCTCAATGTAAAGGCCAATTGATAGCCTACTTTTTTTAATGTAGAAACACTATCCTGATTATAAGCTCCAAAGGGATAAGCAAAGGCATATACATGTTTATTTGTAATATTTTCAATCACTTCTCGGTTTAATTCCAAATCATCCTGAATTCGCTTCTCATAGTCACTTTGTGACTCGATGTATTGATCGATAGATAATTTTGTTGTCAAAAAAGGCTTAGGATGATCTTCGCTCGTTTTTCTATGCAAACCATAACTATGACTTTGTAAATCTGCTAATGGATCTTTCGACAACTCTAGCATTTCCTCACTCGTCAATCGTGGTAATCCATTGGGTTTATCAATCCACTCGCCAATCACAAAATTAGTAGAGGGTATATTGTACTTTTTTAATATTTGATAAGCATAATTATAATAGCTTTCATATCCATCATCAAAAGTAATGAGTACACTATTAATTGGTATAGACTCTTTATTGTAAAGAAAATCCTCAAATTGTTGCATCGAAATGAAGTTATATCCTTGTTCTACAAGATACTCAATTTGACTTTGAAATAACTCAGGTGTAATGGTAGCACTACTTTTAAAGTTTGAATCAATATGATGGTACATAATGACCGCTACCCGGTCTCTATAATATTCTGTATTAGAAGCAAAGACAGATGACTGAAGATTGATAAATAGAATCAGTGACATGGCTACAATTAAGAAACTAGCTAAGAATTTCTTGTGTAAATATTTGTTACGATGGGTTCTCTTTCTTTGTTCCACCATTTTTTCCCCTTTGCAGTTTAATAGAATCACATAAACTAATCCTATTCTACCACCAAAATCATCTGCCTACTATACCCCTTCCAACATTTCAATATTAGGTTATTCTTTTTCTAAATCTATCAATTCACCGTAATACTTTGTGTTTTACTATCGTAGTAAATATATAATCCAAATCCCTCACTTAATGCACGAACAGGCAGCATCGTTCTTCCATTTCGAACAAATGGGGCTACATCTAATGCTTTTCGTTCTCCATTTTGGCTCATGTAGGATTGTTCCAACCAAAAATCAAGAACCTTATAATCGTTGATCGCTTCAGCCTTTTGTTCGGAGCTAAACCAATTTACCTGTCCACCTAATAATTCAGAAAAAGCACGGAGGGGTAAAAATGTTCTTCCATTTACAATGATCGGTGCTTGATCTAAGCTTTTTTTCTCATTTCCAACGAGTACTTGTTTTTGATTTAACGTAAATTTTAATGTAGGTTTCTCAGCGATTTCAGCTTTATTCCACTCTTTTATTTGTAAATTGGCAAAAGAGAGCTGTCCTTGGTTAGGCGTTTGATCCGTTGCATTTTCTTGATGAACAACATAGATACTTTTCAACGTAAGTGGATAAGCGACTCCCTTTGGCACAGGAACAGTTAAGGTTTTCCAACCTATCCAATCTACCTTTTTCGCTAGATCAACATAATAGACTTTTCCATTTTTATCCCTAATCTCAGTCCGGAGCCAATGGCCACTATTATCCCCTTTTACATCCAGTGTTAAGAATGCTGGTTCTCCCCTAACATACTTACCTACGGTTCCATACTGAAGATAGACAATACGAAGATCACTAGAATTACCAAAATCATAAGTAAATATTCCTGATTTAAAAGAACCTGTGCCAATCCCCTTTAATCCTTGAATTAAATAAATACCAGGTTGGTCAAACTGATCAATCACTTTTCCTTCTGTTTGAGTACCAATCACTACAGGTACAGCTGTACTAAACCCTTGATAGCTTGCTATCAGCATTCCTACTGATGCTTCGGAGCCCGTGACAGTACCATCTGCTTGTACACTACCTTTTGCTCCAATTAACTGCCATTTTAATAGCTTGGTATCTACGGAGCGTTTAGAACCGTCAGTGAAGCTCATGGTTACAGTTGGTTTCAAGGATTCACCTGTATTGATACGGATTATATCTTGATCAATCTTAATTAGCTTTAGGTCTTCCTTACTATAAACTTTTATCTGATGGGTTTGTGTGGTTTGTCCAAGGGATGATTTGATATTAAATGTCCCTTGTTGGTTAAAGATAAAGTTAAACGGATTCTCTTTATTTTGCTGAACACCTGTTGCTACATCCCACTGAACGCTTACTTCTTTTGGATCGATTGGATTGTAATATTCATCATAAGCACGAGTGATCTGGGCGGTAAGGGTTTCACCCTGCAAAGCGCCCTTTGGTAAGGAAACCTGCCCACCTAATAACTTTCCTTTTGGTGCTGTACTAAATATAGCTAAGGCATTAGGAACCTCTCTCTCAACCCCATATTGAGGAATAGTAACATCTGATAGATTAAAAGTACCTAAACCACGAGCAACCATTGTTGTCGAGCCGCCACCATCTAGATTGACCGCTTTCCAGACACCACGGTGGATTAAAAAGGTACTCAGTTCATCTAATGTCATCCCAACACTGTTTTTGCTTTTTTCTGCTGTAACCAGATATAGATAGCGCTTATCTTGAGAATAACCAACTGCTGTACGTGCGTGGTTTCCTTTAATCTCATAAGTGATTTTTGCCTTTTGTCCTTCATCTACTAATAGAGTTGAACCATCAATTGCTGTTAACCATTTTTGATCAGGATTAAGCTTAAAATCTACTTGGATCGTTTCACCTATACGAACATGCTGTTTTAAAAAGACTTGAGCCTCACCATGTCCTAATAATAAGTACGCACCATTTGGGATTTCATCAACAGCCTGATTATCTAGCATTTGCGTTACTATTCCGTTCTCGACTAATACAATCGTATACTCGCCTAAAGCATCACCTACCCAATTCTTCATATTCCATTTATCTGTGTACATATGAAGTCGATTTTGGTGGCTATTACCACTAAAACGGAAGCCTGAGTTATATTGGGTTTTGTTCACTCCATACAATTGAAACTTACTTCCATCTTCTGTTGTTACTTCTGCATCAAAATCTAAACGATCAATAAAAGGAACTCCATTTTGATCAATCATCAATGCATTTTTGGAATGAATATAGCCTGGAGATGTAATCATTTGTCCATTTTGAATCGTCGCACCAAACGGAGCACCCTCTGCGGCAAGTGTAAAAAAGTCGCCATTCACCGCTGCAACGGCCCCAGTTTCTTTGGCCATATTGATCGGGCGTTGCTTATTACCGGTCATCCCCTCTTTACCCACCATCGTATCTACTTTAATATAAGGATTCTTCAAATCTACTTCTATCAGATTTATTTTGACGATACCCGTAGAAGTCTTCCAATTCCACTTCTCTAGTTTTGCCCCAGCAGTAATCCATTCCGAAGATACTAGATTTCCACTTGGGACACTCTCAGCTGCTATTGCTCCATGAATAGAAGGAAACATGGATAGTAGCATAGCCAGTACAGTGGTTACTTTAGCTAAGATTTGCAACCGTTTTTTCATTTTTTGCTACCTCTCCCTACCTTTTTTAGAATTTCTCTACCATATAGACGTACAAAAAAATGAAAAGTTGCTAGGAAAAAAAGTAGCAATAAGGTAATGTATATTACAACGAGCTCCGTCATCCATGCCTTTCTGTGATTAAAAAACAAGGAAAGAAAGGCATTCCTGAAAGTCGCTTCTTTTGTAATATACATTACCATTAAACTATAATAAAAAGTAAGCCTTTCTTTGATGAAAGGCCCTCTAATTCTTCATTTTTATTTAGGTAATTTTTTTAGCTTTTGCATTAAGCGGTATGAGATGGTCGCTGCTTCAGCCCGAGACATGAATGATCTTGGATTAAAGACAATACTATCTCCTGATTGACTACCACTCATGACTTTTGCTTTAATCACCGCTTCAATATAGGGTGCAGCATAAAGGTTGATACTTTCTCCGTCAGCAAACATTTTTGCTAAATTTAATTTAGAACGTTCTGCATTAGAAGTAATCTTTAAATTGGCTGCACGAGCGATCATCGTTGCCGCTTGTTCCCGGGTTAAATAGCCGTCTGGGTTAAAGAGTCCATCACTTTCACCACGAATAATTCCTGCCCGAGCAGCTGTTTCAATATATTCATAAGAATAAAACTCTGGATCTGGATCCAATAATGGACTGACATCTTTAAATGTTGGGTTAATCGGTCTTCCTCGGTCATCATATGGACCTGCATCGATTGGAATATCTAATGCTTTAACAAGAAGTGTTGCTAGTTCTCCTCTTGTAGTTAATAGGTCAGCACCAAAACGATTACGTTCTGCAGGAATCATTAATCCCTTAGAATACATGGTTTGTAGATAGTTTGCTGCCCAAGGATGTTTAACAATATCGTTAAAACTTCCTCTTTTTGCCATTACTGTATAATATCCAAATTCATTAATCGGTGCTGTTACTGTTTTTGCTTTTGTATTCACGACCCCACCTAAATTGACCCACTCTCTTTTCTCAGGATCAAAATGGTAGATCGCTAACAAGTTTTGCGCATCATCACGAATACTTTGATCAAATTGAATCGTTATTTCCCCTTGGTTATTAGGAACCAGCCCTGCATCCACATTAGTAAGATCTCCGTTTGCCTCAATCCAATACAATTGACCTGCATACCCTGTATTATCTGGTGGGAGAATATAATATTTCATATATCTATCCCAAATCCCATTAAAATCTTCAAAGGTATACTCGTCACCATCCCAAATAATTCGTTGTCCTGTTTTTCGATTAACAATACTAAAATCTAAATACTCATCAGCCTTATAATCGACGATTGAAGAGCTTCCTTTTTCAATCAACCAGGTATTCTTTGGAAATTCAAGCAGCACCTTTTTATCAAAGACATCCATTTTTCCTTTACCTGTGAAAACTTCTTTATACCTGGCTCCTTCTTTCGGTGTGGCTGCATAATAAATCTCAAACTGATATTTACTACTATTTCCATTTCTAACTACAGTATAGGTAATTTTATTCTTACCGTTCTTTAAGAAAACGTCAGCTTTAAACTGTTTTGCCTCACTATCACTAATTGGTTCAGCTACTGCTTCAGTTTTATCTATGATCACTTGCTCAGCTTCTGCTTCAATGATCACTTCAATAAAGTTACTATTCACTACTTTTTGGTCAGGTAAAACGGGTTGAATCAATTTCACCGGTTGTGGTGAGCGAGTAACATATATTTTGGCACTTTTTGAAGATCCATCTTGACTAATTGCTTCAATTTCAAAGGTATTCGCCCCATCATTTAGACGTATGGATCGATCAGTTACTACCTTGTTGTTTGTTAAGTCTAACTTAAGATAAATGTCATTACCAGTTGCTTCTGGATAGACTTTATCATTTTGTACATCAATATATACTGCTCGTTGACCATTGTAATAGAAGACCAATTCCTTTGCATTATTAAAGTTCATCGTCAAGTCAATATACCTAGAATCAGTCTCAAAGATATTGGTGTCTGTTTCAGTCAGCGTATATCGACTACTTACACTTGGAGTAATATCAACAAATGGGCCATCACCTTTAAAGTAGAATAAAGTTAGCTTCGTCTTTGTTCTTACCGCTCCATCTGTTACCTCAATCGTAATTTCATTGGCTCCTACACCTAAATCTGTGAGGCTAAACGAAAAGGTTCCATTTGTTTTATCGATTGTTAAAAGAGCGCTTTGATTTGTATAAACCGTGCTTCCATACGCATTTTCAACAGTAATGGTCATATTGTCCATTTCAGTTGTAGGAATATTGATAAATTCCCCTATCATGGTATCAATATTTAAACCATCCGTTCCCCCGATTCGATCTCCATTTACTAAGTTGGTAATCTTAACGTCTGGAGTACTTACATATTGAACAGTATAGATTTCCATATTTTCTGATTCTGGCGCTGCTGGATATACCTCAAAAAAGTTATCGCCTGGTTGAAGATCAACAGTCACTTTATAGGTTGGTGCTTTCGTTGCATCGATATTGGCAACTGGAACAGCATTTGTTTGTCTTGTGCCATTTCCATCCACATAAACATGATTGATGAACTGATCTAAATCAGTAACCGTATTACTTGTTGTAATATAAAAGGTTAGGGTTCGAATCGTTGCTGTATCAGAAAGCCCAGATGTACTTACCACATAATTTGAAGACGTATTTAAATATTTTAATTTATAGGTTTGTGGTTGATAGGTTGTCCCATCTGCCAGTGTAAACGTAAAAGAAAGATCATTGATATCAGGATGTTTAATTGTATCAAATTCAAGGGTAAAAGAATCCGCCCCTTCATTGGTTAATGTGTAATTCGTTGTTTGTCCGTCATTTGTAGCGATCGATCCACTAATCGTAGTTTGACTATCAAAATCATTTCTTGTGATAATAAAACTTCCACCATTATAAGTCACCTTCAACTGATCATTTGCATCATTAAAGTTATAAACGTCGCCACTAACAGTTAATGGTTTAGTAGAAAAATTCATAGATGGAAGTAAATCTTGGCCATCTATTTGTCCAAGAATATAGGGTACTCCTTGTGGTTCATAATAAACATCCAATGTGAGTGGATAAGTTTTCGTTTGATTCTCTGCTTGAATGGTGATGGAATTCTTCCCTAATTGTAAAGGAAGATCAGTAAAGGCAAATTCATCCTGGAGTTTCATTAACAGTCCATCGTATTCAACCCCATTAACAACAGCTACGATCGAATCAGCATTATATACCTTACCTGTTAGCATCACTTGATTATTATTATAGGTTAAATCATCTGTAATCCTGTTATCTTGTCTTAAATCTTGTGAATCATTATATAAAACTGAAGTGATAAATGGTAGATTCGTATATTCAACATATTTCGTATCTGATACTGTTTGGCCTTGATAAATACCATATACTTTAATTCCATTTAATCCTTCATATAACTGAACATCGTTAAAGGTAAAATTAGATCCTGAGATATCAGGCTTATCTGCCCCATCTTTATGTTTAATCTCAATAAGTCTCCCATTATCTATTCTATATTGGGTGATGGTATAACCTAAATCGGTAACACCATAGGCACTACCGGAGATATTGATTGTTGGCTTATTAACCTGTGTCGGTTGTTGTTCTGTACCCAATGGATCTGTAATTACAATTGGTGCTCTCTCCTCTGCTTTGACAAAAGCAGTGAAAGGAACTAACGAAATGACAAGTGCTAATGCAATAAAAAGACTTAACCATTTCTTAAATGCATAATTCATCATATCCTCTCCCTCGTCTAATTGGTCTTCTATATATATCGGAAGAATAGCAGTAAACTTTAACCCTTTTTAGAAAAAAGAGTCTCTGCACACTCTATTCTTCCTTTCACTGATCTGTCCAAACTTGTACTTTTACCAAAGGGTCTTCTGGTGAACGATCGTAAAGGTAAAGCTTGTCGTTTGTTATGACCACCATATACTTTTTCTTCGGGTCTAAGGGGATCTTTTGCCCTTTAAATGTAATACTTTCTATCCCTTTCATCCAGTGGTAAGCACCAAAGGTCGTATAGGCCAATTCTGCATCATTTGCCGCTTTTACTTCTAATGGATAGGATAAAAATAGGTCCCCTTTTTCACCATGGGATTGATCAAATTTTTCAAAAAGGTGATTTAGATGCAAGTGAGATTCATATTCTGGTGACTGGATCTGATCTAAGTAGTTTCCCTTCTGTGCAAATAGTTTAGTAATCATTGAATCGTCTTTACCTGAATAACGTAAAATTCCTTGAGTTGTAAATAAATCCATATAAGTAATATTCACGTAATCTTCACCATAATACTTTCCAGCTGGACTTAATGCGTAATAAAGGTCGCCATCTTCATTCACCCAATGATCTGCACTATTTTCTATAAACGTGAGCATTTCATCTGCCAACTGTTTTGCCTCTTCATCTTGCAGCCAATGATAAAGAGCATATAAATAATTGATTTCATATAAGGCATGGTTTAAAGAAACCAAGGTCTTACCCCGTTGCTGTTCTGAGTAATAGTCGGGATACAAATAACCACCATTAAGCTGATAAACAATTCCTATTTCTTTTAATTGTTTAAAATAGTTTTTAAACTGCATCCCTTTTTCAAGCGCTTCTTGATCATCATACATCAATCCATAGCGTATTAAGAATAAGGAGGCATCGACTGACATTCTGGTATCAATATAATTGGGACCTAGTCCGTAGGCTCGATTCAAATAAGCCGCATTTACCCCTGCACGCCAAAAACCGTCTTCCCTTTGCATCTTGATCAGTGTAAACTTTGCATTATCTACAAAGTCCTCTAATAATCGGTTTGGTTTGATTTGTAAGGTTTCGATCAATAGCATGGGCACTGATGCCTGTAAACTGATATTTTTATTATGATACTCTTCTTTATCTTGATATTCTATCGGAGTATAGCGGTGAGTTCCCTCCGCTGTAACCCAAGTATTGGTCTTATGATAATTTTCACTAATCTCCCAGGCCCTTTTGACAAAAGGATCCTCTAATTCTAGTTTCTCTTTACTTAAGATATACCATTGATCTAATGATTCCCCTGCCTTGATGTTCAGGGTGTCTTGAGATTGGTATTCATCCTCTGATAGCCATGTATGTAAGGGGTCATGATCGATATAATGATAGGCACGGCTTCCATACACTTGCTCATTCTCCTCGATGTTTACTTTTAGTTGTTGATCTCCTTTAGGGGAATAGATTTTAATAAAAAAGATTTGGTCTCCAGTTGGCAGCTTTCTTTGCGTAATCACCAATTGACTGATGGTTTGATTTAGTTGATAAAATGCTACAAAACGGAATTCTTCCATATTCGTTTGTTTCGTATTTCCAATCAACCGAAAATCTGTTAAGTCTCCATTCAGACTCCAACTTGCTTGAGGTAAATCTTCGCTTTTAAATTGAATCTGATTCCCTATTACATCTAGCCCTTGATAAGGTAGATCATTATTTATGGATTGTCCTTGTTGTTGATATGCATACATATAAATAAAGAGTGTTTTTGTATCCTCATCCCAATGGACTTGTCGTTCAATTAAGGGGCTTAATTCATTTAGAGATATATATGTAGTCCCTTTGAGTAGAATAATGTCTAATTTTCTCCATAAACCTTCTTTGTAAAATTGCTTTGACTTTACTTTAATGTTTACTTTTCTTTGGTCAGGATAAAAAAGTGTAATTGTATTCGTTCCACTATTCCATCTAGATGTGATTTCAAGTTTCTTTGCAATTGCACTTAGGGGTAGATATACCTTATGATTGTTAAATAGATAATCCATATCTTGACGAATACCATCTACTTCAATCATCCCTTTTTGTAGAGAAGGGTTTGCAAAAGAAAGTTGAGGAGTAAAACTAAATACGATCATGATGACAAAAATGAGAGTAAACCACTTTTTATTCATATAGCTAAATCCTTTCTACAATAACTTTTATGAATAGTATATCCGAATAACCAAACTAAAAAAACCAATAAATATAACAACATCACCTGTGCAATATGAGTATGATGTGATCGTAATTGGTGCTGAACCAGAAGGGATAGCTGCTGCTATTGCTTCAGCTCGAAATGGTGCAGATACCTTATTGATTGAAAAAAGGGATGGGCTTGGTGGTTTATTCACCTATGGCATGTTAAATCAACTAGATCTTGGTTATGACAAAGATGGCAATCTTGCAAACCAAGGTATTTTTAAAGAATGGCATCAAATCGTAAATAACAGAGGTGCTTTCGATATCGAAGGGGCAAAAGAAGCTTTTATTCATCTTATCGGTAAAGAGAAAAATCTTACCGTTTTACTCCAAGCCAATGTACAAAAGGTTATAAAAAACGGTAATCAATTGGTTGGCTTAGAAGTGCAGGATCAAACAGGTTTACATACCTATCAAGCTAAACGTTTCATTGATTCAACAGCAGATGCAGATATTGTCGCTATGGCTGGGGTTCCCTACTTCCTAGGTCAGGAGGATATTGGGTTAAAAGATACAAGAATGGCCGATACCCTTGTACTTGTGTTAAAAAATGTGGATTGGAATCGAATGAAAATGGCTGCTGAAAATGGTGTACTTGGTGGAGCAGAGGTTTATGAAAATATGGCTTGGGGATTCACTGATGTCATCAATCAATACAAACCCATTGAAGCAAATACTCGCTTACGTGCGCTTAATATTGCTAAACAATTCAACAATGGCCTTGTGACGATCAATGCTTTGCAGATTTTTAGCGAAGACGGTTTAAGTGATGAGTCAAGAAAAGAAGCGATGGAACGGGGAAAAAGAGAGTCGATCAATGTCTTAAAGTTCCTTAGACAAGAACTACCTGGCTTTGAACAAGCAGAAATTGCCCTCTATCCACCAGAGTTATATATCCGCGAAACAAGACATATCCTTGCTGAATATCAATTAACGATTAACGATATCTGGATGAATCGAGATAAATGGGATAGCATTGGTTTTGGAGCTTACCCTGTAGATTTACAAGCAACTTCTGTAAAAGGAGAAGGGGGTTATGAGAAGGTGATTACAAGACCGATCCAGTATGCGATCCCTTTTCGCTCACTCGTTCCTAATGAGATAGAGGGACTATTAGTAGCTAGTAAAGCTGCAGGCTATACATCCCTTACAGCAGGAAGTGCGAGAACTGTCCCAATTGGCATGACTGCTGGGCAAGCTGCTGGAACAGCAGCAGCTATATCAATCCAGCTTCATACAGACTTCCGGAAAATGGTTAAAGATCGTGTTCCAATCAGTGAATTACAAAGGCGACTCAAGTTGCAAGGGGCTCTTCTTTATCATTTCACCCTTTCCTATCCGTTTGAGGGGGAATGGTTTGATCAATCGATTCAACAATTATTGCCCTATGGTGTGATTCAAGCAGGCTATGAGAATGATTTAAAAGTGGATGACCCGATTACAAAAAAAGACTTGGTTGAGTTATTAAGTACTACCATCAAAAGAAGCCACCCAGAGCTATATGGGCAGCTTATAGAAGATCATCAAGATTTGATCAACAACATTCTTCAAGATGATGTATCACCCTATTTAACTAGAGATCAAATGGCAGTCTTATTATTAAGCATCTTCAATCACATGAAGGTCTCCCCAAGTCCATGGGAACAACTGATGAAATTGAAGTTAGTTGATAAGGAATTGGAGGCAAGACTATCTTCTAACCGTGAGGTTTTAAGAAGTGAAGGGATTTATATGGTTGCTTTTATATTGAATAGATTATCCAATGTTTCTAGTTATAAAGTTTATTAAAAAGATCCGTGCTGTAATCTCTGATGTCAGATATATTAAGCATACCATGCTTTGACTTAATCTCGTTAAAGTATTTAGCTATTAATTCCTTATCTATTATCCGATCCGATCCTTCGTTGTCATTTAAGTCCGTTCTAGTAACCCGCCATGGCTCCTCAGCATGAGTCATTTTTTCTAAAACCTTGCCACTATAACAGCCAAAATTTCTAACAATGCTATCTAAAAGCTCTTTTTCTACTGTAGTTAATTTTATCTCCCCGTACTCATAATCCTCTTCTTCAATCGGATTATAGCCATGATCTTTGTATTTATAATATATACTTCTAAATACAGGGCCATGCACCCAAGCTTCACAGTTATTGTGAAATAAATATACCCCTGTAAAGGCTTTATAAAAGCCCTGCGAATAATACAATAGCTTTTGTAGAGCTAGTGGTGTTATATCAACTGAGTTTGTTAGTAAATATTTAACAACATAATCTATTTTATCTTCCATTTCAACGGTAGTGCCTATTGAAGTTTCATTATTTTCTAAAGCATTACTTATGCGTCTATACGCTACATCTGTAATGTTATTTTTATTTTGAACTAATATCTCTTTGAGATAATTGGGGTCATTAAGGATTTTTTTTAGTATATCAGAGTATTGTTTTGTGGGAATATCTCCATCTAAATACCTGGTTAATGTACCTTCTCCCCAACCTAATAACAAGGACAAAGGCCTTTTCCCTACATCATATTTTTCTAATATCAGTTTCATTTCTGATACTGAAATCAATCCTTCTTTTTCTCTATATGTTTTATCTAACATAGCTAAATTATGATCACGAATTTCAGACACAAATATTTCACTTCCACATTTGTTGCAATAAGCTTCTTTTCCTATATATTCAACAATTTTACCTTTGATGTTTTTTTGTTTTTTCTCTTCTTTAATAGAGTAATCAACCATTTCATGACATCTTTCACAAAACCCTACCATTCAGGTTTCCTCCCTTTTTAATAATCTTTCATTTGATATTATCAAATCATTTACTTGAACAGATATTTAATCGGCTTATTTCTTTTATGAAAAGAGACCACTATGGTAAAGTCATCTCCTTTTCTTGTCTGAGTCATGTTTATTTTTATATATATATCAACAGATTCTAAAGTGCCCCAGTAATCTAACTCATGACACTTACTGAATATGTACAATTTCTCATGGGCAAATTCTTCTTTTTCGTTATCAACAGCGTAGCAAAAATCGTCATATTGAATTCCTAATAATATTTCCTTTTCCTTTTTTGTATCAATTCTATAGTCCTCAATAAAATTGATGTTTTCATGTCTATTTTGATTTTTAGAAATGATATACTTTCCATCTAATATTGCTTTTCTAAACTTTTCAAGATACATTTTTATTTCATCAGGAGTAAAATCTGTATATTTACATATTTTTCTTTGGCTAGAGCTCAAATTTTAGCCACTCCTCTTCCTCTATTATATTCAAATTATACACTATCTATTCCAAACTGAAAATAAAAATGTACTAATTGATACATTTAATTAAAATGTTAATTATTATAATCCTATGTCCATAATATTTATGATACGAATATATGTTCCTATTATAGCAAATATTCATAATTATACAAGTATTTTCGAGAAATTTACTTATAATTTTTAAAAATTCTAAATAACCTTTAAATACTATAATAAAAAAGGAGGTGTAGATTACCTACAACCTCCATTTTAATTTACGGGCGAGTCTTCGCATCATATTCTTCATCTTCTGCACTAATTTTACTTTCAATAATACTATGGATAATTAACCATTTCCCAGTTTCTTCGGAATAAAATATCTCATTATCTGAAAAATATCCGGATGGGTCTTCGTTAACGATTTCTTCAAACGCCACAGTAAAATTAATATCCTCTTCCGGATAAATGGAATATAGGATGTAAGACATTGCTTCTACCCATAACCCTAGATCCTCTTCATTTTTATCATAGTTTGTATTATATGTCTTGTAATTTTCTCCTGAAATAACACCATGAACTTGAATGGTTCCTTTGCTATCTCTGTTTACCCTGTAAAAATCAAGTTGAATTGTCCCATTTTCAAACTCAATCGTTAGAAAATTTTCAGTATTCAATTGTTTTTCTAAATATTCTAAAGGTAAAGGTCCATCATTTGGTACATCTTCTAGATTAAATGATGCTTTTATATTCTCATATTCTTGAGCAAGAGTACCTTCGAGCCAATGTGAAATATGGTCAATTGAAACTGCAAAATTAAGATTTCCTTCTCTAGATGCCTTTGATGTAATTCCGATTACTTCACCTTTTTGATTGAATAAGGCTCCACCAGAGCTTCCGTGTGTAATAGGAGCCGTGATTTGTACAAACTGAATACCAAAATACTCTCTAAATCCACTGATTATTCCTTCAGAGATGGTATTTTGAAAGCCTTCAGGATTACCAATGGTTACAATCTTTTCACCACTTTTTGCAGTCTTTGGAGAGTTTATCTCAATAGGTTCAATATTAAATTTTTCCGTCGATTTAATGACAGCTAAATCTGTGTTTTTATTAAATACTACAATTCCTTCAATCTGATATTTTTTTCCTTCTGAGGTAGTGATTGTCCCAGCAGTCATGCCTTCTATTACATGGTAATTGGTTAAAACCAATCCATCCTTTATAATCACTCCACTTCCTAACAAACCTGCATCTGTTTTGATCAATACAACTTTCTTGTTATTAAGATCAAATAGTTCCTGAGGGGTAAGATTCTTCTTTTCTTTAGATTTGGTAATGATGACTGTTTTTGTATTACCATCCCACGTTACTTTTGCACCTAAAGCTTCACTGACAAACCTTAATGGAACCATCGTACTTTTGTTGATAATTTTCGCTTTCTGTTCTAACTTCACTGATTTACCATTCACTAAAGCAAAGTCGTTTCCTACCACTAAGATAATAGTAGTATCTTCTTTTTGACCAATCACTGTCTTTGTATTGCCATCCCAGATAATCGTAGCTCCAAGGCTTTCAAAGATCCCTCTCATTGGTACTAAAGTTGATCCATTATCAATTACAGGAGGCTGCTGATAGGACTGAACTTCCCCATTTATTTTTACTACAATATTTGATGCAGCATCAACTTGCATAGAAAAAGCAAAGGTGAATACAAGAGTTATAAATAATAACGATAACTTTTTCATTCTCTTACCCCATTTTACGTTTGTTCTTAATCTAAAAACCATTCGACATAAAGGACAATATTCCTTTATTATTCTTAAAATTTTGAAAAAAATAGGGGATAATTATTTACTTTTTGTCGATATATGTATGATATCTAATTATAGATGTAGAATATTTGTTTAATTTACAAAAAAGCACCCAAGGATTAACCCTTAGGTGCTTTAATTTAATAACATCTAATTACTCATTATCAATAACAATTAAATCTACTAAGCCTTTAGTATTTGTATGAACATATACTTTAGAATAGTTAGTAAGTGTTTGCTCCTCAGACTTAATAGAAGCATAGGTTGTAGCAGTTACTACATCATCAGTTGTATTGTAATTGTAAACATATACTGTGATGTTAGTATAGTTTCATGGACACAACTTAGTTAAGTCCCTTACAATAAAAACGGGAGAGGATGTGTCCAATATGAAACGCAAAAAATTCAATGATGACTTTAAGAAAACGATTGTGGATTTGTATCATTCAGGCACTTCTGTCAAAGATCTGTGTAGCGAATATGGCGTATCAAAGGTTACGGTCTACAAATGGATTAAACAATATACCCCAATTGGATCAGGAGACGAGGCAATGACTCCAAAAGAGGTAGCCGACATGCAAAAGCAAATGCTCCGCCTCCAACAGGAGAATGAAATCTTAAAAAAGGCTATAGCCATATTCGCCAAAAAGTAAGTGACACAGAATTGACAGAATTGATTGATAACCATAAATCAGATTATGCTGTCCACACCTTGTGTGAGGTGTTGGGCATTCCAAGAAGTACCTATTATCAAACACAACATTACACGGAATCAAAACGTGACCGTGAAAATCGGGAGATGACCAAACGAATCATTGAAATCCACGAGGAGAGCAAACAGCGTTACGGTGCTCCCAAAATCCATTATCTCCTGAACCAAGAAGGTTATAAGGTCAGTCTTAAGCGTGTCCAGCGTTTGATGAGAAAGGCAGATATCCGTTCCATTGTGAAGAAAAAATATAAGCCTTATCCGAGTAAAGAGAAGGTTGTGGAACGTGACAATCTGTTGCAACAGGATTTCTCTACCAACACCATGAATGAGAAGTGGGTGGCAGATATTACGTATATCCATACGCTTAAAGAGGGTTGGTGTTACCTGGCTTCTGTAATGGATTTACATACACATAAAATTGTTGGTTACTCTTTTGCAAAATCGATGACAACAGA
>NZ_JBLWFI010000001.1:2045671-2046131 GCF_048898065.1 Tepidibacillus infernus
CTCGTGATCAAAGCCCTAGCCAATGCTTGTGATACACAACAGCCCAAGGATGGACTTATTCTTCACACCGATTTAGGAACACAATATACGAGTGAAGCATTTGAACAATATGCTAAGTCTCAAGGCATTACACAGTCATTCAGCCGCAAAGGTTGTCCTTATGACAATGCTTGCATAGAATCATTCCACGCCATCCTAAAGAAGGAGGAAGTCAATCATGTTCAGTATCTTGATTACCAGTCTGCTAAACTCGCTTTGTTCCAATATATCGAAGGCTGGTATAATCGGAAACGAATTCACGGGAGTCTCGGATATAGGACACCTCAAGCGGTGGAAGATCAATTGAAATCAACGGCTTAGGCATACTATATCTTTCAGCTGAGATACATGGCAGAGCAAGACCTTGTCGGATTAGAGGCAAAACGGAGATACTCAAAACCGCCGACAAGTGACTTACAAA
>NZ_JBLWFI010000001.1:2046139-2049225 GCF_048898065.1 Tepidibacillus infernus
TGGAAGATCAATTGAAATCAACGGCTTAGGCATACTATATCTTTCAGCTGAGATACATGGCAGAGCAAGACCTTGTCGGATTAGAGGCAAAACGGAGATACTCAAAACCGCCGACAAGTGACTTACAAACAACTTAACTTTTTTGTGTCCAAGATATTGACTCAAGTCCAACTGTATCAGCTAAGTTATATGCAAAACCACCAACAACAATAGTTGTATCAGATTTAGCATCAACTTTTGTACCTGTTTTAGCACTTGCATCATAGTTAACAACTGGTACACTATCAATTTCGCCTTTAGAGTTGTATGTTACTTCAATAACATCTCCTCTAGCAGCAGAAACAACTACACCGTTTTCAGCCAACACAGTTACAGCCTTACCGTCAACAAATCCATAAACTTTGTTAACAGTATCGCCATCAGCATTAAGCACACTTGTAACTTTGTCGACCACGATTAATTGAGCATCAGATGAAGGTGTAGCAAAGCTTGCATCACTAATAAATACTACTTCAGCATCGTCATTGAAATGACGAGCTTCTCGTTCTACGCCACGAACTGTTGTCCGTTAAACGTATACACGATTGGTGTGTCCAACACCACTACTGATTGAGCATTTAGCCCTTTCAGATACTTTTTACCAATATTGATGGCTCCATTTACGTCAGCGTTTAAAACCGTTTTACAGTCTTCACAAACATATAGTCCTCTATGTTTGCGGTTTGCTTTTTTTGCATATTCTTTTGACGGCATCGGTTTACAAACAGAACAAGTTTGGGAAGTGTAATCTTCTGAAACAGTTTCTACTGAAATTCCTTTTTCTTCTGCTTTGTATGTCATCATTTTTACAATCTTTCGATAAGGTAGTCTATGAAACTTCTGATTCGTTTTCTTCCCAAAGCGAGCCTGTTCCCGAATACCTGTTATGTCCCCAATGACAATGGTTTTCACTCCATGCTGTACCGCTAAGTCAATGACTTTTCTCGTCATGCAATGCAGAATATGAAACGTTTGCCTGTTCTTTTTCTTATATAATTGAAGAACTCCCCTTGATTTTTTTGGGTATTTTATTCCTTTTGCCGACTGTTGAGCGTCAGAAATAGCTTGATAGTATGCTATTTTCTTGTGAAAGTACCGCTCAACAGACATCCATTGGCGACCTGAGATGATATGAGAACGTCCATGATAGTCATAACATGTTAAGGCATTGGCAATTCCGATGTCAATTGCCATAATTTTGTGCTGGTCTTTTTAATAGGAATATCATTGTATTCTTGTGCAAGGATGATTTTATATTCCCCTTTGGATAGGGATTTTCCTTCAACGGTTTTGATAATGCCTAATTCAATATGTTTTGGTACCGGAATATAAACAAATTTTTGTTCAATTCCATATTTTTCACGAAGATATTTTTTAAGTTGTTTTGGAATTGATAAACGCAGGCGATTTTCTTCCACCCGAAAACCGTTATTTAGAAACTTTACATTAAACTTTGTTTGTTTGAATCTTGGCGGTTTTGGATTTTCTATATCCCCTGATTTTTTCAGCTCAAAAAAAGACTCCCATGCTTCTTGTAAAACCTTTAAGACCTCATGTGCCGATTGAGAAGGCAAGTTTGCCACATTCCACAGTTTTCTTGCAACATAACCCAATTGCGATAAGATCAAGTCCGTTTCTTGATTGGGTTTGTATATGAAATAAGAGGCACGAATCATATCACTCACCACCTTTCGATTGATTTTCAATGTATCTTTTTATGACATCTTCACTAATAGAGCCAACCGTTTCGATGTAGAAACTGCTGTTCCACAAATGACCTTTCCATAAGTATTTTTTTATTTCAGGAAACTTCAAAAACATTTTTCTTCCCGATATTCCTTTTAACATTTTGACGATGTAAGATGGGGCTATTTTCGGATGTGCAGAAACAAACACATGAATATGATCTTGTTCACCTACCTCCATCATGATAACTTCAAACCCCTTTTCTTTCGCAATATCTTGAAATAGTTCTTTTAAATATTGTTCAATTTCATTCGTCAACACTTTTCTTCGGTACTTTACCGACCATACAATTGTGGTAATTAACGTTATAAACACACGTTCGAGCATACGTGAGATTAGATTTGTTTTTCATACATATAGTATATAATATAGAGCCTTTTATAGCCATAAAAGTAAGTTTTCATTAAAACACATATAGTATGTAAGATTACAAAAAGAAGGCGGTCTTTCATCTCCCCATTAAAATGCGGAGGATTCTGACCGCTTATACTTAAATTCTTTTTTAAAATCGCCGCAATCGCAGAATTTCTCTACTTCTTTAATTACGATTGGTCTGATTTTTCTTCCGTATTTATTTTTGAATTTTTCCCAATGTTGATGTTGATCAAAGAAAATACGTTTCAATATGTTTGTCTCCATATAACAAAAATACCACAGTATCAAGGACTGTAGTAGGATAAAATTTTAAACTTTCTGGTGTATGAAATAATGTTTTTAGACACAAAAATATCCCAGTGACTATGATATGATTGAAATACTTAACCAAGTTTACTCAATCATCCACCCTACAAGGAGGTCATAGTCAATGAGACTACTTAATAGTAAACAAGGTTTAAGAAGAAGTCAATTCGCAAAAGAACTTAAAGGTGCTGATTTAGAAAAGGTATTACTTGTTCCAATTGATGTTTCAAAGGTTTTACAGAAATCCATGATCTTAAATTACTTTGGTGAAGTGATTCAGACATCATTTTCCTTCATGGTTAATCATACTGGAATGAAGTATCTTATCCAAAAGATTGAAGATGCCAAACATTCATGCCGTGCTGAGAAAGTATTTGTTGGTATAGAAGCAACTGGCCACCACTACGAAGATATTGTTCGTATCTTAACAGAGAAGGGCTATTCTGTTCACATTATCAATCCAGCTTCAACTCATGAAGAACGGAAGCAACACCTTACTTATACCAAAACCGATGACATAGATTTGTACCTAATTGCCGAAGCATTGGTTGGCAATAAAGCTACTAATTCTAAGCTTTCTGCTGGCGTATTTAGACAACTTCAAAACTTAACACGGGCTA
>NZ_JBLWFI010000001.1:2050159-2096753 GCF_048898065.1 Tepidibacillus infernus
ACCTCGCAGATAAGCCTTATCCCACTCGTCCTGTAAATGCGAATCAGTACGTTAATTCTAATTTGTACTCAATGCCAGAATGCATCAATGCAGATTAAAGAAGCGAGTGAATGCCCATTTCTGAATCAAGAAAAGGGTACCTGTTTTATAACAACTTGGTTAATTGCTACTTGTAAAAAAAAGGAAATTACGGTAGGCGTGTTTGAGTTACCATAAAACTTGAAAAAAATATTTGACATAGTACGCTTATCTTTTAAAAAAAGACAGCCATTTCTGACTGTCTTTTTTTAACATTTTTCTGTTATTTAGTAAGATTATAGACCAACAGTAAATTCTACAGATACAGTTACTCCACTAGTATATTTAAATGTTGCTGTAAACTTATCTCCCATTTTAGCTCCAGTAATATCTGTATCTACAGTACCATTATTAGCAACTGTTAGAAGAGATCCGTCTACCTTTGATAGATTAGTTATTGTTATTACTGGAGTTTCAGTTATAACAACACCATATTGATCTTTTACTAGAGTTGTATCAATTACTGCAGCTAGGTCAGTAGCTGAAATTGTACCTGAATGGATTGTTGCTTTTCCATCAGTTACTTTAAGGCTATCAAATGCAACTGAAGTTACTTTTGGAGTTATATTAGATACTAATAACTCTTTTTCAAGAATAGCAGCAGCCGCACCATTAGCATCATTTACAGTTACTAATACATTTACTTTAACATCTTTATAATTTAAAGTATTGTCTAAGAAATCATTAGCTATATATCCGTTAGTATACACATCACTAACTACATTTGCAGCAACAGATAATTTACCATCAGTTGTTACAGTATAATCAGCCGCAGGTAATAATACTTTTGTACCATCAGCCATTACACCATATACATTTACAGTTTTGTTATACTTAGCGTCTGCAGTATTATTAGCATCTCCATCATTATACATAGTTCCTAAATCAGCTACTTCAAAACTTGCATAAGCGGATTGATCAACTTTTGTGAATGTTACAGACTTAGCACTTGAAGCTAAAGTTGTAACACCGCCATCTATTGATAATGCAAACACTAATTTTTCAGTTGCATTTAAACCAGCATCAGTTTTTGCAGCTACGGTAATTTTTTCAGTACTACCATTTAGTACTTGAGTTGCTAAATCTTCAGCATAAACAGTTGATACTACAGTAAATGGAGACTTGTCAGTACTTGGTTTTTCAGAAGTTACAACAATTTGATTTGCTGAACCATTTAACCATGTTTCTACATCAGCATCTTGTATTGTACGTCCGTATTGGTCTTGGATAATTAAATCTTTACCAAGAATATCAACACTATTACCACTTGCAACTTTTGTTGCTTTTGTAGCATCTAATCCTACGATTGCAGTAGGTCTAGCTGTTTCTTTAACATTCAACATTAAGCTAGAGAAGCTTCCACTTTCTGCAACTAATGATGTTAAATATACAGGTGCATCATTAATATCTGTAGCTCCGGCATCTGCAGGGGCTGTATAGTATAATTTTGCACTTCCATCATTTTGTTGTTCAAATTTAAGACCTGTAGCTAATGTAACTTTACCATCTAAAGCAGCAAACTTAGTCACAGGATTTCCATATTGGTCAACAGCAGTAAATGGGATTTCAACTTTTTCACCTTCAGCTACAATCTTATTTGGAGCAGAAAGTGTAAATGTTTTTACAGCTGCTACTGCTTGAGCTTCGATAGAGTAAGTGGATACTTTTCCAGTTACTTTTGAAATTGCTTGTATAGTTACAGAACCACCTTTATTTACTGATGTTCCAGCAACTAAAGTTACTGCTTCATATGTTACATCATCAATAGTAACATCTGTTGTTTCAGCGTACCCTGTTGAACTTACAAATAATGGGTTGTTAGATGTAAATACTAAATCAGAGTGTGCTGGATTGGACATAACATTTCCGTATTGATCTTTCACTCTAAATAATAGTACATATTTTCCGTCTGTGAATCCAGCTGGTAAATCCTCTAATTTGTTTGTTAGAGTATTATATACACCTTTAAATTCTACAGAATCTGCTTGAGCTGCTAAACCTATTTTTACTTCCCCATTAACAACTGTACCAGTTGCAGCGTGAACACCTGTAATATACACAGTTGCTCCAGGAATGAAATCTAATCCTCCTGCTGCTGTGATTACAAAAGTTCCTTTAATTGTATCTTCATTAGCAACAGCTTCACCAGTTGAAATTGTCCAGTTGATGGATTGGCCAGTCATTTTCTCGCCATATTGGTTTAAAACTTCATAACTTACTAATGCTTTTTTGTTATCTGTTGCTAATCTAGGAGCAATGTCAGAAGTAATATTTATTTTAGATACTTTAACATCCTGTACTGATACAGTTGATGTTAATGCAGTCTCTGTTAATCCTTCAACTTTAACTGTATAATCACCTTTGGTTAAGTTGGTTGTAGTTGTTAGGACTACAGATTTTTTATCTGCTGAGAATTCAACTTTATCTATACTTACAGGCACAGCACCTTTAACAACAGTTACAATTGCCTTAGTTGTATCTACTTCTTTGTTAAAATTAACTTCTAATTTTTTAGCACCAACTGCGCTTGCGGAAACAATTGCAGGTTGTTTAGAAGCTTGGTATGCTTCATAAGTAGCGTAAGTACCAACTACTAAGTCAGCACGACTAGCATCTACAGTGAAATCACCAAAAGCAGCTAATACTCCCGCTTTAACTGCAGCAGCTACTGATGCAGTTGCCCAAGAAGCAGTCTTACCTTCTACAGTAGCATTTTCATCTACTGGTAAATCTAAAGCACGAACCAATACCATTGCAAGTTCTTGCAGACTTACTTGATCGTTAGGACGAAAACCGTAAGTCCCATCTGCCTTTTTACCACCTTGCATTAATCCAGCTTTAACCACTGCACCGATGTATCCTTGAGTGTAAGCCCAATGATCTTGTGGCTCATCTTTAAATAAATCAACTTTACCAGTAACTGGTGCTAATTCAAATGTGTTTACTAAAACTTTTGCTAGTTCTGCACGAGTCATTGTTTTGTCAAGACCAGCAGTACCATCAGCATATCCATCCATAACTCCAGCATCTTTTAATGCTTGGAATTTGGCATCAGGTGTTAGACTAGCATTAGCAGCAAACGCAGGTGTAACCATTGTAAGTACAAGTGCGAATACTAAGAATGCGTTTAATAGTTTTCTCATAACCTTTGTTTCTCCTCCTCTAATTCTGTTTGGTTGAGAGTTATTTAGTCTTTTATAGCTCTGTTCTCTCATGTCCCGACACCCCCTCTCCTGAGTTGAGCAATATATCTCTATTTATATATTTTATGTCTACGGTAATTTAACCGTAGAAACTTGTTAACATCATTAATGGTACAATCTGCTAAAAAACTACTTAATTGATTATACAATGGGTTTTCTAGTTCGTAAAGGGTAAAGTTTCCATAAATAGTTTATCTTTTATACTTCACGATTATGGGTTTTGTTATGTCTGACTTGCTGAATATATGGTATGAATTTCCTATACAACATATTAGACGTATATTTAGCAAAAAAGTTTCACCTCTTTTTTAAAATTTTTTTAAGTTCTCTTTTGTACTTATACTTTGAGTAACTTATTGCCTATGCTACAATACTCTATGTGAGGTGTACTATATGTTAAAACGATATTTAACAACCAATGACTACGGGGAAAAGTCCATTATAATTCGCAAATCAGAATTTATTGGCTATGTGAAACATGCAACAACTGAAGAAGAGGCAAATGCTTTTATTGAGTCGATTAAGAAGAAGCATTGGGATGCGACTCATAATTGTTCTGCTTATGTGATTGGGGAGCATGACCAATTTCAAAAAGCGAATGATGATGGGGAACCTAGTGGAACAGCAGGAAAGCCTATCTTAGAAGTAATAAAAAAGATGGGTCTAAAAGATACAGTTGTGGTAGTTACCCGGTATTTTGGCGGGATTCTGCTTGGTGCTGGTGGTTTGATTCGTGCCTATGGCAAGGCCGCAAAAGAAGGTATTTTGGCTGCTGGGGTGATCGAGAGAATTCTTTATCGACAGGTACATGTTACGATCGATTACACTTGGTATGGCAAAATGGAAAATGAGATGAAGAATCGTGGTATCACTGTACATGATGTACAGTTTCTTGAGAATGTGATGATGACGCTATTAGCGGTTGATGGGGAAGAAGATCAGCTGGTAAATATGGTTACGAATCTTACTAATGGACAAGCGAACCTAACCATAGGGGAAGCTCTTTATGTAGATAAAGCTTATCATTTATATGGAGAAGAAGAGGACGAAGAAGAGGAAATTGAGTAACAATGAGGGGTTTGTATATTCCATAAGCAACGACCTTTGGGAGTGTATTTCTTACCTTATTATTTATTCGAAGAAATACACGGACGACGGAGTGCGTTGGAATATACAAACCCATTTCTTTATCAACACTATCCCATCTTATCTACTCTTTATAACCCTCCACAAGAACTTTGGTAGGTTCATCATCCGGCCGGCACGTGTTGGCTGTTTGATTAGACGATGAAGCCATTCTAAGCCAAGCTTTTGCATCCAGACTGGTGCCCGTTTAACATTGCCTGTGAGCACGTCAAAGGTTCCGCCAACGCCCATGACGTATTGAACTGGAAGTTGATCCAAATACTTGGCAATCCACTTCTCTTGACGGGGTGAACCTAAGGCCACAAAGAGATAGTCTGGTTCTGCTTGTTGAATTTTCCTTACAATCTTCTCATGATCCTTTTCATAGCCATCTTGAGTACCTACGACTTGTAGATTAGGATAGCGTTGTTGTAGGATTTCTCCTGCTTTTTGCACAACATCAGGTGCAGCGCCATAAAGGAAGATCTTCTTCCCATCTTGAGCGGCCACTTTCACCATCTCTTCAAACAAGCCAACCCCTGTGACACGAGGAATCGGGGGTAAATCTAATATCTTCCCTGCTACCACTAATCCAACACCATCTGCAATCAATAGGGTGGCTTTATTTTCAATAATCGATGACAGTTCTTCATCTTGCAAAGATTTCATGATCTTTTCAGGATTTTGAGCAATCACAAATTGCTTCTTCCCTTTTTTCATTTGCTCTCGAAGATAATTAACAGCTTGCTGCATATTTACTAGATTGACAGGTTTGCCTAAAATTCTAACCTTTCGTAATTCCATCAATTCTTGTGTATCCATCGTTATCCCCTTATAGGTTCACTTACTTTTTAGACATGAGATTGCTTTAAATTGCAAAATAATCAAAGCCTAATTCTTTGACCGTTGCTTTATCAAATAAATGCTTGGTATCGATTAAGATCGGTTGTTGTTCCATTTTTTCTTTGATCCAGTTGAGATCAAGGTTGTCAAATTCCATTTGTTTTGCTAAAACAATCAACGCATCGGCATGTTCAACGGATTGTTCTAATGAATCGACTGCATAGGAAACATGGGAATGGGTTGCAGGATCAAATGCTTTTACATTTGCCCCTCTGTCTACTAGAATTTTGCAAACATCATGAGCAGGGCTGATCCGATCGTCGTTAGAATAATCCTTCATTGCTAAGCCTAAGACACTCACTTCTGCATCTTGTAAGGTTTTCCCTTGCTTCTCCAACATGTATTCTAGCATATCTACAATTCGATGAGGGACTTGATCATTGATCATTCTTGCCATTTGCAACAAGGATAGATCAATATTTAATTCTTCTTTCTTAGGACGTAGATAATAGTATGCATTTGGTAAACAGTAGCCACCTACACCTGGACCAGGAATAAGTAGATTGACTCGTTTATGGGTATTGGCCATCCGGAAGGTTTCCATGGTATCGATACCTAGTGCTTGGCAGAATTGAGCAAATTGGTTTGCCATGGCTATATTAACATCACGAGATACGTTCTCAAACACTTTTGCTGCTTCAACGATTTTCATATCAGAAGCGATGTGGATTTCTGCTTTAGAGATGAGGCGTAAGACCTCTTTTGCTTTTTCCGCACTTTCTGGCGTGATTCCAGCCACTACAGTTGGCATGTTTTCAAATTCTTCAAAAGCTTTACCTTCCGCAATACGCTCTGAAGCATAGGCAAGGTAAAAATCTTTACCAGCAATTAGTCCACTTTGTTTTTCTAAAATAGGTTTGGCAATTTCTTCTGTTGTTCCAGGTACAACGGTGCTACGAATAATGACGACATCACCTTGTTTTAAGCCTTTACCAAGGTCCATCATAGCTGATTCAAAATAATCATATACAGGCATGCCTTCTTTTACAGGAAGGCCTACGGTCACAATATAAGCATAAGATTCTGCAAAGGCATCGTTATAGTCTGTTGTTGCTTTAAATGTACCTACAGTTAATGCATCCTTCAAGATGTCTTGGATGGGTTTTCCGTTATATTGTTCTAAGTGATAAGTCACCCCGTTATTCAAATCTTCAATTAAGGATTGATTTACATCTAAGCCAATCACATCATAGCCACGCATGGCAAAGCTTAAAGATAAGGGTAACCCTACAAAACCTAAGCCAATCACTGTAATTTTTTTTCTTTCCATGAATATTCCCTTCTTTACTCATTTATAAGTACTACATGATATAAGTTTGTATATACAAACCCAAAATGATAAGTAATTTAAACTCTATTTTTAAACATTATTTAAGCAACTGTTTCGCAATCTCAGCATTGGTTAAAGCGATTTTTTTCATTTCTTCAACAGGTCGTTTCATCTGTTCGCTAATCTCATGGCGATTAGCCATCCAGTCTTTCAATCGCTGAGTAAAATCTTGTTCCTTTTCCTTGATTCTTTCGATCGGCCAGCTGTATTGGTCGATCTTTGCTCTCTCCATAAACCGAAAGACCTTTGGATCATAAACAAGGCCAAAGGAAGGAACATGAGATATGGCACTTAAGATAATGGCATGTAAACGCATGGCGATGACGCCATCCATTTCCTTTAACATCGCTGCCATTTGTTCTGGGGTATAGGTGCCTTTTACAAGATAGGCTTCTTCACTTCCTAGTTCATTTAAGATCTGTTGACTAATCCTTTCATCTTCGCCAAATTGAAAAGGAAAAAAGATGATCTGCACATCATACTCTTCTTGCAACTGTTTTAAGGAACGAACAAGAGTTGGGATATATTGATGGTCTCCATCCCAGGAACGTAAGGAGATGCCTAGCTTGATCTTTTCCTGATTGATTGGAATCTCTGCCTGCTTGAGTAGTGCTAATCCATCTGATTCAATCTGAATCCCTAAAGCAGGATCTGCTGTTACTTCTGTAGGTGGACGATTTACACCAACTTCCTTTAATAACGCTAATGAGGGTTGATCACGAACCGTAATCCATTCCACACGATTGGAGATCCAACGAACTAATCGTTGTGCTTTACTTGTTCGTAATGGTCCAATTCCTTGGGCATAGTACATCACAGGCGTGCCTGCTAATAAAGCAATCATCACTCGGCTTAACCAATAAGGGACGACTCGACTAGAATAGTCTTGTAGTAAACCACCACCACCAAGGATAAAAAGTTGGCTTTTGCGAAGTTGCCGATAGATGGCACCTAAGCCGTCAAAACGACGACCAATATAGAGGCTATTCACCCCATGAATCTGTTTGGTTTGTTCTGGATCACGGCTAAGAACAGTAATATCTGTCATTCCTTGCTGTTTGAGGGCATGAATCATGCCGGTGAGAATCGCCTCATCTCCTGTATTGTTCGCCCCATAATAACCTGCGATCGTAACACCTTTCCTCATGATCCCACCTCTTTTTTTCTCGCTGATTTTTTTCCAACTTGTACTTCTTTATATACTTCGATTGTATTCTTAATAAATTGTTCGGCAGTAAAATGTTTTAATAATGTTTGATAACCATTTTCTGCAAGCTTTTGTTTTAATTCAGGTTGGACCAAAATCTCCTGAATTCGAGCTGCAAATTGTTCAATATCTCCACTTGGCACATAAAAACCATTTCTCGCTAGTTGAATCACTTCTGACATGCCTCCTACATCAGTTACAACGACAGGAGTATGAGATGCCATCGATTCTAGCAATGTAATCGGTAAACCCTCCATATTGGAAGTTAATAAGAACAAATCTGCTTCTGACAATAAAGGGTAAATATCTTTGCGAAAGCCAAGAAAGCTAACCTGTTGTTCAATATTTAGTGAATGAGCCATTTCTTTTAGTTCAGCATGTAGTGGCCCATCGCCAACGATCACACCATGAAAAGGGATGCCATTTTGCTTTAACAGGGCAAAAACCTGTAATAGCATCGTCTGATTTTTAACCCTTTCCAAACGGCCAATGGTCATTAAGATCGGAATATCCTCTTTAAGACCAAGTTCTTTCCTTAAAAAAGGCTCTGGTTTTGTGCCGATTGGAAAATCTGGGGATAATCCATTGTATACCACATTGATTTTTTCAGGGCGTATCCCATCTTGTTCTAACTCTTTTTTTAAAGAGCCTGCAACAGCGATGAACTTCTTGGTAAAAGACCTTGTCAATTTTTCAATCCGATGATAAAAAAGCTTCTTTAATGGATGAGCATAATCATGATAAATCGAGCTATGGATGGTCGTAAGTACCGGTATTCCTGTCATTCGCGTTGCTAATCGACCAATAAAATTAGCCCGAACCCCATGGGTATGCACGATATGTGGTTTTTTCTTCTTGATATATTCATGAAGCTGTTGGATGGCACGCAAATCTAAGATATGCTTCATCGGGAAAATGGTGACTGGAATCGAATGGGCTCGTGCTGATTCTGCAACCACATCATCAATAAAACAAACGATTTCCACTTGGATTCCCTTTTTACGTAATTCTTTTGAAAGGGTAATGATGTGGTTTCGGGAGCCCCCTTTTTCCCCACCACCAATCACTTGCATGATTTTCATAGATTACACTTACCTTTCCTTAGATTAATGCATTTGTATATTCCAACGCGTTCCGTCATCCATGCCTTTCTCTGATTAAAAGAATAGGTGAGAAAGGCATTCCTGAAAGTCACTGCTTATGGAATATACAAATCCCAGCAACAATATGAAAGAAAGTTTACACTTTCTTTCTTAAATTCCAATGTAGGGCGAAGAGCATTCCGATAAAGGCATAGAAGTAAACGGCATCGGTTAATGCCTCTAAGATGCTTGCCGTTACGTTTTCGATCGCCATGGTCATGATGGCACCAGCAATCCCCATCAAATACACCTTTTGTTTCACTTCTGTTGCCTTGCCATACATGATATGAGCAACGAGCATAATGCTAAGAATTAAAGCGATAAAGGCAATTGCGCCCAGAATCCCCATTTCTGCTCCAAGTTTAATATAATGATTATCTACCCAAGTGGCAAATGGAATATTATGCCTTTGGGGAACAGAATCGCCAAACATCCCTAACCCCACACCAAAAATAGGGTTTTCTTTTATTTTTTCAAAGGCAGCCATCCAAAACGCTATCCGTCCATATTCACTGCTCATCTGATAATAAGTAGGGTCAAATAATTTCGCAAAACGATTGATGACACTCTCTGGCATGACAAAAGGTGTGATCGCTCCTACCACAGGTAAGGCAAGTAACCACCACTTGTTCCATCTAAAAACAAAGAATATAGCCATCACAAAGAAAGCAATCCAAGCACTTCTTGAAAAAGTAAGGAGTAAAGCAATTAAAATTGGAATCGTAGCTAGAAAGTAAAAGATTTTCTGTTTCTTATCCTTTAAAAATAAGAAGGATGCCAAGGTAAAGGAAAGAATCATATTAAAATACCCAGCTAAGGCATTGGGATTGCTAAAGATGGATACTATACGAAACTGTTCCGCATCTTTTTTATGTTCCCAACGTACGCTCTCAATTTTAAAAATATATTGGATGATACCAGCAATCGCAATCAATACCGTACTAATCACTAAAATCTGAATAAAACGGTCGATCATTTCTTCATCATCTAAGGTATATAAGGTAAGTAGAGCAAATAGCATAGGCTCAAAGATCACTCTACCCGCATCAATACTTACAGATAGCGGAACCACATTGACAATTATCGATCCGATAGAAAAGAATAAAAAGGTATAAAAAGGCCATTGAACATATTTTGGAATCGCTACATATCTTGGTTCATTTCGTTTTTCAAACCATACTGCAACGATGATTAATAGTAAGAAAAGATCATCCCATACACTTCCAATAAACGAGGGTAGACCCAATCGTATCCCGAAATCTAACCAAGGGTAGATTGCGAGAATCCATAACAAACGATGTAAGTTCTTCATGATATCGGTTTTCACGCCTTTCTTTAATTCTTACGCAGTAATTTCTTAGCACGTGTTTTTAACCAGTCTACTTCCGGAGTATCCATTTTAAATGTAAGGAAAATATACAGCAAACCGCCAATGGCTAGACTTACAAAGGTACGAAGCCAAAGCTCTATACCCATCGGCTTTGACCAAATCAAGAGAAGCCCTTGATAACTCCCCCAAGTGATAGCGGTAAAAATCAAAGCGTTGCGCCAGATTTTCCACCAAATTTTCCTCTCTTGTGTGACGTCTAATGTTCCAATCTTTTTCACTAGCTTACGTCTTAAACGAATGTAAGCAATAATCGAGGAAATGGAAGTTGAACCAGCAACAGCGATCATCCCTAATCTTGGCACAAAGATCACCATTAACGCTACATTGATCGCTACTAATATAACACTATTAATCACAGGTGTCCAAGTATCTTGCAATGAATATAAGGCCCTTGTGATCACATCACGCATAGCAAATGGCAGGATCGTAAAGGAATAGGCAGCCAAGGCGATTGCTGTTAATTGAGCAGCATCTGCATCAAATTGTCCCCTTTGAAACAAGATCGAGATAATCGGTTCTGCTAAAGCCACAAAAACACCAATCACAGGCAATAGTAGAATGGCTAATAGATGATAGCTCCGTGATAATAATTCCTTTGTCCCTTCGATATCCTGCTTGGAGATCTTATCTGCAATCATAGGAAACAAAGGCAAAACCATCGAACCAACAAATAAACTAAGTGGTAGCTGTGTCACCCGATTGGCATAGTTTAATGCGGCTAGACTTCCTTCTGGTAAGGTAGATGCCAACATTCGATCGGCAATCGTATTTAATTGAAAGGCACCAATACCAATAAAAATAGGAAGAATTAGCTTCCCCACTTGCTTAATATCTTCATTCCACCATATTCTTGGTTGAAAGGAAATCCCCTTCTTGATCGTAACAAAAAGTGCTAGAATTAACTGCAAACCAATCCCGATCGCCATCCCAATAATTAAGCTTTTGACCCCATAGGACTTGGCAAAAAATACAGTAGCAATAATCACCCCTGTGCTATAAAAAATCGGCCCAAGACTAGGAATGAGAAAGTGCTGATAGGCATTTAGGATCGATGAAAACAAACTGATTAAGCCAATCGCAATCAGTGCTGGGATAATGATTTGGATCATTTCAACCGTTAGATTTCTTGCTTCTTCACCAAACCCCATTACATAAACCCCTGCAAACTCCTCAACAAAGAGGAAAAGCAAGGAAGCAAGTCCGATCATTACAAGACTTGTTAAGGTAAATGTACTACTAACCAGTTGTTTCAAACGTAAGGTTTCTTTTTGGTTCCTTAAGCGAATAATCAAGGGAATTAAAGCGGCAGATAAAGCTCCACCAGTAATGGTTAATAGCAAATTGGGAATCGTCGATACCGCTACAAAAATATCTGCTTGGTGGCTTGTCCCAAACTCTGCAGCAATAAATACTTCTCGTAAAAAGCCAATGATTTTACTTAAAAAGGTAACGCCCATTAAAAGAATTGTTGCACCTAGTATCTTCTTAGCTTGTGACATATGTTCTGTTCTCCTCAGCTTGTCCCTCTTCAATATATTTAACCGCTTGTTGCCATCTAGCATCCCAGGAATTGGCTTTGCCAACCTCTTGTCTTTTTTCGATTCTTTGCTTTTCTTTTTCACTGGGTTGAATGGTTCGGCGAATCGCTTCGATCATTTCCTCTTCATTTCCGGCAATCTCTACCACCTCTTGATAGGCAACAACCTCTGGTAAAGGTGTAGAAACCACTGGTTTTCCTGCAGATAAGTATTCAAATAGTTTAATTGGATTGACGCTTTCTGTAAGTTTGTTAATCTTAAACGGAATCAAACAAGTATCAAAATGAGCAATATATTCAGGCAGCTGCTGATAAGGTTTTGCACCTAGCATCGTCACATTAGGCAATTGTTTTAATTCATCCACATTAGTTGCAACAGGACCAATAAAGACAAAAGAAACCTCAGGCATTTGCTTTGCTACTCTTGTTACAAGGGGAATATCGATCCAGTCACTAATTCCTCCGACAAAGCCAACGATCGGATGAGGGACTTGCTGTAACACTTCTGGAATTTCGACTATGCCAGCATCTGTGCCTTTTCCTTCTCCTTTTGCTTTGCCTTCTCTAGCAAAATGCTCATATTCTGCTCCATTTGGAATCAAGTAAAAATGTTTGCTCCAATCTTTGCGATCTTCCATCAATTGTTTTGCAGTGGCAAAAGAAAGATCTGCTTGTCCCATTAATTCCTTTTCCATTTGGTAGACAAGGTCTGCATTGATTAACCCTGTAAAAGCACCATGATCATCGACACAATCATATATGACTTTACGGAAATTAAAATAAGGGAGAAGGTCTACTGCATTTGGTAAAAAAGCATACAAATCGATTTGAATAGGTTCTTGATTACCATCGGAAAATTTTGTTTTCAATGCCCGTTTGATCGTTTTCGCTATCCACCATTGATTGATTTTGTTAATCACACGAATTTTATTGCCAAAGGGTAAGGTAGGAGGTGGTGCCAACAAATAGACTCCATCTTCTACATGGCGTAATCCTTTTAACCAATTCCTCCAACGATTTAACATCTGTTTATTTTTCAATGGTGCAATCAATGTTGCAGGTGGTTCTAGATAAATCACTGTCCACCCAGTCTTTGCACTTCTTCTCATGAAATGGTGGGGACGGTGTTGAATTCCTTCCCATTCCCCTGCTGAGATGGCAAGCATGATTTTTTCCATCCTCTTACCCCTTTCGTTAAGTTTGTATATTCTAACGCGCTCGTTATTTATACAAACCACAAGATTCTTATCTGTGGTTATAGAAAAATCTTTCCCAAAGGGAAAGAAGAATCTACAACATTATTTAACGAGATTACTCAAATTGTTTTACACTGCTATATTTATCTAAATGTTCCAGAACCTTTTGTTTGTCTTCCTCGTCATAGTAATAATACCAGAGATTGTCCCGTGAAGATCTCCCTGACGTTCCACTTAAGGTCATTGGATGCCAATCCTTTTTGGAAAAACTATGATACGTTTTCATAATCGAGAATAAGTCCTGTTTAGATAAATCAGTACTGATATGTTCACCTAAAATATCTAAAAGCTTTGGTGCCTTCAGAATCGTTTTTGCACTGACAGCTTTTTCTGCTAAAGCTCGAATTACATACTGTTGCCTCTTAATTCGGCCAAAATCCCCTTCTGCATCATGACGATAACGAACATAGCCTAATAATTCCTCGCCATTCAGATGGTGATAGCCAGGAGTTAACTCTACTTGAATATCACTGGCAATATAGTACATACTAGATGGCGTATAAACTTCTAAGCCTCCTAAGGCATCAACAATTTCTGTAAATGCAACAAAATCTATCGCAATATAGTTGTCAATCGTGATCCCAAAGTTTTCTTCAATCGTTGCTTCTAATAACGGAATCCCGCCATAAGCCATCGAGTGGTTAATTTTTTGGTATCCGTATTTAGGAATCCGTACATAAGTATCCCTTGGAAAAGAAACAGTTGCTACTTGCTTTGTCTTTGGGTCAATCCTCATCACCATGATCGTATCTGACCTAGCCCCTTCAAAGGACTGATCTTCTCTGGCATCTACCCCTAATACAAGTACATTCAGCGGTCGATCAAAGGTATTGGTAAAAAGATCAGAAATCCCAAAATCATTTTCCAGTGTTTGTTCTGGTTTCTCCCCTTGTGCATTACGAAAGATGCTTGAACCAAATTGATTAAATGTATAAAAAAGATATCCCCCTAATAAAAGGGATAAAACTAAAAAAGAAAGAAGGGAAATCTTTATTCCCTTTTTCCACTTATTTTTGTTTTCTTTTCTTTGATTCCATCTGTCTGTTCTCTTTAAGTGATTAATCATCTAATTCATCCTTTACGCATTAACCTCGGATATGAGGCTTATTCACTGCAATCCCAAATAACCAACTACCCACTCCTACAATAAAACGGGTTACTGGTTTTTTTGTTTCACCAAGGATTCCTGTCCATTCCACTCCAATTAAGACAAAAAGGATAAGAATGGTCATCACAATAATCCCGATCCATACCGTGGTTTGCGATAAAAAGATGGCTGCCAAACTAAACAAAATATTGATTCCATAAATAATCAGCACTGTTTTACGATGGGAAAAACCCATATCGATTAAACAATGATGAAGGTGTTTTTTATCTGGTGCCGTGATTGGTAATTTTAAACGGAAACGACGAATGATCGCAAAGATCGTATCAAAGATCGGCACTCCTAAAATGACAATCGGAATCAAGTAAGAAACGACGGTAATGTTTTTAAAACCTAAAATCGACAAGGTCGAAAGGAAAAATCCCAGATATAATGAACCGGAGTCTCCCATGAAAATTTGCGCCGGATAAAAGTTAAAGAATAAGAAACCGATGGTAGCACCTAATAAGACTAATGTGATGATTGCAACCATAGTATTTCCCATTATTAAAGACATAATAAATATTGTTGATAAAGCAATGGAAGAAACACCTGCAGCTAATCCGTCTAATCCATCAATCAGATTTAAGGCATTGGTGATACCCACAATCCAAAGGATAGAGACCAACCAGCTCCATTCACCTAAATAGATGATTTTATAAAAGACTGGAACAGTAATAAATTGAATTTTTACCCCACCAGATACAACAATCGCTGCAGCGATGATTTGAAAGACTAATTTCGTTTTTGCAGACAAAGGCTTAATATCATCGATGATTCCTGTGATCACGATCACAAGACTACCTAAAAGTATCCATAACAACGGTTCCTCGGTTTCATGTGCAAAAAGAATTAAGCCAATTGTCGTTGCTAGAAAGATGGCTACCCCACCCATTCGAGGCATCACCTTTGTATGCACCTTTCTTGCATTTGGATGGTCAACTGCACCTATTTTTATCGCTATTTTTTTTATAATCGGTGTCAATAGTATGGACAATACTAACGGAACTCCAAAAATGAAGAACCAAGTCATGATTGATCCCCTTCTTTATCTTTCTTTTTTTAAAAAACACTAGATTTAATCCAAACTTGATTGTATTATAAAAATCGTACACAAGACAAGAGCTATTTTTCTTGAAATTGTAAATACGAGCAGAAAGGAACATACATAATGAAAAAAATTTGGCTTCTTTCTTCGATTGCCGCAGTTATTCTCTCTCTTTATATTGGAATGGCCATTCGAACAGAACACCCAATGAATCAGTTATATGATTCAGTCATAGACAAAATCAATCATACTCATGTAGTGAACTTTAAATCTGGTTTTGCAGTGAATCAATATAACAATGGCCAAATTACCGAACAATGGCAGATGAAGCGGGAAGGAACCTATGATGCCTGGAGTAAATATCTAAACTTCCGTAATGTCTTACAATTTACAAATATAGATCAGCAAGACAAAGAAGAAGTAGAGGAAAAGACCTCTTTATCCCAAGATCCAAAGGGAAATATGATTTTACTCCCGATACAAGAGACCTTTTTTAAAAACGGGCTTTATCTCACCCAAAATCGAGAAACAGGCCTTTGGACTTCTCAATCAAAAGATTCGTTTCAATTGTTAGAATTATTGCCGTTGAATGCGGAATTGTTAAATCGTTATGCCAAACACTATAAATCAGAAAACCGTGGTAAATTCGTCGTCTTCTTTTTCTCAGTCGATCCGAATTATTTATCAAGGACATTTCCAACGATTTTAGAATCAGATAACCTTTCCTTCCCAATGCGTTTTAAAGAAGGAACGATCAAAATGTTAGCTTACCCTGATTCCTTATTACCAAGAAGAGTCTATTCGATCTACAAAATCGAAAACCTTGAAACCGGTGAAGTGTTTGAATATAACATCGACACCTATTTTAGTGAAAATGAAGATTATCAAGATCTGGAAGAACCAGCTATTCCTCAGGATGTTTTAGAGCGAGCGAAAGCGATCAAGTAAATACAGATTTGTATATTCCAACACGCTCCGTTGTCGATACACTCCAAAAGTCGCTACTTATGGAATAATTCATATCCTAGTATCTAAATAGTCAATGTAGAAGAAGAGCTAGATATTGATTCTTGGCTCTTTTTTTCTTTGGTGTCAGTAACCATATTCATTGTTGTCAAAATTGATATCGTTAGCCTTGAATCGTCTGTTTAAGTCCTTCGGCTAAGGAAGTGTTGGCTTGCCAATGTAAGGCTTTAGCTGCTTTTGTCGGATTTAAACAACTGTAGACAATATCTCCTTCTCTTTCAGGACCATGAACAAATTCTACCTGTTTTTCAAAGGCTGCTTCTAATTGTTGAATAAGCTCTAATAAAGATGTTTCTTTACCCATGCTAATATTGACGATCGCTTGACTACCTTCTGTCATCGCTGCAAGATTGGCTTTGGCAACATCGCCAACATAGATATAATCCCTTGTGTGCCTTCCATCGCCATTGATCGTAAGCGTTTCTCCCTTTTTCAACTTATCAACAAAGATAGAAACCACTCCACCCTCTCCTTCTGGTGTTTGTCGTGGGCCATAGATATTAGCATAACGTAAAATCGTATAATCGATGCCATACATGCGATGGTAAAGCATGATATATTGCTCTGCAATCCACTTGGATAATCCATAAGGGGAAACGGGTTGAATCGGATGCTCCTCGTTAATGGGTAATGACACGGGATTCCCATAGATGGCCGCTGAGGAAGAATAGATGATTTTCTTAGAGCCCACCTTCTTCATTAAATCTAAAATGTGAAGCGTTCCTGCCACATTCACCGACTCATCATATAGTGGATCCTTGATCGATGGGGGAACCACCGATTGTGCCGCCAGATGATAAATGATCTCTGGTTTTTCTTGTTCAAATACCTGATCTAGTTCATGTGAACGAATATCTACTTGATAAAAACGAGCCTTGGGGTTAAGGTTTTCCTTTTTCCCAGACGTCAAATTATCTACAATACTCACTTCATGTTGTTGTTCAATCAATAAATCTACAATATGGGAACCGACAAACCCGGCTCCACCTGTTACTAATACTTTCATGACTTCACCTCAATAAATTAGACGTGTCTTATGCAGATAAAGTTTCAAATTCTTCTCTATTTTACATCCGATTTTGTTATACGTCATTAGGTTTTAACAAAAAGAAAAAAGGATACCAAAATGCCAAACTTTTGTTTCTTCCTGCTCCAATTTTTCATATAACTTAGAAGAATAAAGAAGGCTTAAAGAAAAGGGGGCTTGGGCAATGAGCGATGAATACCACCAATCTTTAACCGGATATAGTGATAGCCGCTGGTCTGGATTCAAATTGAAAGCATAAAAAGACCTGCTACCTGCAGGTCTTTAAATCTTAGTGATTATTTATATACGTCACCACGGTTGTCAATCGTCAGAATATATACTCCTCCCACGACACAAATTCTAAGTTATTCTTTAGTTGGCGTTTTTCTTCTTCACTTAAATCGATTTCTTCCAGTTCCATTTATAAGCTCAGCAGGAAAAGGATCTGAAATCTGATTGTCAGGGATTGCTGTCTGACCCTCCAGTCTCTTTTTTCCCTATCCGTTCTTTCAGCACACTAATCACTTCCTCGTCAGTGATATAGCTTCCTTCTAACCCGAGTTCATGGGCAATTTGAGTAACAGATGGTTGTTCTAAGTGTGCTTTTTGGAGTTTTTCTTTTTGGGCAAAAATATCTTTACTTGATCCATCCATGAGTACGTTTCCTTGGTTGAAGACAATGATCCGTTCAAAAATTTCCGCGGCAAAATCCATGTCATGAAGAATACATAGGACGATCTTTCCTTGCTCATGAAGTTCTCGAATGATTTTTTTTAATATTTGTTTTCCTGCATGATCTTGCCCCATAGTGGGTTCATCGAATATGACTACATCCGTGTCCATTGCGAGTATGGATGCAATGGTAATCATTTTTCTCTCAGATAAGCTTAAATCATAAGGATTCGTTTCTATGTATTGTTCTAGATGAACCTTTTTAAGGGCTTGAAAAGCATTATTTTTTGCTTGCAGTTCATCCTGTCCAATATTTAAGGGGCCAAACATCACTTCACTAATGACCGTGTTCTTAAAAATTTGATCATTTGGATTTTGGAATACTAAACCGATATGTTTTGCAAGACTAGCCACTGTATAGTCCTTCGTATTTCTCCCGTCAAAAATGATTTCACCTTCTGTAGGTTTTAATAAGCCTTTGAGCAATTTTACAAAAGTAGACTTTCCAGCACCATTTTGTCCAATGATTGCTGTAGGTTCGCTACCTAGATGTAAATTGATTCCTTTTAAAACCTCATTTTCAGGTGTATAGGAAAAATGAAGATTCTTAATTTCTAGTGATTTCATAGTTTATCACCAATTTCATGATAGAGTTCTTGAATCGTAATGGGATAATGACCTGTTTGTTTATTTTTAATCCCTAGAGCCCTACTAATCCTAGTAACAGCTGGGGCGACGATTCCATGGGCCTCTAAATCATCACGGGAGAACACCTTAGCTGGAATATCAAAATCGATTAATTTTCCATCATTCATCAATAAAATTCGATCTGCATATTGTGCCATCTTCTCAATCTTATGCTCTGCCATAATGATGGTAATTCCTTCTTTCGTAAGGTTTTCCACCACTTTAAACACTTCATCAGACCCTTGTGGATCTAATTGTGATGTCGGTTCATCGAGAATGAGAATGTTTGGTTTCATCGCAATGACACTGGCAATAGCTACTCTTTGCATTTGTCCTCCAGATAGATCAAAAGGATTTTTGTCTTTAATAGCGGAAATATCCAGTAATTCAAGACTTTCCTCAATTCTATCTAAGATAACATCTCTTTCTATTCCTATATTTTCCAATCCAAAAGCGATTTCTTCAAAAACGGTATATTTTGATCCCGTCATTTGAGAAAAAGGATTTTCAAACACAAGTCCTACATGAGCAGCAATTTCTCCTACTTCATGCAGCTTGACTTCTAGTCCATTTACGATAACATTTCCCCCGTATGCCCCTTTAAAAAAGTGAGGAACAAGGCCAGAAAGTGCAAAGCAAAGAGATGATTTCCCTGCTGTATTTCTGCCAATTAAACCAATAAATTCTCCCTGTTTGACTTGAAAAGTGATATCATCCAATGCAAGGTGATCGGTGTCAGGATATTTATATTTTAATCCTTCTACTTGAATGATGCTCATGATAAGATCCTCCAAACGATAGCAGCGATAAGAGCTGTCCATAATATAACCTGAATTGTTTTTTGATAACTATACTTTTTCGTTTCGTTTAAAAAGGTCTTTTTGATTCCTGTATTAAAGCCTCTCACTTCAAGTGCTATGGCCCGTTCACGCGTACTGTTTAAGGAATTGAGTACAACGGGTCCAATAAGCGGGAAAAATGCTTTCATACGCACGAGTAGATTCCCTTCTGTTTCCATTCCTCTTGAACGTTGGGCATCGGTTATTTTTTCCATTGTTCCACGCATTTGGGGGATCAGTTGTAAAACAGATAAAAAGACATACCCGATTTTAGGAGAGAGTCCCTTTTTGATCATGTCTTCTACCATTTCATCATGCTTGGTTGTCAGAATTAAGATCCCAAATGACATAATCATATTCATCACACGTAACGTGATGAGTGCTGCAATGCTTAATCCTTCCTTAAAAAAGGTTACAGCACCGATTGAAAATAGAACGGTTTGGTTTTCAGGATGGAAAAAACCTTGGACAACGATAATTGAGATAATTAAGATCATACTAAGTCCTAAGGCCGGCAAAATTTTTCGAAACACTTTTCCTAAGATAAGAATAAGTAAACTTGTCATCGCAACGGATAGAACAAATTCAAGTTCTGGAATAATGTATGTGATGGCGATACTCACCATCACATACAGGACTTTCGTAAGCGGAGCTACTTTGTGTATGACTGAATCTTTTTCTACGTACAGGGTCATCGAGCTCATCTATATCATCCTTTTATAGTTCTTCGATTTTCTCACTGCCTCGAAAAATTGTATTAAAATTCTTTGGTAAGCCTTTGAAAATAAAATAACTAATAATAACAGTTGCAACCTTATCTGGTACATCAACGACTACGCTGTCGCCAAAGGATGCTAGCCACATTGGGAGATCATAGGATACGAGAAACGCATAAAATGCATCTCCCCATACGTTACCTGTTTGGCCTCCCCAGAAGATAATATTCAATGGAGTGGAAACGACTGCAGCAACTAAACCAACGACTAAACCCATCATAGTTACAGACTTTAAGTTTTTAAGCCACCCTTTGTAAGCCATGATCCCAACAACTAAACCGATTGCACCGCTTGTGACTGCATATACGGTTGAAATAGGGTCGACCGTTATACCAAATATAATATTATTAATGATTCCAGATAAAGCTCCAATAATTGGCCCTGCTAACATACTTGCTAAGATGGTACCAATTGAGTCTAGCCATAATGGTAGTTTTAACAAACCTGCAAATAATTTCCCTAAATAGTTGATCCCTATTGCTGCTGGGATCAGCGCAATCGCAGCAGTTGAAAGCTTTATTGTCCACATACTGTTTTTACCCATAGCTTAATCCTCCTCTTTATTTAGATTTATTGTGAATGGAAGCAATTGCCTCCAAGGCCACCTTGATTTGATTTTGTTCCCCTTGTGCAGATAGCTTTTCTCCCTCAACAAGGTTGTTAATGCCTGTTTGTAGATTCCCTTTTGACGGGACGACAACATTTAATACAGAGGCGGTTTGTATTCCTCGCAATGCTCCTAAGACAAATAATGTAGACGTTTCCATATCAGATCCTAATAGTCCTCTTCTAGACCAGTATTCATCAATATTGTCCTCTTGGTCTGTATAAAAACTATCATGGCTTCGTATAATCCCCATATGGTACGGAATATTTTGGATTTCTGCCACTTGCCTTAATGCAGCTACTAGATGATGGTTAGCTATGGCTGGAAAAATAGATTCAATATAAGCTTTCGAAGTTCCCTCATCGCGAACGGATCCTGTAGCAATAATTAAATCACCTAGATTAATATAATCTTGTAATGCACCACTACTCCCAATTCGTATGAGTGTGCTTACCCCAATATTCGCTAGTTCTTCAATGGCAATGCCTGTTGAAGGCCCACCAATTCCTGTGGACACCACTAGGATGGGAATATCCTTATAGTAGCCTAAAATACTCTTATACTCTCGATTGTAAGCTAAATCTTGAACATGTTGTAGATGTTGTTTAACCTTATCCACTCTTTTCGGGTCTCCTGGAAGTAATGCGTATTTTGCTTTTATTTCACTTGTTAACTGAATATGTGGTTGTAACTCAGTGGACATGTTATTTCTCCCTTCTTATTCCAACATACTATTTTCCCTTTCTTGCTTTAGACGATCAATATCGAGAATCTTAATCCCATCGTTTATGAATTGGATAATCTTTTTTTCTCTTAACTCACGCAATATACGATTTACGCTTCTTAAGGTGACCGCAAGTTGTTCGCTTATCTGATTTTTGCTGATACGGATGATCTGTTTGTTTTTACGGTTGGGTTCCAATTCCTTTAATAAAAGATTGCACAAGCGATATTTTAGTGGATATAAACTATCTACACCCGACTTTGTAGCTAGGTTATATAAATATTTTGCAAGACTACGATTAAAATAATAGCTCATATGGTTATCGATATTCAGCCACTCAAGGAAATCTTCAACCTTAATTCCAATTAAAGTAAGGTTCGATAGAGCTTTTACGTTTGAGACAGAAGGATATCGGTCAAAAATTTCTATTTCACCGATAAAGTCTCCACTTTGATAAATGGCTTGAGAATAGACTCTTCCATTTTCGGACATTACATAAATGTTAGCAGTTCCTTCAACAATGATATAAAATCGATCAATCACCTCACCTTGATTGATCACAACATCTCCTTGTTGAAAGTGATAAACATCCATCTGTTTTAAAATTCGAAAAGGACAGTTTTTCAAAATTTCATATAAATGTTTATTTTCTTCAATTAATTTGATAATCTTTTCCAAATTCATCTTTCTCCTTAATTTTAAAAGATATGTACGATGGAGGGATAGGACATGTGTCCTATATGTCTCCATTTTATTTAATAATTCTGATCACTAGCGTTGCATTAATTAAATCTGATGATTCAAAATAATAGCAATCTTCAAAAATTATATGTCCATACAACAAAAAAATCCTTTACAATGGAAGTACAGGTGATTCCTGTCCAAATCCAATAGTAAAGGAATTCATGTTATGGACAAGAATACACTAATTTCGTCATTTGGTAAATGGGTTTCACCCATAAATTTTAAAAAAATTTTTGAACATGTTGAAAATGGTAAACAAGATTACTACATCAAGAAACTTACAACAGAGGCTTTTATTAAACTTCTGCTTTTTGCTCAGCTGCATGAAACCGAGAGTTTACAAGCCATGAGTGATGCACTACTTAATGTGTTTGACCGCGGGTATGTTGACTATGAACGTTTTAATCGAATGACAGATGATGGTTACTTCTTTGTATCAAGGCTAAAGAAAAATGCCGTCATACGAGAAATCGAACGTTTTACTCTTCCCGAAGGTAGCAAGGTTTTAGCTGATAAAATGGTCTACATCGGGACACCACAAAAACGGGCAGAAAATATCTTTCGCCTTCTTGAGGTGATCGATACAAAGGGGAATAACCTTCGGTTAATCACGAACCGATTTGATTTGAGCGCCGAAGAAATCAGTGAAATTTACCGATCACGCTGGACAATTGAACTATTCTTTTAATGGCTCAAGCAGCATGTTGAGATCAAACATTTTTATGGAATGAGTGAAACGGCAATACAAAATCAAATCTACTTAGCACTAATTACTTATTGCTTAAATGTTCTCGTGCAACTTGAGATGAAGAGTAAGAAATCTTTACTTCAAATCACTCGCTGGTTAAAGGCTGCGATTTGTAAGCCAGCATATATTTGGTTACGTCGGTTTGACGAACGATCTAGCACATAAATAAAAGCATGATTCCTGTCACTCCAGTATTTAAATGTATATATTTACCAAATGGACAGAATCACCTTTTCTTTTTTACTGAAAATTTTGACTATATTTATGCAACGCTAGTGAATTCTGATTAAATAATATAACATTTTAGGATAAATGTCTTAGGGGTATGAAAATATATCCCATAAATGTTGCCATATTGTAAGAGTCAAACAGACCACACGGAAATAAAAAAATGGCAAAATAAAAGCAAAAAAGACCTACTACCTGCAGGTCTTTTTTCTTAGTGATTATTTATATACATCACCACGATTGTCAATTGTCAGAATATATACTCCTCCCACGACACAAATTCTGAGTTATTCTTTAGTTGGCGTTCTTCTTCTTCACTTAAATCGATTTCTTCTGGTTCCATTTCTAATATTTCATCTCAATCTGGACATTTATGAGTTAGGGACAGAAATTTCAGGTAATCATAAGCTGATTTTTTAGCAGATTCAGGAAGGTTTCGGATCAATTTAACTAATTCATCATTATTAATTGTCATTATACAAACCCCCTTTAATTTTCTGTGTAAAAACAATTCTTTAGATAATATTATACTTTTTTAATCGATTTGATCTCAACAACAATTTATTTTTTTAAAAAACCACCTGTTTAAAGAAAGAACCCTATCTTATAAAAAATAGATAAGGTTCTTTCCATGTTCATGGTCTTATTTCTTTATGCCATGAGCGATGAATACCACCAATCGTTAACTGAATTTCGTGTTGGGCACTAGTCAGATGTGGCGATTGACAGTATAGGGTTCGTTATTGCATTAGTAAGCTATTGGTTGTTTCAACTAAAGGTGAAAGGAGAATATCAAAATGGATTTAAAAATGCTCACGTTATTTTTGTTTCATGCTCTAGCTTCGGCAACGCAGGCATCTTCGAATAATTATTTCACTGGAACCATTACTTCATTTCTATTTTTAATTTCAATTGGTTCCAAAATTCTAAACTCATTTAAGATGTCTTCATATAAATTACCAGCGTATTTAGGAATATTGATGGTTACCACAACTGCATAATCAATTCTATTACTACTACCATTCCTACCCATTCCATGTAATACTAAAAATGGTCTCTCTAAGGAGTTAACTTTCATACGTTTCCATTTTTTGACGACAGTATCCCATTTTAAGTCATTTCTTCTTGCAAGCTCAGTTTGATAACGTTCAGGTGAATTAGTAGCTGGTAAACTACTTTTTTTATACCCTTCATTTAACAGCTCTTGAATTTTAATTTTATCCAGATCAATATTTAGGATTTTACTCTTATTGCCTTTTGTAAATTTATATTTCTTACTATGTGGATAGAAAGTATCCTCTATTGCCGATTCTGTATAATCTTCAATATGTAATGGGTTTACTTTTGATAAAGTTACAATTGTCCAAGAAAAATGTACATCTGATGAAATAGATATATTTAAAGGTAATGGTATTGGAAGTTTTGCTAAACCAGTAGGGTTCATCGAATTAGAATAGATAATGTGTACGCGATTTCGATCGCACCTTAGGATATCGTCTACGCTTTGATCAATTATTCCATAACCAATTTGTTCATCTACTAGATTTGGGTTTTTAGCAGAATGTATTAATAGCGCTCTAGCAACTAATGGAGTGAAACGATTACATCTTCCTATTATTTCTGCTGCTTTACTTGCAATTATCGGAGCTGAAAAGCTCGTACCAGCTGAAAGTAGTTTTGTTTTATCATCTGCAAAATTTAATAAATGAATAGGGAATCGACTATCTCCACCAAACGCACAAAGATCAGGTTTTACCTTGCACCCTTCTCTACCCCCACCTACGCAGCTATAACTTGCTCTTTTCCAATTTGTAGACTCGTAATCATAAGTATAAGCACCTACTCCAAGTCCATTAACTAGGTCTGCAGGGGATTGTATTCTATTATAAGGCGAAGGTCTTTCTCCATCATTTCCAACTGCAACCACAAAAAGTTTCCGATAGTTCCATGCCAATGTATCTAATGAATATGTAAATCTAGAAATTTCATCATCGAATATTGGACCAACAGGACCAAATGATAAATTATAAACATCAATATCATGTCTAGTCGGGACTACTTCTTCAATTAAATCAATAGCTTCATATAGATCTAAATCTGTTGGGTCACTCAATGGTAATACGCGAAAACTTTCCACAAAAACAACTGGATCTTCAATCCGGTTATTTGCCTCATATTGATTTAAATCTCCATATAGGGCTACACCAGCTACAGCTGTACCATGTTCTATACCTTCTTTAATTGCGACAGTATTTACAGATTTATTCTCTTTACTATATTTTGTTAAAAAAGGATGCGACGAATTAATCCCACCATCGAAAATCCCCAATTTTATTTGGGAAATCGCTTTTCCTATAGGGGGTAATAATAAATTGGTATCATTCGTTGAACCTCTTAGAGAAGGGAAAAAATTTAATCTTAAAGGATGAACAGTTCTCAAAGGATTAAAATCAGCAATATTTTTTATAACTTTAATATCCACCACTGCGCTAACAAACGTCGGCCCATCATCATACTCCCTTATTTTTATTGTGTTCTCTTGTACCCCTTGGTTTAACAGGTTTTCCTTAAATTTCCCAACCATTACATCATTTTCTTCATTATATGGGTGGAGTACAAATTCAACGGCCCCTTCCCTCCAATCATCATCAAAGCCCTGAATTACTTCGCTAACATCCAATAAGGAAAATTCTTCAATTTTCCTTATATCATTTTTAAAACTATCCGACAACAAAGCCTCGTCAGATGAAAGAATTTTATCAAATGAAGATAAACCCTCTTGATCAATTTTAACAAAGTGCATTTTACTATACTTCAATTCATCGTCTTTTTGAAATACCCATCTTCTTGATCCGATATTTTGCAATTGAGTTTGTCTAAATAGGGTTTCAGGTGTATATGATTTTGCAAGAAACTTTTCATTTAGCCTTAAAGTAATAACAACTTCTTTCATTCTTTTTTCTTCTGGAATTTTTTCTATTCGCAACTTTACCTCTTCTACTTGTTTTTTAACTCTATTTTTTGCTTCATTGTAACTTCTTGGATATACCGTTTCTCCTCCCCCATATGATTTCTGAATAGGTTCAATCATCTTTTCACCATTGCCTATTATCGGCATATAATCCTGTTTTGACCTGTCAGACATAACATTCTCCCCCCTTAACACTTTATTTAATACTTGACTTTAGATGATGATTCACTGTTGAAACACTAATACCTAATAAATTAGCAATCTTCGCTTGGGATATTTTCCCTTCATAAATTTCCTTTAATGCAAAAATTAAAATTTTATTAAAGTTTGAACGGTCATCATTATTCACTTCTCTTAATTTTTCAATTAGTACCTTTATGGGATCGGAACCATTAATGATAGTTTGACGAAGTACATATTGACTGATTTGTTTAATATCCGACGGACTAACATGATTAAACGCTTTAGCTATCGCTTTTATAATTATATCTTGAATTTCTATAGTTCCTTTGTTCATATTTAATTTCCATAACTTAAATCTTTGTTCTTCACCTGGTAATGGTATTTCAATTTTTAAATCAAATCTTCTCCAAATTGCCTTATCCAAGAATTCATGATGATTGGTTGCCCCAATTATAATTGAATGAGTTGGCCATTCTTCTAATTCCTTTAGTAGCACATTAACAATTCTTTTTAATTCCCCTAAGTCAGTTGGATCATCTCTTCTTTTTGCCACTGCATCGAATTCATCAAGGAGAAGTACCGATGGATTGTTTTTCCCATAATCTAGAACTTTCTTCAGGTTCTGCCCGGTTTTACCTAAATAGCTTGATATTGCAGACGATAAATCTAACGTTATTAAAGGCAATGATAAACTATGGGCTATAAACTTGGATAATAAAGTTTTCCCAACTCCTGGTGGTCCATAAAACAAAATACTATTAGGTGGTTTTAAATCATTAGCTATTAATTTTGAAATTTGTTTTCTTTCCGCTAAAAATTGTTTAATTAATCGTTCTACATGGTTATCTAAAACAACAATTTCATCAAATGTTGTTGAGTCGTTAACATTTACTAATGACATAAAAGATTCATTGTCAACCGGGGGAGGTGTAATACCTATTGACCTAGTGAGCGGCGCCCCAGCGCTATATGTAGAAATAATTTCTGCTAATTCCATCGATAATTTTGGGTCATCCTCTTTTATTTTTCTAATTATTGAAAGAGCAGACATTTCAACAGTTCTTATATCTCCTTCTAAAGAAGCCCGAATCAAGGATGGTAATTGTTTATAAACCGCATTCATTCGATACACACCTTTCATATTTACTTATCGAATAATAATATTATAAATATTACCACCTTTTTTAGTCAATATTATTCGAATATAACAGCAAACATAACTTTATCGAATGGAAATTTCCTTTAATAAACATAAATCTAAACTTAAAAAACCTCCTAGGAATAACATAATCCAAGGAGGACTTAACTTATTAGTTAACTCACAATAACTGCATAAATACAATAATACTTGACCAAGTCATTATAGCAGTAAATATGCAATCGGTGCTGTAATAACAATCGTTAGAATCGTTCTTTCTATCCAGATTACTAATAACTTAAGAATGCTGATGGGGATATCGGTCGACAAAATAACCGGCACGACGGCTGAAAAAAAGATAATAGCTGAAACACTAACCACACCAATAACAAATTTCGTTATTAATGTTGCTTCTGTAACTAATAAAGCAGGTAAAAACATTTCTGCAATTTCCATTGAAGCTGCTTTAGCAGCTAAAAATGGTTCAGGCAAACGAACAAGCCATGTAAAAGGATAAAAAATATAGCCAAGAATATCAAATACCGGAGTATATTCTGCGAGTACTAATCCTAATAAACCTATGGACATGATTGAAGGAAGGATTGCCATTGTCATCACTAATCCGTCTTTTAAGTTCATCCAAATATTTAATAATAGATTAGGTGCTTGTTCGGCCACATTCATTGCTTCCTTCCAAGCTACTTTTAAGCGATCCTTTTGAAATTTTTCTTCTGGCTGACCATCAATATCGTTATAATAACCATCACTCATTTTACTTAACGGCCATAAACGAACTGTAATGACTGTTACTAAAAACGTTACAATAAGTGTAACCCAGAAATAAATATTCCAAATGTCCATTAATCCAAGTGTTTTGGCTACAACAACCATAAATGTTGCCGAAACAGTCGAAAAACCAGTTGCGATTATTGCAGCTTCTTTAATTGTGTATTTCCCTTCTTTAAATACCCTGTTCGTAATTAACAGTCCAATTGAATAGCTTCCGACAAATGAGGCAACAGCATCAATCGCAGATCTTCCTGGTGTTTTCCATACAGGTCGCATAATAGGTTGCATGAGAACACCTATAAATTCTAATAACCCGTAACTAACGAGCATAGCTAGGAAAACTGCTCCAATCGGAACCAATATACCTACTGGAGTGACCAAACTATTAAATAGGAATGGTCCCATATCTGGTGTAAAAAGCCAAGCAGGGCCAAATTGAAAATTAATCATAAATGCTATAATTAAACCTAGGATTTTAAAAAAGGATAATACAATATTTACCTTATCCTTTTTCCAAGTTCCTTTTACAAATGGATAAATAGCACCCGATGCAATTATGATTAACAAATAATAAGGTACCAGATTAGGAACAAGATCACGAACAAAAGTAACGAGATGATCAAGCATAATGGAAGATTTGCCATTGATCGTAATTGGAATAAAGAACATAAAAATCCCAATTAAACTATAAACACTAAATTTTGCAATGTTTTTACTATTATTTGTCCTGATTTGTTTTATTTCAGGATTAACCGTTTCAATCTTACTCATAGACACACCTCTTCTCTAAAATTTTAAATATTCAGACTATTATTTTTTGAAACTTCCCCTAGCAAAATTTTTACTAGGGGTTATAAGGCTTAAAGAGTATGTTTAAATAACTATTTTCCCTTCTTTTACAACTAAAACTCCACTTTTGATCACTGTATCAATATGATTCATTCCATACTGATAGGAAAGAAATAAATAATTCGGTACATTAAAAATAGCGATGTCTGCTTTCTTCCCTGGCTCTAGGCTACCAATTTCTTTAGCACGTCCGATGGCATAGGCGGCATTAATCGTTGTAGCCGTAATTGTTTCCTCAGGTGTCATCCCCATTTGTAGACATCCCAAATTCATTATAAATTGAAGTGAAAATGTAGGAGAAGAGCCCGGGTTCGCGTCGGTAGATAAGGCAATTGGAATGCCACTATCAATCATCTTTCTTGCTGGAGCAAACTTGGCCATTAGGAAAAATGCCGTTCCTGGAAGAAGTACTCCTATTACTCCCTTTTCAGCCATCATTTTGATTCCTCTTTCAGACGCGTTTAATAGATGATCTGCTGAAATCGCTCCAACCTCTACCGCAAGTTCAGCCCCTCCATATGGTTCAATTTCATCAGCATGTATTTTGGGGATTAAACCAAACTGTTTTCCAGCCTCAAGAATGCGGCGGGATTGTTCAGGTGTAAAAACACCTTTCTCACAAAAAACATCATTAAATTCTGCTATTCGACTTTCAGCTACGGCAGGAATCATCTCCTGAATGATTTGATCTACAAAAAGATCCGGATTTGTTTTAAACATAGGTGATACAGCATGAGCACCCATAAATGTGGAGACAATATCGACTGCATGATCTTCATTTAATTGCTTTGCAACTTTTAATTGTTTTAATTCGTGCTCAAGACTTAAACCGTATCCACTCTTTATTTCGACTGTTGTAACTCCGTTCAATAAAAATACATCTAACCGCTTTGCTGTTTCCATATAAAGCTGTTCGAAGCTAGACTCTTGTGTTGCGCGTGTAGTAGCATGAATCCCTCCTCCCTCATTCATAATATCCATATAGGTTTTTCCTTGAAGTCTCATCACATACTCTTTTTCCCTTGAACCAGCATAGACGAGATGGGTATGCGGATCGATAAGTCCAGGTGTAACGATTTTATTTTCCGCTTTAATCACTTCAGCCTTATCTATTACCTCGTGAAATTGTTGTCGTATATCTTCGTCCTTGCCTACCGCTAAAATTTTATTTTCTTGAACCAAAACGCTCCCATTTTCGATTACATAAAGATTCTTCATTTGCTCTTTTATCGCTGGTGTATCTGAATGACCTTGCAATGTAATTAACTGTGCTGCTTTTTTAATGTATAACATTTTATAACCCTCTAGTCATTCAGCATTGGAATATGAATCCCATTTTCTTTTGCCGTTTTGATTGCTAACTCATACCCGGCGTCAACGTGTCGAACGACTCCCATCCCAGGATCAGTTGTAAGTACTCTTTCTAGGCGTTTTTCTGCTTCCTTAGTTCCATCAGCAACAACAACCATTCCTGCATGGATGGAGTAACCCATCCCAACACCACCACCATGATGAACACTAACCCAACTTGCACCTGCCACACTATTAATAAGCGCGTTTAATATAGGCCAATCCGCCACTGCATCACTGTCGTCTTTCATTGCCTCAGTTTCGCGGTTGGGTGAAGCCACAGATCCTGAGTCTAAGTGATCTCTGCCTATCACAATCGGTGCTTTTAGCTCTCCACTTGCAACCATATCATTGATCAATTTGCCAAATCTGGCTCGTTCTCCATAACCAAGCCAACAAATTCGTGCAGGATACCCTTGGAAACTAATTTTTTCACGTGCCATCCGAATCCAATTACATAATGGTTCATTATAACTAAATTCCCTTAAAATCACTTCATCTGTTTTATAAATGTCTTCTGGATCCCCGGATAATGCTACCCAGCGAAATGGTCCTTTTCCTTCACAAAATTGCGGGCGAATATAAGCAGGTACAAACCCAGGGAAATCAAAGGCTTGTTCAACTCCTTGATCCTTTGCCACTTGACGGATATTGTTGCCATAATCGAAGGTAATCGCACCTTTTTTCTGCATTTCTAACATTGCTTTAACATGTTCAGCAATACTTTTCTTCGCTAATTCAACATATTTTTCTTTGTCGTTTTTCCTTAGTTCAGATGCTTCAGCTAAAGTGAAGTTTGCAGGGATATAGCCATTTAGCGGATCGTGGGCTGAGGTTTGATCGGTTAATACATCAGGGATAAACCCTTTTTCCAACATTTGCGGCAATACTTCCGCGGCATTTCCTAGTAGGCCAATCGAAAGAGGGGTTCCTTCCTTTGCAGCTTGTCTTGCCATTTCAATTGCTTTATCCAAATCATCTGTGGATGTATCCAAATATTTCGTTTTAATACGCCTTTCCATTCGTTCAGGATCAACTTCAACTGCAATACAGATCCCTTTATTCATTGTAACCGCTAATGGCTGTGCTCCGCCCATTCCCCCAAGACCTGCTGTAAGGATGATCTTTCCTTGTAAAGTCCCTTTAAAATGTTGGCGAGCAAGTTCAGCAAAAGTTTCATAAGTTCCTTGTACAATTCCTTGACTTCCTATATAAATCCAGCTCCCAGCGGTCATTTGCCCATACATGATTAATCCCTTTTTCTCCAATTTGTTAAAATGTTCCCAATTGGCCCATGCAGGTACTAAATTGGAGTTCGCGATCAAAACCCTTGGCGCATCTTGATGAGTGCGGAAAACAGCTACTGGTTTCCCAGATTGAATAAGTAAGGTTTCGTCATTTTCTAACTGTTTTAATTCCCTCACAATTGCTTCGTAAGCCTCCCAATTGCGTGCGGCTTTGCCAATTCCACCATAAACAATTAATTCTGCTGGCTTTTCGGCTACTTCTGGATTTAAATTGTTATTTAGCATTCTTAAGGCAGCTTCTTGGATCCATCCTTTTGTATGCAATATGTTCCCTCTATATTGTTCAACCTTCTCTAATGACACACCAACCACTCCTTTCAAAAAATAAAACTCTTACAATTTATAATCAGACATACTCATCATCAATTCAGCTAGCAAATAAGCAGCTAACCGTGCTGTTTTTCCGTTTTCATCTAATTGTGGATTAACTTCTGAAAGATCAAAACTAAGCAGGTTTTCCTTTTTGGCAATATACCGCAACAATTTTCGCACCGTTTTTGGTTCTAACCCAAATGGAGATGGGGCACTTACACCTGGAGCTGCATTTAAATGGATCGCATCAAAACACAAAGTGAGGATCATATAATCATATGTTTGAGAAAATCGATCAATCACTTGAATGGTTTGTTCAATCTTTTCCACCTCTTCTTCATAAAGGTATGTACAATGGTAGGCCTCTGCTGTTTCAAATAGTTTTTTGGTATTTCCAAATCGTTGAATCCCTAAAGCCAAATACCCTACTTGATGATCCTTATCTAAAATTTGCTTAAACATTGTTCCAGAAGTAGCAAATGGTTCAACACGTAAATCAAAATGAGCATCAATATTAATGATTCCAAGCGAAGGCTCATCCCCTAAGAAAGCTCTAGCACCAAGATAATGTCCAAATAAGGTTTCATGACCACCGCCGAGGATGATTGGGAATTTCGATTGATATAACAATTCCCTTACATACAGACCTAATTCCCTTTGCGACTCTTCCAAGTTTCCATCCTCACAAACCACATTTCCTACATCGATAATATTTGAATCTTCTTCTAAATGGTAAGGCAAGTTTGCTAAATATTTCCTGATTTCATCTGGAGCCTTGCCTGCTCCTATTCGCCCTTTGTTTCTTTTCACCCCTTCGTCGCATTGGAACCCAATAATTGCTATTTCTTTTTCTGTATCTGATAATGGCAAATGATCAATTGGATAACATTGCACTCTTTGATGGAGACGTAAACTAGCTTTGTCTACCCCATCCTTTCTGCCAACCCATAGATTTTCTTTTGCATTACGATAAATTGCAGTTCACCTCCAGATATTCTTCATTTTTAGAATTTTTTATATTTTCATGATCTTTTAATTCCATTATATTTTCGATATGATGGGGATACAAATACCTATTTAAAATAGATTTATAGCGATTAACTATAAAATGTAGGTGAGAAGAATGGATGCTCGTGAATTAAAATACTTTGTAACGCTAGTTGAACAGAGAAGTTTTACGAAAGCTGCAGAACATTTGCACATCTCCCAGCCTTCTTTAAGCAATGCCATTAAAAAGTTAGAAAAAGAAATTGGATTAAAGTTAATTGATAGGGATACGAGAAATTTCCAATTAACGAGGGAAGGAGATTTTTTTTATCAAGAAGCAAAAAAGCTGATCCGCCATCATGAGCATATCAATAAAGAAGTAAAGAAAATGAAGCATACAGGTCCAGCTGAATTGGAAATAGGCTTAATTGAAAGCTCTATGCTTTGGTTACCGGAGATTGTGATTGCTTTGAAAGAACAGTACAAAGAAGTTCGCATCAAACTATTGGAAATATTAAGCTTAGAGGAAGTAGAAAAAGCACTTCTTAATTTTGATATTCATCTTGCGATCACGAATCAACCTCTTAATCGGGAAGAGATCCATGTCATTCCAATTTATATGGAAAAATTGGTTGCTCTTTTACCACCAACCCATTCCCTTGCATCTCAGCCTTTTATCCATTTAGCAGAATTAGCGGAAGATCATTTGATTGTTTGCAAAGAAGGTTTTCAATCACGTGAGGATATCTTAAATGCTTTCCGCCAATTAGGAATCAAGCCAAACATACAATTTGAAATAGAAAGGTTTGAGACAGCTACCCACTTAATCGAAAAAAATTTGGGAATCACTCTTGTTCCAGAAAATTATGTTAAATATGCAAAAACGGTTAATGTTGTGAAATCAATAAAAGATATATCGGTAGAGAGAACAGTATATTTAGCTTATGTAAAGAACAGGTTTATACCGGAAATTGTTTGGAAATTTATTGATTTAGTGAAAGAGTTCTTTGGGGAGTAGCCTTTTCCGTATAAAAGTAAAAAAAGAACCCTATAAAATTATGGGTTCTATACATACTAAAATCTTAAATATGCTAGTATTTTTTGATTCCTATTTACTTGAAGAATCTTAAAATCATTTTTTAAATAAAAATCATTTAGATATGGGATATCATCATATTCTACACAAACAATTCGTAAACCAATTAAATCATAAACTAGTTCACAGTTTTCTAGCATCCACTACTAAGCTAGTACGAGTTAAAGCTCTTTTTTCATTTGGAATTGCATTTTTGTGTAGAAAGGTTTCAGTCTCATCTTGAGTTGCCTCAATTAAACTTAATAAGCTAACTACTTGCATTTTCTAGATTTTAATATTTTTGCTGCATTAGCAATCCTTTCTGATTTATTTAGCTTTATATCATACCTTATCTATATCGATCAAGATAAGGCCTCTTCTAAACTAGATAATTGAATTTTAATTTACTTTAATCCCAATCACTACATCATCCAAAAGGTACAAGGTTAAGGATTGGCCCTGTTGTAAATCTCCTAAGTGATAGGTTGCAGTACCTTTCCAAACACGAACATCTTTTGCTAATTGATAGGACTTGTACATTCCTGAGGTATCTTGGATATAGATTCTTCCATCATTTACATTGACGGTTGTTAGTGTTCCTGATACTTTTTCCATTTGTGTGATCAGGATTTCACTACCCACTTCAACCACTTTGACATAATCATCTGTCTTTAGATTATTGATCGACATTTCAGTACCGTTACTATTATAAACAGTTACCGAGTTATTTAGACTGATCGTTTTTTGTCCATCAGAGGTATTTAGAATGAGTTGCTCTCGGTAGGTTTCAATTGAAGCAATCGTTCCATATGTTGGTGGAATAACGTCTATACGTTCCAAATCGTCGCCGATAAATGTTAATTGTACTGTATCTCCTTCTTTTAAGTCCTCGATCGTTGGTTTTGATACGTTTGGAATGGATAGAGTGGTCGAGCTAGATAAATAGTAGTAGTCTTCATCTCCATCAATATCCACTGTAATTCTTTTTCTACTCGTACTGATATCCGTTAAGGTATAGGTTCCTGCAGTTCTTACGTCAATTTTTGTAACGACTTCTTGTTTAATCGTTACGATTATTTCCTGTCCAACCTCTAAATCAGATAAGTCAGGTCTGGTTTCATTGGCAATATTTACGTCTACATCTGGATCTAACCGATAAGTTAAAGTTTGACGTTGTTCGTTTTTAAGGGTAATAAAATCTTCCTGATCATCAATCCGAACAAACTCACCTTCAACCGTATTATTTAAGGTGATTGCATAAATGAGATTATCTTTTAATTTCAAGGAAACTTTCATCCCTACTTCAATATCTTCGATCTCTGGATATCTTAAATCAAGATCTAGGTCAACATAGTCATCAATGGGATATGTCTTTAATTCCCCTTTACTATTCTCAATTGTTAGATAGCGATTCACCGTATCAATACTTTTAACCGTTCCTGTTAAATCGCTAAGATAGAAACGATTGAGTACTGTTAAGGAAACAAGGCGTTGGTTTTCTACAGTAAAGCTGACTTCATCATCCACTTTTAAATCCGCTAAGGTTGCATTGTTAATCCCTTCAATTTGAATATCTGCTTGTTCAGATATTTCATATGCTTTTAGAGAACCATCCGTTAGGCGAAGGGTTAAAATTTGGTCTGATGTGGATACAACCACAACTTTACCGTTTAGGGTTACATTTTGATAGGGTTGAATCATCCGAATCGTAGTAACTTGATCATTTTCCACGACAAGCTCAACTTGATCACCTTTTTGTAAGTCTTTTACCGTTGGAAAGCGAACACCTGCATACTCGACAATGACTTGGTCAGATAAGGAGAAGGCTCTATATTTTCCATTATCTTCTATCATGATGATCTTATTTTCTAGATCAAGGGAATAAATCGTTCCTTTATTATTGGATAGGTTTAAGTTAGATGTTAATTCAATCGTCAGGATTTTATTTTCCATGTCTAAATATAGTATGACTTCATTTCCAACAGCTAGGCTTGAAATATCTACAGAAACTGTAGAACTAGATTTTACTTTTGTATTTTGATCATAACGATAAACATTCAATTTTCCATTTTCATCTTTGATGGTAAGCAATTGATCTGCCACAAGATGTTGTACAATCGTTCCTGTAATCTGCGTCTGGTTAACTGGCATAACTTCATCTAGCTGCTCTAGATAAACAATATAGCCTTGGCTATCTACTCCAAAACGAATTTGATCACCTTGCTTTAAATCTGCAAGTTGAATGCTTGAACCATCTGGATTATATAAAGCAGCTTTACTTGAAAAGATGTATGTTCCTGTAACGCCGTCTTCCGTTTTAATGGTATAAATATTATTGGTTATTGATTGAATGGTACCTACAGGTAATTGACCATCCACATCTGCCATAAAACGGTCAGTTCTGCCAATCATTGTAGCTAATTGTGCCCTTGTTACGGTTGAATTCGGGTTAAATTGAAGTTGGCTATTTGCGTTATAGCTTCCAGTAATGATTCCTTTTTCTGATGCTAATGCAACATAGCCCTTTAAATAACTTGGAATGGAAGAATCATCTACGAAGCTTGTTGTTGCAGTGCTTCCTACTTCATTTTCTGCACCAATCATTCGAATGATCAATTGAGCCACCCATGCTCTTGAAGCACCTTGATTTGGGTTGAATAAATCTGCTTCGATTAGACCTTTTTGCGCAGCAACAGCAACATATCCAATTGCATTCCAACCTTTTGGTAAGGATAATCCTAAATTGTCGATTTGTGTCGTATTAGCAGTTTTAGCCTCATCTTCTAAACCCATTGCTCGAACTGCCATCACGACAGCCTCTAACTGTGATACCGTTTTATCTGGCTGAAAGCGACCATCCCCATACCCTGTTACAACACCACGCAGCTGCATTTTTAAAATATATTGCAGTCCCCAATGTTTATTCCCCACATCTTTAAATGGAGAAAACCCTTCTGCATTGGCAAATGCCCCAAATGGAATTAAGGCAAAGACTAAAATAAATACGAGTACAACGTTAAGTGTCCGTAGCTTCCTCATCAAACCACTCCCTGCTGTATTTTTGTATCTTTTAACTTATTCGACACAGTTCTTCCAAACCCTTCTATTTTGCGACAAATCTCACTTTTTTTCTGATAAAAGGTGTTCTTCAATTGACAAACGTGGTACGATCATAATAGCCCACAAAAGATTAAGTTTGTATATTTCAACTAAAGAAAAAATATTGAATTTATGTAATGGAGTGGTGAATAAAGGTGCAATTGGTTAGAAAATCGATCAACTATCTTGGGTTAGCTAGTATACTCGCCTTTATAATAGGTGCCCCTTATCTAAGAGGTTTATTTTTTGATGTTGATTTTTATTGGATTGAATTAGGAATGATTTCTATTGTTTTGTTAATGATCTTCACCAATATGAAAGAAACTAAAAATGCTTTTCAGCTGCCTGCTGTTTGGTTCCTCTTGCTTATCCCTGTAATTTATGGAATCAATGTCTTTCGTGCTGAAAATCAATTACTCGCTTTTCAACAATTCTTTCGTTGGGTAATGTACGCTTCTATTTTTATTGGGGTTTATTTACTAAAAGAAAAGAAATGGATGAAAGATCTGATTTGGGCTGCTTTTATCCTCTCAACAATTTGGATTGCTATTTTTGGTTGGTTAGGTGCTTATCAGTTAGTAGATTTTAGAGATGCATTTTTAGGAAATCGTATATCTTCTGTTTTTCAATATCCAAATACATTAGGCGCCTTTTTAGCGGCTGGATTGATGAGCCTTCTTATTCGTTCAACATCTGAAAAGAAAGGATTTGCTTTCTCTTCTATTGGATCTTTTCTATTATTTATTACGATGATCTTTACCTATTCAAGAGGGGCATGGTTATTCTTTGCTCTGATATGGGTGATTCCGATCTTCATTCTCAAGTTTCGTGAGCAGTTACTATACCTTATTCATTCTCTTTTAATAGGATTTGGATTACTATTTACTATTGAAAAACTAAATCAAACGATTGTTGATAAAAACAGTTCAACCGGGTTTTTATTGATTGGAATTACATCTGTTGTGGTTTTTTCTATTTATTTTATTTCTCATTATTTGATCTCTAAAATTAACAATAAATTAGTTAACGTAAAAAAGCTACGTTGGCTATTTCCAATTCTCTTAGTTATTGGTATCCTGATAGTTTTTTTTGTGATCAAAGATGGTGTTTTTTTAGATAAACTGCCTAAATCTATTCAACAAAGAATAGCTACTATCAATCTTGAAACAAATAGTGTAGTACAAAGAAACCTCTTTAATCATGATGCAACAAACATGATGAAGGATTATCTATGGTTCGGTGCTGGTGGTGGGTCTTGGAGACAACTCTATGAGCGTTACCAAACATACCCTTATACCTCAGCACAGGCACATAACTTTTACCTACAAACGATCTTAGAAGTTGGAATCATAGGCTTTATCTTTCTTTTAGGTTTTTTTGCTAGTATCTTCTATGATCTCATTCGATCTTTCAAGTTAATGGATACGGATAGAAAAAATCAAATGGTCACTTTTGGTTTTGCAGTGCTTTTCTTATTAGCTCATAGTTTTATTGACTTTAATATGTCTTTTGCCTATTTCTCAGCGATTATCATGGTTCTTTTAGCTTTAATTACTGAACCATTTGATATAAAACTTCAATTATTAAAAGATAAGGCAATTCCCTATTCCTTCTTTACGGTTCTAACTATTATCAGTTTCATAAGTATCATCTGGTTGGGGCGTTTTGTCTATGCTGAAAGGCTAATGACGCAATTTACTGGTAAAACTCTGGTTGAAGCAGAAGGAATCATGGATAAAGCAATTAAAGCGAATCCCTATCAATTAGATTATCGAATGACAAAGATAAACGTGTTGCAATCTATTAGTGGATATAATCAAGACAAGAAAATAGTTAATGATATTACGAAAGAAATCATCACCTTAAAAGATAACAGACGTAAAGATTCAAGTTTTTTATTACAACTATCGCAAAAGATGGGGGCGATGGGGTATATAAAAGATTCAATAGAAGTATTGGATAAAGGAATTAAGAATGGTTCATGGAGAGAACCTCTATATACTCAAAAAATTGTCTATTTATTTAATTATGCACAATACAATAAGGAACAAGGTAAATTAGACAATTCCCAAAAGCTACTAGATCAAATTAAACCATTATATAACAAGTTGATGGAAAAAAGAAGATACCTTGATCAACAAATTCCAACATTACGGTACTCAACGTTTCGTCCTTCTCCAACGATGCTTCAATATGTTGGACAAACGTATATTATTGAAGGAAAATATAATGAGGGCTTAAACTTACTTATTCCATTAACAAAACAAAAAGATGAGAACATTAAAAAACAGGCAATTGCTTGGACAATTTATGCTTATGATAAATTAAAACAACCAAGTAAAGTCAATGAATTTAAAAAATTAGGCCAACCTTTAGGGATAGATCAAATTTTAGTTGACATTTATACAACTTGGGAAAAATAAATTCATACTCAAAAGTAAAGCCACTCCTTAGGGAGTGGCTTTACTTTCTAACCCAGAAGCTAATTCTATCTTTGCTAATTTCAGCTCTTGTTTTGATAACTCAATCTCAAGGTCTTGTTTAATATTAGAATTATAATTATTTCTATTAATTACGTTTAACTTTGTTTCACTGTTAAAATGATATGTCGGGACAATTGTTTTTAATATTTTTTTAATTTCATTAGATGAAGATTTGTTACTTGATACTATATTTTTTAATTTATCTATCATTTTAAACAAATTATCTTTATCATACTCTATTGGTCTTCCAACAAAAATTCGATCGTGTTTTGTTGCCTTTGTGCCTTCTTCATCTGTTAATATTTCTTCAAATAGTTTCTCACCAGGACGTATCCCTGTGTATTTAATTTTAATATCTTTATCTGGTTCAAAGCCAGATAATCTAATCAAGTCTCGAGCCAAAGTATCTATCTTTACCGGTTTTCCCATATCAAGGATAAATGTCTCTCCGCCATGAGCAAGAGCTCCTGCTTGAATAACAAGTTGTACAGCCTCTGGAATCGTCATAAAATAACGAACCATCTCAGGATGAGTTACGGTAACAGGGCCGCCTTGTAAAATCTGTTGTTTAAAAATAGGAATAACACTACCTCGACTACCAAGAACATTGCCAAAACGAACGGCAACAAATTTCGTGTTGCTAATAGCATTTAAATGTTGAACAATCATCTCGGCAATTCGTTTGGTTGTGCCCATGATACTGGTGGGATTAACCGCCTTATCTGTAGATATCATTACAAAGTGAGTTGCTCCATATTCATGCGCACATTCTGCAACATTTTTCGTACCAAAAATATTATTTTTTACTGCTTCACTAGGATTTCGTTCCATAAGAGGAACGTGTTTATGAGCTGCAGCATGAAAAACGACATTTGGTCGGTACGTCTCAAAAACATGGTTCAATCTTCGATTGTCTTGAATATCGGCAATAATCGTTTCTAATTCTAAATTTGGATATTTTCTTCTTAGTTCTAACTCTATTTCATAGATACTATTTTCCCCATGTCCAAGTAATAATAGCCTTTTAGGTGAAAAAGGAGCTATCTGTCTACATAGTTCAGATCCAATTGATCCACCTGCCCCTGTGATTAAAACGACTTTCTCATTTACATATCCAACAATACTAGATAAATCTATTTCTATTGGTTCGCGCCCTAATAAATCTTCTACATGAACATCACGAATCATTTTTACACTAATTTTCCCCGACACCAAATCTGAAACTCTTGGCAATATTTTAATATTCGCTTTTGTTTGCTTACAAATATTAATGATTTCAGCAATTTCTGATTTTGGAGCAGATGGGATTGCAATGATGATTTCTTGAATACCATACCTTTCTACTGCATTTACGATATCTTCCCTTGTCCCTACAATTGGTAGGCCAAGTACCTCTAAATTAAGCTTGGAAGGATTATCATCGATAAAAGCAACAGGGTAAAATTCCGTATCTGGAGAATGTTTTAATTCTTTAGCGATCAATGCCCCTGCATTCCCTGCACCAATAATCAAAGCCCTTTTATGATAGGGCTGGATTTTTAGATAATCATCGCGAATGATTCGCCAAGTTAAACGAGATCCTCCTATTCCAGCAATAATTAACATTAAAGATAATAAGTAAATGGAACGGGGGACTACTACATTCGGGTACATATATTGTATTAAACTATGAAAGGAAAAGAAAAACACTTCCGAAATGGTTACTGCCTTTACTATGGAAATCAGTTCTCCAATACTGGCATATTGCCAAACCCTTTTATATAATCTCATTGAGTTAAAAACAATTAAAATAATTGCCAAATGCATGATGATTACATATGGGATAAAGATAAACAGTTCTGTCCTTACTTTAAAATCAAAACGTAAAAAATATGCCATAATGACAGATACTGCAATAATTACAGAGTCAATCAACGTTAACAATAAATAGCGCAGGCGAAAGCTCAAGATTCCTCCCCGTCCTTTACTTTGATTCAAGTTTAATCTTTTGTATCTACAACAACTGCTTTTCTTATATCTACTGAAGAACTTGTGCTATTCCAATATTCTTTCAAGAAAACCCAAAAAACTCCTAGCATAAAGCCCAACACAGTTGCGATTGCCACATTTAATAATTTATTTGGTTTCACTGGATTTTCAGGTTCAATGACATTTCGTACAACAGAAGCCTTAATTCCTGTTTCTTTTGCAATCTCTTTTAGTTGACCCTCTGCCTTTGTTAATTCAGTATGTTGACTTTCAAGATCACTTAGAGCCAATTGGTTAGCAGCATAATCTTCCAAATACTTAATGTAAGCAGGATTTGGTTCCTCATTTTGAACAGTCAATTTACTTATATTTACCACATTTGTATTCCCTAATCGGGCTGCTAATTCCTGTAGATAGGGATCATCTACAATCGACTTTTGATAGATAAGAGACTTATCGACCTTTGCCATTTCTTCTTTAATCTTAGCTAATTTATTTTTTAATAAAGCCATATCCATTTCCACTTGTCTCTTCGTAGATTTTACATTTGCTGATAACGTATCGAAGTTTTGATCTTCAATAAATTGTTGAAACCTTGCTGTAACAATGTTAGCTAATGCGACTGCATCTTTTGCAGAATGAGCGTTAACTGTAAGATTGACAGTCATTGTATCTTTTACTAAATCTACTTTAATCAAGTTATTTAATGCTCCAGATTGAATCCCTTTCCATTCTGGTGAAATTTTCTTTACTTGTTCTAACATTCTAGAACCAGCAATGACATTATCGAATGCGCTTATCAACGTATTAATTGGAACTTCTTCTTGGTTCATCATCTTACTGATAATTGAACTACTTTCTGTCCCTTTTATTTGTTTAACAACAACCGCCGTTGTTATTTGATATGTAGGCGAGAGAACAAAAAAGCTGATAATAGCACTTACAAACATTGCTGCTAGAGTAACGACTGCAATGGTTTTCTTCCCTCGAAGCAAAATCTCAATCAATTCCCTTAAAGATATTTCTTCAACGTTTTCCATGAATTTTACCACCTTTAAACCTTTATTATGTATTTTATAAACTTAAAAATAGTACAATTATTTATTTTTCTACAATAGCAAACAAATTTCCTGCTAATTTCGACAAATTTTACACTACAAAATTTATTATTACGGTTTATGTATAAGTTCATTGCGAATTAGGAGGGGAACAGGATGATTACATGGGGGCCAGTTCTGATTTGGTCGGAGAAAAATGGGTGACCTTTTTCATCTCATTTCTTTATGCGATGAGTGATAAATATCATCAATCTTTAACAGGTTTTCGTGATGGCCGGTGGTCAGATGTAGTAATCTATAGTATTGGTATGATTATTGCCCTCATCACGTATTCATTGGTTCCGATTAGATATAGAGAGAAAGCAACAAAAGGGGTCGGTTAAACATATTTTCGCTCTTTAGAACTCCATGTATCAAAGAACTCATCTTCGCTGATTATTGCCATAAAAGGCGGCAACGTAAAATCAATAATGACGCCAATAACAGAATCAAGACTTTTTTCAAACTTCAATACTTTTTTACAGAAGTTGTTCCACCGTTTTTGAATTGCATCGTCCTTAACTAATTTTGATATTATAGCAACAGAATCTTTTTCATATGGTGTACCTCGATTAGAAAGAGTTTCGTAAATTGCCTCTTGTAATTTTCTACCTTCAAAGTCAAATGTCGTCGCCAGATAATAAATATCGTAGAAATCCTTCATACGACCTGTAGCTTCCATTAATGATATGATGGCATCTAATTTTTCAGCCACAGTAGACTCTAACGAATATGTTAATACTTCAGGCTTTTCAAACTCAGAAAGAACAACCGGTAGTTTTCTTTTTACTGCCGATGGAACAATAATATCTCCGACTCCAAAATCAATGCTAAAAGGTGTCTTGGTATTTCCAATTAAACCAATTAGATTAACTCGGATATCATGGTACTCTTTTATTTCACTAATTACTTCTAACCCTCGAATCTCAAACCTAATAAAATCATTTTTGCTAGGTGTGGAAATAACTTTACCAACTAGTATTTCTATCGAATGTAAATCAGTTGAATGATTCTTTAAAAGATAATCTGCATCAACTGTTGGCCTAGTTGTAAATTCGCTGATAGTATATAGAAGAAATCCGCCTTTGAGAATCAGATTATCTCTGTATTTCGATTGTGATAACCTTCGTATAAACTCTTCTTGGCAAAAAAGATTCAATAATTGTTGAAGTTGAATACCTTTTTCTTTTGATTTGTTCTTTAACTTAGCTAAAATTGATGCTGCGATATCAGCCATTATATCCACACTCCAATATAGGTTTGAACCTTATTTTTGATATTAAACAATTCAGCGTACTCAAACAGTTTTGTTATATTTTTCTTTTGATCTTTAACATAACGTTGGATTGCATTGTTAAAAACTTCTTTCTCAAGTTTGTTCTCATAACGAAGAACATCACATATGGTCCGATCACGGGTAAAAATCTTCACCGTAACACCTTCAATTTGAATGGTATCAAGACCAACATCTAAAAATTTTGGTTCTAAATAAAAAGGCTCTATTAGAGGGTATTCGATTTTATACTGGCTTTTTTCGCTATCTTTATCAACCGCTATCTGCCAAGCGGAGGGTATTCGATCGGTATAGCCGTAATGAATTAGTGCGCTTTCAAGAAAAATGACTGCATGAGGAAATAGCCGCGCTATAACGGCTTCCTCTGGATTAATATTATTTGATAGTTCATAATATCCCTGCTTGATTTTAGTAAGTACATTTTCTTCAAGAAGTTTTTTAATATGACGACTTGAAAGCCCAATAGCATTAAGTTCTGATGTTTTAAGTACGCCTCCATGCTTATTAAATTCATTTTTAATAACATCTATATTAATCATTTTTGCACCTCAATATCCGCTTTCTACTTCGCAAAGCGGGTAATTTAGTGCAATTTTATCATATTACTTAGCCAAAGAGCAAGATTGTAGATTTAAAAAGTAGACCCCTTTTGGGAAGTATTGGAATTAAGCAACGAATAAAGCTTTATAACGTGGCCTTTTTCATGTCATTTCTGAATGGTTTTTAACAACTATAAAAGCACTTTGCATATTTGTCTATATGATCCTTTAATGGCCTATGTTTTAAAGTTTCGTAATGAATAATGTCAAAATAATAGGGTAAAGGTAATTCTTCGTTTAATAATACACTCAAATGGTTAATTATCTCTTGCGTCAACTGAGAACCATATATAACTAGATCAACATCAGATCCATTTTTGTAATTACCCATGGCACGACTTCCAAAAATAGACGCTTTTTCAATCTCTGGCCACCTTGATAAAGCTCCAATAATTAAATTCATACTTTTCTCTGGTATCCCAAACTTCATCTTTTTGCTCCTAAGTCACGATATACCTGTGTTATAGCTGCGTAATAACTATCCTTAATCTTCATTACTGCCAATTGAAAACGCTCTTCGTCGTAAGTATGGGCTAATAAATTTTGTTTTTCCAACATATCCATCCATGTTTCACCATCCTGAATAAGACCATAGTGAAATGATGATTTTATTACTTCTCTTGGAAAGGTTACTAATACTTCTTCAGATTCTAAATAATCCTTTAGTGTTTTCCATGCCAATTCTAATGTATACTCAAACCTTTGAATCAAACCTTCTTTCTCAAGCACGCTAAGATTATCAAAATCTTGTATAGCTAAGTCAAATTGACGATAGGCTTTTTCAAAGTTTTCAAATCGCTGACGCCACCGATTTTCCTTTAAGTTCATTATTATCATACTCCCACATTTAATTTATTTATCAAATTTTATCACATTATCAATAACATGGGAAAACAATTGACTTATCACCCTATTCTTCTCTACATCTTAATTTTTCTGTTCAATTTCTCAATATCGAACTCATCATACCCTTGACTTTTCCCCCATACTATCATATCGTCATGCTCTGGATGATCTTTATTAGCTATAATTTCAAGAAATTCTTCGTAACCGGATTCTCCACCTACATCTTCAGGAGGTGTGTTCCCCTCACCTTCATAGCAGACAGGATAGTTTTTGTCATAATTCTCGATCACCTTTTCCACCTCAATATAATGCTGCCAATTATCTCCAAAATCATAATTATATTTTAGCCTTTTATACTTAGGGATATATTCTGAAAGTCGGATACCTTTTTCATGCCTCATCTCTATATCATTGGGATAGGCAAAAGCTTCCTCATCAGAAACCAAGTTCATAACAGGCGTGAACTACCCGCCACCTACACTTCGCTTAGAGGTGGGGGCTTCTAAGGTAATCGCACCTAACGGTACGAAATTTACTTAGCTATCGAGCCTGTTCCATGCTCTATTTATGATTATACTAACAGTCGCAATCCTTCACGCTTGATATTGATAGAAGCGTTCCAATCTCTATCTGCCACAAAACCACAATCACAATGGAATATGCGCTCAGAAAGAGATAGAGACTCCTTTACTTGACCGCAACATGAACAAGTTTTGGATGATGGAAACCACTTATCTATTTTAATAAGCTTTTTCCCCTGCTCCTCTAACTTGTATTGGAGAAAGGTGGTGAACATGCCCCAGCTA
>NZ_JBLWFI010000001.1:2096820-2110579 GCF_048898065.1 Tepidibacillus infernus
ACTGATTATATCATAGCAAAAAAAGACAACTTTAGGCTACGCCTAACCGAAATTCATCTCCTACTTTCACTGGTGCTGGCACACCTTCACGTTTAGAAGTGGGAGACTTCTTTCGGAGGGAAGTTAAATTATTACTAGCTATAATTCCACCGTATGCTTTTGCTAAAGCTATCGCCGCTGCTTCACCTTTACCAATTCTTTTTTCTCCTTTTGGCGGTGAAATCGCTAATTCATAATACAAACGATATTCTTCGGTATTGGTCAATATCTCTTTTGTCGTAACATCACCATTTATACATAATTCATTAACTTTACGCTTAATATGGGGGATACTTGGATTTGATAATTCAATAAAAACTTCTTTAGGGAGCACAATTCTTCCAGGATAAAGTTTAAACAGGATGTTTTCTTCTTTCACCCACAGAAAAGAAGAGATATAATCTGTATCAAAAAACAACTTACTAGTCATAACTCTCTTCTCCAACTGTATTTAATCCATATACCATATCTCCCCTAAATCCATTTAATAATAGTTCTTCGTATTTCCCATTTGATATTAGGTCTCTTTCTTTTAATTCTTCAGCCAATTTTATATATTTACCTAAAGTAATATATTGCTTATCTTCCGGAGTTGGCCTATACAATTTGTCATCAAAGCCAAGTTTCAATGCTGATGAAATGATCCCAGTTTTCATTGTATTTGCTTTTTCATGAGATAAATATCCATCTTTTATTAATCTCCATAAAGTAGCCTGTCTGCTTAACCCATAGTGCTGTTCAATTTTTACGACATCATTTACTTCAAGATCATGCTTTACTTTTCCCAATTTGTTTTTTATAAAATCGTTTAAAGATTCATAAGGCGCTAAAAAATATGACGCAAACATATCTGCTTCTACTTCCTGCGGATCTTTATTTTTCTCAAGATCTGCGGAAGATACGATACTTTTAAAATCCTCATGGAAAAATAAATGATACAATTCATGGGCCATTGTAAAACGCTGGCGACCGTACGTAGAAGTTGAATTAATACCGATTATTTTATTATTTCCTTCTTTAATACAGATACCACTTACTCGACTGCTCATTGGATAAAATACAATCGTTAAGTCTTCGTTACTATGAAGGATAGAGAAGATATCTATTGGCGAGTAGATATCTTCTCCAAATTGTTTGCGCAAGCTTATGGCCTCTGCATTTAATTCAATTTTTTCTTTCATGCATTATTCCCCCTTGAGCAAATCTTCCATGTAACGTAAATTTAATGCAATCTTGTTCATGGCTGCTATTGTTTCCAAATCTTCTGTCGTAAGACCCTTTGCCCGTAATGCAATAGGCATTGGGGAAAACTCGCTATCTTCATTTGTAAAATACTCTATCGAACATCCAAAAAGGTTTGCTGCTTTTTCAAGGATATCGATACTAAATTGCCGTTCATTGTTTTCACATTTTGAGATGTAGCTCTGATCAACCTGTAAATATTCCGCAATTTGACTTTGGGTAAATCCACTCTTACTTCGCAACTCATTAAATCTTTTACTTACTAATTCAGAATTCAACATAGTTGCACCTCCCTTATATCAATAGTATATGATATTATTGTCATAAAATAAATATATTATTCAATCATTTTTATGACAAAACAATTTTCATCAAATGTTGTAAGATCGTTGATATTTACTAAAGACATAAATAATTCTTTATCAACCGGAGGAGGTTATAATTGAAGTTATGCCGTTAAATTTGTGTAGGTAAAAGATACAAAAAATGGAACCACTTTATTTATATAAGTAGTTCCATTAATCAGTAAATAATATAATTCTAACAGGCTGCAATTTTATCTGCTTTGGTACGATTTATTTCTCTTTCGGTAACTTTCATCAAATAATTCAAAAATTCTTCTCTTAAATCTTCTCTTCTTAAAGCAAACTCTACGGTGGCTTCCAAAAAGCCTAGTTTATCGCCAACATCATATCTTTTCCCCTCAAATGTATAGGCATACATGGCTTCACGTTGAGCTAGTTCCATGAGAGCGTCGGTTAATTGAATTTCTCCATTTTTCCCCGGCTTTGTCGTTTCTAGTATTTTAAAAATAGCAGGACTAATAATATATCTACCCAATATAGCAATATTGGTAGGTGCATCTTCAATTGCAGGTTTCTCTACTAAGTCTTTGACTTTATATACATTATCCTCTATAAGTTTGCCATCAATGATCCCATATTTATTGACATCCTCTATTGCTACTTCTTGTACTCCTAAAATGGTTGTCTTGTATTCATCATAGATTTCTATCATTTGCTTTAAGCAAGGTTTTTCTGGTGAGTAGACAATATCATCACCCAAAAGTACCGCAAAAGGTTCATTGCCAATAAAGCTTTTGGCACAATAAATAGCATGGCCTAAGCCTTTAGGTTCTTTTTGGCGAATATAGTGGATATTTACCATATCTGATATTTTCCTAACCTCTTCTAATAGATCAAACTTACCTTTGGTTTCTAACTCTAGTTCTAACTCTACCGATTTATCGAAATGATCCTCAATAGATTTCTTATTTCTACCTGTAATGATCAAAATTTCTTCTATCCCTGATTCCACTGCTTCTTCAATGATATATTGAAGTGTTGGTTTATCTACGATTGGCAGCATTTCTTTGGGTTGTGCTTTTGTGGCAGGTAAGAAGCGAGTTCCTAAACCGGCAGCTGGGATAATGGCTTTGCGTACTTTCATATTAACCTCCCATATGATATTTAATCATTTTCAGTCTTTACTAATACCATCTTTTCTTCCTTTTTCATAAACCATAATAACCCTGTTAGAAGTTAATTCAGTTCTTATAACGCTGATTCTTCTCCAAAAACCTCATTGATTATCTCATCTAAATCATCTTCTTCAGGATCCACACCTTTATACCGATATACCTGTGTCATCATTAGTGCAAAGTATTTTCTCGATTAATGCCTAATAGTGTACGGGTATCAAGTTCTTTGAGAATTTTCAACATATCCGAGTTTAGCATCCCATTTCTTGTCATACTTTTTTTGGTCTCTTTAAATCAAGCTTATAAACTGAATCTACAATAAGTGTTTCTAACTCTGCCAATAACCCATTTATTTCATGGTCAAGTGTAATTCCAACCTGTAGCAAAAGCACTCCTGATAGTTTATCGATATCTTCCCTTGATAGTTCTTTACCTTCTGGCAAAGGCACTCTTGCTATGCCTAAAAGCAATGCGTTAATCCAAGAAAAGTAAGCCTGCATGAGGGCAAGGTGGAATCTTACCTTCTTTCCCATCCATAACTTGTTTCTTGATATAACCTCTTCAAATCCTTTGAAGAATTCCTGAAATTTATCGACGCTGCTAAAAACATCTGAATATTGAAGATGAAGGCCGTGTGGAAGGGTTAAATCAAAACTCGTCAATAGCGCATACCACTCTTTTTCTTTTCCGTTATGAAGTTCCAGATGATAAGATAATCTCTCAAGATAGTCCAGTATTTCCTGCTCACTGTTTAAACGCTTCTCAAGTATGATACCAGATACCCTTGTAATTTCGTCTTTCTTCTTCAGATAGAAAGTTGTTACAAAAGCTATGATAAGGCCGGCACCCAAGGTGACAATAATATTAAAAATTCCTTCCCACATAAATTGTGGCAAGCCGAGATATGTATTTATCGTTTCATCCATTGGGTCAGCCTCCTTCATTTATACTAATAAAACGGTTGGTATAATGATAATTAGAACCTTATGGAATATGGATTCGTATTTATGTCAAAATACTGACTACGGATATCTTCTTTATTTAAACTAATTGTTATTTTCTTATCTATTAAATCGGCGCATTTATTGGCATGATTTACATTTCCAAGATATTCTTGCAGGAGTATTCTGTCTTTAACACGTTCTGGTAATTTATTGACAATTTCTTTTTCCCAACTTATGATATCACAGATTCCACTAGATAGTGGATCCCAATAATGGTTGATTGAGTCATAAAATCTAAGCTCACTCCATGAACTACCTAATTCTTGCCTAAGCTTCGAATAATCATTTTCTGTAGCCTTCTCTATTTTGTCAACGACTTCCTGCAACTTCAAAAGTTCTTGGTTAATTATGGTGTTGCGAATTTTCCCACCAGGCATAAATTCTCTAACAACTTTTTCTAAAGTTTGAAGAACGGTTTGATCAACGAAATCAATAATCACTTTTGCTTCAGCAGGACCTAGCCAAGCGATTTCTTCTTCAGGAAATAAAAATAACTGTGATTCAGTAATTTTATTAACAGAATTTCTAATTGTGTGAGATAAATAGACTAACCTAATAGCAGCTCTACTTGTAAGCCCTTCAAAAGCCCACAGGTATCTAAGTTCGGGATGTTTCCAAAAGTGAAATAGGCACATCTCAATCCATTCAAGTATTTGCTCGTCAATATCTGTATTAAAATGAGGAAGGTTTTTCATCCCTAGTTTTTTTAATTCCAAAAGAAATATCAAAACATGAAAATAATAAGGGATTGTAACAGCTCTAAGCTCTTTTAATAGCAGCTTGTTTAGAAATAAGTATTGTCTTGAGGGAGATGATTCAATAAACCTTTTTGCTACTATCTGAGAAATTCTATATAATGTTCCACTTGCTAAATTGGACATAAATAGCGATGAAACAATGAGGTCTAAGTCTTCTTTGTACAGGAATTCCTCTAATGCCTGTTTCCGTAATTTCTCTTGAATTTTTGCATTCGCTCTAAAGTTTTCTAAAACATTAGGTCTGATCTTACTTACACTAGACTTTACAGCATCAACAAATTCATCTAATCGATCCAAGTGAACTTCAGAACTTAATGTAACTTCTATGTCTTTTAAAAGCTTATTTTTAAGGCTAAATATCAATTGACTTGACCCAAGATAAGAGTCAAGTTGATTGAATTTTTCTGGCAAATCCGTATGAAGAATACTAAGAATGGGATTAAGATCTTGATTCAGATGATCTCTATCATACAAATTAAGATACCATCCATTAGTTACAACGAAGAATTTAGCATCAATTGCAGGATGTAAGGAGTAAAAATGTGCCTGTGCTATATCTTCTTCGGTTATTGCTGGTAAAACTTTATTGTCCTTAATTCCACCGGGTTTAGATTCAATTATCCAAAATTTTTGTTTTCTCACAGAACAAATGTAATCTAATTTGATTCGATCTCTACCTATCTGAAGGAATAATGGATTAAGTTTATAGGACTCTTCTCTGGAAACAGAATAATCTAGTTCTTTTCGATATCCCAATATTTTTAATAGTGGGACAATGTATTCTTCCCTCACATCAGCTTCAGACCAATTAGAAAAATCTAAATTAGCTAACCTGTGCAATTCAGCAGTCTCATCTGCTGTTAATGGAGGTCTGTACTTCCTCAACTCAATCCACCCCTTTTTTCCTTTACTGAAACAAGCTCCTTTCACTCATCCCACTCCCGATGCGAAGCCATTCTTCATCAACCCAATCTTCCTCAACGTTCATCATCCCGTTCCTGCCTTCTACTCGCCTCTCAGGTTCAGACTTATAAACCTTACAACTTAACGCACCCCGAAAATATCCTTTTTTTAATCTTCTCATATTCAATTACCAAAATATTCCTCTCTCTATGATCTTATACTGTACTTTTGTTTAGCTTTCTCTTTATAGCATTAACAATTATATCTACTTCCTCTATCTTCATGATATAGATCATCAGAAAATAAGTAATTGCACCTATACCGATGGATACTATAAGTGACAGATTTTGAGTAACAAATTCAGTTGTAGTAATATAAGATAGTTTTGCAATAACGCCCATCAATAGTGAGGCCACAAGTATTTTTATAAATGAAGTGGTTATTTTCCTCATTCCAAAAGAACCAATTTTCTTTCTAAGACTGATAAATAGTAATATTGTACCAAATATTGCGGATATACTTGTTGCTAACGCTAATCCACCTATTCCTAAATACACAGATAATATAATATTCAACACAATATTCAAAACCACGGCTATAGCAGCATTAATCATTGGAATTTTTGTATCTTGTAAAGAGTAAAATGCCCTTGAAAGAACTTCTCTATGCCCATAACCAATCATGCCAATAGAATAGAAAAATAAAGCATAAGAAGTCATGGAAATAGCTTGATCATCAAAAGCTCCTCGGCCAAATAATAATCTAACTACTGGTTCAGCAAAAATCATTGCTCCGATAGTAGCGGGTATTACTAGTAAATTTATCCCGTTAACTGCTTCTGATACTGACTTCTTAAGTCCAGACATGTTATTCTCAGCAGCCATTTTTGATATTATAGGATACATTGCAGTTGAAATAGATAATACAAATATTCCCTGCACAAAGCCATTAAGCCTGTTCGCATAGTTTAGAGCAGAGATTCCTCCTATTGCTATTTGCGAAGCTATAGTTCTATCTACTAATACATTGATTTGATTAACTGATACACCAATGATTACAGGGAGTGCAATATAGGCCATATTTTTAATATGTTTATCATATATGCTGAATATAAACTTATAACGATATCCTTTTTTATATATAAAGGGTAATAAAAGTAATAACTGTGAAGCGGTTGCTATTACACTACCTATAGACAGTACCAGAATGTTAGTATTCGAGCTTAAATAAATTGATAGAATGATAATGAAGTTCATGGGAAATCCAATTAAAGCTGGTATTGTATAATTCCCCTTTAATTGTAGAAATCCACTAAAAATAGATATCATTCCAGTAAAATATATCCCTAATAAACTTATCCTTGTCAATTGAACTGCTACTGCTAGGGTATCTCCTTTAAACCCTGAAGCAAATGCCTTTACTATTTGATCAGTAAATAATAAGCCGATAATAACAATTACTGAAGCTATTAGTAGTAATATATTTACTAGATTATTAGTATATCTATTCCCTTCCCGCTCACCTTCCTGCTTTTCAATTTTGCTATACATAGGAATGTATCCAGTAGATATGCCAGCACCTATAAATCCGAATATAACTCCTGGAATGGTTAGAGATATTAAATAAGCATCACTTATATTGGATGCTCCATAAAAATATGAAAGTGTAATATCTCTAGCAAAACCAAATATTTTTGATACTATGGTTATTAGCATTAAAAGGATTGCGGTTCTTTTCATTCAAAATGATTCCAATCTATAGGAGTTCCCTTTTTAATATCTCTTAATGCTTTTTTTCCTAATATTTGCTGATAATATCTTGGATGCAGTCCATATCCAGGTCTTATTGATCTTACATTATCTTCGTTTAATATTTCCCCTGCTTTTATATCTTTGACTACAAATAATGACCTAGCAAATTTCTTGTTTTTTTCTTTCTTTTCAAATAAGTTATAATCAACAGTGCCTATAGATTTTTCCGCTTCCCTAACAGCATCTACCATTTGTTTAAACTCTTCTTTATCTAGCGAAAAAGAGGCATCAGGCCCCCCTATACTTTTATCTAGAATAAAATGTTTTTCTATTACCTTAGCTCCAAGGGCTACTGATACAATCGGTACAGTAATGCCTAATGTATGATCTGATAACCCTACTTCAACTCCAAAAGTCTCTTTTAAATTTGGTATGGTTCTTAAATTAGCATCTTCAATTTTAGCTGGGTAAGAAGATGTACATTTTAAGAGTATAATTTGATCATTTCCAACTCTTCTACATGTATTTACTGCTTCTTCTATGTCTGCGAGTGTTGCCATGCCAGTAGATAATATTACAGGCTTTCCCTTTGAAGCGATATATTCAATTAAAGGTATATCTGTAATTTCAAAGGAAGCAACTTTATAAGCTGGTACATTAAGCCCCTCTAGAAAATCTACTGCTGTTTTATCAAAAGGGCTTGAGAAACATATCAGTCCTAAACTTTCAGCAAAATCTTTTAATTCCTTTTGCCATTCCCATGGTGTATAAGCCTTTTCATATAAGCTATATAATGTATTTCCATCCCAAATAGTTCCATTATTTAATTTAAAATAATCGTTATCGCAATCAATAGTTAGAGTGTCTGCGGTATATGTCTGTAGTTTAATAGCGTCTGCACCAACTTCTTTTGCTGCTTTAATCGTTTCCTTTGCTATATTAATATCTTGTCCGTGGTTAGCTGATAGCTCAGCTATAATAAGAACTTGTGTATCTATATCAAAATTTGCGATCCTCATTTTCATCAACACCTTTTCAGTATTTATAGCTATATTTCAACAACTCCACATTCTCACCAATATAATGAAACCCCGCATTTTCAAAAAGTTTTTTTGATGGAATATTATACTTTGATACAACTGCAGTTATATTTTTTATCATAGGGTAGTCCTGTTTAAGTCTTTGTATACTTTCTAGCAATAAAATTTTACTCAGCCCTTTTCCTTGTATTTCTTTTGCTAGACTTATACTTACTATAGCTTCATTATCTTTAACCTTAAACCTTATCTGACCTAAAAATTTATCTTCGTCGTTAGTTACGACGTAAAAAAAATCTTTATCAGAATTCATCAAATTATTAAACCATTTAACATGAGTATCCCATTCTATTGTCTCTTTATTAAGTGAATATTCTCTAACATAAGATTCATTTGATAGTTTAAAAATATCTGCTATATCCTTTTCTTTTACATTTCTTAAAAATGTTTTCATTTTACATATTCACCTCATACCTACATAAGTAGTTCGTCAATTATTCTAGTCCTACCTAAACCATCTATAATTCCCTTCATACTATTATATAAAATTGTTCTGTTTTCTAAATTCATCAATAGTCTTATTTCATTTGATAATTCCTTAGTAAAATTACTACTTTCACTATCTAATACTCTATTTACTAGATTATATTTTAGTAACCCCTTTACATTATTTTCTTGATTATCAATAATTCGTATCGGTATAAAAGGTGTTTCAGTTTTAATTAGTTCATATATTGTTTGACCTGCAGCAGAGATTGCCATATCTGATCTCAACATTAAAGCTTTCATTTCTATTCCATTAACATTGTAATAGTAGCTAATGTTTTTATCATCTATCCTTTTTATTTCTTCAATATTTTTAAACCCTTTTCCAATAACCACATTTTTAACTACATTCGGATATTCAGTATTTAAAATATCTAATATTTTAGGAGTAATATTCCTTATGTCTGCTCCACCTAAAGTTACAAGTATTTCTTTCACTTCAGTTTTAAGAGTCTCTCTTTTGCTATCAAAAAAAGAACCTCTCAATATTACATATTCATTTCCTAGAAGGTAATGAACACCTTTTATTTGAGGATACTTAAGTTCTTTAGCATAAATAGACGGGTTAACTACTATCCCTTTTGGATATGTTAGTCTCATATTATCATCAATAAATAATGATTTTTTTGTATGCTTAGATATATATTCATATATACCAAAATTTGCTAAGTATGAATCTACAATTGCATAAACTTCATTATTTAATATTGTGGATAAGTAGTCTGTTGATAACCAATTTCTTACCATATGTTTTTTATCACCTAATACTTCTACTACTTCTTCATTTCCATTTATTATATATTCTACATCAATCCCTCTATTTTCTAATTCTGAGTATAATGAAGAACATCTAACAACATGTCCATATCCAAATTTAGAACCACCTTCAGTAAAAATATACACTTTCATATACCGTACTCCTAGTAGCTAGGGCTACTTAATTTTTTTCTGCTCTATTCCTTGATTTATTTTAATTAACTCCGGTTTTTCTTTAAATAAATTTATTATCTCCTCTAGAAAGAAATTAGATTCTCCTTTATATAGATGTTCATATATTTCAGTAATCAATTTAAAATCTTCCGGAGTATCTAACGTCCAACGATAATTAGAGTAATCATCATTATTTTTATAATAATAAATTTTATTACTTTTTTCATAAAGGTAAGGAGTTACATGTTCCCTTTGATACTCTTCCTTTGCATTTTTAAAAGCCTCTTCTAACTGTTCAATTGAAAAGACCTCTGTATCAAGACCTCTTGGATATGTCCGTTGATTCAAGTTTGATCCCGCATTAGTAACAATATCGTAATTATGTTTATTATAATATCCAATGATTCCATCTGTTATATTTGGATCAATTAAAGGACAGTCTGATGTGATTCTAACAACTATATCTGCATGATGCTCTTTTGCTGCGTAATAGTATCTTGATAATACATCATCTTCTGAACCCCTAAAATATTTTACATTAAGTCTCTCGGCTTCTTTTACTATTACATCATCATCTTCTTTTGTCGTTGTAGCAATTACTATTTCGTTTATTTCTTTTGATCTTTTTACCCTTTCTATAACATGTTCCAAAACGGTTTTCCCTACTATTTTTTTCATTACCTTTCCAGGTAATCTGGTAGATCCCATCCTAGCCTGGATTATTGCTACTACCTTCACATCTATCACTACTTTCTATAATAGTTTATAATTTTATAAACCCCATTTATAACATCATTAACATCGTCATCTAACATAGCAGGGAATAGAGGGATAGTCAGCATGGAATTATATAATTCTTCAGCTTTAGGACATAGCCCCATTTTATAACCTAATTTTTGATAATAGGGGTGCCAATAAACAGGTATATAATGGACATTAGAACCAATATTTTCTGCAAGAAGAGCGTTATATATTTCTTTTCGATCAACTTTTAGCTTTGGTAGATCAAGCTTTAAAACATATAAATGATTTACTGTGTCAGAAAAATCTGCATTTTTTTGTAATATTACACCCTCTAAATCTTTAAATGCTTCATTATATGTTCTAACAATATCTTTTCTCCTTGAAATAAACCAATCTAGTTTCTTCATTTGACTGATGCCTAATGCACATTGAAAATCAGTAATACGATAATTATATCCTAAATCTAATTGCTCATAGTACCAACCGCCGCCAAATTTATTTTCTAATTGAGTGACATCTCTTGTTATGCCATGGGATCTAAAGTTAATAAGTTTAGTATAATACTCTTTGTTGTTTGTGGTGATAATCCCACCTTCTCCCGTTGTAATTGTTTTAACCGGATGAAAGCTAAATTCAGTCATGTCCACTAATCCCCCTACCCGGTTTCCTTTGTACTTCGTACCAAGTGCATGGGCTGAATCTTCAATAATTACTATATCAGTTCCTTTAACCAAATCTTTTATCGCATCAATATCGACTGCTTGTCCAGTATAATCTACTGGAATAATAGCCTTTGTTTTTTTAGTGATTTTCTTAGCTATTTCATTAACATCAATATTGAAAGTGTCTTGATCGATATCTGCAAAAACAGGAGTGCCCCCCATATAAAGAACAGAATTCGAAGAGGCAGCAAAGGTAATTGGTGTTGTAATCACTTCATCTCCTGGTTTAATTCCAGCTGCATAACTAGCTCCATGTAAAGCTGCAGTTCCATTAGCAAATGCAACTGCATATTTTGCTCCTACATAATCTGCAACGGCTTGCTCAAATTCCTTTGCCTTAGGACCCGTTGTCAAAAAATCACTTTTTAATACCTCATTAACGGCTTTGCAATCATCATCATCTATATACTGTTTTGCATAAGGTAGTGGTTTTGTTCTTATTGGATTTCCACCTAATAGAGCTGGTATCATTTTTAATTCCCCCAGTTTTTAATTTGCTTTTATTCCCTGAGCCATCAGTAACACTATAAATCTATATATTTTTTCCCATTTTAGTTATAATACTATTATATATATCACTGAAATTTGATTCTTTATTAAATACTTTTCCTTCATAAGTATCATTATAATATATATACAAAAATTTCAAGTTATGTTGCATAAAATCTTTATGTTCTTGAGATAGAACTTTTCTTACAGTATCATATAGTTCATTATATCCGGATATATTATAGCAATATGGATGATAGTTATAAAAAACTTTACCCAATGTTATTACTGGCTTTTCTAACAGAAGAGCTTCATAACCCATAGTACTTGTTAATGTTATAACACCTTTCGAGTTATTTATTAGTTCCTTTGTGTCAGATAATGGATTAATATACTTAACGTTAGGCAGTCTTTTTATCTTTTTATAAAAATCCAAATCTGCAAATCCAATTCCATTCGGATGATCTTTTACAAATAAAGAGATTCCAATTGGTAAAGAGAACGCTACATTTTTAACAAATTCATATTGATTATCATAATACATTGCGTTAACCGAAGTAGAGGACTCTGGTTGATAGTGCAGTGGTAATAAGAAAAATTTTTCTTTACTGAATTCGAAAGAGTCATACATTTTTTTTAATAGTGAGATTTTTAACTTTCTTTTTAAGTTTCTCATTACGAACTTATATGATGCTTTAATTGGATAAGCAGATTGATATGCTCCTTTTACATCCTCTGGGTATTTAAGATAATATTCAATGTATCTATTAAAAACATGTATTTTTTTTAGGTAATAGTAAAAATAATTAATCTTAATATTCATGGGGTTATTTATCATATAATCAGGCATTGCTTTATTTAAATGTACACTTTCTAAATACTTAATTATATAATCTTTATCGTTTAAAGGTATACTATCTATGTTTAATTCTTCAAAATTCTCTTTCCTTTTATCAATGTTTCCATATTCATCTTCCCATATTTCATATCTATTGGGTATTCTTGATGTAATTAAACCAAAGTATTTCTTTTTATTTTTTTTAGCAACCATATAAGCAGCATAAGCAAAAGAATTTGATACATTTTCATATAATACTAAATCAATATTATGTTTTTTAAATATATTTCCATAATAGTCTAATAACCTTAATATTGTTGAATCCATTTCTTTGTCTTTATCATGATTGACATTGTAATGGAAATTACGGTCAAAACAGGAATAATAGAATTTCCTTAAATTAGTCATTTTCTCGTATTCTATTAATTCTTCATTGTTCGCTTTTTTCACATGTTGCGTAAAATAATATTTTTCTTCAATTGATAATGGAGTAGTATATTTTATTTCTGGCAAATGACTTTCACAAGCATAAATAACTATATGTCCTTGCTTTTTAAAGAAGTCTCCCATTTTTTTTAAAAATATTATATATCCTGGAGCATTATTTATTAAAATTAATATATTCATATTGTTCGCCTCTCGTAATTAAGATAGTTCTAAACAATTATGTTTTCATGTGGTATAGCTTGTTTTTCGTAACATTTTCTATATGCAAATAAACCTATTATTATCCAAATTAATATTGATGAAGATCGCAAAAAGAAATTACTGTGCATAGTGAAAATGACTATATTGAAAACTCCAACAATTATCATATGATACATTTTTTTTGTTCTCTGAAATAAATAGTAGTAAGTCGAAGAAATCAAGCTAATAAACGAAGTCCACACTAGAGTTCCAAACAATCCAAAATCAGCATATGGATGCATAAGATAAGTACTTACGTTAAATCCACCAATTGCAAAAGATAAATTTTTATATGATTCAAAGTACTCTTTGTTGAGAAAAAATCCCCATATAGCTTCGGTTGTGTACATATTTTCTGTCTTTTACTGAGCTTAATGGCTTTGTCATGTTCAAAATCAATTGAAAAATAAATGCCTTAACATTATTTTCAGCTTCTAATTCTTTTTTAAGCATTTTACAAGATTATATTTCTCTATTTATAACTTCATAGAAAATAATAACATTTTTCATTTATTAATTTCCCCTTTTATTTTTCTTATTCTTAAAATATTTTCTTAGAATTTAATTTTATACCGTAAGGAAAACATTA
>NZ_JBLWFI010000001.1:2110923-2141438 GCF_048898065.1 Tepidibacillus infernus
CAGTATTTAAATGTATATATTTACCAAATGGACAGAATCACCTTTTCTTTAGGTTTTGTCCTTTTGGCTCTAATTCACAAAAACATATTTACTGAAAATTTCGACTATATTTATGCAACGCTAGTGAGTTAAAATAATAAACCCATTTGTGATATTGAAATCTTCAATCGCATGTACTTTTTTATTCTTGGGTATAATTAAGTAACCAGAAAAAAATACTGCCACAGAACTACTTATTACTACAAAAATCATCTCAAAGTTCCATTTTTGCTGTAAGGGTGCCAAGTATAAAGAAGAAATCGATGCTGTAGTACACCAGATTAATAACATTAACCCTATAGGGTTTAAGGGATCTTTAGTTTTCTTATAAAAATAGTAATAGTAAATTATAGCTAAAAGAAATAATATAAATGACAACATAATTATTGAGTCTCTCTTTCTTTATATATAGTCATATCCCTGCAACTATCATAAAGCTTTATATACTCATTATATTTCCTTTCTTTATCATAAAGAGTATTTGCTCTTTCCAACATATCTTCTCTTAAAAAAATCTTCTCTTTAGATCTAAGCTGTTGTATTTTTTCTAGTAATTCGTTAGGGTTACCTTTTCTTATAACAAAACCCGTCTTTTCATCTATACTCTCAGGGCTTCCACCTGTATCAAATGTGATAACAGGTGTACCACAAGCTAATGCTTCTAAGTTAGTCGTTGGAAAATTATCTTCTAAAGTTGGGTTTAAAAATACATCTGCTGCTGTATAAATCTCGGCTAGCTCTTTAACGTTGCTAGTTCGTGTAATCCCTATGATGTTTTTAGGCAAATATTTTCTTTGTTTTTCTGACAAACCAACTAAAACAATAACTTCATCATTTTTAATCTTCTTAGATAACTCTATGAAATATTTAAAACCCTTTCTGCGATTCCATGTACTGGCGACACCAAGGATAATAAACTTATCTTCCAAATTAAATCTTTCTCTAAAATCACTCTGAGTAGGTTTGAACACGTCCAAATCAATTCCATTGTTAATAACTTCAACAGGATATTCTCTTAAATATGACTGCTTTACTAGACCAGCCAACCATTTTGAAGGTGTAACTATTGTGAGATTCTTAATGCCTGTGAAAAGTTCCTTTTTCTTAATGTAATTGTCTTTTGAATTATCTATAATCACACTCGCTGGATATGAATTTTTCTCAGGACAATCGTAACAACTAGTTTTCCATTTATCACAACCTACATAATCAAAATAAGCGCAGTGACCTGTAAAACTCCAACAATCGTGAAGTGTCCAAACAACAGGTTTATCTGCCTTCTTCAAATAATCAAATAAAACCTCAATATTAATATAGTATCCATGAATATTATGCAAATGAATGATGTCTGGGTCCAATTCTTTAACTTTTTCGATAAACTTTTGAGTAGCCTTCTTCGAACCAAATCCATGCTTATCAAATATTCTAGTTAAAGCTACGTGTTTATAATTATCTAACTTACTACCTATCTTAATCGGAGTATCACAATTCTTAGGCAGATCTCTCCCGTATGCAATATAGCTTTCATGACCTTGTTCAATTAATATATTATGAATGTCAGTAACAATCCTTCCTGTACTACCAATTCCGCATACTGAATTAATTTGTAATACCTTCATTAAATCCCCCCTAGCTTATCGTATAATATATTGTAAGTATGAATATATTACATTCGCAAATTTACTGATAAATTGTATTTTCCTAACTTATTCCTTTTTTTACCCAACTCTTCACTCAAAATCTTCTTATTTATCATAACTTTATTTTTTTTGCTTTTATTAAGATTAAGTACATATCCAATATAAAACGCTAAAATTGGTGAAGCAAGTTGGATTGCCGAAAACATTATTATGGTCAAAAAAACACTGTTTAGTTTGTTATTTCTATGGTAAGTAGCCCTATATACTATTAAAAAGATATTTATCACCATAATAATGCCTATTATACCCAATTCATATATACCAGCACCATATCCGCTCATTATCCTTCTGTAACCAAATACTTCTAAAGCTCTACTATACCCATTCGGCATTAAATAAGACCTAAATGCCTCCGTTATTGGAATGTAAATATGGTTAAATCTAGATCTTACGCTTGCATCGGCTGAGTACACTTCCTGTGGATTTGACAAGATTGATCCTAACAATACAGTTGCTCTACTATTTGGATACATATTAAAATACATTGTTAGGCTACCAACAAATAACAATGCAATTATTACCACTTTTCTTATGTTAGATATTTTTAAGCTCAAAATATATTTGCCTAGTAATAATCCAACATAAATACCAAGGTACACCATTGATACGGCTGACTGCGAAAAAAGAAAAAGTTGGACTAATAAGTTCACAATGTATAAATTTCTCTTCTCTTTAAAGTCTAGGACAAACAACAAAGCAAATATAATCATATACCCATAGAAAGAAGGTTCAGATGTAAGATTAGTAATACCGCGTCCAACGCTAGTCCTACCACCTGCTACTAAAAATAATAAGAAATCACTCTTAATAAACTTTTGAACCAAACCAACAATAAACCAAATATTTATAATTATTTTAAAATATTTTTCATCTACTCCTCCGATTCGCTTAATTCCAAGATAAGACGCATATGAAATTACTGTTATGCTCAAATAATTGAACAAACTCCTAAGTTCTAACATCCCATATTTACCAAAAATAATAAAAATAACTACTGAAAGTGCTGACACTAAGAATAGTGGTGCTATCAGCTTTGGAATCTTATAGTTGCGATTAAGTAGAATTATCATTACTGCAATCACAAATGCATAAGGCTGAGTATCAGTACCAATATTTATAAAACTTACAAATGGAAAAAAGGATAAGAACATTAATACGTATATAAGCTTTTTCATTATCAACCAATCCTAATTTAATGTATTTTAAACCTTATGATATGTTATATCTCCAATTAGCGTATTCAGACTCGCACAAAATCATTTTTGAAGTCCTTATTATTTCCCCCAAACTACTCTATTCACATAATCTGTATAAGACAATATAATCCTCAGCACCTTGTCCGAAACATTAGGCATACTATAGTCCTCCACGAGCCTTAATGTGCCCTTTCCTTGTGTCTCTAATATCTCTAACCCTTGAAGTATCCTTTCCTTGTTCAGCCCAACCAGCATTACCGATGCTTCTTCCATAGCTTCCGGTCTTTCATGGGCTTGTCTTATGTTCAGGGCTTTAAACCCAAGAATTGATGATTCTTCGCTTATTGTTCCGCTGTCGCTTAATACAGCTTTCGCTTTAGTTTGAAGTTTGACGTAGTCATTAAAACCTAAAGGTTTCATCGTATTTACTAAAGGGTTAAACTTAATATCTTTAGTATCTATCATTTTTCTTGTTCTTGGATGGGTACTTACTATTACCGGCATTTTATATTTCTCTGCTAAAGCGTTTATGCTATCTACTAAATTCAAAAAGTTTTCATCTGAGTTTATGTTTTCTTCTCTATGAGCCGATACTACAAAATATTTTTCTTCTTCAAGCCCTAATCTTTCCAATACATCTGATTTCTCAATATCTTCCTTTCTTGAATTGATTACTTCAAACATGGGGCTGCCAGTTTTTATAATTCTATCGGCCGGAAGTCCTTCTTTTAATAAATACTCTCTTGCTATATCGCTATAAGGCATATTAATATCGGATATATGGTCTACAATCTTCCTGTTGGTTTCTTCAGGAACTCTTTGGTCAAAGCATCTGTTTCCTGCTTCCATATGGAATATCGGAATATGTCTTCTCTTTGCTGCAATGGCACAGAGACAGCTATTTGTATCTCCTAGAACTAAAAAAGCATCTGGTTTTACTTCGTCTAAAATAGGATCTATTTTAATTAAAATATTACCTATAGTTTCCATAGGCGAACCTGTTGCTGCATTTAAAAAATAATCAGGTTTTTTTAGTTCCAAATCTTTGAAAAACACTTCATTTAATTCATAGTCATAGTTCTGACCTGTATGGACTAAAACATGTTCTATTGCTTTTGTTTCATCTAGTTTATTGATTACAGCTGACAGCCTAATAATCTCTGGTCTGGTTCCAACAACTGTCATAACTTTTAACTTCTTCATATGTTATACCTCCAAATAGTAAATATCCGGCTTTTCTGGATCAAAAGCTTCATTAGCCCACATTATTGTAACCATATCCGTGTCCCCTAGGTTTTCAATGTTATGGGTATAACCTGGTGGTATATCTACAACTTCCAGTTTATCCCCACTAACGTAATATTCGATGGTTTCATCTGAATCGATTTTTCTAAAACGAATAACTCCCTTTCCACTAACTACAAGAAATTTTTCATTTTTTGTATGATGCCAGTGATTTCCCTTTGTTATTCCTGGTTTAGATATATTTACTGAAACCTGTCCTCTGTCTGGTGTTTTGATAAACTCCGTAAAGGAACCTCGATAGTCCACATTCATTTTAAGTTCGTAACTGAATCGATCTTTAGGCAAATAACTTAAATATGTGCTATAAAGCTTCTTTGTAAATGCGTCAGACATATCTGGAATAGTACGTTCCTCACGGCTCTTTTTAAATGAATAAATCAAATCTACGATTTCTCCCAAAGTAATGGTATGCACTACAGGCACTTCACAAAAATCTCCAACTGCATTTTCTTTGCCGTTTAAAGCATTAATCAACTCATTTACCACATCATCTATATACACAAGATTCATCACAACACTTGGATCATTCACTGTAATAGGTAAATCATGGGCTATATTATAGCAAAACGTTGCTATAACACTGTTGTAATTTGGTCTGCACCATTTACCAAAAACATTAGGTAGTCGATAAACAAACACTTTTGCACCTGTTTCTTTACTATATTTAAAGAGCAAATCTTCTCCTGCTTTTTTGCTTCTTCCATAAGAATTATCTAATTCTGCTTGAATAGATGATGAAATCATAATTGGGCAGTTATTATTATATTCTTTTAATGTAGCAAGCAAAGTTGATGTAAAGCCAAAATTCCCTTTCATAAACTCTGATTGGTCTTTTGGTCGATTAACACCTGCAAGGTGAAAGACAAAATCAGCTTCTTTGCAATACTCATCTAATAAAGATGGATTCGTATCCTTAGTATATTCAAGGATATCCGTATATTTTCTATTTTTTAATTCGGCAATAAGATTTTTTCCTATAAAACCCTTTGCCCCAGTTACAAGTATTTTCATACTTTACTCCAACTTTCTAACTCTTTTCTAACATAGTCTATTTCTAATAGTTTTTCTTTTATTTGTTTTATATTTAAACGTTCTGTATTATTCGAATTATATTCAACCTCTGTAACTAACCGCTGATCTCCTTCTATAAAGTATTTATCATAATTAAGATCTCTTTGATCAGCTGGTACTCTAAAATATCCCCCAAAATCCTCAGCTACTACACGTTCTTCTTTTGTAAGTAGAGTTTCATATAATTTTTCCCCATGACGAGTACCAATTATCTTAATCTCATTATCAGCGTTAAATAATTCTATCAAAGCTTGAGCAAGGTCTCCAATTGTAGACGCTGGAGATTTTTGGACCATAATATCCCCTGCTTGGGCATTTTCAAAGGCAAATACCACAAGCTCTACAGCTTCTTCAAGACTCATTAAAAACCTTGTCATATTAGGATCTGTAATTGTTAATGGTTGTCCACTTTTAATTTGCTCAATAAATAATGGTATGACTGACCCACGAGAGGCCATCACGTTTCCGTATCTTGTTCCACATATTAGGGTTCTATCTGGAGATACTGTTCTTGATTTGGCCACAAATACCTTTTCCATCATCGCTTTAGAGATTCCCATTGCATTGATAGGATAAGCTGCTTTATCTGTAGAAAGGCAGATTACCTTTTTTACACCATATTCTATAGCAGCTGTAAGTACATTATCTGTACCTAACACATTTGTCTTTACTGCTTCAAGAGGAAAGAACTCACAGGATGGAACTTGTTTTAATGCAGCTGCATGAAAAATATAGTCTACACCATGCATGGCATTCTTTACACTGGCAAGGTCTCTAACATCTCCTAAGTAAAACTTAAGCTTATCGTTTTTATACAACTTTCTCATATCATCTTGTTTTTTTTCATCACGTGAGAAGATGCGAATTTCTTTTACTTCAGTATCTAAGAATCTTTTCATTACAGCATGACCAAAGGAGCCTGTGCCTCCAGTGATTAGTAGTGTTTTATCTTTGAACATATTAAACATCTCCACTTAAATTATTTTTTGTAGTAAACGATTTAATCTCTCTATATATCTCTTTTTAGAGAAGTTTTTGTCATAGTATTTTCTTGCGTTTTCACCATAAATAGAATGTTTATCTTTTTCTTTTACAAACTTTCTTATGTTATTAGCTAGTTCTTTATAGTCTTCTGCTGGAGCACATAATCCACAATTTGCTTCATCAATCACGATTTGTGTTTCTCCATTTATTGCCCCTATAATTGGCTTTCCTGCTGCCATATAGGACTGAACTTTGTTGGGCAATGTATAGGAAATCACTTTATTATCTTTTAAGGTAATTAGAAAAGCATCTGCCATTTCGTAAAATCTAGGCATTTCCGAAATAGGATGTTGCCCGTGGAAGATTACATTTTGAAGCTGTAATGTATCGGCTAATTCTTCACATTTTTCACGAGAAGAACCATCACCCACAATATGAAACTTTATGTGATGATCTTCTCTAAGCTCATTTGCAGCATAGATAATCGTCTCTACACTTTGCATTTCACCTATATTCCCTGCAAAGACTAAGTTTACTGTTTCATCAATTCTATTTGTGGAACGAATATTCTCAAATAAAGCTTCTGCGTATACTGGAAGGTGAGTAATGTGATCATATATATCTAATGTGTGGTTAAAGTATTCTTCAAATAGTTTAGAGCTTGTGAATATTTCATCTGCACTCTTATAAATCCACTTGCTTAATTTTAATAAAATACTATATATTTTACTTTCTGATGAAATACCAGCAGATACTATACTTTCCGGCCATAAGTCATGACAGTATATAATAAGTGGTTTTTTTGTAAGTTTTTTTAATAAAATACCTGGCAAAGCCATTGTTACTGGTGAAAGTTGATAAACTAAAATAAGATCAAATTCTTTCTTCATAAATATAGCTTTTAGTGTAGAAGATAAAGCAAAACTAATATAGTTAAGTGCTAACTTTTTGACTCCCTTTCCTCTTCCAAGAAGCCAAGAACGTATAACTTTTACCCCATTGATCTCTTCAGTTCTATTTTTAAAACCTCTATATTTACTATCTATAACCCCACTAGGGTAATTTGGAAGACCTGTGAGAACCGTTACTTCATGTCCTTCTTTTGCTAACTCATAACAGATATCATTGACCCTAAATTGTTCAGGATAGAAATATTGACTGATTACAAGAATTTTCATTGTTATCTTCCTCTTTGCTTACTACGCAAATATTCCTCTACTTCCCCTTTAATACCTTTTTGGAAAGATAAAGGTGTATACCCAAAGTCCTTAGCTGCTTCATCATAATTGAAGTCTTTATCTTCTTGCATTCTGAGTACTTGCTCAACAGAAATAATAGCCTTTTTATCTATTGCATTATATACTTTGGCTGCTAAGATAGAAATCCATAAAGGTACTTTTACAATGATATTCTTTCTTCCTAACGTATCAGAGACAGCTTTAACTAAATCTATATATTTAATAGGGGATTTCCCAGATAAGTTGTATTCTTTATTAAAAGTCTTATCTTTATTTACTAAGACATCATAATAGGCATAACCCAAATCTTTAGCATGAACTGGCTGCATTAGGTTCTCACCTTTCCCAAACATAGGGAAGAACTTATGTCTGTATAGGTAATCAACAAGCTTATACATATTTCTATCTTCAGAGGATCCATATATCATTGTTGGTCTTAATACGGTAATGCCTATTTGTCCACGCTTTTTAAGTATTCCATCTTCGATTTTAATATACTCTTCCGATGCACTTTTATATTTGGAGTATCTTCCTGTTGTATGAACAAGAATTGCCCATTTCACATTATTCTTTATTGCAGCATCCATGACGTTGTTTGAAAATAAAATAGAGGAAATATGTACAACTGTTTCAACTCCTGCCATTGATGATACCAATAAAGCTTTGTCCTCTAGACTTCCGTATACTTTTTCTATATTAAGCCCTGAATGATCAAGGAGTTCCGTATTGCTATTTTCTCTTACCAAGCATCTAATTTTACCTTGATAATTCTCCTTGATTAATCTATCCAAAAACCATTTACCAGTATGTCCTGTAATTCCCGTAACATAAAGCACGATATGATCCCCCTTAAAGATTCTCTTACATATACCGAATTATCCAATTATAGAGATACCTCTTTCTTCGACTCACTAGTTCCTTCTTTTATCCCTTCACTTCGTAGGACACTAAATACTGTTTTAAAAAATATCTTTATATCAAAAGCAAAACTCATTCTTTGTACATACTCGCCATCCAGACTTGCCTTCACTTCTATAGGAAGTTCATCCCTGCCATTAATCTGTGCCCACCCAGTTAGCCCTGGATACACAGCATTAGCTCCATATTTATCTCGTTCTGCTATAAGATCATCCTGATTCCACAGAGCTGGTCTAGGTCCAATAATACTCATTTCACCTTTTAAAATATTAATAATCTGCGGTAACTCGTCTAAGCTAGTTTTCCTAAGAAATTTCCCTATTTTTGTGATGAACTGATCTGGATTCTGGAGCATATGAGTAGGCATGTCCTTCGGTGTATCTGTTCTCATAGTTCTAAACTTTAATATATAAAAGTATTTCTTATTCTTACCTATACGCTTTTGTTTGAAGAATACTGGACCTTTGGAGTCTAGTTTTATTATTATTGCAATAATTAGAAAAAGTGGCCATAGTATAAGCATTGCAATAAGGGATAATATAAAGTCTAAAATACGTTTAAATACTGGATAGATTCTCATATAATCACTCTTTCAACCTCTTAACTAAATATAACGAATGCGTAGATACAATTTTTTACATTACAATACAATTTAATAGTCTTCTCCTAACGTAATCAAGAATCCTGCTCATTTCGACATTTTTATCATAAATTTTACAAAAAAGTACTAATTTCGTGATTATATTAACAATATCTATTATAAAACTGATAATTTTACTATAGTAGAGTTCTATTTATAGAAATGGTGGTAAGCTTTGTAATCGTAAAAGAGCACCTTCTTTTATTATGAAAGATAGGTGCTCTTTTCTCATTATTTAGATTTTATCTTTGTCCGTAGGTCTTGAACTTTTCTAACATAACTTTCATTTCTTCATCAGATAAGATGACTGGATTGTAAAAACCATTAACCTATGTCAACGGTCTGTGGCCTTAGCATCGCTTCTCTTTCATCTCGTTTTTGTTCTCCTCTTCTACGAAGTAGCCGAACATATTCTTCAAAATCTTTAATCTCATTTTCTATTTCATTAGGTGATGGACGATTTATATCCAATGAAATAGACTTATCGTGTCCTATCATCCATTTAGAACATTTACTCATACCAATGTCAATTTTTTTATAAAAGAGCACATATTCTACTAACGATTCCCACGTTTCTCTAAATTAGTTCGTTCTTTAAATATTTTATACATTCCTCAACTCTCATAGCATGCCATGGTCTGCTATCGGTCGACACACCTACCGAATTACCTATCCTTCTTCATCTACTAGGTTTTCTTTAGATACAATATTAACATCCTTTTTTGCTCCCTTATCTATTACAATCGTTATATTAAAATGTTTCTTTAAGATAGAGGCAGGTAATAGGATCTTTTTACTTTCCATGATGGTTTCAATGCCAACAGTAATGGCTTGGTTCACTTCTAGTCCATTCTCTCTTAAACCGTTAGCTTGAATATAAGTCAAAGGTGAAGTGAATTTGACTAGAAAACACTACCAAAATCGAAGAGGTGTCTCCTACATGATAGAGCAAAATCGTTTAAACAATCAACTACTAAATGAAAGCAATCACGCATTTTCTGAATTAAATGTATTACACACTACTTGAGAAAAGCTGGAATTAAAAAGGGGTTCATTACCTGGCTAGGTTAGTTAACCATACCACGACTGTCTTTTCATGATATATTCTTTAAAATTACTTGAAGATGTCATTCAGAAGTCTAATCGTAAATTAACAAAATGGATCAAAAGTCTTCTGGTCTTGACAAGCAGCTAGCAATGAATGGAATTGCAAATGCATAAAAGCTTCCGCTTTCGATGAAATGCGAAACGTCTTATCTTCCGAATCGGCAAAAAACCGCGCTGTAAAAACTTCTTCCCCGTCATTTATGAAAATTTCAATAGATGACGAATCGAGATACATGTGTAATTTACGCAGCTGATTTACCATGCATTGCCTGCTTTCCAACCCGCTGCCGTCAAATTTTTTTCTCTCCATGATGAATAAATTTTTATTTTTGTCGTAGCATAATTTAATATTGTTGCGAATCATAATTTCTAACCGTCCATTTGTTAATGAATGCACATTTATCGTTATTTCTGATTGTGGGTGTATCATCATAAAGTATTCATCGTTTTCATTGTTTAAAACAAGATTTATAATGATCGGTTGGCCACTTCTTAATTTTTCCAGCTCTTTAATTGGCATTTGATATAAATGATCGCCAATGACTTTAATTTCTCTAGGAATAGTTAACGCGTGAATCCAGCCTTTTTCAATAGTTGGATGATATCGTTCATTATCATCCCCCATCCCCATCCAAGCGATCATTATTCTTCTATTATGGTGATCTACGAAAGTTTGCGGTGCATAAAAATCAAAGCCGCGGTCCAATTCCGTAAATTCTCCATGTTCATAATGGTTTGTATCAGGAAGCCAATGGCCGACAAAATAACCCGATTGATATAGGTTTTTGTAATTCAATCCTTGAGGTTCCAATCCTTGAGGACTAAACACAAGGATATCTTTCCCTTGAGATTGGAATAAATCTGGACATTCCCACATATAACCAAATTCACCTAAACCATTCCAATTGCTTCCTGCAATAGGACCCAACATTTTCCAATGGTATAAATCCGTTGAGGAAAATAAAACCGCTTTTCCATTTAAAGAATTGCTTTGGCCACCAATAACCATATACCAACACCCGTTCTGTCTCCAAACTTTTGGGTCGCGGAAATGAGGGGTATATCCTTTTGGGACGTTGAGGATCGGTCCTTTTTTTTCAAAATGGATTCCATCTTCGGATACAGCTAAACATTGATATGATTCTCGTTCACCATTTTGATTTTTTACATTTCCTGTATAAAAAAGGTACATCTTATCATTATGTTCGATAGCAGAACCTGAGTAACAGCCATTTTTATCGTACCATTCACTTGGTACTAAAGCTGGAGGTTGTTCTTCCCAATGCAATAAATCCGTTGAGGAAAAATGCCCCCAAAATTTGATTCCATGATTTGTTTCGAACGGATTCCATTGATAGAAAACGTGAAATCGTCCATGAAAGTATATAAGGCCATTGGGGTCATTCATCAGCCCAAATGGAGGCGATAAATGATAACATAGTCGATAAGGATCATGAGTATATACTTTATTTTTGCTTTTTAATTTATTTATTTTTTCTAACAATTGCAATTCCTTTGTCATTGACATACTCCTGTTCCGATCGTTCAACACTCATACAAATTTATTTCTTGTTTTCCGCCAGCATTTTGTCAGAAAATCCAAATAACCAAGTTAGTATAAAGGCTGTTCCTATTGCGGTTAAATTAACTAAAATATATGGGAGAATTTGCCCGTTTAAATAAAGCAATGTTCCTGGAATAACGGTTATAGCCATCCCAGTAGCTTTTAAACCAAGCATTGATGCTAAAAACCCTCCGACTCCACCGCCGATTAGCCCCATTACAAAAGGTTTGATATAACGAAGATTTACACCAAAAATCGCTGGTTCTGTTATTCCCAAAAAAGCGGATAATGACGAAGACAATGATAAGGCCTTCAATTTAGACGATTTCGTTTTCAGTCCTATTGCCAAAGCTGCACCACCCTGTGCCGCAACTGAACTAGTAATGATGGCATTATAAGGATTACTTTTAAATTGTTCCAATAATTGAATTTCCAGCATGTTAAATATATGATGTACACCCGTCACAACGATAATCTGATTCAATGCGCCGATAATTAATCCACTAAGGCCAAATGGAAGGGATAAAAGGAATACCGTTGCAGCCAAAATATATTCTTCCGCAATATGAAAAATAGGCCCAATAACAAACAGCGCCAAAGTGATCATGATTAATAGCGTTAAAAATGGAGTCAGAATTAAGTCTAACACTTCTGGAACGCGTTTACGTATGTTTTGTTCTAATTTTGCTCCGATAATGCCGGCAATAAAAGCAGGCAGAACCGATCCTTGATAACCTACTACCGGAATAAAACCAAAATATTTAATTGGTTCGATATCGCCTCCTGCAACTCCCCATGCGTTAGGAAGGGAAGGACTAACCAACATAAGGCCTAAAACGAGACCGATCAAAGGTGTGCCGCCAAATACGCGAAATGTTGACCAAGCAACTAATGCCGGCAAAAATATAAATGCTGTATCAGTTAGAACTTGGGTAAATAAAACGAAATTTTCCGGAATATCAGCCGGGGATAACCCGAATAAAGCTAATATTTGTTTTTGCATGACTAAACCACGCAGCCCCATAAACAATCCAGTAGCAACCAGTGCTGGAATAATTGGCACAAAAACATCCCCAAATGTCCTAATTGCCCGCTGAAACGCGTTCCCGCTTTTTGCAGCCTCGCTGCTTTGTTCAGATTTCGTTTTGCCGCTTACACCTAATTTGATCACTTCATCATATATTCGATTGACTGTCCCAGTTCCTAAAATAATTTGGTATTGACCAGAATTAAAAAATGCTCCCTTCACTTTGGAAATATTTTCTACTTTCTCTTGATCAATTTTCTCTTTGTCTTTAATCAAAAGTCTTAAACGTGTGGCGCAATGGGCAGCAGAAATTACATTTTCGTTTCCGCCAACTGCCGCAAAAATTTCTTTAGCAATTTGTTTATTATCCGACATCATTTTTCACACTCCCACATCATTAACAAATATTTTGGTTTAGACGTTTTGGTAAAAATGAGGAATCGATTCCATATTGAACATTTTTTAGATGAAATCAATTTCTAATTTATATGAAATCGATTTCATCATTTTAATTATATACTATCTCTTTCAATCAGTCTATACCCTAACGTGATTTTTTGTTCGTGAACCTTTTTTCCTTCAATCTGCCAAAGAAGAATTTCTGCTGCCTTTCTCCCTGCCTCTTCATATTCTAAATCGATCGTTGTCAATGCAGGGGAGTAGATTTTCGATAGATCCGAATCACCGATGCCTGCCACACTAATTTCATCAGGGATTTTCATGTTTTTTTCTTTTAAATATTGCATGGCACCGATTGCTAAACGATGGGTTGCCGCAAACACCCCATCAGGAAAAACATTATTGTTTTTTGCTATTTCTTCCATCGCCTTATACCCTGATTCTAGCTTAAAATCACGAATGGATATATAAGAAGGCTGGATAGGCAAACCGTTTTCTTTTAATGCATCATAATAGCCTTGTTTTCTTAAAACTCCAACTGAATAGTCTAATTCATAAACTCCGATAAAAGCAATATTTTTTCGCCCTTTTTCAATCAATATATTTGTGATCGTTTTAGCAGCGTTATAATCATCATGAACAATATAGGAGCAATGTAGAATTTCTTGACCAACTGCAACGAATGGAATATTGATATGTTTGATTTCATTTACCAAATTTTCATTAATATTTGTGGCTAACAAAATAATCCCATCGACACGTCTACTTTTTAACAAATTTAAATATTCGATTTCTTTTTCGTTTTTTAAATTTGTATTCGCTAATAATATTTGATAGCCTTTTTCTGAAAAAACTTCATCCATCCCTGATACAATGCGGCTAGAAGTATCTGTACTGATTTTTGGCAAAATGACGCCGATAACTTTTGTTTGCTTCGTTCTCAATGATTTTGCTTGGTGGCTGGGAATGTAGCCGGTTTCTTTAATCACTTTTAAAACTCTTGTTCTGGCTTCATCGCTTACATAACCAGAATTATTTAACACACGGGAAACAGTGGTTCGGGAAACATTGGCTAATTTAGCAATTTCATTGATCGTAATCAATTTGTTCATCCTTTTCTTCATTTTATTTTCAATACAAACTACCACATCGATATAAACCAGTCGTTTTGCCAATTCATTGATTGGCAAACACCTGACTAGCATTCCATTTTTTTATTTTATCACATTATCTATAACATGAGAAAACAACATTTGATATGCTTCTGTATCCATTATCAGCTACATTTACTCTCCTTGTTTCTGATCCTTATTAGGCTTTGTTTTGGTACGCAAGCTCACCCACAAGGATCAGACTCAAACGTAGTTCGTGTATCTTAAGGCACTACAAGCTCCCGTATCGGTCTTACACCTACTACTTTGCGCCCTGCGCACACCATTAAAAAGACCATTAGCTGATATCAGTTAATGGTCTTACGTAAAAATTTTTTGTGCGTTAATATCAATTTCATATTTGACAATTTTTTATTTCTCATTTTCTTGAATCATAGCAGCAATATTCATTGTTGGTAGAATTATTGGTGCTTCACTACCATTATAACGAATGTGATTTGTTGATGATTACGTTTCATAGAATGACTCATGTGTTAAGCTATGGACGGCAATAAGGGAGTAATACGTGAATGTCTGAGATTGAATCTAGATGATCGATCATTTTCTTCATTGTTTTTGCTTTTTCATCTCCAATAATGGCAACAGTTAGCTTATTGAATTTTTTTCTTAAAGCATCATCGGTCATGGGATTTTCGATACTGCCTGTGGCATGCTCAACTTGATGTGTAAAAGTTCTTCCATCTACTGTTGTTAATTTTGCAAAAGCCTGATCCTCTCCTAGATTACGATCTATAATCGGTTTAATTTTCTTCCTAAATTCAATTGTTCTAGGATCTAGAACCTTTTGATCTGCATACTGTTCTTCACTGGCATCACCATCCAAAAAGACAATAGCACCTGTATGATAAATACTAAATTTCCCTTCTAGTCCAGTTTTTGGTTCCTGCTTGCCTGTTAATTCAAGAACATAAGGGTTTACATGGATTTCAATCTCTTTAACCTCTGTGGGTTCAGCATATTGCCTTAAGGCGATACATGCATCTATCGCTGGATGTAAGACAATCCCACAAGCATAAGGTTTGAAAGAATTTTTTAATAACTCCCATTCTTTCCCCCAGTTTGCGTTGACCTTTTCTAGATTATGTTCTGGAGCTAACACATTGGCAAATCCTCTTTTTGCTTCAATTACTTGCTTTGAGCTAGTAAATCCTTTTTCAGCTAAAAGAGCTGCTAATAAGCCATTTTGTGCAGCTTTTCCGGGATGGAATGACTTTGTCATTGTACCAAACATTTCTCTTAAGCCAAATGCCTGTGTCCCTGCAATACCCAAAGCATACAGCATCTGTTCTTCGTCTAAACCAAGTAATAAGCCTGCTGCAATAGCTGCGCCAAACACTCCAGCAGAGCTAGTAATATGCCAGCCTAAGTCATAATGGCTTGGATAAATGGCATTGCTAATCCGAAGCTCTGCTTCTACCCCAAGGATAAAAGCATATAACATTTCTTTTCCTGAAAGATGCTTCAATTCTCCTAGTGCAAAAACAACAGGGGCTACTGGGCCACTAGGATGATGGATAGTATCTAGATGAGTATCATCGAAATCAAATATATGGGAGCTCATTCCGTTGATTAACGTTGAGAATAGTAGATCTGCTTTTTCTTTTCGCCCTAAAATGGTCACTTGTTCGCTAATGTTAAGGTCTTGTTTAAGCTTTAATACGATATCAACAGAGGGGTGATAAGCTGCGCCAATGGCTAAACCTAACCAGTTATAAAGACTCCTTTTTGCATGTTCAATTACTTCTGTTGGAATGCCCTCAAAAGATGTGTTTAAAATATTTTTTACTAAATGTTGTGTAACCATAGAACCTTCTCCTCTCTATTTGGTTTTTACTTATTGTGTCTGTATTTGTTTAATTGCAGAGGCCAATGCATTCCTGATATGATGTCTCATTGCTTCTTCAGCTAATCTAGCATCCCCTTTCTCTAGAGCATGCACGATCATCCAATGTTCCTGTATATTCTCAAGTGGTCTACCTAAACTTGACAAGGAAGTAGACATCATTAAACTGATATGATTTTGCAAAGTTTGTAAAATCGTAATTAAATACTGATTTTCTGTACCTAATGCGATGGTGTAATGAAATTGACTGTTGATTTCAGACAGTAGGTGAATATCTCCATTCTCTATTGCAGTTTCTGCTTGGTCTAATAAATGGCTTAATTTTTCTAGGATATTATTATTTTGTTTTTCTGCCATAAGCCTTGCACCAAGTCCTTCGATCACCTCACGAACCTGATAAAGTTGTATCACTTTATCTTCTGACATGGTTGCGATTTTAACACCTCTATGCGGCTCATTTTCTACGATTCCTTCTTTTATCAATTGTTGAAAAGCCTCGCGAATAGGGGTTCTGCTTATACCTAATTCACTGGCCAACTCTCTCTCTGATAAAATCTTTCCTGAACAATATTTTTTTTGTTTGATTCCATTGTAAATATAATCATAAACCTTCCATTAGATACGACCATAAATCGTCTAAAATTGCCGCCTAACCCGAGTAAAAGCATTAAGGGAATCGAAATAAACATCGCGGCAAAAATGGAATAAGGGATTCTTAAGCCAAAAACCGCTAAGGCAAAATATTCCACTGGGCCAAATGCTAAAGCGATGTTGGCCATAGGAATAGAAGTAAAAATCAACAAGAAGGTACTAACAAATGCCCCTATTGCAGAAGAAAGAATAGAAATGGCTAATGCTTTTCCCGCCTCTCCCCTTAGCGTCATCGGGAAGCCATCAAGGGCTGTTGCTGCAGCTGCAGGGGTACCAGGTGCATTGATTAAAATAGCCGTAATCCCTCCGCCGTATTCTGCTGCCATATATAAGGCAACGATCATTACCATAACCATTACTAAATTGGGTGGTGTTTATTTCTTTTTTCTGTTGGCAATAATAATTTGTAACACTTATTATGTATTTTTCATAAATTAAATAGAGGATTTTGAGATTTTACCTCGAAAATGATAATATATATTTATTATATAAGTATTTTAATAAAATTTGATAAATAGGTGTTGATTCATTATGATTATGGAATTTAGTGTTGAAAATTTTTTATCCTTTAAAGAGAGAGTTACATTAAGTATGGTTGCATCCAAGGATCGTACTTTGATTGAAAATCTAATACAACCAAAAAACTATGCAAATATATTTAAGAATTCCCTAGTTTCAAAAGAATCCTTATTAAAAACAGGGGTTATTTATGGCTCTAATGCCTCTGGAAAAACCAATTTTATCCATGCTTTAAATTTTATGAGAGAATATATCGTAGAAGGTCATAAAATTCAAAAAGGCGATACGATCCCAGTTATCCCTTTTAAACTTGACAAAAAAAGCGAACTTAGACCTAGCTTATTTGAAATCTTCTTTGTTGCCAATGGAGTTAAATATGTATATGGATTTAAGATTGATCAGAAGGAAGTACACGAAGAGTATTTATATTTCTATCCAAAAGGAAGACAAAAACTTATCTTTGAAAGACTTTTGATAAACGGCAAATATGAATATAAGTTTAATCAAGATAAAGAAGAACAAGAAACGTTATCAAAAAGAACTCTTGAAAATCGTTTATATTTATCAACTGCTACAGAATGGAATTATGAACCTATGGCAGTTCCATTTAAATGGTTTAAAGAGAAGCTACAAATTTTTTTAAATGATTCCTTTAATGCAGATCTTACCCTTAAAAGGTCTAAAGACCAAAAATTTAAACATATTATTAATAAATTTCTTTCAGAGGCTGACTTAGGCATTTTAGACTTTGATATTAACTATCATAACTTTTCAGAGGATAATTTACCTGAAAATATGCCTAAAGAAATTAAAGAAATTATTTTTAAAGGGATCCAACAATATCAACAAAAAGACGACAAACTTGGGAAGATTCAATTTAAAGTAACAATTAGTGATGATATTAAGCTATACCATAAAGGAGTTGACTTAGAAGGTAATCAGGTAAAAATTCCTTTAAGCTTAACAGAAGAATCTGCAGGGACGAATAAAATCTTTAATTTAGTTGGTAATTGGATAGATGCGTTAATAAATGGAAAAGTTTTAATTATTGATGAATTAGAAACAAGCCTTCATTCCAATATTATCCGATTTTTGATAAAATTATTTCATGGTAATCATAATATTGGAAATGCTCAATTAATTTTTACTACCCATTCTACTAACTTGTTAAGAAGAGATATTTTTCGCAGGGATCAAATTTGGTTTACAGAGAAAAGCTATCAATTACAGTCCTCTTCTTTATACTCTTTATTAGAAATTAAAACTAGAAAAGATGAAAACTATGAAAAAGGGTATTTAGAAGGAAGATATGGAGCAGTTCCTTATATTGGAGAGGGTCTTTTATGGGACGAAGATTTCATAGAAACTTTGAAAGTCAACGAAGTAGAAAACAAAACACCAGAGAACGTTTAAATAAAATTATTATCTTTTGTGAAGGGGAAAAGACAGAAAAGCTTTATTTCTCAAATTTTAAACAAAGTACCAGATGTGAAATTAAGATACTAGAAACGAATGCCAAAGATGCTGAATCTATTGTTAAAGAAGTAGTAACTTTAGTACATGAACTGCTCAGTAATATCTATAAATTTAAAAGATAACTTTTTATAGAATTATCGTAGAGTTCTATTTTTAGTAATGATGGTAATCCTTTTATTCGATCGGGTAGGAGACTGGCCATTATTTGACCAACCGACCTCCCACAGCACCGTACGTACCGTTCGGTATACGGCGCTTCCAAAGTTTACACGTCACTTCGCAGAATAACACTCACTAAAACTAAGATATCCAGCCCGCTTAAATCGCTCGTTGGATAGGGCTTTTGTCAAGATAGGGCTATGGGCAGTACGCCAATAGCCTTTTCTTGTATTCGCCCACATCCACGCTTGCTCCTCACTCACACCTGCCTTCTTGAGGTTTTCAAAGCGTGTCCGGATTCGTTTCCATCGTTTCCAGGTCACCATTCGTATGCGACTTCTCAGCCACTCATCTAAACTACTTCCTCCGTTTGCTCTCACCGATTCCCATGCCATTTCCAAGTTCGTTCTGTGATACACTTTGTCGATTAACGAATGAACCTTTCGTCCTGTGCCTTCTGCTTTCATGCGTTCCGTGTCCTCCGCCTGCAAGTTTTGGGTCTTTCACATAGGGAACTATCCGTTCCTTGCCGCCTACTCGCGAAACTCACTCCAGTTCTGGTCTCCATAAAGCGAGCCGCCTTCCCCTTCTGCATCACCTTTTGAGTGAGCAGAAGCCAACCGCACCAGGGCGGTTGATCCGAACGTTTCTGTTGTTCGTCCGTTCCAAAGTATTACGCGGCTCTCCGACTTCTCGCCATGCGTACGGTATGCACTTCGGGGTTTCCTTATAACATCCGTTACTGAAACTGCCGCGCGTTCTTTGAAGCGGCGGGCGCGGCACGACCGCTTCGACTTTATTTACCCACTCGTCCTGCAAGTGCATTGGTTTCAGACATGACGAGATCTCCGTTGGTCACATCGTCATCTTCCGTACCATGCCGTCCGCACACACCTTGGTGCGATGGGTGGACTAGAACGCCTTCGTCTCCATAGTGCAGACTCGACCTTGCCCCATCTTTGGCCGACCGGTTCGCAATTCGGGCAGCCCCGTTTCACTACGGCCTGGTACTTCTCCTCAAGCCCTTCAGACTCTGCCTCACGACAGACGCCCTGCCCTCCGGCAACAAAATTGCCGGCCCCCGAGGCATTACCCCCGGGTTTGGATATGAGCCCCCTAGTCCGAGGCTCAGCGGGACTTTAACCCACCTGATGATCGTGCTGCCACGCACGCACTACGACTCGAACTGACTTCTGTGTGTTTAGTTTTACCTTACAGTAAAGGTTACTAAGTAGTGAATATCTTCTCACTATGCAGGGCGAACTAAAAAAACCACCAACTGTTTTTTTCAGTTGATGGTCTAATCATCTTACCCTTCATATAAACTCTTGCAATTGCAATTATTGTAATGTTCCTAAAACTAGTTAATTTCAACATTCTAAACGGTTGGTTGAATTTTATTTAAAGCAATCTCTTCTTCTCCTAGTATTTCAGAGCTTGTCATCTTTCCACTACAAACCTTCACCACATGGTCTGCCAACAATTCACCTACGTCTGATAATGGTTTTTCACCTTTAAATAAGGCAGTTACGTCAAAATCTATATTTGGTTTCATTTTCACTACCGTTTCAGGATTTCCTGATACTTTTATTGTCGGAGAAATAGGGGAACCCATAATATTTCCTTTACCTGTAGAGAATAAAATAATTTGTGCCCCTCCCGCTGAAATCCCGGTCATTGATTCACTTGCTGGAGCTGGTGTATCCATAATAAATAATCCTTTACCCTGTGGGGGTTCCGCAAATGTTAATACATTTTGAATTTCTGTAGTTCCACCCTTTATAATCGCTCCAAGGGATTTTTCTTCAATTGTTGAGATACCACCTGCAATATTATCTGGAACTGGGTTAGCACCTAATATACTAACCCCTCTTTTATTTGCCTCAAGTTCGACATTGTTAACAATCTCAATTATTTTTTCTCCAACTTCAGGTGTTTTCGCTCTTTTTTGTAATATATGCTCAGCACCTAAAAACTCAGATGTTTCTGATAGAATTACCGTACCACCTGCTGCAACAATCATATCTGCGATATAACCGAGAGATGGGTTTCCTGCAATACCCGAGGTAGTATCAGAACCCCCACATTCTACTCCAACTACTAAGTTACTAAAATCAAACTCTTCTTTTTGTTGTTCAGATGCTTCACTTACCATTTGTGCTGCAATTTTAGTAGCTTCAGCAACTGCATCAATACTGTTTCCACAGTCCTGTATACTTAGCGCTACTACATTCTTCTTACTTCTATCTCTAATTGCATCCGCTAATTTATTTGCTGATACTTTCTCAAGACTTATTACAAGTACACTATGGAAATTTGGGTTAGCTCCTATACCAACAAGTGTATTAAAGGTAAGTTGTTCATCTTGGCCAAATTGACCTCTACCATACCAAATTGGGATTGGGATTGTTCCTTTTACTTGGTTAGCAACCTTTTTTACAACACCATTTGAATTATCCATAGCCGCTAAAATCGCTACATTATTTCTTATACCTACAGTTCCATCTGGTCTTCTGTATCCTAAAAATGTTCTATTCATCTATTTTGCCTCCTTTGCTAGATCGCCACGCCCACGAATGCTTTCAATGTTATGAACATGAACTAAATCTCCGACTTTAATTTCATCCTTAGCAATACCGATAACTTCACCATATTTAATAACATTTCCTTTGATTGAAATAGCTTCTAAGGCAACCTTGTGACCTAATGGGATTTTTTCATTTGTTGTAATTTTAAAGCTTCCTTTTGAAGTTTTCCATGTAAGCTCAGTACCTCTCTCAATATGTGTTAGCGCCGTTGCAACATTATCATTTTCATTTAATACTGCAATTAATCTCATATTTAAAACTCCTCCTTTTGTCCCTTTTTCTTTTCTTTATTTAATCTATGAATAAAACTTATGATCGATAAAAAAGCTAGCAATAAAATAAACAGTGCCACTGGTCTAGAAAAGAATCCTGAATAATTACCATCAAAAAGCAACAAAGAACGCCGTAAATTAGATTCTATCATTCCACCCAAGATAAATCCTAAAACTACTGAAGGAAGGGAATAGTTAAATTTCTTTAATAAATAACCTAAAACTCCAAATACAAGCATAATACCAATATCAAAAACTAAGTTTCTTGCCACATATGCCCCTATCATCGAAATTAATAGAATGATTGGGGCCAATATTCTATTTGGAATGGCGACAGCCCGTGCCCAAATATTGGTTGTAATTTGGCCTAAAAACCACATTAAAGCGGTAGCAACTAATAATCCCACGAATAGTCCATAAACTAAATCAGGATTTTTATCGAAAATTTGCGGACCTGGTTGAATGCCCTGAATAATTAAAGCACCTAACATGATTGCCGTCGTTGGGGAGCCAGGAATTCCTAAAGTTAATAATGGTACAAGTGCGCCACCAACAGCTGCGTTATTGGCTGATTCTGGAGCAGCAATACCTTCAGGTGAGCCATTACCGAACTTTTCAGGATTCTTTGATACTCTTTTTGCTTCATTATAAGCAAACCATGAGGCTGGTCCTGCTCCCATTCCAGGAAATACTCCTACAAATGAACCGATTATTGAACCAATACCTATCGCTTTCTTCACTACTTTTAATTCATTAAAACTTATCCCTACCTTAAAATTCTTTGCTTTTATCTTTAATTGAGTATTTAAATCTTCACCGATTAGTTTTAGAACTTCTGATACTGCAAATAGTCCGATTAAAATTGGTAAGAGATTCAATCCTTCGTATAGCTCAGGCATTCCAAAACTGAATCTAGAGTAACCCGTAATTACATCAATCCCAATAGTTGCTATAAATAAACCAAAGAGAGCTGATAATAAACTCTTGCTTAGATAATTACTACTAAGACTAGCCACAGCTGTTAATCCTAATACACCTAAAGCAAAATACTCTGGAGGACCAAATTTTAACGCTAACTTTGCTAAAGGAATAGATAATGTCATTAAGACAATTACTCCAAAAAAACCACCAATTGTTGAAGCTGTTAAAGAATAACCTAATGCTTTACCTGGATAACCTTGTTTCGTCATGGGATAACCGTCAAGCAATGTAGCTACAGCTGCAGGCGTTCCCGGTGTACTTAATAGAATAGAGGAAATAGACCCACCATACTCGGCAGCTTGGTATAATGCCACTAACAATAATAGTGATGCTACAGGCGATAGATTATAAGTAAAGGGAAGTAGTAATGCAACGCCAATTGAGGGACCTAAGCCAGGAAGTGCCCCAACTAACATTCCGATTAAAGTTCCAATGACAATTACAAGGATATTTTGAAATGAAAATACTACGTCAATCCCCAGTAATAAATTTCCCATTAACTATCCCCCTTCTACCAAAATATTGATCTTGGAAAATTAACTTGTAATAATTTCCCAAATAGTCCATATACTATTCCTAATAAAAGAATAGTATAAATTAATGATTGAACATATTTCTTTTCAAGGAAAATTGAGAAGATACCAAATAACCAAATAGTCGTACTAACATAGAATCCAAGGAACTTTATAAGAATAAGGTAAATTACTATGGATAAAAGTGTGGCGATTTGTAATTTAATATCTCCGATATAGACTTTAGTATCTTTAAATTTAGGATTTATACTTTGTGCTATGTGGTATAATGCGAATAAGGACAAACCGCTCATTAACACTTTGGGCATGTAACCAGGCCCAAGGGTTTTTGAGGTTGGACTTGGAAACGTTTGAACTTTGATAAAACCTACAATTACAACTATTAGAAAGACTAAAGAGAGTAATAGGGTTCCTTTTTTTAAATTAAAGTACAAACAAATCTCCCCTTTTTATTTATTAATGTTCTGTAGGAATTGCATTGTTTTCTCAACCTCATTTACTAAATATGGATTAAAATCACTGGAAGACATAAATGCATCCTCTTGTTCAAACTCCTTTTGATAATCAGCCCACTCTTGGGTTTGAATTGCTTTGCTAAATGCTTCTTCTAAAGCTTTAACCCGTTCATCAGGAGTACCTGCCTTAACAAATACGCCTCTCCACAGAATTTCTTCAATGTCGTAACCCTTTTCTTTAAAGGTAGGAATACCACTAACGGTTTCAGAAACACTATTTGCTAATACTGCAATATTTCCACTATCAATCTGAGCTTTAGCGTTACTAGCTGTTGCTATAACAGCATCGACATTCTTACCTAATAGATCAAGAACTGCCTCTTTGCCACCATCATAAGGGATCCATGTAAATTCAATACCTGCTTTCTCCATTAATAACATTGCTACCATGTGATGGAAGGATCCTGTTCCAGGGCCACCTACTTTAAGTTTCCCAGGGTTCTCTTTAGCATAATTCACAAAATCTTCTAGGCTTTTGAATTGGCCTTCCGTATTTACCATAAGGGCTGAAGATTCTCCGTTAATTCGAACCACTGCATCAAAATCTTTTAGTTCGAATGGTGCCTCTCCGCCACCTAATAAGAAACTAAATGTTCTAGAATGAGTGGCTATTGTGTACCCATCAGCTGGTTGAGATAATACATAAGCTAAGGCAATAGAGCCACTACCACCGGGCTTATTTTCTGCTACAATTTTTTGGCCCAGTTCAGCTTCAGCTAATTTTGCTAACTTTCTAGCAAAGATATCAGCGCCCGAACCTGCCGAGAAAGGAATAACTAAATGTATTTCCTTAGTTGGGAAGGCTTCTTTAGAAGTACTGCCCTCATTTCCTTGAGACGTTGTATTAGTAGAACACCCTGCAACGACTAATACGCTTAATACAAAAATTAATAACATGATTAATAATCTATGGTTCATTCATATTCTCCTCTCATAAAAAGTTTAAGTTATATTTTTCTGCTATTCTCATTACTTCTTTAAAGGAATTAAGGTTAAGCTTTACTCCATCCTTTAAAGCTATTTTTCTACTAATCCCACCCCTTTCCCCAGGAAAGAAGATTTTCTCAACTCCATTTACCTTCTTGGAATTACGTAGCATTACTATTTTTTCTTCTATGAACGACTTAAACTTATTTATATCCAAGAAAAAATCTATATTTATCGCAATAAATAAATGGCTTACTCTTTGAGTTTTATTTATTTCATCAATTGGGTTTACATCTATATCCCAAACTCCATCTGATAAACCAGAAGTTAGAAGACTAATAGCTAGGGTAATACCGTAGCCTTTATGCATTCCCATTGGCAACAAAACTCCTCGTAAAGCTTCATAGGGATCATTTGTTGGATTCCCCTGACTATCTAATGCCCACCCATCCGGTATAGTTTTTCCAAGTTCTGCTGCTTTTCTAATTTTCCCAGCAGCTACAATGCTATTTGACAAATCTAGCACAAAGGGTAATTCAGGATCACTTGTTGGTAATGCTATGGACCATGGATTATTACCAAGCATAGTATCAACTCCACCCCATGGCGCTAATCGTGGCGAGGCATTTGTAAATACAAGACCAATCATATCATCCCTAGTTGCCAAATTTGCATAATAACCTGCTGTACCAAAGTGTTGACTATTCCGAACTGAACTGATACCAACGCCATATTTCTTTGCTTTCGATATTGCCTTAACCATAGCAAAATGCGAAATGGTTGTTCCTAAACCATCATTCCCATCAATAACAGAAACTGCTTCCTTTTCTTTTACAATATCCAGGCTTGTAGGAACTTTAATTGCCCCTGACAAGATGCGTTTTTCGTAAAATGGAAGTCTTATTAACCCATGTGAATAGGTACCTCTTATTTCAGCATCCAATAAGGTATCCGTTAAAATCGCAGATTCATTTTCTGGTACTTTTAAATGGTTTAATAATTGCTTCGTTTTTATTGTTAATTCCTCATATGAAAGAACTATTTGTTCATTATGCATGTTAACCCCCCTTACTCAACCTGTCTGTATTTGAAAAATTTAAAAATCGGGAGATTATCCAATTGTTGTCCTTCATTATTTTTTATAAGCAATCGATAACCCGCTGACAAAATATGATTCCTTATAAATTCTTCAGCTCTTTTTGAATCGCCATTTTTAATCATTTCAAAAATCTGTCTATGTTCTGATATTGAAACCTCAGAATGCCTTTTATTTGAAAGAGAGCTAGATCTAATTAATAAGCCTTTTGCTCTCAAAGGTTCAAGCATATAAAATAATTGTTTGCTACCACTTGCCTTTAAAATGTAATCATGAAATTTTATATTGCTTTCAGTTAAAACCTTGATATCTTGATTTTTCTCGGCAATTTCGGATAGTTCAATTAATTCCATCATGTAATATAGATATTGTTTTCTTTTCTCATTTAGCGCTGCTAGTCCAGCTGCAGTTCCCTCTACTGAAGCCCTTAACGCATAAACTTCAGCAATATCCTCTAAAACAGGGTTAAATACAGAAACACCTTTATTAGGCTCATTTACTAATAAACCTTCATTTATTAATTGTTTTAAAGCTTCCCGAATAGGTGTCCTACTAAATCCAAGATCCTCTGTTAGACGTAAATCTGTAAGTCTTTCCCCAGGTTTATATAATCCGCTCATTATATTTTGTTTGAGTTGATTATAGGCTTGTTCGTATAATGGCATTTCCCTCAAAAGCTTCACCAAACCCTCTCCCATCTTTAAAATATTCAGAATATAAATAAAAATAGAATAATTATCTGTATACTATTATATAAATTGTATACAATTAAAGCAATAATATTCTGAATATTTTTTATTATTTTTATACTTAAATAAAGATGACACCAGAGAGGATTCAGATGGACTTACACTAGTTAATCGCCATGCGTACAAACATAAAAAAACCACCAACTGTTTTTTTCAGTTGATGGCATTCTAGAAACTTAAAGAATATTACTTTGTTTTAAAAGTTAAATCAGAAAGTGTAAATTGTCTAAATTTCCGTTCTGAATAATTCTCAAAAAAGGTTTCCTCAATTCCAAGTATCTTAGTAAAAAATTTAGTATCGACCATAAGAGTATCTAATAGTGTATTTAACGACAGATGGTCCTTCTCAAATAAAAGTTGCAAAATACTTTTAATTTTTCCTGGTTTAATAATCTTGATTTCACTATCTAACGGTTCATTAACTTTATATCCGTTTTTATTAATCATTATGTTGAAATACCTATATTGTTGATAATTTATTAATCCTAAAGAATATGCTCGATGAGCAAGTGCTTGTATAGAAACAAGCCACTTTTTTTTCAGATCTAAATAAGAATCGGGATTAGATTTCTTTGCTAAACAATTAAAATCGTTAATGAATTCCTCTTCAGGTAATAAGAATATTGAAGCAAACAAATTTGCTTCATTTTCATATTCACGATATGACATTTTATCTAGTACACCAAACTCAACCTTATAATGTAACAATAAATGTCCTAATTCATGTGCAAGGTCAAAATTACGTCTTACAGCAGATTTTTTTATATTGCCAAGAATAATATATGGCTTTCCGTTGTCTGACCAAACACTGTATGCATCTATCTTTTCACCTATTGCTTTTTCATATACGAAAGCGCCTTTCTTTTCAAGCATAAATAGTAAACTACCATTCCCCTTATTGTTTAAATCTAGAAACTCTCTAGCATAGTTAGCTATACGTTTAATATTTTCTTTCCTTTCGAAACCATCATCATTCATTATTTCTATTGCTTTTTCTCTAAGTTGAACTATTTCATTTTTGGGATAATGTATCTTTTTTTCAACTAATCTCAAAAATGCATCAACAAATTCAACATGTTTAGCTTCAAATTGTGTTTTTTGAACACTGTTAATTGTAGTGGCTCTGTATGCAATATGGTTTTGATTAATTTTTATATCATTATTCTTACTCAATAAATCTTCGTTATAAAAATATCTACTTTTTACACTAAAAATTTTCTTTAATTCATTCACAATTTCCATTTTAGGAGACATATATCCGTTTTCATATTGCCAAACGGCCTGCTCAGTAATATTAAGTAATTCAGCAAGCTGTTTCCTTGTATAACCATGAAGAATTCGAATGTTGGATAAGGTATTACCAACAAACATATAATCTACCTCCTAAATATTGAGACAACAACATTTGTTATTTTTTATCTTCTTTAGAAAGATCATCCTCGTGGAATATATCATAATCAATTGCGTTAGTAGATTCATTGTTAAACTCTAATTGATCGTTCTCAAGTACAGATGTATCCAAATCTGTAAGGTCTATAGAACTAGTGTTAATTAAATCAGTTAAGTCTTCTACCAAGTAGGCCTTATCATTTTCAGGATTAGGGAGCCAAACCTTAATACTAGCAATCATATTAGCTTGGTCAATTTCATACGTAATAATATAAAATTTATTAAATTCCTGTTGTAGTTTAGCCACATCCGAATCTAGAAGAGATTTCATAACTGCATCATCGAAGAGAGTCATGCTTTTATGAACGTCAGTTTCATCCATAAACAGAGTTGGTTCAGTTGGAAATTGTATATTTTGATTGATTTTTGATAACTTTTTTAAATAGTTCTCATTTTCCTGGTCTCTATTTCTCTCACCAGTAACTTTTCTTCCCTTTGAGAAATTTTCTTCATCAAAATACCTACTATTTCTAATGATGTACATAGAACTCTCATTTTCATCAATAAATTGTAGGTATCCCCATGTATATCCAGCTCTAGCCTTATTGAATTTAATACCAATTTCCTCACATTTAATCGCTGTTTGATCATCTATATGATTTCCCTTTACCCATGCATAAGCGCTACTTATTTTCATTTGTTGACTTTTCTCAATTCGTTCTTGAATGTAATTTTTATATCCCTGCAATATTCCATCGACAATTCTTTGGCTAACTTGCTTGCCTAATTGATATTCTTTCATTTTATCCCTCATTTCTATTTTTACTCTTCCATTTGTATTTTATACTAACTCAAATAATTTTTAAATAAAAAATGATAATTATTGATAAAAATTAAAGTGAAATTGGTTATCGGACAAACAGATGCAAATCCGTTTATTCATTAAATGCTTTGATAGAATCGGGTAGGAGGCTGGCCATTATTTGACCAGCCGATCTCCCACAGCACCGTACGTACCGTTCGGTATACGGCGCTTCCAAAGTTTACACGTCACTTCGCAGAATAACACTCACTAAAACTAAGATATCCAGCCCGCTTAAATCGCTCGTTGGATAGGGCTTTTGTCAAGATAGGGCTATGGGCAGTACGCCAATAGCCTTTTCTTGTATTCGCCCACATCCACGCTTGCTCCTCACTCACACCTGCCTTCTTGAGGTTTTCAAAGCGTGTCCGGATTCGTTTCCATCGTTTCCAGGTCACCATTCGTATGCGACTTCTCAGCCACTCATCTAAACTACTGAGCAGATTCTTTGCATCCGCCAGTTTGAAGTAATTTGTCCAGCCTCGCACTACTTGATTGAGTTTGGTTCTTCGTTCTTCGATTCCCATTCCGTTGCTACGCCCAGTAACTTCCCGGATTTTGTCCTTAAGTTTCTGAATGCTTTTGGGATGGATTCTTAACCGCCCTTCTCCTCTGTAGATGTATATCCCAGATACTTGATGCTAGAATAAAAATAGGACAACTTAAATAGAGATTTTTCCTAAGTTTAGTATAAAATAAATATAACTGAACCAGGGGGAAATGTTTAATGGGAAATCAAAAGAAACAATACAGTGCTGAATTTAAGCAGGATGCTGTAAACTATTATCATTCATCAGGCAAAAGCCTAGAACAAGTAGCAGGAGATCTAAAAGTTAGTAAATCTGCATTAAGTAAGTGGGTATTAAATGCTAATACAAACAATGGTACCGTTAATCACAGAGGATCAGGTAATTATAGCTCAGACGCTGAGAAAGAAATTGCTCGTTTAAAGAAAGAATTAAAAGATTCAAAGGATGCGTTAGACATCTTAAAAAAGGCTATAGGCATACTGAACAATTAACAGAATCTATTTATACAGAAACAAAGTTAGTATCGGAGGAGCGCAAGATTTCTGTTAACAGTGTGCTCAAACTATTGGGCGTTTCTTCATCAGGATATTACAGTTGGGTTAAAAGAATACCATCCAACCAAGAAAAAAGGAAGCAACAGGTAAAAGCGGAAATTATACAAATTTATAATGAGTCCCATCAGATATATGGAGCACCTAAAATAACGTCTATACTTCAGTCAAGAGGTCATGTAATAGCAGAAAAAACGGTTGGTAACTATATGCGTGAAGAAAATATTAAAGCTATTTGGGTTCGACCTTATATTAGAACAACTATTGATCCTGATTTTGATAATAAGTTAAAAAAAATTCTTGATAGAGATTTTAAGCCAGTGGCACCTAATACCGTCTGGGTGACTGACATAACCTATATATACACCCTATCGGGTTTTGTATATCTTACGAGCGTAATGGATTTATTTTCACGAAAAATCATAGGTTGGCATGTATCTAATAGCTTATCAACAGAACATGTAATAAAAGCCATTGAGAAAGCAAAAGCAAGCCGAAAGCTAAGTCAACCAGT
>NZ_JBLWFI010000001.1:2141571-2218067 GCF_048898065.1 Tepidibacillus infernus
GCTTTAATAAAACGTGAATGGTTGAATCGTTATGTCATCAAAGATACTAGGCATGCACATGAACTAATATTTGAGTACATAGAGAGCTTTTATAATACAGTCAGAATTCATGAATATTGTGGTATGCTGTCACCTTATGATTTCGAAAATGCTTTAGTGTGTTAATTTACTAAACTGGAATTATATCTACTTTTAACTTGTCCGAAATCTTGACATAAGACCACCTCACGATAAGTCTTGTTTCAACCGAGTTTCTTACTCTGTTTCCACCCGTCCGTGAGGCCTCCCACGGTAAGACGATTCACTTTCGTTCCATGTACCCGCAGCATCTACGTTGACGTGTCCGTGTAGCTTTCGGGCTTTGACTTGTTTAGCAGTCTTACCCCACGTTTTGCGCCTAATACTGTTCGTGTTCCTCGGGCCGGAACTTTGCCGCCGGCTTCCTTCAGATTCCACCTCACGATGGACACCCTTGCCTTAGGCTAATGGTTGGTTGCTACATACCCCCATAACGGACTTTCACCGTCTAGTTAATCGCCATGCGTGGCATACTAAAAGAGCACCTTCTTTTATTATGAAAGATAGGTGCTCTTTTCTCATTATTTATTTAGATTTTATCTTTGTCCGTAGGTCTTGAACTTTTCTAACATAACTTTCATTTCTTCATCAGATAAGATGACTGGATTACCAATACTTTTGGCGCGATAATAGATTTCTGCACTGAATTCAATTTCTTCAGCGATATTAAAAGCATTGATTAAATCATGCGCTCCTGCAAGTAAACCATGATTAGCAAGTAAGACAGCTTTTCGATCTTTCATTGCTTCAAATGCATTTTCGGCCAATTCTTTTGTACCAAAAGTAGCATATTTGGCACATCTTACATTTGGACCTGCATAGGCTACTAAATAGGAAACAGCAGGTAAATTCCAATTTAAAGCTGAGATAGTTGTTGCAAATGGAGAGTGGGTGTGAACAATTGCGTTGATATCTTCTCTTTTTCTATAAAAAATACTATGCATTTCCAGTTCACTCGATGGTTTTCTTATTCCATCCACTACTTCTCCATTTAAATTTAAAACAACAATATCCTCTGGCAAAATTTCAAAATAATCTAATCCACTTGGACTAATGGCCATTAAATTAAAATCTCGGTTATAGATACTTATATTGCCACCCGTGCCTTTTGTGAGACCACTCGTTATCAACTTTTTCCCATATTCTACAATGAGTTCTCTTTCTTGTTTTAATAACAAGATATCTAATCCCCCTTAATTGTCAGCTACAATTACTTCTATTCCGTATTCGCGAAACGCTTCTATCGTTAGATCTTGTTCTTTTGTTAATGGTTCAAATCTATCAGTAATAATGGTATTAAATCTTTCTTTCCCACAAACTTGGAAAAAGGATAATTTATCTAGTTTTGTATGGTCTGCAATGACAATCACTTTATTAGCCTTTTCAATTAAGGCTTGTTTAGCTTCTCCCTCTTCAATGGTGATATCGGTTAATCCTTCTTGAAAATTCAATGCTCTACTTGAAATAAAGGCTTTATCGATATAGATTCCTTCTAAACACTTTCTTATCGTGGCGCCTACTAATGATAGAGATGTCCCTCTTAGCGAACCTCCAAGTAACATCGTTGTGATATGAGTAGCGGTAGATAGTTCAATAGCTATACTGATGTTATTGGTGATCACTGTGAGTCTTTGCCGATCTTTGATTAATTTACTTACCTCGAGGGCAGTTGTACTTGCATCAAATGCAATCACATCACCATCTTCAATCAGTTCTGCTGCTTTTCTAGCGATTGCCATTTTTTCTTTCTTATTAGTATTTAATCTTTCTTCGACGGTTGCTTCATAAGGGCTGTTTATTTTAATTTTTGCTCCACCGTATACACGAACAATGTCTCCATCTCTCTCTAGTTTTTCTAGATCTCTTCTGATGGTCATTTCAGAGACATTAAATAAACTACTTAAAGAAGTTACATCAGCGTAGTCATGTTCCCATAGGAATTCTATGATTTTTTTTCTTCTGATATCAGGTAATTCAGTCATTTTAATGATCCTTATCCTTCTTATTGAAATGTTTTTGTGTTATTTTTGGTCGAATAGTTTTTTCAAATTATCTGCGTAAGGTGGGTAGACAATTCCTTTTTCTGTGACAATTGCAGTGATGTTTTCATGTGGAGTTACATCAAATGCTGGATTGTATGTTTTTACATCTTTTGGTGCTGTAGGTACACCGAATCTGTTGGTAATTTCCAATGAATCCCTTTCTTCAATTGGAATATCATTTCCTGTTTCGGTTTTCATATCGATCGTAGGAGTTGGTGCTGCAACATAAAATGGGATGTTATAATGTTTGGCTAAAATAGACACTCCTAATGTTCCAATTTTATTGGCTGTATCCCCGTTAGCAGCAATTCGATCACAGCCTACGATAACTGCATCAATCTTCCCTTGAGACATCACCATGGCAGCCATATTATCAGTAATGACAGTGACATCAATTCCTGCTTGTTGCAATTCAAAAGCTGTCAAAGTAGACCCTTGTAGCCTTGGCCTTGTTTCATCTGAAAAGACTTTTAAGTTCCAACCTTTTTCCTTAGCTAAGTACATAGGTGCTGTTGCTGTCCCGTATTTGGTTGTAGCTAAGGCTCCTGCATTACAGTGGGTTAAAATTCCCATTTCATCCTTTAATAATGTTAACAAATTCTCTCCTATTTTTCTATTGATTTCCTCATCTTCCTTATGAATTTCAACTGCTTCTTGATGCAACAATTCTTTGATTTGTGCCACTTGCAACTCTTTATTTTCAAGAGCTTTATTTTCCATTCGTTCTAGTGCCCAGAATAAGTTTACTGCTGTCGGCCTTGATGTGGCTAGATAATCTGCCTTTTCTTTTAGAACTTTATAAAAGTCCTCAAAACTGTCTTCTGGAGCGTTTTTAATTCCTAAATATAAACCATAGGCTGCTGCAACACCAATCGCCGGTGCTCCTCTTACTTTCATCACTTTAATTGCATCCCATACACTTTCTGCTGTTTCAAATTCTTCATAAGCGATTTCATTAGGTAAAAGGGTTTGATCTAATAAAATTAATTTCTCATTTTCCCATTGAATCGATTTAATTTGCTCCATGGTTTCTCCTCCTATTATTAAGCTTTTAACAGTTCCATCATTTCGTTAGGAGTGATTTCCTGTTTAAATAAACGATGTAATAAAGTATATAGACTTGATGAAGCCTTCGCAAAATGAACTGATTTCGGAACATGTTTCGCATTGATTAGCATGTGATATTGAACCTCATACCAATGGCAAAATTGTATTTCATTCTTATCTTGGTAAGTTGTTTTTCTTACAGGTCCTCCACTCACTCTACCTACTAATTTATCATTTTCTTGGTTTGATATATATTTGAGATATGAAATAGCTATATCTTTATTCGCACTATTTGCTGCAACTACAAATCCCCATGTGGTATTACAAGGATATTGATAAGTCATAAATCCGATTTGGTCAAAATATGGATTTTCATTAGGATTTAAGATAGCTGCCGCTTGCCCTCCCCAAGAAACTCCTATGACAACTTCACCCCTCTGAATAGCTTCCTTCACTTGCAGGTTTCCGTAGTTTTCAACTTGTTGTGGACAATACGGTTTAAAAGATAAATAGTCTTCCAACGCTAAGATTGTTTTCTTTTCATCAGAGAAAAATGGTGGTTGATCTAACAATTCCACTCCTCTTTCCCATAAAAAGGGTAAGAAATCTAGTAATATTTCAGTTACATCCGATTTTAAGGCAATTACCGGTTTATTATTTGAATACTTTTCTACTAAATCTTTTATTTCAGGAATGGACACCGTTTTTTTGTTTATCTTGATCCCTTTCTCTTCAAATCGATCTTTTCGATAGAATAATAGGTGTCCATCTGAAAAAGAAGGGATATATAGATATGGTCGTTATATTTCATTTCGTCTTGAACACTTTCTATAATTCCGTTTAGATCATAATCATCCAAATATTCATCCAAGGGAATAATAAGCTGCTTCTCTACCAATTCAGGAAGCCAAAAATTCCCTGGATTCATCATAATATCATAATTTCCTTCTCTATTTTTCAATGCAACATCCAAAGTATTTTTATATTGATCCCAATCAATAATATCAATGATTACTTTTACTTGGTTTGCCTCTTCCCATGTTTTCGTGATTGCATTTTCTGTTTCACGTACATAGGCATAAACTGCGGGATCATTTACGGCTAGGATTTTGATTTGTTTCATGACTTCACCTTCATCCTTACACTTGAATTGGACAGTTATTATTGATATATAAACAAGATCATTTCTTTTAACGAGGGAACCTGTTTACAGCTTCTCTTAAAGTTGCTAAAAAGTCTTCACCTGTTTTAAAGCTCTCTCGTTTTTTAATATAATCCTTAGCAGCAGTGAGACATATTCGCTCTGCTCTTAACCTAGCATTTTTATCTGAAATTGAAGTAATATCTTTAACATGGGCAAGACCTACAATTCGACGAGATAACTCAAGACCTGTTACAGCAGCAGTATCACGAAGTACAGTTCCAAGGTACCATTTATCGAAACCCTCTTCTTTGGCAAGAACTTCTGAGACGTTTTCTTCCCAAGCTTTAAGAAATTTCTCATTAAACATGTTCACAATATCAACAATGGTCTTCTCTAGCCAAACTGTATAATCTTCTCGTTCAGCTACATCATTTATGGTGGCATCTGCATTCACCCATGCGAAGATTAGATTAGCTATTACGTTACCGACATCGTAGCCAATTGGACCATAGAAAGCGAATTCAGGATCGATCACCTTGGTAGAGTCAGGTTTGATAAAAATAGATCCTGTATGTAGATCCCCATGTAAAAGTGCTTGGGCATTGGTCATAAATTCAAATTTGAGTTTGGCTACTTCCAAACGAAGTTCCTGATCTTCATAGAGTTCTCTTCTCACCCATTCAAGATTAGGTGGAAATACATCATTACGTCCCTTATAATCATTAAAAGGTTCTGTATAAACCAGATCCTCTGTAATTTCACAAAGATCCGGATTTATATAGTTTTTTACCAACGCTTTCTTTTCCTTATGCTCTAGAACAACGTCAGTGGTTAATAGTAGTGTATTGACCATAAATGTGGTGACATGATCTGCAAAAAGAGGAAATTTTTTATGTTCAATAAGAGCTTGGCGCATGATCACATGATCTGATAGATCTTCCATAGCACTGCAATTCATGATCTCATCGTATTTGTAAACCACAGGGACAAGTCCAGGGGCTAATTTCCCTTCTAATTGAAGCACATCTGATTCAATTTTATTACGGTCTGTGGAAAGTTTAAAATCATCGGAAATACGAGCAGTCTCTCCAGCCTGTTTTACGATAACTGATTGATTTGTATTCTTATCCCATACACGGAAGACGTAGTTCAAATTCCCATCACCGATTTCCTTACAGTCTAAATCAGCTTCTGGTTCAAATAAATCTAGTTTCTCCTTCACATATTCAATAACATCTGTTGGCTTCATTAAGAAGTAAGTATTGAACTTAGACATAAAACATTTCTCCTCTCCATCAGAATTTTTAGTTTCTTTTGCGGAAATAGGTTGATGCAAGGGCAAGGGCAAGTACTATACCTTTTACGATGTTTAATGAGTAATACGGAACTGACATCATTACAAGACCATTCTCTAGAACACCAACTAATACTGCCCCAACAAAAGTTCCAATAGCGTTCGGCTTACCTGAACCACCAAAGGAAGATCCAATAAACGCTGCAGCAACAGCTGGCATTAGATAACCAGCACCAGCATTGATCTGTGCAGAACCAATTCTGGATGCGATCATAATCCCACCAAGCGCAGCAAAGAAGGTGGATAACAAGTAGGCGATGGTTCGATAACGATCTACTGGAATCCCAGACAAACGAGCGGCCTCCATATTCCCTCCTACTACATAAAGATAGCGGCCATGCTTAGTATGGTTAAGAAAGATATGAACGATAACTACAACAACCAACATGATGATGATAATATATGGTGCTTGCCCGATCTTCTCAAAAATTGGTGGTAGAGTACCAACTGTTGGTGTTCCATCTAGTCTTGGCATGCCCTCACTAATCGACCCCCCACCAGTATAGGTCATAGCAACCCCTTCAAAAATAAACATAGTAGATAAAGTTGCTAACATATCTGGAATTTTAACTTTTACAATTAAAATTGCATTAAGTGCAGCTACTGTCAGAGTTATCACTATTGCGATGAACATAGAGGTAAACGTGGACATGCTATACCATACAAAGAAAGATACAATCAATGAATTAGAAAAGGTCGCTGCGGAACCAATTGATAAGTCCAATCCATTTACTGTCAAAGCAATCGTTAATCCAATTGCAATGACCGTTACAATTGAAATACTACGTAGAATTGTTAAAAGATTAGAAGTTGCTATAAATTGGGGCATGGTTATTGTGAAGAATAGTATAAGGATAAAGACTGCTATTACCGTACCCCATTTATTAATAAAATTTAAGAAGTTAGTAAGTCCCTTCATCTCACGTTCTTTTGTTTTTTCTATTTTTACTTGCATCGATCAATTACCCCCTGTTGAGTAAAAGAGTATTTCCTCTTCGTTTGTTTCAGAAGTAAGAAGCTCCTTCACAATCATTCCATCATACATAACATAAATTCTATCCGTGATCGCTAGTATTTCTGATAACTCGCTGGAAGCATAAATAACTCCTTTATTGGTACTTACCATACGACCAATCAATTCAAAGATATCATGCTTGGCACCAACATCAACACCTTTTGTCGGTTCATCAAATATGTATACATCGGCATTAGCCATTAGCCATTTACCGACGGCAACTTTTTGTTGGTTTCCCCCTGAAAGATAGGCCACTTTCTGATTTTCGTGTGGCGTTTTTATCCCTAGATCAACAATCATTTTTTTTGCAGCTTCGTGTTCGACTCTTGGTTTTAGGAACCCAAGGGGGCTACTAAAATCTGAAAGGCTTGCTGCCGTAAGGTTACTGTATACTGGTTCCTCAACCAATACTCCTTCTTTACGCCTTTCTTCTGGCACTAAGGCTAAACCTTGCTTTACTGCTGAATAGGGAGTATGAATATTTAATTTCTTACCCCTTAACCATATTTCTCCTTCATGAATAGGTAATGCTCCAAAGATCGTTTTGCAAAATTCAGTCTTACCTGCCCCTACCAATCCAGCAATACCCACAATTTCCCCTGATCGGACGTACATGTTTATATTCTTAACTGCATTATCTTTTTCGCTAAGATTCTTCACTTCAAAAAACTTCTCACCTATATTCACTTTATTTTTTTGGTAATTCTCATCAAATTTTCTGCCTAGCATTAGTTCGACAACCTGTTTAGCCGTTAAACCCTCCATTTTTCGCCGAGTAACGAGCTGTCCATCTCTCATTACAGTGATTTCTTCACATATTTCAAATAGCTCAGGCAGCCGATGAGAAATAAAGATGACACCAACGTTGTGATTGTATGCAAGGTCTCGAATAATGCGGAAAAGTTCTTCAGTCTCCCGAGAACTTAACGGTGCCGTTGGTTCATCGAGAATGAGAAATCTACGTTCCTCAGCAATCGCACGGGCAATTAATACTATTTGTTTTTGGGCAAGATTTAAATCTTGAACCAATGTGTGTGTATCAATCTGAATATGTAGACGTTCCAATACTTTACGAGCTTTTTTGTGTATTTCTTTCCAATTAACAAACTGCTTTCCTTTCATCTGATTAACAAGGATATCAAGCATAATGTTTTCTGCTACATTAAGATATGGAATCAGCGCCGTGTCCACTTCTTGATAAACAATATCGATCCCTAATTCCTTTGCATCGCGTGGAGAACGTATGTTGACCTCATTGTCGTCAATATAGATACTTCCTGTGTAATGATCGTAAGCTCCTGAAAGCACTTTCATTAGAGTTGATTTACCAGCGCCGTTCGCACCTACTAATGCATGTATCCGTCCAGTTTCCACATCAAAATGAACGTTTGAAAGAGCCTTTACACCAGGGAATTCGATAGAAATATCTTTCATTACTATTTTGGATCGTTTCGGTTGTTCCATGTTTTCCACCCCGTCTAGATAAAGTAAAACTAAAAATGCTAAGAAAAGAGAGGAAATTGGATTATTACTCCCTCCTCTCTCGTTATTTATCTATTTTTTTGCAAAATTAGCGCGAAGAGTATCCATCCATGGTTCATTAAAGGCATCAGATTTTCCCCAACCATCAACCACTAGATTGAGATTTGTCATATTGGTATCTGACTTTAATTGATCCTTCTTAATTAGTTTTGCTTCAAGGTCATAAGTATCTGGAGTCTCTTCACCAGCAAACTTCTTAGCTAAAAGTCTCATATCAACAATACCAATAAGGCGTGGATCAACAGCTGCAGTAGCAATCCATGTACTTCCTTCTTCTCTCATTAGGTTAATATCCTGATTAGAAATATCAATAGAGATTAGTTTTATATCCATTCGATTATTGTCCTTCATGGCTTTGAATCCACCTTTAGCCATTTCGTCCCAAGAACCCCAAATCACATCAACTGTACCTGGAGGATATTTAGCGAGTACTGCACTCACCTTAGCAGCGATATCTCCTTGAACATCCTGAAAATTGGTAGGTCCAATAATCTCAAGTGTCTTAATTTTATTTTCCTGCTCAAATTTTTGGTAAATGGTTTCCCGTCTATCAAGTGGGGGAACTCCTGGGCCAAACCAAAGTTTTATCACTTTAACTGGTTGACCATCTTTTGAGAGTGCTGCAATTTCATTTAGGGAAAGCTCAGCAAGTTTAAAGTCGTCTTGGAAAGTCGTGGTGATCTCTGGAATACCCTGTCCATTTTTATCAATGACAGTATCAAATGTTACAACTTTAATTCCTTTGTCAATCGCTGGTTTTAACATATCGTAAGAATAATCTTTTTTTCCATGGGAAATGACAAGCCCATCATAACCCTTTTGAATAGCTTGGGCTACTAATTCTTGAAACTTTGCATCATCATTGTCCGCAATAAAAGTATCAACCTTAAAACCAAACGATTCTCCTTCACTTCTAGCCCCATCTAAAAATTGTTTCGTGTGGTCGTCAGATGGAAGGTTACGAATAACAGCAACCTTTTTGCCCCCTTGAACTCCATCAGGTACCCCTTCAATTTTTTCTGCCGGTGCATTTGATGTTTGTGAGTTTGTACCACAAGCTGTTAGAACTAACATAAGTGAAAACAACAAGACAAGTACTTTTTTCATTTTGTTACCCCCTTCTGATTTTTGATTTGTTCTAGACTTAGCTTGATATTTTTATTGTTATGTACTTTTCACTCCTTTCTTTCTAAAAAATTGTTTTACAGATTATGTTTGTTTTTAACATATTTTGCATTCATTTAATGTAAAGTTGTGTTTAATTATGTTTATTTCTAACATATTTAAATCAATTATAAACATTCATAATATTATATACAATTTTAAATTTCCGATGTTTTTACTACATTTGAGCTAGTTTTTAGTTGTTTTGATTATGTTTTCATTGTTTTTCTAAAATTTTAAAGCGCTTACATATTGATTTTACATAAAAAAACCACCAACTGATTTTTTCAGTCAATGGTCTTATTGTAAATTCAAATTAAACTTAATAGTTAATTATCTCTGATCACCTTGATAAAGCTCCAATAATTAAATTCATACTTTTCTCTGGTATTCCAAACTTCATCTTTTTGCTCCTAAGTCACGATATACCTGTGTTATAGCTGCGTAAAAACTATCCTTAATCTTCATTACTGCAAATTGAAAACACTCTTTTCCTTTAAGTTCATTATTATCATGCTCCCACATTTAATTTATTTATCAAATTTTATCACATTATCAATAAAGGTTAATGGTTAGTAATAATCGCCTTATAGCGGCAGCTTGAGCCCGTTTAAATAATGCAGTTGGATCAAAGCTTTAGTAAAGTCTTAAGCATCTAGATCTTTAGTAATAGAGGTATCTTTTCGCAATAATCGTAATACTACCATATAAAGAATACCTACCCCCATCCAAACAAAACCTAATTTTTTGGACATAGGATCAAGATTTACCCAAACATATCCAATCACTAGAAATCCGATAGCTGGGAATATTAAATGATTCCAATATTGTTTTGTTTTTTTCCTGATAAAAAAGTAATTGACTACTGAAACATGCAAGAATAAGAAAGCTGTCAAAGCACCAAAATTGACTAATGAAGCTAAGCTATCAATTTTTGAAGCAAAGATTAGACTAACCACTAATGAGATAATCGCTACGACAAGTGTGCTCGCATATGGTGTCTTGAATTTGTGATGAACTTTAGATAAGAATTTAGGCAATTTCTCATCACGCGCCATACTAAATAGAACTCGAGAAATAGCAGCTTGGGCCACTAATGCATCTGCAATTCCCCATGCAAGAGCTGTTGCGATGATCGTTGTCCATTTTAACGGAGTTCCGCCTGCAACTTCTGCGATTTGATAAAATGCCACATCTAGATTGTCAAAAGTCGTATAATCTGGCCATATCAGAGCAGCTACCCATGTTTGAATAATAAACATAGCACCTATCACAAATAAAGATACAATTGTAGCGTTTCCTACTGTTTTTCTTCCACCTTTGGTTTCTTCTGATAATGTTGAAATGGCGTCAAAACCAAGGAAACTTAATACAGCAATAGAAACTGCACTCATGACAAGACCCAGGCTGAAATTGCTAGGATCATAGATTGGTTTTATGGAAAACTCCGCACCATTCACTCCTTTAGCAATAGCCACTAAACCAACAACAACAAAAACGGCTAAAATGATCAATTCTAACACCACAATGACCTTGTTTGCCTTTGCAGTGATTTCAATTCCTAAAATATTGATAATCGTATTAGTACCGATGAAAATGATTAACCATACAGCGATAGGAATACCTGGGATCATGTCCTGTAGAGCAGCTGCACTAACGAGATAAAGAAGCGCCGGTACTAAAATATAGTCTAAAAGAATCACCCATCCAGCAAAGAAACCAACATGCTCATTGATCCCTCTTTGTGCATAGGAATAGACGGAACCTGCGATTGGAAAGGCTTCTGACATTCTTGCGTAACTTAAGGCAGTAAAAACCATACCTACCATTCCTATAAGATAGGCTAATGCTACCATTCCCTTTGAAGTATCTGCAACATAGCCATAAATACCAAATGGAGCGATTGGCACCATAAAGACCATACCATAGATTAATAAGTCCCAGAATGTAAGAGATCGTTTTAGCTCTTGTTTATAACCAAATGATTCAATCGATTGTTTTTTCTCTTCCCCTGCCATAGACTTTCCCCCTTATTTAAAATAACGTTACTTTTTTCGCTTGCAGTACCCATTTAGGAACAACAAAGCGAGCTGTCATCAATGGATCTACGACTTGACAGATTTGTGTCTGTCCTACTGCACTTAAGAGCATCGTTAAATCTTCAACAGAAAGTCCAAACTTAGGTTGTAATCGATTTGCCATTTCTTTGACTGAACCCTTGACAGCCTCATCTAATGTTTCTTTGGAAACGATAGAAGTGACGACGTCATCATTTTCTAAAAACGGATAGGCAATACTTTGACCTTTAATGACATCTAATGTAACAGTCACTTTCCCTGGTATCTCTACACCAGAAACCCCGATCTCCCCATCGCCCATCGCAGCATGTAAATCACCTAAAGCAAATAATGCGCCTTCGACAAAAACAGGAAAATAGAGAGTAGCTCCTTTGGTGATCATCTTGTTATCCATATTCCCACCGTGAGGTCCAGGTGCTCCACATGGAATATCCCCTTCTTCAGGGGCAACCCCTATCACACCGATCATTGGGTTTAAAGGAATCTGTAGATCTTCATCGAAAACTGCTTTTCCGTTTTGAATAGAAATCATTTTTGTGGTAAAAGTGTTGATTTCGTCTCCCATTACACCTAAACCAGGGCCTGTTGCCATCACTCCTTGGTCGGCAAGCTCAATTTCATCGATGGTGACTTTTAGAATATCTCCCGGTTGTGCTTCCTTTACAAAAACTGGACCTGTAGCTGGGTTGATCTGTTGCCAATCAATTGAGTTGAATGGAGTGTCGGATGAAGTGATCTGGTTTGTAAAACAATCATAAGTCTCTAATACAACCTGAGTTCCTGCCTCTACTTCTAGCATCGGTTGATGTTTGGCACTAAATGAGTAAATGGAAGCAGTTGAACAACTTAACGATTTCTTCATTTTATCCCTCCTCGTTTTTTTCTAAGTATACTTAGATAAGCCCTACTCTTTTTGTGATTTTTTTGCTAAACTTTGTTCATTTTTTACTATTTTTATAATTTTCAAAAAATATAGAGTAAATAAAACGACGAAAAGGGATATACCGATCACCATATTCCAAACAATCATAAAATGTATGGTATCTATTTCTTCTTGTTTAAATAATAGGGAAAAAAGAAACATGAAAAAGCCTATTCCTAAAGAAAAGAAATAACCCTCTTGAATAATATCCCTAGAATGTTTAGAATATCTACCTCGAATAACCAAGAATAGACTAGTAAATGCTTGTAACCTTGTCATCCAAGTCATCATTAATACGGAAAAAACTGAAAGCATGAATAACAATAAGATCAAATGGTGTTTTTTCGCAACTAAATAAGCAGGTAATGAAAAGATATTAATTGCAAAACCTTCAGTTGCAGTAAATAAGTTTAAAGTAACAAATGCCATAGATAATGAAAACCATGAAAATGCTGCTAAATTAAAACTTGAAGAGATTTTAGCAGGTTTGATGGAAAAAAACCTTTGCCACAAAGAAATATCTGTGATCCAACTAAAAAAAGTGATGATTAGAATGATTGAAAAAACAGTGCTATCCTCCCACTTTAACGGAGCCAATAAATGAGGTATATGTTGTAACTCTTGAAAAGTTGTATCGATCCCTTTTCTTAAAAAGATGGAAATAGGTAAAAACATGGCGACAAACAAAACAAACGTCATTTGTAAAATGGACATTTTTCTTATAGCGTCAAATCCCCCTAAACCTGCTAATACGCTTGCGGCTAAGAAAAAAATGGCCACTGTGAGCCCATAAGGAACGGAAAATAGCTTCTCCATGATTGATCCTATCCATATTCCTTGAAGCAAGAAAAATTGAATACTTCCAATCAACAGGAATCCCAGAATGAACAAGGTTCCTTTGGAAGATAATCTTTTCGTTAATAGATCTATCAATGTTTCACTATGATCCATGTCAGTTCTTATTTTGCGAGCCAATCTTCCTATCCATCCGATCCCAAGCGCACTTAAGATCGCATATAAAAAACTTGCCCATATCCCATATTGCTTCATTAACCAAAGGCTTATGATCATCATTTGTCCATTTAAGAGATGGGAAAGGAGGATTAACGCCCCAATACTCATTCCAAACGTACTGGTTCCAAATATATAGTTTCGAATAGTTAAATGGGTTCCAATATGTTGGAACACCCAAAAAATCAAATAGATTAAGATTAGATTTAAAAAAGACCAATCCAAAATCGTCCCTTCACCCCTTCTTATTTATATGATTTACGATATTGACTAGGTGTTCGATTTGTCCATTTTCGAAACATATGATTGAAATGATGTTGGGAAGAAAAGCCAACTTCATCAGCGATCCAAGCTATCGGTTTATCCGGATATTGAATGAGGATTTGTTTAGCTTTTTCAATACGATAATGGTTTAGATAATCTATATAATTCATTTCTAATTCTTCAGTAAACTTTCTACTTAAGTAAGTGGGATTCACATGAATTTGATTGGCTAATGATTCAAGTGTAAGCTTTTCTTTATAAGAATGATGAATAATCCAAATTGCTTTCTCTATAATAGGTGAATAGTTTTTTTTTCAGGATGGTTATGTAGATATTGATCTACTGTTTGGTATAGTTCTTCCTCAATAATCGGTTTTACAATATAATCAAATACGCCTAATCTAAGGGATTCTTTGGCATAATCAAACTTTTGATATGCGGATACAATAATCATCCCTATTTCTTTATTTTGGGATCTAAACTCTTTCATTAGTTCAAACCCAGAGTGACCAGGCAAATGAATATCAATAAAGCTTAATTGAATATCTGTTTCATTACTTATTTTTAATGCTTGTATAGCATCAATGGCTGTATAGTATTTCCACTGAGGATAACGATGATGAAGTAGCCATTTTAATTGTTCTAATTCTAAGGGCTCATCATCAACAAGTAAAATGTTCATGTTACTTGTCCCCCTTTTTCTTTTCCATAGGCCAAACGCATTCTATCCAAGTGTACTCATCCTTACGCATGAGTTCTAATTTCCATTGATCCTGATATAGTAGATTTAAACGATTTTCAATATTTTGTAATCCTATTCCCAACTTCCTTTTTGTTTGATCCGTTTCTTCCCAATTTGGTCCATTATCCTGTACAATCAAATGATGTTGATTGTTCTTAGTTTGTAAGATCATTTTCAATATCATATCCCCATATTTTTTTTCTAACCCATGTTTAAATGCATTTTCTACTAAGGTTTGAATCAGATATGGTGGAATAGAATTGTCTAATAAATCATCATCTATATCATAATGTATCGAGAGCCTTTTCCCATAACGTAATTGTTGAATCGCTAGATAATGTTTTGTATACTCTAACTCTTTTCTAATCTGTGAAAGGTACTGTTTGTTTTGGTATTTATATCGTAAAAATAGAGAAAGATGTTCGATAGCTTTGATAAGTTCTTGTTTTCGATCCAATCTTGCCAAAGATAATAGGGCATTAATAGAATTAGACAGAAAATGAGGTTGAATTTGTTGACTTAATTGAATTAACTCACTATATTCTAATTCTTTTTCCAATTGTTCTTGATGATATTTAATTTCAGAGTATTCGACTTCCCGTTCAAAGTAAGCGCTAGAAAAAAATAAAATAAAAGTCAAAACGGGTGATAATACACCAATCATTATAATAAAAGTAAATACACTTAAACTCATCCCTTTTATCTCCCTTTTAAAAAAGCACATCACCATTGATGTGCAATAACATAACAAATCATAACAATCTTGTTAAAAAACGTGCAATTTCGTGATTATATCAATAACGTATCATACGCTTCTCATAGATCCGTACGTGAATCCGTCTAACAATATGTGTTTTATCATGCTTCATCATCAGCATCAAGTGCTTCAATCACTAAGGTTATCGCTTTAATCATAGCTTCCATCGGCCAACTTGGCAGATTTGACTTTTTAATCGCCAACTCATAGGATGCAGGTATATGGATAAAACCAGATTTTACATTAAGTTTCTTAGACTCAATTTCATGTAACATTTGGAACATGACATTATTACAGAGATACGTTCCAGCACTATTAGAAATTTCAGCAGGAAAATTATGTTTGGTTAATCGGTCTACCATTTTGCGGATCGGAAGCGTGCTAAAATATGCGGCTGGTGCCTCCTCTATAATCGCTTGATCAATCAGCACTACTCCTGTATTATCTCTCGGACCATCATTACAGTTGATGGCAACCCGCTCTGGCGTGATTCGATCCCTCCCCCCCGCTAAGCCCAGCGAAATAACCACATCAGGTTTTTCTTGATAAAAATAATCTAAAAGCACCTTTGCCGAACGAGAGAATTCCACAGGCAAGATCTTTCCTACTACTTGGTATTGACCAATCGTTTTGCCATTTAATTGATTGGCAATCACCTGACTGGGGTTAAAAGGAAAGTCTAAAAAAGGCTCAAATCCTGTCAATAGTAATTTTTTCACGAATTATCCTCCTATCATTGAAGTGGTCTTTTTCTAAACCAGCGAATCCAACCATTATTCGATATTTTAGTCACAGACTGAGGTCTGTTTGCAATCCAGCCAATAATTGAACGATCAAAAACTTGATGAGCATCCATGCATTCTCTTAATGCTTGATCATACACGGTTTCATCAGCCGCCTCGGAGATGATATCTAATGTAACCCATTCTGGATGCCTTGCAATCAGACTGGTCGACTTTTGATCTACTTGGGTTGGCCATTCGTAGAAAATTAATTCACTCTCTTTTTCTAAAGGAAAAGTCTCTGGACACCATTGATGACCATATCGTTGATAAAACAATTGATATTGACGATTTTTCTGTTGTAATGAAGATTGTTCAAATCCTCGGTTAATCTCCTTGATTACTTGTTGTAAGATTTGGTAATGTTTCGGGTATTTGTCCTGATCTAGCTTTTTGGTAATACCATAGATTAAGGAAATCGGGATCCAATATGAGACTGGAAACCTTGGTGGACTATTGTAACCGGCAAATGGCTGAGTCCATTCATGGGAAGGAATACCATGATCATCAATTATTACATCTGGTAACCAACGATAAAAGAGGGTTGGGACAACCTCAGCTTCTCCAAATAAGGTCTCCTTAAAACGATGGTACGCATATTCTAAGCCTACTGCATTAAAGCGTGCAGCATGATGCTTCCATTCTGGGTGTTCTGCCGTCAACCGTTGATGAAGTGCTACTCCATCTGGATTCGCTTGAGGGATGACGACTAAATTTACGCGTTTAAGCCAATCTGGATGCTGATTTATGATTTCGGTAACCAATTCCTTAATCGCTGGCATACTTGAAACTTCATTTGCATGATGCCCTGTTTCGATTAATATCGTTGGTTTAAACAGAGACAGTTTATGAGTAGAACGAAATTGCGAAACCCTATGACTTGTCACTTCAAGCGCTTGGATGGGTCTTCCCTCAAAAGAGTGCTTTACGGTCCACTCAAATACATGGACTTGAGACTTATGATGATTGGTATCATTATTGATTTTTATTGGCACTTGATGTTGAATCGGTGTTTGTCTAGGATCCGTTTCTTCTTCAACTACTGCAATCAGCTGCTCTGGGTTTTGGTGATCTATCCATAACTTGGTCGTTTTCATCTTTCGTTTTGGCCTTGGTTGGTAACGACGTAGAATAATCTCTGCTTTTGGCGCTTGATTTTGGTTTAAATGAAGGAACGGTTTTATCGCGCCGGGACTATTCCACTCCTGACCCGTTATCCGTTTCCCTAAGTCTGCGAAGTAATCTAGCGTAAAAAAGTAAAGATCCTCATGTAATGCTTCAAGAGCAGAAATTCTCTCTTCCTGGATATTTAAACGTTCTTCTTCCTCACTAAGCCAAACATGAACTTCTAAGGAATGGAACAAAGGACTCAAACCTGACTCAATATAGGTATCTTTACTAAGTTGTTCTTGAATTAGTTTTTCAATCTGAGGTAAAACGTTAAATCGGTATTCTCGCCAAAAGCGTTCCCGGTCAGTCGAGATCTGTTTTGCATTAATCTCTTTTTCATTCAAAATTATTCTAGCATTTCCAGTTGTTGGATAGCTATATTGATCATTTAAATAGAGCATTGGTGCAACTGGTACATTTAAACTCCATGTCCCTATACATTGGTAATCATGATAAGCTTCCAGAAAATAGGTACTTTCTAAATCTTCTTTCATGACCCATTCAATGTGATCAAGTTGGATTCCTAAATGTTTCTCTAACCATTGATCAATGGGATACATTTCTTGAAGCCAACGAATCTCTAATTCTAATCCATTTTCACGAGTTTCCTTTTGAAAATAAATTTTGAGCCGATCAATTGAATGGTTTACTTGTAATTTTTTTAATTCTTCACTGAGTTGTTCTTTGATCCAATGGAATCCCGGTTTATAGGCAGAATAAATATGAACAGTGATTGTATTATTGTTAGTAGTAGAAAACAACTGAGCTAGTTCTTCAGCTAATTGAGTTTCAAGAGCTTTGCGAATCTGATAAGGTTCTGAAAGAAAAACTTCTAGGTTGATCCTTTCTACAAATTCTTTCTCTTCAACTTCTCCTATTTGATTAACTGTTGAATGATGAAAGTAGTTCTTTCGCAATTCTACTTTTATCTGCTCCCACCACTGTTTAAAATCATTGAGTTCACCTTGATTATGCCACTCCCACTTTTTCCATAATGGAAAATCTATTGGTTTGTGATCTTGATTTAGGAGTTCTTGTTCCCAGCGTCCAAAACTTCCCCCTTCTGCCACTGGATAAGTTTGATTCAAATATTGAATCATGGCTGTGATACCGTCAGCAGTCCCTTTGAGTTCAATGATCTGAGGCAGTAGCGCTTGATGATCCAATTCAGAAGTGGTTTGCCTTGGTTGGCTAAGCAATAGCTCTGCACCATTCGGAGTATCTCCCTTTGGCTGGTCTTGTTGAGAACATTCTATGAATTTAAAGATTAGTTCTTTTTTATTGGTTTTATCTTGAGTTAGATCAAACCCAGTGATTGGAAATTTGATCCCAGTGGCATATAAGCCTAATTTGGCTGCAAGATGAGCACTTTCTTTAATCATAAAATGATGTGGTTGATTAAGACTAAATTCGAAGCCTATGTTTAGTTGACTATTTAGATCAACACGTCCACCTTGATAAAAACCTATTTCTGTCCATAATTGGCTTAAACTATCGAGTGGCTTCCATTCTAATTCTTCTCGTTCTTTTTCTTTTGGTAATTGATCAGCGGTTTGGCGATCATTGGTGATCTGAATTGGACTTTGGTCTCCATGATCGTTGATGGCAAACACTTGATTTAATCGCCATTCCAGTTTAGTAATCCTTTGTTCTTCGTTACAACTGACGCCTTCTGGCCAGTAAGCAGCTAACCAGCGTAACATTTTATCAATGCTTGTTTCATTGTTTCCTTCTAAGATTACTGTTCTCTTATCTTCATCCAAAAATAAACTGGCCTCACTATTGACTAAGTCTTGATCTTCTCTACTCCAATCAAAATAGTCTCTTTGACGGATCAAGAAGAGCCAATCCCCTTCCTCTAATTGTTTATCGATAATAGGGAAGGTTAGTTCACTGGTCTCTAAACCAAGTCGTGCAAGAAAATCAATGATGCCATAAACAACCAGTTGCTGCTCGATCTGAACCGAGACCGTAAGAGCATCTGTAACTCCATCTTGATTGCGATCAGCCAAAAATCCTTCTGTGGTAAAGATTTTTCGTATATCCACGATTCACTCCCTCCTCCCTACCTTTTCGACTATTCTTTCTTCTATTATCTTTCATTAGCAAACTATCTCTTTCATTCTTATACACCATTTATTACACTTAGGCTTTTAAATTAGGATCAAATTCATCACGCAACCAATCACCGACCAAATTAAAGCCAAGTACGGTCATCATGATAGCAATTCCTGGGAAGGTAGCTACCCACCAAGCAGAATCGATATAGTTACGTCCATCTGCTAACATACTTCCCCAAGCTGGAATGGAAGGATCAACTCCTAATCCAATAAACGTTAAAGAGGCTTCTAAAAGAATGTTAACAGCAACATTAAGTGTGGCTAATACGATAATTGAAGAAGCCACATTAGGTAACAAATGTTTTCTCATAATTCTAATATGGCTAGCACCAATTGAACGTGCAGCCTGAACATATTCCATTTCTTTAACGGACATTACTTGACCTCTAACTAAACGAGCAAAGCCAACCCAGTTACTAATTCCTAAGACGATAATCAACTTCCATAAACCATTTCCGATAATCGCCATCATCAAAATGGCAATCAAGATAAAGGGTAAGGCTAATTGAATATCTCCAAGTCGCATTATGAGATCGTCAGCCCATTTGCCAAAATAACCGGCGATCAAGCCCAATATTACTCCAATGACCATGGAGATTAAAACTGATATAATTCCTACCATTAGGGAGATTCGTGCACCATATATAATTCTTGTTAATAGGTCTCTACCTACCTGATCCGAACCTAAGAGATAGGGGGATTCACCTGATTCATCCGCCCATGATGGAGGTGCTAAACGGGCTCTAAGATCAGCTTGATCTGGTTCAAAAGGTGCAATCACTGGAGCAAAGGTAGCCGATAATATACTGATTAAAACGAGTAGAATTCCGATTAAGGCCCATACATTTTTCGTTGCTTTTTTGAATATTCCTGCCTTTTTCTTTTTGCTTGTTTTGGTAGACGTGTCATTTACTATTGTTACCTCTAGCACTTTTGTTTGCTCAGTATTCATTCATTCTTCCCTCCTCCCACTTTGATTCGTGGATCAATAAAACTATAACTAATATCTACCAACAGATTAACTAAAACCATGACTAAAGCTAAATAGATAACTGCTCCTTGAATCACAGGGAAATCCCTTTGATTCACGGCATCGATTAAAAGTCGGCCAACACCCGGCCAGGAAAAAACTTGTTCAACAATGACCGTTCCGCCTAATAACGTCCCAAATTGCAAGCCGATAAAAGTAACAGTAGGAACTAAAGCATTCCTTAAGGCATGTTTAATAATCACTAACCATTCACTCAACCCTTTTGAACGTGCGGTACTGATATATTGCTGATTAAGAACCTCCAACATTGATGACCGAATTAACCTCGCTAAAATCCCCGATAAAATTAAGCCAAGGGTAAATGCAGGTAAAAATAAATATTTGACTCCTTCATATCCTGATGCCGGAAACCACTGTAAACGAACAGCAAAAATTAAAATAAACATGATTCCTAACCAAAAGTTAGGAAAAGAAATCCCTAATAATGCAAAGATCCGTCCAAAAAAGTCAACACTTGTTCCTTTTTTCACGGCAGATAGGACCCCAACCGGTAAAGCGATCAATAAAGCGATGGCTAGCCCAGCAATAGCTAGTAATAAGGTTGCAGTCATTCGATCAAAGATCATCGTGATGACCTTTTCACCAGTCCTAAATGACTCTCCTAAATCTCCAACAATTAGCTTCTTAAGAAATATTGAATATTGGATATAAAGCGGTTGATCCAATCCTAACTGGGTTCGTAATTGATCAATGGCCTCTTTTGTCGGTTCACCTGCTTGAAACATCACTGCAACAGGGTCTCCTGTAAGGCGAATGGCAAAGAAAATAAGTAATGATAATGCTAAGACCACTAATATACTATGTCCAATTCTTCTGACAATAAATGCTGCCAACTGATTCTCCCCCCTTTAGACTATATGGGGAGGACAAGATTAACTCCCATCCTCCCTCTCTTTTCTAGCTAATTAAAATATTACAAAACCTATATTATCTTTTATTTTACAAATTCACTTATTCTACGGTAACCTCTTCTAAACGAATTCTCTCATCTGCTGGAGGGGTAAATCCCTTCACTTTCTTACTGACAGCCCAGAGATTAACGGATTGATATAGTGGAACATCTGGTACTAATTCATACAACCTTGCATCTAATTTCTTAAAGGCTTCCAAACGTTTAGCCTCATCAAAAGTAGAACGCTCCTCAGCGAGATATTGCTCTACTTTCTCATCATAAAAATCTGGGTTCCAGAATTCCCCTTTATGGTAGAGTAGATAGGCTGTATTATCAAAGTCTAAAGTCCAGCCACCCCAACCTTGGCGATACATATGTCCTGCTTTACCATTTGGAATTAGGTCAGATATAAATGTAGAGCTATCGACTGGGTTTATATTCACCTGAATGCCTACATCTTTAAGATAGATTTGAACCGCTTGAGCGACTTCTTTAAAGATTGCATCATTACCAGGGAAGTAAAAATCTAAGGCAGTACCTTCCTTAACACCTGCTTCTTTTAATAATTGTTTAGCCTTTTCAGGATTAAATTCTCTAAAGGGAAGAGATGGATCGTTACCAAAGGACATTTCACTTTGGAAAGTGGAGATCCGTTTCCCGTATCCATTTAAGACAGTTTCTATAATCGTATCAGCATCAATAGCTAAAGCAATTGCTTCTCTAACTTTTGGATTATCAACAGGTGGCTTAGATGTATCAAATCGAATCGAATAAACTGTTGGTGCGCCAACTGGTACTAAGTCTACTTTTTCCTCCTTTTCAACTGTCGCAGCTTGACTAATCGCTACTGCCTTCATCACATCGATGGCTCCTGTTTGTAGTTCAGCTAATCTTGTTGTTGCCTCTGGAATAATTCGGAATGTCACTTTATCTAACTTAGGTAATCCCTCTTTCCAGTAATTTTCGTTTTTCTCTAAGACTACCTTGTTATCTTTCTCATAAGTCGTCATTTTAAATGGGCCAGTGCCTACTGGATGCTCATTAAAATACTCGTCACCTTTTTCTTGAATATATTTCGGTGGTACGATTACCCCACCATAACCGGCTAATTTAGTAAGCAATACCGGGTCTTTAGTTTTAAGAATAAAGTTAACGGTATATTCGTCAACGATTTCTACATGGTCAATCGATGTATAGTTTGCCTGCTGGGGTCCTTTTTTACCTTCTTCACCAAGTAATCGGTCAAAGGTAAATTTGACAGCTTCAGCATTAAATGGTTCACCGTTGTGGAATTGAACCCCTTGACGAAGTTTAAATTGAAGTGTTTGATCATCCAAAAACTGCCAAGATTCTGCTAAGCCTGGTTGAATTTTTAGATCAACTGTACGATCGACTAAGCCTTCAAAAACGGATGTTGCAATCGTACTCCAATCCAGTAAGAAAGTATCAATAGGATCCCAATTGTGAGGATCCCCAACCACACCAATGGTAATTTCATTTTTACTTGCAGTTGCGGGTTGTTCACTTTGTTTTTCGTCTTTTGCAGGTTCAGTAGCCGTATTTGAAGAACAGCCAGCTAATACCATACTTAAAACCAAGACTAATGCTAAAATACCCATCGTTATTCTTTTCATCTGCTTTTCCCCCTTATTTATTTTATTCATATAAATGACAGGCGACATAATGCCCGTTATTTACTTGTCGAAATTCAGGTCTTTGTACTTTACAGATCTCCATCACCTCAGGGCAACGGGTATGGAATGGACAACCACTAGGTGGGTTAGCCGGACTTGGTACATCCCCTGATAAGATGATTCGTTCTTTTTTTGCTCTTCGATTGGTCGTAGGAACCGCAGATAATAATGATCTGGTATAAGGATGTAAAGGTTCATAGTAGAGATCCTTCTTTGGAGCAAGCTCCACCATCCTTCCCAAATACATTACCCCAATGCGATCACACAAATGTTTGATAACACTTAAGTCATGAGAAATGAAAAGATATGTTAAAGCAAACCTTTTTTGTAAATCTTTGAGTAAATTAAGAACCTGTGATTGAATGGAAACATCTAGGGCAGAAACGGGTTCATCTGCCACAATCAATTTAGGATTCAAGGCTAGGGCCCGAGCAATTCCGATCCTTTGTCTCTGTCCACCACTAAATTCATGGGGAAAGCGGTCCATATGTTCTTCTTTCAAGCCAACCACTTGAAGGAGCTCTTTCACTCTTTCTTTTCTTTGCTTTGCTTCTAGCTGATTGAAGATCACTAATGGCTCCTCAATGATTTCACCAATGGTCATCCGTGGATTTAAAGATGCAAATGGATCTTGAAAAACAATTTGAAAATCTTTACGTTTTTTCCGTAATTCTTGCTGATTTAATTCTAAGATATTATTACCTTCAAAAAGCACTTCTCCTTCAGTCGGTTCTAGTAAGCGAACTATCATTCTCCCAGTAGTCGTTTTACCACATCCAGACTCTCCTACTAAACCAAATACTTCGCCTTTAAAAATGGAAAAATTCAAGTTATCTACCGCTTTGACATGATTAACAGTTTTCCTTAATAAACCTTTTTTAATCGGAAAATATTTCTTTAATCCTTTGACTTCTAAAAGTATCTCTTTAGAATCATCCGTTAATTTCTCATTCATTACTTCACCCCCTGTTCCTCATATAGCCAACATCTAACCCGACTATATTCCTTAAGTTGGATCATCGGTGGGGCTTGCTGAAAACAACGTTGTTCTGCTTTGCTACATCGAGGAGCAAAACGGCAACCTGATGGCATTTGATCAGGGCTTGGAACCGTACCAGGGATGGAGTAAAGATATTCTTTTTCTTCTTCTAAAGTAGGGATTGACTCAATTAAACCAATTGTATAAGGATGTTTAGGATGATCAAATAAGTCATCGATTTCTGCCTCTTCTACCACTTGTCCTGCATACATTACCACTACTCGATCACAGATTTCAGACACAACGCCAAGATCGTGTGTAATCAAAATAATGGACATTTCCATTTCTCTTTGTAGCTTTTTCATTAAATCTAAGATTTGAGCTTGAATGGTGACATCTAATGCGGTTGTAGGCTCGTCCGCAATTAATAACTCAGGATGCAATGACATCGCCATGGCGATCATCACTCTTTGTCTCATCCCACCAGATAGTTGATGTGGATACTCATCAACCACTTGTTCAGCCCTTGGTATTCCTACAAGCTTAAGCATTTTAATCGCATGCTCTTTTGCTTCCTTTTTGGAAACTTTTTTATGTGTCCTAATTACCTCAATGATTTGCGACCCTACGGTATAGACTGGATTTAGGGAAGTCATCGGTTCCTGGAAAATCATAGCTATTTCTTTGCCTCTAATATTTCTTAAATCTTTTTTACTAAGATTAACGATATTTTTATCTTTAAATTGAATACTTCCATGCTTAACTTTACCGTTAAGAGGAAGTAAACCCATTACAGATAAAGAGGTAACGCTTTTTCCACTCCCTGATTCGCCAACGATCCCTAGCGATTCTCCTTTTTTTACGTAAAAATTTACACCATCTATCACATTCAAGTCTTGTTCATTGGAATTAAAATTTACATGGAGCTCCTTAACCTCTAGTAAATGCTGTCCCATCTTCTCACCTCATTCTCTAAATCCCATGTTTCTAGAAATTTCATTGACGGCGATTTTTAGTTCTTGGATTAAACTAGGAAGTCTATTTGAATCAAAACGATCTATTGGACCTGCGATACTTAAACCCGCAATGACCTTTCCAGTATAGTCTCTGATTGGCATCGCTACTGCTGCTGATCCATTTTCCAGTTCATTATAACTAACTGTATACCCCGATTCCCTCGTTTGAGCAATCATCTTTAATTGCAAATCCTTATCAACAATCGTTCCATTGGCAATTTTTTGCCATTGAAACTTATTAAATAGCTGTTCAATTTCTTGATCATCCATGTACGATAATAAAATTCTTGGGCACGCTCCTGCATATAATGGAGCCCTTCTTCCTACACGGGTATACACTCTCACTGGATGAGAGGTATCTACTTTTTCAATATAAACGGCTTCATTCCCATCAACTACAATGAGATTGACAGCCTCATTCACTTGATCCCTTAGTTTAGTCATCGCCGAAAAGGCAGCTTTTCTAATTTCTAATCGTTGCTCAACAAGGTATCCTAATTCCAATAAAGACAAACCTAAACTATAGCTGTGTTGACTATTATCAACTCTTCTTAAAAAGCCTTCACTTTCAAGAGTTACAACCATTCTGTGTAATGTGCTTTTAGGTAATTCAGTCATTCTGGCCATCTCGGCTATTGATAATTGTTCATACTGTCTAAAATAGTTAAGTATTTCTAGTCCCTTTAATACGGTTTTATTCCTGTAATCCATCACTAAACCACCATTACCATCGTCTCAATCCCATGATCAATATTTTACAAATTTTACATTTCATTTGTCTCGATATTTGAGACGTTATCTTATTTTTTAAAATTTTATTAAAATCAATTTTATGTGCATAATTATTTCTTGTCAATATTTTCAGAAACTTAAGATTATATTGTAAGCGGTTACTTTTTTGCTTTAAGAGTAACTGTATAATTTGGCCATTTCATATACCACTTGTGCCACAAGTATAACAATAACTGGACGAACGGCGATCATCATTCCTTTTAACCATGCCGCATCTCTAAATTTTAAATAAATATTTATTCAATAGAACTTTCCCCTATAAAATCCTAAATTATCCATGTAAAAAGACCATTAGCTGATAACAGTTAATGGTCTTTTTGTCAAAAAATTATTATATGAAGTATGGAATCTCCCCATCCTTTTCATCTACATATTCAATCACAGACTTATTCGTTTTAAGATCTATGTGTAACGTGCAACGTTTCTCTTCTTTTTGCCAGGAAAGCCGAATCTCATCTTGCGCGGAATCTAATACCTTAAACTCACCATTAAACGCATCATATTCATTTCTAAATCTGATAAGCTGCAGAAGTCTTTGAACAACTTTCTTGTTAAGAGAATGCTCAATTTCATCCAAACTGAAGTTGTGGCGATTGATTTCACGGCCTTCACCAGATTTTTTAACACCTTCCATATCATTCTCTCCAGCAAGCAATCCAACATAATATACCTGGGGAATTCCCGGAGTGAAAAATTGGATCGCTCTGGCAGCTAAGTAGGCATCATCATCCCTATTTAGAACGGAATAATAAGAACATCTTATTTGGTGAACGTCAAAGCCATCCTTATCCTTGTGCTCATGGGATAAGATAAGGCTTAGATTCGATCCTCTTTCTAAGCAGACATTCACTAGTTTCCTTGCTTCCTTTGTATCGATCAGATCATCCAAATCTGGCTTAACTGGTATTCCATCATGACAATCAAGCATCGTAACTTGTTTATGAGGTCGATTTTTAAGATAATCTAATAGATCTTTACTCGATTTATTGACCAATGCATCAAGGATTCTATATGGCAAGATAAAGTCATAAATCCAGAAACCATGTTCTGCTAGTTTATATTGAATAGAGTAGTGGGCATGAACTTCGGGAAGTAATTCAATCTCCATCGAATCGGCAATTTCTCTCATCCAATCCAGAAAATCATAAATATCTGGCTCAACAAAAAAGCAACTTGTACCTAGCTTTTTAATCACATAACCAACGGCATCAAGTCTAACCATTTTTACATTCTGTTGTTTGAAATTTTGAAAAAAAGAGGTAAGCAACTGTTTTACTTTCTGTGATTTTATATCTAAATCAATTTGCTCAGAAGGATCAGTTTTCCCAAAAGTTGTCCAAACCCGCTCCTGTTCACCAGTCTCTTTTATTGAAAAAGTCGAATATGGAAGCGGTCGCCGTAGGAACATTTTGTCAATATCTTCTTGTACAGGTTCTCCATCATCCCATATCTTATCTAGGGTGATGAACATATCTGCATACTCTGATTGGCGTCCTTTTTTTAGGAAATCTTGGAAATAAAGAGACTGCCTAGAAATATGATTGACCATCAAATCTAGCATAACATCAAAATTTTCACCAATAGCCTTTATATCTGCCCAAGTCCCAAACCTAGGTTCGATTTCTAAATAGTTAATGGGAGCAAATCCTCTATCCCCTGAAGAAGGGTAGGGTGGCAAGATATGAACTCCACCTTTAAAAATATCGACAAAATACTTTAAAAGAACGTGATGAAGGTTCTTTAAATTCCCACCAAGAGAATCTGGATACGTAATCAACTGTACTTGGTTTTTTACGTTCATAACGAAACCTCCTATAAGCCATACATTTCTTTAATGATTTCAAGCTTAGGCAAATCAACAACTGCCCCCATAAATTTTAACTTGTAGGCACTAACTGCAAATCCTAATTTTGCTGCTTCACGAATCGTGTATCCTTTCACTAACGCCGTATAAAATCCCGACCAGAATGCATCACCAGCACCCGTTGTATCGACAACATCGGTTGCGAAGGTGTTATATTGAACCGTTTCTTTTCCATTTGAAACAATGGCCCCGTCCTTCCCTAAGGTCATAATCACTAGTTTTGCTCCAAGATTTAAAAACTTTTCGATCTGATTCTCATGAGTGTCTTTCCCGAATAATCGCTCCGCATCGTCCTCAGAGGGTTTTACGATATCCACCTTTCCTATTATCGATTTCACATACTCAACTCCATTCTCTCCCTTTTGCCATATCATTGGATGATAGTTTGGGTCAAAACCAAGCAATATTTGATTCTTGGTCACCTCTTCGATCATTTTTTCAATCGTTTTTCGTGCAGGTAATCTAGATAATGGCCAACAAGAAAAGTGAATGATCTTAGAATGAAGCAAAGATTCCTTCAACTTTGGAGTATATTCCAACTGATAATCTGCCCCTCTATAAAAAATAGGGATAGGGGTTGATTGACTTTTTGTGACGACGACCATGCTTGTGGAGTCATCTACACACTCAATACAACTCGTATCAATGCCCTCTTTATTTAACTGATTGATTAAAAAAGATCCTAATCTGTCTTTGCCGACAGCAGAAGCAACCATAGAACGAATGCCTAATTTTTTTACGTTCATTGCAATATTCGAAGGTGATCCACCAAAAAACCTGTGATACGTATCACATTCATCGTTTTCACCGTAATTTTCAGAAATCATATCAACTAGAAGTTCTCCGACTGTTAATATATCGTTTTTCTTGTCTTGAAATTCTATTCTTCTGTTCAATTCATACATGTGGAACCTCCAGAAATAGATAATTATTGGTTTAATTTAATAGATATATGCGAGTTTCATATGGTTTTAGCGTAAGTTCTTTCTTTAATTGCAATTCAGCTCCCTTATAATTATTGAGAATAAGTTCTGAACTCGAATAGGAAACACTATCCGGCATGGTGAACTTTATTGTCTTTTCGCCAAAATGATTGATGACGATTGCTTTTTGTTTACCGAACTGGCGAAGATAGATAAATAGAGTTGGATGATCTGCCAATAACAATTTATAACTACCATAAATAAATAAAGGGTTCTCTTTTCTTAAGCGAATCATTTTTTGATAGAAATGTAAAATTGAATCAGGATCCTCTATTTGTTGTGCCACATTAATCTTCTTATAATTAGGATTGATTTTTAGCCAAGTTTGATTGGCTGTTGTAAATCCCGCCATATGCTCAGCATTCCATTGCATCGGCGTGCGAGAATTATCTCGTCCCTGCTGCCAAATGACTTTCATGATCTCATCATGAGAATGACCTTTTACTGATTGTACTTTGTAATAATTGATCATTCCGACATCATTATAATCTTCAATGGAGGGGAATTGGACATTGGTCATTCCAATTTCTTGCCCTTGGTAGATAAAGGGGGTCCCTTTCATAAAGAAGTATAAGGCCCCTAACATTTTGGCGCTCTCTTTCCAATACTTCTTATCATTTCCCCAACTTGATACCCTTCGTGGTTGATCGTGATTTTCGATAAATAATGCATTCCAACCTCTGCCCTCTAAACCTGTCTGCCATTTTGATAGGTTTTTCTTTATTGCCTGTACATCAATCGACCCATCTATATCCCTTTTCCAAAGATTTAAGAATTCAAATTGAAAAATCATATTAAAATACCCGTTTTCTTCACCAACCCATTTATCTGCATCCTCAAGCCCAACGCCATTTGCTTCTCCAACTGTCATGATGTCATGGTTTTTTATTGTTTTTTGGGAAAATTCCGTAAGAAACTGGTCAATTCCGTCGACATTCATCATTTTCGGAAAGCATGGAACGTAATCTAGTTTCTGTGGGTTTGGCATATCGGGAAATCCTGGTTCTTTTTTGATGTGGGAGATTGCGTCAATTCGGAAACCATCAATCCCTTTTTCTAACCACCAATTCACCATTTCATATAAAGCATTTCTTACTTCAGGATTTTCCCAATTTAGGTCAGGTTGACGTTCTGAAAAAATATGCATAAAATACTGGTCTGTTTTTTCATCGTATTTCCATGCTGAACCACTAAAAATGGATTCCCAGTTATTTGGTTCCTTGCCGTCTTTGCCATCTCTCCAGATATACCAATCACGTTTTGGATGATCCTTTGAAGACCGCGACTCAATAAACCATTGATGTTCATCACTCGTGTGATTGATGACAAGATCTAAAATCAGTTTCATGCCGCGTTGATGGACTTCTTCTAACAGCTTGTCAAAATCCTCCATCGTTCCAAACTCGTTCATAATATCTTGATAATCCGAAATATCATATCCATTATCATCGTTAGGGGATTTATAGATCGGGCAAAGCCAAATCACGTCTATCCCGAGTTGTTGCAAGTAATCTAATTTAGATAGAACCCCATTTAAATCACCAATCCCATCTCCATTGCTATCCATAAAGCTACGAGGATAGATTTGATAGACAACGGCTTCTTTCCACCATGCTTTTGTCATCTCATGATCTCCTTCTCCATTTTATTATTTAGTTTATTTAATAGATCCTTGTGTCACTCCACTAATTATGTGTTTCTGCCCTATCATATAGATGATTAAGATTGGTAGAATCGTTAAAAGTATCGCTGGAATCAATAATTCCCAGTTATTCATATATGTTCCGTTGAACACCTTCATTTTCACTGGCATCGTATACACGCTTTCGTTGCTTAACACTAAGGAAGGAAGCAAGTAATCATTCCAAATCCACATGATATTAAGAATCGAAACCGTGACGGTGATAGGTTTAAGGATTGGAAATACAATTAGGAAAAAGGTCTGTGTCGTATTGCATCCATCAATTATTGCCGCTTCTTCAATCTCAACCGGAATGGATTTAATAAATCCATGATAGATAAAGATAGAAAGGGCACTTCCAAACCCAATATAAAACATTATTAATAAAAGGATAGGCATCACGTCAATTAGATGAAGTTTGGCTCCATATATATAAATTAGTGGTATCATCAATGATTGAAATGGTATTACCATGGAAGCGACTAATCCCATGAAAAATATTTTGTTATATTTTGTTGGTTTCCTGACCAAATGATAAGCGGCCATAGAGGAAAAGATCACAATAAAAAGTGTACTTATACTCGTGATAAGGAAAGTATTTTTAAATGTAACCAAAAAATTCATCTTATCTAAAACATCGATAAAGTGTGCCCAGTTCCAATCTTTTGGTAAAGAAAAAGGATTAACTAAAATTTCGCCATTCGATTTGAAGGAGTTTATAATCAGTAGAATAAAAGGGAATATAAAGCTAACCAACGCAATAATGGCAATTAAATAGGCGAACATGGATACCGCCACTTTTTTTCCCTTCATTATGCCTCAACCTCCATTTTCTTGCTAAAATATACCTGTATGCCTGTGACAATTGCGACAATTAAAAATAACACCATTGCCTCGGCCTGTCCTGTGCCATAGTTTGCTTGAACAAACGCCTTATTTACAACATACATAGAAACCATTTCGGTACTGTTATATGGACCTCCTTGCGTTAATGAGAAGTTCAAGTCATATACCATGAATGCATTTTTCAAAGCCAAGAAAGTGGTTACAACAAATGATGGTATCATTAGTGGAAGCGTTACATGAAACATTTTACGGAAAAAACCAGCTCCATCAATTTTTGCAGCTTCCATTAGATCATTTGGTATACTAACTAATCCAGCGATAAAAATAATCATCATATATCCTGACGATTGCCAGATCGTTACCAAGACAAGTGCCCAAAAGGCAAGATGAGGATCACCCAACCAACCTAATTTTAACCATTGAATATCCAATTTTTCGCCAATGGCAGGCAATGATTGCACAAATATAAATTGCCAAATGTAACCGAGCACTAAGCCACCAATGAGGTTTGGCATAAAATAAGCTGTTCTTAAAGAGTTTTGTATCCTTAAGCCCGATGTAACCAGATAGGCCAGTCCAAACCCAACTATATTTACAAAAAAGACCGTTGCCAACATGAACTTTAGCGTCAATCCAAGCGATGCCCAGAATTTCGAATCTTCCATTGCACTAAGATAGTTATAGAAACCTGAAAATACCATAGGGTCTGATGGGGTATCCATTTTATTCAGAGTAAGAAAAATTCCATATATAAAAGGGATCATTACGGTCATTGCAAAAAAGAATGTCGTAGGTCCAAGGAATAAAATCGAATTACCCCAATTTGAAAACTTCCCTTTTTGCTTTTTCATTTCATCACATCCTATCCTTCTAGTTAAAACAAGTGGGCGAGATCTATATACTCGCCCACGCCGTGGTATTTTAATGTTCATTCCATCCATCATTTATTCCTTATAACTTTTGTAATAGCTTTCAAAAGCTTTAGCTAAATCCGCTCTTGATTGTTGACCAGCAATATACTTTTGAACCTCTGGTCCAATAATTGTCGTCCAATCTCCCGTATTGACATAATTGGTAGTAAACGGCATTGTTTTATTATTTGCAATTGCGTTGCTGATTGCTACCCCTAAAGGATTGGTAACCTTTAATGGGTTATTTGTAAAAGCAGAGATAATTTGAGCTTTATTTACGATAAAATCTTGACCTGCTTCATCATAGACAAGCCAATTGAGAAACTTCTTAGCTGCCTCTTGTTGTTCTTGTGTTGCTTTTTTATTGATCACAAAAATCTGTGTTGGTCCAGCTGCAATTTTATTGTTAAGTGGATTATCTGGGTTATTATCAACAGGTATCGGCATAAATCCAAAGTTATCACCAGCTAGCGCTTGTAAAGAATCAAATGCCCAGTTACCATTAAACAAGATGGCAGCTTCACCTTTCCCAACTGCCACATGTGCCGCATCATAATATTTGCCAATTGGGAGTTCTCCGAACTTGTTATATTCTTTGGATGTTAGAAGATCTAATGTATTGTAATAATTATTCCATACTTCGTTTTTGGTTAGATCCAGTTTTCCCGCTTTTAAGTCATCTAAAAGACCAGTGGGGTCACTTGACTGATTCAAGAAAAGGGAGCTGTAGTGATTAGCAACAGACCAGGCTTCTGTTTGATAAGCTATAGGATATTCAACTCCGGAAGCCTTGATCTTTTCAAGAAGATCCTTTAATTTATCCTGTGTGTTTATTGAGAAAGGATCAAACTTCCCGCCAATCGCTTTTTCAATTACTTTTTCATTGTATACCAAACCCATTCCCTCAACTGCAAATGGGAAACCAATCACTTGACCTTCCGAATTTTTTAGTGCATCATTCGTGTCCTTTACCCATTTCTCATTTGAAAGATCAATGCCAACATCCTTGTATTTGTGTAAGGTATCATAAGGAGAAAACATGGCTAAGGTCACTGTTTTCCCAGATGAAGTCAATTTGTCAAAAACATTCAATGGATCTCCTACTGCAACAGATTGAACTTCAACGTTAATATCTGGGTTTGTTTTCATGAATTCTTGAGCTGCTTGTTTAAACTGTGCATCAATTTCACCTTTACCATTTGTAACAATGATATTGACTTTAGAGGATGAATCGGAAGCCCCTTCTTTTTGATTCCCCCCACACGCTGTAAATGTAAGGATTAAGGCGATTGCCATCGCAACTAAAGCTGACTTTCTAAACAAGACTACTTTTTTCTTAACACGATTCATTTGCTCATCTCCCTTTTATTAGGTGCTTGAAACCTGATCCTTTTAACTCTATAACATTTAGGAAAAGGTTTTCCTAGCTTTTGATACTAATTATAAAGTAACGTTTTATATGATTCAATAGTTTTTTTGAAAACGGTTTCCCAATACTTAAAAAAAAAAGACGCTTCCCGCTTCTATGGTCTGCATCATGATTTTATCTTTTTCTTATAAGTTTAACGCTATCGCGAATGATAAGCCTATAATTGACATAATGCTCTAATTTGTCTAACTCCTCTTCATTGATTACTTTAATTAACGTCTCCATCGATAGGGAACCCATTTTAAAGGAATCTACACGAACAGTTGTCAATTGTGGGCGAATCAGGGTCGCTATCTCAATATCATCAAAACCCACAATAGATAAGTCATCTGGAACAAAATATCCTCTATCCTCTGCACAGTTCTTAGCCCCAATAGCGATTGTATCAGAAGCACATAAGATAGCTGTTGGAATGGTTGAACGTCTAAGTAACGTTTCCATTGCCTTATAACCACCTTTTGTTGAGAAATCACTCTCAACCAGGTAATCTGGATTTATCGGTAGTTGATAGCGTTTCATCTCATCCAAAAATGCTTTATAACGTGAATAACCGGCTGATTTGTCTTTTAATGGCCCATGAATCATCCCAATCTCTTCATGTCCACTGCGTATTAAATAGCGCACGACCTCGGTAATTGACGTATAATTATCGACATCCACCCACGGTATATAGCTATCTGTTGTTTTTTGGCCGACGACGACTAATGGAATATTATAATGATGAATGAGATGAACATGTCGCTCTGTAATGTCTACTGAGGACAAAATAATCCCATCCACCTGTTTTTCCTTAAATATATCAATGGCTTTTAATTCTTGCTCTGTATCTAAACGGGAATTACTTAAAATAATATTGTAGCCATTTTGATTAGCAACCTCTTCAATCCCATTGATAAGATCAGCAGAAATAGAATTGATCTGTGGTATAATCACCCCAATTAAGTTGGTTGATTTATTGATTAATCCTCTAGCTAATGCATTCGGGCGAAAATTTGTCTCTTCGATCACTTTTTCTACTTTTTCCCTTATTTCATCATTGACAGGTTTACTATTATTAATGACTCGCGAAACAGATGAAATGGAGACCCCCGCCATCCTTGCAATATCTTTTATGGTCAATTTTTTCAATTCATACTCCCCTCACCTTCCGGGAAAACCTTTTCCTATTAAAAGTATATTTTAAAATCTCTTTTGTCAAGAAAAAAACTTGCTATCCCATTACCTTTTTGATTGATGGCATTTTGCTTTTCAACTTCACAAAAAGGTGTATATTTTTGCCAAGCAGTCTTCTACGACTTCTTTAGGAACTTGACCTTTTATATGTAAATGACGAGCTCGCCAATCTATATTTTTTACCTAGTCTGTTAAAATAACCCTATTCCTCCACTTTATCTTCGGTTTCCACAAGACTCCCTCTTCAAAACCGTAAGAAGGAGTTGTATCAATCCTCGAAATAAGTCTCGCTTTCATACGTATATATACAGTTTTAACGGCCAATGTCGTCTATTAAAATGATTTGTCGCCCTCTATACAATAAGATATACTAAAAAAGGAATGAGAAGATTAGAGATTAGAAAGAAGAGGAGAAATATGCTACATTCAGATATATTTATCGCATTTTTTCGTGTAGGAATGTTAGGATTTGGCGGGGGACCTTCTTCAATCCCTCTCGTCCATAAAGAAGTGGTGGAGAGATTTAAATGGATGGATGATGATGAATTTGCTGACGTCTTGGCGTTAGGAAATACCTTACCAGGGCCAATTGCCACCAAAATGGCCGGCTATATCGGTTATCGAATGGCGGGGATTCCTGGGATGTTTAATGCTCTATTGGCCTCTATTTTACCAACGATTCTTCTCATGATTGTATTTCTTACATCACTAAATACTTTTAAAGATCAAGCGTGGGTAAAAGGAATGACAAGAGGGGTTGTCCCCGTTGTTGCCATGATGATGATTACCTTAACATGGGACTTTGTAAAAAAGTCAAAGCAACATCTTGGGTGGTTTGCTTCTATCCTTATGATTATCGCAAGTTATCTTTTACTTGAAATACTTAACGTTCATCCCGCAATCCTTATCGTTATTTTATTATTGGCAGCTGTACTGAAACGGGATCCTAAATCTGTGAAAGAGGGAGGATCGGCTAAATGATATATTTGCAAATTTTCTTAGCTTTATTTATCCCCGGAATTCTTGGCTATGGTGGTGGTCCATCCTCGATTCCATTGATTGAAAATGAGGTCGTTGGTCGATATGGCTGGTTTACCGTAAGTGAATTTAGTGAAATCTTAGCCTTAGGCAATGCTTTACCAGGGCCTATCGCCACCAAAATGGCTGGTTACATTGGCTATTCACAAGGTGGCATTTTAGGTGCGATCATAGCTGAATTAGCTGTCGTTGCCCCTTCATTAGTTCTAATGATTCTTTTGCTGAAATTGCTTTTAAAGTATAAAGACTCACCAAGAGTGAAGCGGATGAGCCAGTATGTTCGCCCAACAATTGCTGTGTTATTAGGAGTGATTGCCTATAAATTCATTGATACCTCTATAGGTCATGTAGGTGCTATCCAAACCATGGTTCTCATTGGTATCAGTTATTTATTGATGGAGCGTTGGAAGATTCATCCTTCTTTTGTGATTTTAGGCGCATTGGTGTATGGCTCGATCTTCTTAGCATAGAAATAAAAAAGCAGTGAATCATTCATTAGTTGATTCACTGCTTTTTTCTAGTTTTAAGTTTAACAAATCAATCTTAAAATGATCGAAAAGATTTATATTCACTTAATCGCAAACATGATTTCGCCTTCGGCCACTAGCTTGTCTCCTACATGGGCTGTTGCTTTTCCTTTTCCCATTGGTCCTTTTACTTTAATGACTTCTACGGTTAAAGTTAATGTATCTCCAGGGACCACTTGATCACGAAAACGGAAGTTGTCAATTCCAGTAAAAAAAGCTAACTTTCCCTTATTTTCTTCCTTCACAAGCATGGCCACTGCGCCAACTTGGGCTAAAGCTTCTACAATCAAAACCCCTGGCATCACTGGATACTCCGGAAAATGGCCTTGGAAAAATGGTTCGTTTATCGTTACATTCTTAATCCCAACTGCCTTTTTGCCTTCCTCTAATTCAATCACCTTGTCCACTAAAAGAAATGGATAGCGGTGGGGTATAATTTTTTGTATATCTTTGATATCTAACATCGCTTAGTTCCCTCCAACCAAAATTTCACAGCATAATTTTCAGCTTTGCCGCTTAGAATAAATAGTGTCCCCTCTTCCGGCCCTGGTTGGATGAGGGTTCACATAAAGGAGCATGGCGCACTTGGTGCGTTGTGCTCTCTTTTAGTCATTGATTTTTTTAAACTGAAACATGTAAACAATTGAAGTTAAGAATGAAAATGCAACTACAAAGGTAAAGAATTCAACATTATAGGGTAAATCAAAAGTGATGAGCAATACAGCAAGGTAATACATAAAAGTAGTCATCTTGCCTAGGGCATTGGCTGGCACCGTTTTCTTCCCTCTAAAATGAAAAAAAGCGGAACCGATAATCATACTTGCATCTCTAAAAAAGAAGATGGCTGCTACTAACCAAGGGATTTCACCAGCAACTAACAAAGAAATAATGACTGTAATCATCATCAGCTTATCTGCCAATGGGTCTAACATGCTTCCCAATTCTGTGACTAAATGATGCTTTCTTGCCAAATACCCATCTATCACATCCGTAATCCCTGCTAGTAATAGAATTCCATAGGCGTGAATTTCGTATCCATTAAAAAATACAAGAAGGAAAACAGGAATTAAGAGAAATCGACTTACAGTAAGAATGTTTGGCACATTCACGAATTTTCCCCCTCTTCATCTGAGGTTGTAAGATTCCTTAGAATTGTTATTTACAAGTGGCTCCGTTGTTCGCCTCTTTTTCTGATTGATCAGAAAGGTGAGAAAGAGACTCTCAAAAGTCGCACCTTTTTATATAATGATCTGTTGCAACGTCGAAATTAGCACATCCTGTGCGTCAAAAAAGCCACCTTCATAGTAACGAAGATGACTGAAAGGAAGTCTAGCCGAAAATAAGTTGGTACATATGAACCCATGTAGTCGGGTTTAATATTTCAAGAGGATTGCCTTTACCAAGCACCCCGTACCCAATGATTGAACCTACAAAAAATGAAATGATTGCAAATGCTATCAATAAAAAAGCTAAACGATTAAGACTTTGTTTTGAACCCACTGTTTTTTTCTTTTTCTTCTCCGTGGTATGTCTTTCTGATCTTGATCTTACTTTTGCTTGTTGTGATTCCATTCTGTCTCATCCTTTTATCCTCTAAGGTTATTTACCATTCCTGCCATTTGATCAGCGATGGAAATCCCCCTTGATTGAAATTGATAAGCTCTTTGCGCTTCTGTTAATTGAACAATTTCTTTGGCTAACTCTACATTAGAGGCTTCTAAACTCCCTTGAATCACAGCGTAGAGGTTGGCATATCTAGGCTCTGCTAAATCAAAGTTCTGGTCTCTTACCTCGATTCCCTGATCAATCAGTTCAGCAGGAATCCGATATTGGTTTGCCCCATCTTGTGCTAATGCTTGAGGGGATATGATTCTTGTAAGTTTTAACGTTGCTATTTCTTCTTTCGTTCCATCCGCATATTCAATTATCACATTTCCTTGTTTATCTACCTGAAAGGTTGCTTGCTCAGGAATTTCGATTGGAAAATCATAAGTATCTAAAACATAATCGCCTTGATCTGTAACTAAATAGCCTTCTGCATCGATTTGAAAATGGCCATCTCTGGTATATCTAAGTTCTTTAGGATCTAGTGAATTCCCATCTGCAGGGATCACTGTAAAGAAAATGTCATTACCCATCAACATCAAGTCTGTTGAAACCCCTGTTTCAATAGGTTGCCCTTGATTAAAATTGCCTAAGGTTAATGAAACTCTTGAACCGGTTGCTTGGTCCAATCCCATTGGGGTCATTCTTCCTTGTAATCGAAAGGAATCGGGTTGTTCAATTCTTGATGACAAGATGTCCTGAAAAAATATTTCCCTTCCTTTATATCCAGTTGTCTCAATATTGGCTATATTATTGGATATGGTATCTATTTTTTGTTGGGTGGCTTGCATTCCTACCAAACCATTGATCATGGAAACATTCATCTCATAACCTCTTCCTTTCCATTATACATCTATACCCTACCAATTTCATTCGCAGCTTTTTCCAAGGTGCGATCTAAAGATTGAATCACTTTTTGATTGGCTTCATATAATCTTAAAGCTGTCAGCATATCGACCATGGTTTGACTCGGGTCTACGTTTGCTCGCTCTATTTTCCCTTGTTGTATCTGATAATTGCCATTGGGATCGACCATAGGGGGATTGTTATTATCATTTAAACGATACATATTATTCCCTTGTTTCAATAGCTGTTTTGGGTCATTGATGACAGATAAACCAATTCTGATTTGTTCTCCGTCAGAGAAGGTCATCAATCCTTTTTCATCCACTTTAAAGGTACGGCCATTTACTTGGATAGGAAATCCAAGATCATCTAAAATCAGGTAGCCTTCAGGAGTGACTAATTGCCCGGCAGCATCTTCTGTAAAAACGCCACTTCTAGTATAAAATCGATTTCCTTTTCCATCAACTGCAGTAAAAAAAAGAGAGGGTTTCAGGCCTGTTGTTGGATCGATCGGTAAATCTTGATCAATAATAGCAAGATGATAGGGGTCATTTGTTTCGATTAAATCCCCTTGCGTAAAAATAGGTACACTTTCCTCAATAAAGACACCTTGATGAATCGAACCGATTTGTTTATTTGCAGCAAATGGTTCTTGAATCGCTTGAAGAAATACCTCAGGAAAAGAACGCATCATCGCTTGATCCTGTTTATATCCAGGTGTATTGATATTGGCTAAATTATTCGTTAAGATATCTTGACGTTTTTGTTGAGTTAACATTCCTGCAGCTGCAGTATACAATCCGCGGATCATTTTCCTTCACCTTCATTTATGGAATTGGATAGATACACTTATCACTTTTTTCTTTTTTTGACCTTATCTAAGTTGTCCAACATAATTCCTGTTCCCCGTACAACACAAGACATTGGATCATCTGCAATAAGAACAGGTACTTTTAATTGTTCTGTTAATAATGCATCAATTCCGTGCAGATAAGCTCCACCACCAGTTAAAATAATCCCTTTGTCAATAATATCTGCAGAAAGTTCAGGTGGAGTCTTTTCTAAAACAGATTTTGCAGCGGCAATGATCGCTGAAATCGGTTCTTGTAATGCTTTTCTAATCTCATCAGAATGGATCGTCACAGAAATCGGTAATCCAGTGACTAAATCTCTTCCTCGGATATCCATTTCTTCATTTCGACTTCCGGCAAATACTGTACCAATTTGTTTTTTTAAGTCTTCAGCTGTCCGTTCACCTATGAGTAAGTTATACTTTCTTTTTATGTACGCCATAATGGCATGATCAAACTTGTCCCCTGCAATCTTAATAGAAGAGGCGGTGACGACATCTCCCATCGATAAAACAGCTACATCTGTCGTTCCTCCGCCAATATCTACAACCATATTCCCACTAGGTTGAAAAATATCCAATCCAGCGCCTATGGCAGCAGCCTTGGGTTCATATTCTAGAAAGACTTCTCCTCCACCGCTTTTCTCTGCAGCTTCCCTTATCGCTTTTTCTTCTACTGATGTAATGTTTGTTGGTGCACAGATTAAGATTCGAGGTTTTTTAAAAAAACTTTTAACTCCAGCTTTGCTGATAAAATGTTTAAGCATTGCTTCTGTAATATCAAAATCTGCAATAACCCCATCTTTTAACGGCCTTGTTGCAATGATATTCCCTGGGGTCCTTCCAACCATTTGCCTTGCTTCTTCTCCTACTTTTAATACTTTTTTCGTTCTAGTATCGATCGCAACGACGGATGGCTCATCGATGACTACTCCGCGACCCTTTACATGAATCAATACATTGGCTGTACCAAGGTCTATTCCGATATCCTTACTCAACATGATCCATATTTCCTCCCTGCCGCATACTCTACTTTAAAAAACTTAAATTCGTGCATAATTTTCCCTTAAAAAATATTTCGATACAGATTCGGAAATCCCTTTTTATTTTTATAAAATTTTATCCTTTTTTGTCGATTTTCTTAGAATTTTTTTCCGCCACTTTTCGTTTTAGATTTGTATAGTGCGTTGGAATATACAAACTTACTTTTATTCTGCTTTTTTATATTTAATTTTTGTTGCCTCCCCTCCTCTAATGTGCCGAATAGATTTGTGATATTCTAGGATACTTTTCACTTCATTAGCTAAGTCTGGGTTTATTTCGGGTAACCGTTCTGTTAGATCTTTGTGCACCGTACTTTTTGATACACCGAATTCTTTAGCAATAGTACGAACCGTATTTCTAGTCTCTACTATGTATCGACCAATTTTCAAGGTTCGCTCTTTGATGTAATCGTGCACTACCCTCGCCTCCCCGCATTCAAATCGTCTGTACATTATATGAGGAGGTTTGGCATATATTCTTTTGTTACAAGCCTTGACAAGCTATTTTACACAAATTTTTTTCAATTTCCATTTATAAAGGTTTGTATATTCCAACACGCTCCGTTGCTCGCGGTTTTCCATGATTAAAGAAGAATGAGGGAAAAGTCGCTCACAAAAGTCGCTGCTTATGGAATATACAAACCAATAAAAAGCTACTAGGCAATCTGATATGCTTAATTTATGCAAGCAAATCTTGAATTCTCTTGAATCGTTCCAAATGCTCTCAAAGCAAGTCAAATTGTTTTTTGAAGTTTATAGTTCTTATACTTATTTTAAAGAAAATGATGTTTTGCTTGCACGGGTAACTCCCTGTTTTGAAAATGGAAAGTCCGGTATAGCAAGAGGTTTAACAAACAATATTGGATTTGGCTCAAGTGAATTTTTTGTATTAAGAGCTATAGAGAGTAAAATTTTACCCGAGTGGTTATATTATAATATTTCAAGTTTTAGCTTTATAAATAATGGAAGAAATCATATGATAGGTACTGGAGGACTACAAAGACTAACTAAGGATTATGTAATAAATTACAGAATTCCTCTCCCGCCCCTTGAAGTGCAGCAGCAAATTGTTGAACAAATAAACGAAGAACAGGCTATAGTAAACCAAAACAAGCGCCTGATTGAAATATTTGAGCAAAAAATCAAGGACAAAATCGCAGAGGTATGGGGGGAAGAAAAAAGCTCAAAAGAAAATGATGACATTGCAAAACCGTCTCAAAGCAGCAATAAGCTTACCATGAAATATGCAGCCCGCAACTGTACCGATAAGTTTATGGATGCGGTCAAAAGGCATAAAAAAGGTGATAATGGTGAACCGGAACTGGAAGAGTATCGTTAAGCTTACTGCAAGGCGAAGGTATTACACTAATCGAGCTTGATATAAACGATGATTCCTGTGGATTATATTGTGAAGAAGCTGGCGAGAAAAAGATATATATAAGAGGTTGAAGCAAACTATTTTGCAGCTTGCCTGTTGATGCCGTCAGATTTGGTTTTGAAGGTATTCAATTCATTTGCAGCGATTGTTAACCGCCGTTTGGATACTGCAATATATATAGAAGATAACCCTGTTGATATTTTGGACTTGAGATTGCTTATTCATAGCTGCCAGGAAAACTTTAAGGTATCCAGACGAGCGGCTTTTTACCGGCTTATAAACCTTAAGTTATTAAAAGTCGGTGTTAATTTTAAAATTGATTTTTTATATTAGAGTTGAGGTGATTAATCTGCCAAGGAGAATTTGTCCACGCTGTGGCTCAAAAAATACGGCAACAATACTATGGGGTATGCCTGCAATGACGCAGGAATTGCAGGATAAACTTGATAAAAAGGAAATTGTGCTTGGAGGCTGTTGCATTGAAATCCCTACCCCCTCCCACCACTGCAACACCTGCAGAAAAGACTTTGGCGGGAGTTATTTTGCCGAACCCACTTTTATTAAAGAACTATATTTCTATGTGGGCGGTTTTTTCGGTAAATCCCACTGGATATATTTAAATACTGAAAAGCATGGCAAAGCACTAAAATATGCATTTTCAGGTGGATGTGGTATTGATATTAAATCCGAATCTGTCGATTGCAAAAATATTACCCTTATTCCTATAGAAGAAAAGTGGATTGAATTCAATAATGACCTGCTTCGATGCTATTTCATTGACTGGAAAAGCCGTTACATTGACAGAAATATACTGGATGGAACCCAATGGGAGCTTAATGTCACATTTGACAATGGTACTACAATTAAGCGTTATGGCAGCAACGCTTATCCGCCTCATTGGAAAAAGTTGATTACGATGTTTCATAAATATGACTTACCTATAATTAGATAGATCCGAGGTGTGAGGATAATGGAGTCAAATATTCAATCGAAAAATCAATTTGCCTGGACTTCATTTTACATAGATATAAATATTTAAGGTAAACAATCAGGGAACAGTAGTTATCCACCCTTGTGTTCAAGCCGAAAAACTCGTCTTGCCTGTCTGGACAGCTGCCAATGCATTTATTGCGTTTGAAGTTATAACAGTTAAGACAGCTGGATACCAGGCTGATGGCTTTGGCTGCACCCGCCATAAACCTGCTTTATCTTCGACCAGGTTAAACAGCTCATTATAAATAAACGGCGATATGTGTTTGATAATGTCTTGACTCAGATTTTGGCCTTTTAAATATAACCTGGCATTATTCGTGTTTTTGCTGGCATAACTTGTTGCTCTGCTTAATTGAGTTTTATTTCTGATCTTTCCGATGAATACACCGCCTAAACCCCAAATTTGCTTTAGCTCATTAAAGGCAATATATCCGAGGTTACATACCATATGATAATGCCAGTTGCCGTTATCCTGCCTGCTCATAACCGCAACATACTTGAAGTTTTCGTATCTATTCTTCATTCTCTGTATGAACTTTTTAAATTCTCTGTTGCAGGTTTTTAAAGATGTTATCACCCTGGGTATTATCCTCATTATTTTGTTTATTCTCTTAGTGCTTTTTGGTTATATGGAGACTTACATGCAAGGATTGAATTCATTTCGAGTGCTTTTGACGGGCATGTATGGGCATATAAACATGACGCCTGCATCGCAAATAAAAAAAAGCACTACAGCTTTTTACCCATGTAGTGCCCTAAAAATTGGTTATTATCTTTTCAAATCAATCAAATATTCAATAGCCTCATGCACTGTAGTGAATGTGTGCGTTCCCTGATACAGCCAGCAGTTGCGCTCATCGCTGTCTTCAAGAGTCGGTAGGCCGTCCTCCACCAATGAAATAAGTGTCCATTTCCCGTTATCTATGGCTTTCTCATAGTGTTTGGCAATCTCGTATGTGGCCTCGTAGTCGCCCTTTTCATAATATGGCACATACCTCTTCACACGGTCTTTTATCCGCTCTTTATCAGCAGGCGATGCAATTGCAGGTGCTGTGCGCTCATAATGTAACAGCATCCAATACTCCAGGCACGCTGTAGTCATGAGAAGGCGAATCTTAATCCGGCCAGGCTTACGGAGCTTCCTCAAGTTCTTGATAATTTTATAATTTCTCTCCCAGTGGGATGCCTTCTCAAGCTCGGTGTCAAAGAAAAACCAAATCTCATCCGTCACCTCAGCTGTATTTCGATACTTCGGGTTATTTTTGAACATATTGGCTGCCTCTGCAAACAGCCCTGAATTAGACGGAAACCGTATGACAGCCACATCCTCAAAAACCAACTTAAGATATTTAGTATAAGCTTGTTCGCTTTCCCCTTCCCAAAATACATAGATCAAGGGTTTAACTTTTCGAGCCAACAGCTACACCTCCTCTGTCTCAAGTTTAGGCGTAGCGCCGTACTTGCCGACCAGGTATCCCTTGCGGATATTTTCATCAGGATGAGGTGAGAACTCGGTGATATTGTAAAGCTCGGATACGCCGGTTTTATTATCTTTATCCACAAAATAAACCTGATCCCGCCGCAGCACCTCCATGTTCAAAAGTTCTGTATTATGGGTGGTAAAAACAATTTGGGCGCCGGTCTTGTTGCTCTTTTTGCTTTGATAGCGCGCTACAATGTACTCCACAAGCAACGGGTGCATTTCTTTTTCTATCTCGTCCACGATTAAAATACCACCGGTGGACAGCGTTTTTTCTATAGCCGGAGCCAGCGCCATTAAATGCTTTGTTCCGTCCGATTCATCCGCAAGCTCTAGAGGATAGTATTTTATTTCCCCCGATTTGGAAATACCATAATGCAGCGAAGTAGCTTTTAGCTCACTGACCCTAAGCTTGGTTTCAGCCTCATTAGGAGCACTGGCTAAGGCCTTCATAAGATTTTGCAAAGCGACTTTGATATCCTCCGGCATATTATCGGGTAACTCCTCATACTTGGAGAGCTCTTTATTGCTGATCTCAAAGGTCATATCCTGAATACCAAGGTCTGCCTTTTGAGCAGCCGTAACAATAGCCTTCAGCATACCGGGGTCTTCTGCATGCTCAATGATTTGATTGGGAATATCTGTATAGTCCCTGGAAAAGATGACGCTCTCACGAAACCATTTCATCGCAGCAATACATGGCTGATAATTCATTGTGCAGGATACTGCAAAGTAAAGCTGGTTTGGAGCAACAGCCTCGCTAATCAGCTCTTTTTTCTTCTTCTCAGTATCCACAGGGAATGAAAACTTCTGTTCCTTGCGCTCAAAAATGGTTGCTTTCTGTCCCTTAGGACTGTGATAAAGATATTCTGTCACAATCTTTGTTCTAGTAGCAGAAAAACCGTAGATATACTTTATACCGTCCTGCATGTAGGTATATTCAAATGCTGTGGGCTCATTTTGTGAGTAATCATTGAGAGAAAACGGCTGCACAGGTATAGACGCCTTTTCATGCTGTGTCCGCTGGGCATTGCGCACAAACTGTACACCTAGCCAAAAGGCACGCAGCAGGTTGCTCTTGCCGCCGCCATTCTTTCCATAAATGGCAGCCGCAGGCAGCACCTTTTTTGACCCATATGGAATCAAACTTTCTTTGTGTTCCTTGAGGCCTTTTGCCATCATGGATAAAACAGCTTCATCCCGAAACGAGCGATAGTTCGATACTTTAAATGTTATAAGCATAAAATCACCTCTTTATAATTCTAGTATACCCGTTTTTTAAATAAATACAATCAATATTTTAGAAAAATAAAAAAATTTTTTACTGATTTATTTTATTTTTCGACAAACTAAAACCTGCACCTCTTTTTTTAAGGCAGGGCAGGTTTGCTATGAACAAGAATTAATTCTCCTACTGCTTCAATGCCATCCCAATCAGTTTATCTGCATAATCGGCCATGAACATCGGGATATTCAACAGATCATCGTCCAACCGCAGATTGTTCAATGAAAAGCGGACACGAAGTTTGACCTTGTCGCCGTATTTTTCTTTAAACTTCTTCAGGCTTCTGCTTTCCACATTGGTTTCCGATTTAACCTCTACGGGCAAAATGTCGTTTTCCCTCTGGATCAGAAAATCCACTTCATACCGGGGATTGTCCATCGTCCAATACCGGGGCATGGCTTCAAACTGGTTTCTCAGCGCCTGGAGCACATAATTCTCACTAAGAGCCCCCTTAAACTCAACGAACAGGCGGTTGCCTTCGCTAAAAGCGGAAGGCGCCAAAAGCGATAAACGGCGTAATAGTCCTACATCCACCAGATAAAGCTTGAAGGCAGACAAGTCATCATAGGCAGAAATGGGCAGTCCCGGCGCGCTGCTGCGGTATATCTTATAAGTCAGGTTGGCATCGCAAAGCCACTGCAAAGCATCCTCATATTCTCTGGCCCGAGCCCCTTCCTTAACAACCTTATAAATAAATTTTTTGTTCTCCCTAGCAAGCTGGGACGGAATGGATTTCCAAATTAATGATATCTTAGGGAAGTCCTTGGGATCAGGATGCTTGGCAAAATCCCTCTCGTATGCCCCCAGGATATTGGAAAGTACCTGCTGCATCAGCTCGACGTCCCGATCTTCCGTCCAGGATCTGACAGACTCAGGCATCCCGCCGGTCACAAAATACATTTTGAGCTTTTCATAAAGTGGATTGAAGAATGCATCCGGAACAGTCTCAATCCTGTCCAAGCTGTCCATATAGGCAGCAAGATTGCCGTCGCCGTTGGCCATTAAAAATTCGGTAAAGGTCATAGGCCCTATTTCCAAAAAGTCCACCTTGCCGACAGGAAAAGAGGCCGGCTTTGACAAAGCAATGCCCAAAAGTGAACCGGCGCAGGCCACATGATAGTGCGGCGTGTTTTCACAGAAGTATTTGAGCGTATTCAAAGCATTGGGACATTCCTGAATCTCATCGAAAACAATGAGCGTATCCTCAGGCTTATCCGGCTTGATGGTTTGGCCGCTTGCCATCATCAGGTTTTGCAGGATGCGTTCTACATCCTTTGTGTTTTCAAAAAACTGCTTGTATTCCGGGTGTTCGTCAAAGTTAAAATACGCAATATTTTTATAATAACGCCTGGCAAACTCCTTGAGCGCCCATGTCTTGCCCACTTGGCGCACGCCTTTCAAAATCAGTGGCTTGCGGTGCCTGGAGTTTTTCCACTTCAGCAAATCCTGCATGATCAGCCTTTCCACAGTATCACCTCCAAAATATCACATTTTTATACATATTTTGTGTCAATTAATCACACTTTTATAATTTATTATAACCACATGCTCAGTTTTAAGTCAATAGATCACATAATTTTATGATGTTTTGTTTGTTCAATCACATTTTTATGTATAATAGTGAGCCTAATTTAAAACAAAGGAAAGAAAGGCATTCCTGAAAGCACACAAAGTGTACAAGTCACACTACACAGCTAAAGCTGCTAGTCGTGCTATGTCGCTTCTTTTGTTATATACAAACCAATAAAAAGCTACTAGGCTTATCATCCTAGTAGCTTTCATTTCTTTACTCCCTTTGTTCTTTTGTTTTATTTAGTTCTTCGTTTTGTTTTACATCAGGTTGTTTTGAATCTTGTGATTGAACATCCTTCGCTTCATTTGGCTTCGACTCTGGACCCTTTTCATCTTCAGTTTGGGTTGGTCGATTTTCCCCTTGAGAAAGTTGTTCTAATACTTGATTTACATCTTGTCCAAAAAAGGCATTGGGATTTAAAGGAATATCGTCTTTACGTACTTCAAAATGTAGATGTATACCATGATCTTTTTCAAAGACATTGCGATCTGCTGTACCTAAAGGAGTTCCTTGAGAGATTTTATCTCCTTTTTTCACAGTGACATCTTTTAAGCTAGAATAAGTTGTAATCAGCCCATTCTCATGTTTGAGTTCGACGACATACCCCATTACTGGATCCTTATCTGCCCGAACTACTTCCCCACTTAATGCTGCAACAGCAGTAAAGGCTTTTTTATCCTTTGCAACGATATCAATTCCATTATGTGGCCAATATTCACCTTGGAATGTAATCAGAGATTCAGCCATTGCATCTTCAGTAGATGTATCATCGAAAAATTCCATTTTAACTTGAACATTGATTGGATCCTCTGCAGGCCAAACCATTTGCTCTACTGTTTGTGTTGCAACTGCAACGGCCTCTTCCCCCATCTCATCTTGTGCTGACCCATCAACTACTTCTGGGGTAATTTCTTGAAGTCCTAATTCTTCTTGAGTTAATGGATACTCATTTGGATCTTGATACCACCACATTAATGTAAGAATAAGTGCTGCGGCAATCATATAAATGGCGGGGAAGGTCCACTTTTTACCTAAAAATTTTTTCCACTTTGAGTTTTTACTCATTTTTTGCATCACCTCAGCAACCATTTTGTCCATTATTTACCTGTTTATACCTGAGGGATACAAAATTTTATACTTGCTCTATTGTTTTTTGATCCAGATTTTATCGTCTTTCACTTCGACTCCTGTGTAATAGTATTTGACAATCTCCTCTGCTTTTTTTCCTTCTTTGGCCATTCCATTTGCTCCGTACTGGCTCATACCTACACCGTGTCCATATCCTGTTGTATTGAACACTACCTGATCGCCAATAATTTCAAAGGTGAAGCTGGAGGAGTCAAGCCCTAAGAGTTCTCTCACTTCTCTACCTGTTAATAATTTATCTCCAATCTTCAACTTCTTTACTCTTTTACTTGGCGTCCATTCTAAAACCTTGATCCATTCTTGCCCTGTTGAAGTGAATACGGCTGGGTCTACCTTCAACTTAGCTTGAATTGTTGAAAAGGGGATGGAGATTGTTCCCTGAAATCTTGGCGATTCTGTATCCCAAGGACTTGGAACACTTCTTAGGTAAGGGATCTTTTTTACATAGTAGTCTTCTGAATTGACAGTATAACCGTTACTAGTTGAAAAGAAAAGTGCTGTAATCGGTTGACCTTCATAGGTGATGACTTGTCCCATCGTTTCATTCACTGCACGGTTCAGCTTGGCGATCTTTTCAGCATATTGAAGCCCAAACTTTTTTCTTAATTCTGATTCAGAACGAAAGACTTGATGTTGGATTGTATCCGTCACCATCGCCCCACCAGGTACATCAGAAAAATCATTGGTTAAGATTCTTTTAACGATATAAGTTCTTGCTGCCATGGCTTGTGCTTTTAAGGCCTCTAATTCAAAATCGACTGGCATCTCAGCAGCAACGACTCCGCGTACATATTCTTCGATCGGATAGGTTTCTACCGTTTTGCTTGCTGTTCGATAGACGGTGATCGGAATCGAATGATCAGGATCGATTCTTAAATCTACTTTTTCTGGTATTGTCATTTCTGTAGAATGAGAGTTTCCAAAAAATGCTACAAATAGTGTAGGAATTAGGATCATGGATACTCCTAGGATAAATAAGAAGATGAAAATCATTGGTCTCATAAAAATAGCTCCTCCATTCTTGTTTGTCAGTTTGACCCTGTCCATACAAGATATGAAGGAGCGATGGAAATAGAACTTTTTCCTATTAAAAATCATTAGAAATACTAGATTTTCATCATCCCGTTTGCCAATGTCTTAATCATCTCTTCAACTGATGCTTCATCTAAACAACCTGTTTCAAATTGAATGGAAACCATGCTCCCTAGAATAATTCTAGCCGCTACTTCTGTTCTCATTGGTTTCAATTCTCCTGAAGTGATTCCTTCTTGGATTAAATCTTTCAACATTTCGATAAAAACTTGGCGCTGGGATATTAAAAACTGATGAAACTCTTCAGTGACAATGCCAAAGTTATGAAAAATCAATTGGGAAATGTTTTGATTTTCTCTTAAGATTTCGGCATGTCTTCTAATCATCTTTTTGATCTTTTCCCAAGGAAGAATTGGATCCTTTATACTTTCCGTTAATTCCTTCATATAGTATTTGATCCCTTCTTCAATAACCCCTCTTAGTAGATCTTCCTTGCTTGAGAAATATTCATAAACGGTTCCTTTGCCTACTTTGGCTAATTCAGCGACATCACTCACTTTGGCGGCATGATAACCTTTTTCCGTAAAGATGATAAAAGCACTTCTTATGATTGCTTCCCGTTTGGTTAATTCAACTTGTTCTGACATGCTTTTTACTCCTTCCCCCAAACCATTTCTGTTTTACCCAGTTTTCAAAATCATCAATATATAGGTACATCACAGGTACAAGTAGTAATGTAACTAATGTGGAGAAGGATAAACCAAAGACCATTACTGTTGCTAAAGGAGCCTGGGTCTCTGCTCCTTCGCCAATCCCCAACATTAATGGAATCAAACCTAAAATGGTTGTTAAGGTTGTCATTAAAATGGGGCGGAGTCGGTTTGGACCAGCTTTAAGAATTGCTTCTTTTCTTTCCATTCCCCGCTTTCTGAGAATATTAATATAGTCAACAAGAACGATTGCGTTGTTAACCACGATACCCGCTAACATGATTACCCCGATAAAGGCTGGAATACTTAGTGGCCATCCTGTAATAACGAGTCCGACTACAATCCCTATAAAGGTTGCAGGCATGGAAAACATAATGATAAATGGATAGGTAATTGCTTCAAACTGGACTGCCATCACCATGTAGACTAAGAAGATCGCCAAAATCAAGGCGTATTGTAAATCACCAAAGGCGTCTGCCATATCCTTCACTTGACCACCCATTTCATACATATAACCATCTGGTAGATGAAGTTGGTCTAATTTGGCTTGAATATCTTTAGTTACACTACCTAGGTCTCGGCCTACCAAGTCGCTTGTAATCGTGACTTTTCGCTTCTGATCTTCACGCTCAATCTGAGTCGGACCTTTGACTTGAATGATGCTTGCTACTTCTTTTAAAGGAATCTGTGTACCAAATGGGGTTTGCAGCAACATTTCTCCTACCTGGTTCATGTCTTTTTTATATTCCTCCGGCAATGTAACCCTTACATCGATTTCTCGTCCTTCATTGCGGAAACGAGTAGCAACTTGCCCATTAAATCCGGTCTTGACTGAGGACATGATTTGCGCAAAATTTAAACCATATAAGGAAGCCTTATCTCGATCAACAAGAATTTGCATTTCGGGACGACCTTCGTCAACGGAGCTCTCCACGTTTCTTGTTCCTTCTACTTGCATCACTTCATTCTTTACTTGTTCAGCAAGTTGTTCTAAAACGGTTAAATCATCTCCAGATATCATAATGGAGATTGGAGACCCACTACCAAACCCACCACTTTGGATTTGTGAGACTTTCACTTCGGCTCCAGGAATCTTTTTGGTTAACTGGCGAATTTCTTCCATCACTTCATCTGTACTTCGATCCCGATCAGATAGTGGGATCAATTTGACATAAAGATTACCAATATTTGAATTGCCAATTCCCATGGCGAATGCGCCACCATTTCCTGCACTGGTAAATACGGTCTTCACTTCAGGAATTCCTGACAATTTTGCTTCAATATTTGCTAGTGTTTGGTCTGTTTCTTCTAGTAATGTCCCTTGAGGTAAGGTCACATCAATATTAATTTCCCCTTGGTCCATCGTCGGAATAAACTCTGTACCTACCAATGGAACAAGTGCAAAAGTGGCCACAACGAGAGCTAAAGTTCCAAAAACAACCGTCTTTCGGTGCCCAAGTGACCATTTTAGTATAGACCGATATTTGTCATAGACTTTATTCATCAAACGTTCAAAAGTAAATAAGACTTTGTATAGCACTCCTTTAAAACCTTGAGCTATATTTGGTTCTTTTTCTCCCTTTTTTAACAAACGAGCAGAGAGCATCGGTACGATCGTTAATGAGGCGATTAAAGAAGCCAATAAGGAAAAGCTAACGGTTAAGGCTAATGGTCTAAAGAGTTCTGCTGCTAATCCTTTTACAAAGACAATCGGAATAAATACAGCAACCGTTGTTAAAGCAGAAGCGATTACTGCTGGAGCGACTTCTTTTGATCCCTCTTGGGCTGCTTCCATCATTTCATAACCTTGTTCGCGATAACGAAAGATATTTTCTAAGATAACAATCGCACTATCTACCATCATTCCAATACCAAGTGCCAAGCCACCAAGGGTTAATAGGTTTAAGCTTTCACCTGTAAAATAGATGAGGTTGAAGGTTGAGATGACTGCGATTGGCATCGCTAAACCTATTACTAAGGTAGAACGTAGATTTCTTAAGAAAAGATATAAAATGATGATGGCTAATAGTCCACCCACAATTAGATTTTGTAAAACATTATCCACTGACTGGCGGATAAAGACAGATAAATCATAAACGGTATCAAGATGAATCCCTTGAGGAAGAACCTTTTCTATTCCTTCCATCGATTTATATAGTTCGTCACTTACTTTAATCGTGTTACCATCTGATTTTTTGGAAATATCAAAGGTTAAACTCGGTTTTCCAGAGACCTTGGTAATCTCTGTGATTTTTTTATCTACCTCTGTGATTTTTGCAATTTCCTGTAGTTTAACTGTTCCTCCTTTTGGTAAAGGAATCAGCACATTTTTGATCTGATCTATATTTTCAAATTCTCCGCTAATCCGAAGCTGTAGCTCTTGATCCCCTTTTTGCAGGGTTCCCGCTGTTGCGGAAAGGTTTTCCGATCCGAGAACCTGAATGATTTGGTTGATAGAGATCCCATAGCCATTTAAATAGACAGGTGAAACTTCAACTTTCACTTCTTTCTGTTTACTACCAAGAAGGGAAACATTGGCCACACCTGGAGTACGTTCTAATCTTGGCTTGATTACATCTTCTGCAATTTGCGTTAAACGGTTTTGATCTAAATCCCCGGATACAGATAGCCTCATAATTGGAATCGCTGTTGGGTCTAATTTTAATACAAGCGGTTTTCCTGCCTCTTCTGGTAAGAAGTTTGTTACAAGGTCTAACTTATCTCTCATGCTATTTATCTTTTCGTCCATGTTCGAACCCCAGTCAAACTGGAGGATAATCAGGGATTGGCCTGGTGCTGAAGTAGATTGTAGTTTCTTAATCCCTTCAATCGTACCTAAGCTTCCTTCAAGGGGTTTGGTTACTAACTTTTCCACCTCTTGGGGAGCAGCTCCTTCATATTCAGTCACAACAACTGAAATAGGGAGATTCAGTTTTGGATATAAGTCAATCGCTAGGTTACGAAGAGAAATCGTCCCCATCAAGATAATGGCTAGGACGATCATGATGACGCCGATTGGACGTTTGACAGAAACATCAACTAGTTTCACGATGACTTCCCTTCTTCCTTCACGATCTCAATCGGAGTACCCTCTGTTAACGCATATTGGCCTTTAATCACAACTGTATCCTTTTCAGAAACGCCTTCTGCAATTGTCGTTTCTTCTGTAGCCATTTCAATCACTTTTACTGGCCTTTTTACAGCTTTTCCATTCTGAATGATATAAACATAGGTTTGGTTCCCATTTCCTAAGATGGCTTGGGTAGGAACGATGATTTGCTGTTTTGTATCTTTAATCAATGTTACTTCTGCAAGCATTCCTGGTTTGATCTGTTGTTGTTCATTCTTGATGACAACTTCTATGGCAAATGTTAGGGTTTGGGCATTCGCCGATGGTGCAATAAAGGTTACTTCCCCAGCGAAGTCCTGATTGAGAGCTGAGACATATACTTTGACCTGTTGTCCTAGCTTAAAGCTTTGAAGTGATGTTTCAGAAACGTTTAACTGTACAGTGACTTGATTGGCATTGACGATCTGCGCTACTGGAGATTGGGGTCCTGCCATCTCTCCCTTTTCAGTATTGATGGCAACCACCTGTCCTGCGATTGGCGCCGTAATTTTTGAATCAGCGATCGCATGTTGAGCCTGTTCTACCCCTACTTTTGCTTGCTGTACGGCAGATTCTGAAGATGCAATCCCGACATTGGAATTGGCTTTTTCAGCTGCATCCTGAGCCACTTTTAGGTTTGTTTCAGCTTGAAGATAGGTAGCCTCCGCTTGTTCTAATTGGCTTTTAGAAACTGCTTGGGTTTCATAAAGTGTCTTTATCCGTTCTAGATTTTTTTTTGCTTGTTGAAAAGCGTCTTCTGCTTGTTTTAACCTTGATTCTGCTTGAACAAGGTTAGATCCTTTTCCTTCTTTTGCTTGAGTAAGTCCATTTAGTGCTTGTTGGTAGGCCGCTTCTGCTTGGTGCAAGCGATCCTGTAAATCACGGTCATCTAATTTAATAAGAACCTGCCCTTCTTTTACTGTATCTCCTTGCTTGACGTAAACTTCTTGAACTTTTCCTGATACCTTTGGTAAAACAAGAACATCTTGGTTCGCTTTGATGGTACCTACATATCGTTCGGTATGTTCAACCGTTTTTCGCTCTACTTGTTGTACCATGACAGGTACAGGTTGGTTTTCTTTGGATTGTTCCTCTTGTTGCGATGAACATCCGATACTAACTAGCATGATAGCAAGTATGACAAACCATACTCCTATGCGACGTCTTTGCCTCATGACATGTTCCTCCTTATCCTCAGAACCGACTAGTCAGTTCTCAATCCAAATTCTATCATATTGGTTTTTACGAAAAAAATAAAGAGGAAAAATAAAAAACAGAAGGAAAAAATCCTCCTGTTTTCATCTTAGTATATCTAATTTTTTAATTCATTAAGATATCCAAAGGGGTTGCAAGCTTTGGGCTGACTTTACTTCATCGGCTACTCGCTCAATATCTGCACCTAGTGCTTGAAGCTTGCCAACAAAGTTTACATACCCACGGTCAATATGGTGTAGTTCGGTTACTTCTGTTTCACCAGTTGCAACGAGCCCCGCAATGACAAGGGCTGCTCCAGCACGTAAATCTGTGGCTTGAACCCTTGTACCAATTAGTTTAGCATTACCCTCGACCACTGCTGTTCGACCTTGGATTTTGATATTGGCATTCATTCTTTTGAATTCTTCAACATGCATAAAACGATTTTCAAAAACAGTTTCCGTGATCACACTTGTTCCGTTTGCAATTAATAATAATGCCATCATTTGCGATTGCATATCAGTAGGGAATCCAGGATGAGGTAACGTTTTTAAGTCAACTGCCTTCAATGGATGTGTTGCTTTTACACGAACACCTTGTTCCTCTTCTAGTATCTGAACGCCCATTTCTTCCAGTTTAGCAATCACGGGTTTTAGATGGTCAATGATTGCATTTTCAATGAGTACATTGCCACCAGTAATCGCAGCAGCCACCAAGAAGGTTCCTGCTTCAATTCTGTCAGGAATAACAGAATGCTGTGTCGCGGTTAGTCGTTCTACTCCTTCAATACGAATGGTTCCTGTACCTGCACCGCGAATTTTCGCTCCCATTCCATTCAAATAATTGGCTAGATCGACGATTTCTGGTTCTTGCGCAGCATTTTCAATGGTTGTAACTCCATTCGCTAATGTAGCTGCCATCATAATATTTTCCGTTGCACCTACACTTGCATAATCTAGGTAGATTCGTGCACCTGTTAATTTGCCATCAATAGAGGCGTCAATATAGCCTTGACCAATACTTATTTTTGCACCCATTGCTTCAAAACCTTTTAAGTGCTGATCTACAGGGCGGCTGCCAATGGCACATCCTCCAGGCAAAGCTATACGAGCATGCCCTTTTCTCGCAAGTAATGGTCCCATGACTAAAAAGGATGCTCTCATTTTTCTGACTAGGTCGTATGGTGCTTCTGTTCGCACAATCTTTGTCGCATTGATTCTAACGACTTCATTTTTGTAATGAACATCTAAGCCAATAAAAGATAATACATCTATAATGGTGTAGACATCATCTAAGGACGGAACATCATTAATGATGCTTTCTCCTTCTTCCCCTAGAATTGATGCAGCAAGGATCGGCAGTACTGCGTTTTTCGCACCATGTATTTTGACGCTGCCGGATAATTGCCTTCCACCGCGGACGATGATTTTTTCCAAAGTTGTTCCCTCCGCGCTCATTTTTCATTTCACATTTTCTCATACTATTAATATTCAACAATGATGATCGGCGTTCCCACTGTAAGCACTGTTCTTTGTTTTAAAACATCTAAATGGGTCGCCACTTGAATATTCATTTTCTGATTCCCTGTCCAAATCGATTGTTTAATTAAAGTTGAAAAGGCTGAGACGCTTTTGACTAGATCTGTGTCTAATTGCTCTACTTTCTTTGCCTTTAGATTATGTAGGATTTGATCAATCAGGACAAGCTGAGTACCATTATTTAGTTTATCATCGATACTTCCTTGGATACAAGAGTTAATTTTAGGAGAAATTTGGTTTTCTTGTAATGTTTGATACAATTTTTGATAATACATTGACATCTCTTCTAGCGATTGGTTCCCTTTTAGCTGGAAGATGAGATACATCTCTTTTGTTTGCGCATTTTGACGTTTTAGTTGTAATTCAACTTCTGTTTCTTTTCCCCATGTTCCTTGGCTACGATAAAACTTTTGCAATCCAATCGTTTGTAGCTGATTTTGTTCGGCTAGTTCTAAAGCTTTACTTAATTGATTCCCAAGATCTAACCATTGGTGATCATCCTGATAGATGCCATATGGAATCCCAACATGTAGCCAATATTGGTCTAATGCTGCATTTGTCTTTTTAAATGAGTTAATCACAAATTCTATATCCTCTTGCGATTCTCCTTGAACCGTAAGACCTAAAATGAAGGTCATTGACAATATAAAGATAAGGACTATTTTCCCCTTTTGATTCATTTTTTCTCCTCCCACACCATTTTCGTCGTCAAGATTGGATATTCCATAATTGGAATATACAAACTTTTTTATTTGTTAACCATTGTTCACACTTATGGGAGAAGATATACTTTTGTGGGGTTCCAAAAGGTAAGAAATGCATTCCTGAAAGTCGCTTCTTTTGTAATATACATTCTCATTCATCTTAAATAAAATTTAAAACATACTCTTTACATTAAATGACCATTGTAAATAATTGATGAAAAATTGAGCCATTTGGTATCCGATGACGATGGACAAAATAATTTGCAGTGCTTTGGTTTGTGGGCTTTTGGGATTGTAGATAAAAAGGTCAAAACGGATACTCTGTAATGCCCACCAAGATATACCGATGCTTACAAGTGTTAAAATAATCCCCATTAAACTGATATAGCCAAAATAGGTTGTCATCTTACTCACCTCGCACTTCTATTTGGTAATTCTTTGATATGATCTCTTAAATAAAATTGATACGGGTTATGGGAAAACTCTCCTTTTATTCGAAGTCGATAAGTTCCTTTTTTTAATTCTAATTGCTCTTTCCAAGATATTTGTTTTTGATTCCAAATGATTTCGTAGTTATCATCATAAAGCGTTACATCTGCCTCTTGTTCTGCTAAAAAGTCGAAATCGAGTTGGTTAGACATTTGTTTGATTTCAAAAATGAACCAATCTACATCTTGATCATTGGATAGGATACCTTCCATTTTTCTGTTAGAGGGAGTGATCCTTGTCGCGTTACTTGATAGGTTATTCGGTTCATGAATATCTCCATCCATATCTTTAAATTGTAGCTGTAAGGTATATTCTCCATTCACACCATAGCCATTATAATCAGAGATTTGAATATAGTAAGTACCTGGTCTTGCAAAAATAGTTCCTTCTTCTGCTTTTCCTGAACCATGGCTGTCGATTTCAATCGCTTTTTTCCCTTCTGGTTGAATACGAATCACAGGATCCAATCTTAAGGTGTCAACAGATACTTTTGCCTTTAGCTCCCCATTACTTGGTATGTAAAGTTTATACCAATCTAAATCTTGATCCTTTTCCAATGTTCCTTTAATCGGCTCAGATAAGTGTTGAATCTGATAAGATTGCCATGGTTTATCATTGTTTTCATAATTATCCTTATAAATGGTATATTTCGTAGAAACGGAGTAAGATATCGCTTCATTCTTAAGTTGCTCATTGATCGTTTCCCTATCAGGTGTCATTTCTTTAACAGTTGTTGAAAGACTGATTTTTAAATAAGTCGTTCCCTTTGGTAGATCGATATCAATGGTCAAATTTTTGTTGATTGGATAAACCAACGGTTGTTGATCTTCTAAATTCGCTGGTTCTAGCTCTAATTGAAGAGGGACGTTAGGTTCCTGCTTTAATTGAATTTTCAATTGAACTTTCCCTCGATAAGGCAATAATAACTGATACCAATCATGATCATTGACTCCAGCAATTTGGGCGTTAATTGTATCTTGCAATGGAATAGGGGTTGCTTTGTCTTTTGTTTGGTTTGGTTCATATCCGTCCTTTATGGTCGATAACGGACTTGTTAATGCTTTTGCAACATTAATTCTTCCATAACCTGTTAGGATATCCCACCCTAGCCTTCCTACATCATCAGCAGTAAATTTAATCAAATCTCTAACCTCTGCTGGAGTTAAAATAGGATATTTTTGATAAATTAAAGCAGCTAACCCCGCTACTTGTGGTGCTGCCATCGAGGTTCCCACATTCGAAGTATACCCTCCACCTAATTTGGTTGTATATATCCCTTCACCAGGCGCAACAACATCTAGCTGTTGACCGTAATTGGAATAGGTTTCGTAATCGTCCTCTAAATCTACCGCACCCACAGATAGTACATTGGCAAATGCTGATGGGTAATTTAATCGATTTCCTTCGTTTCCAGATGCTGCAACGACTAGTACATCTTTAGATTCTGCATAATCTACGGCTTCCTTCATAAAAGGTGTATAGATGGGTTCGCCTAAAGATAGAAGAACAATCTTTGCCCCATGGTCGACCGCATAACGGATCCCTTGTCCAACTAAGAAAGAGTCTCCTTCCCCTTGTTCATCTAATACTTTAATTGGCATGATTTTGGCATTCCATACTAATCCTGCTATCCCTTCATCATTATTACCAATCGCTCCAACAATTCCTGCCACATTGGTTCCATGGCCATTGTCATCTTGAGGTGGCATCTTTTTATCAATCAGATTTATCCCTTCAACCAAGTTAGCCTTTAAGTCAGGATGGTACAGATCTACCCCTGTATCAAGGATGGCAATGGTCACCTCGCTGGTGTTTATTTCCTCCCATCCTAAAGGTGCTTTAATTTGTTGTAAATAAAGTTGTTGATCAATATTTTTATCATTTGGAACATTCCCTATTAGCACTGCATTTGCTCTTAAGAATGTCATATTTACGATAAGTCCTATGATTAGAATTGCTAGCAACCGTTTCTTTTTTTTTAAAAGCTCCATTTTGCTCCACTCCATCTTTTCCGAACCTATATGAAAAGAAAGTTATGCTTTATTGTCCCCAAAAAGAAAACGTATCACACGGAAAATTGTGAACGTGCAATACGCTATATGACTTTGTATTTCATTTTAACATATTATGGGAGATAAATCGTTAATATTTCTTGCTTTTTGTTTATTTTTAATTCTGGTAATTGTTTGGTTAATTCTGCTAATGTAAGAAAACTCTGACCGTCCTTGATCATGAAACCAGCACTTTTACCCTTGGTTAGTACCATTTTCGTTTTACCAATGACAACGTCTAAACTTGAGGATTTGGAATTCCAAAAAATTTTACCGCCTAAGGCATGAACGAGTGGCCTTAAGGCAACATAATCTTTATTATTCTCCTGAATCCAGTTGCTACCGATTGCTGATACAAAAATATTTTTTTCACCTAAGGTTGATATGGCTGTTGAAAGTTGTTGATCGACTTCTTCTACCATGATATCTGGCTTGATTCCTATTTTATTCATTTTGTTCTTTTTCGGTGTGAAATATTCATTGGTCGTTAGCTTGAGATAGCCTCCGTTTTCTAACCGAATTAAACTTTGGACAACCCCTTTACCAAAGGAATTGGTTCCAACAATAGTTGCTTTATTATAATCTTTTAAAGCACCTGTTAAAATTTCTGAAGCACTTGCCGTCCCTTCATTGATCAGTACGACCATCGGTGAATTCCAATCTGTTCCTCCTTGAATAGCTAATTCCTCTTCTTGTTGTATATTGTCCTTGACATAAACGATTGGGCCTTCTTTAATGAAGTTTTTAGATATTTTAAGTGCAGCATCTAAATATCCACCTGGATTATCCCGCAAGTCGAGGATTAGCTTCTTCATTCCTTTTTCCTTTAATTGTTCTAAGTGTTGTTTGAATTCATCTGCTGCTCGTTCACCAAAGGCGTATAGTCGGAGATACCCAATTTCTTTGGTTAGCATTTCCGATTCTACAGAAGGTAGATATACGTCCCCACGAGTGATGGTTTTAGTCATGGTTTCTTCATCTCTTTGAATTACCATGGTAACGGAAGTTCCTTCTTCTCCTTTAATCTGGTTTGTAACCTGTTCAAGTGTTTTTCCTTCAGTTGAAATACCTTCTACTGATTTGATCAGATCGCCAACTTGAAGTCCTGCTTCTTCGGCAGGTGAGCCAGGAATGATCGTTTGAACCGTGATTCCCTCTTCATTCTTCTCTACAACAACGCCAATACCGACAAAAGAACCATTTAAACTATCTGTAAAGGATTGATACTCTTCATCTGTAAAATAGGCTGTATATGGATCCCCAAGGGTGTCAATCATTCCCCAAATCGCCCCTTGCATCAATTCATCTGGGTCTACACCTTGTAAATGATAATATTCGATCAGTTCATAGATTTCATTCATAATCGCTTTCTGTTTTTCTAGCGGATCTTGATCTTCTGCTTGTGCCACATTAGGTATAAAGCTAAACAGGGATAAGACAAGAATGATTGCGATTATTTTTTGTTGGATAGGTAACCATTTCTTTGACATTGTTTTGCCTCCTCTTTTTCTCTTGTTTATCTAATTCGGCAACAAAAGGTCAATTCCTTCATTCGATCATGACCAAATACTACATAGTTTGTATATTCCAACGCGCTCCGTCAAAAAAATACCCACTAAAGAGGGGGTCTCCTTAGTGGGTATTGTGTACATTAGAATCTTATTGACCAAGAGTAAGCATATTGAAAAGGTCAAAGTTTTTTGTTATAAAGTCTAGCATTACGTTTGGTACAAGACCGATGACGAAAGTTCCAATGAAGGTCAAGAGAATCACGAATTGCATGCTAAATGGAATACTAAGCTTTGCTTCGGTGTGACCCGGTCTCATGTACATTTGACGTACAATATTAAAGTAGTAGAAGTATGAGATTACACTTGTTGCTACCATGATACCAGCTAACCAGTAAGATTTAGTAGTTAAGGCACTGATGAAAATGTTGAACTTACCAATGAATCCAGCCGATATTGGAAGCCCTGCGAGTGACATCAAGAAGAAGGTCATCGCGATGGCCACAAATGGACTACGATGATATAATCCAGCAAAGGATTTCAGATCCTCTGTACCTGCATCTTTATTTACAATCGTGATGACTGTAAATACACCTAGATTCATAAACAAGTATGCCATCAAGTAGAAAATGATATTGCGAATATCAACAGAAATCAATTGCTCACTTGCCATCGTCATGGTTGCAAGAGGAACTAAAAGATAACCAGCTTGTGCCACACTAGAATAGGCCATCATTCGTTTGACGTTGGTTTGGCGAAGTGCCAATGTATTACCAATGATCATCGTTAGTCCAGAAATGACTGCTAAGAAAAGAGTCATTTTATTGAAGAAGAAGAAAACTGGATTATTGTTTACTACTTCTACTACGATTGGTGTGAAGACGGTAATAAATAAGCGAATGATAATCGCAAAACCAGCTGCTTTAGAAATGACGGATAAGAATGCAGTAACTGGTGTTGCTGCTCCTTCATATACGTCTGGTGACCACATGTAGGAAGGAACTGCAGAAATCTTGTAGCTCAGTCCCACAAGCATCATAAAGAAGCCAAGATAAATATAGAAGTCAAATCCACCATTAAAAGCTTCCTGAATTCGTTCAGCGATGACAAAGATATTCGTACTTCCGGTTACACCATAGATAAAAGATGTTCCGTAGAGGAAGATCGCTGAGGAAACTCCACCAATAATCACATATTTATATGCCGCTTCGTTTGATTTTAGATTAAATTTGCGAATACCTGCCATAATGTAAGATGAGATACTTAATAATTCTAAGCCAATATATAGTGTAATGATATCTGCCGATGAAGCCATAAACATTGCTCCAAGTAAGGCAGTTAAAAACAAGTAGTAAAATTCACCATCATGTTTGATTTCTTTTTTCTCTACATAATTGATTGACATCACTAACACAAACAATGTTCCGACTAAGAAAATCAATTTGAAGAGACTTGCGAAACTATCCACACGATAAGAACCCTCTAGCAATTCTTGTGCTGGCTGACCGAGATCTTGGATCACAAAGTAAAGGGATAGAATGATACCAATGATGCTTAACCATCCAAATACCTTACGATCTCCTTTACGCATCACTAAGTCAGCAAAGGTTAAGATTACTGCAACAATAGCAATGGTTAGTTCAGGAGCGAGTAGCCCCCAGTTTAACTCTAATAGATTCATAGGTCTACCCTCCTATCCTAGTCAATAAGGATTGCAACGTCGTTTGTAGAGGCTCACTTAGTATGGCTGGGTATACCCCAATCAAAATGATTAGTCCAATGAGTACTACCATCGGGATCACTTCAAGAGAGCGTGCATCAGTTAATCCAACTAATTTCTCTGCCGTTGGCCCATAAGTAACCTTTAAAGTAGCTCGTAGTAAATAAGCAGAGGTTAATACGATACCAATCGTACCAAACGCAGCGATCACTGGTTTTTCACCAAATAAACCTAAGAAGGTTAGGAATTCACTGACAAATCCAGACATCCCAGGTAGACCTAATGAAGCGAGAGTTGCCGTTAATAAAATTCCACTCGTGAATGGCATCGTTTTAGCTAAACCACCCAGTTCATCCATCTTTGCGGTATGAACACGACTGTAAATCACCCCAACAAGATAGAACATCGATGCTGAGATAAATCCGTGGGATACGATTTGGAAGACAGCGCCTTGAAAACCAAATGTATTCATTGCTGCTAATCCCATCAAGATAATTCCCATGTGGCTTATACTTGAGTAAACAACAACCATTTTGTAGTCATCTTGTACGAAGGCGATAATTGCTCCATAGAAGAGGTTAATGATACCCAAGATCGCTAAAAAGGTTGAATACTTACCAATGAGGTCTGGGAAGAAGGAATACTCCATTCGAAACAGACCGTATGCACCAATCTTTAAGAGCACCCCAGAAAGAATCATACTCATTGCTGGTGGTGCTTGATAGTGTACCTTTAGGATCCATGAATGCAATGGGAACACAGGTAGTTTAATTCCAAAGGCAACTAATAAAGCAAAGAATACACCATAACGGAACCAATCGCTAAATGCTACATTTCCAGTTTGTTTTGCCATTTCAAAATATGGTGATGTTGGATCCGTTAAATTATAGATAATGGTTGGAATATCCGTCGTAAAGGTTGGTGTTTGCGTGCCTGAAACATAACCCGCATTAAGCATCAAGGCAATAAACGCAATCAGCATAATCGCTGAACCTAAACCATTGTAAAGCAAGAAGGTAAAGGCTGCATTTTCCCTTTTATCTTGACCCCAAATCCCTACTAAGAAGAACATAGTGACTAAACTGATTTCAAAGTAAATAAAGAACAAGAAGAGGTTTTGTGCCATAAATACGCCATATAATCCAATTTGCATGAGGAAGAAAATCGTAAAATATTCCTTCCAACGCTTGCTAATCATATTGGCTGCTGCAATGGCTGACATTAATGCAACGATTGACGCCAAGACAACAAGAGGCATCGATAAACCATCTACACCCATACTATAGTTAAATTCTAAAACACTTGCTCCTACATTGATGTGAATCCATGGAATATTTTCAAGGAATTGCACACCTGAATCTGCACGATCAAAACCAATAAATAAGCCAATAGCCAATACTAATGGAATCAATGTGACAAGGATACCAATCATTTTGATTGTTCCTACTCTATCTTTTGGAACAATTAATAAGAGTAGGATTCCTAGTAATGGCGAGAAGGTGATCAGTGAAAGTAAACCGAATGAGCTCATTATCCTAACAACCTCCCTGCCGTCAAGCTAATGAATAGCAATACTAATCCAATAATGGTAATTAGACCGTATGCCTGTACTTGACCATTTTGTAATCTTGCTCCAAGTTTTCCAATCGCAACGGAAATATATGCTGTTAATTGGACGAGTCCACCTACAACATAGTGATCGAAGAATTTTAAAATATACCCAAAAATAGTGTAAGGACGAATAACCCCTGCTTGATATGCCTCATCCACATAATACTTATTGTAAAGAAGCTTGTGTAATCCAACAGGTTCATCGGTTTTCACCTTATTATTACGGCCATACATTACCCATGCTAAGGCAATACCAAAGAAAGCTGCAATAATGGATAAGGCCATAATCCAACCAGGTCCATGAACTTCTTCAGCGATAGTACCCTCTGCGCCTAAATATTCACCAAATCCAGCATATACAAAGTAACCAGAAACGATCGCTAACCCAGCAAGAATCATCATTGGGAATGTCATATTAAATGGTGATTCATGGACATGATGATTATTATGACGTGGTTTACCTGTAAATGTTAAGAAATAAAGTCTAAACATATAGAATGCGGTCATTATCGCTGCAATTAAGGCTAACCAGAATAAAATTCCATTTCCGCTTTCCCAAGCAGCCATTAAAATTTCATCCTTGGAGAAGAATCCGGATAATCCAGGTACCCCAGCAATTGCTAGAGCGCCGATTAAAAATACTGCTCTTGTAATCTTCATATCCTTGCCTACTCCGCCCATTTCTTTAATATCTTGTGTTCCTACTGAATGGATTACACTACCTGCTGCTAGGAACAAAAGTGCTTTAAAGAAGGCATGTGTAAATAAGTGGAATACTCCTGCAATATATCCGAATGAGCCAAGTGCAAGCATCATGTAGCCTAATTGGCTGACAGTTGAATAAGCTAATACGCGTTTAATATCATTTTGCACCAAACCAATTGACGCAGCAAAGATGGATGTAAAGCCACCGATAATCGCTACAGTCATCATAGCAGTTTGAGAAGCTTCAAATAATGGATAAGTCCGTGCAACTAAGTATACACCGGCAGCAACCATCGTTGCCGCATGGATTAACGCTGAAACAGGTGTAGGACCTTCCATCGCATCTGGTAACCATATATGTAATGGGAATTGACCAGATTTACCTACTGCACCAAAGAATAGTAAAATCGCTACTAAAGTGATGAAGCCAGGAGCTAATGCACCAGATTCCGCAGCTTCAAACACTCCTGCATAGTCAAAGGTTCCTGTCTTCCAGAAGATTAAGGAAATCCCAATGAATATACCTAAATCCCCTATTCTTGTTGTGATAAACGCTTTCTTTGCTGCTGCTCTAGCTGATGGTTTAAAGTAATAGAATCCGATTAGTAGGAATGAGGTTGCCCCTACTAATTCCCAAAAGATATACGCTTGTAATAGATTAGGCGAAATAACAAGGCTTAACATGGAAAAGGTAAATAGCGCTAGATAGGAATAAAAGACTGGAAAACGCTCATCTCCATGCATATAACCTTTTGAATAAATATGAACCATTAAACTTACAAGGGTAACGACGAATAACATCATCGCGTTTAATTCATTGATTTCAAACCCCATGGTAAAAGTTTTGTCTCCAACTTTAAGCCAATCTATGTTGTAGAGATAGTTCTCTGCTCCACCTAACTTTTGGATAAAGACACCTAATGCCAAAGCAAATGAGGCTAATAATGAGACAATACCTACGTAGGCTGCACCTTCCTTGAGCTGACGACCAAAAGCGACTAACAGCACGAAGGAGATGAGCGGAAAAAGTGGAATTAACCATGCAATTTCAAACATTTGATCACCATTCCTTCATATTTTATCGCTTCATAATATTCATTTCGTTTACATTGATGGTCGCCTTATTACGGAAGACTGCCATCAAAATCGCAAGTCCAACCGCTGCTTCTGCAGCAGCAACTGTGATTGTAAATACGGTAAAAATTTGACCTGTAATATTCGCATATAAACCAAACCTAGAGAATGCGATTAAATTTACATTGACTGCATTAAGCATCAATTCAACTGATAATAGAACAATAATCGCATTCTTCTTTGATAATAATCCATATATACCGAGAGAGAATAATATCGCTCCAACTGCTAGATAAGCCCCCAATGGTACCATCTATTCTTCACTCTCCTTTTTTGCCAACACGATTGCCCCTACCAGTGCAACAAGTAGAAGAACGGAAGCAAGCTCGAATGGAATGACATATTTAGTGAAAACTGTTTCACCAATAGCCATCACATTGTTTGCTCCAAGATCTGAGGTTTCAGTTGGCCAATACTTATTCGTGATAAAGATTCCATATAGGAAGAACCCGCCAACCATGATCGTACTTAAAATAGAAAGGGCAGTATGCCATTTTCTCTTGATTTTAACCCCTTCATCTTTATGTTGGGTCATCATCGTACCCATTACCATCATGATTGTAATTGCGCCTGCATAAATAAGCACCTGTACAAAAGCAAGATATTCCGCTTTTAACAAGATGAATAACCCTGCTACACCCATGAAAGATAAACCGATTGAGAGGACCATATGAACAACCTTATTCAGGTTCAACATAAAGACTCCCCCGCTGATAGCCATCAGTGCGAACAGGAAGAAAGCAATATATTGACCGGTCATCAATGATTCTCCTCCCTCACATTTTGATTATTGTTGTCTAACCATTTAAGGTCTTTAAGCAAGTTATCACGGCTATACGTTGCTAATTCATAGTTATTAGACATGACAATTGCTTCAGTTGGACAAACCTCAGTACATAAATCACATAAGATACAAATTTCGAAGTTAATATCATATGTGTCAATCACTTTACCTTTTTTCTCAGGATCTGGATTTGGTTTGCCTACTAAGGTAATACAACCGGTTGGGCATATTCTTGCACATTGGTTACAGACGATACATTTATCAGGTTCAAAATGTTGGATGCCACGAAAGCGCTTGGGCATAATAACTGGCTCATCTGGATACTTATATGTTACTTTTGGCTCTTTTAGCTGCTTCAAAGTAAATCCTAATCCTTTAAAAAATCCTGTACCCCACACGTGAATTTCACCCCGCTTTAAAATATCGTTTTAAACAATGCTGTAACCATCACGTTTAATAGTGCTAATGGAATTAACACTTTCCAGGCAAACCCCATCAATTGGTCTGTCTTGACACGTGGGAAGGTTGATCGAGCCCAGAATAGATAGAAAACGAGCATTAAGAACTTAAGAATAAACCATACAATTCCAGGTATAAAATCTAAACCAAATGGAGCATCCCAGCCTCCAAAGAATAGAACGGTCATTAAACTGGATAAAGCAAATATATAAACATACTCAGATAACATAAAGAATGCGAAACGGAAACCACTATATTCAACATGGTATCCAGCAACTAATTCGTTTTCTGCTTCTGGTAAGTCAAATGGTGTACGGTTTAATTCAGCATTCCCCGCAATCAAGAAGATAATAAATCCTAAGAATTGTGGGAAAATGAACCAAACGCCATTTTCTTGTTGTGCTTTTACGATATCTATTAAGTTTAGACTACCTGTCATTAAAACAATGCCTAAAAAGGACATAATCAATGGAACTTCATAACTAATCATTTGTGCGACAGAACGCATTCCACCCATGATTGAGTACTTATTGTTAGAAGCCCAACCACCTAGTAAAATACCCGTAATCGTTAAGCTAGATAAAGCTCCATAATATAGGAGTCCGACATTTACATCGGCAAAATATAATTTCTCAGTATATGGAATGACAGCGATAATGGCAAATGCTGGTGTATAAGCAATAATTGGTGCGATCAAGAAAAGGATTCGATCTGCTTTTGCAGGAACAACGTCCTCTTTAATCATAAGCTTTAACACGTCCGCCACCGTCTGAAATAATCCATATGGTCCTACACGGTTAGGGCCTTTACGTAGTTGCATCCAACCGATTATTTTACGTTCAAAGTAAATCGCATACATAACAAATAATAGAACGACTAATAGAACAGCAACTGCTAGTAAAATCATCATGAATAAATTAAGCCATGAAAAAGGTTGAGATAAAAGAGCCTCCATTAAGCGTCAACCTCCCCTAATACAATATCGATCGCCCCTAGAACGGCAGGAATATCGGCCATCGTCCTGCCAATCAATAACTTAGGCAAGAGCTGTAGATTTACAAAGGAAGGTCTTCTAAGTTTTAAACGGTATGGTTTGTCTTTTCCTTTGCTCACAAGATATACACCTAATTCTCCTTTAGAGGATTCCATTCTTGTGTAAACTTCTCCTTCAGGTGCTCTGAGTACCTTTGGCACTTTACCCATAATTTCGCCGGATTCTGGAAATTGCTCTACTGCTTGTTCAAGAATTCGCAAAGACTGAATCATTTCTTCCATACGTACCATATAACGATCATAAACATCACCTGTTGTACCTACAGGTACGTCAAACTCAAATCGATCATAGATTGAGTAGGTTTGGTTTTTACGAATATCAAATTTTACATTGGAACCACGTAACACTGGGCCTGATAAACCATAGTTAATCGCAGTTTCTCCATCATATACCGCAATATTTTTAACACGTGCTAAGAAAATTTCATTCCCTGTTACAAGTGTGTGATATTCTTTGATCTTTTCTCTCATATATGGCACGAATTTGCCAACCTTTTCAATCCATCCTTCAGGCGCATCCCATTTTACCCCGCCAACTCTCATATAGTTGAAGGTTAGGCGTGCACCGGAAAGTTCATTTAGCATATCAATAATCATTTCGCGATCACGGAATGCAAATAAGAATGGAGAAATCGCTCCTAAGTCTAAAAGGTTAGTTCCCCACCATACCAAGTGACTTGCAATCCGACTTAATTCCATCGCAATAACCCTTAAGTATTCGGCACGCTCTGGGACTTGAACTCCCATCAGGGTTTCAACGGCCTGTACTAGAGCATAGTTATTAGTCATGGAGGATAAGTAGTCTAAGCGGTCTGTATAGGGAATAATTTGAGTATAGTTAAGATCTTCTGCTAATTTTTCTGTTCCTCGATGTAAGTAACCGATAACCGGAATGGCTTCTTTTATGATTTCACCATCTACTTTAACCACAAGACGGAATACTCCGTGTGTACTAGGATGTTGTGGTCCAACGTTAAGTAGCATTTCTTCAGTACGAAGTTCTGCCATTTCTTTTACACCTCCTCATCGTATGGCTTGTAATCTTTCCTTAATGGGTGTCCTACCCAATCATCTGGAAGTAAGATACGAGAGATTTGGCGTCCGGTAAATCCTATTCCTAACAAGTCATAGGCTTCTCTTTCATGCCAATCTGCTGTTGCCCAAATATCCATTACTGTCGGTACACTCCCACCATCGCGCTCTGTTTGTACTTTTACTGTTAAGTATTCATCGCGAGAATAAGAATAAAAGTGATAGACTACTTCCATATATTTTTCATAGTCAACACCTGCTAGATTCATAAGATAGTCAAACTTCATCTGGTCATGACTATGTAGAAGCTTTGCAACATCATGCCAGTATTCTTTATCGATCACCAATACAGGCATATGAGCGTTTGGCTCATTGATAAATGATTCTTTTATCGCTTCCTCGCCTACTTGCTCTGTAATGATGTTAATATACGCATCAAGCTTTGGCTGATTAGGTGAAGGTACTTTAACTTCATCAGACATTTTCGATTGGCACCTTCTTTCCAGTCTTCGCTTCATAACGAATTTTTTCTTGTAATTTGTTTACACCATAGATAATGGCTGCAGGACTTGGAGGACAACCAGGAATGTATACATCAACCGGGACAATTTGGTCAACCCCTTTGACCACTGAATATGAGTTGACATATGGACCACCTGCTGTTGCACATACCCCAATTGCTACGACCCACTTTGGTTCTGGCATTTGTTCATATAAGCGGCGGACAAGTGGAGCCATTTTCTTTGTTACTGTTCCAGCTACCATCATGACATCTGATTGACGTGGTGATGCACGGAAAATAACACCAAAACGGTCAAAATCATAGTGTGAACCACCTGTTCCCATCATTTCAATCGCGCAACAAGCAAGACCGAATGTTAATGGCCATAGTGAATTACTACGCGCCCATCCTTTTACTTGTTCTAATGTGGTTAATAACACATTACGCTCTAATTCTTGTTGTTCTTCTGGTGTGATACCTTCAAGATTTATTCCCATGTTAACACCTTCTTCTTCCAAGCGTATGCAAGGCCAACCACAAGCATAAAGATAAAGATCGTCATTTCAATCAATGAAAATAGACCTAGTTTATCAAATGCGACGGCCCAAGGATAAAGGAATACGGTTTCAACATCAAACACTACGAACAATAATGCAAAAAGATAGTATCTGACATTGAACTGGACCATGGCGTCTCCTGTAGGGATAATACCACTTTCATACGTTGATGTCTTTCCTTTAGTAGGATTATGTGGTCTTAAAAACGGACCAATGACCCAAATCGTAGCAAATGGCAAGAAGATCCCTAAAAGAAGGAAGATAGCCATCATTAGATAACTGTTGCCATAAATCTGCTCCATCTACACTTCCCCTCCACAAAAAATTTTAATATCTTAACCTTTGTCCACCATGACAAATTAGTGAACAAATTGCTTTTCCATCTTCTATAATACTAAATTCCACTATTTTTTCATAGAAATTTTTCTAATTTATTTGTGTATTGCCTCACAATGTGCTTAACTTAACGTTACATATTTATGTTTTACAAAAAAAATTATGATCGGTATTGTATATTCCAACGCGCTCCGTTGTCCGTGCATTTCTTTAAATAAAATATGCGGTGAAAAAGCAGTCCTCGAACGAGAACTGCTTTTGATGTTTATTTTCTTTCTGATACACGGATACGGTTTAACGCACGCTGTAAAGCGGCTTGAGCACGTTTAAAGTCCCAGTCCTCTTTTCCTGTTGTGGCTAAACGACTCTCCGCTCTTTCCTTTGCAGCGATTGCGCGATTCACGTCAATTTCCTCAGGAAGCTCCGCTGTTTCTGCGAGAATAATTACTTTGTTCTCATTTACTTCCAAAAATCCTCCACTGATCGCAATGAGCTGTTCTTTGCCATCTTTCTTAATGCGAACAGGAGAAATGACAAGAGGTGTTACAAAAGGAGCATGTTTCGGGAGAATTCCTAGTTCACCCATTTCCCCTCTTACAATCACCATGTTGACATCATCACTATACACCTTACGCTCAGGCGTCACGATTTCTAATCGAATCGTACTCATTTATTCATCCTTCCCTTCATCAGGGGTCCTGTTACATTTTCTTCGCTTTTTCCACAGCTTCTTCAATGGTTCCCACATAAAGAAAAGCTGCTTCTGGAAGATCATCGTGTTTGCCTTCTAAGATTTCCTTGAATCCACGAACCGTTTCTTTTACTGGTACATATTTCCCAGAGATTCCTGTAAATTGTTCAGCTACGTGGAATGGCTGTGATAAGAAACGTTGAATTTTACGAGCACGAGCTACAGTTAGTTTATCTTCATCGGATAATTCATCCATACCTAAAATCGCAATGATATCTTGAAGTTCTTTATAACGTGCTAAGATCTTTTGCACGCCACGAGCCACTTCATAATGTTCTTGTCCAACGATTGCAGGTGAAAGCATACGTGATGTAGAAGCTAATGGATCCACCGCGGGATAAATTCCAAGCTCAGCAATTTTACGATCCAAGTTGGTGGTCGCATCTAAGTGAGCAAACGTGGTCGCTGGCGCTGGGTCAGTATAATCGTCCGCAGGCACATAAATCGCTTGAATCGATGTAACAGATCCTTTCTTTGTAGACGTAATTCTTTCTTGTAATTGACCCATCTCTGTTGCTAATGTGGGTTGATAACCAACGGCAGATGGCATACGCCCCAATAGTGCTGACACTTCAGAACCTGCTTGGGTAAAGCGGAAGATATTATCAATGAATAATAAAACGTCCTGACCTTCATAATCACGGAAATATTCAGCCATGGTAAGACCAGTTAATGCTACACGCAAACGTGCCCCAGGTGGCTCATTCATCTGACCGAATACCATCGATGTTTTACTGATAACGCCAGAGTCCTTCATTTCATGGTATAAGTCGTTCCCTTCACGAGTCCGTTCACCAACCCCTGCGAAGACGGATAGACCACCATGTTCTTGAGCGATATTGTTAATTAACTCCTGAATTAAAACGGTTTTTCCTACTCCTGCACCACCAAAGAGTCCAATCTTACCTCCCTTTGCATAAGGTGCAAGTAGGTCAACCACTTTAATCCCTGTTTCAAGAATTTCTTCTTGTGTAGATAATTCTTCAAATGCGGGTGCCTTGCGATGAATTGGATGATATACTTCAGCGTTGACTTCGCCAGCTTCATCTACAGGCTGCCCTAACACATTAAATACACGCCCTAATGTTGCCCGTCCAACAGGAACATTGACAGGTTTTCCTGTATCTACCGCTTCCAATCCACGGACTAGTCCATCCGTGGATGCCATAGCAACGCAACGAACCACATTATCTCCTAAGTGAAGAGCTGCTTCAACGACAAGGTCAATGTCTTTTTCACCAGAAGATTGCGCTTTATGTTTAATAGTAATCGCATTATAAATTTCAGGTAATGAGCCACGTTCAAATTCTATGTCTACAACTGGACCCATTACTGCTACGATGCGCCCTGTGTTCATCGATGTACCTCCTTACGATTATAAAAATTAGGATAAAGCGTTGGCACCACCAACGATCTCAGAGATCTCTTGTGTAATCGATGCCTGTCTAGCACGGTTATAGTTCAGTGTTAAGGTTTGAATCATTTCTTCTGCGTTATCTGTTGCATTGCCCATTGCTGTCATCCTTGCACCATGTTCACTTGCTTTTGCATTCAAATAGGCACTATAGATTAGTGTTTCAGCATAACGTGGCAATAAACTTCCTAGCACTTGTTTGGCAGAAGGCTCAAAATCATATTGAGTCGCTGATCCTTCCTTTGTTTCCTCTAAATCCACCAAAGGAAGTAATTTCTTTTCCGTAGGAACCTGTTGAATCGCACTTATAAACTCGTTATAAACGAGGTATAATTCATCAAATAAACCCTCTGCATACATATTCACTGCTGTTCTAGCAATGTTTTTGATGTCAGCAAAAGTTGGCGAGTCAGAAAGTCCTACGATTTCACCAATTATTGGATAGTTACGCTTCTTAAAGAAGTCTCGTCCTTTACGACCAATTACGAAGATAACATATTCATCTACGGATTTGTGTCTTTCTTTGATCGCCATGGTTACTTTACGTAAAATATTTGCATTATAACCACCTGCTAATCCACGATCAGAAGTAATGACTAAATAGCCTGTTTTCTTTACTTCGCGAACTTCTAGTAAAGGGTGGTCAACTTGATCTGTTCCTGCGGCAAGTGCAGCGATTACTTCTTTCATTTTCTCTGCATAAGGGCGTGAACTTTCTGCCCTTTCTTGCGCACGGCGTAATTTCGCCGCATCGACCATCTTCATCGCCTTAGTAATCTGTTTCGTACTTTGGACACTTCTGATTCTACGCTTTATTTCACGAATTCCTTGCATTTTTTAGTTCACCACCTTAACAAACAATTTTGCCGATGCAAAGTTGTTCAGGAAGTCGAAATTGGAATTATGATTTTGAAGGAACAAAAGTCTTTTTAAACTCATCAATGGCACGAGAAAGCTTTTCTTCTGTATCACTTGCTAAGTCTTTTGTTTCACGGATCGTTGCTAAAATTTCTGGATGCGAAGTATCCATAAAGGTTAACAATTCTTTTTCAAAACGTTTTACATCTTCTAAAAGAACGTCATCTAAAAATCCTTTAATGGCTGAGAAAATAGAAACAACTTGTTTTTCAACAGGCATTGGTTGATATTGGTCTTGCTTCAAGATTTCCATTGTACGCTCGCCTCGTGTCAAACGAGCTTGTGTTGCTTTATCTAAATCTGACCCAAATTGAGCAAATGCTGCTAATTCGCGGTATTGTGCAAGGTCAAGACGCAATGTACCTGCTACCTTTTTCATCGCCTTAATCTGAGCGCTTCCTCCTACACGAGATACAGATAAACCAACACTAACTGCTGGTCGCATACCTGCATAGAAAAGATCAGACTCAAGGAAAATTTGGCCATCTGTGATCGAAATCACGTTTGTTGGAATATAAGCAGAAACATCTCCTGCTTGTGTTTCGATAAATGGAAGGGCTGTTAATGATCCTCCACCTAATGCATCACTTAATTTTGCAGCACGTTCAAGTAAGCGTGAATGAAGATAGAATACGTCTCCAGGATAAGCTTCACGACCTGGTGGACGGCGTAATAATAGTGATAGCTCACGATAAGCGGCTGCTTGTTTTGATAAGTCATCATATACAACGAGTACATGTTGCCCCTTATACATAAAGTATTCTCCCATTGAGACTCCTGCATAAGGTGCCAAGTACAAGAGTGGTGCTGGTTCAGAGGCATTAGCAGTAACTACAATCGTATAATCCATTGCACCGTGTTTACGTAGTGTTTCCACTACTCCTGCCACAGTAGATTGCTTTTGACCAATTGCAACATAGATACAAATCATATTTTGGCCTTTTTGGTTGATAATGGTATCAATCGCAATGGCAGTTTTACCTGTTTGGCGATCTCCGATGATTAACTCCCGCTGTCCACGACCAATTGGTACCATGGAATCAATCGCCTTAATTCCTGTTTGCATTGGCTCATGAACAGATTTACGATGAATAACACCAGGTGCTGGTGATTCAATTGGACGATACTCTGTTGTTTGGATTGGGCCAAGTCCATCTACTGGCTGTCCAAGTGGATTCACAACCCGGCCAAGTAATGCCTCTCCAACAGGTACTTCCATAATACGTCCTGTACGTTTTACTTGATCTCCTTCGCGGATCTCTGTATATGGACCGAGGATAATGACACCCACGTTATGTTCTTCAAGGTTAAGAGCCATTCCCATGACACCATTAGCAAACTCTAATAGTTCACCGGCCATTACCTGTTCAAGACCATGAATACGGGCGATTCCATCCCCTACCTGAATCACAGTACCAACGTCTGCAATTTCAATTTCTGATCGGTATGATTCAATCTGCTGTCTAATAAGCGAGCTGATTTCTTCAGGTCTGATACTCATTTTTCCACCCCTATCTTTAAACTCGCGATGCCACAAGGCTTCTTTTTATCTCATGTAATTTCTTTTTAAGGCTTCCATCGTATAGACGGTCTCCTATTCGGATGATCATTCCGCCTACAATCGTTGGATCAACGATATTATGTAAGCGAATTGTTTTCCCAAATTTTCTCTGAAGTGAGTGTTCGATTTCTTCTCTTTCAGTCCTCGCAAGTTGTACGGCGGTGATTGCAGTGACGTCTGCTATCCCGCGTACCTCATTTGCTAGTTTAATATATTCTTGTAAGACGCCTTCAAGATATTCTTCTCGTCCACTGTCTACAAGCTGAAAAAGGAAATTTTTTGTAATCAGATCAATCGATTCACCAAAAGCATTGTCGATGATCTGTTTTTTCTTTTCTCCTTCAACTAAAGGATGGCGCAAAAAGGAGAGAAAACCCTCTGTCTCATTGAATACTTTTGAAATGAGTTTTAAATTTTCTTCTACTTGATCTAATAACCCCTTTGAATTTGCTACTTCAAATAACGCTTTCGCATAACGTTTTGCAACAAGGCTATTCATCATAGGCTTTCCCCTACTTGTTTCATAAACTCATCAATCAATTTAGATTGTTCTTTTGTGTCAAGTTCTTTTTCAATAATTTTGGATGCTAGCAATACGGATAAGGAGCCTACTTGCTCACGTAAAGCTGCTACGGCCTTTTCTTGTTCAAGTTGAATCTCTTGAATCGCTTGATCTTTCATCCGCTCTGCTTCGCGTTTTGCAGTTTCCATAATTTCATCTGCTTGTTTTATACTAGAAACTCGAGCACGCTCAATTATTTCTTGAGCTTCAATTCTTGCCTTTTGGATGGCTTCGTTTTGCTCTTTAATCAATTGTTCAGCTTCTTGGCGATTTTTTTCTGCCATTTTGATTTCATTTTGGATGCGTTCTTGTCGTTGGACCATCACTTTAACCAATGGACCAAATGCATATCTCTTTAACAGGAGATATAATAAGGCAAAGGCTATAATCTGGATGAAAAAACTGCCTAAAGCAATTTCCACAAAAGTCACTCCCTTCACAAATAAGTAAAAACGGGATACGAAAAAGGAAGGCGGGGACTTATCCCCCCCTACCAACTTATCTAAATGTCACATTATCTTGTGAATAGAATAATAAATGCAAATACAGCTACGATAATAGGTAATGCCTCGATTAGACCTACACCGATAAACATTGTGGTTTGTAAGAAACCTCTAGATTCAGGCTGACGAGCAATCCCTTCTACTGTACGTTGAATAACCCATGCGTTTCCAAGACTTGCTCCTAAAGCCGCCAAACCAATAGCTATTGCTGCTGCTAATATTTCCATGAAAAATTTCCTCCTTAAAAATTAA
>NZ_JBLWFI010000001.1:2218077-2276666 GCF_048898065.1 Tepidibacillus infernus
ATTTTTTAAAACTTTTTTTATTAAAGAAACGTTGTTAATAGTAACCTTTGTGAGCGTCTGTTGAATTAATGGTGAATTTTTTGGGAAATATACACCATGCTTAAGATCGTAAAGACGTAAGCTTGGATCGCACCAACAAAGACACTAAATCCTTGCCATATCACCAAAGGAACAACTCCAGCAAAACCCATCATGAGAATAACCCCAATTAGAACTTCACCAGCAAAAATGTTTCCAAATAGACGGAAACCTAAGGTTAGTGTTTTTGCAAACTCTTCAATGATATGAAGTGGGAAAAATAAAAAATGGGGCTCAAAATAATGTTTGATGTAATTTTTGATTCCAACAAATTTTACACTGATAATGTGAGTTAAAATAATGATAGAGAGTGACATCGCTAAGGTGACACTTGCATCCGCAGTAGGGGATTTCCACCATGCTAGTTCAACCTCGTGATGCGCTGATTCTTTGATCATCTCTTCAGTTACGATATCCATACCAAAGAGACTAAATGGTTGATCATGAATTGTAATGAAATTTAGCGGCAAACCTAGCAAGTTTCCTATAAAAATAAATAGGATTAGTGTAAGCCCTAAATAAATAAAGCCAGCACCTTTTTTCAGGTCCATCGTACTTCCAATGATGCCATGTACAAAGTCTACGATCCATTCAAGAACATTTTGTAGTCCTGAAGGCGTATCAGACGTTAAACGTCTTGTCCCTGCAATGGCAAGTACCAGAACAATAATAAAGGTCACAATGGTCATCAATGATGTCGATAGATTAAATGTTAACCAAGGTAGCGACTCAGGCGCCCACAATGGTTGTTCATGACCCATATTCTCACCCCTTTCCTGTGGATATTTTGTTTTTCTCTCTTATGCTATTTATTATTCCATCCACGATAGTGACGATTTGTATAAGGAACAAACCGATGACCGTGGAAACTAGATGCAACTGTTCAGGATATTGAAAAACTAGCATGATCGCTAAAATCGAGGTTGCAAATCTTGTAAACATCCCTACAAACATTGGTCTTTTTCTTGTTTGTGCTTTTACTTTAATTGCAATTTCGCCAATTCGATTCACTTTCCAAGCAGTATGTAACAGATTTAATAAGCCTACTGCTAATCCTAGCGCTAATCCTAAGAAAATAGCTGAATAAGGCGTAATCACACCAATCATAAATAAACTTAGTAGAATGAGAGTATAGCGAACAATTCTAATGATTCTTGCCTTAAAATCACTCATAGAAGGATGTCCCATTGCTAGTCTCCTAAAAAGGGCTTAATTAAACCAATGACAGACCAGATTCCAAATATGATCCCCACAATCATACCAATGATTAAAAAAACCGGAGATGTATGTAAATATAGGTCAACTTTTTTACCAATCCATAGTCCGACAAGAAGAAATATGGCAGCGTTAACACCAATCACACTAACAACGGCTAATGCCCGCCAAGGATTTTGATTTTTTGGATCTTGGTTCTGTGTCATTGTGCTACCACTCACAAACCTTTCAAAAAAAAAGAGATTTTTGTATGTATCCATTGTTAAAATCATTCGCCTTAAACAGTATACCAAAGACTTTTTTAAATGTTCAAGAAATTTTTACAATGAATAATAATCTCTAAATTTTGTGAAGTTTTATTTAAAGATCTAAATGGATATTAACAAGGTTATCGTACAATATGGCCCTTTCTTTGTCAATCATAACAATGATAGGGAAATCTTGGATCGATGTATATTTGTTGGAATGGGATGGGACGGTCTTTTTGTTGACCAAAATGGTATAGAATCGCTTCAGCTATCCTTTCTGAAGCTTGTCCATCACCATATGGATTTGCTGCCCTTGACATTTGCTCATATGCCTCTTTATTAGATAATAGCTGATGGGCTTGAGCATAAATCTCCTCTTCTTCTGTCCCTACTAATTTTAACGTTCCTGCTTCAATTCCTTCAGGCCGTTCTGTGGTATCACGCAAAACCAATACGGGTACACCGAAAGAGGGTGCCTCTTCTTGAACTCCCCCTGAATCTGAAAGGATGAGGTGTGCTCGCGCCTCAAAATTATGAAAGTCGATGACATCAAGTGGATCGATTAAATGAATTCGATCGTGATGCCCTAATATCTTGATTGCCAACTCTTTTACAACAGGATTAAGGTGTACAGGGTAAACAACCGCTATCTCTGGATGGGTATCAACCAAGCGACGAATTGCTCTAAAAATTCGTTCCATCGGTTCTCCAAGGTTTTCTCGACGATGCGCTGTTATGAGTACCATTTTTTTACTGCCTATTTTCTCTAAAACAGGATGTTGATATTCTTTTTGAACCGTTGTTTTAAAGGCATCAATAACGGTATTTCCTGTGATATAGATGTTATTCTCTATTTTATTTTCTCTTCGCAAATTCTCTGCAGACCAATCTGTTGGTGCAAAATGGAGATCTGCCAATACCCCTGTAAGTTGTCGATTCATTTCTTCTGGGAATGGAGAGTATTTATTCCCTGTCCTTAAACCTGCCTCCACATGGCCAACAGGTATTTGTTGGTAGAAAGCAGCCAAACTGCCAACAAAGGTCGTGCTTGTATCCCCATGTACTAAAACGAGATCTGGCTTTTCTTTCATCATCACTTCTTCCAAACCTTGTAATGCCCTTACTGTAATGCCTGTCAAGGTTTGCCTTTGTTGCATGATGTTCAAGTCGTAATCAGGAGCGATTTGGAAAACGTCTAATACCTGATCTAACATTTGTCGATGTTGGGCTGTTACAGTGACAATACATTCGAATTGCTCGTTTTTTTGTTGCAATGTTTTGACTAAAGGCGCCATTTTAATCGCCTCTGGCCTTGTCCCAAATATGGTCATTACTTTTACTTTTTTCACGATTGAAATCCCCTTTTACTTTGCAAAGCTTCTACTTTGTTCCAAAAAGTCGATCCCCTGCATCTCCTAATCCTGGAACGATATAGCCATGGTCATTTAATTTCTCATCAACGGCTGCTACATAGATATCTACATCATCATGGTCTTGTTGAACCTGATTAATTCCTTCTGGAGCAGCAATTAAGCACATCAATTTAATATTTTGTGCACCTTTTTCTTTAAGCAATTGAATGGCTGCTGATGCAGAACCACCAGTTGCCAACATGGGGTCGATCACAATAAGGTCGCGTTCAGCAATATCTGAAGGTAATTTTAAATAATATTCCACAGGCTTTAATGTTTCTGGATCACGATAAAGGCCAACATGACCTACTTTTGCAGCAGGGATAATTTTTAAGATGCCATCTACCATTCCTAATCCAGCACGCAAGATAGGTACAAGCCCAATTTTTTTCCCTGCAACTACCTTTGTTTTTGCAAGGCTTACAGGCGTTTCGATCGTAACTTCTTCTAATGGTAGATTACGGGTAATTTCGTAAGCCATCAGTGTGGCCACTTCATCTACTAACTCCCTAAATTCCTTTGTTCCAGTATTTTTATCACGTATGTAAGTCAATTTATGTTGAATTAAGGGATGATCAAAAACATATAATTTGGACATGTTACTACTCCTTTGATTTTCTTCTTTTTTATAGATCTTTGTATAGAGGGAATCGTTTCACTAATTCGACAACTTTCTCTTTTGCTTGTTGATGGACTGCTTCATCTGTTGGATTCTTTAATGTCATGCTGATAATCTCAGCGATTTCCTCCATTGCTGCTTTATCCATTCCCCTAGTCGTGACAGCAGCTGTGCCAATGCGAATTCCACTGGTAATAAATGGACTGGTAGGATCGAAAGGAATGGCATTTTTATTACATGTAATTCCAATCTCATCAAGAAGATGTTCTGCTTCTTTTCCAGTAATATCCATTTCGGTTAGATTGACAAGGATCAGATGGTTGTCAGTTCCGCCAGATACTAATTTAAATCCTCGATCAATTAAACTTTGGGCTAAATGTTTGCTGTTTTCGACTACTTTTGTTGCATACTCTTTAAATTCAGGTTGTAAAGCTTCACCTAATGCAACAGCCTTTGCCGCAATCACGTGCATCAAAGGACCACCTTGCATACCTGGGAAGACCGTTTTATCTAAAACTTTTGCATATTCTGCTTTACATAAAACCATTCCACCCCTTGGGCCTCTTAAGGTTTTATGTGTCGTTGTCGTTACAAAATCAGCATATGGTACAGGATTTGGATGCAAACCCGTTGCTACCAATCCAGCGATATGCGCCATATCTACCATCAAAAGCGCTCCTACCTCATCTGCAATCTCCCTCATTTTGGCAAAATCGATGATCCTTGGGTAGGCACTAGCACCAGCAACAATCAATTTAGGTTGATGTTCCTTAGCCAGCTTACGCACTTCTTCATAATCGATTTGTTCTGTTTCAGGATCGACACCATAGGAAACAAAATGATAAAGGATTCCAGAAAAATTAACAGGACTACCATGTGTTAAATGACCACCATGGCTTAAATTCATTCCTAAAACAGTATCTCCAGGATTTAAAACAGAAAAATAAACAGCCATATTCGCTTGAGCACCAGAATGGGGTTGGACGTTAGCATGTTCTGCTGCAAACAATTGCTTTGCTCGCTCTCTAGCTAAATCCTCAACAATATCTACATATTCACAACCGCCATAATAGCGTTTGTTAGGATATCCTTCAGCATACTTGTTAGTCATGACAGAACCTAACGCCTCTAAAACTGCCTCACTTACGAAGTTTTCCGACGCAATCAATTCTATTTTAGACCTTTGACGATTGATTTCTAATTGTATAGCTTCTGCTATTTGTGGATCTTGCACTTTTAACCTTTCCATAACTGTCTCCCCTCTTTCAATTCTCACTTCTCACATCTCATATCTATATTGTATTGTGCCCTTGCCCCACCGATTAGTTTTGGTCTTGTTTTGGCCATATTCACATGTGCTTCACCAATTTTCTTTACTTTGGAACGGACAGGGACAGCGACATGTTTTAGATGCATACCAATCAAAGTATCACCAATATCTATCCCTGCATCTGCTTTTATAAATTCTACTACAACAGGATCCTTCATTTGCTGAAAGGCATAGGTTGCCATTGCGCCTCCTGCTTTTCGCACTGGAACTACTGTAACGACTTCTAAGCCAAACTGTTCAGCTGTTTCTTTTTCAACGACTAATGCCCGATTGATATGTTCGCATCCTTGGAAAGCTAGATGAAAACCATGTTGTTCTTTTGCTTTGGCTACTTCTGTATAAATAGCCTTTGCTACTTCTTCACTACCTGCTGAACCAATATGCTGACCCAATACCTCACTTGTACTAACACCTAACACTAGAATTTGTTTGTGGTTTAAAGGGAAAGATTGGATCAAATCCTCTAAAACTGCTCTAACTTGGGATTGAAGCTCAATGGTATCCATCCAAAATCAGTCCTTTAAGCGATTCTCAATTTGCATGATCTTCTGCACTCTTCTCTCGTGGCGACCGCCTTCAAATTGTTCTTGTAACCAAATTCGTGCAATATCTTCTGCAACATTGAAACCAGTGGTTCGGCCTCCTAAACACAATATGTTTGAATCATTATGTTGCCTTGTAACTCTTGCTGAATAGCAATCATGAACTAAAGCTGCACGAATGCCTTCTACTTTGTTTGCGGCGATCGACATGCCAATCCCTGTTCCGCAAATTAAAATACCCCGATCTACTTCTCCTTTCGCCACTTTGTGGGCTACTGGCAATGCATAGTCTGGATAATCTACAGATTCAACACTGTCTGTACCCAGATCTTCATACTCAATACCCATATCATCCATGATCATTTTGATATGTTCTTTTAATTCGTACCCACCATGGTCTGATGCGATTGCCACCTTCATTTCTTTTCCCTCCATCTTCATCATTCTCCATATTATTACCCAAACAATTTTAACATATTGCAGAAGAAGACTCCATCTTCTCCATTAAAAAAAGGTTTGTATATTCCAACGGAATATACAATCCCTTAAATGAAAAGTGGAAGAAAGTTATACTTTCTTATTTTAAAAAAGAGTGGGTTTAAACCCCTCTCTTAGACACGAAACTTTTCTATTAATTCTTTTAAATGATATGCGGAATCTCTTAATTGTTGAACTGTTGCAGCGATTTCTTCCATTGCCGCCGTTTGCTCTTCGGTTGTCGCTGCCACTTGCTGTGCTCCTGCCGAAGTTTCTTCAGCAACCGCTGCCATATTTTGAGCCTCTGACAATGTTTCCTGAATATGTTGGAATTGTTTTTCGATCAGTTTAGTAATCTCTTCAATAGAGAACACTACTTGGTTCACAGATTCACCAATGCTAGCAAGAGATTGTTTTGTTTTTTCTCCCCGATTCGATTCTGAGGTTGCTAGCTCTACTTGTTCAGAGATTTTCCTTACCACGTTATGTACTTCTTGTTGCATTTGTCCAATAATAGAACTAATATTTTGAACTGCTTTTGTACTTTGGTCTGCTAGTTTCCTTACCTCATTGGCTACAACAGCAAATCCCCGTCCATGTTCACCGGCTCTTGCCGCTTCTATGGAGGCATTTAAGGCTAACAGATTGGTTTGCTCCGCTATATTTCCTACCACTTCGGTAATGGTACTAATTTCTCCAGCGTTTTTTTCTAGCCTTTTTACTAAATCAATCGATTCTTGGTTGGCGTTTGCAATATGATGTAGTCCTTCTACTAATGAATGGACGACTTCAATGCTTTCTTTGATGACTTGTTCCATGTAGTGGGAATGGTTTTTAGTTTGGTTGGCTTTTTGCTTGACTTCTTCTGATAAGCGATTGATTTGAGTCAATGATTCTACTGTCGCATTGGTTGCAATTGCTTGCCGCTCTGCTCCTTTAGCAATCTCTTCAATCGTTCGAGAAATATTTTCTGCTGAGTTGGCCGATTGTTCAGATGCAAGGATTAATTCATCTACATTATTATTGGTAAGTTCAAAATTTCCATTGATATCACGTACCATCATTCGTAGATTTGTTAACATTTGGTTAAAGGCAATTCCCAATGCTCTTAATTCATCATCAGATTTAACGACCTTCACATCTCTACTTAAATCACCTGTTGCTGCAATTCTTGCTGATTGTTCCAGTTCGATCAACGGTTTCGTTAGAATTCTAGAAGCGACATAGCCAAAAAAGATTGTCCATACTACACCTAAAATCAAAGTAAGAATAACAAAAAGTTCAAATGTTAAAAAAGGCATTCGATTAAGAATCGCGTCTTTTAAAACAATGATGAAAAATGCACTTGTCCCATATGTAATGAAAGATAGCATCGAAATGCCTGTAACAAATTTTTTGGTTAAACTAAATTTAAACTTATTTTCCCCTTTTTCCATTTCCTCACCAACCTTTTGATTAAAAGTCTTTTTTATTGCCAAATTCCACTAGCTAAGTAAGTATTCGCTAAGAAGGTGGCTACTCCTTCATATTCCCTAATTTTTTTTGTGATTATAGGATTTTTCTTCTATCCAAAAATGTTCGAATGGCTGCTTCAATCTCTTTGGCTGTTTCTCGGTAAACTTCCAAATCGTTCCCAAATGGATCGGAAATATCTCCGGATTCTTTAAGCATTTTTATTTTTTCGATAAACTCAGGGTATTGCTCTACTAATACCTGTTTATGTCCTTCTGTCATGGTAAACACAAGGTCTGCCCATTTTAATAATTTCCTTGTTACTTTTTTTGCACTGTGGTCGTCTTCTACACCATATTCCTGCATGACGGTTCTTGCATGCTCAGATGCAGGGAGATCTTCAATCGCCAAAATTCCAGCTGATTTTACAGCTAGTTCCAACCCTTCATCTGTAGCTATTTTTTTTAAAATTTTCTCTGCCATTGGGCTTCGACATGTGTTGCCTGTACATACAAATAATACATTCATGACTAAAACCATCCTTCTCTTCAATGATTTAATTGATAGACAATATACATAATGAGAATCCCGATCCCCATTCCAAATTGCCCCAATAAACGATGTAACTTCATGCTTTCTGGTCCTATATCTTTAACGACTAAATACCCCATTGCACCAGCAGCCACACTAAGTCCAATAGAAATCCAATAGGGTACCATCTCGCCGATGAGGATACTGATCCATGTACCTAAAGGAATAAATAAACCTGTTGAAAGTGGAATTAAAAAAATAGTCAATGAGCGAAGTTTACTTAACATCAGGGTTGAAGCTACTCCTAACCCTTCGGGAATATTGTGCAAAGCGATGACTAGGGCGACGCGAATGCCTAACTTTTCTTGTGTTTCAAATCCCGCCCCAATTGCTACACCTTCAGGTAAATTATGCAAAGCAATCGCAAGGGTGAAAAAAATGGCCAGCTGTCGATAATATCGTTCTTCTGCTATTTGATTTAGATGATTGGACAAGGGTAGAAATTTGGCAATAAACCAATCAACTAAAGACATAATAAGAATGCCAATCAAAAGACCAATCCAGGTATATTTTATGTTCCCATAAGTGAATGAGGCTGGAAGTAAATCAACAAAAACAACCATTCCCATCATGCCGGTAGAAATACCTAGATAAAATCCCAACACTCTTGAATCAGGACGTCCAAACCAAAGAACTATTAAACCACCTATTCCGGTGGCAAGACCTGACAATAGGCTAATCAAAATGATTTGTTCCATGGCTACACCAAAAATTTAATGCCAAAGACGAGCAGAATGATACCACCAAGTGCTTCTCCATAATCCCCGAGCCAATCGCCAATCTTATCCCCTAATGTTAAGCCTAAGGCAGTCATTGCTCCACCTATGATACCAAACAATAAAACAACAAATAAAAAATCTGCAGAAAAAAGCCCTAAGGATAGACCGACAGATAAAGCATCAATACTAACACTAAAAGCGAGTAAAAATAACCCGATTCCTACTGTTTGGTCTAAAACATGCGCTTTATTGCTTAAAAATGACGACCAAAGCATATTCGCACCAAGCATCACTAAAATGATTCCTCCAACCCAAGTAGCAATGTCCCCTATAAAGGTGGAAAGAAAGTGCCCGAACACCATTCCAATGAGTGGCATCAATATATGAAAAATACCTATGGTGATACTAATCTTGCTGATTTGAGCCCAAGATAATTTTTGCATTCCAATACCGATTCCTAAAGAAAAGGCATCCATTCCTAGAGCAATGCCTATCATAAGAAGTGCCATAATTTGCCCTAGGTTTGTCATCCATTCCATAGCAACATCCCCTCCATAACCTTGTCTATCCAACATTATGCAAGGGGTTGTCTCTTTATACGTCAATCATTTTTCCACCTGCTGCTTTTTTTATTCGATTCATAATAGCTAGACCAATTCCCGCTTCCCCCACACCCTCAACTAATATATAATCGATCTTTTGTTGATCAAATGTTCGCAACGCATCATATAGATGTACTGCTAAAGGGTGTAGATTATTTTTGGAACCATAACCTAAAACCAAGTCAGCTTTTAAAATCTCTTTTTCATGCTCGCGGAGCGTTAATACGCCTACTTTTTTCCCTTCATTAATCATTTGATTAGCCAGTTGATTGATTTTATCTATAACCGCTTGTTCCTTCCCACGAACGATCCACATCTCTCCTGTTGGAGCATAATGGGTATATTTCATTCCCGGTGATTTTGGTTTTTCTTCTTCTTTAATAAGTGCAGGGTCTAAGGACACAACACCAAGAACGGCTTCTAATTCTTCAATGGTTATACCACCAGGCCTTAAGACTGTTGGAATTTCCTCAGTTAGATCAATGACTGTAGATTCTAAGCCTACACCTGTTGCCCCACCATCGACAATTCCTTCGATTCTACCCTGTAAATCATGCCAAACATGATCTGCAGTCGTCGGACTAGGTTTTCCAGAGCGATTAGCACTAGGCGCTGCAATCGGTAGATCTGCTGCCTTAATAACTGCAAGGGCTACAGGATGATTAGGCATTCTAACCGCCACAGTGGGAAGTCCAGCTGTAACTAATGGGGATATTCCATCTTTTCGTTTGAAAATAATGGTTAAAGGTCCTGGCCAAAACTGATCCATTAGTCTTTTGCTGCGTTTATCCACATCTTCAACAAGCTGCTCTAGCTGTTTATAGCTGGCAATATGGACGATTAGTGGATTATCACTAGGACGCCCTTTTGCTGCAAAGATTTTTTTTACTGCTTCTGTATCTAAGGCATTTGCGCCAAGGCCATATACTGTTTCTGTAGGAAAAGCGATCACTTCTCCCTCCCTTAAACGCTTGGCTACTTCTATGATATCAGGATGACATTCATCCACAAATTTATCCACATTCCAAATCTTCGTTTTTGTTTCAAGCATCCTATTTGCTCCTAACCTGTTTCGTTTTAAAATGTAATTGTGACTTAGATTCTCTTCTTATTAAACAAAAAAATATTGCACCTGTCAAAATAATCTATTGACAAGTTATGCACAGTTTGTGAATAACCTGTTAATAAGTATGTTAATAACTCTTCATAATGATGATAGATGGTTTATGATTTAGTAAAAAAACTTCGAACAATTCTATTGCTCGAAGCTTGAAATAGATCTTTTAAAATATCGATTTGATAAAGGAAAAGAGTTTAAGTAGCATATCAAAGAGGAAAAATCTCACTTCTACTTCTTCAGGATCATTTAATTGGACAATAGATTGCTGTGTCTTGTCTACTGTTGTATTTTTAACCACATCAACAGCATCCCCTGTGGATATGTCAACAAAACATAGTGGAGGAAATAAAACACACCACCAATTTTGCCCCTTACCAGCACCTAGAGTAATTCGGAGTGCCTCATACTCACCAGCAGGATAAACGGTTTGACCATACATTTTTGTAGGAAATGGAACGATGCCAAGCTCAACCTTTGGTGGTTCTGAATAATTAAATCCATTGTCCTTTATCGTCTTTTCTACCAATTCTTGAAATGCTGGTAAATGCTCCTTGATAACTGCTCTTGCTTCTTCAATTGTTTTAACTTTTGTCGCATAAGGATCAAGTTGTGCAACAATTTCATCCCTGATTTTCCGTTTTAACCATTGGTCTTCAGGCGAATCACTGTTTGCTATGATCCGTAAACGAATGGCTTGATCAGGTATAGTGGCTGATTCCTGTGGTGCAGCAATCGCCATTTCTTGTTTTTGGATATCCCAACTCATCAAAAGAACAGAAAATATAAAAATAAAATATAATAGCTTTTTCATCACGTTTCCCCTCTCGTCTCTCTATTTATCCTCATTATGGACAGAATAGGGAAAGGTTAAACGTGTAAGTTTCTATATTCCAACGCGCTCCGTTGTTCGCGGTTTTCCATGATTGAAAAAGGTTTATTTTAGGTGATCTTAGCAATGATAATCCTAGGAATATCTTGAAAATCAGGGATTACCTTTATATATTCTATTTGTAGCTTCCATTTTGAGCCTTTTTGCTGAAGCAATTCAACGATTGGTTCTGATTGATCAATTCCAATTTCAAATGCAATCAAACCTGGTCGATTCAATACTTTTGCGGCTTGTTGAAGGATTTGACGATAAAATTGTAGGCCATCTTCTCCACCATCTAAGGCTAACATCGGCTCATTATTTTTCACTTCTGGCATTAAATCATCAAGATCCTTCGTAGGAATATAAGGCGGATTTGATACGATTAAATCTACCTTCATTTTCGATTCTAAGATTGGATTTAGCAAATCTCCATGATGAAAGGTTACTTGGGCTTCCAACTTTATGGCATTTTTCTTTGCCGTTTTTAAAGCGGCGTTAGAAATATCTACTGTATGAACATGCCAATTTGGCTTTTCCAGTGCTAATGTAATCGCAATTGCCCCACTGCCTGTACCTACATCTACTACGGTAATCGGCTGATCTTGCCATATTTGATCTGCTTCATGGATAAGATGTTCAAGCAACAGTTCTGTTTCAGGACGAGGAATCAGTACATTGGGATTAACCGAAAAAGGTCTACCATAAAATTCTTGCTCACCTACGATATATTGCAGTGGAATATGGTGGATTCTCTGATCAAGCCATTGCTTTAATGGTTCCCATTTCTCGATTGGGAAGGGTTGATTCCATTGGAGAAACAGTTGGCTTCGATTCCATTGAAACAAGTTTCTAATCAAAACCTCTGCTTCTAAAGGGGCTTGATCGATATGATGTTGTCTTAAAAAGGAGGAAGCCCAAGAATGGGCTTCCTTTATTGTCATGTTTCTCATTCTGATTGCTCCGTATGTTTTAATAAGTCCGCTTGCGCTTGTACGTGAAGCGCTGAGATAATTTCCTCCAAATCACCATCAAGTACGCTATCTAATTTGTGTAAAGTAAGGCCGATACGATGATCTGTTACACGACTTTGGGGGAAGTTATAGGTTCGAATCCGTTCACTTCGATCTCCTGTTCCTACTGCACTTTTTCTTGTTTCTGCTAGTTTAGCCTGTTCTTCCTCTAATTGTTTTTCATAAATTCTAGCTCTTAATACTTTCATCGCTTTTTCCTTATTTTTAATTTGGGATTTTTCATCCTGCATGGATACCACGATTCCAGTGGGGATATGGGTTAAGCGAACCGCTGATTGAGTGGTATTTACGCTTTGTCCACCAGGACCACTTGAACAGAAGACATCGACGCGAATATCTTTTTCATGAATCTCTACTTCTACATCTTCTGCCTCAGGTAATACAGCAACTGTTGCGGTAGAAGTATGGATACGTCCACCTGATTCTGTTTCAGGTACACGTTGCACACGGTGGGCACCACTTTCATATTTTAATTTACTATAAGCACCTTTTCCAGTAATCATAAAAATAACTTCTTTGAACCCACCAATCCCTGTATAATTGGCATCCATTACTTCTGTTTTCCATCCTTGTCTTTCTGCAAAGCGTGTATACATGCGGAAAAGATCACCAGCAAATAAGGCAGCCTCATCACCACCAGCAGCCCCTCTAATTTCTACAATAACGTTTTTCTCATCATTAGGATCTTTTGGAAGGAGAAGAATTCTTAGCTGTTCTTCTAGCGCTTTCTTTTTTTCCTCTAATTCATCTAATTCCATTTTGACCATTTCACGCATCTCTGCATCAAGTTTTTCTTCTAACATCGCTTTTGCATCTTGATGTTCTTTAACGACTTGTTTATATTCTTTATATGCTTGAACCGTTTCTTCTAATCCGGATTGTTCCTTTGAATATTCTCTTAGTTTTTTGGGATCATTAAGGACTTCCGGGTCCATTAACAATTCCGTCAATTGATTATAACGGTCTTCTAATTCTTGTAACCGTCCGAACATTTCACTCACCCCAATTTGGAATAAAAACTAATGTATAACGTTAAAATTATATCGGAATTGCTCGTTATAAGCAAGAAATAAAGAACACCCTTTTAGCCTAAGCTAAAAAGGTGTTCTTTGAAACGAGGCGTACTATCTTCTGTAGGTTCTAAAACGGTTGTCAAAATCACGAAAGTCTGTTTGGAAACGATCAACGGCAGTCCCACCTCTAATGCCATCGCCTATGTCACGTAGTCGCCCAAATAGATCAGCATCAGAAGTAATACGGATGTTATAACGGGGGTATAATCTCTTTAGAGCATTATACACATTTCGTTCGACACGGTTAGCTTCGGTAGATTGAATTCGATCTTCTAAATCCAATCCTACATAGGCATTCCCGCCAGCAATAACAACCGTTGCATCTTCAACTCCATTAACTCTTGCTGCCGTTTCCGCCATTCTGTCTGCATCATCGTTTGCATTGTTACGGAACTGGTTAGCACGGAAGCCGTAAGGGCCAACATTGTTAGGACCGTATGGATTGTAATTATAAGCACCATAAGTACCATCATAACGGTTATATGGAGTGACGTTTCGATAAGGTGTAATGCCATCATAAGTATATGGATTCACCTTACGACCATCATTTCCATCTAACATATTCGGCTGATTGTAACCTCTCGTTAATGGTCTATTATCATTATCTACATTACATGCCGTTAATCCTAACACTAAAAGGCTGGCTAATACCAATAGCTTGAATTTTTTTGTACGCAAATGCGTCACCTCCTCAGGAATTATATTTCCCGATATGAGGCAAAAACATTTTGCTTAATTATTCCAAAGACTCATCTTTTTCTAGCGGCGGATGGTAATAATGTCTGCGACAAACACTGCGATATGTTTCATTTCCACCAATTTCAATGGCTTCGCCGGAATAAACAGGTTGTCCATCTTTAAATTTTAGGATGTGAGTTGCTTTTTTATTACAATAAACACAAACGGTTTTAATTTCTTCAATTTTATCCGCTTCACAAAGCAATTGTTGGCTACCTTCAAATAATTCATTTTTAAAATTTTTTAACAAACCATAAACAATCACAGGTATGTTTAATTGATCCACAATATGGGTTAGTTGAGTGACGTGATAAGGTTTGAGAAATTGCCCTTCGTCTACCAATACACAGTCTGGTTTTATTTCTTCGTTATCCACCATTTTGAAGATATCGGTATCATCGTAAACAGGAACAGCCTCTCTGCTGATACCTACTCTTGAGGTAACTTTCCCCACTCCATATCGATCATCAATCGCTGGAGTAAAAACCGTTGCTTTTTTCCCAGATTGTTCGTAATTGTGAGCAACGGTTAAGAGCTGAATCGTTTTTGAAGCATTCATTGCCCCATATCTAAAAAAAAGTTGCGCCATGTTTCTCCCTCCCCCCAAGCTATTACAAATATGAAATGTATATTATTAGAGAAAAACAGGCAAGCGATCGCCTGCCTGTTTATTTTTAATATTAAGGAAAGTGTAACTTTCCTCCCCCTTATCATTAGGGGTTTGTATATTCCAAAAGCAACGACTTTTGAGAGCGAGTTTTCCCTCGTTCTTCTTTAATCATGGAAAACCGCGAACAACGGAGCGCGTTGGAATATACAAACTTAATTTATTTAATGTTGTATTTCTTCTTAAATTTATCTACACGACCACCCGCATCAACAAATTTTTGTTTTCCAGTGAAAAATGGATGGCATTCAGAACAAATCTCAACGCGTAGATTTTCTTTAACTGATCCAGTTTCAAAAGTATTACCACATGCACATGTTACTTTTGTAATTTTGTAATCTGGATGAATTCCTTGTTTCATTACGTTCACCTCTTTCTGCCCTGATTCATTTGCGAATCAGAGTTATCACACACATAGAAAAATTATAACATAAGTAAAAATAAAGATGCAAGGTTTAAGTTTGCGCAGAAATACACTCCCAAAAGTCGCTGCTTTTGGAATATACAAACTACCGGTTCATAGAGGAAAGAGGTGGGATTATAGACCTTTTTTCGGATCAATAGAAGCGATAAATTCTTGATTTGTCTTACTTTCCTTTAATTTTTTCAGGAATAACTCAACAAATTCTTGACCCTCTGTCATTGATTTTCGAATTAACCATAGCTTTTCTAACTCTTCTTTTGTCAAAAGTAAATCTTCTCTTCTTGTTCCTGAACGGGTAATGTCGATGGCAGGAAAAATTCTTCGATTGGCTAATTTGCGGTCCAAATGAAGTTCCATATTTCCAGTTCCCTTAAATTCTTCATAAATCACGTCATCCATTCTAGAACCTGTCTCCACTAATGCTGTAGCAAGGATGGTCAAACTACCGCCTTCTTCAATGTTTCTCGCTGCTCCAAAAAAACGTTTTGGCCTATGGAAAGCTGCTGGGTCTATACCTCCTGATAATGTCCGACCACTTGGTGGAATGACTAAGTTATAAGCCCTTGCTAACCTTGTAATACTGTCCATTAGAATTACGACGTCCTTTTTTGCTTCAACTAACCTCTGTGCTCGTTCTAAAACTAGTTCTGCAACCTTAATATGATTTTCTGGTAATTCATCAAATGTTGAGCTAATAATTTCCCCTTTCACTGATCTTTCCATATCAGTCACTTCTTCAGGTCTTTCATCTATGAGTAATACCATCAAATGGATATCAGGATAGTTTTCACTAATCGAATTAGCAATCTCTTTTAAAAGGACGGTTTTACCTGCCTTTGGTGGGGCTACGATCAATCCCCGTTGACCTAATCCAACTGGAGTGAATAAATCCATGATTCGAGTAGAGAGGTTGCTTGGAGCAGTTTCCAAGACAATTTTTTTCTGAGGGAAAATAGGTGTGAGAGAAGCAAAATGTAATCGTTCAGAAGCAATTTCAGGATCCATTCCGTTTACCGCTTCTACATACAATAAACCAAAATATCTTTCATTTTCCTTTGGCGGTCTAGCCTTACCAGAGACTAAATCCCCTGTTCGCAAATCAAACCTGCGAATTTGTGAAGCGGAAATATAAATATCTTCGTCACTAGGTAAATAATTGACAGGTCTTAGAAAGCCATATCCATCTGGTAAGATTTCCAATACACCTTCCATAAACATGAGTCCTGCTTTTTCTGCCTGCGCTTTTAAAATGGAAAAAATAAGTTCGTTTTTTTTCATTTTCCCATAATAAGGAATTTGAAACTCTTTTGCTAACTTATAAAGCTCTGTTAGCTTCATCGTTTCTAACATTGATATATTTAAATCCATTCCGTTGAACACCTTCTTTATCTATTGTATTAAAATGAAAACATTATATTATTTTTCTCCAATTTCAATTGTTTATACATTGCTTTATTTAATCAGTAAGTTTGGTTTTTTCTCAAGTCGATGGGTTCCATCAATAATTCTTACTGTTCCTGTCTTCGCCCGCATGACAATCGATTGGGTTGTAGCGATACTTCCATGAAAACGAACTCCCTTTAAAAGTTCACCATCCGTTACACCTGTAGCTGCAAAAATGGCGTCATCACCTTTTACTAGATCTTCCATTTTTAGGATATGATTTGGATCGATCCTCATTTCCTTACATCGCTCCCTTTCTTGCTCATTTTGCGGGAGTAACTTACCTTGAATCTCTCCTCCTAAACATTTTAGGGCCACAGCTGCTAATACCCCTTCTGGTGCTCCACCAGAACCTAATAGGATATCCACACCTGTATCTTCAAAAGCTGTATTGATTGCCGCTGCTACATCACCATCACTTATCAATTTGATCCTTGCTCCAGCAGAGCGGATTTGTTGGATTAATTCTTGGTGGCGTTCTCGATCCAACACCACGGCTGTTACTTCAGAGATATCTTTGTTTAGTTCTCTCGCTACAATTTCTAAGTTCTCTTTCACACTTGCATTTATATTGATTTTTCCCGCTACTCTAGGACCAACAGCAATCTTCTCCATATACATATCTGGTGCATGTAAAAGGTTGCCTTTATCAGCGATCGCGACTACTGCTAAAGCATTCCATAACCCTCTTGCAACAATATTGGTTCCTTCAATCGGATCAACAGCTACATCTACTTCAGGGCCATATCCTGTTCCTAATTTTTCACCAATGTAGAGCATTGGCGCCTCATCCATTTCCCCCTCACCAATCACAACGGTTCCTTGCATTGGTACGGTATCAAAGACCCTTCTCATTGCCGATGTTCCGGCATCATCCACCTCATTTTTTAACCCTTGCCCCATCCACCTTGCTGCAGCCAATGCTGCTGCTTCAGTCACCCGAACTAATTCTAATGTTAAACTCCTCTCCATATTCTTCTCCCCCTAATTGTAGCCCACAAAAGTGAAGAGTTCCTTCGCAGCATACTCCGATTACTTTTGCGGGGTTTCATTTCTTTTCTTAGAACCGTTCATCTTTTACTCTCCAAATATTTGCTCCTAAAGCATGTAACTTTTCTACTAGTTTTTCATACCCTCGATCAATATGATATACATCACTTATCTCTGTAATCCCTTCAGCCATTAGCCCTGCAATCACTAAGGAGGCCCCTGCTCTTAGATCTGTCGCTTTTACTTTTGTTCCTTGAAGATCATTGACCCCTTTTACAACTGCTGTTCTACCTTCTACCTTAATATCTGCTCCCATTCTAATTAGTTCATCGACATGACGAAATCTTGAAGTATAAATATTGTCAGTGACCACACTTGTTCCTTCTGCACGCGTTAATAAGGAGGTAAGAGGTTGTTGCAAATCAGTAGGGAATCCAGGATAGGGAAGGGTTTTTATGTCTACAGGTCGGTAATAAGATTGACCTAAAACACGAATGGAATCGTCCTTTTCTTGAACAATGGCTCCCATTTCTTTTAGCTTTGCTGTTAATGCTTCTAAATGTTTTGGAATCACATTGTCTACTGTAATATCTCCCGCTGTTGCCGCAGCGATAATCATATAGGTACCAGCTTCGATTCGATCAGGTATAATTGAATGCCTACACCCTTTTAATTCTTCAACACCTTGGATTTTTATAATATCTGTTCCTACACCGGTGATTTTTGCACCCATTGAGGTTAGAATGGTAGCAATATCGATAATCTCAGGCTCTTTTGCAGCATTCTCAATAATGGTTTGCCCTTTTGCTCTAGACGCCGCCAACATAATATTTATCGTTGCACCTACACTTACCACATCTAAAAAGATTCGATTACCAACTAATAAGTCCGCTTTCAAATATAAAGACCCAGATTCTTGAATCACCTTCGCTCCTAAACTTTCAAAGCCTTTTATATGCTGATCAATCGGTCTTGGGCCTAAATGACAGCCCCCAGGCAAACCAATCGTTGCTTCACCAAACTTTCCTAATAGGGCACCCATTAAATAATATGAGGCTCTTAGTTCCTTTATCTTACCATTTGGCATTGGTTTAGGCTTCATTTGAGTAGGGTCGATTCTCATTGTCCCATGATGATATTCTATCATTGCACCAAGTTCAGACAGGATTTGCATAAGAATATGTATATCGCGAATATCTGGTAGGTTTTCAATCGTCACTGGGGAATTTGCTAAAATGGCAGCTGGAATTAAAGCAACAGCACTATTTTTTGCGCCACTAATCGTTACTGTCCCTGATAAATGGTCTCCCCCTTTAATCATCAATGTTTCCAAAAGTTTTCTCCCCTAACGTAAAAGAAGTCGATAAGATAGCCCACAAAAGTGACGACTTCCAACGAAGCATATTCCGATTACTTTTGCGGGGTTCCACTATAATATTAAAATTAAAGCTTGTATTTTACAACAGGGTAAAATACAAGCCCATATCGATTTGCTATTTTTGAGCCTTATTCCAATCTGCGAGGAATTTTTCAATCCCGATATCTGTTAAGGGATGCTTGATCATTTGCTCTAGCACTTTATATGGAACAGTTGCGATATCAGAACCTGCTTTTGCAGATTGAGTTACATGCATAGGGTGTCGAATACTTGCAGCAATAATCTCTGTCTCAATCCCATGATAAGCAAAAATTTGATGAATATCCTCAATCAGCGAGATTCCATCATAACCAATATCATCTAATCTACCTGCAAAAGGAGAAACATAACTTGCTCCTGCTCTTGCTGCCATTAAAGCTTGGTTTGCAGAGAAAATCAACGTTACATTCGTCTTGATATTTTTTTGTTTTAAAGCGTGTACTGCTTTAAGGCCTTCAACAGTCATCGGAATTTTAATTACAATATTCTTATGTAAAGAAGCGAGCTGTTCTCCTTCTTTCACCATTTCATCAGTTTTTAGCCCAATCACTTCAGCGCTGATAGGCCCATCAACAATGGAGGTAATCTCTTTGATAACTTCAATAAAATCTCTTCCTTCTTTAGCAATTAAAGAAGGGTTTGTTGTTACACCAGATAGAATACCCCACTCACTTGCTTTACGAATCTCCTCAATATTGGCTGTATCTATAAAAAATTTCATAATGGTGCCAACCCCTTTTTATCGTTTAGGCTTTACCATTGCTTCCAAATAAACGAATCTTTCCGCGAACGACTTCCTTCATTGCTTCGCGGCCTGGTCCTAAATATTTACGTGGATCATATACCTTAGCATCTTTTGCAAAGATTTCTCTAATGGTATTAGTTAAAGCAACTTGGTTTTCTGTATTCACGTTAATTTTACCAATTCCTGCAGCAATGGCTTTCGTAATATCCTCATCAGGAATACCTGATCCTCCATGAAGTACAAGCGGTATATCAATTTGCTTGCTTACAGCTTCAATAATATCGTGGTGGATTTTAGGTACGCCTTTATACATGCCGTGAGCACTACCTACAGCAATCGCAAGCGCATCTACACCTGTCTGTTTATAAAACTCGATTGCTTCTTCAGGCTTAGCTAGTTTTGCATCTTCTTCTTCAACAGAAAGGTCGTCTTCAACCCCGCCAATGGTTCCAAGTTCACCTTCAACAGATACTCCCATTGCATGGGCTGCTTCTACTACTTTCTTTGTTAAAGTAATATTCTCTTCAAATGGATGATGGGATCCATCAAACATCACAGAGGAAAATCCAGCACGAATGAACTTCATAGCTACTTCAAAACTGCTACCATGATCTAAATGTAAAGCAATTGGAATATTCGCAGTTTCAGCAGCAGCCTTTGCCATCGCTACTGTATATTCCAACCCCATATAGCGAGCAGCCCCTTCACTCACGCCTAAGATTACAGGAGAGTTTTCTTCTACTGCTGCTTCAATAATTGCCTGAGTAAATTCCAGGTTATTCATGTTAAATTGGCCAACGGCATATTTGCCAGCCTTTGCTTTCTGTAACATTTCTGTCATTGATACTAATGGCATAACTAGTCTCCTTTCAAAAACAATAATTAGATATGTATATTCTTTAGAATACCTATTTACTACCAAGATATTCAATACAATATCATTGAATCATTATACCATAAATCAAAAAGAAATTGATGAGCTAAAAGTTTTTAAATCGTTGCATGGTTCGATTCGACCTTATCTTCAAAAAGAATCGTCCTTACCGTCTCCCTTAATTCATCAATATCAAACGGTTTGGTAAAATGAGTAATAATTCCATGTTTTTTGGCTTCCTTAATCATATCCAGTTCACCATATGCGGTCATCATAATGACGTTCATGCTTTGATCAATCTTTTTGATATGCCTGAGAATTTCTAAACCATCCATTCCAGGAATCTTCATGTCTAGCAAAACAATATCAGGAGACTCTTTTTGAACAATTTCTAGTGCCGCTTTACCATTTGCTGCTTGAAACGTTTGATAACCTTCCTTACCAAAAACCTCGTACAAAAGCACTCTGATTCCATATTGATCATCCACAATAAGAATCTTTTTGTCTCTCATATTCTCCCCCCTGTATTTCACCAGATTTTTCCGAATATTTACTAAATATCAATCTATATCTTTCTCTATAAAGGTTAATTTTTCCTTCTGCCTTCATTGTTTTTTCATCACTTATTATTTTTTTTTAAAGAAAATCCACAAAAGTGATGACATACACCGATTACTTTTGTAGGGACCCAATAAGAAAAGGTTTGTATATTCCATCGGAATATACAAACCCTTAAATGACAAGTGGAAGAAGGTTATTTGTTTTTGACTAATTTACTTTCAAGTGATGCCTTAACTAAACCTTTAAATAAAGGATGAGGACGATTCGGCCTTGATGTAAATTCAGGATGGAACTGTGAAGCCACGAACCATGGATGATTAGGAATTTCAATAATTTCTACTAATTTTTCATCAGGTGAGGTTCCAGATATTTTTAATCCTGCTTCTTGTAATTGCTCACGAAATTCATTGTTAAACTCATAGCGATGGCGATGACGTTCATAAATCAGTTCCTCTTGATAAACTTGATGAGCAATAGAGCCTTCTTCTAGCTTACATGGATATAGCCCTAATCTCATCGTTCCCCCTAAATCCTCAATATCCTTTTGTTCTGGGAGAATATCGATCACAGGATATGGAGTTTTTAAATTAAATTCTGAACTGTTGGCATTTTTTAAACCAACGACATTTCGGGCAAATTCAATAACAGCTGTTTGCATGCCGAGACAGATTCCTAAAAATGGTTTTTCCTGTTCACGAGCATATTGTATTGCTGCAATTTTACCCTCAATACCACGATCACCAAAGCCCCCGGGCACCAATATACCATCTACATCATTTAAGATTTTTGCCACATTTTCTGTATTTACATCTTCTGCATCAACCCATTTAATTTCGATATCAGAATCATAGTGAAATCCTGCATGATAAAGTGCCTCTGCCACACTTAAATAAGCATCATGTAAAGCAACATATTTCCCCACAATGGCGATACGCGTCGTGTGAGACAAGTTTTTAATTTTATTCACAAGTTGGATCCACTCTGTCATGTCAGCTGGCTTGGTATCTAGCTTTAAATGGCGAACCACATACTCATCTAGCCCTTGAGCTTGTAACATCAAAGGAACATCATATAATGTATCTGCATCTAAGGCTTCAACCACAGCTTCTTTCTCAATATCACAGAATAAAGCAATTTTGCCCTTAATATCCTCTGATAAGGTGTGTTCTGTACGACAAACAATGACATTTGGTTGAATCCCAATACTTCTTAATTCTTTTACACTATGTTGGGTTGGTTTTGTCTTCAGTTCACCAGCAGCTGCGATATATGGGATTAAAGTGACATGGATATACATCACATTTTCCCGACCTACTTCACTTTTCATTTGACGAATCGCTTCTAAAAATGGCAGACTTTCGATGTCCCCTACTGTGCCACCAATTTCTGTGATAACAATATCTGCATTCGTTTCTTTTGCCGCCCGAACAAGGCGTTCTTTAATCTCATTCGTTATGTGAGGAATAACCTGAACGGTTCCACCTAAATAGTCACCACGTCTTTCTTTGGTAATCACGGTAGAATAAATTTTCCCAGTCGTTACATTATTATTTTTGCTTAAATTGATATCAATGAAACGTTCGTAATGGCCTAAATCTAAGTCTGTTTCAGCCCCATCTTCTGTAACAAACACTTCTCCATGCTGATATGGACTCATCGTACCAGGATCAACATTGATATATGGATCAAACTTTTGAATGGTTACTTTTAAACCACGGTTTTTCAGTAATCTTCCAAGAGAAGCGGCAGTAATCCCTTTACCTAAAGATGAGACTACTCCACCCGTTACAAAAATAAACTTTGCCATCTCATATTCCTCCTCTTAACTCTGGTATAGTTTAACCATCTTTTACCGTAAGGAAACAAAAAAACAAAAGTGACAGCTTCCCTAAGATAGGGGCACTTTTGTTTTTATCCCATAAAATATTTTGTTGTTTATTTCGTTCGTTATGGAAAATCTTAAGCCCAAAAAGTAGTTTACTCGTTGTCGTCTACAATGTCAAGAAATTTAATCATCTTCTTCTAGATCATCGTCTTCTTCTGAATCATCATTTTCATCTAAATCAACATAATCGTTTTGATCGTCTAATTCCTCATCAGTATCATCTTCAAAAAGATCTCCATCCTCTGTATCTTCTTCTAAATCAATGTCTTCGCTATCTTCTTCATCTTCATCATCTGCATATAATTCATCTTCTTCAATTAAGCCCTCTTCATCTTCATCAAGAAGACCTTCTTCATCTAGTTCCTCGTCATCATAAACGGTATAATCGTCTTCTTCATCGTCGTCGTGACTATAGTGTAAAGCATCTGCTTGATCAACAGGATACCATTGCTTTAATCCCCATTCATTTTGGCCGACATGAGCAAATCTGCCATCAATATTGATTTCTGTATACAACTGTGCGATGTTTTCAATGATTTCCTCTTCAGTCATTCCTTTTAATTGAGCGATTTCTTTAACTAAATCCTGATAAAAATATGTTTTCTTTGTTTGCTTTAAAATTTCATAAGCTATATCTACCATGGGTAGTTCTTTTAAACGTCTTTCTTCAATTTTTAAAACGATATCACTCAAGTCCCGGCACACTCCTTCTTTAGTTACCATTTACTTTATGAAAACCATTTTTGTTTACCATGATCTCAAATCTAACGAATGCAAACAATATTTTATCCAATTTTCCTCAGATGTCAAATATTTTATACTCCATTATGATTTCATAGGACATATTTTCTCAAACATGATTCGCGCAATTTCTTCAGGACTTCTTTCTTTATTTACTAATTGATCTAATTCCTTATTAAAAAATTGGGTGTAGATGGCAACATCTATCTTTTGTTGAAATAAGTGGTGCAAAAGCTCGACTACTTCTCTCTTTAAAAAGGAGGTTCTTTGCTTTTGAAGTACTCCTCGTTCGATTAAATATTGTTGGTGGTTTTGTAATGCCGCCCATAGTTCTTCCAATCCTACTTGATTTGTACTAATGGTTTTGATGATAGGTGGCTTCCAATTCGCATTTATTTTTGTCATCTCGATTAACATTTCAATCTCATGGATTAATTTCTCTACACCCGGTAAATCGCTTTTATTGATTACAAATAAATCGGCTATTTCCATCAGTCCTGCCTTGAACGCTTGGATCGTATCTCCCCCACCTGGATGGAGGACTACCATTATAGTGTCTGCAACGTTTATGATTTCTAATTCCGATTGCCCTACACCTACGGTTTCAATCAGAATATAATCATTCCCCATCGAATCTAATACTCTAACGACTTCCCTCGTCGTCTTTGCAAGACCTCCTAATGTTCCTCTACTTCCCATACTTCGAATAAAAACATTTGGATCTAAGGCATGTTTTTGCATTCTTATCCGATCCCCTAAAATGGCACCACCTGTAAATGGACTTGTTGGGTCTACCGCTATCACCCCAACCTTTGCTCCAGTTTGGCGAATGACTTGAATGATGGCATCTACCAATGTACTTTTTCCAGCACCGGGAGGTCCTGTTATTCCAATCACTTTGGCATGGCCTGTATAAGGATATAATTGATTAAGAAGTTCCACTTTCTCTGGTAAATCATTTTCAATGATCGAGATGGCTTTCCCAACACTACGTTTATTCCCCTCTAGGATCTGTTTTAACAGGTTCTCCATGATTTATCCCCTCAACCTAAACTGAATATTCAGATATTTATTGGTAAAAAATAAGGATTGAATCTTTCACTTCAATCCTATGTCATCGAATGATTCTTATGCCTGCTCGCCTTCAGTCTTAACCTCTGTTTCCTTATGAACCGTTTCTGTCTCCGTTTGTTTTTTTATCTCCTGTAGCTCTTGTTTTAATTGGCTGTTTTCCTTTTCTAACGTTTTCATTTTTCTTGTCGTTTGAATTTGTTTCATCGATGAAAGGATAAACATAAACAGTGCTCCAATCAGAATCGAAAAAATAATCATCAATATCAATGGGACATCTGCTTGTGTAAAATAAAAGTCGATGACTACAGGTTGTATATTCATAACAGCAAAAACGACGACAATAAGGGTAAAGAATAATAAAATAATTAATCTTGCCTGCATACGATCACCATCCTGGTTATCCTATTCGCTATCAAATGGTCTTTTCCTGCTAAGATAGCCCACAAAAGTGAAATAGAGATGTATATTACAACGTGCAAAGTCATCCATGCCTCTTTGAAGAAATAACTAGAATAACCAATCAAATAGTTTGAATCCCAAAAATATCCCTATAATCCCCATAATTCCAGGTAATGCGGGTGGTGCGGGAATAGGTAGTTTGAAGAACGCAAAAAGGAATCCAACCACCCCACCGGTTAGCAATGATAATAAAATTTCCTTCAATGTAAGATCCCTCTTTCCTCTTGATATTCTATTTCAACTTGATAATGTCCAATTTTTTGTTGGTCAATGTATACATCATAACTTAAATAAATTTTTCCTTTTAGCCATTCCTTCTCGATTTTGACCTGATGTGTTATCATCTCTAATTCTAATCTGCCATAAGGACTTAAATAGGCGTTTGACCATGTTTTCCCTTTTTCAAAAACTTGTTTCATACTCACATCGCCTTGACGAATAATCGTTACAACCGGTGAATCCTTTTCAGCCTCTTTCCACTGAACAATCGTCGCTGTTTTTCCTAAGTCCTCTAACTGTTCTTCATAGCGCAAATAAACTGACTCATCTTTAAGATATAATTTGCCCTTCCCCTGAAACGTCATTCTATCCTCTTCACCATAAGGATGACGAATATAAGTGATGACTTGTAATGTTACATCTTGTTCCATTTTTCTCACCTTGTTTTATGTACAGATATTTCCAACGGTAGAAAAGCTTCTATCCTAGCTTTCCGATGCATTGGATAGAAGCTTTATCTAATAAATCCCAAAAGGATTTCTCTTACTAATTTAGAAGCAAGGATTGATGTCTGATCAGAAGAATCAAGAACAGGTGCAACTTCTACTATGTCAGTTCCTACGATTTGAAGTCTTGAGCGAGCCATTTCATGAATCGCTGAAAGCAATTCTTTTGGGGAAGTACCTCCAGAATCAAGAGTTCCTGTTCCAGGAGCAGCACTTGGATCGATCACATCAATATCAATCGTAAGGTAGACAGGGCGATCCTTTATCGTGGGTATCACCTTTTTCAATGGTTCAAGTACTTCAAAGGGATAAAAGTTCAAATTTTGTCTTGCAAATGCAAATTCTTCTTTGGTTCCAGAACGGATACCAAATTGATAAACGTTCCCTCCCCCGATCAATTCTACTGCTTTACGAATAGGGGTTGCATGGGAATAGAGTTCACCCTCATAATCTGTTCTTAGATCTGCATGGGCATCAATATGAATTAAAACCATATTAGGATATTTTTTATAAACCTCGCGAATGACTGGCCATGTGACTAAGTGTTCTCCACCTAAGCCTAAAGGAAATTTATCATCCTTTAGAATTTTTGCAACATATTCCCCGATCATATTAACACTTTTTTCTGGATTACCAAAAGGAAGGGGAATATCACCAGCATCAAAATACTTTACTTCCGTTAATTCCCGATCTAAATAAGGACTGTATTCTTCTAAAAGTATCGATACTTCTCTTATTCTTTTCGGGCCAAACCTTGAACCGGGACGAAAACTAACGGTAAAATCCATTGGCATGCCATAAATAACGACTTGAGCATCCTCATAAGTAGGATGGGCTGCAATAAAGACATTTCCAGAATAGGCCTCATCAAATCTCATTAAACCTTACTCCTTTACTAAGTCTTCAACAAATTTAGGTAATTGAAAAACAGACTTGTGAATACTTGGTGAATAGTACTTGGTATCTAAATCTTTTAACTCTGATTCATTCACTTTTAATGGATCATATTTTTTCGAACCCATCGTAAAGCTCCATAATCCGCTTGGGTATGTCGGAATACTAACGGTATAGAGTCTGGTAATAGGGAATATGGAACGGATATCCTTAAACACTCGACGAATTAAATCTCGGTTAAACCATGGAGATTCAGTTTGAGCAACAAGAATTCCATCTTCTTTTAAGCAATCATAAATTCCTTGATAAAAGCCTTTTTCAAATAATCCGACTGCAGGACCCACTGGTTCTGTCGAATCGACCATAATCACATCAAATTCATTTTTATGATCGTGAATATATTGAATTCCATCTACGACCTGAACATCTACACGTGGGTCATCAAGTGCCCCCGCAATTTCAGGTAAGTATTGTTTTGAAGTTTCAATCACTCTACCATCAATTTCAGCTAATACTGCTTTTTCTACACTAGGATGTTTAATGATCTCACGAATGGCTCCACCATCTCCTCCACCGACAACTAAAACTTTTTTAGGATTTGGATGTGTATTTAAGGCCACATGGGTGATCATCTCATGATAAACAAATTCGTCTTTAATTGTGGTCATTACCATACCATCTAAAACAAGCATCCGACCAAATTGATTCGTATCAATAATATCTAGTTGTTGGAAGTCTGTTTTTTCACTATGTATGGTTTTAGAAATCTTCGTCGTTATCCCATGATTAGGGGTTTGTTTTTCTGTGTACCATAATTCCATTAATCCCATCAATGCTTCATTATTCATCTTTCCAGCCTTCTTTCTATCTTCATTTTCTTTTCATCTTTTCTATTCACTTTTCTTCCTTAGATTTACCCTTTTTGCTTATTTTCATCACGATGTACAACAAATTGTATTATATTAAAAACGAACAAAAATGCAAGAAAAAATTGACTTTGCCTTCTGCCTCAAGTATAAGCTTTTCTATTTTTACCCATAATGGTAAATAAAGATTTTGCTTGGAGAGGAGGCAAATGTGTTGAGTAAATATGATCCATTAAATGAAATGATGTTATACCGAGTTTTAAAAAAGATTAAAAAAATTTTGCTTGTATTACTCTCATTGTTTTTTATTTTTAGTAGTTTATTGTTATTTTTTATTCTCTATTTACAAGCAAAACCTCTTCCTAAGACAACGATTGAGCAAACTTCTTTTATTTACTCGATGGATGGAGAAGTGATTGATGACCTTTATTCTGGAGTGAATCGTGAATATATTCCTCTTTCTAAGATTCCAAAGTCATTGATTGAAGCAACAATAGCAATTGAAGACCGAAAATTTTATAGCCATTTTGGCCTTGACTTGATTCGGATTGGTGGGGCGGTAATTGAAGACATCAAACAGATGGCTAAAGTACAAGGGGCTAGCACAATTACTCAACAGCTTGCAAGAAATCTCTATTTAACACTAGATAAAACATGGAAAAGAAAAGTGAATGAGGCTTTATTAGCCGTTCAATTAGAGTTTCAATATTCGAAGGATGAAATCCTTGAAATGTATTTAAACCAAATCTACTATGGCCATTCTGCAAATGGGATTCAAATGGCTGCAAAAACTTATTTTAATAAAGATGCTGCTGACTTAGATTTAGCAGAAAGTGCAATGTTGGCTGGAATCCCAAAAGGTCCATCTGTTTATTCTCCATTTAAAAATCTGGAGAAAGCAAAAAGAAGACAAAAACAAGTTTTAACTTCTATGGTTGCAGTAGGTTATATTACACAGGAAGAAGCAAACAAGGCATATCAAGAAAAACTTATTTTTAAAAATCCAAATGAAAAAGTAAATTTAGCAAGTGCACCTTATTTTCGCGATTACATTGTTTCCCTCGTTAAAAATGAATATGGAATTGAAGAGGAACAGCTTTATCAAGGTGGCTTAAAAATCTATACCACGTTAGATTCAAAGATGCAAAAGGCCGCAGAGGAGACATTGGCCAACCGACTTCCTAAGGATCGACTTTTGCAGGGTGCTTTAATTAGTATCGATCCAACTAATGGTTTTATTAAAGCAATGGTGGGTGGAAGAGATTACCAAAAGAGTCAATATAACCGAGTATTTGCAGAAAGGCAACCAGGGTCTTCCTTTAAACCTATTTTATATTTAGCAGCCTTAGAAAATGGGTTTACACCTGTTAGCAAGTTTAAGAGCGAGCCTACTGTTTTTACATTCGGACAAAATCAAACCTATCAGCCTACCAATTTTGGAAACCGTTATCCAAACCGAGAAATCGACTTGAGATATGCTTTAACCCATTCTGATAATATTTATGCGGTAAAAACCCATATGGAAATTGGAATGGAGAAGTTAGTAGAAATGAGTATGAAGCTTGGAATCGATAAGGATCTAAAACCCTACCCATCCTTAGCATTGGGTAGTCAAGAGGTAACTCCGTTTGAAATGGCCAAGGCATACGCAACCATTGCTAATCAGGGGAAAAGAATTGAACCTACAGCGATTCTAAAAATTGAAGATGTGAATGGTAACGTCCTCTATGAGAAAAAGGAAATCATAGAAACTGAAGTAGTTTCTGCTGATTCAAGTTTTATTTTAACCTATCTGATGGAAGGGGTCTTTGAACAAGGGGGCACAGGTTATTCTGTTTCTGATCGCTTAAATCGCCCGATTGCTGGAAAGACGGGTACAACGGATTATGATGCCTGGTTGATTGGCTACACTCCCCAGTTGGTTACTGCGCTTTGGGCAGGTTATGATCAAAATGAGAAATTGGTAGAAGGAGACTCAATGATCAGTAAGGAAATCTGGGCAGATTATATGAAAAAGGCTCATCAATCATTACCCTTACAGTTATTTACTGTACCTGAGGGTGTCATTAGCCTCTATATTGATCCTGAATCGGGAAAAATTGCAACAGAAGATTGTCCCAATCCTCGATTAGAAGCTTTTGTAAAAGGAACTGAACCGACTGAATATTGTGACCTGCATCAAAATGAAGATAAGGAACCTAAGCCAATTGAACCACCCAAAAATGAATCTTTCTGGAGTAGATTAAAGTATTGGTGGAAACAATGACCAATCGATACTATAATAGAAATGTATACAACTAATAGGACAAGGGGATGAGTTGATGCCATTTGTTACAATTGAATTGATTGAAGGACGTTCACCTGAACAAAAAAGAGAACTCGTAGAAAAAATTACAAAGGTTGTTACTGAAACAGTCAATGTTCCTGCAGAAAGTGTTTATGTTTTTATTGAAGATTTAAAGAAAGACCATTTTGCCCGTAATGGGAAATTAGTGATCGATGAGCAAAAATAATAAATCGCGCCTAAGGCGCGTTTTATTATTTTAATATTCCTCTACCCTTTGTTTTGGCAGTGAAATCGTAAAAGTTGTTCCTACTCCTATCTCACTAGTGACCTGAATTTCCCCTTGATTTTCTTTCACAATCCGATAACAGATAGGAAGCCCCAATCCTGTTCCCTCTTCTTTTGTGGTATAGAAAGGTTCAAAAATCTGTTTCAGCTTATCCTTTGGAATCCCCTGGCCATTATCTTCGATACAAATATGGATATGATCCAGATCATCCCTGCAATAAATCTTTACCGTTCCCCCTTCTTTAGGTAACGCGTCTAGGGCATTTTGAATTATATTAATAAATACTTGTTGAAATTGCTGTTTGTCAACATAAATTGGATACTTACAATCAAGAGTTTCTACCTGAATCTCATGCCCAAGTAAAAGAGCTTTTGTTTGTAATAATATGATCACATCCTCCAAAACTTGCTGTACCAACCACTCCTTTTTAGCTACAGGACGGTTTTGAGCAAGATGTAAAAAATCGTTTACCAATTGATTCACTCGATCTAATTCAGCGACAATGATATTCTCCCACTGTTTTAAACTTTCGCTTTCCTTGGCAGATAACTGTATAAATCCTCGTACAGCAGTTAACGGATTGCGAATCTCATGAGCCAATCCAGCAGCCAATTGACCAATCACTGATAGGCCTTCCATCCTTTTTTTCATATCTTCTTGTTGGTTTTTATATTGTTGTTTATCAAGAGCCAATTTTTTTTGTGCAACCCAGACCAATTTTTCGGGTTCTGTTGCCTCCTCAGGATAAGAAGCCGTTGCAATCGAATATTTTAGCGGCATCGCTTCTGTATGACTAAATGAAATCTCCTGTAAAATCATTTCAATTTGTTGATATATGTCTTTTAGATCTCCATCAAAGCCTATAACGAAACAATCGCCCTCATAACGGGAAAGTAAGGTCTGCTTAGGAAGGAGATTCCGCAATTCATTGGCTAATAACTTCAGAAATTGATCTCCCTCTTCCTCGCCATGCAAAAGATTGATTCTTTTAAAATCATTAAAATCGATAAAAATAATATGATAAGCGGTCGGTTTATTCTGCCAAACATGATGTAATTGATGTTGAAACCCCTTAAAATTATAGAGCCCTGTTAAATAATCCTGGTGAGATTGACTTTCGCTTTGTCGGTAAATCCGAACAAAATAATAGGCAAAATAGGAAATGAAAAAAATGACAGTTACATCATAAAGCGTAATCATCAAATCTTTTAAGGTTAAGTTCGTAAATAGAATTTCGATAAAAGCGTGAATAAGCGAATAGAATAAGGTGGTAAGTAATAAGACTTTTCGAGAGTTAATTTGGGTTGCTAAATAAATGACCACAGAATAATACAAGACATGAACAAATTGGGATACATCCAAAAAATGAATCATTCCGATATCTAAGACTAGAAAAGCAAGGATATAGTTGTTTGAAAGGTGATGGCGAAAAATTTTTAGGTTAAAAGTAAAAAGATTAAGTAATCCAAGAAGAATAAGAAGCCATAACAATTGTAATTGGAAACCAAGAAGGAGGGCGTTAATCATTCCGGTCATGATTGAAAACATGACAATAAACCAGCGAAAATTCCCCATGGATTACCCCCCTATTCTCTCCAGACTATCGTTTCTCTCTAGACTATCGTTCAATATATTTATTCGACAAAATTTACTAATTTCCTTCACAACTTTTACAACTATTTAATATAACCTACAAAAAACCTACTAGAATTTTTTCTAGTAGGAAACTTTAATTCTCTTTTTCTTTCTGATTATGAAGAAGAACATGCATTTTATTACTTAATCTTAATTTTTGAATTTGTCGAATTTCACAATTGATATCTGTGTCGATTGAAGGTGATTTAGACATCGAAAGAATTTGACTTGGATATACACTACGATGGCCAACCACAAGATAGCTTATAACACTTACGATCGAAGCATAGGTGGCAACTTTTACGCCAAATAATTCCATGGCCATTATAATCGCCGCTAATGGTGTATTGGCACTTGCAGCTAAAAATGAAACCATCCCTATCGCTGAATACATAGCTAAATCACCATGGATAAGCTGCGCCCATGCATTTCCTAAAGTAGACCCTATATAGAAAACAGGAGTTAATATTCCTCCACTTCCACCTGAGCCTAACGTTACAGATGTTGTGAAAATCTTAATAAAAAAAGAAAGTGAATCTACCTTATGCCCTGCTAAGGCCTGATCAATCACATAGGTTCCTAGTCCAATATAGTCCTTGCTATGGGTTAATAAGACGATAAATATCAAAATAAAGCCACCAATGAATCCTTTTAGAGGTTTATAGATTTTAAGGGAATACTGAAAATATGCCTCAATGATGTGTAAAGCTTTGATTAACAATAAAGAGATTAATCCAATTAGAATACCGAACAAAATAAGATAGAAAAACATTGATATTTCGCTTTTCGCTGGAACTTGTATGGCATATTTAAAATGCTTTACTCCCAAGTATTCATTGATATGAAAGCTGACATAAGCAGAAATTAAAGAGGGTAATAGAACACGATAAGAAAATTTACCTATAAATAAAACCTCTGCTGCAAAAATAGCCCCTGCAATCGGAGTGCCAAAAACCCCTGCAAATCCAGCACTAATTCCACATATTACAAATCTTCTCCGATCATCTTCGTTAAAGCGAAAAAGGTCAGAAAAGGCTGAAGCAATTCCTGCCCCAATTTGGGCACTTGGGCCTTCTTTCCCAGCAGACCCACCAGATATAAGGGTGACTAATGTTGCAAAAACCTTAATCGGTACAACTTTTACATCGATCTTACCATTTTTTTTATGAATGGATTCAATTACTTTTTCTGTTCCATGACCTGCTGCATCTGGTGCAAATCGTAATACCATCCAACTACTTAAAAAGAATGCGATCGGCATAAAAAGATAATAATAAGGCCATTCAGCTGCCTTTTCCGTACCATAAGCAAGCGTATTTAAAAATAAAGCAGTCACTCCTCCTACCACGGTTCCTACAAAGATAGATAAAAAAATCCATTTGATTGTGCTCAATAGTAGGATGGATTCCTCCAGAACCTCCTGATTGATCTCTTTTTTCATCAAAAACCGCCTCCAAACTTTAATTTTAGCACTGTAGTTAATTGAAGACAATAGAATAGAGACGGCCTTTTAGAATCTAGTTTAGATTTTTCACGCCAGCTGCTTCAGCTAAAAGATCTGCAATATGAACAGCTCTTACTTTACCTTCTAACCCTGCTCTTTGAATACCGATCCTCATTTGCAATAAACAGCCCGGATTAGCGGTGACAACTATAGAAGCATTTGTATCGATTACATTTACCATTTTTGCATCTAAAATCTGCATTGAATGGTCGTGGTGAACTATATTGTAGGTTCCGGCAGAACCGCAACAAGTTCCAGCACCCTTCATTTCCACATATTCAATACCAGGAATCGCTTGAATCAGTTTTCTTGGTTGTAAAGTAACCCCTTGAACATTGGCTAAATGACATGAATCCTGATAAGTCACACGGACATTCATCGGTTTTAGCGGTGGTAGTTCATCAATTTCAGCCAGTATCTCGTTAATATCCTTCACTTTTTTGACAAATAATTTCGCTCGATCACTCCATACAGGATCATCCGCGAGAAGCTTATCATATTCTTTTAACATTGCCCCACAACCACCTTGGTTATTGACCAAATAGGTTGCCCCAATTTCTTCCATCATTTTAATATTCTTTTTCGCCAATTCTTTGGCTAGATCTATTTCACCTGTATGAGCATGAACGGCTCCACAACAAGTTTGACTTTCTGGATGAATGACAGGGAAACCACTTTCTTTTAATAATGCCATTGTAGATTGGTTTATTTCGTGAAAAATAGCGTCTTGAATACAACCACTAAAAAAAGCAACTGTTGGTTTATTTGTTTTTCTTTCAGGTTCAACTCGTTTTGGCAGCATCGATTTTAAAGAAGATACTTCTGGAAGGACCCTTTCAAACGTTTCCATATGCCAAGGAAGTACTTTAAGTACACCGCTTTTTCTGACGACTTTTTGAAGACCTGATTTTTGATAGATTCGAATTCCACCTCTTACCCATTTCATTCTCTTAGGATAGGGTAATAGTTTTCTTAAAAATAACCATCGAACCGCCTTCACCGTCGGTGAAAAGTTGATTTGTTTTGTAATGACCTCTTTTGCATGCTCTAGCATTTGGCCATATTGTACCCCTGAAGGACAGGCAATTTCACAAGCTCGACAACCCAAACATAAATCTAGTGAATCCATAATATCATTGGTGACAAGAGCACCATCCTGTACCGATTTCATTAAGGCAATTCTGCCCCTTGGAGTCGCAGTTTCTTTTGGTATGATTTTGTATGTCGGACATACAGAAAGGCAAAAACCACACTGCATACAATTTAATAGATCATCCTCTGAAATTCCTAAAGCTAATGAAAGATTACCGCTCATGCTGGATCACAACTCGCTTTCTTGCTTGTTCTACGAATAGTTTCCCAGGGTTTAAAATCCCTTTTGGATCAAAAGCTTTCTTTATGCCCTTCATTACTTCAACCCCAGATTCACCAATTTTCCACTCCAAATAACTTGCTTTTGCAATCCCTACTCCATGTTCCCCTGTAATGGTTCCTCCTAAATCAATCGTTTTTTCGTAGATTTCATCAAACGCTTTTTCCACACGCTCAATTTCATCTGTGTTGCGTACATCCGTTAAACAGGTTGGGTGAAGGTTTCCATCCCCTGCATGGCCAAATGTACAAATGTGCAAATCATATTTTTGAGCGACTTCCTTTATCTTATCTACTAATGGTGCAATTTCTGAACGAGGAACCGTCGCATCTTCAAGAATCGTAGTAGGTTTAAGCCTTGCTAGAGCAGAAAGTGCCATTCTTCTAGCTGTCATTAACTGATTCGCTTCCTCTGTAGTTTGAGCCACTTCAACAGAAACGGCTCTTTCCCCTTTGCAAATCTCTGCCATCCGGGTAATATCTCGATCTACTTGGTCTTTACTCCCATCTTGTTCCATTAACAGGATCGCTTCAACATCGCGAGGTAATCCTATTTTCACATAATCCTCAACTACATTAATCGTTGCATTATCCATAAATTCTAGGGTAACAGGAATGATTTTATTGGCAATAATCTTAGATACAGCTTTTGCTGCATCTGTTAAATCCTTAAACATGGCTAACATCGTTCTTTTCGTTTCAGGCAATGGTAAAAGCTTTAAAGTAGCTTCTGTAATCACAGCTAAGGTTCCTTCAGATCCGATCAATAGCTTTGTTAAATCATACCCTGCAACATCCTTTGCTAGTTTTCCGCCTGTTTTTAGGATATCCCCGTTTGGCAAAACAGCTGTTAACGCGATGACATAATCCTTTGTTACACCATATTTTAAACCACGTAATCCCCCAGCATTTTCAGCAATATTGCCGCCAATTGTTGAGATGCGTAAACTTCCTGGATCGGGTGGATAGAATAATCCTCTTGCCTCTACCGCTTGGTGGATTTCGGCGGTAATCACACCAGGTTGAACGGTACAGGTTAAGTTTTCTTCATCGATCTCTAAAATTTGATTCATTCGATTTAACCCTAAAACAAGCCCACCTTTAAGTGGAACCGTTCCTCCACTTAAATTAGTTGCAGATCCTCTTGGTATAACTGGGAACGCAAAGTGATTGGCAATCTTTAGAATTGCAGAAACTTCTTCGGTTGTTTTTGGTAAAACAACGACATCAGGCAGTTGTTGATACATCGGCGTTGAATCATAGGAGTAGGCAACCAATTCTTCAGGTTGATCCATTACCCAATCTTTCCCCACCACATCAATCAATTGCTTTTTTATCGCTGGATCTAACATCTTAAATCCTCTCCCCCAATAAACATAGTTCTATTTTTTTGATTATCTGATGACCTTATCATACCATAAATGAAAGCGGTATTTTTTATAAATTTTTATTTTTTAGAATTTGTTTTGGTTAAATTTTGTTTGGTTATTTACACAGTTTCATTTAAAATATAAGTTGTACGATATTACGGATAGTGTGAATATCCCTTGAGGTGATTCATTTTATGGAATTTCAACAAATAAAACCGCAAAAAATCTATGAACGTGTAGCAGAACAGTTAAAAGAAATGATTATAAATGGTGACTTAAAACCAGGAGAGCGTTTATTATCTGTTCGCGAATTGGCTGAACAGTTACAAGTAGGACGAAGTGCCGTACGTGAGGCATTAACTGCCTTAAATGCAATGGGGTTAGTGGAAATTCGCCAGGGCGAAGGGACTTTTGTAAAAAAATATACAGAATCAGATCTGGTTTCCTTCGATATCTTTACCCTCCTCCTCGATTTTGAGCAAATTCAATCTTTGTTAGAGATTCGGAAAATTTTGGAGGTATCTGCTGCAGAATTAGCTGCGGAGCGTCGAACAAATGAAGACCTATTTCATTTAGAACAAGCGTTAAAGAAGATGGAAGTGGATTTAAGCAACCTAGACGCAAATGAAGAGGCAGATTGGATGTTTCATTATGCTTTGTCTAAAGCGACTAAAAATAATATGCTTGTTTATATTATTGAAAATATCTCAGATGCCATTAAAAAGAGCTTGAGAACAAGTCGAAAGGTTCTTTTTTCGATGCCAAAAACTCCTGAGCGTTTACTCACGGAACACCAAAATATTTATCAAGCGGTTGAACAAAAGGATGCTGAATTAGCAGCTTCACTGATGTTTCAGCATTTAAAACAAGTAGAAAATACGTTAACTAAAGTTTCAAAAGAAAAAGGACAAAAATGAAACCTTTTGCTTCTCATCGTCGTATATATCTTATACCCCCAAAAGTGACAGTTTCCTTCGAAACGTATTCCGATTACTTTTGGAGTCTCTATGAATAGGGTATAATAAAATTATGATCTTATCATGTTGGAGGGATGTTTTTCGATGTTCTTCTTTAGTGGTTATCCATTGCTTGATCTCTCAATTTTGGCTGCTTTTGGTTTATCCATTTGGGCCCAATTTAAAGTACAAGGGAACTATAGCAAATGGTCAAAAGTTGCTGCTTCTTCGGGAATCACTGGTGCTCAAGCAGCACGTCATTTGTTAGATCGAAATGGGCTATATGATGTTCCAGTAGAACCTGTTAGAGGTACTCTGTCAGACCATTATGATCCAATTCACCGTGTCGTTCGTTTATCTGAAAATGTTTATTACGGAAATTCCATTGCTTCGATTTCTGTTGCATCTCATGAAGTAGGACATGCGATCCAACATAAAGAACAATATAGCATGTTAGTCTTACGCCATCGTATATTCCCTATTCTCAACTTTACTTCTGGTTTAGCTCCATTATTACTGATTGGCGGTTTTCTATTCCGCTGGGCTGAACTAATTGGTTTAGGGATTGTCTTTTTCGCAACCGTAGTTGCATTTCAATTGATTACATTACCAGTAGAATTTAATGCTTCCAGCCGGGCAAAAGATTTGATGGTTGCTGAAGGGTTTATTCGCAACACAGAGGAACACGGTGTGAATAAAGTATTAGGGGCAGCAGCACTTACCTATGTTGCAGCCGCATTGATGGCCGCTTTGGAATTATTACGTTATGTATTCATTTTTATTGGGATGAGAGATGACGATTAAAAATGAAAGAACTGTCTCAGAATGTGAGACAGTTCTTTTTGTGCTTTTTACTTCATACCAATGATTTGATTTTCTGTTGTTGATGCTTTTCTTTTTTTGCCCCAGTCTTTTACAATAGGGAAAACGATTGAGATAATGGTTAAAACAATTAAGACTAATGATACCGTTGATTGGTAAAAAATATGAAAATCTCCGTTAGAAATCGTTAATGCTTGTCTAAAAGATTGTTCCATACTATTACCAACGATGACTGCTAAAATAAGGGGTGCTGTTGGTATATCTGCCTTATTCATTAAATAACCTATCAAACCAAAAATAACCAATAAATAAAAGTCTACAATACTATTGCTTATAGCATACGTTCCTACAAAAGCGAGACCTAAAACTATAGGATATAAAATCTTTGGTGGAATCGCAAGTACACGAACGAGTAATCCAGCTAATGGAATATTCACGATTGCCAAGATGACATTTCCAATAAACATACTAGCTATAAGTCCCCAAGCGATGTCAGGATGTTGCTGAAATAATAATGGACCAGGTTGAAGGCCAAGCATGAGCAAGGCTCCCATCATGACAGCCGTCGTACCTGAACCTGGAATTCCCAGTGTTAACATGGGGATAAGCGCACCAACAGATGCTGCATTATTTGCCGCCTCCGGTGCTGCAAGACCTTCTATCGCACCTTTCCCGAATTGCTCTGGATGTTTAGAAAGCTGTTTTTCATTATTATAAGCCATCAGTGATGCCATCGTTCCACCAGCACCAGGTAAAGCACCGATAAAAAAGCCAATTGGAGTACTTCTTAAGATCGGCCATTTACTACGTTTCCAATCCTCCTTTGTAATCCAAATCTTCTTAAATTTGGTCTGCATTTTTTTCTTGCCTTCTTTTATGCTTTGGAAAGTTTTAAAAACTTCTCCCAATGCATACATGGCGATAATCACGACAAGAAAATCAATTCCTGTTTGCAGTTCTAGAACGCCAAAGGTAAAACGCTGTTGTCCTGATTGTGCATCAATACCTACTGTAGAAATCATTAAACCTAAGATCATGGAAATAAAGCCCTTGATTAAATTCTCCTTGGCTAATGAAGCAGTTGCTGCTAATGCAAAAACCATTAGCATAAAATATTCTGGCGGACCAAATTTTAGGGCAAATTTTGCAACTGGACTAGCAACACCTGTCATAATGATCGTTGCTATAATTCCACCAATAAATGAGGCGATTGCTGACATGGCTAATGCTGCTTCTGCTCTTCCGTTTTGTGCCATAGGATAGCCATCAAAGGTTGAAGCAATGGCTGCCCCATCTCCAGGTGTATTGATTAAAATTGAGCTACGTGAACCGCCAAACATTGCTCCATAATAAACTCCTGCCATCGTAATTAAAGAGGCAACAGGTCCCATCGTAAAGGTTAAAGGAAGTAATACGGCTACACCTGTCGCTGGTCCAAGTCCTGGTAGCATACCAATAATCGTTCCCAAAACTCCACCTAACGTTACCCAAAAAATATTCTCTGGGGTAATCGCAACTGCAAATCCTTGTAATAGATGTGTAAGTACGTCCATTTTCGTCACCTCCTAGCCTAAAATCCAATGAAGGGCATTTTGGGTAAAATGATACCTAAAAACTTTGAGAAGACAATATAGATTCCAAGGGCAAATGAAATGGATACGATCATATTCGTTTTCCATTGTTTCACTCCATTTACGACAAATAAAATGGCTCCCAAAAAGAAAATCGTTGATAAAACATAGCCAATTCTGTCAAAAAGTAAAGCATAAATAATACTAACTACACTCGTAAAGGCAATTAACTTCGCGGTGTAGGTCATTTTCATCTTTCCTTGCTTTTGTTCACCATTGTTGGCCTTTCCCTTTGCCAATCCTTGAACTAACATCACTACCCCAAATATTGCCATCAAAACTCCTAAACCCAGTGGAAAATAAATGGGTGCCCAAGCATTTCCCACGGTGGCTTTAGGTAATTGATAAGATTGAATACTATAAACGATACCAATTAAGATTGAAACAATTCCTGTTAGCGCTGTTGTGTTCAATTTCCCTCACCTCACTCTGTTGAGAAAACCTTCTATCTGCTATAAAGAGCCATAGAGTGATCTATGGCCCATTTTTCTCTAAGACTACTTTAACATCCCAATTTCTTGAAGAATTACCTTGTAATCCTCATTGGTTTTATCTAAGAATTTTATAAAATCTTCACTATTTGCAAAGGCTAAATCCCAGCCATTGTTTTCAGCAGCCTTTTTCCATTCTGGCGTTTCTACCATTTTTGCGAGGATATCCTGCCAATACTTCACAGCGTATTCAGGCATTCCAGGAGGTCCAAAGAGTCCTCTCCAGTTTTCAAAGGTTGCATCGATTCCTTGTTCTTTTGCTGTTGGAATTTCAGCAATCACTCCTGTTCCAACACGACGATCTGCCGTTGTTGCAAGAACCTTTAATTCACCAGCTTCTGCTAAGGCTCTTACCTCACCTAGTCCAGTGGTAAGTAAATCTAAGTGTCCTCCCATCACTTGAGCTGCCCCTGAGTTATCTTGGAAACTAATGTAGTCAATATCTTTAATATTTTCTACCCCTGCAGCTTTTGCAATAATGAGGAATTGAATGTGATCCATACTTCCAGCTGAAGAGTTACCTCCGATCTTTACGCTTTTTGGATCCTTCTTGAGTGCTTCCATCACATCATTTAGTGAATTATATGGAGAATCCTTAGAAACAGCAAAGGCACCATAATCTGTAATAAGTTTAGCAATCGGTGTTGTATCTTTATAACTGAATTCTGTTGAACCATTCAAGTTGATCAATAATAATGGTGGTGAGTAGACAGAGATAATATTGTCGCTTCCTTTTTTCTCTTGTAGATAAGCTAGGGCAACACCCCCACCACCACCTGGCTTGTTGGTCACAGGCATTGCGACAGAAGTTAACTTCGTATCTTCAAGTGTTTTGGCCACCGTACGAATGGTTAGATCCCAGCCACCGCCAGCACCAGCCGGTGCAATGAATTCCATTGCTTTTGTTGGATATTTCACTTCTTCTTTTTGACCAGCATCCTTTGTCGTCGTTGTGGTGTTACTACAACCTGTAAAGACGACTAATAGAGCTAGAATAACAATCAAAATAAAAGAAAACCGCCTCAATTCTCCCAACCCCTTTTCTTAAAAATTAGAATAATTTTCTGTAAATTAAGAATAGCATGGGTAATCTGAATTGGAAACGGTTTCATCCATACTGTTTATTAATTGAATAAAGTCTATTTTGTTCATTTTGTTCACAAGAAATCATAAATGTCCATAGATTCTTTCTGGCCTTCCTACAGTTCCATATCTTAAATCGACCATAATTTCCCCTTTATTTACAAGAAATTCTAAATAACGTCTTGCAGTACTACGACCAATTCCAAGTTCTTTTCCTATTTCTTCAGCTGTAAATACACTCCCTTCTTTATTTAAAAACCTTCTTACCCTTTCTAAAGTTAAGGGGTCTATACCCTTAGGGTAATGTTCCGATTGGTGTTCTAGATGTATGGAACGCCCCATAATCGCATCGATCTCAGTTTGATCTAATTCGGTCTCTTTTGCTAACTTTTGTTTATACCAGTGATATTTATTTAAAGATTTATGTAGACGTTCAATGCGAACTGGTTTTACCAAATAATCGAAGATTCCATGCCTTAAAAAGACTTCAAGTGTTTTTACTTCTTTTGCAGCCGTAATCATAATCACATCGATTTGGGGATAAGCATCTTTTATATGCAAGAATAATTCCTCTCCCGATATATCAGGAATATACACGTCTAGAAGGACGAGATCTGGTTGGTGTTGTTGCAATAATTGCAAAGCTGTTTTCCCATTTAAAGCAATGTCAACAATCTCAAAACCTTCTACCTGGCTGACAAAAGATTTATTGATTTCAGCGATACGAAAATCATCCTCAATGATCAAAACTTTATACACCATACCTGCCTCCTTCCTTAATCATTCATCGGTTTTGTTAATTCAACTTCAAATACGACTCCTTGATGATCTGGTTGATAAAAAAAGATCTTCCCATGATATTTCTTTACTAAGGTATCAACTAATGCTAAGCCAATTCCCCTTTTTCTTGAATCCCCTTTGGTTGTAAAACCATCTTTAAAGATCTTTTCCTTGATCTCATCAGGAATTCCCGTACCCCAATCTTCGATTCTAAAGAAAATCTTTTGCTCCCTATTTTGTAATAAGACAATGATTCTTTTATTTTCTTTGTCTTGATTACGAACTGAGTCTAAGGCATTTTCTATCAGGTTTCCATAAATCGTAATTAAATCTTCTATATCAACTTCATGTAATTCTTCTTGTAAATGAGTATTGGAATCAATCACAAACTGCACCTTTTGTTCTTCTGCTCTTGTCAGCTTCCCTATAAAGAAAGCTGAGAGCTTTGGATCATAAATATGCTCCATCAAGAAGGCAATCATATCATCTTGTTGAACCGTTTCATCGGTGATAAAAGAAATCGCTTCTTGAATTTTACCTAGTTGCAACAAACCAGAAATGGTATAAAGCTTATTGGTAAATTCATGATTTTGCGCTCTTAATGTATCTAAATAAACCTTATGATCGGATAATTCTTGTAAAAGACGATCAATTTCCATCTTTCTACGAAAACTAGCCACTGCCCCGATTACTTTTCCTTTTACAATCATCGGAACACGATTGGTAATGACCCATTCATCTCCAATTAACATTTCTTCATCGTATTGCGCTTTTCCTGTATTTAATACCTCAATAATTTTCGTATTGGCAAGAACCTCTTGTATTGGCTTTCCTATGAATTTAATTTTTTGATTTTTGTGATCTAGTATCTTTTTTGCTGTTTCGTTGATCACTGTAATTTTACCTTGCTTGTCAACTGCAATAATTCCTTCTTTTACGCTTTCTAAAAGCGCCTCCCGTTCTAAAAATAATTGCGAAATTTCTTCTGGCTCTAAGCCAAAAATATCCTTTTTAATGTTCCAAGATAAAAAGAACGAACCTGCTATCCCTATCAATATTACTAATAAAATTGGGACGATCATTTTTATAACAAGGGCTTTTTCTCGATCTTTGATATCCTCCATTAAGAAACCAACAGAAACCACACCAATCACCTGTTTGGTTTCATCAAAAATAGGCGCTTTTCCTCTCAGAGATAGTCCTAGTGTTCCTACTGCACTTGAAATAATTGCCCTTCCTTCTTTTAATACAGGGTCATTGTCTCCCCCTACCATTTTCTTCCCCAAACGGTCAAGATAGGGATGGGAATAACGAATCCCCTCTTTGTTCCCAATAACAACAAATTCAGCTCCTACTTCTTTACGAATTTTTTCAGCTAAAGGTTGGATCACTTTGCTAGGATCATCCATCTTAAAGGCTTGGTGGATCGCTGGCATTATTGCCGTTGTTTTTGCTATATTTAAAGCATTTTCACCAATCTTTCTTTCAAGATTAGAGGTGATCATCATGGAAGATACAATTCCTAAGATCAGAATAACGATTAAGATAAAAGCCATGGATAAGATAATGATCTTGGTTTGCAGTCGCAAATGGATCTTTTTCATGAAAATCCCCCTTTTGTCCATCTATTAACATCATACAAAATATTCACTCTTTTTAGGAGAAAAAATAAAAATACCCACATAAGTAACGAATTGTTTAATAAGCGATTCTAATTACTTTTGTGGGAATCCACTCTTTCTTATTTATTTTTTTCTTCAAAATATTTGCCTTGCCATGTATCCCTTCTAGCTAATTCTTTATCAATCCCATTTAAAACTTCCCATTTCTTCAAAGTCCATAATGGTTCTACTAAAAGATCTGGTGGGCCATCTCCTGTTAAACGATGAACAACCATCTCAGGAGGCAAAATTTCAATCATATCTACGACCAACTTGGTGTATTCCTCACGATTCATAAAAGTTAATTTGCCTTCCCGATATAATTTCATCATCGGTGTTTTTCTCAAGAGATGAAGCATATGGATTTTTATACCTTGAACAGGCATCTGGGCTACAGCTTTTGCCGTTTCCATCATTTCTTCTTCACTTTCTCCAGGCAAATTCACAATAATATGAACCACTACATTAATATTCCGTTCTCTTAATTTTGAAACGCCATCTAAAAAAACTTCATAACTATGGGCTCTGTTTATCAATTGTTGGGTATGCTCATGAATGGTTTGTAGTCCCAATTCGACCCAGAGGTTTGTTTTATGATTCATTTTCTCTAGTAAATCAAGGACATCATCTGGCAAACAATCTGGGCGAGTAGCAATAGATAAGCCAACAACTCCTTCTTCCTCTAAGATTGCTTCATACATCTCTCTTAATTCGTTTACAGGAGCATACGTATTAGAGAAGGCCTGAAAGTAGCCAATATATTTTGCCTTTGGCCACTTTTCATGCATTTTATCTCGTACTTCTCTAAATTGCTGTTTTAATTCTATTCTTCTATCTCCAGCAAAATCGCCGGATCCACGAGCACTACAAAAAATACAACCTCCTGTAGCCACTGATCCATCACGGTTTGGGCAAGTAAATCCACCATCTAACATCACTTTAAATACTTTTTCTCCAAATTTCTGGCGATAATCATAATTTAATGTATGATAACGTTTGTTCCCCCATAAGCGAGGAAGTTGCTCTTGAACACTTGTTGTTGATTTGATCATTACGTAATCTTCCATTCTTGTTTTCAAAATGATATCTACTATTTTAACATACTTCCTATAATAATTTCTGTGCTAACTCAAACAAATCATTTACCACAATTTGCGGCTGAAATGAAGAAAGGTTAAGATCATCTGCTTTGGTTATCCCTGTCAGTACTAATGCAGTTGGTAATCCGGCTTTGATCCCTGCTTGGATATCTGTGTGCTGATTATCACCGACCACCCAGATATTTTCTCTAGATAAAGAAGGAGCTTGATTCATTAGCTTAGTAATGGCGTATTCCATGATGATTGGTGAGGGTTTACCAATCACCACCGGTTCTTTTTTGCTCGCGGCCTGAATCGCTGCTGCAATTGAACCCGCACCTGGTTGAGGCCTTTTGTCAGAAGGAAGAAGATGATCAGGATTTGTTATAATAAACCTTGCCCCTTGGTGGATCAATTGAACAGCTTTCGTTAATTTTTGATAATTGAACGCTCGATCGATTCCTTGAATAACCGCATCAATCTGTTCCCTTTTTCCATTCATTCCCTCACTAATTTGGATTCCTACCTCTTCTAGTGCTGCTTCTAATCCAGATTCACCAATCATATATACATTTTTACCTAGTTTGTAGTCGATGATATATTGTGCTGTGGCTTGAGCCGATGTATAAATCTCATGCTCATGTGCAGGAATTCCTAATTTGTTAAGATGATCGGCCACCATCTTAGGTGTCCTTGAAGAGTTGTTGGTTACAAATAGGAATGGAATCCCTCTTTCTCTTAAATGTTGAATGAATGTTGAGGCATGAGGAATTGCTATTCCTCCATGATACATCGTTCCATCTAAATCAATTAAAAATCCTATCAATCTGATTAAAACCTCCTTGGCTTTGCAAAAAGAACCATCAACAAGATCAAGCCAATCGAAACAATCATCCCAATCGCTTGAGGGGTTAAAATACCAAACCCTTTTCCACCCGTAGTATAATTTAGTACTAAAGTAATCCCTATCCCAAGTCCACTAGCCAGAAAGGCAGATAATGTATTGGCTCCTTTTGAATAAATGCCAAATAATAATGGTGCAGTAATCGCAACAGACATTAAAGAATAGAAAATAGACAAACTAGCAATGATATTAGGTAAATATAAGGCTAACACCACACCAGCTACGCCACTAACAATAGTAATCATCCGGCTTACTTTCAGCAATTCTTGATTGGAAACCTTTTTATTGATATAGGTTGCATAAATATCCTTTGCTAATGAGGATGTAATCATAAATAAAACCGCATCAGCAGTGCTTGCCTCGGCAGCAAAAATAGCAGCTAGCGCTAACACGCTGATCCCAACTGGCAGCATTTCTTTCATTACCATAGGTAAAGCCATCTCTCGACTTGCTAGTTCAGGGAAAGCGGCAAAAGCCGTCATTCCTATGATGACTGGGATAAAAGCAAAAAATAATTGAATCAATCCATTATATGCCGTTCCTTTTTTAACTACCTGCTCATCTTTTGCACCAAAAATCTTCTGAATCAGTCCAGGCGAGATAATAAAAGAAGGTGTTAATAAAAAAATATAGCCAATAATCGCCTTGATGCCAATTCCGCTAAAGGAGAAATATTGTCGACTTTTCTCTACATCATCTAGATGTTGACTAATTAATTGTACCAATGAATCCCAACCGCCAATTGAATTGAGGGCAAAGGGCAAAGAGATGATAAAGCCAAACAAAATCATAGATAATTGAAATACATTAACAATCGCTGAGGATAAAAGACCACCGATCACAAAATAAAGGCTAACCACAATTGCCCCAATGAGTACGCCGACTGTTTTTGAAGTTCCGACAACCACCGTTAAAATCCATGAAATCCCAATCAATTGTCCAGCGAATAATGCCAGTGTGCCAATGGTCATCATGGCAGCAATCATTAAACGGAAAGAAGTATGATATCGATGTTCAAGATAATCCCCTAATGTGATAAGATTATATTGTTTTGATAGTTCCCAGATTTTAGGCCCTACTGTATAAGCTAACAGAAAGGAACCAATGGCTGAAGCACCAATCCACCACCATGCAGAGACCCCATTGATATAGCCCAAACCCGCTACTCCTACTGTTGACCCAGCCCCAATATTAGCTGAAAGCAAAGTGGTAAATAATAGCCCAGTGTTTAGTCTACGTCCTCCAACCAAGAAATCTGAGGAATCTTTAATATATCTTTTTGTAAAGATGCCAATGCCAAAAATAATAAGTAGATAAAGAATAAAACCAAAGACATAAATAGACATTACGCCATCCCTCTTATCTATAAATTACAAGCTAAAGATGAAAAGAAATAAATTCTCCAATGAATTAAAAATGATTGGTTGGATGGTATCAAAGATTGAGCCAAACACAAAATCCCCAACAGGTGTGATAAATAAAATGAGGAAAATAAACAAACTATAATGTTCATATTGAATAAGTTTTGATCTGACTTGACTTGGTGCTAAATCCTCGATCACTCGGTAACCATCAAGTGGAGGAAGTGGGATTAAATTAAATATAAATAACACCACATTTAAATTGATCAAAATTGTAAATAATGGAATTAGAACATCTATTGCCCTAGTACTTAATTGAGCAAGTATTCCAATAGCATCAAGTGCAAACCATAATCCCATCGCGATGGTAGCCACCAATAAGTTACTGATCGGGCCAGCAATGGATACTAAAACACCCGCAAGTCGTTTATTCTTAAAAAAGAAGTAATTCACAGGAACTGGTTTTGCCCAACCAAATCCAGCAATAAATATTAAAATCGTTCCAATCGGGTCTAAATGAACCGCGGGATTTAATGTCAATCGGCCTTGATTTTTAGCAGTAGGATCGCCAAATTTATACGCAACAAAGGCATGGCTAAATTCATGTACAGTAAAAGCGACAATTAGGGCAAAAATAACATAAGGTACTTGGTTGATAGGATAATATAAAAAACGTTGTAATGTTTCCATTTTCTTCACCACCTTCAACCTATTATAGCTAAAATGAATTGAGAAGTAAAAAATTTTAGTAAAGGAGTAATAGAAATGGAAAAACTTTATGAAATTTTAGCGTTTAATAAAACGTTTGTCGAAAATAAGGAATTTGAGAGATATCAGACAAGCAAGTTTCCCAACAAAAAAATAGTGGTCTTAACCTGTATGGATACCCGCTTGGTGGAACTACTTCCCCAAGCCATGAACATAAAAAATGGAGATATTAAAATGATAAAAAATGCAGGAGCGATTGTTTCTCATCCATTTGGAAGTGCGATGAAAAGTATTCTTGTTGCGCTATATGAGCTTCAGGCAGAGGAGGTAATGGTGATCGGCCATTATGACTGTGGTATGAGCCAAATTGATAGTAAGCAAATGATTAAACATATGAAGGAAAGAAGTATATCTGAAGAAGTGATCAATACACTGGAACATTCAGGTATTCCTCTTGTTGAATGGTTATCTGGATTTGAAAGTGTGGAGGAGAATGTAAAACATAGTGTTCAAGTCATTAAAAACCATCCCTTATTACCAAAGGGGACTCCTGTTCATGGACTAATTATCGATCCACATACAGGCAGATTAGATTTGATTGTAGATGGGTATAAATAAGGGGATTAGGCTACACCTAGTCCCCTTTTTTTCTTAAGTTAATTCCCTAATAGTTTCCGATGATTTTTAAATTAATGATATTCTCTTGTAATTCCTCAATTGCTCGTTGTATTTGTTTATCTAATAAATTCCCTTCAACATCCACATAAAAATGATATTTCCATGGTTGGTTAGGAATTGGCCTTGATTCTAATTTAACAAGGTTAATACCGTGTTTTGTAAAAATTCCTAAACTATCATACAGTGATCCAACATTATGTCGTAAAGAATAGATCAAACTTATTTTTTTACTTTCTTCACTCAATTCCACTTTTCTCCCTACGATGATAAAACGAGTCCAATTTTCTTGATTGGTTTGAATATTGTTCTTTAATACCTTTAAGCCATATAATTCGGCTGCTTCCTTACTTGCAATCGCCGCTTTACTTGTCTCGTTCAATTCTTTAATGAGTTTCGCACTTGCTGCTGTATTATCATAAGTGATCAATTTCCAATCAGGATGCTGATCTAAAAAGGATTTACATTGACGGAATCCCTGGATATGGGAATATACCTCAACAATTGATTCTTCAGTCGCCCCTTCAACACTAAGAAGATGATGTTCAATCGGTAAGATTTCTTCACCTACAATATATAAATCGTATTTTAGCAGAAGGTCATAAACTTCATGAATACCCCCTGTTGATGAATTTTCAATCGGTAATACCCCATAGTCGGCATTCCCCTCTACTAATGCCTTAAACACATCCTCAAATTTTTCAAAATGAAGAACGGTTTCTTTATTACCAAAATATTTTTTTAAGGCTTGATGGCCAAATGCACCTGGTTCACCCTGAAAAGCGATTGTTTTTTTGCTTAATGGTTCCCCAATTGGAAGTAAAATCGATTCTCCTATCAAAAGCAGATCTGACAGATTCCACTTTTTAGCCTGAATCTGTCTACTTAATTTCATGATAATTCGATATAATTCCTGAATTTCTTGAGTTAGTTCTTTATCTTGTAGATGTCGAACCACTTTATCCAAAACGAGTTGTTCTCGATCTTGTTGCAGGATAGGAAGCCCAAGCTCTTGTTTGATTTCTAAGGCTTCTAATGCTTTTTTTATTCTTTTTTCAAAGTATTCAACGATTTGTTGATCATATTGATCAATTTCAGCTCTTATTTGGTCTAACCGTTCCATGTTTCGTACCTCTTTTTCAAAGAAATTAGATTTTACGACCCATTACATCTGCCATTTTCTTCAGATCATTGATTAAGTCATCAAACATCGGTAAAGTTAGTTGCTGGGCTGCATCGCTTAAAGCAATTTCTGGTTGTTGATGGACCTCAACAATAATTCCATCGGCTCCTACAGCCATTGCTGCTCTTGCAAGTGGAATCACCCAATCCCTTTTTCCTGCAGCATGACTTGGATCAACAATCACTGGCAAATGACTTAATTTTTTTACAACCGGGATAGAACTTAAGTCTAACGTATTTCTTGTATATTTCTCAAAGGTACGAATACCTCTTTCACATAAAATGACGTTCTCGTTTCCTTCAGACAAAATATATTCAGCCGCTAATAACCACTCTTCAATCGTAGCAGAAGCACCTCTTTTTAACAAAACAGGCTTATTGGTTTTACCGATTTCTTTTAATAGTTGGAAGTTCTGCATATTCCTTGCACCAACCTGTAAGACGTCAGAATACTCACTCACAACCCCAACTAAATCAGGAGAGATAACCTCTGTTACAATGGGTAAAGAAGTATGCTCTTTAGCCATTTTTAATAATTGTAGTCCTTCTTCCTGTAACCCCTGAAAACCATATGGCGAGGTTCTCGGTTTATATGCCCCACCTCGAAGCATATGGGCACCTGATTCCTTAACACCTTGAGCCACAGTCATAATCTGCTCTTCACTTTCAACAGAACATGGGCCGGCAATGATTGTAAAAGAGTCGCCACCTACTTGTTGGTGCTCAATCTTTACTATTGAGTTCTCAGGATGGAATAAACGATTGGCCAATTTGAAAGGTTGTTGTACTCTAATTACTTTTTCAACAATATCAATGGATTCTAACTTACTGGTATCTAATCTTTGTGTATCACCAATTAACCCCAGTATTGTTAAATCCTGTCCACGACTCACATGAACTAATACACCCATTTTCTCAATCTTTTCACTTACCTTACTTACCTGCTCTTCATTTACTCCGCTTTTTAATACAACGATCATAATAACGCCTCCTTTTTATTTTTTGGTAAAAAAATAGAGGCTCTAATGAGCCTCTTATGAATAAATTAAAGATTAAGCTTTTATTCAATACTCATTAAAAAAGGTAGTTTTCGTTTTTTATAACCCAAAAAACCAGCGCTAAAATAAAAGCCCCAGCTAAAAAAGTAGTTATAAAATCGATTCCCTTTTTTAATATTCGTAAGCATGGTTTAACTCCAACGCCTTTCTTGAACAGTTGTGAAAATTTAAACTAATTTTAACCCTTTAAAGTGTGTGTGTCAACCCTTATTTAAAAACAAGATATTCATGTTTTTGTAAAACTTGATAAGCAGAGACTTGATCTAAACGATTTTCAAGAATAATTTTTAGGCAACCATTTTCAAATTCCCGATTATGAATGATTCCGATATTTTTAATATTGATCTGATGTTCGTAAAGTAAGGTTGAGATCTTGGCAATCATGCCAGGCCGATCTTCGATATCTACAATTAAAGCATATTGCTTGGGGATATCTGTGTTTACCGTATCTACGATTTGGTCTCTCATCTCTTTTGCCTTTGAAAAATAGGTAAACAGATAATCGTTGTTCTCTTCACGTAATCGTTGTTTATATTCATCAATGGTTGTAAGAAGCTGTTTTAATACTAGATCGATTTTTTCTTTATTACTCAAACTAATATGTTGCCATAAATGAGGACTTGATGAAGCAATACGTGTAATATCTTTAAATCCTCCAGCTGCTAATTTGATTAACACCTCTTTATGATCAAACTCTTTTATCATATGCACCAATGCAGAAGCTATAATATGCGGAACATGACTAATAACAGCTGTAAATAAGTCATGCTGTTCTGCATCCATGGTAATTGGCATCGCCCCAATCGCATCGATCATTTCATATAAAAGGGTGATTTTTTCTTCTTTGGATTGCTCTAATGGTGTGAGAATAAAATAGGCATTTTCAAACAAATGGCCTTTTGAATGGATATAACCGGATTTTTCCGAGCCAACCATTGGATGCCCACCTATAAAATCATAGTTTACCTTTGCTGCTAGCTGCATAACTTGCCCTTTGGTACTACCAATATCGATGACAGTAGCCGTATCCTTTACTTTGCCATCAATTCTTTCCATCCATTGTAAGGTGATTTCAATCGGTGTACAAAAGATAATCAGATCAAAAACTTCCCAAGATAAGGTTTCTAAATGATTTAATCCATATTGGATTGTTCGTTCGGCCATAGCAGTTTCTATAGTTGTTTGATCTTGGTCCACTCCCGTAATGGTTACATCCCACTTACTTTGTAATGCCTTTGCTAAAGATCCCCCCATAAGACCTAGACCAATGATTGCAATTTGTTTTCCCAATCTCCTTCTCCCTTTCTCATTTAGTAACATAGTTATATTATAATTTACAGCTTTTATGTTTAAAAGCATTAAATTGCTATTTTTCTTTTTAAATTTTTGATTTTGCTTATTTTTCTGATTATTGCTAAATGTATGTAATATCTTTTTTGAATATTTGTCACACCTTTTTCTTTGTTTTTGATTTATAATGTCAATTGAGGATGTGAAATGATTAACAAATAAATATATCCTTTTAAAGCGTGGATAGGAGAAAATATGATCATCGGGGGAATTCATTATGAGTATTTTTGAGATTGTCATGTTACTTTGTTTTGGTGCAGCATGGCCATTTTCTATTTACAAATCCTATGAATCTAGATCTATAGAAGGTAAAAGCTTTTTATTCTTAACTATTTTACTAATAGGTTATATTGCTGGGATTTTAAATAAACTTTTCAATAGCTATGATGGGGTTATCTATTTATATATCATCAACTTTGCCATGGTTGCAACAGATATGGCATTATATATCCGTAATCGCCGTTTTCAAAACCAACATGTGCAAAAACGCCAATTACGTTCTTCACACTCGCATTAAAGTGTATCGTATTTTGCATACGCTCCGTCATTCATGTCTTTTCGTGAAATAAAACAATAATAATTTAAAACACCTCGATTGAGGTGTTTTTGTTTTACATAAACCATTCATTTAAAAAGAACATGACTAATAAGCCATTGACAAAAGCAATCGTTGCTGATACTTCATAACCATGGCCATGGCTTTCTGGAATCAGCTCCTTGTATACGATATAAATCATAGACCCAGCTGCAAAAGCTAACCCATATGGGACAATAAAATCCACAATACTTATGGCAAAATACCCAGCAATTGCAGCTACCACCTCAATCATTCCTGTAAAGAGGGCAATGAGAAAGGAACTTCCTTTGCTTATTTTTTGTTGGACTAGGAAAAGCCCAACCAATAGCCCTTCTGGCGCATTCTGCAAACCGATGGCTATAGCTATAAGTGGCCCCAGTTGACTATGTTCTGAGGCATAGGATACCCCAACAGACAAACCCTCTGGAATATTATGTAGAGTAATGGCCACAACAATTAACCATGTTTTATGATCAATTCCTTTTAAATTTTGGTTAAAGTTCTCGATTTCAATGTGCGGTATGACTCTTTCCATTAAAAGCAAAATGTTGGTTCCTAAAAACACTCCTATAAAAACTGGAAGAATTCCTCCCTCTTTTGCCTGAGGGATTAAACTAAATGTACTTGCAGACACCATGACCCCTGCTGTAAAAGCTAAAAGGGTATCTCTCATTCTATGATTTAATTCTTTTAAAAAAAACAGGGGTAAAGCCCCAATGCCGGTGGAAATCCCCGCTAATAGACTACCGATTAACATGCTTATCATACTTTACACCACTCTTTCAAGCAAAGCACTCCTAATATAGTTTAATTTAATATCTTCTTATATTTTACGTGAGAAAAAGAAAAGAAAAAAGTTTTATTCTAAAATGCTAATCTCCAAATGTAGAGTCCCTGTCCATGCACTTGTTAAAAGAAACCAGAAATAATGGTTATCGAAAAAGGCACACTTACGTAATGTAAATGTACCTTTTTCCTGTTTAAGCTTGGAATGTATTGTTTTTATTTTGATCGACCTGTTTCATTTTCCTCATTTTTCTCTCACCACAGGTAATCATTTGATCGTACTTCACTTTATCAAACCATAATTTGTGATGATGTTCTGCATATTCTGCCTCCATCCATCCTGTTGTCATCGCATTGAAAGATGCTCTTTCTCTGGCATGGAAAACGGTTAAATGCAAATGGATCCCGAAGAAAATCGTGATGATTAACGCAGAAACATCATGTATGACTAGCATCCATACACCCAAAGAACCATTAAACCAATCAAACCATAATGCAAAACCTGACATGGCTAGTAGCAAACCAAAGACAATGACAACTAGAAAATACAATTTTTGTCCTGTATTATACTTATCCTGTGGCGGCATCCCTTCACCACCGATAAAATAGTGTTTAGGAGCGGCCTTTAACCAACCAAAGTCATATTTTCCCCATTTAAAAGCAACTAAAAACCCCCAACGTTTACTAGAAAAAAGAAAATAAATCAGTGGTGCACCAATGAAGAGAATCGCCCCAATGCGATGTCCTTGGCGAAAAGCCATACCTGCTTCTGTTGTGAGCAGTGAAGCTGGTCCTTTAAAGAAAATCATAAACCCCGTTACAAGTAAAAGTACAAAACCAAGGGCAACCATCCAATGCATTATTTGATCGGGAACACAATATCTTTTTACATATTTCGTTCGTTTATAGGCTTTACTCATGTTTCTTCTCCTCCTTCAAAAAATCTTCAGGCTCATCTTTTCCATTAAAGTTAAAGGCGGTGGAAGAAACAATAAAGTTGGCTAGGAATCCAATTCCCGCGACACCCATTAATACCTCGGTAACAGGTTTAATGACCCCGGACCGGAATTCGACTAGTTCATTCGTTTTTGGATTGGTTGGTAAACCATACTCCTCCGGTTTCTCAGTTAAAACGTAAATATAGTGGGTTCCACCCATTAATTTGTCACCGTAAACATTCGCATTTGGAAAACGATTTTTAATTTGTTTAACTCGTTTATAGGCTTGTTTTATTGCCTCATCCCATGACATGAATTCTAATGCTTTGGTCGGACAAGTTTGTACACATGCAGGTGCTTCTCCATTGGTAATCTTATCCTGACAAAAATTACATTTATTCATCTTATCCTTACCTGTAAAAGCATCATGCTGGTATCTTGGGATATCAAATGGACAAGCCTTCTCACAGTAGCCACAACCAATACAGCTTTCCTGATCAAAAGCAACAAAACCTTCCTTATGCTGATATAGCGCCCCTGTTGAACAGATCGCAACACAAGGAGCATCAGAACAATGCATACATTGATCTTTGCGAATTAACCACTCAAAAGTATTGGTCTTCGGATCATATTTTTCATCAAATCGCATCAAGGTTAAGGTATTAAACGAGCGATCAGCAGGGTTTTGGTAAGTACCTGGAACCTTATCAAACTCCGTAGCTGGAAGATTATGCCATTCTTTACAAGCCAATTGACATGCTTTACAACCTGTACAAAGTGAGGTGTCCACTAATATCGCTTTATCTGTTTTTTGTGCCATAATTACTTATCCCCCTTCGTCACATTGCATAAGCATGCCTTATATTCTGGTGTACCTGTATTTGGATCGGTTACCGAGTTGGTCACAAGATTAATTGAATCTCCGCTTACAAGACCTTTGAATCCCCAGCCCCAAGGAACACCAACGACTTCCACTTGTTTCCCATTAATTGTTAAGGTTTGGATACGATCAGTCACCATTGCCGGAATGGTTACTTTTCCACGTGCTGTGGAAATCGTGACTTTATCTCCAGACTGAACACCGATTTTCTTTGCAAGATTTTTACTCATCTCGACAAAGTTGGAAGGCATTAATTCGTTCAATTGCGGTGTATTCCTAGTAACCCCACCTGATAAAAATTGCTCTGTCAACATATAAGTTGTTAAAACATAAGGATAGTCTTTTGCTTCACCCAGTTTTTGAATTTCGGGAACTCTGAACCCACGCAAAATCGGGTTATTTTTTTGTTTTGGATAAAAAGCATTTTCTACCGGTGACTCTTTCGGCTCATAATGAGCAGGTAATGGGCCATCTGCAATTCCTGCTTCCTTAAATATTGGAGCCACTTTGAATATGTTAGGGTCATACCCTTCTTTCAATTCTACAGATACTTTCTCTTTTTGTGGTTTTGCATAAACGGTACGGAATAAAGCACCTTTTGTATCCGCAATCGGGAATACTTGTGAACCTTCAGGTGTATTTGGTTCTTTATCTTTGGCAGCAACGTCTAAAATATCTGGACCTATCCACTTGGTTCCATCCCACCATACAAGGGCACGATCTTTATCTCTAGGCTTCCCATTAATGTCAGCAGATCCACGATTATAAAGAATACGAATATTGCCTGGCCATGCAAACGTCCAATTTGGATAAAGCCCCAAGCCGCTTGGATCACTATTATCATGACGTAACGAGTGGTTTCCTTCCTCTGTAATCACGCCTGTATAAAGGCCTCCTAAGCCAGAAGAAACTGTGCCTGGTTCTGCTTTTTGGATCTGTGCTGCACTATTTAATAGTTTCCCAGTTGTTAAATCATAGCCGTTTATCTCTTTTAAGACTTTCTCAAGATCGATTTCTTCTTTGCCTTCTACATGATAATCCCATGTTAAATCAAGAATTGAGCGATCTTTTTCATCAGTGCTATTTTTATATAATTCTTTTAACTTTAATAGAATCATTGAGATAATATCGGCATCTGGTTTTGCTTCTCCAGGTGGACGAACCGCCGCCGGTTTCCCTTGAATCCACCTTGCAGAGTTGGTCATTGTACCTGCTTTCTCAAAAGACATCGCTGCAGGTAAAAGAACAACCTCTGTTTTGATCTCTTTTGGATTAGCACCAGGATGTTGCCAGAATGCTGCCGTTTCCGTTTCAAATACTTCAGAAACGACCAACATTTCTAATTTCGATAAGCCTTTCCAGACTAACTCTAAGTTCGGCGTACTAACCGCAGGGTTTTGTGCAAAAATAAGCCCTAATGTAAACTTCCCTTTGTTCATATTTTCAAAAATGGAAATATGACCTTGGGATGCTTCCTTTGAATCCCGTTTTGGTAAGTAATGATAACCAAACTCATTTTCTGGAGTTGCTTTATCCCCATACCAGGCTTTTAATAATGCAATCGTCTGCTTCGTTCTTGTCATGCCAAATGCCATCGCATAATCATTTAATGTCGCATGTTTATCGATTGGCACTGGCATATAACCAGGTAAAATATGTGGTAAACAAGCTATATCGGTTGATCCTTGAACGTTAGGTTCTCCGCGGTTTGCATTGATACCGCCACCAGCCATTCCCATGTTCCCAAGAAGCAATTGAAGGATCGCATACATGCGAATTCCTTGTACTCCTGTTGTTTTTTGGGTCATTCCTAAAGCATAAAGAATGGTTCCTGGTCGATTTTCTACAAGAGTATCGGCAATTAATTTAATTTTTTCCGCTGGAATTCCCGTAACCTGGGAAGCCTTTTCAAATGTATAGTCTTTAAAATGTTCTTTTAATTTCATCAAGACGGTATCGGGATCATCAAAAGAATCTGCTACAAAAGGTTTCCCATCTGATCCTAACTGATAGGTCCAAGTATCTTTGTTATATGTTTTCTTTGCTTCGTCAAAACCAGAGAATAAACCTTCATGAAAAGAGAAATCTGGATTTACTTTGTAAAGTGCTGTGGTGTAATATTTGACATACTCTTCATCGTATAATTTATTCTCAATAATATATTTCACAATCGCACCTAGATAAGCGATATCTGTCCCTGGTCGAATTTGAGCATAAATATCTGCTACTTTTGCTGTCCGATTAAAGCGTGGATCGACGACAATAATCTTGGCACCATTTTTTTGCGCTTTTAATACCCAGCGCATTGCCATTGGATGGTTTTCTGCGGTATTATTTCCTCCAATTAGAAGCACTTTTGCATTTTTCATGTCAGTAAAGCTGTTAGTCATCGCACCACGACCAAATGAAGGGGCTAAACTAGCCACCGTTGGCGCATGTCATATCTCGGCTTGATGTGTGTAATATTGAACACCAAGGGCACGGTTAAACTTTGTGTAGAGATAAGCTTCTTCATTATCGATTTCCGCGCTTCCTAAACTAAACATTCCATTCATACGATTCACTTTCACGACTTTACCATCTTTGGTAGTAATCGTTTTTTCAAAGGTGTTATCACGAACCTCTTTAATCTTATTGGCAATTTTGCGAATCGCATCTTCCCAAGAGATGGGTTCCCATTTGTCACTTCCTGGCTTACGCACTAATGGATAAGTAAGACGCAATTTTGAATTGTGCATTTCTTTTAAGGATCGACCTTTTGGGCATAATGCACCTTCATTAATCGGATGATTTTTTAATCCTTCTGTAGATACGATTTCATTTCCCTTTGTTTTAATCTCAATCCCACATCCTACGGAACAGAAGTGGCAGATACCATATGATGTAGCCGCACCTGCTGTCATTAATGGATATGTTTTATCATTTCCATTGTCTTTAGCAAAGGCTTGTTTTTCTGCTAGGTAGGAAGCTGCTACAGATGCTGCAGTAAATTTAAAAAACTGGCGTCTTGTCAGCTTTGGCATTTCTATCCCCTCTTCCTGAAAATTGATTTTTCTCTTTTGCTCTAATTTAATTTCAAAATATTAAAAATATTGGTAAATGTGAAATTATTCACAAATAGTGTTATTGTTTTTACTTATTGGTCGGTTGATCATCAATGATCTCTTTTGTTGCACTCTTAAATTCCTTTAATGTTCGGTCAACAGCCTTTCGTCCCCCTCTCTTTTTATGCTCTATCATAATTTCGTCACAAAAAAATTGTAACAAAATTGTCACATTGTTATACAAAATCTATTTTAATATGAATTATAAAAAAAGAGAATGATTAATT
>NZ_JBLWFI010000001.1:2276676-2318902 GCF_048898065.1 Tepidibacillus infernus
ATAGATTTTTCTTTTTTTTTTAAAATTTAATATTCTCATGAAGGTATTTTATGAAAAATATTGAATATTTAAACTAATATATATAAATCATGATTCATAGGAGGAAAGCGCATGAGCCAAGAATTAATTTTACCGAAACGATTATTGATGGGTCCAGGACCTAGTGATGTTCATCCGCATGTTTTAAAAGCAATGGCAACCCCATTATTAGGACATTTGGACCCGACCTTTCTTAATATTATGAATGAAACCATGGAATTGATTCGCTATGTTTACGAAACAAAAAATCAAGTAACGATTGCGATGTCAGGTACTGGCAGTGCTGGTATGGAAACGGTATTTGTGAATCTGATTGAACCAGGAGACAAGGTCATTATTGGGGTTAATGGTTTATTTGGTCAGCGGATGGTTGATGTTGCAAAAAGAGCAGGGGCTGAAGTGATTCAAGTTCATGCAGAATGGGGAAGAATTATTAATCCAGCTGATATAGAAAAAGCTTTAAAGAATTATTCCCCTGTAAAAGCAGTAGCGGTGGTACACGCAGAAACATCTACAGGTGCAAACCAACCATTAGAAGAAATAGCAAAACTAGCGAAAGAATATGATGCTTTAATGATTGTTGACGCTGTTACTTCACTAGGTGGAACGAAAGTTGGGGTAGATAAGATTGGGATTGATGCGGTCTATAGCGGTACGCAAAAATGTCTTAGTGCTCCCCCAGGACTATCCCCAGTCAGTTTAAGTGATAAAGCGGTTGAAGTTCTAAAAAGCAGGAAAACAAAAGTACAAAGCTGGTACCTTGATTTGTCAATGATCCAGGCTTATTGGGGACAAGAACGTTTTTATCATCATACGGCACCGATCTCGATGATTTATGCACTTCATGAGGCATTAAGATTGATTAAAGAAGAAGGCTTAGAAGCTACCTTTAAACGTCATGAACAAAACGGACGTGCTTTGCAAGCGGGAATTGAGGCGATGGGATTGGAGTTATTTGCGCAAGAAGGTTATCGCTTACCTATGCTCACCTCAGTCAATATTCCCGATGGTGCTGATGATATGAAAGTACGCAATTTATTACTCGAGCGTTATGGGCTTGAAATCGGAGGAGGTTTAGGACCCACAAAGAATAAAATTTGGCGTGTAGGCCTCATGGGATATTCTTCTCAAAGAAGTAATGTCATTCAGTTCTTAACGGCATTGGAGTCAATCTTATCCGAGTTAAAAATTAAGATCAATGAAGGGGAAGCTGTAAAAGTTGCCGAGAATTACTTAAATAATCATGAATAGTATCGCTTCACCATAGAGTAAAAAACAGGTTTGAGCCCTAATTTTTGCAATGCTTGAATTACAGGTTGAGTAAATCTCAAAACATTAAGGTAGGTCATTAATATTTCCTCTCCTTACACACCTTTACTTCTTTGCATACTTTAAAAATAAATTAGAAACGCTATTAAAAAGAAAAGAGGTGAGTAAAAATGAATTTTCATAGAGCAGAGGAAATTCTTCAAGCGGAAGAAACGATAGAGGTCTTTTATGATGATCAATCTGTTTGGATTAATAGCCTTGATTCTCAAACAGGAACTGCTGAAGTAACAGATATGGATAATCATCGTTTAAAGGTTCCTGTTGATGAACTTACTGAGGGTAAAGTGATATCGTAAGAAACTGAGAAAACCATCAAAGTATCAAAAAACCATGAACAAGGGTGAACATTTCCTATCGGTCATGGTTTTTTCATTCTATGATATATTATCAAATTATTTTTTTTATCTGCTTATCAGATACTTGCAAGAGATCAGATACAATCGACAAGTCACCAATTGGATAAATGTGAACACCTTGAACGATCCCCTTTATCTCCTCAATTAATTTTTGTGCTATCTCTATTCCTGCCTTTCTACCCCCCTGTTCTACTTTGGCAATCATCTCCGATGAAATATGGATACCTGGTACTTTTTCATTTAGATAATAAGCCATTTTCACACTCTTTATAGGAAGAATGCCAAAAATGACATGAACTGGTAGGTCTCTTATTTTCTCTAAAAATCGTTCTACTTGGGAAAGTTCATAAACAGGCTGAGTTTGAACAAATTCCACTCCAGACTCAATCTTTCTTTTTAGTTTTTCCACTTCAAGCTCTAGGTCATCATTACCAGGGTTTGCAGCACCGCCGATAAAGAAATCAGTTGCGCTGTTTAAAGGATTGCCTGATAAGTCCTTTCCTTGGTTGAGTTGATAGGCAATGTTGGCTAATCCTGTCGAGTCGACTTCAAAGACTCCTTTTGCTTGTGGGTGATCTCCTCTAGCTGGTGAATCTCCTGTTAAGGTGAGGATGTTTCTAACACCTAAAGCTGCAGCACCTAATAGTTCTGATTGCAGTCCTATGATATTGCGGTCACGACAAGTTAAATGGAATATCGCCTCTATCCCCATATCCTGTTGAATCACATGTGCTAAAGCAATGGGACTCATTCGTAGTGTAGCCATGGGGCTATCTGCAATATTTACCGCATCCACAATCCCCCTCAAAAAGGTAGCCTTCTCTAAAACAGGCATTGGATTTGCTCCTTTGGGCGGTTCTAATTCTACTGTGGTGACAAATTTCCCTAACGTTAATTTTTCTTTTAATCCATGAATTTGATAGATACTCATTATGATCTTCCCCCTAGCTTTATTCCTTCTTCTTCCACCCTTTCTTCATGATGACAACTTAATGCAGGATAATAGATCATTTTTGTGCGATGGTTTACGTTTTGTTTCAATGCTAAAATTTGTTCCTCATTCCCCTTTACCAGATGGCCTACCAAAAATCCCTTTTGTACAGAGATGGTTTCTCTTTTTATCATTTCTAATTCAAATTGGTGTAGCTTTACTTGCCAAAACATTTGATCTGCACTAGTCATTGGATGATGTTGCTCATGAATGATTAACCAAAATGGATTTTCTATTGATTCTGTAACCGTGGCCGTTGTTTCTATTTCCTTTTTATGGTGATAGGAATAGGTTGGATGTTGAAGAACGTCTACTAAATCCTCTACAATTGCACTAGCTGTAGGAAGAGAGCCTGCTCCTGGACCTTGTAAAAATAAGCGGCCAACAACATCAGTTTCAATGATGATCGCATTATCTACCCCTTCAACACTATACAATGGATTAGACTCTGCTAAACAGGTTGGTTCTACTCGGACATTCCAGCCTGTATCTGACTTATAAAGTGATGCAACTAGTTTCATTCGTAAGCCTAGTTCTTCAACAAGAGCCAATTGTTCCAGCGTAACCTCCGAGACACCAATCTTTTTCACTGAAGTCCAGTTTGGTCGTTCAGGAAAGATGATGTCACTTAAAACCATTAATTTATAAAAAGTATCCCAGCCCTCAATATCATTTGTAGGATCTGCTTCTGCAAAACCTGCAGCTTGTGCTTCCTTTAACGCCTGTTTGAAGGAAATTCGTTTTTTCCTCATTTGACTCAGAATATAATTCGAAGTCCCGTTTATAATCCCTTGGATTTTTGTAATTTGATTCACTTGAAGCAATTGTTTAATCGTCCGAATAATAGGAATTCCACCAGCTACACTAGCTTCAAAGGCTAACATTACCCCATATTGTTTCGCGATTTCCTTTAATTCAGCTCCATTAAATGCCATTAATTCTTTATTTGCTGTAATCACATGACAACCTTTTGAGAGTGCCTGAATGATATATTGATAGGCAGGATCTCTTCCCCCTATCATTTCAATGACTACGTCTAATTTAGGTAATTGTAAAATATCCTGATAATTCGTTGTAACGAGAATAGAATCCCTCATCTCCAAAACTCGTTTCTTCTCTATATCCTGAATCAAAATCGCAACGACTTCAACAGACTTGCCTAAGATATGTTGTAATTGTTTTTGATGGGAAATGATCGTTTGATATACACCAGTTCCCACCGTACCCAAACCTAGTAAGGCTACCTTAATCGATTCCATATAAACCCTCCTTTACAATCGATCCCCATTTATCAAATTCGACTAAAAAACCATCATGGCCATAAATCGTATCGATCTCATAAAAATTTGCATGACCTCCTAATTGACGATAGGCCTCTGTTAGCTCCTTTAAACTTTCTGGCGGATAAAGCAAATCCCCTTTATAGGCAATTGCGATCATAGGGACTTTTAATAATTTCAAGGCTTCTTTCCATCCTCCACGGCCACGACCGATGTCATGACTATCCATCGCCTTAAGTAAATATAGATAGCTATTGGCATCAAAACGTTTTGTTAATTTATCTCCTTGATAACTAAGATAAGATTCTATTTCAAACGTAATTTCATCGTGGGAATTCCCCCACTCATTACGAAGGCTCCTCTGAAAACGTTGATTATACAACTCTTGTGAACGATAAGTAATCATTCCTAACATACGTGCAAGACTTAATCCATGATCAGGTTTATCTTCCAATGGATAATTTCCATGATTCCATTTAGGGTCATAAATAATAGCAAAGCGGGACATAGCATTAAAAGCGATGGCATAGTCACTTAAATAAGAAGTCGCAGCAAGGGGAAATAGCTTATCCATAAAGGTAGGGTAAAGAATTCCCCATTCCAAAACTTGCATTCCACCTAATGACCCTCCAATCACTGCATGCACATGATCAATACCCATTTTCCTTAATGCTTTGTATTGAGCATGAACCATATCCCTGATGGTAACAAAGGGAAATGAAGCACGATAAATCTCTTTATTGTCAGGGTTTATACTTAAAGGACCTGTTGTACCATTACATCCACCAATCACGTTTGTCGTAATCACTTGATACTCATTCGTATCAATCCATTGATAGGGGCCAATCATCCCAGACCACCAACCAGATGTCCCATCATTTCCATAAGCAAATTGATTTCCTGTCAAACCATGACACACTAATATAACAGGTGCACCAATGGAGCCTACCCTCTCATAAGCTATATGAGCTTGTGGTAAAATCGTTCCAGATTCAAGCATTAAATCTCCAATTTCTATTTTTCCATACTCATAATGAAGATTGATCTCTGCCACCGCCATCCTTACTCCTCCTCTTCATCCATTCAAATCCCCTAAAAAAGTAAAATCCCCTTCCTAAGAAGAGGGATTAAAAAACCATCTCTTCAAGAAGAGATGGTGATCGCCGCTCTTCTTATCTATCAGAACATGAATGTTCTGCAGGAATTGGCACCGCGTTTTATTTAAACCGGTTGCCGGGCTTCATAGGGCCAGTCCCTCCGCCTCTCTGGATAAGAATTTCCTTTATTAAATTAAATGATTAATACAAGAATACAATGCATTAAAACAGATTGTCAAGGGATTTTTTTTAAATGATTCCTTTGTTTTAATCACCTATTCTGCACAGGTTAAATATATTGTTATGGAAGCCTATATATGCGGGGTGAATCAATGGCTGTAATAAAAGCTAATTCAAAAGACGTGAAACTGTTGGCTAGATTAATGAGGGCTGAAGCTGAAGGTGAAGGGAAGCTTGGCATGCTAATGGTCGGTAATGTTGGAGTTAACCGTGTACGTGCTAGTTGTTTAGACTTTAAAAACATTCGGACAGTTAAGCAGATGGTTTTTCAATCTCCTGGTGGATTTGAAGCGGTTCAAAAATCTTATTTCTATCAAAGAGCCAGAACACAGGATATCCACCTAGCAAGAAAAGTGATTAGAGGTAATAAATACCATCCAGCCACTCGAGCATTATGGTTTTTTGAACCACTAGGTCCGTGCCCAAGAACATGGTATAACCAACCCAATGCGGGGCGCTATAAAGACCATTGTTTTTTTCACCCTACTTACAGTAATTGCCCTTCCGTTTACCGAACTTATTAAAGAGGAGTTGAATTTCGATGTATCCTTACAATCCATACTATTATGATTCATATTTAATCAATCCCTATGATATGAATATGCCCGATTACATGCAACCAATGGTACCACAACAACCAATGGTACCAATTCCACCATCACCTGAAACAGGAATCGATGTGCCTGGTCTTTTACCAGCAGAACAATCTTATATTGAAAATATTTTAAGACTTAATTTGGGAAAAATTGCAACGATTTATATGACTTTTGAAAACAATAAAGAATGGAATGCCAAAGTATTTAAAGGTAGTGTGGAAGCTGCAGGTCGCGATCATATTATTATTAGCGATCCACAAACTGGAAGACGTTATCTTTTATTGATGGTTAATCTTGATTATATCACTTTCGATGAAGAACTAAACTATGTTCCTCCAACTGTCAGATTATAGCCTTTTAAAACAGAAGGGACACCTTTAACGTGTTCCTTTTATTTTTGCATCGGCTCTAGTTCTCTTGCAATTTCTTCTTTCTCTTTTTTGGATAAGATAAGGCTAACCATTGAACTTCCATTTATTATAAAAAACAAGCCCCATATCGCTACAGGGCTCATGTGCTCAAAATTTGTTTTTACTGTAATTTGGCTAACACTTCTTGCTCTACATATTCCTTAATTTCTTCAGCTGTTTCCATTTGTAATACTTTTTGTGCCACATTTTTCATTTCAGACACATTCAACTTACGGATCAGGGATCGTGCAGGTAGGACGGAAGAAGCACTCATGCTAAATTCATCTAAGCCCATTCCTAAAAGAATTGGAATCGCTGTAAGATGCCCTGCCATTTCTCCACACATTCCAGCCCATTTACCTTCTTTATGAGCAGCTTGAATCACCATATGGATCAAACGTAATACAGCAGGGTTGAATGGTTGATACAAATAGGAGACTTGTTCGTTCATTCGATCCGCTGCCATCGTGTATTGAATCAAATCATTGGTTCCAATACTAAAGAAATCCACTTCTTTAGCTAATTGATCTGCGATAATGGCGGCTGCAGGAATCTCAATCATCATTCCTACTTCCATTTCTGGATTAAAAGGAACCTTTTCATTGATTAATTCTTGTTTTACTTCTTCTAAAACCTGATTGGCTTGGCGAAGCTCTTGAAGTGAAGCAATCATGGGATACATCAATTTAATATTGCCAAATACACTTGCCCGAAGAATTGCCCTAAGTTGGGTTTTGAAAATATCGGTTCGGTCCAAGCATAAGCGGATCGCCCGATAACCCAAAAACGGATTCATTTCCTTTGGTAGGTTAAGATAAGGTAACTCCTTATCCCCGCCAATATCTAAGGATCTGATCACAACAGGGCTTTCTTGACTAAACATTTCAGCTACAGTTTTATAAGCTGCAAACTGTTCTTCTTCAGAGGGTAAATCACTTCTACCCATGTAGAGGAATTCGGTACGAAATAAACCAATCCCTTCTGCTCCATTTTCTAAAGCGCCTTTACCATCTTGAGGGTTGCCGATATTTGCTACGATTTCAACTTGATGTCCGTCTGCAGTAATCGAAGCCTCATTTTTTAAGGTTTTTAGTTCAGCTAAATGCGCTTCATACTGTTCTTTTTTTGTTCTGTATTCCATAACCAGATCATTTTCAGGATTGATATAAACGATTCCCTCATTTCCATCAATAATGACATAATCCTCTTGATTGGTCTTTTCAAGAATATCCTTTAATCCTACTACAGCTGGAATCTCCATCGATCTTGCCATAATTGCTGAGTGAGAGGTTCTTCCTCCAATATTCGTAGCAAAGCCTGCTACCATTTCACGATTTAATTGGGCAGTATCTGATGGTGTTAAGTCATGAGCAATCAAGATGACCGGCTCTGCAAACTCATCTAAAGACATTTCTTTAATCCCTAATAACCGTTTTAAGACCCTACTGCTTACATCACGAATATCTGCAGCACGCTCTCTCATATATTCGTTATCCATACTTTCAAAGATCATAATAAATTGATCTGTAATCTCTTGTAATGCTGCTTCTGCATTGATTAAATCGGTCTTAATTTTGTCTTTTACAGCACCAATATACTCTGGGTCTTGTAGCACAAGAATATGCGCTGAAAAAATTTCTGCTTCCTTTTCCCCTAATTTTTGCAGCGCCTTTTTCTTAATTAGTTCCAATTCGTCAATCGCTAGTTTTACTTTTTCTTCAAAACGGTTGATTTCTTGCTCCACTTGCTCTGCTTGAAGGGAATGCTTCTTTACTTCAATCTTGTCTTCTTTCAAAAGAAAGGCTGGCCCCATCGCAATACCTGAGGATGCTGCAATGCCTGTCCAATTCATTTATACAAACCCCCTTATCCCATGATTAAAAGAAAAATGATTACTCAAGGACAGATTCTAGAATCTCACCAATTGCATTTAGTGCCTCTTCTTCTTTTTCTCCACTGGTTACCACGGTTACTTGGTCTCCTTGTCTAATTCCTAAGGACATCACGCCCATAATACTTTTTGCATTTACGGTTTTATCCCCTTTAACTAAGGTGATTTCTCCAGGGAATGAACTTGCTTTTTGTACTAATAATGTAGCTGGTCTTGCATGAAGACCAGCTGGGTTTTTGATTGTAAATACTTTTTCCATAATGAAATTCCCCCTATTTAATCATCTATCTAAATAAAACTTTAATCTTTCTTATCGATGATTGCAACCTCTGTTTCCTTGGCAACAGCTTTTCCCTTATTCACCTTTAATACCTGGTTCTCTTGTAAATTTGTGAAAACAATTGGTGTAATCGTTGAAGTTGCATGTTTTTCAATATACGACAGGTCAACCTTTAATAATGACGTACCTACTTCAACTTCATCCCCTTCATTTACTAATAATTCAAATCCTTTTCCCTCAAGTTTCACGGTATCGATTCCCACATGAATCAAAACTTCTAATCCACTATGAGAGACTAAACCAATCGCATGTTTGGTTGGGAATGCATTTACCACTTTTCCTTTAATCGGTGAAACGATTTCCCCTTTTTCCGGTTTCATAGCGAAGCCATCCCCCATCATTTTCCCTGCAAAAACTTGATCAGGCACTTCAGTGATGTCAATCACTTCACCTGTTAGAGGAGCAACGATAAATTCAACACCATCGACTACTGTTTCAATATCACTTGTTGTAGATGGAGCTGCTTTCACATCCTTAATCTCCTCAGGACTTTTTCCATTGATGACAGCTTTGATTTGCTCTTTTAATTGATCTGATTTTGGGCCAAAGATGGCTTGAATATTATTTCCTACTTCTAGAACACCTGCAGCACCAAGCTGTTTAAGGAGATCTTTATTTACTTTACTGATATCATGAACAGATACCCGTAAGCGTGTAATACATGCATCTAAATTAGCTATATTTTCTTTTCCTCCAAGTCCTTTCAAAACACCTACGGCTAAATTACCAGCCTTTTCAGTGCCTTGAACTTGTTCCTCATCTAATTCGCGACCAGGCGTTCTTAAATTCCAAATGCGAATCGCAAAGCGGAAGCCGAAGTAGTATATAACAGAAAATACTAAACCAACAGGAATAACTAACCACCAATTTGTTCGGTTAGGTAATACACCAAATAAAATATAGTCAATCACTCCACCTGAGAAGGTCATCCCAATCTTTACATTTAAAATATGCATAATCATAAATGACAAACCAGCAAAAACTGCATGAACTGCAAATAATGCAGGAGCCACAAAAAGAAAAGTAAACTCAATTGGCTCTGTAATCCCTGTTAAAAAAGAGGTTAAAGCTGCAGAAGCTAAAATTCCTCCAACTAATTTGCGTTTTTCAGGACGAGCTTCATGATACATCGCTAACGCAGCAGCAGGAAGTCCAAACATCATAAATGGGAATTTTCCTGTCATAAAAGTACCTGCCGTTAATGGAACCCCATCCTTTAACTGAGCAAAGAAGATCGATTGGTCACCACGAATCACTTGACCCGCTTTATTCACATATTCACCAAATTCAAACCAGAAAGGTGAGTAGAAAATGTGATGCAAACCAAATGGAATGAGCGAACGTTCAATTAAGCCAAAGATAAAGGCAGCTAAGGTTCTATTCGTATCAATCATGCTATAAGAAAATGTATTTAATGCATGTTGAATGGGCGGCCAGATAAAAATCATCAGAATCCCTAATAGAAGTGCTGATCCAGCGGTTACGATCGGTACAAAACGCTTACCAGCAAAGAACCCTAAAAACTGTGGCAACTCGATATTGTAATACTTTTTGTACAGATAGGAAGCTAAAATACCAACAATGATCCCCCCAAACACCCCTGTTTGTAAGGTTGGGATTCCCACAACCATGGCATAGGACTTATCTGCAGCAACCATATCTGGCGTTACACCTAAGATGACACCCATCGTAATATTCATGATTAAGAAACCAATGATTGCGGCAAGTCCTGCTACCCCTTCACCTCCAGCTAATCCTACGGCAACTCCTACCGCAAACAACAACGATAAATTTCCAAAGATGATTCCCCCAGCTTCTTCCATCACTTTTGCAACTAATTGAAATGTCGGATTCGATAAAAAAGTAAGCCTTTGCACTAATGCTGGGTTTTGGAATGCATTACCAAAAGCAAGCAATATTCCCGCTGCAGGCAGGATGGCAACTGGAAGCATCAGCGATTTTCCTACTTGTTGTAGGATACCAAATATTTTTTTAAACATAAAATCAACCTCCAATAGTAATTTAAACACAAAAAAGACATGAGAAATTACCAACTTATACAACTTAGGATGTCGCATAAATCGGAAATTTACTCATGCCTGATCGAATCAGTTACACGATTCTTTACTTTGTATTCATTTTCTGATAGATTCGCTCAATATGTAGCGTAAGATAACTTACTTCTGCTTCTGGTATCTGTGCCTTTAATTCATTCTGCATGATTTTAACGAGTTGCCAACTAAGATTATAGCATATGGGATATTCTTTCCGCAATAAGGTAGTTAATGGATGATCTTGGTCAAGAAATTGGTTTCTCTCTGTCCTCTCAATCGCAAAACGAAGATGAGTGATTAATCTTGCATAATCTATGGAATCTCGATCAATTTTAATTTCCAATTCGTTTTCTATCACTTGTATCAATTTACCAATAAGGGAAGAAAATTGGTTCATCTTGGAAACGCTTTGCTTTGTTTTTGCACTGTGCAAATGGAGGGTAATAAACCCGATCTCATCATCAGGAATTTCCATTTTTAAAAGTTTACTTAACATGTTCACTCCATCTTGAGCCAAAGCATATTCCTCAGGATAAAGGCTACGAACTTCATGTAAAAATGGATTTTGGATTTGTATCCCTTGTTTTAAACGTTTAATCGCAAACGAAATATGATCAATAAAAGAGACAAGAAATTGTTCAGTAAGCTTAACTTCTAATCGGTCCTCTATATATTGAATATAATCGTTAATGGCATGGATAATCTCTTCTTCAGTTTCGGTAAAAATCCGTAACATCGTTTCTCGATTGTTATCGGAAGAGAGAACAAATATTTTTTCTATTGATGAGTCGTAGGGAATCCATTCTCCCTTTTTTCTATTAAAACCAATCCCTTTACCTAGGAGGACAACCTCTTTCTGAAATTCATCTACTGCTAAAACCGTATTATTATTTAATGTTCGTTTAACCAGATAACTTTTTCCTTCATTCATGAGATTCATCCTTGTCTTCGTGCTATATAATAAATATACATGATATGAAAACGTTTTACCAGAAAGAAAAAGCTATCCTCATCATTTATCGGATAGCAATGTTCCATATAGCAATTAAACTGCAGTTGGATGGTTTGCTTTGAACGAGTTATTCTCCATGTTTGCCTCGTTTGCTTTGTTTTCCTCTTTACGTTGGTTCGTGTATCGAACCCAAAAGATCACTACGATAAAATATCCTAAATACGCTAATAACTCTTCAATCGATGGGTGGTGGGAATAACCAAACATGGCTTTCATAAAGATTCCTACTTGGCCACTGATTAGTGGTTGTTTTCCTGTGTCTCTAATATACTGTGCGGCATCGATTGGATGTTCAGGCATGAAGCCAATAATATTATATACTTCAGGCATTGCACTACCCATGATTCCTAAATCTTGCATCATGCCAATACCTTGGACTAACAATCCAGCAGCAATCATCATAATCAATATACCAGTAATTTTGAAAAAGGTTTTTAATGGGAAACGGACAAGTCCTTTAAACATTAAATAAGCAATGACCGCAGAAAGAATTAAACCAAACAAGGCGCCTTTACTTTCAATGGCTCTAGTAATATCTCCCCCTGTTATAGCTGCAAAGAAGAAGACTGTTTCTACTCCCTCACGGAGAACAACTAAATAAGCATGTGTCACCATGCCAATGACACTACCAGTTGTGACGATTTGCGAAAGTTTATCTTGTGTCTTAGTATGCACGTCTCTATTGTTTTCATTCATCCAAAAAATCATTTGCGTTAAAAGAACGCTTGAGACTAACATAATTCCTAACTTCATATAATTTTGACTTCCCATTGATGTAAATCCAGTCAAAACTACCTGAAAGATTAATGCCATTAATAAGCTTGAAATAACTGCGCCAAATGCACCAGTCCAAACCCATTTATTATATTTTGCTCGGTCCATTTTTTTTAAATAAGTAATGATGATCCCTATAATGAGAAAAGCTTCTAACCCTTCCCTAAAGGTGATTAAAAATGCCTGAAAATCCATTCTCCTTTTCCCCCTTAAGACAATCTAATAGATTCGTTCCCATCATAAGTATATGGCTATTTTCACTATTATGATATTGTTATCTTTATTATGACGATAATGATAATCATTATCATTTGTAAATATTTTATTGCAAATCATTCTCATTGTCAATGCTTTAATTTTTCATATAACTCTGGCAATGCTTCATATAAGACGATCTGATAGTAAGTAGGATAAAGAAATGAATCTGCTTCGGTTTGAAAAACAGGTTTTAAATAAGGTGCGTACTTTCCCTTCTGTTCTCCGAAACCATCTAAAACAGCATTCGTCACCAAAATACGCCGATTCTCCCCATAAATAAGGATTTGATTTTCAAAATCTGCTGGATTCCTTAAACGAATGGTTTGAAAATCAGGATATAAATATTGAATCACCCTTTGCTCTTCCCAGGTAAAAATCGTTGTTTGTTCAGGATGATAGGATTGGTTGATTTGATTCGCCAGTTGTACCATCGGCGGTTTTTCAACTGCATACTGTTCTACTAATGGAATCGATGTAATCATCGTAACGAAAGCTAATCCTAAAAATATCAGTTTAGAAAGCCGACCTATTTTCCCTAGACTCCATACAAAACCTATCAATATGAATGGGATCAAGATTGCAACATGCCGCGGTTTATCTAAATTTTGCCCAATAAAAGCCCAAAGAATATAAGGGATTGTACTAAGTAAATAGAGTAGGCAACGGTAGGATTTCATCGATTGAAAGTGAAAGTATTTTGGAAAAAGCCGAATCTTTTTACTTACTTTTAAAAAGTGATAAACGATCCATAGCAATCCTCCAAATAGAAAAAAGGAAATAATCCAACTTTTCCCCCCAAGGCTTACCCAAATCAGTTTGATAATGCTTTCAACTCGATCTAGATAACGTGGGCTAGTTAATACAGTTCCTCCCCAATCGGTAAAATGTCCAGAAGTAAAAGCAATTCCTAACCTCAAGTAAGGAAGAAGTCCCCCTTCTGTATAAGCCACTGGAAAAAACCATAATGCTAATCCGAAAAAAAGTGATAAGGCCATCAATACAGTATGCCTTAATAAAGTTCTCCATTTGATCCTTTGTTGAAGATCAAAGCTAGACATGAGAAGTGGTAGCAAAAGGACTGCGACAAAAGGAAAATAAGAGATTCTTACGCCCATGGCTAATCCATAAACAAATGAAGCGATGATTCCTGTACGCAGATACTCGGATTGAGTTAAGGATTGATTGAAGGTACGGGAGATAATCCACAATACGACCCAAATCATCATCATCCCCAAACTATCTGACATCGGTTGTTCAGCCATTAGCCATAGCAGTGGATTAACGGCAGAAAGGATTGTAGTAAAAAGAGCGATCTTTTTCCCTAGCCAATTCTTTATCGTGAAATAGATAAGAGGTATCATGATGATTCCAGCGATAGCACTTACCAGACTTAGTGAAATAATGGGTTCACTCACCAACTTGTTCATCCATTTTGTAGGTAAAAGGTATAAAGGGTACCCTGGAAAATGAGGCTGCATGTTGTAGATATCATATCTAACAACACCTAACGCAAAATCGACCGTATCCCAACTATCAGGATAGCGGCCGATATAAAGCAAACGGGGGATTGCAATAACACCCAAAGCAAAAAAGATCAACCATTTTTCCCCTTTTATCATTTAGTTCGTTTTTTCCCTTTCCTTGTAAAAAGGAGTAGAGCTCCTACAATCACGAATAAAATAATTAACAATGGAACCCAGTTAGCCCATGTTGTCGTGCCACCCTTTACCTCAATATCTGTTTGTCCAGTTCCCTTTGTATGTCCTTGATATCCTGCTTCTGTTTGGAAAAAATCCTTAATCTCATTTAAAATCAGATCCCGATTGGAATCAAACTTTGCCCGATCTGATGAAACTTTTCCTACTCCAAATAATCCAGGATTACCAAGGGAAGCTAAGGCTTCATCAAAAGCATTACGTATCTTTTGGTCTAATTCTGGATCTGCTTTTATAACTTCTGGGGATAAGGCTTCATAGTTAGCAAACGCTTTAGCTAATAATACCTTTGCTTGAGCATAATCATCAAATATTTCCCCCATATTGGTAAATCGTCTTTCAATGTTACGAACGATCACAACCTTCATCTCATAAATCACTAGATTTGCATCCTTGTCATCAATTCCTTTTTGAATCCGATCCACCTGCTCTTGGCCAAACTCTTTTACCATTTCTGGTTTAATTTCATTCAATTTGTTTTGAACTGCTGCAAAATCCTTCGTTTCTTTACTCAATGCTGCTAACATATCTGTATAAGCTGATGCTATTGCATCTTCATTAGGACTACCATAAGAATAGGCATTGACATTTGTAGGAATGAATGTTGCTACTAGCATGAGCATCATGAGTAAAGAAGCAACCATGTTACTAGTTTTCATCATTTTTAACCCCCACTCGAAATGATAAAATCTTCCTTTTCTATTTTAATTGATAATGATTATTATCGTCAAAGAAATTTAACTATTTTTTGACCATTGATGCGCATCCTTGATAATTTTTACTTTTTGTACAGGTCTACTCATTTCTTTGAAAATGGCTGGAATCACTTTCGTCAAATAAGCTTTAAATTTAATGAATGACTTTCCTTTTTGTCTTACTTGATATTGAATTGGAATTTCTTTAAGCCTAAAACCCTTTCGAACCAAATTCAAAGTTAGGACTTGAGCATAGTTGTAATCATGAATGATTTCCGCATGCTCCATTGCTTGCTTGGAAAAAGCTCTCATCCCTGATTGGCCATCATAAATCCATTTTCTTAATAATAAGGACTGTAAAAAGGTAAAGGTGTAATTACCTAAACGTCGATGTAGCTTCATGCCCTTAATTTGTCCTAAAAAGCGTGACCCTATGATATAATCTGCCTCCCCTTTAAAAAGAGGTTCTAAAAGATCAGGGATCTGTTCAGGGGGATATTCATTATCTGAATCAATATAAACGCCGATATCAGCCCCTAAACAGAGAGCTTTTTCTAGCCCTTTTCTTACTGCTGCTCCTAACCCTTGATTGCTTGAGAACGAAAAAATATAATCAGCACCAGCCCTTTTTGCAACAGAGACGGTTTGGTCTTCTGACCCATCATCAATCACTAGTACTTTCACATCTATTCTTGAATCAAAATTTCGAGGAATTCTAGCAATAACTTCGCCAATTATTTCTTCTTCATTATGTGCCGGTAGAAATACGATTACTCTCTGCTTCTTCATTTATGTTCCCCTTTAACTCTTTGATTGCTTCCATTAGAACAGGACCTCTGCTATGTTCTGGGAATGGCGCACCTAATAAATAGGCGATGGTCGGAGCAACAGAGATTAAAGAATGTCGCTTATCCACTTGTTTCCCTTTTGCAATATTTGGCCCATGCATAAAGAATGGAACAAATCGTTCCCCTTCATCTAAATGGCCATGACCACCAATCCCATCTGATTGTCCATGATCAGCAGCAATAATGATCGTAGTATCTTCCATCATGCCTTTATCTTCTAACCAATGAACAAACTCTTCAATTAAATGGTCTGCTTCCTCAATTTTTTGCTTATATTCTTCATACAAAGAACCTCGACTATGCCCAGTTTGATCGGTACTAATCAGTTGAACTGCTAATAAATCAGGATTTTGCTCGCTCATTATTTTTTTTGCCCGTTCAATAATATTTCGATCTGCTACATCGTTATTCATGACTGCTGTCACACTTTCTACATCATCTGCCATTGCATCGATTAAATGAGCAATTCCTAGTAACCTGCCTTTTTTCCCAACCTTTCTGAGAGAATCAAAGACGCTCTCTACTTTAATTCCTAATTTCCATACCATATTCGATTTAATTCCATGCTCTTTTGGGTAAGTCCCTGTAAAGATAGAAGAAAAACAGACAACGGTTCTTGCAGGGTACACGGTTTCCATTTGTGTATATTCTGTTCCATTTAGTCGCAATTGATCGAGAAAAGGAGTATTGGCTTCAACAAAACGATCTTTTCTTGCCCCATCTACAATTATCATGATCACTTTCTTGGTTAAAGCTTGACTTGATTCTGTGAAAAATTGTTTGGTATATCCTTCCCTTTCCTTTGGTTTCCAATCAAACAAATAATGGTGTAAGAGCCAGCTAAATAAGAATACAAAACCACCAAAACCTAATAATCTAATCCAATCTAACTCGCCAATGGTATAACCCTGTTGCAATAAGGAATATTGGCGATCCCACAAGAATAACAACAATAAAAACTTCGGGATCTGTTCTTGAGCATTACCACTGGTAGAATCGCTATTTTTTAAAACTAACTTCCAAAAGCGTGTAAAATTTAACCAAGATGTACCGATTCGTAAATGGTAATAAAAAGTTCCCCAAAAAAAGATTGTAAAGAAAAAATAGAGTCCTAAAGCAAATAAAGAAAGGCCTATATTTAGCTGATTCCATAAAATGAGCGAAACAACAAAGGGAATCCATAAATAATTCCTTAGCATCAATGGGTAGTCATAAACATAGTAAATTACAAGTAGAGGCAAAATGGTTAACATGCTCAAAGCCATAGTGGACCAGAACGAACTAGTAGACCAATCGGGAATATGAAAGAGCAAAAAAGTCCCTACTACAAAAATAGGAGTAAAAGGTTTTCCCTCATTTAATAAATTCCATCCCCTTGCCGCAATAATCTCAAACCAGGATGCTTTTTTCATTCTGCATTTGCCCCTTTCTCGTTGATTTTTAGCCACTTCTTTAATTCGCTGATCCGAATCGGGTATTTAAATAAGACGTAAAGACCAACTAAATAAGAAAAAAAGAACTTAAATCCATGACTAACCAAAGCGATACTATAGGCTTCCTCCCATGATAAACCCACTCTTGAAAGAGCAAAGCTCATCATACTTTCATAATTGCCGATTCCACCTGGTGTAAAATGAAAGACCTGAGTAGAGATTGTTAAACTGTTAACCCAAATTGCATCAAGAAAAGATAGAGAAAGCCCCGAGGCCATCGTTACGCCAAACACAACGATCGTTTCAAAAAGCCAACTTAGCGTAATAAACAAAATGAGATAGATTCCTTTTGTTCCTGAAAAAGCCTGTTGAATCATCTGCCAATGTTTTCGCAAAATGTCTGAATTCATTCTTTTTGATAACCAATAAAAGAGAAGGAGTCCTAAGCTTAAACCGGTAAGCACAATCAGAAATAGGCCTATAGAAAGATCGAAACCAATAAATAATGCACCAACATTTACTATTAGACCCAAGATAAGCATATCTAGTAATCTCATTACCACGACTGAATGAAGAGTTTCATCAAACTGAACCTTTTTCTCTTTTATTAGCAATCCTACTCTTACTGCATCGCCTACTTTAAGTGGCAACAAATGATTGATAAAGAGACTATAGAATAAGGCATAAAGGTAAACAGATAGAGGAATGGATTGATTCAAATACCATTTCCATGCCAATGCCCGAAGAACAAAAGCCAGTCCATAAACAACAAACATGGCGATTAACCAAGTTGGATTGGTTATTAGTTGCTTACTAACCCTTCCAATAAGATCGACATCGAAATAACGCAATGTTAAAAAGGTAAAAAAGATTAAAAAGATAAAGCCTATGAGTCGAAAAAGTGTTCTTTTCATAAAATCTCTTGATGTTCCTTTGCCCAAGTAATGGTACGTGACAATCCCTCTACAATCGATGTAGTTGGTTGATAACCTAACTGTTCCTTTGCCTTGCTAATATCTGCCCAAGTCATTTTTACATCCCCTGTACGCCATGGCTTTTTTACGATTCTCAACTGTGGAAAATGCTTTTTAAATTCTTGTAATAGTTTGTTCATTGAGACTGGTTGACCAAAACCAAGATTATAAACTTCATTGGTTGCTGGTCTTTCTATTGCTTTTGTGATTCCGGCGATAATGTCATCAATATAGGTATAATCTCGGGCAGAATCGAGAGCAAATACCTCAATCTCCTCTCCCTGTAACAGTTTCTTGATAAATTTAGATATCGCCATGTCTGGTCGACCAAAAGGTCCATAAACTGTAAAAAAACGTAAGATCGTTAGTTGAAAACCATAAAGTTGTTGATAGACATGACAAAAAGCTTCACCACTTACTTTACTAGCTGCATAAGGGGAAATTACTTTGCCATTAGCCATTCCTTCAGATAAAGGTGTTCCCTCTTGATCACCGTAGACCGAAGAAGAGGAGGCAAAAATCACCTGTTTTACCCCTGTTTCACCAGCCCATTTTAAAAGATTTATAGTCGCTTTAATATTTGAATCTATGTATATTCCTGGATGTTCTATGGAATAAGCCACACCTGGCATCGCAGCCAGATGAACCACTACATCAAATGCATTCTGTTTAAAAAGCTCCTTAACAAAATTTTCATCTATTAAATTTTCTTGATAAAAATCTACCTTACCCATTCGTGTGACACGTTCTATCTGTTTTAATTTTCTCTCTTGAGAATAGTAAGAATTTAGCTCATCAACAATGATGATATGGTGATCTTTTTGTAATAGTTGGATCGCTAAATGATGGCCGATAAAACCAGCGCCGCCTGTTACTAAAATTTTCAATCCATCTCACCTCTAAAATAAACGTTTGTTCACATCAATGAAAAAGCCGCAAAAAGCGGCTTTTTCAAAAAAGATAAGAAAGTATAACTTTCTTCCACTTCTCCTTAATCTTTATTCATAGAAGGGCACGGATGACGGAGCGCGATGGAATATACAAACCCTTGTTACAACAATCTAATCACTACTTACTTGCTTTTTCAATCGCTTTGTTTAAGCTTTTCTCAATTTCGGTTAGAATATTTTTAGCTTCTTCTTGTTTTTGCGCCTTTGTAGCTTCAAGATGCTTTTGGGCTTGTTCATTTAAAGTATTGTAAGCTTCTTCTCCTAGAATTCGTTGAAGATCAGTATCAATCATATCAATAAACAGTGCTCCTTCAAGAGCTGTAATGACAGCTTTATCTTTGCCCCAATTCTCCTGGCTTTCTTCATATTCTTTAAGAGCAACCGTCGCAAAACCTCTTACAAAAGCATTATTGATGTCATTAGGATCTAATGCTTTCACATCTGTAGCAAGATCAAATTGGCTTTGAATAAATTCTGCTTCTTCCTTGGCGTTTTTCACTAAATATCCGTTTAAAGCTTGATAGAAGGCCCAGCCCTCTGCTTGTTCTGCTTTTGCTTCTTTTTCATCTTCTTGTGCTGCAATTTTGCTTGCATAACCATTAGGTAAGGCCCCTGTAGCTAAATAGAAAGTCTTCATCAATGTTTTATCAACAACTTGTTTTCCTAGTTGAAACCCTAATTGATCTCCTGCTTCTATTGCTTTGTCCATTTCAGCAAAGCCTGCATCAATTTTAGCAACTAATTGAGTTTGGTAAGCTGCATCACGTTTTTCAACTGTAGATTTTAGAATCGCATAAAATTCTTTTGCTTCCTTCATTTCTTCCTTAACCTTATCTTTATTATCCCAGTTTTCTGCTACTTCAGTGAATTCATGACGAATGGTAAAGAAGAAATTCTTTTGCATTAATTTGTCAAAGATTTGCTTTACAACAACCCCATCCATTGAGTTGTTTTTTCCAGCCTCTAAGGCTGCCATGATCTGTTGATCAGCAGACTCATTAAATTCAGCATCACGTTTTTGAACCAATGGTTGAAGTTCTTTTGTATAAAGGTCAATCACCTTTTGATAATCTACTGTTTGTCCTTCCTTTGCTTTTGCAAGTTCATCTACTGCTTCTTTATAGATCGTAGATACGGACACTTCTTTATTTTTTTCTTTTTGTGTCTCTGTTTGATTCGTTTGTTGTGGTTCTATGTTTTTTTGGCTAGTTTCTGTTGTACTACACCCCGCCAAAACACCACTTGCTGCAATAAGTCCTGCTAGAACTGCGATATGTAGCTTTTTCTTCATGATAACCCCCCTAATTGATAATGGTTTTCATTTCTCTCTAACTGAAATTATAAAGATAATGAGAATCATTGTCAACTATAATTTCTCCCGACGCCGAAATATTGAAACCCAGCTTCTATTAATGGGGCAATATCTAATAGATTGCGGCCATCAATTATAATTTTATCTTCCATTTTTTTAGCTAATTCGCCATAAGGAAGGGTTTTAAATTGCTTCCATTCTGTAACGAGAATAATAGCATGACTATGCTCAAAAATCTCTTCGATCTTTTTAATATATTTAATCTTCCATTTAGGATATGTCTTTCTAAAGTTATCGATGGCTATAGGATCATATACTTTGATAGCAGCACCTAATTCCAATAATTTTTCTATGATTTCAATTGAGATCGCCCCTCGAATATCATCGGTATTTGGCTTAAAGGAAAGGCCAAGGATGCCAATCTCTTTATTTTTTAAATCCCCTAACGCTTCCTTTAATTTAGAAATGACCCATTCCTTTTGCTTTTGATTGACATCGATTGTTGCTTTGACCAATGACATCTCGATACCTTTTTCTTTTCCTTGATTTAAAATGGCCGAGGTATCTTTAGGGAAACATCCCCCTCCCCAGCCAATTCCTGCTTTTAGATAGCTTGTTCCAATCCTTTGATCCAATCCAATTCCTTCGGCCACTTCTGTGATATCTGCACCTACTTTTTCAGCCAACCTTGCAATTTCATTGATGAAGGAAATTTTCATTGCTAAAAAGGCATTAGCCGCATATTTGATCAATTCTGCACTTTTAATTTCTGTTACAAACCATACCGGTTTAGGTTGATGATCTGGCTGTTGAATAGGCAACTTTAAGGATAAGGGAAATGTCTGATTTAGTATTGGTGAGTATAGCCTTTTTAATAAGTCTTGCACATGGGAAGAATCTGTGCCAATTACAATACGATCAGGGTATAGACTATCGTATACTGCTAACCCTTCTCGCAAAAATTCTGGGTTAGATGCAACATAGATTTCTTGGTTAATTTCCCGTTTTTTCAGTTCTTCTTCGATCCATTCTTTAACACGATAAGTCGTGCCAACAGGAACTGTAGATTTAATGATCACAATAGGTTGACTTCCATTGCTCCACTTTTGGCCTATACTTTTTGCAACTTTTTCAACTGACGTTAAATCAACGTCGCCATTTTCCTTCATTGGTGTCCCAACTGTAATGATAATCAACTCTGTCTTAGAGTTAAACGATCCCCATGAAGAAATAAAGGTAAGGTTGGGTCTAGCCACCTCCAGTAGCTCTCCCAACCCTTCTTCAAAAATAGGAACCTCACCTTGTTTCAGTTTCTCTATCTTATCCTTATTAATATCTAAGAGGGTAACATCATTTCCCAAAGAAGCGAAAATCGCAGCTGTTGTAAGACCTACATACCCTGCTCCAATCATTGTAATTCTCAATTTTTGTTCACCTTCTATTTAAACTGAACCTTCTTTTCTAGGTATTCCTTTAATTCAGCAATAGGAATTCGTTGTTGTTCCATGGTATCTCGATCTCGCACTGTAACCATCTGATCTTGCTTTGAATCAAAGTCGTAAGTAATACAAAACGGTGTACCAATTTCATCGTGGCGACGGTAACGTTTACCGATTGAACCTGAATCATCAAAATCAACCATGAAATATTTTGAAAGCTCTTCAAAGATACCTTTAGCCTCTTCCGATAGTTTTTTCGATAATGGCAGGATTGCAGCTTTGTATGGAGCAAGTGCTGGATGGAAGTGCATCACAGTACGTGTGGTTCCATCTTCAAGTTCTTCCTCATCATAAGCATCGATAAAGAAAGCTAATGCTACACGATCCGCTCCAAGAGAAGGTTCAATACAATAAGGAATGTAACGTTCATTGGTTTCTGGATCGATATAGTTGAAGTCTTCACCAGAATATTGCATATGCTGCTTCAAATCATAATCTGTACGGGAAGCAATACCCCATAATTCGCCCCAACCAAATGGAAACTTATATTCGAAATCGGTGGTTGCATTACTATAATGAGACAATTCTTCTTCTGAATGATCGCGCATCCGGATGTTTTCCTTTTTCATTCCTAGGCTGAGTAGCCATTTTTCTGCATATTGCTTCCAATAATCAAACCATTTTAATTCTTCACCTGGCTTGCAGAAAAACTCAAGCTCCATTTGTTCAAATTCACGTGTACGGAAGGTAAAATTCCCTGGAGTAATCTCGTTACGAAAGCTTTTACCGATTTGAGCGATACCAAAGGGAAGCTTTTTGCGCATGGTTCGCTGTACATTTTTAAAGTTCACAAAAATTCCTTGTGCTGTTTCTGGACGTAAGTATATTTCATTCGTACTTGTTTCTGTAACCCCTTGGTGGGTCTTAAACATTAAATTAAACTGACGGATATTGGTAAAATTATGACTTCCACACTCTGGACAAGCGATATCATGTTCTTTTATCAATTGTTCCATTCTCTCAAATGGTAATCCATCAACGACCATTTCGATTCCTTTTTCGTCTAAGGCATTTTCGATTAACTTATCCGCTCGATGCCTCGCTTTACAGTCCTTACAATCGATCATTGGATCATTAAAATTACCAAGGTGTCCAGAAGCTTCCCAGGTTCTCGGATTCATTAAAATAGCTGCATCAAGACCGACATTATAAGGGGATTCTTGCACGTATTTTTTCCACCATGCTCGTTTAATATTGTTTTTCAATTCGGTTCCTAGTGGACCATAGTCCCATGTATTCGCTAGTCCACCGTAAATTTCTGATCCTGGAAAAATAAAACCACGATGTTTAGCATGGGCGACAATTTGCTCCATTGTTACATTCATTTTCATTCGCTCCTTATCTATTACTATTCCAATTACTTTGAGGGGCTCCACGAAACGAAAAAACTCTCGCCTCTAGGCCACCAAGCCTAGGGACGAGAGTTGATATTCCCGCGGTTCCACCCTAGTTGATACACAGATGTGCATCCTCTTTTCAAAAGCAACTCCAGACTGCCGTTTCACTGAATCTTTTTGCCAGGCTTTCACCCTCCCTAGCTCGCTTTAAAAAAGGATTTCAGTTACTATTGTCCTTTCATCGTTACCATTTACATTATGCTTATTTTGATGTTAATCATACAAAATTTAAATAGAAGAGTCAAACCCATTTACGCAAATAGGTTCACATTATTTATGCTTTTCAAGTTTAAATGAGCTCTTTAATGATACGATACGATTGAAGACTAAGTTCTCGTTTGTTGTATATCTTGGATCGACATTAAAATATCCATGTCTAAAAAATTGGAACTTATCTTGAACTTTTGCTTCCTTCATATTTGGTTCAACAAATCCATGTACCACTTCTAAAGAATTAGCATTGATATGATCGAGGAAGGTTGTTCCTTCTTCTTGATCTTCTTCTAAAATCAATGGTTCATATAACCTAAATTCAGCTGATACCGCATGTTTAGCATCTACCCAGTGAATCGTACCTTTTACTTTCCTTCCCGTAAATCCAGTTCCACTTTTGGTTTCTGGATCATAAGTACAATGTAGCTCAATGACGTTGCCATTTTGATCTTTTATAACATCATTACACTTAATAAAGTATGCATGTTTTAGACGAACTTCATTTCCTGGGAATAATCGATAATATTTGTTTGGTGGATTTTCCATAAAATCATCTTGTTCAATATAAATCTCCCTAGAAAATGGAATCTGCCGATTACCCATCTCTGGATTTTCTGGATTATTCTCTGCTTCTAACATCTCTACCTGATCTTCTGGGTAGTTCGTGATAACTACTTTCAATGGTCTTAGCACACCCATTGTTCTTGGCGCTTTTAATTTTAGATCTTCTCTAACAAAATGTTCTAACATTTGAGCATCTACTTTACTATTTGCCTTAGCGACCCCAATCTCTCTAACAAAATTGCGAATCGATTCCGAAGTATATCCTCTTCTTCTAAGTCCAGAAATGGTAGGCATACGTGGATCATCCCAGCCATCCACAATCTTTTCATCAACTAAAAGCTTTAGTTTTCTTTTACTCATCACCGTATTGGTTAAGTTTAAACGAGCAAATTCAATTTGTTGTGGTTGATGCTCCATTTCTGTTTCTCTCACTACCCAATCGTATAAAGGACGATGGTCTTCAAACTCTAATGTACACAAAGAATGGGTAACTCCTTCAATCGCATCTTCGATAGGATGAGCATAGTCATACATTGGATAAATACACCACTTATCACCCGTATTGTGATGTGTAGCATGTGAAATACGATAAAGAACTGGATCCCTCAGATTTAAATTAGGCGAGGCCATATCAATCTTTGCCCTTAATACCTTTTCTCCATCTTTAAATTCGCCCTTGCGCATCCGTTCAAATAAATCCAAATTTTCATCAATAGAACGATTTCGATATGGACTTTCTTTTCCAGGCTCAGTAAGTGTTCCACGAGCTTGCCTTATTTCTTCTGCTGATAAATCATCTACATAAGCTAAACCTTTTTTAATCAAGATGATTGCTCGATTATACATTTCTTCGAAATAATCAGAGGCAAAAAAAAGTCCGTCCCATTCAAAACCAAGCCATTTTACATCTTCTTTAATTGCCTCAACGTATTCAGTATCCTCTTTTAAGGGGTTTGTATCATCAAACCGTAAGTTGGTCTTACCCTTAAATTCATCTGCTAATTCAAAATTTAATACGATCGATTTGGCATGGCCAATATGTAAATAGCCGTTAGGCTCTGGTGGAAACCTAGTGATGATTTGATCCCGCTTGCCAGTCTTCAAGTCTTCAACTACGATATTTCTTATGAAATTAGAAGGACTATTCTTTTCTTCCATTCTTCTCAACCTTTCTTATTCCATTGCATGGCATTCACATGTATATATATCACAAATCGCACAAAAAGCAAATATTTTCTATATATGTTTATCTATTATGTTACACTATTTTTTCCGATTTTTTCTTTCTTTATAAAAAAGGTTTGTTTATTCCATCGCGCTCCGTCATCCATGCCCTTCTATTAATAAAGATTACGGAAAGAAGGGCACTCTGAAGGCACACAAAGTGTACAAGTCGTGCTACACAGCTAAAGCTGCTAGTCACGCTATGTCGCAGCTTATGGAATATACAAACCCTTAAATGACAAATGGAAGAAAGTTATACTTTCTTAATCTTTGAGAAAGGAAAGGGGGACTTTAAAAAGCCCCCATTTCTTAACGTCTATTTTATATAAAATACTACAGATTCATATGCTCTTAATTTAAGTTGATCAAATCGATTCTCTGTATCTTGGTAGTTCGAGATAAGAATACTAGATTCTCCAGTTAGCTCTAAACCCTCAGGTAACTCAAAAACGGTTTCTTGCGAATAAAAATTATTTATCACTAAAAGTTTTTTATTATGATATGAACGAATATAGGCAAAAATTTGTGGATGATTTTCCAGAATTAATTGAAAATCGCCATAAGCAATGACATCATGCTCTTTTCGTAATTGTATTAACTTTTGGTAATGAAAAAAGATAGAGTCCTTATCAGTTAAAGCTTGATCCACATTGATCTCTTTGTAATTGGAAGCTACTCCAATCCACGGAATTCCAGAAGTAAACCCAGCATGTTCATTTGTATTCCATTGCATTGGTGTACGGGAATTATCACGCGATTTTTGTTTTAATATAGCCATGATTTCTTTATCGGATTTCCCCTGATTTTTTAATGAGTAATAAGCATTGATCGATTCTACATCGCGATACTGATCAATATCATCAAAATTGGGATTGGTCATTCCGATTTCTTCTCCCTGATAAATATAAGGGGTTCCTTGTAATAAATGTAGAGCCGTTGCTAACATCTTGGCTGATTCTTTATGATATTCCCGATCATTCCCAAAACGGGAGACAACTCTAGGTTGGTCATGGTTACACCAAAATAGCGCATTCCAACCACCCCCCTGACTCATCCCGTATTGCCATTCACTAAGAATTTTCTTTAGTTTAATAAAATCAAAATCAGCTTTTACCCATTTTTCGCCATTTGGGTAGTCCACTTTTAAATGGTGGAAGCTAAAAGTCATACTCAATTCTTTTTCTTCCGGATTCGTATACCTTACACAATTTTCAATAGAAGTAGAAGACATTTCCCCTACCGTTAACATCTCAGGATAGCGGGAAAAAGTTTTACGATTCATTTCCTTTAGAAACTCATGGATACGTGGTCCATCTGTATAATACTTCCGCCCATCGTCTATTGGGGTTTGATACGTATCATTTGGAAATGATTGATTTTTGGAAATAAGATTGATGACATCTAAACGGAAGCCATCTACCCCTTTATTTAACCAAAAATTCATCATTTGATAAATTTCTTCCCTGAGTTGAGGATTTTCCCAGTTTAAATCTGCTTGTGTCACATCAAAAAGATGCAAATAGTATTGCCCTGTCTTCTCATCATACTTCCATGCATTCCCACCAAACTTAGAACTCCAATTATTTGGCGGCTCACCATTTTCCCCATCTTTCCAGATATAAAAATTTCGATAGGGATTCTCTTTTGCAGAAGAAGCTTCTTTAAACCAGGTATGTTCTGTTGAAGTATGGTTAACTACAATATCCAAAATGATTTTGATGCCTTTTTCATGGGCTTTTTGTAATAATATCTCAAATGTTTCCATTGTCCCATAATCTGGGTTGATTCGATAATAATCACTAATGTCATATCCATTATCTTTTTGCGGAGATTCATAGATCGGGGTTAACCAAATCACATCTACTCCTAATTCTTTTAAATAATCTAATTTATCGATAATCCCCTGTAAGTCACCGATTCCATTTCCAGTTGTATCTTTAAAACTCTTTGGATAGATCTGATATACAACGGATTTTTTCCACCAAGGTTGTTCCAATATTAACACCACCGATATTCAATTATTTCTTAACTTTCCCATAGAGATAAGTGAGTACAAATGGAACGACTAAAGCGATACCCATACCTATAAAGAATGGCCCCCAATTTTGTGGGAAAATAGATAAGAATCCAGGTAGGCCACCAACCCCAATCGAGGAAGCCCTTACATCATTTATTGTAATTACCACTGCTGCAATGGCTGAACCGATCATCGCTGAAATGAATGGGTATTTATAGCGAATATTTACCCCAAACATCGCTGGTTCTGTAATTCCTAAATAAGCAGAAATCGCAGAGGTTAGAGATAAACCTTTTGTTTTTTCATCTTTAGAGACTAACATCATCGCCAATGCTGCAGAACCTTGAGAAATGTTAGATAATGCAAGAATTGGCCATAAGAAAGTTCCCCCTAAGTTGGAAATCAACTGTAAATCCACTGCTAAGAAAGTGTGATGCATTCCTGTAACTACTAATACGGAATAGAATCCACCATAGATTAATGCACCTAATACAGAAAATTTATCAAATATTGCTACAAAACCAGAAGTGATCGCATTTCCAATTGCAAAGGTAACAGGCCCAATCACGATAAATGATAAGAAACCAGTGATTAATAATGTGATTGGTGCAACTAATAATAATTTAAAAGCATCAGGAACACGCTTATTTAGAAATTGCTCTATTTTAGCTAAGATATAAGATGAGAATAATACAGGTAATACTTGACCTTGGTAACCAATTTTTTCAACATTAAAACCAAAGAGATTCCAATATGGTACAGCACCTTTTGCTACAGCCTCACCATAACCCCATGCATTTAATAGTGCTGGGTGCACAAGCATCAGACCAAGAACGATACCTAATAATTCACTACCACCAAACTTTTTAACCGCTGACCAGCCAATCAAACCTGGTAGAAAAACGAAAGCAGTATTTGCAATTAAATTAATCATATCTGCTAAGTCTTTCCATTGGGTATATACATCAACAAATGCTTGATCTGCAAAGAAAATCCCTTTTCCTGTCAACACATTATTGATTCCCATTAATAAACCGGCAGTTACAATCGCTGGCAAAATAGGAATGAAAATATCTGCTAAGATTTTAACTGCTCGTTGAAACGGATTTAGATTCTTTTCTGCCACATCTTTAATCTCTTGTTTTGTCGCACGTTCAATTCCAGCCACCTCAACAAATTGATCATATACTTTATTGACCAACCCTTGTCCTATTACTACTTGAAATTGTCCATTCGCTGAAAATGAACCTTTAACAAGATCAATATTTTCTAACATCGATTTATCTACTTTATTTTCATCTTTTAAAGCAAGTCTTAATCTCGTCACACAATGAGTAGCAGCGATAATATTGTCCTTACCACCAATGGCTTGAATAATTTGTTCAACAGACTCTTTTTTTATGTCCATAATTTCATCCTCCTGTAATCGTTTTCGTTATCCATCATAACTTGTATAAACAAGTTAGTCAATACTTGTATATACAAGTTCAAATATGTAATTTATGTCATTTTATTATTTTAATAAAGTTCAACTTTTATGTGGGACAAAAAAAGTCGCCCTAACGGCGACGAGCAAAATCAGAGAATACAAATCGATCTGGGCGATGATGTGACTCTGTATATTCAAATTGGGTTCCATCATTTAGATGAGCGAAGTTTTTAACAACTACCACGAAAGGGTAGCCTTTTATATCAAGGTTTTGCTTGTCTCTCATAGTTGCTGGTTCCACTTGAATCACTCTCCTTGCAAAACCAATTTTTAGTTTTAATATTTCTTCAATATATTGATAAATTGACTGTTCTGCAATTTCTTTTGTTAAATCTATAATCAAATCTTTTAGAAAGTAGTTTATGTCAAAAATAATTCGTTCTCCATCTAAATGACGGATTCGATAGATATAGTAGGCTTCTTTACCAATAGGGAGATTCGTCTTTTGATGAAGTGATTCATCAATAATTACTTCTTCAAACTTAGGGACTGTAGTGACAAATTTTTCCCCATTTCCTACACTTGCTTCTTTAAAGCTTACTAATCCCCCAAAGGAAAACGTGATTGTATCGTGGTCTAAAACAAAGACACCTTTCCCATGTAAGCTGTGAACTAAACCCTCTTCCGCTAGTAGGTCTAACGCCCTCCTGATCGTACCGCGACTCGTGTTATATTTTTTACATAAATCATGCTCAGAGGGAAGTTTTTCCCCTGGACTATACTGTCTTTCCACAATGGCGTTTCTTATCTCCTCATAGATTTCGATGTATCGTTTATTCATAAATCCTCCTACCTATCGTACCCGTGTTTACTCATATTATAGCAGACTTCACTAGGAAACAAAGAAGGGATAAATGGAGTAGTTTCTAAGGGAAATTGGACATTCTAACCACAGTGTCAACCCTTCTATTTTGTCACAGAAGGGTTTCTTGATCGCTTATTTTTCCATGATAAATAACCTTTTTTTGAATTAGAATCCCCGACTCACGGCTCAGTTTCTTAAGAAAGCTTTCTTCTCGCTTTGTCACGATAGAGATCACTGTACCTACTGCATTCATTCTTCCTGTTCTACCTGAACGATGAATATATTGTTTGGTATCATGGGGAAAGTCAAAATGGATGACATGATTCAATCCTTCTATGTCCAAACCTCTTGCTGCTACATCTGTCGCCAAAAGTAGTGCTACCTTTCCCTCCCGAAAATGCCGCAAGGCTTGTTGCCTCTCTCCTTTACTAGACTCTCCATTTAAAACTTCCGATGCAATTCCTTTATATTTTAATTTTGCTTGAACCTCAAACATTTTTTCCATGTCGTTGATAAATGCTAAAGCCTTTATTCCATCTATTCTCATGATTCGACGAAGGACATCAATCTTATCTCTAAGTTCACTTACAAAGTAGATGTGTTCTACATTAGATTCGCAATCTTTCTTCTTTTCAATTCGAATGACTTGAGGATCTTTCATCCATCTTTTTGCTAATTGTTCATTTTCTTTAGACAAGGTGGCTGAAAAGAATAAGAGTTGTCGTTCTTTTTGTGTTGCCTTTATGATACTTTGTACATTTTTAATATGATCTTGTACAATTAACATATCAAATTCATCTACCACGATCATTTTGACGTTATGCATTTTTAATTTTTTCATCTTGATCAGTTCTAGTAAACGCCCTGTGGTTCCCACTACAATCTGTGGATGCTTTTTTATTTTTTCAAGCTGGAGCTTTATATTAGCTCCACCTATAAAAGAGGCACTAGTGATTTCACTTCCTTGCGCCCACCTTTGAATTTCTTCATAAATCTGCATAACCAATTCTCTAGATGGTGCGATGATTATAGCCTGAGTTACCTTTTTCTCTAAATCAATCCTTTCTAACAAGGGTAAAAGATAAGTTATCGTTTTCCCGGTTCCTGTAGGAGATTCAGAGATTACATCCTTTCCTTCTAAAATCAATGGAACTGCCTTCTCTTGAATCATCGTTGGCTTTTGAAAACCTTTATGTTTCCAAGCTTCCTGTAAAAACGGTTGCAACCTTTGTAACACAGACCAATCGCCTATTCCTTTTGTGTTATTTTCCATTCGATAATTCCCTTTCTATTCGAAGTATTCACTTCACAGTATTTACAAATTATAATCGATTCATTGAAAAAAAGACAGAAATGTTGTCCAAAGAAACAACTTCTGCCTTTTTTTCATAATAAAGAAAGATTGAGTGTAGTCACTTTTGTAGGTGAAGTTTACTCTTTAACCCCTCCAGATGTTAATCCAGAGACAATTTGTTTCTGGAAGAAGAGAACCATGATCAATGTTGGGATGGTTACAATGGTCGTAGCTGCCGCAACCTCCCCCCAAAGAATTTCAAACTGGGTTCGTAAAAAGGAAATGGCCACTGGTACCGTGTGATATTCTTGGTTAGAGTTAAGCGTAATCGTTAATAAAAACTCATTCCAGGCTGCGATAAATACTATAATAGCTGTTGTAAACACACCGGGTGCTGCTAATGGAAAAACGATTCGCAATAACGTTTTTAATGGCCCTGCCCCATCAATTTTTGCTGATTCCTCTAAGGCAAGAGGAATATGGTTAAAATGTGTAACTAAAATCCAAACTGCCATTGGCAAGGTAATCGTTGAGTAGGGCAAAACCACAGCATAAGTGTTAGTCAAACCTAATTTTAGGAATAAATTATAGACTGGGCCAACGACGATCATCTGTGGAAACATCGACACAGCTAATATCAACCCCAACAACAAATTTTTACCTTTAAATTCAAAACGTGAGATCGCATAGGCAGCTAATGTTGCCACAGCAACGATATAGATTGTTGTTGTGGTAGCAACGATAAAGCTATTTTTAATTGCGGTCAATATGCCCTTTTCAAACAGGATCGTGATATAGTTTTGCAGTGTTGGGTCTTTTGCAATCACACGAAAAGCACCGTCACCAAAGATCTCACCTGATGTTTTAAAGGAGGTGATAAAGATCCAGAAAAATGGGAATACCATTGCAAACAAATAGAAAGCAACAAAAATGGAAACTATAATCATCATTTTACTCTTTGGTCTGCTCATCTTTATTCCCTCCTTTAGTTTTTCTCCATTAAATTTGTACCCAACACTTTTACATAAATCGTTGCAATAATCGCCACAATCACAAACATAACCATCACAATTACTGAACCATAGCCAAAGTTGGTCTGGGCAAACATGACTTTATATCCATAAATCGAGAGTGTTTCCGTTCCTCCGCCGGGTCCTCCACCTGTTAAAACATAGATTAAATCAAACACACGGAAGGCATCTAATGTACGAAACAGTAAAGCTACCAATATGGATGGCTTCAAAAGTGGAAGCGTAATGCGGAAAAAGGTCTGAATTTTATTCGCTCCATCAATGGAAGAAGCTTCATACAAAGATAATGGAATATTTTGTAGCCCTGCTAATAATAGTAAAGCCATATAAGGGGTCGTTTTCCATACATCTGCCAAAATAGTGGAGAACATTGCCCCGGAAATACTAAGCAGTAGTTCCCTAGAGTCGTCAACTAGTCCAATATTCTGGAAAAAATTCGCAACAATACCGCTACTACCATCATAAAGGTATCCCCACATTAAGGCGGCAACAGCAGTTGGAATCGCCCAGGGAATTAAAGACGTTGTTCGTATCAGTCCTTGACCTGATATGGCTTTATTCATAATCAATGCCAAGAGAAGGCCTAAAATGAATTCAAAAAAGACAGATATGATTGTAAAAATGATCGTATTGATAAGAGCTGTACCCATACGTTTATCTGATAAGATCTCTTTGTACCCTTTTAAACCAATAAAATTAGAAGGAATGATACTATTTTTTAAATCCTGCATGATTAAGGTTAGATTTTCGCCATTTGGTAATTGATATTTTTGAGTTAGGTCAGAAACGGTTGCGTTAATCTCATCATACAAAGATAAAATTTTCTCCTTTTCTGTCCCGTTAATCTTTTGTACCCCTTTTTTCCCTATAAATTCATTTTCAACTGTTTCTATTCTCTGAATCAATTGATCTACTTTATTTTGATCACTAACATCCGTAATAGAAGGCCGATCTTCTTCAAGAAAGAGCTTTACATACATTTGCGATTCTTGAAACATATCAAAGTTAAATCGTTCGCTTATATATAAACCTGATTTTTGTTGATCGTTTAGTTTATAGTCAAAAAAGGTATAAACAAATGATTGTAAGATTGGCCATAAAGAAAAAACAGCAATCAGCATGATTACAGGTAATGTAAATAAATACCCCTGTATTCCATTCTTTTTCATCAGGGTCACTCCCATTCCTTGTGCATTAGATATTGGAACATTCATTCTATAAGTATAAAGGAAATGGTTCCTTAAGCAGGGAAAGGCCCTAATCGGATTAGAGCCTTTTCCTACATTATGGTTATTTTTATTGATTATTGATTGATTGCATCTTGGATCGTCTTCACAATAGCATCTAGATCTTTGCCAGAACTTAGGTATTTATTTGCCTCTACTTGAATCGTATCTGAAACCTTAGAGTATTCAGGTGATACAGGACGAGCAATGGTGGTTGCTAATGCTTTTTTAAACCCTTCAAAGCCTAACATTTCATTTGCTGAAATAACTTCTTGATCCTCTAGTAAAGCATTATATCCAGGTAAATATCCACCTTTTGTAGACATGATTTTCTGCCCTTCAGGGCCAGCAGCAAACTTAATAAATTCCCATGCTCCGTCAACATTTTTAGAGTTCTTATTGATGCCTAAAAGCCAGCCACCAACAGAACCTCCATTTGGAAGTGGTGCAATCCCTACATCTTTCACATCGACTGTAACACCACTTTCTTTACCTTTAATACGACCAAATTGATATGGCCAGTTACGAGCAAACACTGCATTACCTTGTTCAAAGTTCGTATGTGTTTCACCCTCGGTATAGTTTAAAATATCTTTAGCGGCCCAAGGAGCATTTGTAAATGAGTACATTAACTCTAATCCGCCCTTAATATCTTGGAACGATTTTGTAAACTCTGTGACGTTAACTGTTAAGCCTTCATATTGTTTTGATTGATAAACAAAACCATATTTTGTATTCTTTTGACCAGTATATTTTTCTGCCATTTTACCTAAATCTTCATAAGTATAACTTCCACTTTCTAATTTTGCGGCATCTTCTTGACTCACAATATCTTTACGGAAATAAAGTAATCCTAAGTCTGGGAAGAATGGCAATGTGTATTGTTTTCCCTTATAGTTACCTGAAGCCATAGATCCTGCATTAAAATCTTCTTTCTTGAAGCCGCTATCTTTCATATTGACATCGATCGGTTGCAAATAACCTCCTCCAGCAAATTCACCAGCCCAAACTACATCCATAGAAAGAACGTCGTATTCACTAGAACCACTAGATAATGAGGTTAGCAATTGGTCGTGCATTTGCGCAGAATCATTCGTCATTTGTACCCATTCTACTTTATATTTATCTTGACTGTTGTTAAATTGATCAATGAGTGCTTGAGTAGCTGGAGTGTTATCATTTTGAGCAGCAAATTTTAGAACCACCTTTTCAGTAGTACCACTTGTTTCATTTGTTTGCTTTGTATCAGTTGCTCCCTCTTTGTTTTCAGTACTTGAATTACAGCCAACCAAAAACAAACTAAAAATTAATGTAACCGCTATCATAATAGACAGCCATTTTTTCATGAAATAAACCCCCTTCATTATCCTCTTATTTGTATTTACACTTGAATTTTATAAAAAATAACAATAAGATTATATTAAAATATTAAGAAATTTATCAAAATTTTAATATAAGTGGTGACAATCATGATGACCTCAATCAACAAATCGATCATTAACCAATACTTGATGACTAGAATAAAAAATCAACAAGAATTCTTTCTCCATCCACCTTATCTATTAGAACAGCAGCTATTAAACGCTATACAAGAAGGTAATTATACGAAGGCATATGGCGTACTAAATAAAATCAATTCACTAGAAAGGGCTAAATTAGCTCATCACCCTATTCGTTCTTTAAAAAATTCTCTTATCTGCTCCTGTACCCTTTTTACAAGGGCGATTATTCAAGGCGGAGTTCATCCAGAAACTGCATTTAACCTAAGCGATGTGTATATCTTAGAATTAGAAAGAGCAGATGATCCTAAGAGGCTGACTGAACTGGAGTATGAAATGGTCGCCCACTTTATTAACACCCTAAAAGAAGAGAAAAAAAATACATATAACCAAACAATCAATCGCGTCTTATCTTATATCCACGATAATATATTACAAGAGCTATCTCTTCACGAAATAGCTCTACAATTTAATCTAACTCCTAATTATTTATCTCAGTTATTTAAAAAGGAAGTTGGTACTTCCCTTATCGAATTTATTAACCAAAAAAAAATTGAGGAATCAAAATATTTCTTACTCTACACTGATAGCTCTATTTCTGATATTGCTTTGTTATTCCACTTTTGTAATCAAAGCTATTACTCTTCTCTCTTTAAAAAATATACTGGATTAACCCCTAAGAAATTCAGAAATATGAACAGCAACATAAGATAAACTGAGGAACAAAAAATCGAATTTGATAGAAAGACGACGTGGTCCAGATTTTTCGAATTCTTCATCTTGATTTACGCCAGGATTGGGATCAATCACTGATGAAAATCGTTTTTTATCTAAGTTTCGCTCAACTTGCCATTTCTATCTTTTCACTTGGAGTAAACGCAAAGCGACATCGGCGAAAAAGTGACCGATATAGTAAATCACTCATTACTATCATCATTTTAACCATTCTCATTCTACTTTTTACATTTAAAAATATGTAACCTTCTCATTCATGTTGGTTTCCTAGTATTTTTTGAACTTGCTTAAGGGTTGGTAAAGCAGTCATTGCTCCTTTTATCGAAGCTGCTAACCCTCCTGAAACACTAGCAAAACGGGCCATTTTCTCTGCATCTTCTGCTGTTATTTTCGTTAGTTCTCCTTCATATTCATTGAGCCAATATAATATGGCTGAGACAAAAGCATCACCAGCACCTGTGGTATCTACTGCATTCACCTTCATTGCTGGGACATGAATAATATTGTCATTTACAACAGTATAACTCCCTTTTTCGCCAAGCGTGATAAACACCAATGGAATTCTATATTTCTTTAGTTGCTGAATACCTGTGTTTATTTCATTCTCATCTGTGATAAATTCAAGTTCTTCCTCAGATATTTTTAACAGATCTACAGCAGGTAACATAGAGATAATCTCTTCCCTTGCCTGTTCTTTACTTTGCCATAACCCTAAGCGTAAATTCGGATCAAAAGAGACAATCAATCCTTTTTCCTTCGCTAGTTGTATAGCTTTTATGGTTGCGCTTTTTGCTGGTTCACGAGTTAAGGTAATAGACCCAAAATGGAAGATTTTTGATTCTTCAAATATCTCTTCGGAAATTTCACTGTCTTTTAAAAATAGATCAGCACTAGGTTTAATATAAAATTCGAAGCTTCGCTCCCCATTTTCAGCTAACGTCACCAATACTAATCCAGTATGTGCTTCATCGGTTAAGTACATTGAAGAAACATCTACACCATAGTAATGTAAAGTTTCTTTTAAAAACTTACCCAATGCATCGTTTCCCACTTTACCTAAAAATACAGACTTTACTCCTAAACGGGATAAGCCTACAGCTACATTTGCTGGTGCTCCTCCAGGATTCTTTTGATAGGTTGTATTGGTTTGATCAACAGGAATAAAATCAATTAGCGCTTCACCTAAACTAATAACACCTTTTTTCAACAGAACTTTCTCCTTTTCATCTTTTCTACTTAATTGTTTACCATTCTAATCTATTTTCATGATTCATCTTCAATTTTACCATTACTTTTTGGATGAGGATAAAAAGGCCAATACTAATCAACACATCTCCAATGCTAAACACAACAGGATGTGGATATGGAGCCGGTACATAAAAAATATCCCCTAAAAAACGAAAAGAGGTGTTGGTTGTCATCGCAATATGCTTTCCATACGTTCCAGCTAATAAGGAAGGAATATGTTCAGGAATTAACTCCTGTGCCGCCCGCATATCTACTGGCATTCTCCCTCCATTTGCTAACATAACGACCATATTGAGAATGATACCCATAAAAACCCATTTCGATCCATGGAGATTCTTATTTTGATAAAGAAATAGTAATAATAGAATGTAGCTTATAATCATTGCTACGAACAAAAATTTTGGATATAAGAACATAATAGGTAACTGAATGAATAGTGCAAGGATGATCAACCCAGGCGAATGGATATCTAGGTCTAGAAAATTTAAGACCCTTCCACCGCGAAGCTTCGCGATCAACACTCCGATGATTAAACTATCAATTAGCATTCAATCTTCCTCTCCCCTTATCTCCTACTTACCCATCTTTCTTGCAATGTATCATTTCAAGTCAATTTTTGTCAATTCTTTAATTTCCAATATCATTATAAAAAGCATGGGCAAAAACCCATGCTTTATACCATTATTTTGCAAATATTATTTGAAAACTCTACTGGATCCTTGATTGATAATCCTTCAATGAGAAGTGCTTGGTTGTACAATAGATTTGTATACAATTCAAACTTCTCTTTATCGTTTTCATAAGCTTTCTTTAAGGATTGGAATACTTGATGATTATGGTTGATTTCTAATATTTTCTCTGCTTTAATGTTTTGTTCACCTGGCATTTGACTTAATACTTTTTCCATTTCGATTGTAATTTCCCCATCGGTTGCAAAACATACAGGATGTGTTTTTAACCTTTTGGAAATTCGAACATCATTCACTTTATCTGCTAAGATTTTTTTCATTTGTTCGAAAAGATCTTTATTCTCCTTCTCTTCTTCTTCGGTTTTATTCTGGTTTTCCTCTGCTTCAATCCCTAGATCACCACTAGATACTGATTTAAATTCTTTCTCTTTATATGTCATCAACATTTTGATGGCAAACTCATCGATATCCTCGGTAAAATACAAAATTTCATATCCTTTTTCTGCCACTAACTCTATCTGAGGCAATTTTTCAATTTTTTCAACCATTTCTCCTGAAGCATAATAAATATATTTTTGATCTTCAGGCATTCTGGATACATATTCATCTAAGGTAACCATCTTCTTCTCTTTAGATGAGTAGAACATCAATAAATCCTGCAATACATCTTTATGACTTCCAAAATCACTATAAACCCCATATTTTAACTGTCTGCCAAAGGATTTATAAAAGGTTTCATAGTTATCCCGATCATCCTTTAACAAACTTTGTAAGTGGCTTGTGATTTTATTCTTGATGTTTTTGGCAATTAACTTTAATTGTCTATCATGTTGTAAAATCTCTCTGGATATATTCAAAGATAAATCTTCCGAATCGACCATTCCTTTAATAAAGCTATAATAGTCAGGAAGTAAGTCTGAGCATTTGCTCATGATCAATACACCATTGGAATAGAGCTCTAATCCCTTTTCATATTCCTTTGTATAATAATCAAAAGGTATTTTTTCTGGGATAAATAAAATAGCATTATATCTTACCGCACCATCGGCACTAATATGGATATGTGTTAGAGGTTTGTCAAAACCGTAGTGTTTTTCCCTATAAAAATTCTCGTAATCTTCTGGAGTAAGTTCGTTTTTATTCTTTCTCCAAATTGGAACCATGCTATTGATAACCTGTTCTTCTTGGTAATCCTCGTATTCTTTCTCGCTACCTTCTTTAGGTTTTGTTTTTGTTACATCCATTTTTATTGGGTAGCGAATGAAGTCAGAGTATTTTTTGATGATCGCTTTTAATCGATATTCTTCTAGATACTCGTCATAGTTCTCATCTTCTGTATTTTCTTTGATTTTCAAAATAACCTCTGTACCCACTAAATCTTTTTCATATGGCTCAATCGTGTATCCATCTGTACCTGTGGATTCCCATTTATAAGCTTCATCGCTTCCTAAAGCCTTACTTATTACAGTGACGACATCAGCTACCATAAATGCAGAATAAAATCCAACTCCAAATTGACCAATAATATCATAACCGTCTTTCAATTCGTTCTCGTTTTTAAATGATAAAGACCCACTCTTGGCAATGGTTCCAAGGTTATTTTCAAGCTCTTCTTTTGTCATTCCAATTCCAGTATCTAAGATTTTCAATATTCTATTTTCCTTGTCAGCAATCACTTTTATGTAGTAATTATCTTTATCAAAATGTAAAGAATCGTCAGTTAACGCTTTATAATATATTTTGTCAATTGCATCACTGGCATTAGAAATTAACTCCCTTAAAAAGATCTCCTTATGAGAATAGATGGAGTTAATCATCATTTCTAATAGCCTTTTTGATTCTGCTTTAAATTGTTTTTTTGCCATTCACATTTCTCCTTTCAATCTAAAACTACTTAAACACATAATGTAGTCATTATGATTGTACAGGTATCTATAATTACAGATCATCAACTTATTAGCACTCTTTTCGCTTGAGTGCTAATCACTATTTTAATAACACATACTGTCGTTTGAGTCAATATATTTAAGGATTTTTTTGTTTTTGAATAATACACAATTTTTTTGAGAAAATAATACTGTATTTTAACTTTCAGGAGGTAATCACAATGTCACTCATCCCATATGAACCATTTCGCCATCTTGAAAACGTAAGAAGGGAATTAGACCGTTTTTTCACCACAGATTTTCCAACCTTTTGGACAAGTTCCCAAGATTTTGGCACACCCAGAATTGATATTCATGAAACTGAAAATGAAATTGTAGCAACATGCGATATTCCAGGCTTAGAAAAGAAAGAAGATGTGAATATCGAAATTGACAATAACATGCTTCACATCAATGGAACGATTAACAGGGTTAACGAAATCAAGAAAGAAAATATGCATAGACAAGAACGTTTTGTTGGTCGTTTTCAACGTACTGTTACCTTACCTAGTCGTGTTTCTCAAGATGGTGTGAAAGCAACATACAAGAATGGTGTTCTAGAAATTCGTATGCCAAAATTACAAGCTGATAACAAAAAAAGAATTGATGTTGATTTCCATTAAATAATTTAGAGGCTACCTCATTTAAGTTGTTATTTAACGACCTTTTGAGATAGCCTCTCCATCATTGTTTGTCATCGCCACATTCTAATCCTCGTAATAAGATTTTGTTGCTTTAAAACCCCAGAACCATCTATTACAGACAGAACTAGGGTATATCTTATACATGTAATTTTCCTCTTATTCAATAATCTCAGTGTGAAAAAGGGCTTTTGCTTGATTAATAAAAACATCTCCTAATTTAGTAAAAGTAGCAACTCCACGTTTATGGATTACTGTTTTAAATTTATTTGAATTGGCTCCGGCTGTCGTTAAAAAAACACAAATGTCAGTTGCCACTCCAACTACATGAACTTTGTCAATCATTCTCTCTTTAAGTTTTTCAGATAAACCAGTATCAAAGAATGCATTGTAGTCTGCTTTTGGAATCATTAATAAGTTTGAATGCGATTCGTTCTTTTTAAACCAAGTCTTCAAATCACCATATAATTCGTGCCCCCAACTTCCTACTACATTATGTATAGGCCATAAATCAAAATGAGGGTCATTTTCATCGTGGGAATCCATAGCAATAACTACTGTTCCACCATTTGTTAAAAATTCCTCTGCTGTTGCATAATATAAGGTACTATTTCTTGGGCTGGTTTACCCGCTGTTAAGTTTCCATTGTCGTGAACAAAATCATTTGACATATCAACAATTACTAAGGCTTCATTTGTCATTTTAAAATCTCCCATCGATTTAATTATTAAAATACATGCAATCTACCGTGAACTACATCGCCATTGAAATGGCGAGCTTCCAGTTCTACGCTATGAACTGTTGTCCATTGAACGTATACACTGTTGGCGTGTCCAACACCACTACTGATTGAACATTTAGTTCTTTCAGATACTTTTTACTGATATTGATTGCTCCATTTACATCAGCATTGATTACAGTTTGACAATCACTGCACTCATATAGTCCTCTGTATTTCCGATTGGACTTTTTCGCATGATCTTTAGATGGTATTGGTTTACATACAGAACAAGTTTGTGATGTATATTCTTCTGTTATCTTTTCTACAGAAATTCCCCGTTCTTCTGCCTTATACGTAAGCATATGGATAAGTTTATGATATGGAAGATTATGAAACTTTTGATTCGTTTTCTTACCCATATCTGCCTGTTCTCGTATTCCTGTGATGTCACCTATCACAATTGTTTCAACTCCTTGTGTCACGGCTATTTTTATGACCCTCTTTGTCATGCAGTGTAGAATATGAAAAATTTGGTTTTTCTTTTTCTTGTATAGTTGCAGAACTCTTTTTGATTTTTTTGGATATTTCACGCCTTTGGCTGATTATTGAGCATCAGAAATAGCTTGATAATGCGCTATTTTCTTGTGAAAGTATCGTTCAACCGACAGCCATTGTCGTCCTGATATGATATGTGAATGTCCTAGATAGTCATAACAGGTTAAAGCATTAGCAATACCTATATCAATCGCCATGAATTTTGTGCCATTCTTTTTGGTTGGTATATCTTGATATTCTTGTGACAGTATGATTTTATATTCTCCGTCAACTAATGGCTTCACTTCAACCGTTTTTACTATCCCTATTTTAATGTGTTCAGGTATTGGGATATAAACCATACAATGTGATAGTTGACGTTATATACACAAGTTCTAGCATGTTTGAGATTTGATTTATTTTCCATACATTTAGTGTATAGAAAATGTCATTTAATATCAATGATTATGGAGAATTTTCACAATACACATAGTACGTAGACAATACAAAGAAGGCGGTCATTCATCTCTTCATTGAAATGAAGAGATGAATGACCGCTTTACCCTAAAATTGTTTGTATAGGTTTTCTTTTCTTGAAAATATTTATAATATTCAAGCTCACTAGCGTTGCATAAATATAGTCGAAATTTTCAGTAAATATATTTTTGTGAATTATAGCCAAAAGGACAAAACCTAAAGAAAAGGTGATTCTGTCCATTTGGTAAATATATACATTTAGTGCAAGAGTGACAGGAATCATACTTTTATTTATGTGCTAGATCGTTCGTCAAACCGACGTAACCAAATATATGCTGGCTTCCAAATCGCAGCCTTTAACCAGCGAGTGATTTGAAGTAAAGATTTCTTACTCTTCATCTCAA
>NZ_JBLWFI010000001.1:2319423-2404775 GCF_048898065.1 Tepidibacillus infernus
AGTTTCTTGATGTAGTAATCTTGTTTACCATTTTCAACATGTTCAAAAATTTTTTTAAAATTTATGGGTGAAACCCATTTACCAAATGACGAAATTAGTGTATTCTTGTCCATAATGTGGTCCTTTACTATTGGATTTGGACAGGAATCACCTGTACTTCCATTGTAAAGGATTTTTTTGTTGTATGGACAATTTTTGAAGATTGCTATTATTTTGAATCATCAGATTTAATTAATGCAACGCTAGTGATTCAAGCTAAACCATTAATTTAAATTCTATTATTCTTTATTTTAATCTATTTGTTTATTTAAACAACTAATAATTTAGTTTTTAAGACCTAAATTTATCGTCTTTAGTTGACATTCTTCTACATAAATATACAATATAGGTAAGATTATAGTAATTTTAAATTTTTTTAATCTTATTATCTCAACTTTTTATCTCAACTTTCGCATAGCGATATCTAATGTGAAACCTTAAGCCGTAATGCTTAAATAATTATCATATATAACTCTTGAAAAACCTAAATATAATGAAAAACACCTCATGATCATGCAACAAATACATTTTACAAAGGTTTAGAATGCTAACACTTGGATGGACAGATGGCCAAACCTTTATTCCTATAGAATCATCTTATGTCTAGATGGATAGTTTGGTCATACCACAATTGTCTTCTCTCGTTACATTTTACTCGCATGGCAACACCGTTGTAGTAAAGATTTAAGGACGCTTGGTGGAATCTTTTATGAATTTTGTAATGAAATAGGTGAATAAAATTAGGCAATAACACTACAACAATGATTTGAACCAATTGAAGATATTTCAAAAAATCAAATCGTAAAATAACTAAATCGATTAAAAATCAACTACAGCAACGCAGGTTTACCCAATTATATAAAGGCTTACCTGCCTATTTAAGCATGCGAAAGTTAAATTATTATTTAAGAGGAGATGAAAGTATGACCAAGGACACAAAAAATAAATCTATCGGTTGGTTGAAAGGTGTCCTATCTAATCAAAGCCAATCGGATCAAAGTAGTAAAGAAGAACTAGTTACAACTGCTATATTTGAAGAACAATCTAGTAATATGGAAGAGCCTGAACAATCAGATATTCCTAGCAATAAGCAGTTATTTTTAAAAGATAATCAGGATAAAGTATCGCTAGATTTAATAGTTTCTGTGGAAAATATGCTAAGTGACCGGCAATTACTTCTTTATAAAAATAAAGCTCTTGAAGACCAATTATATAATGCGAATGAAACAATTAGTCGTTTAAAGCATGACATTGCAAAGAAAGAGCAACTTTTACAGGACAAGAATCAGGAAATTAGCGTATTAGAAAGCAATCTTACAAACAAACAAATGAGCTACGATCAACTTCTTGAAGATTATAAAGACTTTCAATATACTTCAAAACAAGAATTTGATAAAATTTCAAGTCAACTTGAAAAAGAGATTATTAAATATAACAAACTTAATGAAAAATCTACTTACACTGAATATCAAAATATGTTAAAAATCAAAGAACTTGAAGAGAAAATTAGTCATCTAGAAGTTGAAAATCAAAAGTACATAGAACAATATCAAAGAATTCTTGGTGAAAAGAATCAATTAATAGAGACCATTAATGATTTTACAGAGCGGATGTCATTCTCTTTTTCCCCAAAGAAAACTGCATCTACGACTCTATCGGAGTAAACAGGCACCTACAATCTAGTCACGACTAGAGAAAGGGGGTACCCATGTCAGTTTACCATGGAAAACTACTTGAATTATTATCAATCGATAGAAAATCTGATAAATCTTTTTTACGAGTAAGATTATCATTTGAACAAGAAGTTGAACTACTTTGGGAAATTGACCATGATACAGCTGAGAATTTGAAAGTAGTGACTGTATTTGGAGGGAATTATAAATACAGATTGGCCCTTTATGGCTTCTGGGATTCAATTAGAAAGCAAAACGTAAGTTATGTAACAAGAACCTATCGAGATCAAAGCGATAGGATCTATTTTCTATGCTCCGAAGAATATGTAAAAGAATTAAACTTTATTAAATGTATCCAACAAATAAATCAAGTTCACACTTTACCATTCTTATATCCAAATCTACCAATTAGTGAACTAGAACTAAAACGAGAAGAAGTAAATTCTAATAGATATAATCGAAAGTTTGCATGGATAGCTGTTACCATGCTCAGTATCATATCCACTATTCTATTCGGATATTCAGGTCATGCTAATATAAATAAGACTGGATTTGATGAAAAAACACCTAAAAAAGCAGAACTTGTGGTTAATGAAGTTGATTTGAATCAAAAAGATAAAGAGAAACCATCTGCTAGTGAACAAGCAGAAATTGATTCTTCTATTCAACCTAGCATTCCTTTTATAGAACTAAATAAGGTAATAAACTACAGTATTCCAGAAGGCTACGTTTCCCTTACCTTCGATGACGGTCCATCTAAATATACAAAGGAAATTATTGATGTATTAAAGAAGTATCAGGTTGGTGGTACATTCTTCTTTATTGGACTTAATGCGAAGAAATATCCTGACTATGTTAAATATGTTAACTCAAACGGTTACTCTATTGGTAATCATTCTTTGAACCATACAAATTTCACGAATCTCTCCTATGAAAAGCAAGAAATTAATCTAATAAAAGCAAATCAAATAATTGAAGAAATTATTCCAGATACTGTCGTTCTCTTTAGACCACCCTTCGGAGCTAAAAATGAATTAACCATAGATTTAATAAATAAAAACCATAAAAAGATGGTACTTTGGAATAAGGATACGGAAGATTGGAAAGACAATAATCCCGATGAAATTCTTAATTATATACATAACTCTAAAGCATCTGGGTCTATTATCCTTCTCCATGAATCTCAAGCTGTTATAGATGCTTTGCCAAAGATCATTGAATATTTGCAAGGGAAGGATTTAAAAATTGTGAGTTTGAGATAAAAAATATTTAAAATATACATAATAACTGTTCCATTCGGACTATTAAAAAAGTCCTAATTTTTTTATATTTTTAAAGGGAATTAACAAAATTCGTCGAATAATACCCTGTTATCATTTTTAAAAGGGGAGCTAAGTAGAAATTGAGGAGAAAAAAGAAGAAATCAAATTTATTTACTATTTTAATTTTATCTAATACTGATAAGCCTGTAATACGTTTGAAATTACCGAAAGTAAGTATCTATATAATGTTTTTATTTGTATTCATTGCTATAGTAATTCTATTTTATGTTTTTAATATAAATAATCAACTACAACAAGAGAATGTCTTGCTATCTAATAATCTTAATATTCAAACAAACAAAATAGATGAGTTACAAGAAAAAATAAAAACTATGGAAGACACTACAACTAAAGCCCAAATCAAAATAAATGAACTTGAAGAAATTGAATCCCAAATGAAAGAATACATGATGGAACTGTCTGATAATATGGACCCACGTGGGGGGATTAGTATACCGATTCCCGAGATAGAATTTGAAAATACTCAAGAAGAACCTATAAATTCTGATTTACTTTCTATTAAATTAATTGAAAGGTATAAACAAGCCATTGCTGAGATGGAAAGAACAAACAACAAATTAAAGCAGCTTCCAACTGCTTGGCCAGCAAGTACTAATACCATTACATCAAGATTCGGTATACGTAAAGACCCATTTACTAATGTATCTTCTTTCCATACTGGAATTGATCTTGCAGGGCCTACGGGAAATCCTGTTTATGCAGGCGCAGACGGTAAAGTAATTTTAGCCGAATATTATGGCGGATACGGCAAAACAATTATTATTCGTCATTCAAATACGTATAAAACACTTTACGGCCATCTTTCAGAAATAAAGGTTAAACAAGGAGACTCAGTAAAAAAGGGAGAAATTATAGGTTTAATTGGAAATACTGGACGAAGTAGTGGCCCACACCTCCATTATGAAGTGTTTAAAAATGGAAAACCTATTGATCCATATCCTTATATGAATTTTTTAAAACATAACGAAGAAAAACTTTAACATTCTCCCAGGAAAGGAAGCTGTATATGTTTAAAGTAAAAAATGATAAAGCCTTTGAGATCAACACTATTATTGGTTCAGAAACTATCATTGAAGGAAAGATAAAACTTGAAGGAAGTATACGTATTGATGGGAAAATCTATGGGGAAGTTGATAGTACTGGTGACATTTTCATCGGAAAAGAAGGCTATGTTGAACCATCTATTAAAGGAAAAAACATAATCATTGCTGGTGAAGTAAAAGGGAACTTATATACTTCTGGAAAAGTACATATTCAACCAAGTGGTAAGTTAACTGGAAGCGCAACAACAGAAGGAATTATCATCGATGATGGAGGAATATTTAACGGAGAAAGCATTATGGTTCAAAGCGACACTCAACCCTTAGCGAATAAAAAGAAAGCTGCTATAAAAACTAATAATGAGGTGGTAAATGAATGAGAAGTTGAAAGCCTTTTCTGGAATAAAAAAGATTTTACAATCAAAAATTCATAAAAACAAAACAAAAAAAATTAATTCGATCACAAATAAATTATTGTTTTCGAGAAAATAATACGCCATCTTGAAAACGTAAGAAGGGAATTAGACCGTTTGTTTCACCAAATATTTTCCAACATTTTAGATAGATTCCCAAGATTTTGGCACACCAAGAATTGATGTTGATTTCCATTAAATAATTTTAAGGCTACCTCATATGAGTCGTTATTTAACGACGTTTTGAGATAGCCTCTCTTTTTTCAATTGTTTGATTTATAGTTTCACGACATGCTGAAAGTAATTTCTTCCCCTACCTAAGAAGCGGGTTGGGTTAAATTGGCAATAATGCAACGGATTCCCTCGCTTCAAGAAATTCAATCATTTCATTCCACGACTTCGGCTTGTTTGATAAGACGGAATAATAACGTTTCAAAAACTTCACGACAAGAGCCGTTTGCAATTTATCCATGTTATCATCTGTTGGAAGAAAACAAAGGTCAAGCCCTGTTACGGCTTCTCCATCATTGTTCCAGGATGGGTGGACATAAGCGAAATCGAGGCGCTTATATCCAAGGTGAGACAATACCTCCCTACGAACATAGGGATCCATGGTTTTAACCCCGCCAAATTCATAATGCTCGATTCGATAGGGATCATAAATTTCGGCAAACATACCATATAATTGCTTTCCATTTGCCGCAGCCAAGGAGTTCAAATCCTCCAACCTCTTTTGAACTAAAAATCGGCCAATACTAAGTCCTGCTTGGCCAATAATCGTAAAATCTGTCATCGCCACATTATAATCCTCGTAATAGCGATATTCCGTTGCACCGACTACATTCCCTTCGTGAACAGCAACAAACACACGAATTCCCGGATCTTCCAAAGGCTCCTTCCACAGATCGAATTCCAATACTTCTTCGGGAGGAAAAACATGTTGCATCAATTGATGCATTTTTTTAAACAAAGGATCTTCAATACTCGTAATTCTGCGATATTCCATTTCATCATTCTCCTTATTAAAATTTAGGTGTATAAAAAGGATTTTTCCATTCCATCAGTGCTGCATAATTAAAAGATTCTTCATCCTCTAAATAGTTAGCCACCACTTTAACAGGAGTGCGGCCGCATCGAAGCAGGAAGGTAATAACAGGATCCTTCAATTCTCCTTTTACGACAGCTTCGAGGTATTGTTCCGCCGTCATCTCATCAGCTTTTTTATGATAGCCAGGCATTCTACCTCCGCCTAGCAGACGTTCCAATCCCAATTGAACAACGACTTCATACATGGATAGCATCAGCCATTTCCCCAGCCCTAATTTACGATAAGCAGGGCGCACACCAATATCAACGACATAAAGCGTATTCCCGTTCGGATTATGGTTACGAATATATCCATTATCTGTGATCTCTTCCCATGTATGTTCCGGATGGTTAGGGTCAAAATCAACAATTAATCCTGTCATTGATCCCGCAATTTCACCATCAACCTCCACACATAAAGCACCCTCTGGAAAGAGCGTAACATGGTTTTTCAGTTGTTCCGTGTTCCACCATAAATCAGACGGGAATGGTGGTGGAAAACTTTCCTGCTGGATGCGGATTAATCCAGAAAAGTCCTTTTCTTCATAATTTCGGATGACCGCCGGAATAGGTTGATCTTGGTCAAAAACATAGATCTCTTTTCGATACATTCTTCTACCTCCTCTTAAAGCAACTAGCCTCTCCTTATTTCCAATCTGGATAGAGATCGATACGTCGATCACGCCAGGTGGTGACGGATCCGCTTTCACGAACTTGATATAACAATTCTAAATCCAGATCTGCGGTGACAATCATATCCTGATTGATTTCTCCTTCGACTAAGATGCCTCGAGGCGGGAACGGGATATCGTTAGGTGTAATAATCGCTGCTTGACCGTAATTCGCTCGCATAAAGTCAACTGTGGGAAGAGAACCCACTGTACCTGTGGTGACAACATAGACTTGGTTTTCTACCGCCCTCGCATGGCTGGTGTAACGGACACGATGGAATCCATGTTGATCATCAGTACAAGAAGGAACGAAAATTACATCAGCTCCCTTAGCCTTTGCCATTCGAACGATTTCTGGAAATTCGATATCATAACAAGTTAAAATGGCGATAGTTCCCTTGTCGGTCTCGAACACTTGTAGGCCATCGCCAGGAGACATGTTCCATTCCTTTACTTCTGTCGGAGTGATATGAAGCTTTGGCTGTTCGGCAACTCTTCCGTCTGGATAGAATAAATGAGCAACGTTGTATAATCGGTCACCCTTACGGATCACATGGGTTCCCCCGATAATGTGCATCTTTGTTTGCTTCGCAAAAGATGAAAATAAATCCTGGTACTGCTCGGTGAAATCGGGTAATTCATTGATGGTTAAGGCTTTTCCTTGATTGTTACCGATAGACATCAATTGAGTTGTAAAAAACTCGGGGAATAAAACAAACTCAGCGCCGAATTCCTCAGCTGTTTTAATATAATGCTCAGATTGCTTAGCGAAATCTTCAAACGAATGTATGGTATGAAGGTGATATTGTACTGCTGACACTCTTATTTTCATTAGTTCCTTCCTCCTATGGTTTAGAGTCAAATAATTCGGAGAGTGCGAAAGGTCATAGTTCATTTTATATTATAAAAAGCCTGGAATGTTTATCAATCCTCACTGTTTAATTGCTATTAATGTAGATCAGGTTGCATCGTGAAAAACCAGTGAAAAAATGTCAATAATCATTCATATTTAATTCAGATAAGGCTTCATTCTTCCGCAAGATATCCAAAAAAACCTCCATGGCTTTTGTATGAAATTGTGTGGCTTGCGTGATTAACGAAAATTTGCGGGAAACGGGAAGTCCATTTATTTTTAACATCTTTAAAGTACCCAGTGAGATTTCTTTTCGAACAGCCCAGTGTGAAAGTAATGTGATACCTAAACCCTCTTTTACAGATTCTTTAATAATTTGAGTACTGCCAAATTCCATGATGTTATGCGGATGAAGCTGGAATTTGGCAAACATTTTTTCGGTTGCCTCGCGTGTCCCTGAACCTTCTTCTCGGACAATCCATGTTTCTTTACTTAATTCCGATATTTGTATTTCCTTTCGATTCGCAAATCGATGGTTGGCTGAGATAATGATAAACATGAGATCCTCTGCAATTGGTTCAATATGTAGCTTCTCATGTTTAAAGTTCCCTTCTACAATTCCAATATCCAATTGATGACTGGCGACCAGTTCCGCGATTTCTTTTGTATTGCCAATGGTAATGGTTGGCTTGATCAATGGATATTGCTCGCGCAAGTGTGCAATAATGTGGGGAAGTACATATTCACCATATGTAGAACTTGCCCCTATTGGTAAATTCCCACTAGCAGTATGCATTAAATCATCCACCAGACACTGCATTCGAGTATAGAGTCCCAATATTTCTTTTGCGTGATGGTACACAATTTCTCCTGCTTTATTTAATCGTACATATTTATTGTTTCGTTCCAAAAGTTTCGTCCCAACCATTCGTTCAAATGTTTGAATGTATTGACTGACTGCTGGTTGGGTCATGTGCAATTCTTCTGCCGCACGTGTGAAATTCTCCTTTTCTGCTACGGTAACAAAAACAAGTAACGATTGATCCAATATGACTTCCCCCCCACCGATTTTAAAAATACTCAATATTTATTATACCATTTTACTTATTATTATCATCATAATGATTTATTTTCCTTATCTCAAGATGCACATTATCATGGAACTGTAAAGAATAATGGAGGTGATGGAATGGCTCAAGTAAAAAACAGCGTGCCATTAACAGTTGGGGCCAGAATATCAAAGGTAGATCTAAACAAGTTAAATTTATGGATGGGCGGAATTGCTTTTACGTTTGTCATTGCTTTTATGGGTTATGGGCTAGCAAAGGTACCAGGGTTTGATCATGTTGGTCAACTCGCATCTGCGATCATCATTGCTGTTGTGTATCGTCAAATTTTTGGATATCCAGAACCTATACGTCCTGGGATCCAATTTTCAGCAAAAAAATTATTACGGCTTGCCATTATCTTGTTTGGTTTAAAGCTAAATATCGACATTGTTATTCATCAGGGACTTGGTTTGCTTGTACGTGATGTCGGAACGATTGTTTTCTCCATTTTCCTGACGGTTTTATTAGCGAAATGGTTAAAAGCCGATTCGTCCTTATCCCTTCTTCTTGGAATCGGTACAGGGGTTTGCGGTGCAGCTGCCATTGCTGCAGTATCCCCTATTCTAAAAGCTAAAGATGAAGATACAGCGATTGGAGCCGGGATTATTGCCTTAGTAGGTACTGTATTTGCCATCGCATACACCATTTTAAGACCTTTTATCGACTTAACGGGCATTCAATACGGTATCTGGTCGGGTGTAAGCTTACACGAGATTGCGCATGTTGCATTAGCGGCGGCTCCTGCTGGTCAAGACGCATTGGCAATTGGCTTATTGGCAAAATTGGGGCGGGTCTTCCTACTTGTTCCACTCAGTTTTATCTTGATGTATTGGATGAAACGTAGAGGGAAAGAACAATCAGACACAAAAATCGAGTTCCCTTGGTTCTTGATTGGATTTATCGTAATGAGTTTCTTCGGCAGCTATGTTCTTGGCAAACATCTATACGTTCCGAAGACTGTGATGAACGATGTAGCGGATTTTACAACATTTGTTTTAACCATGGCAATGGTGGGACTCGGGGTAAATGTAAGCCTTAAAGATCTCCGAACGAAAGCATTGCGACCGCTTATTGCTATGTCGATTACGTCGGTCGTTCTATCCTTCTTAACGTTTGTTGCCATGTAATTGGTTTTTATACAACGAATGAGAGGGTGGTTATAAATGAAAAGAATTTTATTTGCAACTGATGGTTCGGAATACTCTGAACATGCGGCACGGATGACAGGGGAATTTTTAGACGCTTGGCCTGAAGCAACTGCTATTGTTTTATACGTCACTGCCAAAGAAAATTATGCTTATGACTTAGTGCCTGATGTAGTCGATCGCTATGAAGAACACCTTGCGCAACAAATTCAAACCGATGTTATGGAACGCTTATTTGACAAATGGCAAAATCGTGTTCAATTCTTGCATCTTACGGGGCATCCGAGCATTACAATCTGTGAGGTTGCCAAAAAAAAGCAGGCAGATTTAATTGTTGTAGGAAGTCATGGGAGAGGCATGGTTGATCGTGCCTTATTAGGCAGTGTTTCACAAGGTGTTTTGCACCGTTCACATATTCCTGTCCTTGTTGTAAGGAAATAAAATGTAAAAGGGAGATGTTATTTATGAAACGCCCAAAAATTACAATTGTCGGTGCTGGGAATGTTGGAGCTACACTTGCACACTTAACTTTATTAAAAAAATTAGGTGATGTTGTACTTATTGATATTGCGGAAGGTATTCCTCAAGGGAAGGCACTTGATATGCAAGAATCGGCTCCTGTTGAATCTTTGAGCGCAAATATACTTGGCACGAATGACTACCAAAATACAAAGGATTCGGATATGATTGTGATCACTGCAGGAATCGCAAGAAAACCTGGAATGAGCCGTGATGATTTACTTGAAACTAACATCAAAGTGGTTCGGCAAGTCGTGCAACAATCCGCACCATTGTCGCCAAACGCATTTCTGATTTTAGTCACCAATCCATCGGATGTCATGGCACAAGTTGCACTTCAAGAAAGTGGTTTTGCCCCTGAAAAAGTAATCGGACTTGGAGGCGTTCTGGATTCTGCTCGTTTTAGAACCTTTATTGCTCAAGAACTTGGAGTGTCCTATCGAGATGTGACCGCATTTGTACTCGGTGGTCATGGCGATGATATGGTTCCGCTAGCTCGCTACTCCTATGCAGGCGGAATTCCTATCGAGACGTTACTTACCAAAGAGAAGATAGACAGCCTAGTTGAGCGGACGCGTTTTGGTGGCGGAGAAATCGTGAACCTATTGAAAACAGGAAGTGCCTATTATGCTCCTGGTTCATCGATCGTATCTATGATGGAAGCCATTTTACTTGATGAAAAACGAATTATGCCTGTTTCCGCATTTGTAAATGGCAAATACGGAGTAGATGGTTTGTTTCTAGGAGTCCCTGTAGTGCTTGGCGCAAAAGGCGTTGAACAAGTGCTTGAGATTCAATTAACGGAAGAAGAACATAAAGGGCTCATGAAATCGGCAGAAGGGGTTAAACGATTACTTAAACAAATGTAACATAGTTGATACAAAGAGACTAGTTGCCTGACCATGGTTAGGAACTAGTCTTTTTGTATTGGAATATTGTAATAAGCAAAAAGCCGTACATTTTGTACGACAAATTTTATAAGCCTTCATATACCTGGCCTCTATTTCCGATATCTATAACCAGTATTATAAGTTTCTTATCATTCTTAGTAAAAAAGACTCTGATATCTCCAATTCTAAGTCTATAATATTCATTACCTTTTAACTTCTTTACGTCACCCTTAGGTAATCCATAAATGGCAGATAAAATTCTCTTTCTTTGTTGAGTATCCTGTTTATTAATAAAACTTCAATGCATTTTTGTTTATGACAATTTTATAGTTCTGATTCATTAATACCTAACTCCTTCAGAACTTCTTCCATACTGACAAATTCAAATTTTTCTGGACTTTGTACTTATTTATGATACGGTTCACCTCTATTGATCTTAAACGCTCTATACACCTGTTCCAACAATATCAACCTCATCAATTGGTGGGGGAATGTCATTTTGGAAAAGGACAATAACATATTCGCTCGGTCATACACTTCTTTGGACAAGCCTAAGGAACCGCCGATCACAAAAACAATATGGCTTTTGCCATAGGTCATGAGCTGGTCTATTTCTTTTGCTAGCTGTTCGGAGTTTAGCATTTTGCCTTCAATGCCTAAGGCCACTACATAATCATCTTGCTTTATATTAGCAAGAATCCGTTCTCCTTCTTTTTGTTTTACCTGTTCCATTTCTGCTTCACTTAAGTTTTCTGGCGCTTTCTCATCGGCTAATTCGATGATTTGAACCTTGGTATATGCGGATAATCGTTTTTTATACTCTTCAATCCCTTGGATCAAATATTTTTCCTTTAACTTGCCAATACCGATAACCGTAATTTGCATACTCCAACATACCTCCAATCTTCCAACATTATATCCAAGCTAGTTCCGTAAGATAAACTTACATGTCAGAAAATATCCATAAAAAAACGCAAAGTCTGTCATTAGACTTTGCTGTTTTACTTTATCTCGTTTGTTCTTGAGCAGATTTACCTTCGATTCTGATCAGGGACTTCTGTTAAGGTTAATTCTATCGATTGTAGGTTGCCATCTCGATAGAAGCTAACCTTCATTTTGTCCCCTACTTTTTTCTGTTTATATAAAAACTTACGTAAATCACTAGAGCTATTAATCGGCTGGTCATCTAATTTCACGATCACATCTAATCGTTTTAATCCAGCTAAGTAAGCAGGACCAAATCGGCTTACATCATATATCACTATTCCATCATTTACAGATTCAGGTAATTTCAATACATTTACTCGGTCTGCTTGTGACACAGAGTGAAGATCAATTTGGGTAATTCCCATATATGGACGTTTCACTTTTCCGTATTGAATCAATTGGTCAATGATAGGTTTGGCCTCGCTGATTGGAATCGCAAAGCCTAACCCTTCTACACCACTTTCAGCGATTTTGGCACTATTGATGCCAATCACATCTCCATTGATATTTAAGAGTGCTCCACCACTGTTTCCAGGGTTAATCGCAGCATCTGTTTGAATAACGTCTGTTTCCCAATCGGGTTGTCCATCTCCATCTAAATCTTTATCAATGGTACGGTTTGGTGAGCTAACGACCCCAACTGTTACAGATTGAGAGAATTTAAGACCTAGTGGGTTACCGATTGCAATCGCTGGTTCTCCTGCTTTTAAGTTTGTTGAATCGCCAAAGGTTGCAACCGCATCTGCATATTTTTCATCAATAGAAATGACAGCCAAGTCTGTTAATTCATCTGCTCCCAAGACTTTTGCAGGAACTCTTTTTCCATCTGCAAGGGCAACCTCTACATTATTGGCCCCTTCAATCACATGGTTATTCGTGACGATATAAGCCTTCCCACTACGTTTATCAAAAACAACACCTGACCCAACCCCTGCTTCCACACTTTTTGTTATATTTGTCCAGAAGTTAGTTTGTTTTTGAATATTTACAACGCCAACTACAGCTGGCTTTACTTTCTCCGTTGCATCAACAATGGCAGAATTGACATCAACTTGAATTTGTTTGCCACTGGTTACATTGGTTGGCGTTTGATTATTGATTGTTTGTGATGGAGGATTTACTCCTCCCTTAGGTGTCAAATCAATAATTCCTGAATTCACAAAAGTAGGCATCAACATCAGTACGATAAGTCCACCGATAATTGCAGAAACAAAAGCCGTTAATAAATTCGATCTATCATTTTTTCTCCTTCTTTTTTGGCTATAAAAATCCTCATCATTAAAATCCATTTTTCTCACCATCCTTGATATTTTCCATTATTTCTATAGTACTATTTTTATACGAGATTGACCATCACATGTAGTCTATTTTCCTAGGAAGTAGGTAATAATGATCAATATATCTTAGAAAACGAAAATGAGGATAGGAGTGTTTCATTTGAATAAGACTTATTTTTTGCCAAAAGATGTCGATATAATAGCACAACTTGCTGATTTAAAAGAAATCGATTATAAAAATATGCTTGTTTTAACAGCCCTTATTGAATTGCTTATCGAAAAAGGTTTGATTTCTCGCCAAGAGGTTCTTCATAAAACACATCAATTAGAGACTGATTTAATCCTAGAAGATTTACTTTAATCCAACCTTTTCTTTTTTGGATATGATTTTCTCTAATGCAGTTGGTCCATTAAAATAGGTGTCCATCAATTGTACATCTTGTTCTGTAATTCCATAGTCTTCGAGAATATTCTTTACGGTTAATTTAGCTAATTCAGGTAAATTATTTTCTCTACTTAAATGGGCTAAATATACTTTTTGGGTATCTCCTGATATGATCTCAGATAATGCTTCACCTGATGCTTCGTTAGATAAATGCCCAACATCACTTAAAATTCTTTGTTTGATACTCCAAGGATAAGAAGACATTCTTAGCATTTCTACATCATGATTCGCTTCAAAAATCAATGCATCGGAGCCGGCAATTTTTTGTTTAATCTTTTGACTCACATAACCAAGGTCTGTAACGACACTTACTTGAAATTCATCTTGACGAAAAAGGTAACCAACTGGCTCCGCAGCATCATGGGAAATGGCGAAAGATTCAATTTGTAAATCAGCAAAATCTCTCACCGCTCCTGTTTCAAATATGTATTTGCTTTCCTCCTCTATTTTCCCAACATGGGTTGGTAAATGGGCAAATGTTTTTTCATTGGCATATAAGGGGATACTGTGCTTTCGTGCAAGCACACCAATTCCTTTAATATGATCATCATGTTCATGGGTAATCAAAATCCCATCAATTTTTTTGGGATCAACGCCTATTTTTCCTAACCCCTCTTCTATTTTTTTACCACTCAGTCCTGCATCAATCAGGAAATTGACGTTTTCAGTTCCAACATAAATTGAATTTCCAGTGCTGCCACTTGCTAAGACACTATATTTTATCAAAATAGACCCTCCGCTAATCTTTCTTTTTAATAAGTTAATGCTTTCTCAACTGCACCTGTCAATGCGTTTACAAAGATCATATCCCGTTTTCCTTCTATTTGATAACTAATTCTCCAGACCGGAGTCAGTACTTGGACAGAAGTTTGTTGAGTTTGTCCATGATATCCAAGTCTGATTTTTGTTATTATTGCTTCGCTTGGAAGCAATTGTTGATCCAAAAGGGTACGAAGTGCTGTATAGGAAGAAACAACTTGTCGATCTGACCCTTGATTCATAACTTCAAAATATCTTTGTGAATATTGAATTGTGCCATCTTGATTGATTTGAAACTCTAATTTTGCGTTGAAATAAGGAAAGCCATCTTTGATCTGATTATAGACAAGGTGGTTCCCCGTTGAAACGACTCCATCTAATTCATAGTGTTCAAAATTGGCGATTTTCTCTCTCGCTATCGATTCGATTACCTCGTTCTCTACTGGCATTTTCACTTTAGCTAATGTTTTTCCTTCTGATAACTGATTTTCTTTCACTTGAAGGAAATGCATTTCTAAAATTTCTTTAGGAATCGTCGCATTTAAAATAATCTTTCGTTGGCTTAATGCCTGCCTTAATTCATCCAGGCTACTTCCATCCCATTGAGATTCGTTAATACTTTGACTTTGCTTCATATAGATTTGATATCCTAGTAAAAGATTAAGAAACAAAAAGGTTAAAATAAAGATGGTTTTTGTTTTCCCCCAATCCATCATTTCATCCCACCTTCATAAGCAGGTATTGTGATTTCGTCATTTTGGTTATATCGAACCCTCCAATGGGGAAAAAGTTCTAACACGTCATTCTTTTTTTCAACCTGATAACCTAATTCAATCGATGTAATTACTTTGGCATCGATCTTATGCTGTTCTAGTTTCTTTAATAATTCAGGGCCAGAACTGGTTTTAATATATTTCGTGTCCAAATCCTGATCTAAAAGTGTCATCGATTGTTCTACTTTACTCACGATTCCATCGACTAATTGGATATTGATTTCGCCAATGAGGTACTTGTTAGTTAATAAAGGATACCCTCCTACATATTGCTGAAATGTGAAATAAGGTTGACTGGTGGCTTCAGCAAAGCCAAGATCATCAAGTTGATATTGACCCACCCAACCCCCATGTTGATTAACAAACCGAATAGAAGCAGCAAGATCATTATTCCAATCTAATTGTTTTCGATTATCTGTTACCGGCTGAAAATATGAAAATACCCGATTATTCGGGAAAAATTGCATACTTCTACTTCCGTCTGTATAAAGAACACTTTCTTTATTAGCCAATTCATATACCTTTCTAACCATGCTTGGATCAATAAATAACAATTGAATATAATCCTCGATGGAAACAGGTGTAATAAATTTACGTACTTTTTTCATTTCCAGACCTTCATTAGGTAAATAAAAAATGGGTTTTGTATTGATGTTCCTTTCCTTATTAAACGCCCAATAATATGAATACCTTGGTTGGTTTACTCCACTAGCAATGTATTTGGAAAGCTTTTTACTAGAGATTGAAGTTTCTGCTTGATACACTTTATCTTTTTGATCTGAGATAAAATAGACAATCACCTTTTCATTTTGGTCTAACACTAACCATAAGCGATTGATTTGATCAAGATACATCGTAGTCGATATCTTATAAAGAGATGATAAGACAGAGTTAGGAAGTGAAAAAGGAAAAACAATCTCTATACCTTGCTCCACTTCTATCATTTTAGTCCAATCTATAGGCTCTGAAATTGAAGTAATTTCGTAAAAAGACCAATGATCAAAATCAGCTTCTAATTGTTTAAAATCTTCACTATCTGTATTGGAGAGTGAATGAGAATTTTCCCCAAGATGGTAGATAATTTGCTTTGGCCGAATCATTTGCTTTACATCTAATTCTTGGCCAAAGGTTAATCTAGGTACATATTCTGAAGGAGATTCTTTCTCATTATTAGGACTATAAAAGATCAGGAACCATGTTAGAAATAAACTATTGGCTACTAAAACAAATAATATTATTGATTTAATTCGCTCTTTCACTTCCTGACCTCCTTTACTTCGAGACTGGAATCGTAACAATAACTCTTGTTCCTTTGTCTACTTCACTTTCAATCATAATATCTCCATCATGTGCTTTAACGATCTCTTTAGCAATGGCTAAACCAAGGCCTGTTCCACCCATTTCTCTTGATCTTGCCTTGTCAACCCGATAAAAACGTTCAAAGAGTCTAGATAGATGTTTTTTCGAGATACCAATTCCCGTATCTACTACCTCAATGATTAAATCATGATGTTTTAATCTTGCTGATACAATGATTTCTCCGCCTTCTTTGGTATATTTAAGGGCATTTGATATTAAATTATCCAATACTTGATCAATCTGATCACGATCTAATTCAACCGTTGGCAAATACTCAGGGAGATGGGAAGACAAATCGATTGATCTTTGTTTAGATTGAAATGAAAAACGATCAATGACATCTTCAATCATCTCCTTAACAGAAACCAATGTTTTGTTAGGCTTTGTTTGTTGATCATCTAAGTGAGAAAGATGTAATAAATCACTAACTAAACGAATCATCCGATCTGTTTCATGGCTAGCTACTTTGATAAATCGATGTGAGAGTTCAATGTCTTCAACAGCTCCATCTTCTAAAGCCTCAAGATAACTTTTTATTGTGGTTAAAGGGGTTCTTAGCTCATGAGAAACATTTGCCACGAAGTCCTTACGTATCTGTTCCAATTTTTGTTCCTTTGTTACGTCCTGTAGTACGATAATCATGCCAATTTCCCCACGGTTAATCCGATGAATCTTGTTAAATGTCATTTTTAATGCCTTATGTTCGTTTTCAACTTCATAATCTACAATCATACTTTCTTCCTCTTTTGCAGGGGGGAAAGAATGTAGAGAAAATAGTTGATTGATCTGTTTTTCGATAACTTCACTTTCAGAAAACCCAATAATCTCCAATGCTCTTTGGTTAACAACGATGATCCTCCCATGAGCATTTGTAGCGATAACCCCATCACTCATATGGCTTAGAATCGAGGCGAACTTCTCTTTTTCCTCTTCATTTTGGTCGATAGCTTCTTTTAATCTAACCGCCATCTTATTAAAGGTATCTGCTAAACGGCCAATTTCGTCATCCCCATATATCTTAACTCTTTGATTAAAATCCCCTTTTGTTAGTGAAACCGCTTGAGTAGTAATATCTTTAATTGGCTTTGTAATCGTTCTAGATAAAATAAAACCTAGCCATGCTGTAAATAATAAGGCAATAAGTGTTGCTGTCATTAAAATATTACTGATCCGATAAATCGTATCATATACTCCCTCAATCGAGGCTTTCATGAATACAGCACCAAGTACATTATTACCCTGCTTTATAGGCAGAGCTAAATATTTGGTACGATGTCCTGTCTTGGTATCAATCCGAATCGCTTCATCTCTTGTACCTAATAATGCCCGATTCACTTCTGTTTGATAAATTTTTTGCCCGATAATGCTTGGACTAACCTTCTCCGTAGAACTTAAAATTACACCATTACTATCAATAATCGAGACATCAACGCCATTTAACGCAAATAAATTATCTACTAAATAGTCAATATCTGCTCTTTTCTCTGCCTCTGTTTTCCCATCCTCTGTTAAATATCTTTCAAGGTTTACCGCTAATAAATTTCCCTGCGTTGCAAAAGTTTCATTAAAATTATCTAAATAATAACTCTCTAAAGATCGAATAAAATAGATTCCTATAATTTGCATCGATATTAGAATAAGTAAGAGATAAATCACAACCAATTTCCATTGAATACTTTGAAAAAACTTCCAACCTTTCAAAGGAAACTACTCCTTTTCGGATGGATAACGTAATACATAACCCAATCCCCTTCTCGTAATAATATAGGCTGGTCGGCCAGGGTCATCTTCAATCTTTTCCCGTAATCTTCTAATCGTTACATCTACAGTACGGACATCCCCAAAATAGTCGTAACCCCATACAGCCTGTAGTAAATGCTCTCTGGTTAAAGTTTGTCCAACATGTTTTGCTAAATAATATAGAAGTTCAAATTCCCGGTGGGTTAATTCTATAATCATTTCTATTTTCTTTACGATATAAGTAGATGGATAAATAGTAATTTCCCCAATTTGTATTTGTTGAGCTTGATGATTGGCTTGGTCTAAAGAATAGACTCTTCTTAAATTTGCTTTCACCCGTGCAATTAACTCTCTATTAGAAAAAGGTTTTGTTACATAATCATCTGCACCCATTTCTAAACCAAGCACTTTATCTACTTCTGTATCCTTTGCTGTTAGCATAATGATTGGTTTATCTGTAAGAGTTCTTGCTTCCTTGCAAACCTCTAATCCATCTTTGCCAGGTAACATGATATCTAATAAAATAATATCTGGATGATGATCCCTTACCTTTTGAATTGCCTCAAAACCATCAAAAGCGGTAAGGACCTCATAACCTTCCTTTTCAAAACTAAATTTTAAAATATCTGAGATTGGCCGTTCATCTTCAACAATTAAAATTCGATACTTCACCCCGTATCCCCCTTGTCTCTAACCTTATCTATTTAAGTTTATCACAAGGTATATCAATCTGAATACATAGAAAACCACAACAAAAAAACCATAAATGTGACACCCTTCTATGAGACACCCTTCTATGAATAAAGATTAAGGAGAGAAGGGTACTTCTGGAAGAAATTTATACTTTCTTCAGCATAAAAAAAAGGTAGGTTTGTCCTTGATTGAACATAACCTACCTTAGTTTACGGGATTATCTTCTTACATAATTTAATGGGTTTCTATTGCTGCCATTGACCAATACTTCAAAATGTAAATGGGTTCCTGTAGAACGTCCCGTATTTCCCATTACACCGATCTGCTGGCCTTTTGCTACTTTATCTCCACTAGAGACCATGATCTGGCTTAAATGGCCGTATAGGGTTTTCATACCATTTCCATGATCAATGATAATAGCTTTACCGTAAGCACCATTCCAACCAGCAAAAACGACTTTTCCACTATCTGCTGCTTTGATCGTACGATTACTTACTCCAGATATATCGATTCCTTCATGAGTCCTACCCCATCTTGAACCGTACTTACTGGTAATAATTCCTCCTACTGTTGGCCATAATAATGTACCAGAACCACGTGAAGAAACAATTTTAGTACCCTTCTTCACAATTTTATCTTTTGCTTCAGAAATAACCGTTTCTTTTAGAATTGTTTTTTGCGTGGTTACTCCATTTTCCTTCAATATCGAGTATTCCACACTTTTCTTACCATCGGAACCTTGTTGTACCACTTTTGTTTGGTTTGAGTACATCGATGAATCCTTTTGATAAACCACTTTGTAAGGAATTCTTTCTTGATTGATCACTGTTTCTTTTGTTTGAACAGTAACAAGCGGAGTTTTGGCTGTAACAATCACTTCGTCACCAATATTGATGAATTCACCTTTAATATTAGGATTCAATTGATATATCTGTTTCGTCGTGATGCCAAATTGTTGGGCAATTCCAGAAAGTGTATCTCCTTGTTTCACAATATATTTTTTCTGTTCTAAGGTTCCTTGTTTTAACAATGTCACCATATCTTCTGCAGATAAAATTTCTGCTGGTGTTACTTTAACCTCTTTGGTAACAACTTCTTCTTTAATTTGAATTTGATCTAGCTTTCTAATTTGTTGATTGTTTCCATCAAGAGAAGCTGCTTTTACTTTATCTTTATTCTTGTTTGGAAGAAAAGGCTGTTTGATTTGCTCAAGTATTAAATCTGCTGTTTTTTGATCTTTTACATATCCAACTACTTTTCCATTCACTACGAGTTCAACAGCTGTCGCTTGAATCGAGAAGGCATCTTTTAGAGCACTTAAAGTCTTAGCGTTATCAAACTGGCCTTTAAATTTCTTCTCTTCCTGATATGTAATCTTATTTCCAAAATTTAATGTTATCGTGCTATATGTATTCTGGGCTTGCTTTAAAACTTGCTCTTTCCATTGTTCAACTACTTCTTTATTATTAACAACCCCAACTTCTTTACCATCTAAATAGACGTGATAAAGATTTACGGCATTTGCCTGATAATAGCCTACACCAAAAAGGGTAGTCATAAGAATTGTGCCTGTAATTGAACCAATGATGATTGATCTTTTCTTATTTGATTGAATATATTGTTGTACGGTCTGAACTATTGTTTTTCCCCAATTACTAGCCTTGGTTAAGTCCTTTTGGAATTTACCTTTAAAATCGGTAAATTTATCATTGAACGTCGCCATGACAACCTCCTTTTTATGGAGTTTTTTTTCTCTCTCTCACATAAGAATGTCCTATTTTTAAAGTGGAGCCGACGATGGGACTCGAACCCACGACCTGCTCATTACGAATGAGCTGCTCTACCAGCTGAGCCACATCGGCATGTTTTAAAGCCTCCATATGTTCAAATTTACCATAATATAGCTTGTCACTTCAAGTGGAAAAATCTGAACATTTTTAGAACACTAGTAAAATGTATGCTCTTCAAGCATTCTATATACACTATATTTGAAGGGAGGCAAAATGATGAACCAAAGAAATATATTGGCTTATTTTCGATCTGTTGAAGATGCACAAAAAGCGGCAAGCGAGCTACAGCAATACAATTCAATTGAAACCCAAGTAGATCGAATAGCTTTTTATCCTGGAGACCAATTAAATGATCAGGTAAATCCCATCACAAGTCGATTTGACAGTTTAACTGATTTAACATTAGGTTCATTAGTAAATGATAACGCAGAAGTACTAGCTGCGGCAGATGTCAGTGCAAGTGGAATGGCAGATGGTAATAGAACTGCGATACCACCGAACATTTTACTAACCATTGTAATGAATGAGGATCAAGCTCCTCAGGTAGAAAACATCATCAAAAAATATAACGGAATGACTTGAGTTTATGTTTCAGAAAATAGAAAAACCTACTTATTAAAGTAGGGAAAGCGGAAAGTATATCATTTTATGGTGGTTCGGGACGGAATCGAACCGCCGACACGAGGATTTTCAGTCCTCTGCTCTACCGACTGAGCTACCGAACCTTATTATAAAAAAACATTAAAATCGCAAAGCTAACGGGATTCCGACGCGTAGCTAGTCCCGTATGGTGACCCGTAGGGGATTCGAACCCCTGTTACCGCCGTGAAAGGGCGGTGTCTTAACCACTTGACCAACGGGCCATACGCATAAAAATGGTGAGCCATACAGGATTCGAACCTGTGACACCCTGATTAAAAGTCAGGTGCTCTACCTGCTGAGCTAATGGCTCACAACTTGTCCTCTTGGACACAAAAAATATATTACCACGATAGAAATTAATATGCAACCTTTTTTGCACATTTTTCAAAAAGATTCTTTATTCTACAAATCCAACTTTCAGAATTAAAAACCCACAAAAGTGATGGCTTCTTTAAAAACTATTGCGATTCCTTTTGTGGGTTCTATGATCATATTGAAAAAAATAGATGGCCTATGCAAATACGCCTTTTATCATATTTGTTTGTTCTCGATTTGGCCCTACTGAGAAGATGGCAATAGGGATTCCAGTGAGTTGGGAAATTCGTTCGATATAATGACGAGCATTTACTGGTAAGTCATTTAAATTACGAACACCGGTAATATCTTCATCCCATCCAGGTAGCTCTTCATAAACAGGCACACATTCAGCTAACACCCTTAAATTGGCGGGGAACTCCTCAATGATTTCTCCGTTATACTTATATGCTTTACAAATTTTTAATGTAGGAATACCTGTCAATACATCAATTGAATTTAAAGATAACTCGGTAATTCCGCTAACACGTCGAGCATGTCTTACAACCACACTATCAAACCAGCCTACTCGTCTAGGTCTTCCTGTCGTTGTTCCATACTCGTTGCCGACTTCACGAATTCGATCACCTATTTCATTATTCAATTCAGTAGGAAATGGCCCATCGCCAACACGAGTCGTATAGGCTTTTGCAACACCTACAACATGATGAATTTTTGTTGGACCTACACCAGAACCAATCGTCACTCCACCTGCCACAGGATTAGATGAAGTGACAAATGGGTAAGTACCTTGGTCAATATCAAGCATAACCCCTTGGGCTCCTTCAAATAATACCCTTTTCCCTTGGTCAATGGCATCATTTAAAACGACAGAAGTATCAACCACGTAAGGTCTGATGATTTCACGATATATCGCATATTCCTCTAAAATTTTCTCTGCTTTAAACCCATCTGTTTCATAAAATTTTTCAAATAGACGGTTTTTCTCTTCAAGATTCCTTCTTAATTTTTTTTCAAATTCCTGTTCATCTAACAAATCAGCGATACGAATCCCAACTCTAGCCGCTTTGTCCATATATGCGGGTCCAATTCCTTTACCCGTTGTTCCGATTTTGTTACTACCTTTTCTTTCTTCTTCTACAAGATCCAACTTAATATGGTAAGGCATGATCACATGCGCACGATTACTAATTCTTAAATTCTTTGTACTAAATCCTTGTTCATGAATATAGTTAAGTTCTTGGACTAATGCCTTGGGGTCAATCACCATTCCATTGCCAATCACACATATTTTATCACTATAAAAAATCCCAGATGGTATAAGATGCAGCTTAAATTTCTTTCCATCAATTGTGATCGTATGACCTGCATTATTCCCACCTTGATACCTTGCAACAACTTCCGCTTTTTCAGCTAGATAATCGGTAACCTTTCCTTTTCCTTCGTCTCCCCATTGTGTTCCTACTACAACGACAGTAGACATGGAAACACCTCCAGTTTTTTGTCCTTTAAAAGTCGTATTTCAATACATATAAAGTTTAGCAATGCTTATTCCCCTTGTCAACGACAAATACGACCATTTAATTAAATATATATATTATTATTCGTATTTTTGCTTCATTTTGTTAACGTTTTAAATGATTTTGATAAAAAAAACGAAGGAAACTCTTCTGGAAAATAGAAAGAATCCTTCACTTATTTTTCTTGTTTATTTCGTTTTTATTCTTCATTATGTTGTTCTTTAGCATAATTTACGAATTTATTAAAATTCTTTAAGAATACCAATTCTACTTTACCAACCGGTCCGTTTCTTTGTTTAGCTATAATAATTTCGATAATATTTTGTTTTTCTGTTTCCGGATTATAATAATCATCGCGATACAAAAAAGCAACAATATCTGCATCCTGCTCAATACTACCAGATTCACGGATATCTGATAACATTGGCCTTTTATCTTGTCTTTGTTCTACTGCACGACTTAACTGGGATAATGCGATAATTGGAACATTTAGTTCCCTAGCAATCCCTTTAAGCTGTCTAGAAATCTCCGAGATCTCCTGTTGGCGATTATCAGATTTGCCACGGCCATGGATCAATTGCAAATAGTCAATGACAATAAGGCCTAACCCTTTTTCCACTTTTAATCTTCTACATCTGGAACGGATGTCGTAGACCGTCACACCTGGAGAATCATCAATATATATTGGTGCTTCAGACAAGGTAGTCATGGCCATCGTCAACTTTTGCCAGTCGTGCTCTTCCATCATACCAGTACGCAATTTGTGAGCATCAATATTTCCCTCTGCAGAAATCATCCTTTGGACGAGCTGACTAGCTGACATCTCCAAACTAAAGATCGCAACAACTTCCTTTGCCCTTGCCGCCACATTCTGAGCTACATTTAAAGCAAATGCGGTTTTCCCCACACTAGGTCTAGCTGCTAGGATAATCAAATCAGATTTCTGAAAGCCAGATGTCATTTTATCTAAATCTGTAAACCCAGATGGAATCCCTGTGATATCTCCTTTATGATGGTGCAAGAATTCAATACGATCCAACGTTTCCATCAATACGTCCTTAATCGGAATAAATCCATCTTTTGATCGTTTTTGTGAAATCTCTAGGATACGTTTTTCTGCATCTCCTATGATTTCTCCTATATCATCACTGCCAATATAACCAGTGCTTGCAATTTCCGTTGCTGCACGGATCAATCGCCTTAAAATTGCTTTTTCTTCAACAATTTTGGCGTAATATTCAACATTGGCTGCTGTCGGTACTGCATTTGCAAGGTCTGTAAGATAAGAAACACCCCCTACTTCCTCTAGCAGCTTTTTAGTTTGTAGATCCGCAGTTAACGTAATCAGATCAACAGGTTCACCCATTTCAGATAACTCGATCATAGATCGATAGATCTTTTGATGAGCACTACGATAAAAATCATCAGGTGATAGAATCTCCATAACGGTGATTAGCGCTTCTTTTTCTAATAGAATTGCACCTAAAACAGCCTGTTCCGCTTCCACATTTTGCGGTGGAATTCGATCTAAAAAAAGTTCACTCATGAGAGTTCCCCTCTATCTTAGTCTCTATTTTTCTTCGACAACTTGTACTTTAATCGTTGCAGTTACTTCTGGATGAAGTTTTATCAATACTTGAGTATAACCTAAATGACGAATCGGTTCATCTAATAAAATTTTCCTTTTATCAATGTTTATATTTTGCTTTTTTAATTGGTCTGCGATCTGTTTTGTTGTAATTGCACCAAACAATTTACCGCCCTCACCTGCTTTAGAGGGAATAGTAATCGTTATTTTCTCTAGTTCCTCTGCCAATTTCTTTGCATTTGTTAATTCATCCGCTTTTCTTTTTAGTTCACTTTGTTTATGAGCTTCTAACTCTTTTACATTACCTGTTGTCGCTTCTTTGGCTAATCCTTTAGCTATCAAAAAATTTCTAGCGTATCCATCAGATACTTCCTTAATATCACCTTTTTTCCCTTGTCCTTTTACATCCTTTAGCAAGATCACTTTCATATGGTTAATCCTCCTTCTTGTTGATATGTTTGTAATACCTCTATCAATCTTGTTTCTGCTTCTTCAACGGTAACTCCTTCTAACTGAGCAGCAGCATTTGTTAGATGGCCACCGCCTCCCATTCTTTCCATTATTAATTGTACATTTACTTGTCCTAATGAACGTGCACTAATTGAGGTAAGGCCATCGGTGCGAACACTAATAACAAAAGACGCAAAAATACCACTCATGTTTAATAACGTATCTGCAGCTTGAGCAATCATCAATTGATCGTTTTTCCCTTCAGCTACAGCGATTGCGATATTATCAAAAACAATCCTAGCCCTTTTTACTAATTCTGCCTTTTGAATATATTGCTCGATATCTTCTTTTAAAAGTTTTTGAACTAATATGGGGTCTGCTCCATTTCGCCTTAAAAATGAAGCTGCATCAAAAGTTCTAAAACCTGTTCTGAAGCCAAACCCTTTTGTATCAACCACTACCCCTGCAAGTAATGCAGTTGCCTCTAATGGATCCATAGAAAACTTATCTTTTTGATACTGAAGCAATTCTGTTACAAGTTCACTAGTGGAAGAGGCATAGGGTTCAATATAAATAAGGACTGGATCTTCAACAAATTCTTCTCCACGGCGATGATGGTCGATCACCACAACCCGATCAATCTTTTCAACCAATCTAGGCTCGATCGTCATAGAGGGTTTATGGGTATCAATCATAATAAGTAAGGTTCTTGACGATACCATGCTTAATGCTTTTTCTGGTGTTAAGAAATATTGAGGTAACTCTTTATGATGAGAAACTTCATCTAATAATTTTTCAATCGAAGGATTAGGCTGGTCTAAGACTACATAACCTTTCCGATCATTCACCCGCACAGCTTTTAAAATGCCTATTGAAGCACCGATTGCATCCATGTCAGGAGTTTTGTGCCCCATAATTAAGACTATGTCACTTTCTTGAATCAAATCCTTAAGAGCATGAGCGATTACTCTCGCTCTAACCCTTGTTCGTTTCTCAACAGCATTAGATTTTCCACCATAAAAAGATAAACGTTCCCCTACTTTGACCGCCGCTTGATCTCCACCACGGCCTAATGCAATATCTAAACTGGATTGAGCCATTTGTCCGATCTCAATTAACGAACTTGCCCCTGCGCCAATTCCAATACTTAATGTAAATGGAATTTTGTTATCCTCTGTCATTTCACGTACAATATCTAAAATATCAAAACGAGATTTCTCCATTTGTTCCAATACCTTTTGTGTGGTTACAATAAAAAACTTATCTGAAGTATATCTTCTAATATAAATCCCCAATTTAGAAGCCCAATCATTGATTGTACTTGTGATATTGGTAAGCAATAGACTACGATTTAAATCATCCATTCCTTGTGATACCTCATCAAAATTGTCTAGGTGGATTATTCCAAAGACCGGTTGTTCGTCCTTATATTGAGATTGGAGATTCTTATATTCTGTCACATCCATTACAAAGATAAGTCTTTCATTCTTACGAAACTCAACTTCATAAATCTTGTCTTGATAATGAATATCTTTCTTTACATTTAATTCTTCTAAATTAATTGTCGAAAATACTTCAGAGACTTTTTTCCCAATCAGATCTTTTTCACCAGTGATCTCTAGGAGATATGAATTGTGCCATTCTATTTTGCCTTCTTCATTAAATAGTAAAACTCCAATAGGCATCTGTTGCAAGACTTCAACCCCAACCTTTTGGATACGATGGGAGAGCGTAGCGATATATTGATTCAATTCTTTTTTAAAGTGAAGCTCAGCCAAATAGGTAAAATAAACTAATCCAAATAAAACCAGACTACCAATGGCAGCAAATAACCAATGATAATAAGCTAAAAATCCAAGTAATATAAGACTAAAAATAAAAGTGAAAATGACATGGAATCCATGCCAACGATTTAATAAGAAATTAGGCATTTGAAAATCAGCCCCTAAACTTTAAGCTTATTTCTTAAATGGAAACCTAGGTCTACCATCCCTAATATGATCAAAATTTGTGATAAAAAAGGATTTAATATTGCCACAATAGAAACGATAATAGGAATGCCCTTCTTAAAGCCTTTCATATGAGCTAAAAAGAAGAGAAAAGATAGCCCTTGAGCCAAAAGAAGCATTTGCAATATTGGATACAAATTACTAACGATTATTTTTAATGTATTGATTTCATAAACTGATTTTATGCTTAATGCAATCATGGTAAGTATATAATAATAAACAATACTTCTAGGAAATCTCCATTCTCTAAACGGAGGAAGTTGTGGTATTGGCGTACCCAATCTTTTCATGATTTTAACTGCAAAAAAATGATTAAAAAGTACAATAATTATCGCTGAGTTAATCAACAAAACAGGTAGTATTAAATCGATCATATCTATGAATCGATGATACATTTCAAAAGTTTGATTGATTTGTTCCTGACTTCCAAGAACACTACCCATATTCTTGACTGTTTCTAAAGATGATCGCATGAGCGTTTTAAATTGTTCTACAAGATCGATTCCAAATAATTGACTTGAAATGGTTAAACCAATAATAAAATTAACTAATGTAGTGATTACCCCACCAATAATAGCTGGTAAAGCATGGTCTCCTTTATATAATACACCCATTACGATACCTATGGTTCCAGCAAAAAACACAAAAACTAAACCAAAAAATTGACCAATAAAAAAAGATAAAGCGATATTGATTAGGATGACCCATATTCCTTGTTTCAAGCCATGGCGGTATCCATAGATGATGAAAGGAATTGGCATAAAGAATTGCATAATTCCGATTGGCGTATACATAGACAGTAGAAGAAAGATTAGAGATATCCCTGTGATAATTGAACCTTCTACCATTCCTTTTAAATTCCGCAAAAACAACACCTCTTAGCGTTTTTTCATATATTGTTCCAAAATAGAGAGGTCTCCATACCATTCCTCTATTTCGTGTCCCTCTTTTTGATGATTATGTAACTTTTCCATCACTGCTGAATCAATTTGGTGGAAGGGAATACCAATTCTTCTTGCAAGTACATAAACAGCAATTAATAATCCAGCCATACTATCTATAATATAGGATTCATTGCCATGAAATAAACCTTTAAACAATCCACCAACTCGTTCAATAATTTCAGCCTTTAGCCATTCCATCACTTTCAAATTCTTAGCGATGTGCATGTTGCTGGACTTGTCCAAGAAAATCTACTCCTTTCATCCACAACCTCAGTTTAATTCTCAATCTTATATACTTCAACAAAAAGATTTCTTTTTCCTTCCAAAAGGTTGATTCCATTACAATGAAAGACAAATTACCCATAGATATTGAAAAAGACAGTTTGCTATCAAGCAAAACTGCCTATAAAAAATAGTAACATTATTCAGTAGTAAATGGAAGTAAAGCAATTTGACGTGCACGTTTAATTGCAGCTGTTAATTGGCGTTGATATTTAGCAGAAGTACCAGTTACACGACGAGGTAAAATTTTACCGCGTTCACTGATAAACTTCTTTAGCAAATCTACATCTTTATAGTCAATGTAAGTGATTTTATTCACAGTAAAGTAACATACTTTACGACGTTTTCCGCCACGTTGTTTGCGAGCCATCTTATTCCCTCCTTTAACTGAAAGGTAAATTTAAAATGGTAGATCGTCATCTGATATATCGATAGGACTTCCGTCATCAGCAAAGGGGTCTTGTCCTTTATCATACCGGTCATTTTGATTAAATCCTGAAGTAAACGGATCATTTTTTGGATTGTTAGACGATTCTAGAAAACGAACATTATCCGCTACTACCTCGGTTACGTATACTCGTTTACCCTCATTATTATCATAATGGCGGGTTTGGATACGACCTTCAACAGCAGTTAGGCGGCCCTTCTTTAAATAGTTCGCTACGTTCTCTGCAAGCCCTCTCCATGTAACAATATTGATAAAATCGGCCTCTCTTTGTCCTTGCTGGTTGGTATAATTACGATCCACCGCAAGGGTAAAAGTTGAGACTGCTACTCCACTTGGAGTATATCTTAATTCAGGGTCTCGTGTTAGTCGTCCAATTAAGATGACACGGTTTAACATTATAATTCCCCCTTAAACCTATTTAACGTCCTTAACGATCAGAAAACGGATAACACCATCAGTGATTTTTAATACGCGATCTAACTCAGCAACTACACTTGGTTCGGATTGGAAGTTTACTAAAACATAGTAACCTTCATGATATCCTTTAATTTCGTATGCTAAGCGACGCTTACCCATTTCCTCTTGCTTTTCAATTTCGCCACCATTATTAGTAATTAAGCTTTGGAACTTTTCCACTAATTCTTTAGTAGCTTCTTGCTCAAGGTCTGGGCGTAATACATACATCACTTCGTATTTACGCATCAGATTCACCTCCTTCTGGACTTAACGGCCCTATTTCTCTATAGGGCAAGGAGCGAGGTCATAGAACTCGCATTTTTAAATTTTATCATATTTATCTGCCTATAGCAAATGTAATTTAGGATTATACATTAAATCTAAAGTGCATGACATCTCCATCTTTTACTACATAATCTTTCCCCTCTAAACGTAGGAGGCCTTTTTCCTTTGCTTGATTCATTGAACCTGAAGCAACTAAATCCTCATAACCCACGACTTCAGCTCTGATGAAACCCCGTTCAAAATCACTATGAATCACTCCTGCAGCTTGGGGGGCTTTTGTTCCCTTTTTAATCGTCCAAGCTCTGACCTCTTGAACCCCTGCAGTAAAATAGGTGATTAAACCAAGCAACTTGTAAGCAGCTTGAATCAAACGATCTAATCCTGATTGATTCAGTCCTAATTCTTGTAAAAATAACTGCTTATCTTCTCCTTCAAGCTCAGCGATTTCTGATTCTACTTTTGCACTGATTACAATCACTTCTGCTCCTTCATGATTTGCATATTCCTTTACCTTTTGCACATAAGGATTTTGGTCAAAGTTACTCACATCATCTTCACTTACATTTGCTACATATAAGACTGGTTTCATTGTAAGAAGATGAAGGTCTTTAATCAAACTTCTCTCATCTTCATCCAACTCTACACTTCTTGCTGGTTTTTCACTTTCTAAAGCCTTTTGAATCCTTTCAACCACTTCATATTCCAATTGAAATTTCTTTTCACCACTTTTTAGATTCTTCTTTGTCCGTTCCAACCGCTTTTCCACGGTTTCTAAATCGGCCAATATCAATTCTAAATTGATGGTTTCAATATCGCTAATTGGATCTACTTGTCCTGCTACATGGGTAATGTTCTCATCTTCAAAACAACGAACCACATGGGCGATCGCATCAACCTCACGGATATGGGACAAAAATTTGTTTCCTAAACCTTCACCGCGTGAAGCCCCTTTTACTAATCCAGCAATATCTACAAATTCAAAGGCAGTAGGCACGATTCGATTAGGATTTACCATATCAGCTAATACTTGTAATCTTTCATCAGGCACTTCTACCACACCAACGTTCGGATCGATGGTGCAAAATGGATAATTAGCAGATTCTGCACCTGCTTGAGTAATTGCATTAAATAACGTCGATTTCCCTACGTTAGGTAAACCGACGATTCCAGTCGTTAATGGCATTTATTCCTTCACCCCTTGATTATTCGAACATCGTACTGTAAGGATGCTTCATATATACTTCTTAAGTATAAAAAAAAGTATGCCTTAAGTCCACTCTTATAAAAAAGCAAATCAAAAACCACCTTCATCATAGTGAAGATGGTTTTGAAAGCGATTCCATATATAAGTCTGTGGATTTAACCTACTTTTTTGTCCACCACTTTTTCTACTACATTTCCTAAATGAATTCCTGTATTCGCTTTAACCAAGATCTCATCATACTTCGCTGGATCTTCCTTCTTAGAAGATAAGATGGTACCTAAGAAAGCGCCAATAAAGCCTAAAGGAATGGAAACAATACCAGGGTTAGCTAATGGAAAAATTGGGTGCCCTACCAAAATGGCTTTCCCAGCCTCTGGATTCCATATATTTGGTCCGATAGCGATTAAGAGTAATGCACTTAATAAACCAACGATCATCCCTGTAACTGCCCCAGTTGTATTAAATCTTCTCCAATAAATCGTAAAGATAATAACCGGTACGTTTGAGCTTGCAGCTACAGCAAATGCCAAAGCAACCAAGAACGATACGTTTAGGGATTGAGCAAAAAATGCTAAAAGAATTGAAAGTACTGCCACACCGATCGATGCATAGCGAGCAGCCAACATCTGTTCCTTCTCTGTTGCTTGGCCACGGCGAATGATATGACCATAAAAATCATGAGCAAAAGCTGAAGCCGCTGATAGAACTAAGCCAGAGACAACCGCTAAGATCGTTGCAAAGGCTACAGCGGAAACAAAGGCAAATAAGAAGCTTCCTCCAAGTACTTCCGCTAATAATGGAGCAGCCATATTGCCTCCTTTATCAGCAGCAACGATATTGTCATGGCCTACAAATGCTGCAGCACCAAAACCAAGGAACATCGTCATGACATAGAAGATACCGATTAACCAAGTCGCATAAACGACGGATTTACGAGCAGTAGGTGCATCTTTTACGGTAAAAAAGCGAATTAAAATATGAGGAAGTCCTGCTGTTCCTAACACTAATGCCATATTTAAAGAAATAACATCGATAGGATCCTTAAACTTATTACCCGGATTTAAAAAGATTTCCCCTAATGGAGTAGCTGTTTTCATGTGTTCAAACATATTAGTGAAGCTAAAGTTAAATTTAGCATATACGATCAAAGAGATAATAAAGGTACCTGCCATTAAAAGCACAGCCTTTGTAATTTGTACCCAGCTAGTGGCATGCATTCCGCCAAATACAACATAAATGGTCATTAGTATTCCAACGATAAGAACAGAAGTAGAATAATTAAGTCCTAAAAGCAGATGAATTAACCCACCAGCACCAACCAATTGAGCAATCATATAGAAAATTGAGATAGAGATGGTATTTAAGGCCGCAAAACCACGTACTTTACGATCATTAAAACGTGCTGCAATCATATCTGCCATGGTGTATTTTCCTAAGTTACGTAGTGGCTCTGCTACAATATAAAGAACAACCAGATAAGCAACCAAATAACCGATACTATAGAAAAATCCATCAAATCCTCCTAAGGCAATGGCTCCGGCGATTCCTAGAAAGGAAGCCGCAGACATATAGTCACCTGCAATCGCAAGACCATTTTGCCAACCCGTTAGTCCCCCACCAGCTGTGTAGAATTCACTCGTTGTTTTGGTTCTCTTAGAAGCATAATAGGTTATCACGAGCGTAATCCCGACAATCACTAAAAAGAGAACAAATGCTGTCGTATTCACTACATTCCACCCCTTTTCAAGACTTTATCTAAGATTCGATTCACATTATCATCAAATTGTGTCGCTTTTCTTGCGTAAATCGTGACTAAAGTCCAAGTCATCACAAATTGGGCAAAAGCAAAAACCCAAGCCCATGTAATGGCTCCTAGCGCAGGGGTGTTGAGCACTTTAGAATAGGCGGTCATAATCGGTAATGTAAAATAAAAAATAAAGAAGAAAATAGATAATGGAACAATAAATTTTTTCTTTTTATTCATCAGTTCTTTGAACGTCTCTGATTTTGAAATGGCAGTGTAATCGATTTGATCCTGATTTTTCATTCACCCTTACCTCCCTCTTTAATCTCCATCTCTTTTTGTTCTATATGTCTATAAATAAGGCCAAACTACCGCACTCTTACCTAGAACCACCTCCTTGTAAAATAATTACTTTGAATTAAATATATCGTTATCTTATGCAAAAAGTCAACAAAAGATTCTGAAAGTTCTAAATAATATGATAATACAATTTGATATAAAAAAAGTAATCCTATCTTAAACCGATGTATGACGGATTACTTCATTTACGTGTTATAAAAATTTTCTTACCCTATTTTCTCTATCATCACTGCACAATCATATAAGATGCTACCATTGCCCATATCGGATTTTCCATTCGAGGTTAATTGATTTACATGTCCACCTAATTCATACCAATATCCTTCTTCGATCATGATTGTGTCCCTATGATAACCCTCTTGAATCTTTACTAATCCTTCAATTTTTCCACGGTCATTATAGACTGATACGGGATCACCATTTTTTAGATGACGATTTGCTGCAATTTCTTTTGAAACCATAACGAAAGGTTTGTTTCCTTTCTTATACAACAAAAATTGATGTTGCGAATGTAATGATCGATTAGGATGAATAGTTAGCAAATGATAAGGGTATTTTTCTTTTAACTTTGGTTGTAATTGCACACTATCATTTGGATAGATTATTTTTGCCGTTGCAGGTAATCCTTCTTGTTCTGCTTGTTCTGAATAAAACTCAAACTTTCCTGAAGGTGTAGCAAATACTTTACTCTCCCATGGAATCGCTGGAATAGGTAATTCAATTTGTTGTTTTTCTTTTAATGTTTTTAAATCGATTCCATAGTCATTTAATGATTGAAGTGCAATTTCAAAATATTCTTCAATCGTTTTTTCAAAGCCTTCAAGCCTTAATTTTTTGGCCAATTCTGTCCAAATCTTTAGGTCGGCCCAAGCTTCACCAGGTGGATCAATCAATTTTGGACCATATCTCATCACTCGATGGAACATCGATCCATAATAAATGTCCTCCTCTTCAAAAACAAATGTGGAAGGAAGAATATAATCTGCCATTTTCGCAGTATCAGTCATAAACATATCAATTACAACTTTGATTTCTACTTTATTCAGAGCTTCCATTGTACGAGCTGTTTGTGGTAATTGAGTAACTACATTGCTTCTTGTAATAAACATCATCTTAATAGGTGGATCATTGGCAGCTAAAATTTCTTCTGCCTGTGTAGGTCTTGTGAAGGTACGATACGCTTCCCTTTTCTCTTCTTCAAGTAATTCTGCCCAGTTAAAGCTTCTACCCACAGCTAAATTTGCATAGTTAACCCCTCCACCAGATATACCAATATTACCGGATAAAGCAACTAATGCATCAATCGCTCGAATGGTATTTCCCCCATTTGCATATCTTTGCATGCCTAAACCAAGAAACGTCATCACTGGCTTTTGTTGAGTATATACATAAGCTAATTTTTGGATCATCTCTATATCGACATTTATTTCCTTGGAAATGTATTCAATATCGATGGTTTGAATTTCTTTTACAAAGTGTTCAAAACCTATTGTATGTTGTTGGATAAATTCTTTGTCATGCCAGCCATTGTCGATGATAATTTTACTCAAGGTGAATGCTAACATCCCATCCATTCCAGGACGAATAGGAACATGCAGATCTGCTTTCTTAGCAATCCCATTTTTAAGTGGATCTATGACGATCAATGAAGTACCATTACTTTTTGCCTCTTGAATAAAGGAATAAAGATGCATATTTGTCGATGTAACATTCCTACCCCAAACCACGATTGTTTTGGCATTGAACACATCCTCAATAGCATGACTTAATGAATTCCCAAAATCATAAGTTTGAGCCTGGATTCCAGCCCCCCAACAAAGACTACCAACGGTTTCTGTCATGCCACCAAAATAATTAAAGAAACGTTTGTCTAATTCCTTTAATAAACCGCTAGAGGAATAATCATAGCTGTGAAGAATGGCTGTTGGACCATATTCCTTTTTTATTTGGAGCATTTTCTCACTGATTTCATTTAATGCTTGCTCCCAAGAAATACGAATAAATTTATCATCAACCTTTTTATATGGATATAAAATTCTACTTTTATCATATATTCGATCTTTAATCATCTTCCCCCGGCCACAAATGTTCCCCTTCGTAATTGGATGATCAGGGTCGCCTTCGATACGAACCACTTGGTTATTATCAATTGTTACAATAAATCCACAAACATCAAAACAATTTAACGGACAAGCTGTTCTCCACTGTTTTCCCATCTTCCGTTTCTCCTCTTCACTTACTCGTCTTTACTTACTCCTCTTTTTCTCCCTTTTGAACCACCTTTTTTAATTTTCTCTCAAACTCTCTGCGTGGGATGAGCACACTATGATTACAGCCTGTACATTTAATGCGTATATCCATCCCCATTCGGATCACTTTCCATGCATTGGTTCCACAAGGATGTGGTTTCTTCATTTCTACGATATCGTTTAAATCAAATTGTTTCTTTTCCATTTTAGTTCACCCCTTTGTTTTTTGAAAAGTGACTAATCTTGGATAAGGAATTTCAATCCCTGCTTGGTCAAATCCATTTTTAATTTTTGCCCTTAATTTACGAGCAACCGCATAATGATTCATAGGTTTAGTTTCAGCAATGACACGAATGACAACTTCTGATGCCCCTAATTCTTGAACTCCAAGAATTTCCGGTGGTTTGACCATTTCGTTCATTTCTTTATACGTATTTGCTAATAATTTTTCCAATACAGAAATCACATGATCAATTTCTTCTTCGTATGCTATACCAACATCAACGACAGCGACTGAATTATGTGTTGAATAATTTGTCACTTCAGAAATGGTTCCATTGGGAATAATATGAAGTTCTCCCGTCCAGTTGCGAATCTTTGTTATGCGTAACCCTATTTCTTCAACAGTTCCTGAAAAATTCCCAGTTGTAATATAATCTCCAACAGCGAACTGATCTTCAAATATAATAAAAAAACCTGTAATCACGTCTTTTACCAAACTTTGTGCACCAAAACCGATAGCTAGTCCTAATATTCCAGCTCCTGCTAGAATTGGTCCTAAATTAAACCCGACCTTTCCCAGAATCATAAGAATAGCTAAGAAATTAATGGTATATTTTACAATGTTTTGTATAAGAATACCTAGTGTTTTTGTTCTTCTTTCATCTACTTTAAAACTTGATCTAGGTTTTCTAATAATAAACTTTTCTATAATCTTGCCTGTTAACTTGATTAAAAGCTTTGCTAGAATCCAAATAAAAAGAATCTGAACAAAAGTCCAGAAAATATCAACCCACAAATCGATATCTAATAGCTTCATTCTGATCGTGTCCCAAAATGATTTTATATCGATTCCATCTAATTGACTTAGCGAAAATCCGAATCTCAAATAGATCTCTCCTTCTTTAAAATATTATTTTGATTGTTTTGCCATATGATTGATCTCTTCTTTTACATTTGATAATACCCTTTCTGATCCCTTTTAACAGGAAATGCACCTAATTTTCTTAAAATCCAGGCCAATATAAACTGGATCTAAAATACTTACGTGATTAGCAACGAAAATAAGTGAACCACTGGTTGGAATTTGATCTGTGCCATGAACAGTTACCCTATTATATATTTTTAAGACTGGTTTTAAAATAGCCTTTGCAAAGAAATAAAACCAATTTTTTTGCTCTTTCATCGCCATTTTGATCACCACATTTGGTAGATTAATTATGTTTCTTTTCATTATATTATTTACCTTGTTTTTTGAAAAGGATAGAGAATCAATATAGATAAGACATACAAATTTAATACACCATATAAGGGATATAAAACTTTCACTAAATTAGCAAAACCAATAAAAGTAAAAGGAATAATGAAAAGAATTATGCCTAAACTGATCTTTCCTGTTGAAAGGTTTATCTTATTTTGGATGCGATAAACTAATGCATGGATATTTGACAAAGCTGTTGTATAGATGGCTAACCATAAAATCACACTTACAATAAGCAGTAAAATAGGTTGGTTGGTTGGGATTAAGGAAAATAGTGGAATCTCATATTGATCAACATGAGGTACTCTTAATAATGATAGATTGATCATCATCCCTACTAAGCCCAAACCAATGATACTGGTTATTCCCCCAAAAATGATTTCTCCTTTTGTTTCTATCCTCTTTCCCATTGTAGATAGGACTCCTAATAGAGAGATCATATTAAAAGCAACATACGTGATAGCAGATGGCCAAACTTCTAAATAGTGACGAGTAAATGGTCCTGAAAGTGAAGGATTTCTAGATATATATAATAAACCGATCGCTAGAATAATCACTGTTTTAATTGGCATTAGAATACTGTTTAAGTTGATCAGGCCACGAACTCCCTTAGTCAGCACTAGCCATATTGCAATACTTACGATACCTACTCCTAAAATAAAAGGTAAGTTCCATTGTACAAATGTTGCACCGCTTCCAGCCAACATAATGATTGATCCCGAAACTAAATACAAAAAAATAAGGGTATCAAATAACCTGCTAAGTGTATTTCCTAGTAATAATACCAGAATATCATAATAATTCTCTGTTTGATGGCGCCAACTCATCCAAAGAATAAAGATGCTACTTAACGAAAATAAGGTTAAGGCAATCATTAGTCCAAAGATACTCTGCCTTCCATAAGAAGTAAAGAACTCCCAAATCTCACGCCCTGAAGCAAATCCTGCGCCTATGGTCGTACCCATAATTGTTAAACCTATTTTTAAACCATTCCACATCTTTTTCTGCAAGTGATTCACCCCTCAAATAGCTTCCTGTCCTATGTATATTTCTAACCCTTTCTACATATACTAGTAATACTATTTTTCTGGAGGCTTCTATGAATCTATTTAAAAACAATCAATGTTCTAAATATGTGATTGACTATTCTGACCCACAAGCACTTCATTTCCTTACTAACCGTATACAATATATGATTGACCAATATGATTACCAACATTGGGTCGTGGTATGCATTGGTACTGACCGTTCTACAGGTGATTCTCTTGGGCCTTTGGTGGGATCACAATTGAGGTTGTATGACTCTACTAAAAGGGTTTTCGGGACATTAGATGAACCAGTTCATGCTTTAAACCTACAAGATACGATAGACATCATCCAAAACCATTATCCTGATTCTGGTATCATCGCGATCGATGCTAGTCTAGGACAATTAACAAGTGTGGGTACGATTCAAGTAGTAAATGGTCCATTAAAACCAGGCGCAGGAGTGCAAAAAAATTTACCTGAGATCGGACATTTCCACATTACTGGAATTGTTAATGTAGGCGGATTTATGGAATATTTTGTTTTACAAAATACTAGGCTTAGTATAGTCATGAAAATGGCAGATCTTATTACCCATGCGATTACCAACACGACTTGCTGGAACCAAAATTCAGCCACATATCGAAGCCCATCAATTGGATTTGTTGATCATATGTAAGAAAAGAGCCTTAAATCAAAACGATTTAGGCTCTTTTGCCATTCACATCACGTGCAATGCTTTCCTTTTCTAATATTCCTTTAATGCTTTATGCAACAATCATTTTCACATTGAGATTTTCTTTCATCTCCTTTGCAATTTGCATTGCATGGCCGGAGTATAATGGATTAACAATAAATATCAACCGTTTCCTATCCATCATTATTTAGTTGCTCTCTCTATTGCCAGAATTTCCTCTTTCGAGAGTTGGTACCTTGATTCTCCAGCCTCTAAAGGTTTAGCATAGGTGTTTGACTCACCTCTATTATAAATACTTGTTATGACGATACCGTTCTTCTTTTCATCTAAAATAGCGATTGAAAAACTTAAGTCATTTCCTTGTTCACCAAATGCATTATAGCGAATGATTCCAACTTGTCCCTTTATATTTGTTAGTTTTTCCAAAATAAGATGAAGTTGTTTTCTATTTTGGGCAATAATTTCTTTTATCTCATCCATGTCAGTTGAAAAGTTCTCAATCATTTGTTCTAAATTATTTACACTGCCGCCCCTACTAAAACGTAAGAAGCGTTTTTTTAAGTTTTTTAATTTAAAACTAATCGTTATATTCCATATCAATAAAATTATAGCTAATAATCCGAGCAATAAGATGATTTCATCGATATATTGTGAAACGATATCCACTATTCATTCTTCCTTTCACATAAATATAAACTTTCCATGCGGTTAAAATAACTTAGAAATCCATTGAACCAAAATGACTCCGATTGGTGCAATAATGATTGCTGGCAACATATTAGCTACATTAATTTTCTTCAATTCTAAAATATTAATCGCAATCGCAATAATTAATATTCCTCCAGTTGCAGTAATTTCCACAATCATTGTATCTAGTAATTCTTGACTAAAAAGTAAGTGGATATATTTTGCTAATAATGCGATCATTCCTTGGTATATCAAGACAGGAACTGCTGAAAATACAACCCCAAATCCTAAGGTGGAAGCAAAGATAATTGCAGAAAAGCCATCTAACATTGCTTTTAAATATAATAAGCGATGGTCAAGATTTAGACCACTATTTAAAGACCCAAGTATGGCCATTGCCCCTATTGTATAAACCAGTGTAGCTGTTACAAAAGCATTCGAAATATTTCCCTTTTTCGACCCACCTAGTTTCCGTTCTAACCAGTGACCAAGTTGATCTAGTTTATCATCAATCTTTAAAATTTCCCCTAATACGCCACCAAGCACTAAACTAAGAATAACAAGTAAAAAATTCTCCGTTTTTAATCCCATTAAGATTCCCTGAATGATAACAGCTAATCCTAAACCTTGCATAACTGTATCTCTCATCTTTAAAGGAATATTTGGTAAAAACGCACCGATCATTCCACCAAAGATAATGGCAATCGTGTTCACTAATGTACCTTGTAAGACCATTTTTTCCTACCTCACATCATCAAAGAAATGATTTCTTTTAATGCATTTAAAAGCGTATCTATTTCTTTTTCCGTATTTGTGTGTCCTAAACTTACCCTCACTAAGCCACTACTTTCTGTATGACAAATTTCATGGGCTAATGGTGCACAATGAAAACCGCTTCTGACAGCGATCTGATAATGACTATCTAAAACTGTAGCAACTTCATTAGAGTCAAGCCCTTCTATCTGAAGGCTTACAACAGGAACCCTTTCTATATGTAGATCTGGCCCATACCATTTCACTTGTGGAATTTGCTCTAAGCCCTTCAATAAATATTGTGTTAACTGCCATTCTCTGTTCTTTAACTTTTCGATACCTTGTTGTTCAATATAATCGATACCTGCTCCTAAACCAACAATTCCGACTGTATTAAGTGTCCCTGATTCATAACGGTTAGGGCTGGCTTTGGGTTGGTCGATTTTTTCTGATTGATTTCCTGTTCCACCATGAATCAAAGGAGATAGTTCTATACTTGGATTGATATATAATCCCCCTACTCCTTGTGGACCAAGTAATGCCTTATGACCGGGAAAAGCCAATAGATCTATATTCATTTCCTTCACATCAATCTGATACCTACCCACGGTTTGTGCTGCATCAACTAAAAAGGCTATTCCATTTTTCTTTGCTATGGCTCCAATCTCCTTAATCGGTTGAATCGTTCCTAAAACATTAGAAGCATGGGAGAAGACGAATAATCTTGTGTTTGATTGAATGGCATTCTCTATTTCCTTTAACTGAAGTTTGCTTTGTTCATTTGGTTTTACATAAGTAATTTCAATACCTAATTCTTTTCTTAGGTATTCTAACGGTCTTCTTACTGAATTATGCTCTAGATGACTTGTTATAACATGATCACCCTTTTTAAGAAACCCTTTTATTGCTTGATTTAATGCTTGAGTTGTATTCATAAAGAAAACAATTTGGTTAGGGTTTTGTACATTTAATAGTTTAGCTATTTTTACTCTAGTTGCATAAATCGCTTCAGATGCAATAGCTGCCATCTTATGATTCCCTCTGCCAGGATTAGCACCATTTTCACGAAGAAATTGAGTTAAGGTAAAAATGACTTGCTCTGGTTTTGGCCATGAAGACGCCGCATGATCAAAATAAATCATTTTTTTCACATCCCTATTTAAATGGATCAGTTAAAGATAAAGACAACCTTTCATTGGTTGCCTTGATGGAGGTTATTCTTCTATACCTAGCATCTCCAGTATTCGGTTTAAATCGCTTTGATTAAAATATTCAATTTCTATCTTCCCTTTATTTTTCCCCGTTTTAATTTTTACTGCAGTTTTAAACCGATTACGCAATTGGTCCTCCAATTGTTTATAGATAGGATTAATTGTTTCCTTTTTTTTCGTTGTTTCACGTGAAACATTTTCTTTTAAAGATTTTATTTTTTCTTCAAGTGTTCGTACACTCCAGTTTTCAGTAATCACCTTATTACATAAAAATTTCTGTTGTTCTGGATGATCTAAGGAAATTAATGCCCTTGCATGTCCCATAGAAAGGTTACCATTACCAACCTGAGATTGTATTTCATCGGGTAGTTGAAGAAGTCTCATAAAATTTGCTACGTTCGGTCGGCTTTTTCCTACTTTTGCCGCTAATTCTTCTTGAGTTAAGTTGAACTGTTGCATGAGTTTTGCGTAAGCATTGGCAATTTCGATTGGGTTTAAATTTTCCCGTTGTAAGTTTTCAATTAAAGCAATCTCCATTACTTGCTGATCAGAAAATTCCTTAATTACCACTGGAATCTTCTCTAAATTTAAAGCTTTGGTTGCACGCCATCTTCTTTCACCAGCAACAATTTCGTACCCATTAAGTGATTTTCTCACAACGATCGGTTGAATCACACCATGCTCTTTAATAGAGTCCATCAGTTCAGATAATTGACCATCGTCAAAATTCTTTCTTGGTTGATAGGGATTTGGTCTGATTTTAGCTACTTCCAATTCAGAAATTTGATCTTTTTCATCAATATTAAGTGACGGAATTAAAGCGTCTAATCCTCTTCCAAGGCGTTTACTCATATTCAGCCACTTCCTTTGCTAAATCGATATAGACCTCAGCACCTTTTGATTTTGGATCATAGGTAACAATAGATTGACCATGACTTGGCGCCTCACTAAGCCGAACATTCCTAGGTATGATGGTTGAATATACCTTATCTTGGAAATATTTTTTAACTTCTTCAACCACTTGGATGCTTAGGTTTGTTCTTGCATCAAACATCGTCAAAAGAACCCCTTCGATCATTAAATCTGTATTTAGATGCTTTTGAACTAATCGAATTGTATTTAATAGCTGGCTTAATCCTTCTAATGCATAGTACTCACATTGGATCGGAATTAATACAGAATCAGCAGCTGTTAAGGAATTAACAGTTAAAATCCCTAATGAAGGTGGACAATCAATAATGACGTAATCATATTTATCCCTTACAATATGTAAAGCACGCTTTAACCTAACCTCTCTAGAAATGGTAGGAACTAATTCTATCTCTGCCCCGGCTAATTGAATCGTTGCAGGTATAAGTTCCAAACCCTCAATTTCTGTAGGATATATCGCATCTTTAGGAGAAATATCATTGATAAGGATATCGTAAATACAATACTCTACATCAGCTTTGTTAATACCTATTCCACTCGTAGTATTACCTTGGGGGTCAATATCCACTAACAAAACTTTCTTCCCTAATTTAGCCAAGCTTGCACTTAAATTAACCGAAGTAGTCGTTTTTCCTACTCCACCTTTTTGATTTGCGATGGCAATAATTTTCCCCATTTTACTTCACCTCACTTATAACGAAAACACATGTCATTCTTGCTGCCTTATTGGTGATATTACTTGGAACAAACATCATAAAGTGCATTTAATATTTTATCTTATTTATTTGTTTGTGAATAGGGATTTTGAAGATCTTTTTTAACATGAATAAGCGGCAAAAATACTTGCCGCCTAATAAATGTCAGTTGATTACTTTATTTTTTTGGAATTTTGATAATAAATTCATAATATTCATCATGATCTTTTTCATCTGTAATAATATCCATTCCTGTTTTTAAAACCATATCTACAGATTGTCTAATTGTATTCATAGCAATTCGCATATCTCTTGAAAAAGCAATTTTTTTAGTTTTTGGTTTGCTTTCACCCGTCAATTTTTCAATGATTTGTTTAATCCTTGTTTCGGTTTGTTTTACATTTAACTCTTTTTCTATGATCTCTTGTAGCAATTTTTCCTGAATAGATTGATCAGGCAATGATAATAAAGCTCTAGCATGCCTTTCGGTGATTTTTCTTCCCATTAGAGCATCTTGAACAGTCTGAGATAAATTTAATAATCTTATTTTATTTGCTATCGTAGATTGTCCTTTTCCTAATCTTTGAGCCAAACTCTCTTGTGTTAGTCCATGTAACTCCATCAATTTTTGATATGCTACTGCTTCCTCAATTGCAGTTAACCCTTCACGTTGGAGGTTTTCGATTAAAGCGATTGATGCAGATTGAGCATCATTAAAATCTTTAATAATTGCTGGAATTGTTTGAAGTTCTAGTCTCTTCACTGCTCGCCATCTTCTTTCACCAGCAATGATTTCATACATACCATCACGAGGACGCACAACAATGGGTTGGATGACTCCATGAATTTTAATGGTTTGGCTTAATTCCTCAATTCGATCTTCATCAAACAAGGACCTGGGTTGATAAGGATTGGGAACGATTTGATCCACAGGAATTTGCTTTACTTCATCATTTCCACGATCTTGCAATCCAAAAAGACGAGATAAATGGTCTTTCATTTGACCACACCACCTACTTTAACATTCAATCATATGTATTCTCTTTCTATTTTAAAATTCCTGCACGATTAAAAAAAAGAATTTGTTTCACGTGAAACATTTTCACTGTATTGGCTCACGATTAGGGGTTCCTGATTTTCTAGGGTATTTATTAGGAGTAGATTTCATTTTATTGATGATAATAATTGTCCTTTCACCAAAATGTTCAGGTAAATCAAAGGTATGTTCTTTAACAAAAACTCCGCCTAAGAGTTGTATTGCCTTTTGGGCTTCAGCAATTTCTTCATTTGCTCTAGCCCCTTTTAAGGCAATCATCGATCCCTTTAACTTAATAAAGGGTAAAGATAATTCTGCAAGTACATTAAGTTTTGCAACTGCTCTAGAGATTGCAATATCAAATGATTCCCTAAGATCTGATTTCCTTGCTATTTCCTCAGCTCTACCATGAATAAAATCAACATTTTTAAGGTTAAGGGTCTCAATAAGATGTTGTAAAAAAGTAATTCGTTTATTTAAAGAATCTAATAACGTTAATTTTAAATCAGGAAAACAAATTTTTAAAGGAATGCTTGGAAAACCTGCCCCAGCACCAATATCAATCATTCTTTGTTGAGAAAAAGGATAAAAGAAAGCAGGAGTAACTGAATCAAAAAAATGCTTAACGATTACTTCCTCTGGGTCAGTAATTGCTGTAAGATTCATTTTTTTGTTCCAATCTATTAATAAATCATAGTAGGTTGCAAATTGCTGTAATTGACTGTCTGTACAATCAATCTGATAGGGTTTCAATCTTTCCTTTAATTTTTCTATCATATCCATTTCCATCTTATTTCCCCTGTTCAATATAGACTAATAAAATCGAAATATCTGCAGGGCTAACACCAGATATTCTAGAGGCCTGGCCAATATTCATAGGTTGAATTTTATTTAACTTTTCTCTTGCTTCCATAGAAAGACCACTTATTTTATTATAATCTACCCATTCTGGTATTTTCTTTGCCTCAACCTTTTTCATTTTCTCTACAAGTAACAATTGTTTCTCTATATATCCTGAGTATTTGATTTGAATTTCAACCTGTTCCTTCATTTCAGCAGATAATTCCACAGGACTGGGTGAGAGTTTTTCGATGATTTCGTAAGTAATTTCAGGTCTTCTAAGCAATGTAGCCAATTCAACAGCATTGTTTAATTCAGAAGTTCCTACCTCTTTCATCATCACTTGAACCTCTTCTGAAGGTCTGATCTTTTCCGTTTTTAAGCGATTGATCTCTTGTTCAATTTTCTCTTTTTTATCAAGAAAACGTTGATATCGTTCCTCATCAATCAAACCAAGTTGATACCCTATTTCTCGAAGTCTTAGATCTGCGTTATCATGACGCAACAACAAACGGTATTCTGCCCTTGAAGTTAATAGTCGATAAGGTTCATTGGTACCCTTTGTAACCAAATCATCAATAAGCACCCCGATATAAGCTTGAGAACGATCCAATACGACTGGATCTTTTCCTAATACCCTGCATGCAGCATTGATACCAGCCATAAGACCCTGACCTGCAGCTTCTTCATACCCAGAGGTTCCATTTAATTGTCCAGCTGTAAATAAATTCTTAATCTTTTTCGTCTCTAAGGTTGGCCATAATTGAGTAGGTACGATTACATCATATTCAATTGCGTACCCAGCCCGCATGATCTCTGCGTTTTCTAAACCAGGAATCGTTCGTAGCATATCAATCTGAACTTCCTCTGGTAAACTCGTAGAAAGTCCTTGAACATACATCTCATTTGTATGTTCCCCTTCAGGTTCCAAGAAAATTTGGTGGCGTGGTTTATCATTAAAACGTACTACTTTGTCCTCAATAGAAGGACAATATCTTGGGCCGGTACCTTCAATGACTCCGGAAAACATCGGGGCCCGGTGTAGATTATTATTGATGATCGAATGAGTTAGAAAATTGGTATAGGTTAACCAACATGGAATTTGATCTAAACGATATTCAGTTGTATCAAAAGAAAAAGCTCTAGGCTCTTCATCTCCTGGTTGAATTTCCATTTTGGAAAAATCAATTGAATCTCGATCAACCCTTGGAGGAGTCCCAGTCTTAAATCTGACGAGTTCAAAACCTATTTCTCTTAAGTGTTCAGATAATTTAACAGATGGTTGTTGATTATTTGGACCACTTTCATAGATCAGATCACCTAAAATAATTCTACCCCTTAAATAAGTCCCTGTTGTTAATACAACGGTTTGACAATAATATTCTGCACCAGTTCGAGTGATTACCCCTTTTACCACTTGATCTTCAATGATAAGCTTTTCTACCATCGTTTGTTTTAAAGTTAAGTGAGGGGTCGTTTCTAACGTTTTTTTCATCTCTTTTTGGTATTCGAACTTATCTGCTTGAGCGCGCAATGCATGGACAGCAGGACCTTTTCCGGTATTTAGCATCCTCATCTGCAAATATGTTTTATCAATATTCCTTCCCATTTCACCACCCAAGGCATCGATTTCTCTAACAACATGTCCTTTTGCTGGCCCGCCAATAGATGGGTTACAAGGCATAAAAGCAATCGTATCTAAACTAATGGTCAGTAATAAAGTTTCTACTCCCATTCTGGCAGCTGCTAGTGCAGCTTCTACACCTGCATGTCCTGCACCTACTACAATGCAGCCAAATTCACCAGCTTTATATCCCATCTTCATTCCTCCAATGAATGTCATCTTTATTTTCCAACACAGAATTGCGAAAAGATTTGATCTATTAAATCTTCACTAACCGCTTCTCCAATAATTTCACCTAACAGATCCCAAGCATTTTTTACATCTATTGCTATCATATCAATTGGTAGCCAATCTTCAATAGAATGTATGGCATCTTCTATACTTTGTAAAGCCCTTTTTAATAATGAAATATGTCTTGCATTTGATACATAAGTTAAATCCTCTGTTTGAATTTGGCCTGCAAAAAATAGTTCACTTATCGTTTCTTCTAACTGATCAATACCTTGTTCTTTGATAACAGACATCAAAATCATTCTTGCATCTGGTATTTTCTGTTTTACTAAATCCAAATCTATCTTTTGTGGTAAATCTGTTTTATTGATAATCACAATCACATGAAGTCCTTGAACTAATTCCATCAATCGTAAATCATCTTCAGATAATTCTTGGTTAAAGTTTAGAACAAGTAGAACTAAATCTGCTTCTTCTAATGCCTTTCTTGATCTTTCCACACCGATTTTCTCTACAAGATCTTCTGTTTCTCTAATCCCTGCAGTGTCAACTAATTTAAGAGGAACTCCCTTAATATTAATGTACTCTTCAATGATATCTCTGGTTGTTCCAGCTATTTCAGTAACAATGGCCTTATTTTCATGAATCAATGTATTTAATAGTGAAGATTTACCTACATTAGGTCTACCAATAATAACAGTTGATAATCCTTCACGCAGTATTTTCCCTTGAGAAGCAGTATCCAATAAATAATTTATCTCTTTTTTCACCTCTTTTGTTTTTGAAAGCAATAATTCATGAGTAACAGATTCAACATCATGTTCAGGATAGTCTATTGTTACTTCAATATGAGCTAGTACCTCTAATAAAGTTTGCCGTAATTCCTTAATTTTTCTAGACAATTTACCTTCTACTTGTTTTAGAGCTAACTGCATAGCTTTATCTGTTTTTGATCGAATTAAATCAATCACTGCCTCTGCTTGAGATAAATCAATTCTTCCATTTAGAAATGCCCTTTTTGTTAATTCTCCTGGTTCAGCCAATCTTGCTCCTTCTTCTAAAATCGCATCTAAAACCCTTCGAACTGATACTAAACCACCATGACAATTTACTTCAACTACATCCTCTTTTGTGTATGTTCTTGGAGCCCTCATCACTGTTACCATCACTTCGTCTATCACTTGTCCACATTTATCAATCAGTTTCCCATAATGGATAGTGTGACTATCCACAGTGGATAACTTTTTTCTCCCTCTATATAAACGATCTACAATATCAATCGCTTCATTCCCACTTACACGAACAATTGCAATTCCACCTTCTCCTAACGCGGTAGATATTGCAGCTATTGTATCAAAATCCATCGATGACCACCTCAGTATCTATATCTTCTAAAAAAGTAGAATACCATATTTTGAATAAAAGAACAAAAACAAAAATATTTATCCACATGTTTATAACAAAATTATTATGTAGTATGCCCAATTAAATAAAATTTAATGTTATCCACATCTCTTCTTCCTCTTTTTAAGATAACCCACAAAAGTAACGTCTTCCTTCGAAGTGTATTCGATTACTTTTGTGAGGTCTCAATAAAATAGATTTTTTCGCAAAAAAAATCCCTGTTACTAACAAAAGTTAATAACAGGGATCAATTAAAACTATTTTCTAGTAATAACAACCTTACGATTTGGTTCCTCTCCTTGACTATAAGTTTGAACCTTTGGATGGTCTTGTAATTTAGTATGAATGATCTTCCTTTCAGAAGGTGTCATTGGTTCAAGAACAACTTCTTTGCCTGTTCTTATCACTTTTTCAGCTAATCTATTTGCTAGTTCTTCTAATGTTGCCTTTCTTCTTGAACGGTAATTTTCAGCGTCTAACACAATACGCAATCGATTATGATCTACCTTCCGATTAGCAACAATGTTAACCAAATATTGTAGGGAGTCTAATGTTTGTCCTCTTCTACCAATTAGTATTCCTAGATCTTTTCCTACAAAATTAAGGACAGTATAATCAGCCTGATTAAATTGTTCAATTTGGACTTTCAAATTCATTGATTTAAATACATCAAATAAAAACTTTTTCGCTTCCTCTAAAGGATCTACCTGTTCTGGAAACAATTCTACTTCTACTACCGCATTTTTTCCAATTAATCCAAATAGCTTTTTGCTTGGTTGTTCTAAAACTTTTACCTTAACCCTATCTTCTGTCGTACCTAGTTGTCTGAGGGCTGATTGAACTGCTTCTTCCACAGTTTTACCGGTAGCTATTACTTTTTCCATACTAATTGCCCCCTATTAAATTTTTACTTGGTGGTTCTATAGATCAATTTGGTCTGTGCAATGGAAAAAATATTACCAATTACCCAATATAGTGCTAATGCAGCTGGTAATGAAATTCCAATAAATAAGATCATGGCAGGCATCACAACGGCCATAATTTTCTGCTGTTGGGCAGCTTGTGGAGTTACGGCAACACTCGTTGACGTCATTTTAATTTGTAAATAAGTTGTAATCGCTGCAAGAATTGGAAAAATATAGTAAGGATCAGGTGTTCCAAGGGAAACCCATAAGAAATCATGCTCAGCAATAAAGGCATTCCTGCTAATCGCATGATAAAAGGCAATTAAAATCGGCATCTGAATAAATATAGGTAAGCAACCCGATAAAGGATTTACATTATGTTTTTGGAAGAGTTTCATTGTTTCTTCCTGTATTTTTTGGGCATTATCTTTATATTTTTCTCTAATCTTTGTGATTTCAGGTTGTAAATCCTGCATTTTCTTAGTACTTCTAATTTGAGTAATCATTAGAGGAAGCACCAAAAAACGAATTAAAATGGTTGTTACAATGATAGCTAAACCATAGTTATTAAATAATATCTTAGCAAAAAAATCTATGGTAATAGATAATGGATAGACAAAATATTTATCCCAAATTCCGTTAGCAGGATCTATTTGGGTACCCGGTTTAGCAGAACAACCAGTACTAAATATAGCTATTACAACCAATAATAAAATGATATATGTGCGTTTCCGCAAGATAACTCCTCCTCTAATTATTTTCCTTTTTAGGTACCGGATCATATCCACCTGGATGTAAAGGATGGCATTTTGCAATTCTTTTTGCAGATAACCAACTACCCTTAAGTGCTCCGTGTATCTCAATTGCTTCTAATGCATAGTGAGAGCATGTCGGGGCAAAACGACAAGTAGGCGGTTTCATTGGTGAAATAAATTTTCGATAGAAACGAATGAGAATCAAAAGTAACTTTTTCACCTGTTAAACCCTCCTAACTGAGATACATCAATGATATAAATAAATGATTTAATCATTTGTTTCAATGATTTTCATTTTTTTAAATAAATGTTTAAGACTTCTCTCAAAATGGGGAAGATCCATCTGAGCCGCTGGAATCCTTGCAATAATAATATAATCCTTTTTCTTTTTTATTTCATATTTTAACAAAAGGGAACGAATGGCTTCTTTTATTAAACGTTTAACCCGATTCCTGATCACGGCATTACCAACCTTTTTACTCACCGAGATACCAAAACGATAAGGTTCAGCCTTGGGTTGATCCATCATGTATAATACCAATTCACGATTAGAAACAGATCTTCCATATGTATATACTTTTTTAAAATCTTCTCTTTTTTTTAAGCGTAGCTCTTTTTGCAAAATAAAGAAACCCCCATACAAATAGATGAATACGTTCACAAAACAAGATATAACTAAGTGAAAGTATGGGTAATTATTCCTCATAATAAACCTATTCTAACACATTCTGAATCTTAAATTAAACTAATCTTTCGATAAAGTAACGTAAACATATTTTCTTTCAATTGAAAAAAGGCCACTAATCTGTGGCCTATTATGCAGATAATACTTTTCTTCCTTTTCTACGACGTGCAGCTAAAACCTTACGGCCATTTTTAGTGCTCATTCTTTTACGGAACCCATGTACTTTACTTCTTTTACGAACATTTGGTTGAAATGTTGGTTTCATCTATAACACCTCCCCTTGAGGATCAAAATTCATGAAAGACATTCTTAAATAGTTTATCAACTATAAAAGAGATTTGTCAAGAATAGGATTTTTATTTCTTCATGTCGATAAGTAAAATTATCCACATGTTCTTATTCGACATTTTTCACACAGCTTATCCACAAAATATTGTGTTGTGAATAACCGCTATCCACTAATTATTGTGATTGTGGATAAGTTGGATAAGACCATTGATTATCTAGGTTTTATCTGATATTATTGTGTTAATATATCTAGTGGATATTTACCTTTGATAAAATACATATTCACAATCTGTGGATAAAATTGTGGACAGTTATCCATGGTTGTGGATTTTTTATTCACATCTTGTGATTATTTTTTACTTATATCGCAAATTTTTGTGCTCTTACGACATTATTTTTATCCACATTTATTCATAATACTCTGTGGAAAAAAGAAATACAGAGGAGGGACATCGTGGAGCAATTAAGTAGTTTATGGCAGAAGGCCTTATCTATAATTGAAACAAAATTAAGTAAACCTAGCTTTGAAACTTGGCTAAAATCAACACAAATCTCTTCTTTAATCAATAATGATCTCACAATTATTGCTCCAAATGAGTTTGCTAGGGACTGGTTGGAGTCTAGGTACTCTGGTCTGATCCAAGATACCTTGTTTGAAGTAATCGGTGAAAAACTAAATATTAAGTTTATTATTCCACCATCTGCATCTGATATTCATCTAGATCAAGTATCTCCGACACCTAAAGAAGTAAAACCTTCAAATTTTGATGAAGAGGATGCCCATACAAAATCCTTATTAAACCCAAAATATACATTTGATACCTTTGTGATTGGGGCTGGAAACCGCTTTGCCCATGCAGCATCACTCGCAGTTGCTGAAGCTCCTGCTAAAGCATATAATCCTTTATTTATATATGGCGGAGTAGGATTAGGGAAAACTCATTTAATGCATGCAATTGGGCACTATGTTGTTCAGCATAATGAAAAAGCTAAAGTGTTATATATTTCATCAGAAAAATTTACAAATGAATTTATTAACTCGATACGTGATAATAAAACCATTGAATTTCGCAACAAGTATCGAAATATTGATATTTTACTTATTGACGATATTCAATTTCTAGCTGGAAAAGAATCAACACAAGAAGAATTTTTCCATACTTTTAATGCTTTGCATGAAGCAAGTAAACAAATTATTATTTCTAGCGATCGAACTCCAAAAGAAATCCCTACTTTAGAAGATCGTCTTCGTTCTAGATTTGAATGGGGTTTAATTACTGATATTCAGCCACCGGATTTAGAAACAAGGATTGCAATTCTTAGAAAAAAAGCAAAGGCAGAGAATTTAGATATTCCTAATGAAGTCATGATCTATATTGCTAATCAGATCAATACAAATATCCGTGAGTTAGAAGGAGCTTTGATTCGTGTTGTTGCATACTCATCCTTGATCAACAAAGATATGAGTGTTGACTTAGCTTCTGAGGCATTAAAGGACATTATTCCTTCCACTAAGCCTAAAGTCATTACAATTCATGACATTCAAAAAAATACAGCTGAGCATTTTAGTCTGAAATTAGAAGATTTAAAGGCAAAAAAACGAACAAAAGCTGTAGCTTTTCCTAGACAAATAGCAATGTACTTGACTAGAGAACTCACAGACTATTCTCTACCCAAAATAGGAGAAGAATTTGGAGGTAGAGATCATTCTACTGTGATTCATGCTTATGAAAAAGTATCTACACAATTAAAAACAGATCCAGACTTAGAAAAAACGATAACCAATTTAATTGAAAAAATTAAAAACCATAACTAATTAGTTTATGTTATGCTGTGAATAAATATGACAGATTTATTTACAGCTTATCCACATGTTGATTTCTTTAATTTCGTTAGCCTTATTTCAATTATTCACATATTCACAAGTATTATTACTATAACTACTATTTTTTATAAATTAATAAATATATGTATAATGAAGGCCATATATTCCAATGATGGAGGGTAATCATGCATTTTTTTGTTCATAAAAATCAGTTGGTTAATGCACTTCAGCATGTTCAAAAAGCTGTTTCATCAAAGACAACAATTCCAATTTTGACAGGAATCAAATTTGATATTGGAACAAAGGGTTTAATCATTACTGGTAGTGATTCTGATATTTCTATTCAAGTTCTTATTCCTCTAGTGGAAAATGGAGAAGAATGGGTACAATTGATTATACCAGGCAAAATTGTAGTCCCAGCAAAATATATTTTGGAGATTGTTAAAAAGTTACCAGGAGAAATGATTGAATTTGAAGTGATTGATCATTTTACAATAATAATTAAATCAGGTTCTTCTGAATTTCGACTTAATGGTTTTGATGCTGATGAATATCCAAACTTACCACAAATCATCGACGAAGAAGAACATGTATTTACGATTCCTAGCGATCTTTTAAAAATGATGATTCGCCAAACTCAATTTGCTGTTTCAACCATAGAAAGTCGACCCATTTTAACAGGTGTGTTATGGAATCTAGAAAACCAGGTTTTAAAATTTACTGCAACTGATTCCCATCGTTTAGCTGTTAGAGAAGCCACGGTTGAAAGCTTAACAAACCTATCTTTTCAAAATGTAGTGATTCCAGGTAGATCTCTAAGTGAATTAAGTAAAATTCTTGATGATACTCAGACACCTGTTGAAATCATCGTCAATGAAAATCAAATTTTAATCAAAATGAATCATGTTTTATTTTTATCAAGATTATTGGATGGTACTTATCCTGATACTTCTAGAATTATTCCAGATAAATATAAAACAAAGATTATTATTCAAACGAAAAAATTATTAGAATCAATTGAAAGAGCTTCTTTATTAGCTAGAGATGGTAAAAATAATATCGTTAAGTTTACAAATATAGAGAATCTTTTAATCGAAGTTTCTTCTAATTCACCTGAGGTTGGAAATGTTACTGATCAATTACAAATAAAAAATATAGAAGGTGAGCCAGTCAAAATTTCCTTTAATGCAAAATATATGCTAGATGCTTTAAGAGCGATTGACAGTGAAGAAGTTCAAATTGAATTTACAGGCGCATTAAGTCCATTCGTGATTAAGCCAATTGAACATCATCGAATTTTACAACTCATTTTGCCAGTAAGAACTTATTAAAGGAGAAAGTTGTGATGAATGAGGTATTGATTGATACCGAATATATAACTTTAGGACAGTTTCTTAAAATGGTCGATGTGATTCAATCAGGTGGCCATGCAAAAATATTTTTAATGGAACATCAAGTTAAGGTAAACGGAGAAAAAGAAACAAGACGAGGTCGGAAATTACATCCTGATGATATAATTTCCATTGAACAAATTGGTAAATTTCAGATCAAATATTCATCTTAAGGGAGAAGATGTGATGTTTGTTGAGCATCTCCAATTAAAAAATTTCCGTAATTATCAAGATTTAAATCTTCATTTTGACCATCAAATCAATATTTTTCAGGGGGATAATGCTCAAGGTAAAACAAATATCTTAGAAGCGATCTATGTCTTAGCTTTAGCTAAATCCCACCGAACTTCAAAAGAAAAGGAATTGGTCCAATGGGGCCAATCTTTTTCTGTTATTAAAGGAACGATTCAAACAAGAAGAAACTCATTAAAATTGGAAATGCAGCTAACTTCTAAAGGGAAAAAGGCAAAAATCAATCAATTAGAACAACGTAAATTAAGTGATTATATAGGTGCATTCAATGTAATTATGTTTGCACCAGAGGATTTGACATTAGTAAAAGGAAGTCCTCAATATCGTAGGAAATTCCTCGATGTTGAAATTGGACAAGTTAGTCCTTCCTATCTATACCATTTATCCCAATATCAAAAAATCATTCAACAAAGAAATAATTTATTAAAGGATTTTACCAAGAATGAAAAGAATAAATTAGAGTTATTGGAAATTTGGGATAAACAATTGGTTGAATATGGTTCAAAAGTCATTTCCAAAAGATTGTATTTTTTGAGACACTTAGAAAAATGGGCTAAAGAAATCCATGCAGGAATTACTGATCAAAATGAAGAGTTATCTATCCTTTATAAACCTTCATTTCCCTTAGAATTAGGTAATATTGATGTACAAGATATGAGTGATCAGTTTACTTTTAGATTACAAAAAATAAGAAAGCAAGAACTTTTTCGGGGGACTAGTTTGATTGGTCCACATCGTGATGATCTATATTTTTCTATCAATCAAATTGATGTTCAGTCCTTTGGTTCACAAGGCCAGCAACGAACCACCGCTTTGTCTCTCAAATTAGCTGAAATAGAACTGATTCATGATGAAATAGGAGAATACCCTGTTTTATTATTGGATGATGTTCTTTCAGAATTAGATCAAAAAAGACAAACTCAATTAATTCAAACGATTGAAAATAAAGTGCAAACCATGATTACAACAACAAGTACAGAAGGAATTGACATCAATACACTAAAACGTTCTTCTATCTTTTATGTGGAACAAGGTCTTATTTCCTAAGAATCGAGGTGAAACCTTATGTTTATGCATATTGGTGGAGATATAGTTGTCAAGACAAAAGAAATTGTGGCAATCTTAGATATTAGTCATTTTGCTAAAAGAAAGAAAAAGCTTCATTCCTTTATTGCACAAGTAGAGAATAAAAACAATGTGGTTAAAATAACAACTGAAGGAAGTAAATCCCTTGTGGTCACGGCAGATAAAATGTATTACTCTCCTATTTCATCTTTAACGTTATTAAAAAGAGCAAACACGATCTTTTAACCTCATAAAGACAACCCACAAAAGTGACGATTAAAGAAAAATAGGTAGTAAGAATGGAAGGTGTGCAAATGCTAACAAAACAACAACACAATTATGATGAAAGTCAAATTCAGGTCTTAGAAGGTTTGGAAGCAGTTCGTAAAAGACCTGGGATGTATATAGGGTCAACAAGTGAAAGAGGATTGCACCATTTAGTATGGGAAGTTGTCGATAATAGTATTGATGAAGCCCTTGCAGGTTACTGCAATCATATTACTGTGGTTGTACATCAAGATAATAGTGTAACGGTTATAGATAATGGTAGGGGTATTCCTGTTGGAATTCATCCTAAGATGGGACGGCCAGCAGTAGAAGTAGCATTAACTGTATTACATGCTGGTGGTAAATTTGGTGGTGAAGGTTATAAGGTTTCTGGTGGATTACATGGTGTTGGGGTTTCAGTAGTAAATGCTCTTTCAGAATGGTTAGAAGTAGAAGTAAAAAGAGAGGGAAAGATCCATTTACAACGCTATCACCGTGGGGTTCCAGAATTTGACCTAAAAGTAATCGGAGAAACAAACGAAACAGGAACGACAGTAACTTTTAAACCAGATCCTGAAATATTCCAAGAAACAACCGAATTTAATTATGATACCTTAAAAACCCGAATCAGAGAGCTTGCCTTTTTAAATAAAGGGATTCGTATAGACCTTATTGATGAAAGAAACGAAAATAAACAGGAATCTTTTAAATTTGATGGTGGAATCAATTCATTCGTTGAGTTTCTCAATAAGAATAAAGAAGTTCTTCATCCCCATCCAATTTATGTAGAAGGATCAAAAGATCAAATTGAAATAGAAATTTCCCTACAATACAATGACAGCTATTCTAGTAATATTTTGTCCTTTGCAAATAATATCAACACCCATGAAGGGGGAACCCATGAATCGGGATTTAAAAGCGCACTAACACGTGTACTAAATGACTATGCTAGAAAGAATAATTTACTAAAAGATCAAGATGCAAATTTAACTGGTGATGATGCCAGAGAAGGGTTAACTGCAGTTATTAGTGTAAAGATCCCAAATCCTCAATTTGAAGGTCAGACCAAGACAAAGTTAGGGAACAGTGAAGTAAGGGGGATTACTGAATCTCTATTTGCTGAGAAATTTGCCACTTTTCTAGATGAAAATCCATCTGTAGCAAAAAAGGTGATTGAAAAAGCACTTCTAGCAGCAAGAGCCCGTGATGCTGCTAGAAAAGCAAGAGAGCTAACAAGAAGGAAAAATGCACTAGAAGTTAGCTCATTACCTGGGAAATTAGCTGATTGTTCTAGTAAGGATGCAGCGATTAGTGAATTATATCTCGTAGAAGGTGATTCAGCTGGCGGTTCTGCAAAACAAGGGAGAGATCGTCATTTTCAAGCAATCCTACCACTAAGAGGAAAGATTATCAATGTAGAGAAAGCTAGATTAGATAAGATTTTTGCTAATGAAGAGATTAGAGCAATGATTACGGCGTTAGGTACTGGAATAGGTGATGATTTTGATATCTCAAAAGCAAGGTACCATAAAATCATTATTATGACAGATGCTGACGTAGACGGTGCCCATATTCGCACACTACTTTTAACTTTCTTTTTCAGGTATATGAAAGAATTGATTGAAAATGGCTATGTTTATATTGCTCAACCACCTTTATATAAAATCCAACAAGGAAAAACAGTTCGATACGCTTATAGTGATAGAGAATTAGAAAAGATAAAAACAGAATTAGGTAATCGACCTGAACCCACAATCCAACGTTATAAAGGTTTAGGAGAGATGAACCCAACCCAATTATGGGAAACGACGATGGATCCAGAAAGTAGAACATTATTACAAGTTAGTTTACAAGATGCCTCTGATGCGGACGGGATCTTTGAGACACTAATGGGAGATAAAGTTGAACCCCGAAGGGAATTTATCCAAGAACATGCAAGATATGTTCGGAATTTGGATATCTAAACAAAGGGGATGGAGGTAAAGCATGCTTGAATCAAATGCAAGAATAAAAGAAGTAAATATAAGTCAAGAAATGAAAAGCTCCTTTATCGACTATGCGATGAGTGTTATCGTAAGTCGTGCTCTTCCAGATGTAAGAGATGGCTTAAAACCAGTGCATAGAAGAATCCTTTATGCGATGAATGAGTTAGGAATGACACCAGATAAACCACATAAAAAGTCTGCTAGGATTGTAGGGGAAGTTATAGGTAAATATCATCCCCATGGTGATTCTGCAGTCTATGAAACGATGGTACGCATGGCACAAGACTTCTCTTATCGCTATTTACTCGTTGATGGTCATGGAAACTTTGGGTCAATTGACGGTGATTCTGCAGCAGCTATGCGTTATACGGAAGCTCGTATGTCAAAAATATCGACAGAATTATTAAGGGATATTAACAAAGAAACCATTGATTTTGGAGATAACTATGATGGTTCTGAAAAGGAGCCATTAGTTTTGCCAGCTAGGTTCCCTAATTTGTTAGTGAATGGATCTGCAGGGATTGCAGTGGGGATGGCAACGAATATTCCTCCTCACCAATTAGGTGAAGTGATTGATGGGGTTATAAAAATTATAGAGAACCCAGATGTCGAAATTGGAGAATTGATGGAGATTATTAAAGGTCCAGATTTCCCAACTGGTGGTCTTATTCTAGGAAGGGAAGGAATCCGTAAGGCTTATCAAACAGGTAAAGGTAGTATCACAATAAGGGCAAAGGCCTTTATTGAAGAAATGAATAATGGTAAAAGCCGGATTATTGTTGAGGAAATCCCATACCAAGTGAATAAAGCAAGATTGATTGAGAAAATAGCTGAACTGGTTAGGGATAAAAAAATAGATGGGATTACCGATTTAAGGGATGAATCAGATCGTAATGGGCTGCGAATTGTGATTGAATTACGAAGAGACGTGAATGCGAATATCGTCTTAAATAATTTGTATAAATTAACCCAATTACAGACGACCTTTGGTATCAATGTTTTAGCATTAGTTAATGGAGAACCTAAGGTATTAAATCTAAAAGAAACCTTAACACATTATTTAAACCATCAAAGGGTGGTTATTCGCAGAAGAACAGAATTTGACCTTAAAAAGGCTGAAGCTAGAGCTCATATTTTAGAAGGGTTAAGAATTGCTCTCGACCATTTAGACGCTGTTATTTCTTTAATTCGTTCTTCACAAACGACAGACGAAGCAAAAAGAGGCCTAATCGAAAAGTTTGAACTATCGGAAATCCAAGCCCAAGCTATTCTTGATATGAGATTACAACGTTTAACTGGTTTAGAACGGGAAAAAATTGAAAATGAATATCAAGAATTGATGGCTAAGATTGCTGAATTACGTGCGATATTAGCAGATGAACACAAGATTTTAACGATTATACGTGAAGAATTACTAGAGATTAAAGATAAGTACAATGATGAACGAAGGACAAAAATCACGATTGATCATGATGAGTTAGAAGCAGAAGATTTGATTCCTGAAGAAGAGGTTGTCGTTATGCTCACTCATCAGGGTTATATCAAAAGATTACCCATTTCAACCTACCGTAGCCAAAAACGTGGGGGGAAAGGGGTAACTGGAATGGGAACGAAAGAAGATGATTTTGTCCAACATTTATTTATTACGAATTCCCATCATTATATTATGTTTTTTACGAATAAAGGAAAGGTATATCGTTTAAAGGCTTATGAAGTACCGGAATTGAGTAGAACCGCAAAAGGAACACCAATTATCAACCTGATTCAAATTGAACAAGGGGAAAAAATTAACGCAGTCTTCCCGATCAAAGAATATACTTCCAATCATCATTTATTCTTTGCTACAGCTTCTGGGGTGGTCAAAAAGTCCCAATTAACAGATTATGAAAATATTCGAAAAGGGGGACTCATTGCGATCAATCTAAAAGAAGGAGACGAGGTAATTGGTGTTAAATTGACTGATGGAAATCAAGAAATCATCCTTGGTACAAAATTAGGTCAATCCATTCGTTTTTCTGAACAAGATGTAAGAACAATGGGAAGAAGTGCTACAGGGGTCAAAGGAATCGACTTAAGTAAAGATGATTTAGTCATTGGCATGGATATTATTCGAGATGATCTAGATGTGTTAATCGTAACAGAAAAAGGTTATGGCAAAAGGACACCAGCATCTGAATACCGTAGCCAATCCCGTGGTGGAAAAGGTATTAAGACCCTTAATGTAACTAAAAAGAATGGAAATATTGTAGGATTAAAAGTTGTTTCTCAAGAAGATGACTTAATGATCGTTACGACAAGTGCAATGGTGATTAGATTAAATATAGATAACATTTCGTTAATTGGTCGATATACTCAAGGTGTCAGACTAATCAATATTAGTGAAGATGATTCTGTCGCTACTGTTGCACGAATTCATTCCAATGATACAGCTGATAATGAAAATGAAGAAGATGAATAAAAGTTAAAACAGGATGGAATCCATCCTGTTTTTCTTTTATATATGCTAAAATATAGAAAATAGATTAAAGGGGAATTTATGCAATGAGAACAATCACAATCGATTTAATTCAAGAACGAATGATCTTGAACCAAGATATATATAGTGAGCTTGGAGGAATTATTTTTAAAAAGGGAACGATTTTAAAGGAAAGAGATCAAGAAATATTAAGAGCATTTGGAATTACAAAGGTTGAAATCGATCAGGAATCTGATGTGAATGAAAAACAAGATAAAGTGGTAAATAAGACCGAAGATCAATCAAGCCTAGCTGAAGACTTTAATACCTATTTTAAAAATGCATTAAAAGTGATTGATATTGTTTTAAAAAATGCACAAGGGAATGCGCCTATTCCGATTATGGCAATAAGAGAAGTCATAACCCCACTCATTCAAGATAAATATATTAATCCTCAATATCTTTTAAACTTAAAATTATATTCAACGGATTTTACAAAATATGAAAGCCATCATGCATTATCTGTAAGCTTACTTTCTTATGCGATTGGGAAATGGGTTGGTCTCGAGAAAAATGAGTGGATCCAACTTGCTTTAGCAGGTATTTTACACGACATTGGAATGAGTCGCATTCCTAGTCATATTTTATATAGTAAAAATAAGTTAGTTCCTTATGAATACGAAGAGATTAAAATGCACACATTTTATGGATATAAAATGTTAAATCATACAATGGGGCTTAGTAAAGGAACACATTTAGCCGTACTACAACATCATGAAAGAGAAGACGGAAGTGGTTATCCTTTACATTTTAAAGAACAACAAATCCATTTTTATGCTAAAATCGTTGCCGTTGCAGATATCTTTCATGCAATGATTTCTAAGCGTAATTATCGTTCAGAATATTCACCATATCTTGTCATTGATCATCTTCTTAATGAAAGTTATCAAAAGTTGAATTCCTTCATCGTTAGAACCTTTGCAAAGCATATGGTCAACCTATCAATAGGGAATAAAGTTATTTTAAGTAATGGAATGGTAGGTGACATTATTTATATTGATCAGAATTCACCAACAAGGCCAATGATAAAAACAAGGGAAGGAATCATTAATTTGGCTCAAGAAATAAATCTGCATATTAAAGAAGTATTTAAACAAAATCAAAAATGATGATCTCTCTAAATAAATCATTTAATATCCTATTTGGAAATGTGCGTAAAGTAATATTTACAAATTCATTGATCAAGTACATATCTTCTGATGAGAAAGAAAAAATAATGTCCCCCCATAATTCTGTTTCGTAACGACATAACATTCCTAAATTGTACATTATCATATAGTCGATGATTGTTTCCGGAAGCAAAAAACGACTTTCTTGAAAGGGTCGTAAATAGTAGTATCCTTTATAATCAATAGTAAACATAGGATGTCCCTGAAAAGGATCTTTTGATTTGAATATATCCTTATCAAGATTTACTCCAATTTGAATCTGATTCATTTGCTCAGATTTGCTTGTATAGAATTGATAATCCTTATGAGGTTTATATTGATTTAGTTCAGAAGTCAACCTTGCTAGATCATGCTGGTAAAAGTCTAAAAAGTTTTTTGAAACAGAAAAGTAAATTTCGTGATCTTTTTGATTTAATTTGATGGGAAACAATAATTGCTCTTTAAAGATCCTTTGATAACTATGACGTAATTCAGGCAATAAAGAAAGGAGTTCTTTAATTTTGTATTTATTCCCTTCGATTTTTTCAACTGGATGGTTAGTAAGAAGAGTGTAAAAAAGAGGAAGCAAACCTTCTTTCTGTACCTTAATTTCATCGTCATGGAATTGATATTGATTTTTTTTAAGTTTTCTAGTGGTAATTCCATGTCTTAAAACACCTGTATGACTTGGATAACTAGGGTCTTTTGTTAAAATAAATGCTTTCATTAAATTCATCATGCCATAATAGATAAGTAGGGGCTTTACCAAGATATTGCTCTTATCTGCAGAATAAAAATATTCTTTTGCTTGTTTGATAAAATAAATAAATTTTGAGGTATTTTGAAAAGCAAATTTGTATGTATCCTTGATTTGATTTTGCTCATAGGTATTTTGCAGAAATTGTTTTACAGTCGGCTCGTTTTCAAAAAATACAAAAGTATCCCACATTTTTTTGGATGGATTTTCGCTATAAATATGTCTTTTATTTTTCATCATAACCTCTATCATTCCCGTTTTACAATATTTTGCCACGGATATGAATGATTTATGATTATTGACACCTCAAATCACCTTTGTTAAACTTGCAATAATATATTTTTCATGGAAAATGACTAGAAGGAAGGTTGAAAAGTGTGTGGGAAACGAAGTTTACGCGGGAAGGATTAACATTTGATGATGTTCTTTTGATCCCTGCTAAATCAGAAATCCTACCTAGAGACGTTACAGTCTCAACGAATTTAGGTAAAGTTAAATTAAATATTCCTATTATTAGTGCGGGGATGGATACAGTAACAGAAGCCAATATGGCCATTGCAATGGCTAGACAAGGTGGTTTGGGGATTATTCATAAAAATATGTCCATCAAACAGCAAGCAGAAGAAGTGGATCGAGTCAAGCGGTCTGAAAGTGGGGTAATTACAAATCCTTTTTATTTAACTCCTGCTCATAAAGTAGCAGATGCAGAAGAATTGATGTCAAAATACCGGGTTTCTGGTGTACCTATTGTGAATGAGCGAGGAGAGCTTGTTGGGATTTTAACGAACCGGGATTTGCGTTTTATCACAAATTACTCGTTAGAAATCAATGAAGTAATGACCAAAGAAAATCTAATTACAGCACCAGTTGGGACAAGTTTGGATGAAGCAAAGCAAATTTTGCAAAAATATCGTATTGAAAAATTACCATTGGTTGATGAAAATAACAAGTTAAAAGGCCTCATCACAATTAAAGATATTGAAAAAGCAATCCAATTCCCTAATGCAGCTAAAGATGAATTAGGGAGATTGATTGTAGGAGCAGCAGTAGGTGTTAGTCGGGATACCTTGGATCGGGCCAAAGCATTAGTTGAGGCAGGAGTAGATGTTTTAGTAGTTGATACTGCCCACGGTCATTCAAAAGGAGTCTTGGATACTGTGCGGACATTGAGGAAACTTTATCCAGAGTTAGTGATTATTGCTGGAAATGTAGCAACTGGAGAAGCAACAAAGGATTTAATTGAAGCTGGTGCATCTGTGGTAAAGGTAGGTATTGGACCAGGATCAATTTGTACGACAAGAGTCGTTGCAGGTATTGGTGTACCTCAGATTACTGCAGTTTATGAATGCGCCACAGTTGCAAGGGAATATGGAGTTCCCATTATCGCAGATGGTGGAATTAAATATTCTGGTGATATTACAAAGGCTATCGCTGCTGGAGCGGATGCAGTGATGTTAGGTAGTCTCCTTGCAGGAACAGATGAAAGTCCTGGCGACTTTGAAACCTATCAAGGAAGGAGATACAAGGTTTATCGTGGAATGGGTTCAATAGGGGCCATGAATGCAGGAAGTAAAGATCGTTATTTTCAGGAAAATATTCTTAAACTTGTTCCAGAGGGAATTGAAGGAAGAGTGGCTTATAAAGGACCTTTGGCAGATACAATCTATCAATTAGTTGGTGGGTTACGTGCAGGTATGGGGTATTGTGGAACAAAAAACATTCAAGAACTCAAAGAAAATGGTCAATTTATTCGTATTACTGGGGCAGGACTAAAAGAAAGCCATCCTCATGATGTGCAAATTACGAAGGAATCGCCAAACTATTCAACTCTTTAAATAAATTTATTGGAAAATGTTATGAATGGGGATAGGGAAACATTTCTCTATCTTTTTTCGTTTAAAGCCCTGTGATAAAATAATGATTGTGAAATTTAAACGGAGGTGTCATTTTGAAACAGCATAGGAAAGTACTATCACTATTGATCATTGTCGCACTTATTTTTCCGTTTTTTGGATCTTTACAACAAAAGGCTTTTGCTCAAGCAAATCTTGATATTCAAGCTAAATCGGCGATTTTAATCGATGCAATCTCAGGGAAAATATTATATGAGCAAAACGCCGATGAACCCTTACCACCTGCTAGTATGACAAAAATGATGACAGAATATTTGGTTTTAGAAGAGATAGCAACTGGTAAATTAAAATGGGATGATGTTGTCACTGCAAGTGATTATGCCCATTGGCTTGGTGTAGGTGGCGGTTCGCGTGTTTTCCTTGCTCTAGGGGAAAAACGTACGGTAAAAGAATTGATGTATGCGATGACGGTCTACTCTGCGAATGATGCAACTGTTGCGCTTGCAGAACATTTAGCTGGTTCTGAAACCAATTTTGTTCAGATGATGAATGAAAAGGCCAAAGAGTTAGGAATGACAACTGCTCATTTCTCTACATCAACAGGTTACCCTAAAGATGAGCTAGGACAATATGCGCCAGCCGTTGAAGGAGAAACAGTGATGTCTGCCAAAGATGCTGCTATTTTAGGGTGGCACTTAATTAATGATTATCCAGAAAGCATAGAATTTAACAGTACCCCAAGAATTAAGTTTCGTGAGGGCGAACCTAATGAAATGCCTTTGCCAAACTTCAACTTTATGCTACCAGGCCTTGTTTATGGCAACTTAGTTCAAGGGGTTGACGGTATAAAAACAGGACATACTTCTAAAGCAGGATACAATTTTACCGCAACTGCAATGCAAAATGGAATGAGACTAATTAGTGTCGTTCAAGGGACTGCGTCTGAAAAAGAGCGCTTTATGCAAACAAAAAAATTGTTAGACTATGGGTTTGCAAACTTTGAAGTAGTAGATTTAATCAAAGCAAAAGAAAAGGTACCTGGGTTTGAAACAGCAAAGATTGAAAAAGGAAAAGAAACTGAGGTTCCTGTTGTCCTTAAAAAGAATTTAAGTGTTCTTATGAAAAAAGGGGAAAAGGATTTATATAAACCAGTAGTCATTTATAATGAAAAGCTAGAAGCCCCAATTAAGAGCCAAGATCGAGTGGGTTATGTTACTTTTGAATATACTGGGAAAGAAAAATATACCTACTTAAATGAAACGATACAAGCAAAAGGAAATGTTGATTTAATTGCTGAGGAAGATGTAGAAAAAGCTGGAGCAATACGTCTATTTTTTCGAAAGGTTATACAACTTATCGGTGGAATCTTTAGTGGAATTGTGGATGGAATTAAAGGTTTATTTTAACCGTAGAAGTTTTTTAAAAATGATTGTTATTTTCGGTAGGATGGATTAAAATTGATTGATAAATAAATTGTGAATTTTTAGGAGGAAAAGGAAAATGGTTGAGGTAGGAACAGCACGTGTAAAACGTGGTATGGCTGAAATGCAAAAAGGTGGCGTCATTATGGACGTTGTGAATGCGGAACAGGCAAAAATTGCTGAGGCAGCTGGTGCAGTGGCAGTTATGGCATTGGAAAGAGTTCCTGCAGATATTCGTGCAGCAGGTGGTGTTGCACGTATGGCTGATCCTCAAATTATTGAAGAAGTCATGAAAGCAGTGTCTATTCCAGTTATGGCAAAAGCTAGAATTGGACATTTTGTAGAAGCACGTATTCTTGAGGCATTAGGCGTTGATTATATTGATGAAAGCGAAGTATTAACTCCAGCGGACGAGGTTTACCATATCAATAAGAATGAATTTACAGTACCTTTTGTTAATGGTGCAAGGGACTTAGGAGAAGCCTTACGCCGAATTGGCGAAGGTTCATCTATGATTCGAACAAAAGGTGAACCAGGGACAGGAAATGTTGTGGAAGCAGTACGACATATGCGTACGATGATGAGTCAAATTCGCAAGGTTCAAGGAATGTCTAAAGACGAATTGATGACAGAAGCCAAAAACCTAGGTGCACCATACGATCTATTGTTATATGTTCATGAAAATGGCAAATTACCAGTGGTTAATTTTGCTGCTGGAGGAATTTCTACACCTGCAGATGCAGCATTGATGATGCAATTGGGTGCAGATGGAGTTTTTGTTGGTTCCGGAATTTTTAAATCTGATAATCCTGAAAAATTTGCTAAAGCCATTGTTGAGGCAACAACTCATTATACCGATTATGAACTAATGGCTGAACTTTCAAAAGGATTAGGTAATCCAATGAAAGGAATAGAAATTTCTTCATTACTACAAAATGAACGTATGGCAGAACGCGGTTGGTAATTAGAAGAAGAAGGTGTAATTTTTAATGAAAATTGGAGTTTTAGGACTACAAGGTGCTATTGCAGAACACATGAGAATGATTGAAATGTCAGGGGAAGAAGCAGTTACTGTAAAAAAAGTTGAACAGTTAGCTGAATTGGATGGTATGATTATTCCAGGTGGAGAAAGTACTACGATCGGCAAGTTAATCAAAAAGTATGGTTTTGACGTAGCACTAAAGGATTTTGCTACTAAAGGGAAGCCTATCTTTGGGACATGTGCTGGATTGATTATATTAGCAAAAGAAATTAATGGTATAGAAGAAATACATCTTGGTTTAATGGATATCAAGGTAGAAAGAAATGCTTTTGGCCGTCAACGAGAAAGCTTTGAAACAGCTTTACAAATTGAAGGGGTTGCTGATGATTTTCAAGCAGTTTTTATTCGCGCTCCTTATATTATGGAAGTAAAAGGGAATGCTAAGATTTTATCAACATTTGAAGGGAAAATCGTCGCTGCAAGACAAGACCATTTTCTAGTTACTGCTTTTCATCCTGAATTAACCCTTGACCCAAGAGTTCATCAATATTTTATAAAAATGATTAAAGAATACAAAGATTAAAGGGTGGGAATTTTCCTCCCTTTTTCTTGCATAAATGCTTGAAATGTAGTAAATTATTAAATACAAAAATGTAATATTAAAACGATGAAGAGAACTAGTATTTGATTTTTGTTGTTTAGAGAGTCGGTGGTAGGTGGAAACCGGTCAACATTATCAAAGAATCCGTCTCTGAGTGGTTTTCTGAAATCGAAAGTAGGAAAACACGGAAACACCGTTACTGTATGAAGAGGCCTTTCATTATTTTTTGACAAGGAAAGGCAATTAGGGTGGCAACGCGGAGCATAAGCACCGTCCCTTTTTTTGGGGATTGGTGTTTTTTTATTTTTTGGGATTTCTTATGGGAAAAAGTGTAATTTGATTTAAGTGGAGGTTTTTAAGATGTTAGACATTAAATTATTACGAAATGATTTAGAAAGAGTAAAACAGGCTTTAGCCCATCGTAATGAAAAAATTAACGAAATTGATGCATTTACAGAGTTGGATGAAAGAAGAAGATCATTGCTTCAAGAAAGTGAGCAATTAAAAAGTAGACGAAATGCGGTATCCCAAGAGGTTGCTAAGAAGAAAAAGGATGGAGAAAACGCTGAACATCTTATTGTTGAAATGAGAGAGGTTGGAGATCGAATTAAGGTGTTAGATGATCAAATTAGGGAACTTGATCAACAACTTACAGATATTCTTCTTAGGATTCCAAACATTCCTCATGAAAGTGTTCCGATCGGAGAAACAGAAGCGGACAATATACCGATTCGTTTCTGGGGGGAAAAACCTCAATTTCAGTTTCAACCTAAGCCACATTATGAGATAGCCGAAGGATTAGGAATTTTAGATTTTGAAACAGCTGCAAAAGTATCAGGTTCCAGATTTGTCTTTTATAAAGGACTAGGGGCAAGATTAGAAAGAGCTTTGATGAACTTTATGTTAGATCTACATGTAGAAGAACATGGATATGAAGAAGTGTTACCTCCATATATTGTGAACCGGACAAGCATGACAGGAACTGGTCAACTTCCTAAATTTGAGGAGGATGCTTTTAAACTTTCTGATACAGATTATTTCCTGATTCCTACTGCTGAGGTACCTGTTACGAATATGCATCGAGACGTAATATTAGATAATGAGGATTTACCTAAATATTATGCTGCCTTTAGTGCTTGTTTTCGTTCTGAGGCTGGTTCTGCAGGAAAGGATACAAGAGGACTAATTCGGCTTCATCAATTTAACAAAATAGAACTTGTTAAATTTGTTCGTCCTGAAGAATCCTATGATGAATTAGAAAAACTAGTAGCAAATGCAGAAAAAGTATTACAATTATTGGGCTTACCTTATCAGGTATTAAACATGTGTACGGCTGATTTAGGTTTTACCGCTGCAAAAAAATATGATATTGAGGTTTGGTTACCAAGTTTTAATACGTATCGAGAAATATCCTCAGTAAGTAATTTTGAGGACTTCCAAGCAAGAAGAGCAAATATTCGTTTTCGTCGCGATAAAAAGTCAAAACCTGAATTTGTTCATACGTTAAATGGATCAGGGTTAGCGATTGGCCGTACAGTGGCCGCTATTTTGGAAAATTACCAACAAGAGGATGGAAGTGTAATCATTCCAGAAATTTTAAGGCCATACATGGGTGGTAGAGATCGAATCTCAAAATAATTATAAAAGGATAGCTACTGTTAATTGAGTAGTTATCCTTTTTTTGCACTGTAAAATAAAGGAAAAATACTTGAAATAACCTTTGTCTGTATGTTAATATATTATTCGTTGACAACCTAATGGTTATGGAGAGGTGGTCGAGTGGTTTAAGGCACTGGTCTTGAAAACCAGCGTACGTGTGAGCGTACCGTGGGTTCGAATCCCACCCTCTCCGCCATAACATTTAGATTTTATATAATTTGTGCCCGTAGCTCAGCAGGATAGAGCGACAGTTTCCTAAACTGCAGGTCGGAGGTTCGAATCCTCTCGGGCACACCATTCCTTATATACCAAGGATTTGAGGCATTTTGGGAAAAATAAGAATTCCCACAGTCTAATTAAATTTTTGGATAGACTGTCGGATATTTTTATTATAGACTGTGAGAATAATTAGGAAAATCAATCCCCTCCAACGGAAAGTTAGGAGGGATTTTTTATGGGAAAAAATATGTTTCTTGGCAAAAAACAAGTAAAAAGAAAGGGGGATAAAAAATACTCAGATAGCAAAGATTATAAAATAAAAGAGCTCCATAATTTGTTCATCATTGCTAAAAGAGCAGAAGGTTTAAGGGAAAGAACGATAAAAGACCATAAAAGACACTTTCGATACTTGACTACATGGATGGCTGAAAATATCGGCTCAGATGATGTAGTAATAACTGATTTAGACATCCAAATTCTAAGACAATACATTGATTATATGCAGAATGAACTACAAGTATCGCCGGTTACAGTAAATGTACGCTTAAGAACCTTACGTGCGTTTCTACGGTTTATTTTTGAGGAAGGATATTATTTGGAAAACCTCGCAATAAGAATCAAACTGATGAAAATCGACAAAGACACACTGAAGATTATGTCTGACACCCACATAAATGCGATTTTACATGTTATTGATAAAAAAAGTTACACTGGTTATAGGATTATACGCTTATTATGCTTTTATTGGACACAGGAATCCGTATTGGTGAAGCTACTACATTGACCACTGACCAAATTGATTTTGAAAATTCTACTATTTATCTTGAGGCAAAAAAGGTAAAGACAAGAGTCGGGAGATACGTACCCATATCTTCAACAACAAAAAAGTTGTTATTATCTCTTGTTCAGGACAATAAAAAGTATTTTATCAATAGCAAAGAAATATTCCTTAGCGTTTATGGAACTCCATTTCAAAAAACAAGTTTTCGAAAACGATTAAATTTTTATAAAGAAAAAGCAGGGATTACAGATGCCAGAATCTCCCCGCATTCTTTTCGCCATTACTTTGCCAAAAATTACATATTGAGCGGCGGAGATCCTTTCACCTTGCAGCAAATACTTGGACATTCAGATATTCAAATGGTACGAAGATATATACACATGAGTGGGCTAGATGTAAAACTGCAACATCACAAATTCAGCCCAGTCCAACGGTTTAGATTTTAAACCTTTGGATATATCTTTGATGAAACTGTTGGAGAGAAATAGAAAATGTCGTTAGTAAGGAATTTCAAATATGCGAAAGCAAAAAAGGAGGGGAAACAATGGTTGGATATGAAGATAAAAAATGGGAAGCAAAAGAAGATGATTTTATAATAAATTATGTAAAGGAAAATGAAATCAATAAGAATAAAATTATTATTTTCGAAGAATTGGCTACGAAAATAAATTGTACACCGAGAGAAGTTGCGAAGCGTTATTTTGATTTGGTGAGAGGAAAAAGCATATCAGAGGAACAAATAGAAAATTTCATCCGAAACCTTCAATTAGACGATACGAGATTGAAAAACTTTATAAATGTTATGGAAAAACTAGACAAAATAAGATAAAAGAAAAAGAATAAGACAAAAGGCAAACGCTTTTTTATATGTTGTTTGCCTTTTTATATTTAAAAATGGAACTTTTTTAATGTATGTTATATGATTATTCATCAACAATCAAAATATCTTGAGAAAAATTTATAGTGTGTGAAACTTTTTCCGTAAAATAAATAGCATTTAGATTTATTTCTTTTAATTTTGTTAAGTACCTATATATTGTTGTTTTCGGATATTTCATTTTTACATATTCCATTCCCTTTTCATTCAGGTCTAATATAAATGGAACCACATTATTTGCATATCTAGGGGAAAATGATGTCTGTATTTTGTTTAATAAAACTGATTTTTCAAGCATTTCATATCTCAGCCCACTTCTATTTAAAAAATCGTTTATGATATTTTCAGCAATTTCCGGTTTTACTATATCTGAAACAGTTCGATTTTCTTTAAATTTATATTTTAGAGCTCCTTTTTTCATTTGTATCTCAAATCTCATTATGTTTTTCATATTGGTTATCATTTTTACGTCCTCTTGATTGAAATTTCTATTTTTTGAAATCCTGTAGATTATCTCCTCTTCTTTGCTGTACAAAGTCAGGTTTTTGCTTTTATTATAGAAACGATTTCCTGTATCATATTTTTGCTTTTTCGTATAGGGTATATAAAGTTTTTTTATCGTTTCAATGTATGTTTGAAAATCTTTGGTGGTGTTAATTTTGTAATGAAAAGCAACATCTATCCTTGTGACTATGAATTCCTCAAAATTTATGAATGAAGTTTGAAGCACTCTATTTAGGTGAAAATTTATGAGTTCAATCAAACGAGAAAAATGCTGAGGATTATACAATCTGGCATTACTTCCGTACATAATTTTTGGTATTGAAAATTCTACTCTTAATTGTGCTGATAAGGGATAGTACCATATTCTTATATCGTTATAGTTTTTGAAAAATGAAAAGTACTTGCCTTTTTTACGCTTCCACCCATTTTTACCGGTGAAAAGTTGATTTTCTAAAGAAATCAAGGTGTAGCAGGCGATTGTATCAAACACATAAAATACCTCCCTTTATCAAAAAACTTGCATACGAGGAGGTATTTTAGGATTTTTTTTGTTGCAAATCAAATTTTCATACAGATTTTTTTCTGGGTTATGTTTTATTAATTTTTAAAGGAAATAAGAAAATCCTAAAAATATTGCCAATGTTTTAATAGAAAAAATGCGTTACCTCAGCAAGAACATTTTGTATGTCTTTATCTGAATATGAAAAACGACGTAGAAGGAATAAATTCCTAATCGAACCATTAATCGTTGGATAAACCAAATAACCGTTGTAATTTGTACTCAACACCAATTTGAATGAGGTATAATACTGTTTTTTAATCACTCTGTAAAGATGTGTCATTTATAAATACTCTCATCTAAACAACTGGAACAATAATTATTCTATTTCCTTTTTTCCTACATTAATTTTTTAAAAAAATGATTCTAATTACAAGAATCGACAAACTTTTCAAAATGAGTATGGTAATATACATACTGAACACTAAGTTTTCGACATACAAAAAATAAGTAAAACGAAATAAAGAATATTTTGTTTTAATTTATATATTAGAAAAATTATTTTTAAAATAACGAAATAAATGAGTCAAATAGTTTTTGGTCCTTCTCTCTACCATATCATTATAAAAAAAGGGGAACTTCTCTTATGTGTTGTTTGGTTTTTCAAAAAAGTAATAAGGAAACTATTCTATGAATAATTCTAATGAGGTGAACCGAAATGAAAGTTAGGGAAATGCTAATAACAGATTATGAAGATGTTATAAAGCTAATAACAGAGAACAATCCAAAATTACATGAAACAGCGAGAGAAGAAATTGCAGAACTACTACTTCGGAAGGAAGCTAAGTTGTTTGTGATAGATACTGGGGAAGAAATAGTGGGTGTAATGGGTTACCGTAGAGATAAATGGGGAGTTAATGATGTCTATTGGGCGGTTTGGTTATATGTTCATCCTAGATGGCACAGAAAGGGAGTAGGTACATTACTTTATAAAAGAATAGAACAAGAACTAAGTGTTATCGGATGTAGAAAAATATATTTGGATGTTGGAAATGAAGAAGAGCACAAGGAAGCAATCGCTTTCCATAAATCCAATGGATTTGTTTTAGAAGGTAAGTTAAAAGACTTCTGGCAAGACGGCGAAGATTGCTTAATTTATTCAAAAAAACTAAAAAAAGAAAGTGAGTTGTATAAATTTTGAATAATACTCCTATCAAGAAAATAAATTGTTTCGTTGGAAATTGGGTAGCGGAAATTGATTGGAATAAAACCCTATATTTTGATTTAGATAAGCTTTTCTTTGATAAGCCGATAACAGCTGACAGAAATCTTTTAGAATTATCTTCAGGTACTAACACACTTAAACCTTCAAATGTGTATTTAGATTCACTTAGTGAAGATGCAAAGAATTGGAGAAGATTTAACTATTATACTGCCCCTTTAGGTGATCAAAATGTTAGAGAGGCGATACGTATTTTTGAAGATTATGTAGGAGGTTATATTCCTAATAATTTTCACATTGCCGTTACAAATGGTGCTGCCGAAGCTTTAAGATTAAGTTTTAATTATTTAAATAAAAATGGCAAAAAATCTACTTTAATACTCGGTCCACAATATGGGATTGTTTACCAAATAATGAATCTCGCAGGTTTTGTGTTTAAAGAAATGATTGGTGATCCAGAGAATGGTTTTTTACCAGAACCAGAAAATATAGAACGGGAATTAGAAAAAAATCAATTTGATGTTATTTTTATGACACAACCTAATAACCCAACTGGCTCTTTATATAATCTTGAACAATTCGAACGAATAGTCTCTATAGCGAAAAAGTATAGTACAAGTATAGTTTATGAAAAAATAGGATCTGATATAAAGTATAAAAGTTCAGTTAATGTACATAGTTATGGAGAAATTTTTAAAAATTTAAATTATTGGGATGAAACTATTATTATAGATAGTCTATCTAAAAGAAGAGCAGTTAGTGGCTTAAGGGTAGGGTATATTCTAGGTTCAAATTTACTTATGAAATATATTGTTGAGACAAGATTTGGAGACTGTCCTCCTCTTTTAAGCAAAGATGGAATTATTAAAGATTTTATCTATTCTTCAATTATTCACTTAATGGAAAAAAACAAAAACTATAAAGAAAGTTGTAACATGGTTTTAAGAAAGGCAAATGATACATTTAAAGTAAAATTCGAGAATATATTGAATGCTGATGAGATTTTTGAACATAAAAACAATATTTTACAAATGTATGATACAGTCTATGAGAACAAGTCATATATTGAAGAGAAACTTAAACCCTGGATAGATGGATACACTATATTAGATAGTGGAACAAACTATATGTTGTGTTTAAAGGTGCCTTTCAACAATGAAGAGACGTTTGCCAAAGATCTCTTTAATAAAGAAGTAGTTACAGTTTATCCATTTGGTTGTTTTATTGGTGATCAAGAATTAAATAAAAAAATATTTATACCACAGCATTTTTGGGTAAGGGTATCTTGTGCAGTAGAGAAGTTACTATTTAAAGAAACAGTTGATAGAATAGCAAATTATTTAGGGGGAGTATAGAATTGGAAGATTTATTTAAAAAGTTAGATAGTCCATTACCTGATACTTCTTATGTTGATAATCAAAAAGGGATAATAATGGAAAAGTTTTTAAACGTAAAAATGTTAAGTATCTATAATCAAGATTATACTTTAAATAGTAATCAAGAAGATTCTAGTATTGATTTAATTAGAGTTTATAAAAAAGATCCCTCAAAAGCAGAGATAGAGGAGTACAAAAAGATTGGATTTGTATATAAACCTAGTTGGATACTATGGCTAATGTATTTAAAAAACAATGATTATATGAAGAGTATTAAAAGTAAAGAAAAAAATGCAATTAATAAAGCATTACGTGAAATACAAAATAATAATGAATATTATGTACTAATAAAAGAAAATCTCGAAAGAAATCAATTAGATGATTTTTATAAGCTATATAACAAAGGATTAACACGGATAAAAAGGGCTGTAAATGTAGCAAAAAGTGATTATCAAATATTTCTAGATAATTTAGATCGGTTTACTGGAATATTTATTTATTATCAAAGTCAGCTCATCGGTGGGTTGCTTTCAAAAAAAAATGATGAGAATAGTATGCTTAGAGCAGTATATTTATCCGTTGATAAATCACATCACTTTATTGATGTTACACGAATACTTTACTATTATCATGTTCAAACATCTATTAATTTAGGTTATGATATTGCAAGCTTAGGTGCTGACCCAAGTTTTTATGGTCATGTCGCTTCATTAGGACTCTTTCATATCAAGAAAATAATGGGTTTCATACCTTTTCCCGCAAAGATATATGAAGATGGAGGGCCTGATTATTTTGAAAAGGTGGTATCACTTAAAAATTTTGATGATCCTGTATTAAGCGTTAGTTATGATGAGTATAATCAATCAAAATTCAATGGCTACATTTACTATAACAATAGAAACTTTAATAAAAAAATTATTGATGCTAAATTTTTTAATGAATTAATAGAAAAGAAGGTGGAATATTGAAAAACATACTAATCCTAGATTGGTCGCAAGAATGGAGAGGGTACATTCTTGATGCTTCGCGTGAGTTAGGTTTGAATGTTTATTTGATTTTAGACAGAGATAGAAAGCTACCAGATGATATTGTAGATGTCTATATAATTAAAGATTTGTATGTAAACCCTGTACAATGGAAAGATAAAATTTGTGAATTTGCAGTAAAATCGAATATTGACGGAGTTTTTACAAACGAAGATGAGCTCTCAGAACTGGCCTCACATATTGCTAAAGAGTTAAAACTAGTTGGTCCATCACCTAAAAGCGTTCGAATTAGTATGAATAAATGGGAAACAAGAAATCACCTATCAAAATATAATATTCCCATGCCAAAATATCGAAAAGCTAGTACATATGACGAATTTAAAGAAGCAGTCTACGATTTGGGTCTACCATTAGTTGTAAAACCGATTGACGGTAACTTCTCAATGGGGGCTTCAAAAGTAGAAAATTTGTCTGAATTGGGATCAGCTTGGTATACAGCTTATAAAGCAACTGAAGATTCTCCTTCTTTAACGCGGGAAGTTATAGTAGAAGAGTATCTTGATGATGAGGGAAGAGTAATTACTTTTGAATCAGCCATTATTGACAATATAATTTACCCAGTAGCTATAACAGAAGAATTACAATTTTCTATTGTAAAGAATAACTGTAAACAGTTCTTATATCACGGTGGTTTGGTTCCTGCTAGAGTTAATACTAGTATTAGTAATGATATAATCAAAGTTTCTACAGAGATTTTAAATGCTTTAGAGCTTAACAACGTAATCACTCATATTGAATATAAAATAACTAAAGATGGGGTTCGATTGTTGGAAGTTAATCCACGTATGGCTGGTGGATTTGTACCTGTATTATGCAAAATGGCACTTGGAATTGACTTGGCAAAAGTTGCTCTCAATATTGCAATGGGAGATAAACCAGTTATTAAAAAACAAAAAATTAAATACGTAGGTATTAAATACTATCAGGTCCTAAAAGAAGGGGTTGTAACTAATATATTAGGTAAAAATGAAATGCTTAATTCACCTTACGTCGTAGACGGTAATATAATCATAAAAAAAGGAGATTACGTTAAAATTGGGGAGTTACCTTGTTTGGCATACGTTATAACACAACACACTAATCCAGAAAGTGCATTAGAGAACTCTAAAAAAGCACTTTCTAAATTAATAATTAATATTGAATAAGGTAGATTTTAGGGTGATTTTAATGAAAGATAATAGTGTAATTATAGAAAAAGATTGGAAATTAATTCAAAGTAAATATGAACCTAATAATGCTTCTTATTACGAATCATTATTTGCTTTATCGAATGGGAAGATTGGAATTAGAAATACTATTGAATTTGATAGTATTTATTCCATACCTGGATTTTTTATGTCTAATATTTATGATAGAACTATACAATTTACCAGTGAAATTGTTAATCTTCCTAATTGGTTACCTATAAAATTTCAAATAGAAGATTCATCTCCTATAAATTTTGATGATGTTGAGATTAATGAATTCTATAGGGAGTTAAATTATAAGAAAGCTACTGTTTTTACTAAAATAATCTTTACTGATAGTCAAAAGCGAAAAACGAAAATAGAGTGGGAAACATTAATTCATGCTAAATATTTAGAATTAAGTCTTCTATGGGGGAATGTTACACCAATAAACTACTCTAATAGAATAAATATCTGTAGCTATATTGATGCGAGAATTGGTAATTCTTACCTAGGCGGGTTTAACTCTAATATTCAAACTTATCATTATCAAAAAGAACATCAAAAACTCGATGAATTATTAGGTCTAATACTAGAGGGAAATACTTTTGCAAAGAATGAAAGAATAATTATAGCTAGTAAACTCAATTGCTATAACAAAAAGAAGTGGTTTTCAGTTAATGAAAGAAATAGAGTCGGAGAGTGCCAAGTTATTTATGTAGAAGAAGGGAAAAAAGTTGATTTTCATAAAATAGCGTTTATTAAATCAAATATTAATAGAGAAGAATTTGAGTTAGAATATAAAAAATACTTAAATAAAAATATAAGTTCATTAATTGATGAACATTTACAAATATGGAATAAATACTGGGAAGAATATGATGTAAGAATTGGTAATAAAGAGTATCAGAGTACAATACGATTTAATCTTTTTCACTTAATACAATCAATTAACCATTTTAGTCATTCACAAAATACTCCTGCTCGAGGTTTAACTAGTGAATATCATTCAGGCCACTTCTTCTTTAATACTGAATTTTTTAAGTTGCCTTTTTGGTCACTAGTCAATCCTAGTATTGCAAGATCATACTTAATGTTTAGATATGACACCTTATCAAACGCTAAGAGGCATGCAAAAGAAACTGGATTTGAAGGAGCAAGGTATCCAGAGGAAACGGATTTTGATGGATTGCTAGCAGCTCCATGGGAAATTTTTGATTTGATTAATAATGAAAAATTTTATGAATGGAGTGGAAAGGAAAAATATTTTCTATCTGGTGCTGTTTTGTACGGTTTGTATACCTATCATAGTTTAACAAATGATGACGATTTTATGTGGAACTATGGACTTGAACTCATTATACAATGTGCAAAATTTGCAAAAAGTTTATTTACATGGGATGAGAGTATTCATAAATATGTAATAAATAGTGTTATGGGACCAGATGAATATCATTATCATGTCAATAACAATTACTTTACAAATTTTATTATGAAATGGACATTAACCTATGCTAGTAAAACATTAAAAAATTTTAGAGAGAAGAATGTTAATAAATTTAATGATATTGCAAAAAAACAGAATTTTCAAAACTCAGAGATTGAATATTGGGAAGATATCGCTTCATTAGTTTATTTTCCTGATTATAAAGAAAAAATTTTACAACAACATGATGGTTATTTTGATTTACCAGATAATATAGTTTCCTCTTGGGATCCAAATGGACGTCCAGCGTTATCAGTCTCCGATAGGAAAAAGGCTAATTTATTAAAAAGTTTTAATACACGGCTTATAAAAGAAGCAGATATAGTATTGATGCTTTCGTTATTTAGTAAATATTTTACAAAAGAAATAAAACAAAAAAGTTTCGAATTTTACACAAAAAGGATTGTCCATGAGTCTTCGTTAAGTGCGTCTCCACATGGACTAGTAGCTTCAGAAATCGGATTATATGATCAAGCTACATATTTTTTAAAATTAGCATCTCGTTTCAACTTGGATTATTTACCTAAAGAAAACTATCGAAATGGTATACACCTTGCTGCTTATGCTGGAGCTTGGCAAATTCTTGTACACGGAATTGCAGGGATAAGTTTTGAAGAAGATTTAATTATCGTTAAACCAAGAATTACTAATGATTTAGGTTATTTAGAATTTAATATTAAATGGCGAGGGGCTAAATTATCATTCACATTCAATGAAAATGATTTAATTGTAAATATAAAAGAAAGTAATGGTCAAGAAATTTCATTAAAAATATTAGACGATTACTATAAAGTAAATGATTTAAAAAATACGGTAAAAGTAAATATAAATATGAAGGTAAACGAGGAGGGTTAAAAATGAGGACTATCTTAATAACTGGTGGTGGAGGTTATGTTGGTAGTTTACTTATTCCAAAATTGTTACAACGGAATTATAAAGTAAAAGTTTATGATTGGTTTATATTTGATAGTAATATTTTTAAGAATATAAAAAATGAAAATTTAAAAATTATTAAAGGAGATATTAGAGATTATTCTAAACTAGAGAGTGAATTGCAAGGAGTAGATGAAGTAATTCATTTAGCGGCCCTATCAAATGATGCTAGTTGTGAAATTGATGAAAATTTAACAAAGGATATTAATTATTTTGCTAGTAAAGAATTAATCAAATTATCAAAAAAGAACGGGGTTAAAAGATTTTATTTTGCTTCTTCGGCAAGTGTTTATGGAATTAAGGATGAAGAAAATGTAACTGAAAACTTTTCTTTAGAACCTATATCTAGTTATGCGAAATATAAGGCTTATATAGAGGAAGAATTACTAAGTCAATTATCAAACAGTTTTTCAGGAGTTATTGTAAGGCCCGCTACATTATATGGATATGCACCTAGACAACGACTTGACCTAACAGTAAATATTTTAACTTATCATGCTGTTTTAAAGAATAAAATTACTGTATTGGGTGGTCAACAAAAACGTCCAAATTTATCAGTTAGAGATATGGTAGAAACTTATTTACTGTTAATAGAAACAGAAACAAACAAGATTCACGGAGAAATATTTAATGTTAATGAAGTTAATTTAAAAGTAATTGATATAGCAACCTTGGTTAAAGAGTCTTTAGATAGGAATGTAGAAATTGAAGTTGTTGGGACTAATGATTTTCGTTCTTATCATATGTCAGCAGATAAAATTAAGGACAAGCTTGGGTTTAGACCTAAATATCAAATTAAAGATGAAATTCGTTTACTTGGAAATGCTTTATTAAATGGTCTAATTAATGACCCTGATAATGATAGGTATAGAAATGTAAATTTCATGAAAACAAGAATGGAATCTTTTTTTTCCATCATAAAGGGGAAATAAGATGATACCATATGTAAATCTATCTATGAAAAATACTGATATTAAATACAGAGTACTAAAAAAAATAGATAAAGTTCTTGACTCAGGAATATTTATATTAGGCGAAGAAGTCAAAACCTTCGAAGAAAGGTTTGCTAGATATATTGGCTCAAATTATGCAATAGGAGTTAACAGCGGTACAGACGCTTTGATACTTGCATTAAAAGTATTCGGAATCGGAAATGGAGATGAAGTTATAACAGCACCTAATTCGTTCTTAGCAACGGCTTCTTCTATTGTTTTATCAGGAGCAAAACCTGTATTTGTAGATGTTGATTCTGACCAAAATATTAATGTGAGTTTAATTGAAGAAAAAATTTCCAAAAGAACTAAAGCAATAATCCCAGTGCATTTAACAGGACGACCAGCAGATATGCATGCAATTTTAAAAATTGCTAATAAGTATAATTTAATAGTGATTGAAGATTGCGCACAAGCTATTAATGCAAAGATTAAAAATAAAAAAGTTGGTACTTTTGGTCAAATAGGTTGTTTTAGTTTACATCCTTTAAAAAATTTAGGTGCAAGTGGAGATGCGGGAATAATTGTTACTAATGATCAACAGATTTATGAATACATAAAACAATTACGTAATCATGGATTAAAAAATCGTGATGAGTGTGTAGAGTGGTCAATCAACTCAAGATTAGATGAAATTCAGGCTGCAATATTAAACGTAAAGTTTGATTATCTAGACCAATGGACGGAACGAAGAAGAGAAATTGCTAATATGTATATTAATGGTTTAAAAGGCCTTCCAATTAAATTACCAGTAGAAAAAGAAAATACACAATCTGTATATCACGCTTTTGTAATTCAAACTAAATATAGAGATCAATTAATGAATTACCTCTCAAAGAGAGGAATTGAAACCAAGATACATTATCCTATTCCAATACATAAACAACAAGCAGCTTTAAAATCAAATCTATCTATTGATATATTCCCACAATCTGAAAAACAAGTTAAAGAAATACTTTCACTTCCAATCTATCCTGAACTTAGAGATGCAGATGTTAATGAGGTAATTAAAACAATTAGAAACTTTTTTAAAGAAGAAAGGGTGTTTTGATGTTTATTACATTAGAAAAAACTCAGCAATTAAAAAATAAGGCAGAAAAATCTTTAGTAGGAGGAGTTTCTGCTGCTTGGAATCATTTAGAAGAAATAGGACCAATCTATTTTAAAGAAGCTAAAGGCTCCCATCTTATCGATGTCGACGGAAATGATTATATAGACTACTTAGTAGGTTGGGGGTCATTATTTCTTGGTCATAATCCAAAAATGATTAGAGATGCAGTTATAAGTTCGTTTGATACTGGGTTTGGTTATCAATATGAAACAGAAGGTCACATTGAATTGGCAGAAAAGTTAAAAAAATATATACCTAGTGCTGATTTAGTAAGACTTTGTAATTCAGGTACTGAAGCAACTATGTATGCAATACGTATTGCTAGATCTAAAACTGGAAAAAACAAAATTCTAAAGTTTGAAGGTCACTTTCATGGATTGCATGACTATTTACTTTATTCAATGGACACTTCTCCATATCTTGGGGAAATCCATGGCCCTGGGAAAATAGATCCAATTCCAGGGTCAACAGGAATACCAAACGTAATTGATGACCTAATTATAACAATACCTTTTAATGATATCGAAGCTTTTACTGAAGCAGTTAAACACAATAGAAATGATTTAGCTGCTGTAATCATGGAGCCCATTTCATTAAATATAGGTTGTGTTAAACCGGAAAAAGAGTTCTTGAATACTGTAAGAAATTTAACAAAAGAAAATGATATAATATTAATCTTCGATGAAGTATTAACAGGATTTCGCTTAGGGCTTGGGGGAGCACAAGAATATCTTAAAATTGAACCTGACATCTCGTGCTTTGGAAAAGCCTTGGGAAGTGGTATGCCTATAGCAGCTGTTGTTGGTCAAGAAGAATTTATGAATGATTTAACTCCAAAGGGAAAAAATCAAATGAGTGGTACTAATACAGGTAGAAACTTTGCAGTATACGGAACTCTAGCAGTTTTAAATGAACTTGAGAAACCTGGAGTTTACGAACATATTTGGTATCTAAATGATACATTTATTAGGGAAGTAACCAATCTTTTAAATAAGTATTCTATACCTGGTTTTGTTGATGGTGTAGGTGGACGTATAGGTGTTCACTTTGGACTTGAGAAACAGCCAAAAGATTATCGAGAAATTATTGCTAATTTTAATAAAGAATTCGCTTTAGAAGTTTATAAAAAAGCATTTTATGAGAAGGGACTATATGGCGTATTTTTGCCACTTTCAAATACACCTGAACCTATTACATTTAGTCTCGCTCATAGTAAACAAGATTTATTTGAAACTTTAAATAGAATAGAGGATATCTTTAGAGAAGTTCATTATTTTAAGTAAGTTTATTATCGATAAGAGTTATTCCTATAATGATTCAATTTGAGATTTAAAAAAGAAAAGCACCTACTGTATGCTCTGTCTTGAATCAATTAGTACCCTTATTATTATAAGGAGTAGGCTTACATAAAGTATAGGAACAAGGAAGCACAGAGAAGGCGAATAAACTATCAACATAAGGAATAGAAGCAGTTCAGGAGCAAGAAGCAAAAGATAGAACGAAGGAATGTAAGGGCATAGACCATATTACCATTTTTTAGAGAGTCTTGATTTAAGCTAAGGAAACGTAAGAAAATGAGAAAAATAATAATCTAGTGGGAGGTTTTAATATGAATAATAAATTGTTATCTTTGGATGAAATAGAAGATAAACTAAAATTTCTTAAAGATAAAGGTAAAAAAATTGTACATTGTCACGGGGTCTTCGATCTTTTTCATATTGGTCATTTAAAACATTTAAAAGCTGCAAAAGAATTTGGCGATATATTAATTGTAAGTGTAACTGCTGATATCTATGTAAATAAGGGGCCAGAAAGACCGGCATTTAACGAAAAATATAGAGCAGAAATATTGACATCATTAGAAATAGTAGACTATGTTATAATTAATGAATGGCCTTCAGCTGTTGAAATTTTACAGAAAATAAAACCTCATTACTATGTCAAAGGATCTGACTATAAGGTTAGAGATAGAAATACAAATAATAATATATTTATTGAAGAAGAGACGTGTCAACGAATTGGTACAAAAATGGTTTATACTGATGAATATAGTTCTTCATCAACTAAACTTTTAAATAAATACTTTCATTTAGTGTAGGTGATGTATTAATGAACGTATTGGGAGTAATATTTGACTTAGATGGTGTTTTAGTTAACACATCAAAGTATCATCTTAAAGCATGGACAGATTTGGCTAGGGATCTAGGAGTGAATATGACACCAAGTTTAGCTAAATCCCTAAAAGGAGTAAGTCGTATTAAGTCATTAGATTTAATCTTAGAACAGTCAAGTATTAAAGCTACTTACAAACAGAAAATTAATTTAGCTAATAAAAAAAATGAATATTATCTAAATTATATTAGTAATATAGACGAAAATGATATATTAGATGGAGCTCTTGAGGCTTTAGAAAAAGGGAAAAAAAGTTTAGAATTGCACTTGGGTCATCAAGTGCTAATGCTATAAAGGTAGTTAATATGCTTGGGATCCAAAATTATTTTGATTATATAGTTCAAGTTAATAGAAATACAAAAAGTAAACCTGAGCCTCAAATATTTTTAGAGGCGAGTAGAGGAATAGGTGTAAATCCAGAATATTGCATTGTATTTGAGGACTCTATTTCAGGGTGTGTTGCAGCAAAAAGAGCTGGAATGAGAGTTGTAGCAATCGGTTCTAGAAAAGATTTTGATAATATTGATTTAGAGTATGTTATACCTTCTTTAAAGTACTGGGATTTTGAAAGAATGGCATTAGCGTAGTTCAGAAAATGATTATTTGGAAAATAAAGTTTACTCTAATAAATGGTAAATAAATAGGAAAACTTAAGTATATTACATTTTTGGAAATATAAAAGGATGAAATATATTAGGAAATAACTTGTAACTTTTGATTTGGTCATAGGTTCAAATAATATATATGAAGTGGATTAAAAAATTTATTTATTTGGGGAATAGAATATATTCTTTGTATTATCCAACATTGTTTATGGGTGATCTATAGTTATCTGACTATGATTTAGAACCAAACGTGAAAGAAAAGATGTTGTCATACCTTTAAGGAAATTCAAAAAAAATGAACTTAACACGTTCAAAGATGAACCACACTATACATCTTCAACACTTGAAGAAGGTGTCAATATTAACTCTTGACGAACTATAAGATTCTATATTATATCTTTTCAGTAAGGAGTAAACTAAATTGATAGAGATATTTGCAAATAGAAAGTTAATGCTGATCTTCTTATCACGTTTTACCTCAAATTTTGGAGATGGTTTCAAATATATTATTATTTCATGGCTTACATATGAACGAACACAATCTGTTTTGATTGTTGCCATATCATTAGCTTTATTTACAGTTCCAGGAATAATAATAACTCCATTTGCAGGTATGATAGTTGATATTTTTGACAGAAGACTAATTGGAATTATAATTGAAATTCTACAATTTATTATAATGTCATCTTGGATTCTTACATTCTCTTTTTATGGTTTTAGCGCAATAGTGATGTATATTTTTGTTGGATTATTAGCCATTGGCCAAAGTTTTATTTTACCAACGCTATTTGCTATATTACCAGAATTATTTGATAAAAAAAAATTATTAAAGGTAAATGCAACTATGTCTATCGCTATGCAATCTGGATTCCTTATAGGAACATCTGTAGGAGGTGCAATAATAGCAATAATTGGTACAACAGGGGCTCTTATAATAGATGCTTTAACATATCTTTTTTCTGCTGTGTGTATTTTCTTTTTAAGAAGTGGAATTATAAAACCAAAAAAAAATAATTACAAAATTAATATAGTAGAAAGCACTAATGAAACTGTTAAGTATTTAAAACAAAAATTACATGTGATAAATTTAGTGATATTTGGGATTTCAACTTGGACTGTAACGATGGTTCTTAATGTACTGCTTGCACCTTTTAGTAGAGATAAACTTTTTATTAATGCTATGCAATTTGGAGTTTTAGACTCAGCATTAGGTGTGGGATCTATCATTGGCGGTTATATTGTTGGTATGTTAAAAAACAATAAGTTAAAGTATGTAATAACACTAGGATTTTTATCTATATCAATTTTTTTAATTTTATTTGGCTTCAATAGGTATTACAGTGTTGCTTTACTTTTATATTTTTTAATTGGTTTTGTAATAGAATATTTAACAGCTATTGTGGATACACAGATTCAAATTGAAGTTGAAAATGAGTATATGGGACGAATTAGTTCTTTAATTCGTATGGGGGGTAGCATAATAGGACCTACTCTGATGGTTTTAGTTGGAACATTAGCAGAATATGGTTCATTTATTATTGCTTTTTTAATATTGAGTTTATTTGTTCTTATTATTACAGGAATATCATTTTATTATGAAAAAAAGAACCTTTCTATTTCTGAAAATAACATTAAGTTTTTTGATTTAACAAACGAGGAATAAAAGTTAATAGAAACAGGGATAAAGAATTAAGTCTAGATTTGAATATTAACTCTTTTTTAGTTTTATACAGTAATTTATCCCATAAGGTAATAATAAGTTTCTTTGTTTGTTTTCCTCCTTTCATGAATAAAATTCGTTCATGTCCAGAGACTGTAACTGCTAAAATGGATAGTTTGACGCTTACGAAGTACCTGACTTAGAGAAAATATTTAAATAAGAGTTTTCTACGAAGAAAGAACATGACGGAATAGGTCTTTATTATGTGAAAAATATAGTAAGTACATATTCAAATGTAAGTTGAATACTCTCATTAAAGATGATTGTTTTATTCAAAAAGTGAATATTTTCCAATAAACATAATTTTTTTAATACCAAAAGTTGTACCGACAATTATTAATTTTTATGGGAAAATACTATGAATTTAGCATAGTATTTTTTCTTTTTTATGATTACGTGTAATATATAAACGATTTTTATAGATATATATATCAAAAACGCCCAAATAATGGCGAATTTTTATGTTATGCTAGAATAACACGTATAAATAACTAATTTTCTTGAATTTACTCAAAATTACATAGATTTTTATATTATTTTGTAATATAATTTAAACGAAGAAAGCAGCAATCGTG
>NZ_JBLWFI010000001.1:2404785-2475502 GCF_048898065.1 Tepidibacillus infernus
AATCTATTAAAAATTTTAATTTTTTCTCTTTTTAGAAATTTTTGGTAGTGTCAAGAATTTTGTGTAATTCCGTGCTGGATATCCATCAGAATTTCCTGTATTATTTTTTTGCTTTAAATAGATTGAATATTCAGACAAGAATAGTTTAGTGTTAATAAAAATTGCTCATGTATTTTTAAAAAAAGTATTTGGGGGAGTTAGCCCTCATATCGTTGTTTAAACATAGTTTGTAATCAGCATTTAAATTTTGGATCGTTAGATAAACAATTTTCTCTACTGCTTTTATATCTGGAAGACTGTTCATTGGTCTTAGACGCTTACGAATATCTTTGTTTGTTCGCTCAATCCAATTTGTCGTATAAATTACACTTCGAATAGAGGTTGGGTAGTTTAGAAATGTGAGTAATACAGATAAATCGTTATCCCACGATTGAACTTCTTTTGGATATCTTTTATTCCATTTCTCTCGAAATTGCTCAAATTGGTTGAGTGCTTCTTGCATCGTGTTCGAACGATATACTGTTTTAAGATCCTCAGCAATCTCTGCTTGGTCTTTTTTACGTGCATGGTTTAGGGTATTTCTCACCTTATGAACAACGCATCTTTGCACGTCCGCTTTAGGATATACGGATTTGAAGGCTTCTTCTAAACCAGCAAGTCCATCAAATACGCCAAGAAGAATTTCTTTTAATCCGCGCTTATATAGGTCCTGGAGGATTTCTTGCCAGCCCAAAGAACTTTCGTTACCACCGACATAGAAACCAAGAACTTCCCGAAATCCGTCTTCGTTAACTCCAACAACTAGATAAATAACTTCTTTCGCAACTACGTCGCGGCGAACTTTAGTGTAAATACCATCTAGATATAAAACTGAGTACCTTTTATTCAGTGTTCGTTTTTGCCACTGTTCAATGTCTTCGAGAACGATATTCGTAATATTACTAACGGTCGTTGGTGAGTAAGAAGAACCTAGGATTTTCTCGATAAACTTACCAATTTCACGTGTGCTCATGCCACTTTGATACATCTTAATAATGGCATCTTCAAGCCATCCATCTCGGCGTTGATAGGGTTCGAAGACTTGAGTTTGAAATTCACCCATACGATCACGTGGAACTGTAAGGTTCTCAATACGACCATATCGAGTATCTAGTGATCGATGATAGTACCCATTTTTACTATCTTCAAGATCAGGTCTTTCGACCTTAAGAAAGTTGTTTATTTCTTCTTTCATGATGAGTTCAATTTTTTCTTTAATGAAGTCGCTTATAATATTTTCTAGTTGAATAGAGAGCTCGGAATTCGTTATACTAGATGACATAGTAGGGTATCTCCTCACGTTATGGAATCTCGTCAATTCCGAGGATATCCTACTTTATTTATTTCGCCAAGAGCTTACACAAAATATTTTATATCATCGCTGGAAGCACTCATTAAAGAAAATAAAAAATATAATTTTAAAGAAGATAATTATTTATTCGTAAATGTAAAAACCGGTGAAAAATATCAATTGGACGCTTTTAGGAAAGCCCTTAAAAAATATTCAGAAATAGCTGGATTAGAATCAACATTATCACCGCATATGTTTAGGCATTATTTTGCCACTTCTTACATAAAAAATGGCGGAGATATTTTTGAACTCAAGGAACTATTGAACCATAAAAATGTTCAAACAACAATCAGATATGTTACCAGTAACAAAGAGCATATAAAAAATTCCCATCTAAAATATTCACCAATAAACCAAATCACATGAGGAGCAGTCTACAGGAGATTGCTCTTTTTTGTTATTATCTTTTGATTTTATTTTAATAAAATACACCCTTTATAATTAGACCGTAAGAGGATATAATAATAAATGGGACAAATTATTACGTTAAACCGTTGGAGTACAAGGATTTTTCATTTTCTTAATAACACTAACAGTTTCCTAAACTGCAGGTCGGAGGTTCGAATCCTCTCGGGCACACCATTTGAAAATATAACTACAACAAGGGTTAAGGGTTTTCTCCTTATCCTTGTTTTTTTGTTGGTAAATGACAATTTTTTTCTTTTATCTGTTTTAACCTTTCTTCAATTAAGTCTATTTTCATCCATAATTCTAATCTTTGTTCTGAATGACAATATTCACTATTTAAAATGCGAAAAATGATCTTTATTTCTTCTTCTAATACTTTAATTTGATTTGTTGTAGCAATCCTTTTTTTAAATTCATTACTAATTTCCATCTAGCTCACACTTTCTGAAATAAATAAATACTATTGTTTTATCTTTTGAAATAGGACAATATATTTATCTAATTTAGCGCTTAGTTTATAAACTTTTGGGTGTGTGAAGCTTTTTTCCTGATCAAAGTATTTTTCCACCTTCATACCTAGATAATTTATTCTTATTAATAAGATTCTTTTAAATAGGGTTAGCAAAAAAATCTTTTTTCTCATTTGTTAAAACTCCTAAATAATTTCAAATTTTGTATAAATAATCTTTGTGGATGTCGTACAATGTAAGTTGTTCGACAAAAACAAGGAGGAAAAACAAGTAATGCTGCCTCAAAAAATCATGACACCTAAGATCAATTACATTGATCGCATCCAGGAATATTCAGATGAACAAATCATCAGCATGTTCTTAACCACAACATGCCATCGTTCTCAGTACACACGTCGGAACTACAGCCGAGCTATTGACCAGTTCCGTCAATTTATTACTTTCAAACCATTGCGTCAAGTGACATGGCGGGAAATTGAAATGTATAAGATTGCCTTAGAGCAAGGGTTTTTGAGCAAGAGTTGCAAACCTCTAGCTCCTGCCGCCGTAGCCAGTCTCATCGCTCCGTTGCGATCCCTATATAAATGGGGAAGTGATTCCAATATCGGCGTTTTTTCTCATAATCCGACCACCTCTGTACATACACCTAAAGTGCCGATTAATAGCAAAAATCACTATCTGACCAAAAGAGAGGTTACTTACCTGTTGCACCAACTAAAAAAACAAGGAGAACGTGATTATCTAATTGGTATCAGCCTTATCTTATTGGGACTGCGAGTGTCTGAACTAGTTTCTATTCAATGGGGACATTTTCATTCCGATCCGACGGAAACATCTATGTGGCTTACAGTGTTGGAGGGGAAGGGAGGAAAACAGCGTGAAGTTAAAGTGCCGCAAACATTGTGGAACATGTTGTCTCTTCACTTTCAACTACAAGGAAAATCTCAAGACCCGGATCAACGAATTTTCCCTCTCACGGTTAGACAAGTTGAGCGTATTATTCAAAAAGCTCGTGAACAAAGCAACATACAGAAAAAAGTATCTCCTCATTGGTTACGGCATACTAATGCTACGCTAGCTCTACTTCATGGAGCTTCATTGCAACAAGTTCAGGAGACCCTTGGACATGCCCAGATCACTACCACCCAACGTTATCTACATACCGTAGAACAAATGAAAAAAGCAGCGCCTGATTTCGTGGAAGACTACTTAAAAGACATCCTTTAGTTGCTAGATACAATTAAGTTATATATTTTCGTAGCCAATATTATTTTTATGGGGTATAATATGAAAAAATTATCTAATCGAGTCGTATTTTAATAAATAATGTCGAACAACTTACATTGTACGACATCATGCATATGAGTAAAATAATATATTAAGTATTTCCAAAAATTAAAAATTATTTCCCAATCAATTAAGAAAAGGTTTGTATATTCCATCACACTCCGTCATCCGTGCCCTTCTATGAATAAAGTTTAAGGAGAGAAGATCATTTCTGAAGGTCTTAGCTTATGGAATATTCAAAAAAAACGCCGAAAAAATTCGGCGTTTTGGTATAAAAAGTAACAGGATTTTTATTTTTTAAAAAAAGATTTACAATATGGAGTGAATAGAGTTTAGAAACAAAAAAAATTGGGAAAAAGCTGGTCTAGGAGCTTTCTCCCAAAAGGATGGAGTAAGTATATGTGAAGGTAAGGCGGCCTTAGTTAAGGCAAGCTAAGCAAGTTAGCTTTTAGAAGAATTATTTTCTTCTTGATCTAAGAATAAAACGAAACGAAGAAGAATACAACAATTTTGTTCATTAGTTCACAAAGTGTTCAAAAGATATTGACGAATTTTTGGCAAAGTGTATACGATTATAAAATATTATGGTTAGCCACATATAGAAAGTTAGGTGTCTATTCTATGCTTGATTCTGATATTGGATATATGAAAGAAGCTTTACTTGAAGCAAAAAAGGCTGAAGTCTTGGGAGAAGTTCCAATAGGAGCGGTGATTGTTAAAGATGGCACAATCATTGCGAAGGGACATAATTTAAGGGAAACGTTAAAAGATCCTACTGCTCATGCAGAAATCATTGCGATAAGAGAAGCAAGTAAAAGACTTGGCGGTTGGCGTTTACATGGTTGTACCTTATATGTAACGCTAGAACCTTGTCAGATGTGTGCAGGAGCATTGATTCAGTCTAGGGTTGATCGAGTCGTTTATGGAGCAAAGGATCTTAAAGCAGGGGCAGCCGGATCATTATTAAATTTGTTAAATGATGAACGATTTAACCATCAAGTTTCTATTGAATCAGGTGTTTTAGAAGAAGAATCTGCCCATCTTTTAAAAATCTTTTTCAAAAACTTAAGAAAAGGAAAAGAAGATTCTAAATCATAACCTCTTGTCCCTTATATATAAGATAAGGTATGATGAAAAAGTATTATTTGTTGGCTTGGAGGGGAATTATGGAGGAGCTTATTAGGGCGATCATACTTGGGATTATTCAGGGATTAACAGAGTTTTTACCTGTTAGTTCTACAGGCCATTTGTTACTGGCAAGGAATCTGTTTGGCTTATCTGAAGCAGGTTTATTTTTAGATACAATGTTACATTTTGGAACATTAGTTGCCGTTTTTGTTGTTTTTTGGGATGATATCATTCAATTACTAAGAAAACCATTTAGTAAATTAGCACTTTTAATTATAGTAGGGACGATTCCAACCGCAATCATAGGCTTAACCTTTGAAGATTTTTTTGAGGAAATTTCAAAAACTGGGGTTACAGTTGGCTGGGAATTTTTATTTACTGGTTTTATTTTATGGCTTGCTGAGACTGCGAAGAAAAGAGGACATAAGAAGATAGACCATATCCAATATAAAGATGCCCTTATTATCGGGACCTTGCAAGGTGCAGCGATTTTACCAGCGATTTCAAGGTCAGGATTAACCATTGCTGGAGCTTTATACCGTGGTATCGAAAAAGAAACAGCAGCTCGGTTTTCCTTTTTAATTTCTATTCCTGCTATTTTAGGTGCTGTGGTGTTACAAGGTTTAAAATTATTCAGTGGTAAAGAGATAGAGTCTCTCCATGCAATTGGGGTGATTCCCCTTATAGTTGCAACTTTATCAGCTGCTTTGTCCGGTTATTATGCCATAAAGTGGATGTTGAGGGTTATTCAAAAAGGTTCTTTAAAGGTTTTCTCTATTTACGTGTGGATTTTAGGTATAGGGATTCTAATTGCACAATTTTTTGGGAAATGGTAAATTGTTCTACCTATTGAAATTAATTTATGAAGATGCTAAAATATCAAAGTTAGTGGAGAGGTGTCCGAGTGGCTTAAGGTGACGGTCTCGAAAACCGTTGTACGGTATTAGCCGTACCGTGGGTTCAAATCCCACCCTCTCCGCCATAGTTACATATGATAACCGAAACCTCCAATTAATGAGAGGTTTTATTTGTCTCCTAAGTCATTGATTTCCACTTGAATAAAGCAGAAGGAATCGTTATAATAAAATATGCACCTTTTAAAGGTCACTAAATTTTAATAACAAGTTTGTCGTGCTAGATGGGGAGGTAGCGGTGCCCTGTAACCCGCAATCCGCTATAGCGGGGTTGAATTCCTATTAGCGGGCATCTCCATGTAAGGTCTGACTTATGCAAGTGGTGTTGACAGTTGGGTCCTACGCAACGGAAACCCATGAACCCCGTCAGGTCCGGAAGGAAGCAGCGGTAAGTGGAATTTTTCGTGTGTTGTGGGGTTGCCTAGCTTGAGCTAACTACATGAGTTCGCTTGGATGGGATGTTCAATAATAGGTGCACGGCTTTAATATATAATCAATCAATTACACCTTTTGATAGGTGTTTTTTTGTCCCCTTATATCAGAAAAGTATCACTTTGGAAAAAGAAGGATTTTAAATAGGTGAGGTCGAATTAGTAAATAAAAAGGGGGGATTGAATGAAGGATGTAAATTTCAAATTACATATGAATGGGGAGAATTTCCTCCAATATATACACGAATCTCCAATTGGCTATTTAATTATTGATGGAAATGGATTAATTAAGGCGATCAACCCAATTTTACTTCATGCTACTTACTATAGTGAAGAAGAACTTCTAAATCAACCCTTTTCTAAACTTCTTTATTTTGAAGGAACAGCAGAGGAATTCATTAAGAAGCTTTCTAAGTTCCGATCTGAAAATTCTTTAAGATTATCATGGAAGGATGTCAATGGAAAACCATGTTATAGTAAAGTTTTGGTTTGGGAAAACAAGCAGGGAACAAAAATGTATGCAATCGCCTTTTTGGATATTCACAAAGAAAGATATCCCAGCTTAGTATCCCGTTTTGCAGAAAACTTTGTATCAGATATTAATATTGGCCTTATTGTGATTGACCAATCTTTTCATATCGTAGAGATTAGTTCTTTAGCTTGTAAGTTATTAAATGTTTCAAAGAATGAAGTGGTCAATAAATCGATTGACGAGGTATTTTTTGATGTTCCTGATGAACATCGAATTGTACAACGTACATTATTAAATGGAATTACTGTAAAAAATCAGGCAATCGCTTGGTCAAGTAACCAGCAAAAGTTTGACCTTTTAGTCGATTCAAATATTATTAGGGATGAAACGGGGCATATTGTCGGAGCCTATGTTATTTTTAAAGATGTTACTAATTTAAGGTCTTTGGAACAACAGGTTAGGCAAAGTGACCGGTTGGCAACAATCGGACAAATCGCTGCCGGAACTGCGCATGAAATAAGAAATCCCCTAACGTCCATCAAAGGCTTTTTACAAATATTAAAAACAGTTTTGGTAAAAAATCAGCTTAATAATGAAATAGAATATACTGATATCATGTTATCAGAGATTGAACGAATCAATAAATTGGTAAATGAAATCCTATTATTAAGTAAGCCTAAAGATGTGATTTATCAAGCGCTTGATATCAATACAGTATTAAAACAACTTTATCCTATTATTCAAAATGAGGGTTTATTACATGGTATTGAAGTAAACTATGATTTAACGGAATCCTTACCTCTGGTTATTGCGGATTCTGAATTATTAAAACAAGTCTTTCTAAACGTCTCTAAAAATGGAATCGAGGCAATGTCAGAGGGAGGAATATTGAATATTTCTACAAAAATAGATGAGGAAAATAAAAGGGTTGAGATTGCGATTCATGATAACGGTCCAGGAATTCCCAATTATATAGCAGATAAAATATTTGAGCCATTTTTTACAACGAAGCCTACAGGTACGGGATTAGGTCTCTCTATTTGCCAAAAAATCATACATGATCTAGGTGGATCTATTCGTGTCTCAACAAAAGGGTTCGGTACAACCTTCCAAATTTCCCTTCCTTTTCATTAAAAGTATTTCCCTTGCTTAAAGCGAGGGTTTTTCTTTTGAAAAGATCGATATTTACTTGTATAATGAATGAGATAATAAAAAATTGAGGTGTAGAAGATGGCCTATTTAGCGTTATATCGTGCTTGGCGTCCTCAAACATTTGAAGACGTTATAGGTCAAGAACATATAACCCAAACCCTTCAAAATGCACTAAGAGAAAACCGATTTTCCCATGCTTACCTTTTTAGTGGCCCAAGAGGAACGGGAAAGACAAGTACAGCAAAAATTTTTGCTAAGGCAGTAAACTGTGAATTAGGGCCTAGAGAAGAACCTTGTAATCAATGTAAAACATGTATAGGTATCACAAAGGGCTTTAATATGGATGTAGTGGAGATTGATGCTGCTTCTAACCGTGGTGTTGAGGAAATCAGAGACCTTCGGGAAAAAGTAAAGTTTGCACCTACTGAGGCAAGGTACAAGGTTTATATTATTGATGAAGTTCATATGTTAACTACAGAAGCATTTAATGCTTTATTAAAAACATTGGAGGAGCCCCCTAGCCACGTTATCTTTATTTTGGCAACAACTGAACCCCATAAATTGCCTCTAACCATCATTTCAAGATGTCAACGATTCGATTTTAGAAGAGTTTCTGTCGAGGCGATGGTTAGAAGACTAAGTTATATTTCTGACGATAAAGGATATCAGATTACAAAAGAAGCCTTATCGTTGATAGCCTTGCAATCTGAGGGTGGAATGCGTGATGCTTTAAGTCTTCTTGATCAGGTTTTAGCATTTAGTGGGGATGAAATTACAGTTGAAGATGTGTTAAGGGTAACTGGCAGAGTTTCATATCAGGAATTTTCACGGTTAGCCGCAAGTATTCTTAAAAGGGAAACAACAAATGTATTACAACAAGTTTCTCAATTACTACAAGAGGGAAAAGATCCAGAAAAATTACTTGAAGATTTATTATTTTATTATCGTGACTTATTACTCTATAAATCAGCACCATCACTTGAACAAATCAAAGAAAAGCCATTGATTGATGATCAATTTCCCCAAGTGGCAAACAGTTATAGCAATGAACAGTTATTCCAAACGATTGAAACGCTAAATCAATATTTAAATGAAATGAAATGGACGAATCAATCACAAATCATTTTAGAACTAGCTTTAGTTAAGGTATCTACCTCTCATCAAAATCAAGACGGACAGTTAAATAGTAAAGAACTAGATGAATTAAAAAGCAAAATAAAAGAATTGGAAAGTAAGCTAGAGCATATTCACCAAGCAGAGGCTATTGAAACAGTAAAGGTTGATCATAGACCTATAACACCTTCGCTACATCATCCAACAAATGGGCAAGTTGTTAAACGTCTATTGCAATGGAAATCTTCTTTTTCAGAAGAACGATATCAAAAGCTATTACAAGTGTGGCCCAAAATTTTACAGACTGTAAAACAGAGGAAAATTACGGTACATGCTTGGCTCGTAGATGGGGAGCCAGTTGCGATCTCTTCTGACACTATTGTTATTTCTTTTAAAAACATGATGCATCGCGATACAACAGATAAGCCTTCACATCGTCAATTAATTGAGCAGATCATTCTAGATGTTTTAGGTCAGCCTTTTCATATTTATAATATCATGCAAAAAGATTGGCAACGTTTCCTGGAAGAAAACCAAGATGAAGGTACTCAATCCCTACAGGAAGAACAGGGAGATTCTGATGAAGATGATGAAATCGTAAAGAAAGCGATTGAGCTTTTTGGAGAGGATTTAATTGTAATCAAAGATTAGGAGGACGAAAGAAATGAAAAATATGAATCAAATGATGAAACAAGTTAAAAAAATGCAACAGCAAATGGAGAAAGCGCAAGAGGAATTGAAAAATAAAACGGTGCAATCCAGTGCTGGTGGAGGAATGGTGACAGTTGTGGCTAATGGTCACAAAGAGATTGTTAGTATTGAAATCAAACAAGAGGTAGTTGACCCTGATGATATCGAAATGCTTCAAGATTTGGTGATGACTGCGATTAATGATGCATTAAAGCAAGCTGATCAATTAATCGCACAGGATTTAGGGAAATATACCAGCGGTTTAAATATTCCAGGAATTTTCTAGGAAAAAGGAGTACTTATGCAATATTACTATCCAGAGCCTATAGCAAAATTGATTGATGGGTTTTCAAAGCTTCCAGGTATAGGCCCAAAGACAGCACAACGTTTAGCATTTTATGCGATAACCATGCAAGAACAAGATGTATTAGATTTAGCAAAAGCTTTAGTACATGTTAAAAAAGACTTACATTATTGTTCTGTTTGCCAGAATATTACAGATGTAGATCCTTGTCATATCTGCCAAGATAAAACAAGAGATCGGTCTGTCATTTGCGTTGTTCAAGATCCTAAAGATGTTATCGCGATGGAGAGGACGAGAGAATTCAATGGAATGTACCATGTTCTCAATGGGGTTATTTCTCCAATGGAAGGCATTGGGCCTGAAGAATTAAAAGTAAAAGAATTATTGGTTCGATTAGGGGATGAACAAGTAAAAGAATTAATTTTGGCTACTAACCCTAACATAGAAGGGGAGGCAACAGCAATGTATCTATCTAAGCTAGTTAAACCATTTGGCTTAAAGGTTACTCGAATTGCCCATGGATTACCTGTAGGTGGCGATCTGGAATATGCAGATGAGGTTACCTTAACAAAGGCGCTTGAGGGAAGAAGAGAGTTGTGAATCTTTTAAGTCAAAATTAAAATATAAAAAGGCAGGTTTTTCCTGTCTTTTCTTTTGTATGTAAAATAATCAGGAGGTGAGCGAGTGACAGAATTATCTATAAATCCTATGATTGACCATCGTAAAGGAAAATTAGACAAAATAGAAAACTTTTTGGCCATTTTATTGCTTTTGGGTTTTATTTTAGGGATTATTTTGCAATATTCCACTTTAGAGTTTATCCCAACTAATGATGATAACTGGCGTATAGAGATTTTAGCAGAGCAATATTACCAATCATTTCATCATATCCTATTATTGTTGTCTCTGATATTAACTATTTTACCTTCATTTTTCTTTATTCCTACCTCTCTCCGTATGCAATCCCAGTTCATGGGAAGCAGAATCTATAGAGGTAGGGATTTTTTAAGGTTTATTGGTTGGTCGCAATCCCTTCTGGGTATCTTTTATTTCGTTTCATTTTTTATACCGAGCTACATGTTAGAAAATCAAATATATTTATTATTTGAGCCTTTTATTGCCCATATATTTATGTTATTCGCATTTCTTTTGACTGTATTTCATAAAAGACAAGGGATTGGGTTGCAAACAGGCTTTTCTTGGTTTAAGGCACTTATTTTTATTATTGTTATCTATCTTTCTATTGGATTATTTATTGATCTTTTAGTTACAGAACCGATAGCTAAACTATTTGATTTGGAATTGGTATCATGGCGGGAAGAGCAAATTTCTCAAGAAATTTTAGGCGCTAGTCAAAATGGTTGGTTAGGTTCTATTTTTGAAATTTTAATGATTGGTTTATTGGTGCCGATTGCAGAAGAAATTATGTTCAGAGGTCTTATACAAACCATTATTCATCGAAAGCTGGGAAAATGGGTTGGGATGATCCTAACCGCATTATTGTTTGCTCTCATTCATGTTGATCTTTCATTATTAGCACCTTTATTTGTGATTGGGATGGTATTAAGTTGGCTAAAAGTTTATTTTAATAGTTTATGGCCTCCTATTATGTTTCATATTTTAATGAATAGCATTTCTACATTTATCTATTTAATTCAATAGCATATTCATCCTCTTTCTCATCTATATATGTAATAGGAGAAGGAGGGGCCGATATGGACATAGCTAAAAAAAACAAGGAACTGTTGGATGAAATACAAGAAGCAAAAGATGAATGGAAACGAGCACTCATGCAATTTGAATACGCAGAACATCCAGATGCAATTGATTTTTCAGCATTTTATATCCAAGCAGCCGAAAGAAGATATATGTACCTTTTAAACAAATATAAACAATGGATGAGTGAAAATGGTTTATAGGTTAGAAAAAGGGAAGCAGAGGAGGGGTCAAATATGGTTGGCTTAGGTTTAGGCTGGTGGTTTTTAATCCTAATTGTTGGCCTTACGATTGTCGTATTTTTTGGACAAACTTTGTTAAGATTACTCAAATGGGGATGGTTTGCCCTTATTCGGGTTGCGATTGGCGCTTTATTAATCTTTCTTTTTAATTTAATCGGACAACTTATAGCTTTTCAAATCCCATTAAATCCAATCACGGCGGTCATAAGTGGGGTGTTAGGAATACCAGGCGTATTAGCTTTGGCAATCATCAAATGGCTTATCATTCTCTGATAAACAAACTTAAGGAGCTAACCCTTTGGTTAGCTCCTCACTGCTCTTACTTCTTTTATTTCTGATTCAATTTTTTTTTTTGTTCAATTATGAGATAATTCCTTTCATTCGGCTTTATTGTATTCAATCTGTTTTATATACGGAGATCCCAAAAGGCTCATACTTGATAAGGATATTACTATTTTTAAGTAGAGTTACTTTAATGAAAAGAAATAAGCGAAATATAAATAAGGATAATACAAAAATAATTGAAAATAATATAGAAAAACTAGGAAACCAAAGAATAAACCATATGGAAGAAAAGCAACCTATAAAAAGATAACTTAATTCAAATTGATAGTATTCATGTAACGTTAACATCTTAGCAGGGGTTAAGCCAAACCAAGGAAGATAAGGGAACCTTAATTTGATCCCTTTTTTAAAAAAATGTAGATACCATATACCCCAAAAAAGGTAGAGAAGATAGTAGATCATCAGCAAAAGAAACATCTCTGCCCATGCGATGTAGGTTACCATCAGAATTGTTGTCAGTAATCCTTCAAATAACATGGTTAAGTATAAGGTTAACCATATGGGTTTTCTACGAAAACGAAAGAGGAGCTGATAATTGAAAACAATTCGATCGTCCATTAACAATCTCCTTATCCTTTTTACTCTTTTTTATATTTTATCTTAAATTGAGTGGTTCGTTCACTCATTTTTTTTAAAGACACGATACAATATTTTCTTGACATCATAGAAAGGAGAAAAGAAGTTTCACCATGAATCAAGTCAAAGTGCCAATCGCAAACATGAAAAACGGTAAGGAAAAGCTATCGATAGGTATATTAGTTAAAGATGAAGACCATATCAATTTAGATGAAATGCTAAAGAATGATATTTTATCTCATTTGCAAATCAACCTGTTTAATATGAAGTATCAAAATACAGAAATAGTCAATCAAGAACTCCTTACACTTTTTTTAAAAGAATCTTCCATTTTAATGCTACATCTAACGGAGAAACAACAGCTTCTTTCCTATATAAAGAAATGGAGTGATCATCATACAAATGGTTTGCTTATTTTAAGTTCTCCTATAGAGATTGGGATGGCAAACCATATTTATCATTGGTTACAGAGGAAGGGGAAAAAAATTGAAGTGGCTGTATTGCCAATGCTCTCTTTTTTTTTCCAAAGCAATCAGAAACAACCCAATTTTTTCCTATTAGGGGGAAAATCCAATGGTTCGATGACGAGAAAATTTAGAAGGGAAATAGCTAAATTAAACATCCCCTTTTTGTTTACAAGTTGCAAGGAGACGGAGCTTATTTCTATTGCTTTAGATTTTTATTATGCATTCAGAAAAGCGTTTATCTTAGATTTAGAGCAGATAGCCGTAGAGCAAAAGGTAGATGTTGAAGTACTTAAAAAAGGTTTAAAAATGATCCCTGAATATGATTACTTTCCACCTTATCATGAAGAACAGACAAAAAAGTTGATCCAAACTTTAATCTTATTACAAAGAATAGAAAAAAAACCAAACTTGTTTGTACGTTTAATATATAAAAAGATAAAAGAGGATTTCATGTGGCCTATTCAACAAATTGTAGAATTAAAAAGAGTACATTCTATCAATAGGGTTACTGTATATGGATACAATGAGGATATATTAGTTAGGTTAACTCACTTGCCTTTTCAGCAGATTATGGTCTTTACTCCCATCTCTCATAAAATTCATAAGAGAATTGTATCTCCTAAAATTGAATACATCAGTGACCTTTATCAAGCTGCTCAACAAACAGATTTGATCTTATTTTTAAGTAGCTTAAATGTAATCTCCACCATTTCATTGCAACGTTTGGGAAACTATGTTTCTAAAAAAATAATCATTGACCCTTTGAACCTTTTCGAGATCGATGAAATGAAGGCGTTAAAATGGACGTATATTTCAAAAGGAAGGGTGAAATATGTATAATCTAAGATTTCATGGAAATAATTGTGCAAAAGAGAGTAGAGGAGGCATGCACTATTGGATACAAAAGTTAAAACAAGTACTTATATATGTATCATGTGTGGGCGAAGAAAAAAGAAAGGAATTAAGATTCATAGTGGATTTATTTGTAGTCATTGTGAAGAAGAGATTGTTCATACAGATGTAAGTGATGAGAAATATCCCTTTTTTATCCAACAAATGAAAAAAGTCTGGATAAATAATGGGTGATAGGCGGAGACTTGGTAATCAGTTTCTGCCTTTTTTATGATAAAATAATGACAAGAATAGATATTCACATTGATATCAAAGGAGTTAATATGAGCAAAGTAAAGGCTCCATTATTTGAAAAGTTGTTATCTCACTATCAGAGTAATCCGGTATCTTTTCATGTACCAGGTCATAAAACGGGGCAAGGATTTCCTTCTTTTGGGAAAAAAGTTTTCCAAGACCTGTTAAAAATCGATATGACTGAAATTTCAGGGTTAGACGATCTGCACCAACCTAATGGGGTCATTTTAGAAGCAGAGAAAAAAGCAGCCTCATTATTTAAAGCAGATCAAACGTTTTTTCTCGTCAACGGAAGTACAGCTGGAAATCTAGCCATGATCCTTGCGACTTGCCAGCCGGGGGACAAAATCATTGTTCAAAGAAATGTTCATAAATCTGTTATTCATGGAATGATATTAGCAAGAGCAGTACCTGTTTATATTGACAGCGAAATGATTCCCTCATTAGGTATACCAGGAAGCATCTCACTTCATACTTTGAAAGAAGTTCTTAAGAACCATTCAGATGCAAAAGCGATCTTTTTAATGAATCCAAATTATTATGGGATTGGTATTGATTTGACAGAAATTATTAATCTAGCTCATCTTTATCAGATACCTGTTTTAGTTGATGAAGCTCATGGGGCACATTTTGGTTTTCATCCTGATTTCCCCAAGTCTGCTATACAAATGGGGGCAGATGTTGTTGTACAATCGACACATAAAATGTTGTCTGCGATGACAATGGGTTCTATGCTCCATGTTAAAGGGACATTGATAGAGATTGACCGTTTAAAATTTTTCCTTTCCATGGTTCAAAGTTCTAGTCCATCTTATCCAATTATGGCCTCTTTAGATTTGGCAAGACAAGGGATAGAAGAACATGGAGAAACATTATGGAAAGAAATTTTACAAGGATTAGATTGGTTTTTAGAACAGACTCATTCCTTTCAATCTATTAGGTTACATCATCGAATCGCTAGTTACTACTATCAGGATCCATTGAAATTGATTATCCATGGCATAATAGGGAATATATCAGGCTTTGTTATTCAAGAATTGCTAGAGGAAAAGGGGATTTATCCAGAACTATCTGACTTATTCAATACATTGTTAATTACTAGTTATGGAACAACAATAGATGATTTAAAACGTTTATTGATCGTATTAAAAGAGATTGAACAACAACTCCCATTATTATCCAAAAAAAGCAACGAGAAGGATTTTACAAAGACTTTCACTGATTATCCCAAAAATAAGTTTAATGAAAGTAAGGTTTCTTTAGAACAAATATTATATGGTAGATCTACCACTGTACCTTTAGAACAAGCTGCTGGGAAAATTGCTGCGGAAATGGTTATCCCTTACCCTCCTGGAATTCCAGTGGTACAATTAGGTGAAGAAATGACTCAAGAAATGATAAATTACCTGATTGCATTAAAAAATCAAGGGGCAAAATTTCAAGGTGTTTTAGACCATCAATTGAAAAATATCAAAGTATTAGAAGGAAAATGATTTGGAGGAAACCAATTTGAAAGGTATTTTCGTAAGCTTTGAAGGTCCTGATGGAGCAGGAAAAACGACCCAACTTCATCTTTTAGCTGATTATCTAATAAGTAAGGGTTATGATGTGGTGACAACGAGAGAGCCTGGTGGGACTTTTATCAGTGATCAGATTAGACATATTATTCTTCATCCTGAACATAAAGAATTAAAAGATCAGACAGAAGTATTACTGTATGCTGCGTCAAGAGCGCAATTAGTACAAGAAAAGATCATTCCAGCTTTGAACGAGGGGAAGATCGTTCTATGTGATCGGTATATCGATGCTAGTATTGCATATCAAGCATATGGCTTAGGAATTGAGCGTCAAACCGTTCAACTTATCAATCTTTTTGCTACCTCACATTTGTGGCCTGACCGGACTTATCTTTTAGATATTAAACCAGAGGTTTCAAAAAGTAGGTTAATGAACAGAGGAGTAGGGGAATTTGGAAATGGCTTAGATCGAATTGAACAGAAGCAACTTGAATATCATAGGCGTGTCTATCATGGGTTTTTAACATTGGCAGATGAAGATCCAAAACGTATATTAAAAGTAGAAGCAGATCAAGCAAAAGAAGGAATATTTCAGGTGATTAAAGAAGATTTTATAAAAATACTTAAAAAGAAGGAGGAATAGAAATGAAATTGGTTATTGCGATTGTGCAGGATAAGGATAGCCACCGATTATCTAATGCGTTAGTAAAAGAAAATTTTAGAGCGACCAAATTAGCCAGTACAGGAGGGTTTTTAAAGGCAGGTAATACTACTTTTTTTATCGGTGTAGAAAATGAAAAGGTTGACCATGTATTAAAAATTATCAAAGAAAATTGTAAATCAAGGGAACAATTGGTTTCTCCGGTATCTCCATTAGGAGGGAATGCTGATTCCTATGTACCTTATCCTGTAGAAGTGCAAGTAGGTGGAGCTACAGTATTCGTCTTACCAATTGAAACATTCCATCAGTTTTAAAGGGAAAAGTCTATGAAAATCGATAAGGGGATACAAAAATCGACCACCTATAGAGCGAGTAACCGTCTAAATGTAGATGCGCAAGCCATGCAACAGAGTTTTTCTGATTTGATGCACTCACAAAATAAGCAATATTCTAAAGAAATGTTAACCAAATTGCTAGTGGAAATTGATGAAACAGGGAAAAAGATTGCCTTATCAAGAAATTTAAAAGATATAAAAGCATACAAACAATTAATTAAACGGTTTATGGATGAAATCATACATTCAGCTATTCATTTAGATGAACAATTAAGTTATGATTACCACGGGAGAAGTAGAAGATATAAAATCATTAGAGAGATCGACAAAAAATTATTAGAACTTACCAAAATAGCATTAGATAAAGAGGAAAAACAAATTGATATCTTAGATAAAATTGGTGATATTAAAGGATTATTAATTAACTTGTATTATTAAGGTGAAAGATTAAAAAGTTAGGATGAAGGAAATGTCCTTGTATGATGTATTAGGTCAAAACAGGATTGCTGAATTACTAAGCAATAGTATTAAAAAACAACGAGTTTCTCATGCTTATATTTTTACAGGGATAAAAGGTGTAGGGAAAAAAAAGATGGCCATAGAATTTGCCAAAGCATTGAATTGTACAGTTAATTCTTCAGATGCTTGCGGCCATTGTTCAAATTGTATTCGTATCGAACATGATAATCATCCTGATGTTGTAAGGATTAGTCCAGAAGGCCAATCAATCAAAATAGAGCAAATTCGTCAATTACAAAAAGAATATCATTATAAATCAATGGAATCAAAAGTTAAAGTTTACATGATCGAACAAGCAGAACAAATGACACCTCAGGCTGCGAATCGTTTATTGAAATTCTTAGAAGAACCTAATTCACCAACAGTAGCGATACTCATAACGGAAAATATCCACCAACTGCTATCAACGATTCGTTCAAGATGCCAGATCGTTCAGTTTGCACAACTTGATCCAAATAGCATTGTCAAAATTCTAGAGCAAGAGGGATTTAGAAAAAGTGAAATCATACTTTCTACCCACCTTACTCAAAATTTAGATGAGGTAAGAACTCTTTTAAGCACAGAAGAGTTTGCGCAAATGAGAAATCTAGTGATACAATGGAGCGAGGATATGACTTCTAGGAAATATCAAGTATTACTATCAATCAATGACAAAATCATGCAAAGTGACTATATAAAAGAACATTTACCACAATTTCTTGATTTACTAATACTATGGTATCGCGATATCTTAAATATAAGACTTAAACGCAAGGATTTAATTATATACAGAGATTATTATGACCAGCTTAGGATGCAGGCATTACATGGTTCAGAAGATCAAATCATAGAGCACATTGAATTGATCTTAGCAACAAAAAGAACTCTGTCTTCACATGTAAACCCGCAACTTGCTTTAGAAAAGATGGTCTTGTCTTTATAGGAGGGATTTATTTTTGTATTCTGTAGTAGGTGTTCGATTTAAAAAGGCGGGAAAAATCTATTACTTTGATCCTGAGGATTTGTCAGTAGAAAAAGACCAGTTTGTGATTGTAGAAACTGCGCGGGGAATTGAATATGGTCAGGTTGTAATAGGAAGAAAAACCGTTGGAGACGAGGATGTTGTTCTACCCCTTAAGAAAGTGATGCGAATTGCTAATACCGAGGACGCACTACAAGTAGAGCAAAATAAAATAGATGCCAAAGAGGCTTTTCAAGTCTGTTATGATAAAATTGTAAAACATGAACTAGAGATGAAATTAGTCGATGTAGAATATACATTTGATCGGAATAAAATCATTTTTTATTTTACAGCTGACGGAAGAATAGATTTCCGAGAATTGGTCAAAGATTTAGCCGCTGTTTTCAGAACCCGAATTGAGTTAAGACAAATTGGAGTTAGGGATGAGGCTAAAATGCTAGGGGGAATTGGTCCATGTGGTCGAATTCTCTGTTGCTCATCTTTTTTGGGAGACTTTGAACCAGTATCTATAAAAATGGCCAAGGATCAAAACCTATCATTAAATCCGACTAAAATATCTGGATTATGTGGCCGATTGATGTGTTGTCTTAAGTATGAGAATGATAACTATGAGAGTGGCAAAGAAGAACTTCCTGATATAGGAAGTAAAGTAATGACCCCGCTAGGGCTAGGTCGAGTAGTTGGGCTTAATATTTTAGAACGCAAAGTACAAGTAGAGATTAGTGCAACACAGAATGTAGAAGTAATGGCTTTAGACGATGTTGTAGTGGGGGAATTTGAATTTTAAATTATTTGGGGTTGATATTGTGGAAAAAAAAGAGATTTTTTCACAGGTAGCTGAGATTGAAGAAAAAGTCGGGGAATTATACCAAGAATTGGGACTTTTAAAACAAAAAATTGTCACCCTTTTAGAAGAAAATCATCATTTACACATCGAGAATGAGCAATTACGTCAGAGGCTGGAGGAAAAATATCCATCATCTGATCCATCAGAAAAGACTGTGAAAGAAAAGACTAGGATTGGCGAGGGATATGACAATTTAGCTCGTTTATATCATGAGGGGTTTCATGTCTGTAACCTTCATTATGGAAGCCTGAGAACTGAAGGAGATTGCCTCTTTTGCTTATCATTTTTAAGTAAATCTTAACGACTCTCATCATTAGAGAGTCTTTTTTGTAGGTGAAGGAAATGGAAAGGCTAGATGATTTGTTAAATAATGATTTAAAGATTATCCAAAGTAAAGATATATTTGCTTTCTCAATGGATGCAGTCCTATTAGCTCATTTTACAACGATCCCAAAGAAAGGGAAGATCATTGATCTTTGCACTGGGACAGGTGTTATTCCTTTATTGATGTCTACAAAAACCAAAACAGAGATATATGGAGTGGAAATTCAAGAAAAGTTAGTCGATATGGCCAATAGGAGCGTGCAAATCAATCATTTAGAGGGACAGATAAGAATACACCATGGAGATTTAAAAGAAGCTCCTAGGTATTTTGGAAAAGAAACCTTTGATTTAGTAACAGTCAATCCTCCTTATATGCCTATAAATGGACAGGATCATAATATAAATGAACATTTTGCGATCGCACGTCATGAAATTACTACGAATTTAAAAGCAGTGATAAATACAAGTGCTCAGTTATTAAAAACAGGGGGAAGGCTTGCGATGGTTCATCGACCATCAAGATTAGGAGATATTATCACAACATTGCGAGAAGAAAAATTAGAACCAAAAAGGATACGATTTGTTCACCCTTCTTTGCAGAAAGAGGCTAATATGGTATTAGTTGAAGCAACAAAGTTCGGGGGAAAAGAATTGCACATTTTACCACCACTGATTGTTTATGCTGAAGATGGAAAATATGAAAAAGAAATTCAGCAGATTTATTTCGGTGATGGGAAATGAATGTGAAAAAGGATCATTATGTTTATATTCTTCAGTGTGGCGATCATAGTTTTTATACTGGCTATACGACTGACATTAAACGGAGATTAGCGAAGCATCAAGAAGGAAAAGCATCAAAATATACAAGGAGTCGGCTTCCTGTGCGTTTGATATACTATGAAAAAGGAGATAGTAAATCTTGGGGTTTAAAACGCGAATTAGAAATAAAAAAATTAAATCGAAAGCAAAAAGAAATGTTAATTAAAGAAGGGTTAATCAATGAATATCCAGAAAAGCTATAAGGTTGAACCTCAAAAGGGATGTCTCTATTTAGTAGGAACACCGATAGGTAATCTGCAAGATATGACCTATCGTGCTATTCAGATCTTATCCGAGGTAGACTTAATCGCTGCAGAAGATACAAGGCAAACGATAAAACTATTAAATCACTTTCAGATTCAAAAAAAGCTGTATAGTTATCATGAACATAATAAGGAATCCAGTGGTGCTGAACTTCTTCAATTATTGGAAAAGGGAAGAAATATTGCTTTAGTTAGTGATGCAGGTATGCCAGCTATTTCAGATCCAGGCTATGAGTTAGTTAGATCTAGTGTAGAAAGAGGGATACCGGTGATCCCGATTCCAGGGGCTAATGCAGCATTAACGGGGCTAATCGCCTCTGGGTTACCTACGCAGCGATTTGTTTTTTTAGGTTTCCTATCTAAAGAAAAAAAGGTTTTATCCCAGCAGCTTGAACAAATAAAATCTTACCAGGAAACTTTGATTATCTATGAAGCACCACACCGAATTGAGAAGACCTTAAAAATGATTCTTGCGGGTTTAGGTGATCGAAATCTAGTACTTATTCGAGAATTAACAAAAAAGCACGAAGAATTTATAAGAGGAACTGTTTTCGAAGTGATGCAATATGTAGAAGAACATCCTCCAAAAGGAGAATTGACCCTTATTATTCAAGGTTCTAGTGGAAAGGAAATAGAGAGGGAAACTAATCAATGGTGGCAATCCTTATCCATTCTTGAGCATGTGGAACATTACATAAAACAAGATAAACAACCAAAGGAGGCGATCAAATTAACCGCAAAAGATCGTAATCTTAACAAGAGGGAAGTATACCAACAATACCATAAACTATAAAACATAAGCTAAAAAAAACAAAAGCTTCTTTTATGGTCGAAGCTTTTGTTTTCGCCTTCATTTAATTTTGTGCGTTTGGCATTTCGCTTAAGCATTCACTACATACAATTTTGTTTTTAAAATGGAATACATTCTCTGCATTTCCACAGAAGATGCAAGCTGGTTCGTATTTTTTTAGAATAATGCGTTCGCCATCTACGTAGATTTCTAAAGCGTCCTTTTCACTAATTCCTAATGTTCTACGTAATTCAATTGGAATAACTACACGACCTAACTCGTCTACCTTGCGGACAATACCTGTAGATTTTAACATTTTGTTACCCTCCTTTATCAATTTTTTAAATTAAGGATAATATCGTCATATTTCGACAAAATTTCTATAAACATAGAATACCAAGGATTGCCAAAACAGTCAATACATTTTTGCATTTTTTGTAAAATTTTTTGTTATTTTCTTAATCATGAATAAAGAGGTGATGGATTTGAGGATGGATGAAGAAAAAGTATTTAAAGATCCAGTCCACCAGTACATCTATGTTCAAGATCGTTTAATATGGAATTTAATTGATACAAAGGAATTTCAAAGATTACGTCGGATTCGCCAACTAGGGACTACTTACTTTACTTTTCATGGAGCTGAACATAGCCGGTTTTCGCATTCGTTAGGTGTCTACGAAATCACTCGGAAAATTATTTCTCGTTTTGAACGAAACCAATATATAGAGTGGCCAAAAGAGGAGAGACTTATTTCTTTAGTAGCGGCACTACTCCATGATGTAGGCCACGGTCCTTTTTCCCATTCAATAGAAAAGGTATTAAACACGAATCATGAGGAATGGTCCAAAAGTTTAATTTTAGGTGAAACTGAAATTAATTCTTTTCTTCGCCAAATTGATTCAACATTTCCCTTTCGTGTAGTTGATGTCATTAACAAAAAATACGAGAAACCTATTGTGATGGATTTAATCTCGAGTCAATTGGATGCGGATCGAATGGATTATTTATTAAGGGATGCCTATTATACAGGAGTTAATTACGGGTTTTATGATTTGGAGAGAATCTTAAGGGTACTTAGGCCATATCAAGGAAGACTTGTAGTAAAAGAAAGCGGAATGCATAGTGTTGAAGATTATTTGATGTCTAGATATCAGATGTACTGGCAAGTTTATTTTCATCCGGTAACGAGAAGCGGGGAAATTCTACTAAGAAAAATTTTCCTTAGGGCAAAAAACCTTTTTGAAGAGGGATATACCTTTTCAACTCTCTTTCCTCCCATCGTACGATTATTCCAAGGACAGCTTCATGTTGATGATTATCTTATTCTAGATGAACCTATGTTTTTTACTCTGTTTTATTTTTGGAGTCAAGAAAAGGATCAGATTCTAGCGGACTTGACAGAACGGTTTTTACATCGAAGATTATTTCAATACATAGATTTTAACCCTAATGATCAATCTAAACTAGAAGCTATCCTTGAATTTTTTCATAAAAATAACATTGATCCTACCTACTATTTAGAACTTGATTCACCATCTGACTTATCATATGACATTTATCGACCTGGCGATAAAAAAGAAATGTCGCCAATATATCTTTTAAATCGACAAGGAGAGACCATTGAGATTTCGACAAAATCAGATATTATTGCCGTCATTACAGGGAAAAGGAAAACAGAACATAAAATTTTTTTCCCGGAAGATTTGTTAAAAGAGAAGTCGATTTTATCCCAATTTCAACTATTGACACGATGAATGGAATTATGTATATTTTGGGAAAGAAAATGATATAATGAGCGATAATAACAAAAAAATAAGGAAAATCAATGAAGGGATGAGTAATTCATCACCACTTTCACAGAGAGCTGGGAAGGCTGAGAACCAGTATGTTGGGATGAATGAAGATGGTCCTGGAGAAATGATACTATGTCGAATGACACTTAAAAGAGCCTATGCTTAATGCATAGGAATTTGGGTGGTACCGCGTGAGTATAAACTCCCGTCCCAAGCTGGATAGGAGTTTTTTTATTTAAAGCAGTTTTTTCAAAAAAGGGGTTGAAGGACTTTGAGTAAAAAAACATTTTATATTACGACACCGATTTATTATCCAAGTAATAAATTACACATCGGTAATGCTTATACAACGATTGCTGCTGATGCGATGGCTAGATATAAAAGGCTCCGTGGCTATGATGTGTATTATTTAACTGGAACAGATGAACATGGGCAAAAATTACAAAAAAGAGCCGAGGAAGAAGGCTTAAAGCCAATTGAGTTTATCAATCCAATTGTAGAATGGATTCAAGATTTATGGCAAAAACTTGATATCTCATATGATGATTTTATTAGGACAACGGAAGAACGTCATGAAAAAGTGGTACAAAGGATTTTCAAAAAGCTTTTAGAAAATGGAGACATCTATCTTGGAGAATATGAAGGATATTATTGTGTACCTGATGAGGCATATTGGACTGAAAGGCAACTAGTTAAAACAGACGAAGGCTATTTATGCCCTGATTGTCATCGACCTGTGCAACTAGTGAAGGAGAAAAGTTATTTCTTTAAAATGTCAAAATATCAAGATCGGCTATTGCAATATATTGAAGAGCATCCAGAGTTTATTCAACCGGAATCACGGAAAAACGAAATGATTAACAATTTCCTAAAACCGGGTTTAGAGGACTTGTCGATATCTAGGACAACGTTTGATTGGGGAATAAAGGTACCGGACAATCCGGAACATGTGATCTATGTTTGGATTGATGCCTTAACCAACTATATTACTGCTATCGGCTATTTATCCGATGATCCGGAAGAACGAAAGACATTTGAACGCTACTGGCCAGCAGATGTTCATTTAATTGGGAAAGACATTCTACGATTCCACACCATTTATTGGCCAATTATTTTAATGGCATTAGACTTACCATTACCTAAAAAAGTATTTGGACATGGATGGATTTTAATGCCAGATGGGAAAATGTCAAAGTCAAAAGGGAATGTGATCGATCCAAAATTCCTAATTGACCGTTATGGTTCAGATAGTATTCGTTATTTTCTTTTACGAGAAATTGCTTTCGGTAGTGATGGAGTATTTACGCCAGAAATTTTCATTCAGCGTTTAAATGTGGATTTAGCTAATGATTTAGGTAACTTAGTCAGTAGGACAGTAGCGATGATAGAGAAATACTTTGATGGGTTTGTCCCAACTCCAGAAGCATTAACCTCTCTGGATGAAGATCTAAAACAAGCTGCGATGGAAACCTCACAAAAGGTAGAGGAATCATTAGATCAGATGCTCTTTAGCCAGGCTTTACAGCAGATATGGCAACTCATCAATCGGACGAACAAATATATAGATGAAACTTTGCCTTGGTCACTTGCAAAGGATGAGGCTAATAAAGGGCGGCTAGGGACGGTTTTATATCAACTGGTAGAAAGTATTCGTATTACTTCTATCTTGATTCAGCCTTTTATGACGAAAACGCCTCAAAAAATATGGGAGCAACTAGGTTTGGATGTTGTGTCAACCAATTGGGATTTAACTAAATCTTGGGGTATCGTTCATCCAGGAGCAAAAGTAGAGAAAAAAGAAGCGTTATTTCCACGCCTTGATATGGAAGAAGAAATCAAAGCAATTGATGAAACAACGGCTGCTGCACGAAAGCAAGCAGAAGAGAATGCAAAAAAATTAAACCAATCAGCGAACACAAATGGAGAAGATACCAAGATGGAAAATACGACAATAGATCAAATTACAATTGATGATTTCTCTAAAGTTGAATTACGAGTAGCAGAAGTGATTGAAGCAGAAAAAATACCAAATGCAGATAAATTGCTTAAAATTCAATTAGATCTTGGTTATGAAAAACGTCAAGTGGTGTCTGGTATCGCTAAGTATTACCAACCTGAAGATTTGGTTGGAAAGAAAGTTATCTGTGTAACCAACTTAAAGCCAGTAAAATTAAGAGGTGAAGAATCCAAAGGAATGATTTTGGCAGCATCGCAAGGGGATCAGTTGGTGCTTGCTACTGTTTCCGATGATATTCCAAATGGAGCCAAAGTCAAATAACGGTTAGGTGATTCTTATGTTAGTGGATACACATGCACATTTAAATGATGAAAAATTTAATGAAGATCGAGCTGAAGTGATCAAACGGGCGAAAGAAGTAGGTGTTGAAACGATTATTAACATCGGTTATAACCGAGAAACGATTCTTTCAACGATTGAATTAGTTGAACAATATGATTTTATTTTTGGAGCTGTTGGTTGGCATCCTAACGATGCACATGAAATGAAAGAAGAAGATTTTGACTGGTTAAAGGAAATCACCCAACATCCAAAAATATTAGCGATTGGTGAAATTGGTCTAGATTATTATTGGGATTTTGCTCCTAAAGAAGTGCAACAAGAAATTTTTCGAAAACAGATTCAATTAGCAAAACAAGTGAACTTACCGATTATTATTCATGACCGTGATGCTCATCAAGACATTTGTTCAATCCTTAGAGAAGAAGGTGCTAAGGATGTGGGAGGGATCATACATTCTTTCTCTGGTAGTATGGAAATGGCAAAGGAATGCATTGATTTAGGCTTTTATATTTCCTTTAGCGGACCAGTCACTTTTAAAAACGCAAAAAAACCTAAGGAAGTAGCAACCCATATACCTATTGACCGGATACTGCTTGAAACCGATTCTCCCTATTTAACCCCTGAACCATATCGTGGGAAAAGAAATGAGTCGGCATATGTCAAATTTGTTGCAACAAAAATCGCCGAATTACGAGGAATGGATGTCGAAGAAATTGCACAAATTACGACAAGAAATGCTAAACAGATTTTGAAATTCTAATGGATTTAAGGGATGGAAAATATTGGTTTGACATTTTAGCTATCATTGAATAAAATGTTGAACTGCTAAAGGGGGAGATGTAATGGGAAAACTGTCTTTAAAAGCAGGCAACCATTCTTCTTCTGTCATTCCTTCTTTTCCTAATACAAAATATAAAAAGACACTCTTTATCATTGTTTTTTTGGCTATTTTAGCATTCAGTTTCGTAACTTTTTACCAGTTGATGCAAAAAGAAGTTATTCTCGTTGTAAATGGAAAAGAAAAAGAAGTTTCTACTTTCAAAGGAACAGTGAAAGAATTGTTAGATCAGCAGCAAATAAAAATAGGCGCTCATGATCAACTTTCTGTTCCTCTTCAGTCACCGTTAAAGGATGGGCAGAAGGTAATTGTAAATACTGCTAAATTAGTAATTGTACAGGTAGATGGTAAACAAATTGATCATTGGACTACTGCAAAAACGATTGATCAGGTGATAAATCAACTAGGCATTCAACTTGGTCCATTAGATAAAGTTTACCCAAGCCTTAACACAATAGTTCAATCAGAAATGGATATTAAAATTTCAAGAATCACAAAGAAAATCGTAACACAAGAAGAGAATATTAAATATGGATTAGTTAAAAAGGCTGACCTGTCTTTAGAAAAGAACCAAGAGAAAGTATTGGTTAAAGGCCAAGATGGAAAAATTGCTAAGGTTTATGAAATTACCTATGAAGATGGAAAAGAAGTAAAGAGAGAACTGCTAAAACAGGATATTGTCAAAGAAAAGAAAGATCAAATCATTGCTTATGGAACAGCTTCTGCTACTGTTTCTAGAGGTGGTTATATTCTCAGGCCAATTAAAGTTCTTAAAAACATAAAAATGACCCATTATGGTTCCGGAGTTTATACCTATACAGGAACAACAGCAACTGTTGGGAGAACGATTGCTGTTGATCCAAAGATTATTCCACTAGGTTGGTGGGTTTGGATTGATGGAGTTGGATTAAGAAAAGCAGAAGATATAGGCAGTGCGATTAAAGGAAATAAAATTGACCTTTATGTAGGTAATGATCAAAAAGCAAGTCAGCTTGGGGTAAAAACTGGTGTAACCGTGTATGTTTTAGGACCGGAAAAGCCAACAAAATAGTGAACAACTAACAGGGGGAGTTTTCCCCTGTTTGTTTGTATGAGGAGCTATAGGAGGGAACAATGAAGATTAAGGAAGTAATCGTAGTTGAAGGAAGAGACGATACGGTAGCGATACAAAGAGCGGTTCAGGCCGATACCATTGAAACAGGAGGATCTGCAATATCTCCTCAAATCATTGACCAAATCAAAAAAGCCCATCAGAAGAGGGGAGTTATTGTTCTGACAGATCCAGACTATCCTGGAGAAAGAATAAGGAAAATCATCAGTCGGCAAGTTCCGGGAGTAAAACATGCATTTATAATAAGGGAAGAGGCCACTAAAAAAGGAGATATTGGGGTCGAGAATGCCTCTCCAAATGTGATTCGCAAAGCATTAAATGATGTAAAATCTGAATGGATAGATGCAAAAGAAACAATCCCATGGAATCGATTAGTTGCAGAAGGATTAGTGGGTAATGACCTAGCAAAACAGAAAAGAATCGAACTAGGAAAAGTATTAGGAATTGGTTATGCAAATGCAAAACAGCTTCACAAACGACTAAATATGTTTCAAATCTCAGAAATTGAGTTCTCTAACGCATTAAAAATGATAAAAATGAAGGAATGAATCAATGATGGCGGTCAATATATCTAACCCAGCAGAAACGATGAATATTTTAAAAAAGTATGGTTTTACCTTAAAAAAAAGTTTAGGGCAAAACTTCCTCATTGAACCTAACATCTTAACAAAAATTGTTGAAAAGGCAGAAATTGACCTAAACACCGGAGTGATCGAAATTGGCCCGGGAATCGGAGCTTTAACGCAAAAAATTGCAGAGAAGGCTGGAAAGGTAGTTGCAATTGAAATTGACCAACGATTAATTCCGATTTTAAAGGAGACTTTATCTCTCTATGATCATATAAAGCTCATTCATGCTGATGTATTAAAAACTAATTTAAATCAACTTATTATAGAGGAATTGAAAGAATACTCTTCAAAAAAAATAGTGGCCAATTTACCCTATTATGTCACAACACCCATTTTAATTAAATTGTTAGAGGATAGATTAGGAATCGATTCGATTACGGTAATGGTACAAAAGGAGGTTGCAGAAAGAATCAATGCAAAACCTGGGGGTAAAGAGTATGGTAGTTTAACATTATTAATTGAATACTATGCTCAAGCAAGTATTGCCTTTTATGTTCCAAGCTCAGTCTTTATTCCTAAACCCAACGTTGATTCAGCCATTTTACATTTAAAAATGAGAAAAGAACCGCCAATTAAAGTAAAGGACGAAGATTTTCTCTTTAAATTGATACGAGCTAGCTTTTCCCAAAGAAGGAAGACACTATTTAACAATCTAATCCATAATCTTTTTGGGAAAGAAAGGAAAGCAGAAGTAGAGGAAATCTTAAATTCAGTAGGGATCGACCCAGTAAGAAGGGCAGAAACGTTAACTTTATCCGAGTTTGCTAAATTAAGCGATGAAATATATTTTCGAGAAATATATTGACAACATATTTGTCCCACTGCTATAATAATTTGTTTATTTGACATACTATTCTATATGTGTTATAATTCACATATAGAGAGGTGGTAGAACAAATGGCGAATAATACCTTAAATGCCATCAAACGTAGTTTAGATGATTACGTTGGCGAAAAAATTATGCTAAAAGCTAATGGAGGACGTAGAAAGACCATTGAGCGAACTGGCATTTTAGAAGAGACCTACCCTTCAGTTTTTATTATAAAATTAGATGAAGAACAACATTCCTTTAAAAGGGTATCATACAGTTATGCGGATATTCTTACCGAATCTATTGAATTAACTGTATGTAAAGATGATGGAGAAGTAAAGATTACTTATAGTCAAAGATAACAAAGTAGGGCACGAAGGTGTTCCTACTTTTAATTTTGATTAATTTACATATACTAAAAGTGTCCACAAACTAAAGGAGGTTATATGATGGGCCGAAGAAATCGCGGTGTGATGTCTGAACAGTTTAAAGAGGAACTCGCAAAAGAGCTTGGTTTTTATGACACTGTGCAAAGAAATGGTTGGGGTGGAATCACGACTCGTGATGCAGGAAATATGGTGAAAAGAGCCATAGAAATTGCTGAGCGTAGTTTAGCGGAGCAAGGTCGATCATAAAATGTGGATAAGGCTAGGGAAAGTTTTCCCTAGCTTTTTCTTTATACTCTTCATTGTAAATGTTACAATGGATTGATGAACAGGCTTAGATAAAGTAGGTGATGGTATGAAGATATGGGAGAAAGCTCCTGCAAAAATAAATTTAACCCTTGATGTATTAGGAAAAAGAGATGATGGTTATCATGAAGTTGAAATGATTATGACTATGGTTGATTTATCCGATAGAATTCTATTAGAAGATCTTGAAGATGATCAGATTATCTTAGAGACTAACTCAGGAATTATACCTAATGATGAACGGAACCTAATATATAAAGCAGCCCATTTATTAAAAAGCACCTATCAAATAAAAAAAGGAGTGCGAGTCTTTCTAGAAAAGAATATTCCTGTTGCCGCAGGTTTGGCAGGTGGAAGTAGTGATGCTGCTGCCACATTAAGAGGTTTAAACCGCTTATGGAATTTACATTTAACTTCTAATGAATTGATGGAACTGGGTGGAAAGATCGGTTCAGATGTACCTTTTTGTGTTGTTGGTGGTACGGCTCTTGTAAAGGGGAGAGGGGAAAAAGTCACCCCTATTGTTTCGCCTCCTCCTGGTTGGGCTATTTTAGCAAAATTACCAATTAGTGTATCGACCGCCGATATTTATGGAGCTCTAAATTGGCAAGATATTAAAGAACATCCAAATACAGATCAGATGATTATAGCATTAAAAGACCATAATTTTGATGGAATCACAAAAAACCTTTTTAATGTATTAGAAGAGGTTACTTTTCGACTTTACCCTTCTGTAAAGTATTTAAAAGAACAAATAGAAGGATTTGGGGCGGATGGCGTTTTAATGTCTGGGAGTGGACCAACTGTTTTTGCTTTAGTTAATAAGGAATCAAGGTTAAATCGGATCTATAATGGATTGAGGGGTTTTTGTAAAGAAGTGTATGTCGTTCGTTTACTAAGGTAAAAATAACTTGATGAATACCGTACAATAATATTATAATCTTCCTAAATTATTCGTTTTTTGGAGGTCTTTATGAAAAAACTAAGGCGAAGCGCTAGAATTGTTGACCTAACTCAACAGTTTTTACATCAACCTAACACCCTTATTTCCTTATCATACTTTGCTGAAAGATATCATTCAGCTAAATCTTCAATCAGTGAGGATATTGATATTATTGACGAAATATTTCAAGAGGAAGGCATTGGTCAACTCCTTACTTTAGCAGGGGCAGCAGGTGGGGTAAAGTTTATTCCGTCTATACCTAAGGAAGAAGCAAAGACGGAAATGCTAAGAATCTGCCAAGCATTATCTAGTGTGGAAAGACTTCTTCCGGGTGGTTATTTATATATGTCAGATATTTTAGGGAATCCGAAATTATTAAAACAATTGGGGAGGATGTTTGCTTCTGCATTCTCTAATCAAGAAATTGATACGATCATTACTGTCGAAACAAAGGGAATCCCCTTGGCCCATGCAACAGCTAGTTATTTAAATGTTCCTGTGGTTATTGTACGCAGGGACAGCAGGGTAACAGAGGGGTCGGTTGTAACCATCAATTACGTGTCAGGCTCTACTAAAAGAATTCAAACCATGTCATTGGCTAGAAGGGCTTTAAAAGAAGGATCTAATGTCCTTGTAATCGACGATTTTATGAAAGCTGGCGGGACAATTAAAGGTATGATTGGACTTTTGCAAGAGTTTAATGCCCATTTAAAAGGAATTGGTGTTTTTGTAGAATCAGGAGAAACGGAAGAAAGATTAATTAAAGATTATATATCATTGGCTAGATTAACAGAAGTGAATGAAAGAGAGAAACTAGTAAATGTTGAGCTAGGCAATTTTTTCTAGAATAAATGATAAAAATTTTTCCTCTTTTTTGTCATTTTCTAGAAGGAATTTTATAATAGATAGCGAAATAATTATCAAGCTCGTTATTTATGGAAAAAGGTGGTGAAAAGACATGGAGGTTACTGACGTAAGACTTCGCCGCGTCAACACGGAAGGGCGTATGAGAGCGATTGCATCAATTACGATTGACAATGAATTTGTTGTTCATGATATTCGAGTGATTGATGGGAATAATGGAATGTTTGTAGCCATGCCAAGCAAAAGAACCCCGGATGGTGAGTTTCGTGATATCGCTCATCCAATCTCTTCTGCTACAAGAGAAAAAATTCAATCCGCCGTACTTGCTGAGTATGAACGTATTGGTGAAGAACAGGAAATGGTTGCCGGGGCATAATTTAATAATGAATGAAAAGAGTTCTTTTTTAAGAGCTCTTTTTTTTGGTTAAAAATTCAATCTTGTATTTTCCTTGAATTCAATCATCAATTAAGATATAGTCATAGTGGAATAATTGTGCGTAAATGGGGGATAACCATGTCTGATTTGTATGCAGTGGTATTGGCCGCAGGCCAAGGCACAAGAATGAAATCAAATCTACCTAAAGTATTACATCAAGTCAGTGGTAAACCAATGGTTGGTCATGTTGTTGACCAGTTAAAAGAAATGGGTATTAAAGAAATTGTTGTAGTAATTGGACACAAATCAGAACAAGTAAAAACTTACTTGGGAGATCAGGTTCAATATGCGATTCAAGAGCAACAACTTGGAACAGCTCATGCAATTATGCAGGCAAGTTCTATACTCAATGGTAAAAAAGGAACAACCTTAGTTATTATGGGGGACACTCCTTTAATCACCCAAGATACCTTAAAGACGCTTTACTCAGAACACGAAACGACTAATGCTGCAGCAACCATTTTAACTACCGAAATTGATCCACCAACTGGATATGGTCGGATTATCCGAGATCAAGAGGGTCATGTATTAAGAATTGTTGAAGAAAAAGATACCTCTATAGAAGAAAAGGCCATAAAAGAAATCAATACAGGAACTTATGTCTTTGATAATGTAAAATTATTTAATGCCCTCTTAAAAGTGAACAATGATAATAAACAGGGGGAATATTATTTAACGGATGTTATTGAAATTTTACAATCAGAAGGAATGATTGTTTCTGCCTATAAAACGGATAATTCAGATGAAACGATCGGTATTAATGATCGTATCGCATTAGCAAAAGCAGAAAAAATATTAAGAAATCGAATTATCGAACACCATATGCGTGAGGGTGTAACTGTTATTGATCCTGATCGAACCTATATTGAAAAAGATGTAATGATTGATCCAGACACAATCATTTATCCTGATACGTATCTAAAAGGTAAAACGACGATAAAGGGAAATTGTATCATCGGGCCTGGTGCAGATTTGACAGATGTCATGGTTAGCCAAGATGTTGTCATTACCCATTCCGTTATTTTCTCATCAACGATAGAGGAAAAAGCTAAAATTGGGCCTTTTGCTTATATTCGCCCTGGTTCCCATATTGGGATTGGGGTGAAAGTAGGCGATTTTGTGGAAATAAAGAACTCCAAACTAGGTAAAGGGACAAAGGTGTCTCACCTTTCTTATATTGGCGATGCAACTTTGGGAGAAGATGTAAATATTGGCTGTGGAACGATAACGGTTAACTATGATGGATTTAAAAAGCATCGCACTGAAATAGGGGATCATTCATTTATTGGTTGTAATACGAACCTTGTTGCTCCTGTTTCTGTAGGTCATGATGCTTATGTAGCAGCTGGATCTACAATTACTGATCATGTACCAGACTTTTCATTAGCGATAGCGAGGGAAAGACAAACGAATAAAGAAGGATATGTTAAAAAAATAAGAGAAAAAAATCAGCAGGATACGAAATAGAACATTCTTGGGGGTATAAAAATGCCATATAGTGATTCTACATTAAAAGTGTTTACGTGTAACGCAAATCCGGATTTAGCACGTGAGATTGTTGAACATATTGGAATTCCATTAGGGGATGCTGAAGTTTTACGTTTTAGTGATGGAGAGATACGCGTTAAATTAAATGAAAGTGTTCGAGGTGCTGATGTATTTGTGATCCAGTCTACATCCTCTCCAGTGAATGAACATCTTATGGAACTTTTAATTATGGTAGATGCTTTAAAAAGAGCATCAGCTAAAAGCATTAACGTGGTAATCCCTTATTATGGATATGCAAGACAAGATCGAAAGGCAAGAGCAAGGGATCCAATTACAGCTAAGTTAGTTGCTAATTTGATTGAAACAGCAGGGGCTCACCGAATGATTTCAATGGATTTACATGCTACTCAAATTCAAGGATTCTTTGATATTCCTGTAGATCATTTATTAGGGGTGCCTATTTTAGCTGATTTCTTTGCCAAGAAAAATTTAAAAGATATTGTTGTAGTCTCCCCAGATCATGGGGGAGTAACGCGTGCAAGAAAAATGGCTGAACGATTAGGGGCGCCGATTGCAATTATAGATAAGCGTAGACCAGAACCAAATGTAGCAGAAATTATGAATATTGTTGGTAATGTAGATGGAAAAGTAGCCATTTTAATTGATGATATTATTGATACGGCCGGGACTATTGCTCTTGCAGCAAATGCTTTAAAAGAAGCCGGTGCAAAAGAAGTTTATGCTTCCTGTACACACCCTGTCCTATCAGGTCCAGCAATTGAGAGGATTCAAAATTCACAAATAAAAGAATTGGTGGTTACGAATACGATTCCTTTATCAACGGAGAAAAAGAACGATAAAATTAAAACATTATCTGTCGCCCCTTTAATTGGTGAAGCTATTGTTCGGGTCCATGAAGAGTTATCCGTAAGCAAATTATTTGACTAAAAATGGTTTAGTTCCCTCTTGATTAGGAAATAATAGAAATTAGTTTATAAAAGTTTAGGAGGGGGAACATGGAACCAATCAATTTAGAAGTGATTGTAAGGGAAATAGGGGCAGATTCAATCTTGCACCATTTAAGAGAAAATGGCTATATACCAGGTGTTTTATATGGTAATGGTTTTTCAAATCAACCCATTCAAATTGAGGAAAGTACACTTAAAATACAATTAAAAGAACATGGAAAAAGTGGCATTTTCCATATTTTAATGGGAAATGAGCAAATTCCTGTCAAAATCAATGAAATCCAAAGAGATCCTATTGACCAAAAAGTCATTCATGTTGATTTACAGCGTGTCCAAATGAATAAGCTGATTAGTACTTCTGTACCATTACATTTCTTCGGCAAATCAATGGGTGAAAAGAATGGTGGAATTGTCCAACAGCAGATAAGAGATATTGAGGTAAAAGCCTTACCTGCTTATATTCCAGAATTTATCCAAGTGAACATCTCTGACCTAGACATTGGTGATGCCTTATATGTTAGGGATTTAATGGTACCCGATGGTGTTGAAATTCAACATGATCCTGATTCGGTTCTTTTAACCATCATTCCACCAAAAATGATTGAAGAGGATTTATTGGAAGAAAGGCCTGTTCATGAACCAAAGATTGTAGATCCTAAGGATGGTCGAGGAATAGACGCCGCAAAATAGATGAGAATGTCTATGATTCTTATAAACGTAGCCTATAATGGGGTTACGTTTTTTCTTTATTGCAAATAAGTTTTCCAAGTAAATCTGTTTTGTTAAAATGGGCTTAGGTCTAAAAATAGGAGGACATAAAATGAAGTTAGTTGTTGGTTTGGGAAATCCAGGAAGACAATATGAAAATACTCGGCATAATATTGGATTTATGGTAATTGATGATTTGTTAGAAACTACTGATTTAATATCTACAACAACAAAATTTAATGCAAACATTACTGATGCTAGATTGGATGGAGAGAAAGTTCTTTTTGTAAAACCACTTACTTATATGAACCTTTCAGGAGAGGCTGTCCGCCCCATTCTAGATTGGTATAAGATTGATATAAAGGATATGGTTGTTATTTATGATGATTTAGATCTACCATTAGGTAAATTAAGGTTTAGAGAAAAGGGAAGTGCTGGAGGACACAATGGCATTAAGTCGATGATTCAAAACCTAGAGACAGAAGAATTTAAGAGAATTCGAATTGGAATTGATCGACCAGAGTATGCTTCAATTATTGATCATGTCTTGACTAAATTTTCAAGTGAGGAAAAAGAGGTCATAAATGAGAGTATTCAGAAAGCTGCACTTGCAATTAAAGACTGGATTAGTGGGATAGAATTTAAAATGTTAATGAATAAATACCATTAAATTTTGAATCATTGTATGGACTTTATCCTCTCAGGGGAATAATAGAATTAAAAATGACTAAATGATTAGGATTTGGAGGCCATACACTGATGATTCAATATGTATGTAAGCATTGTGGGCAACATCTTGGAAGTATAGATGATAGAATGTTTAGTGAAGAAGAATTAGGATTGCATTCCTTGACCCCTTCTGAGAGGGAAGGTATAATAACCTATGAACAAAATGGCGATAAGACCGTTCAGGTTATTTGTGAATATTGCCAAGAGGCACTAGAATTACATCCTGAATTATTGCTTATTTCAAATCCATTGCAATAACTAAAGTTAGTATAAAGCCTTCGCTTTCTAGCTAAGGCTTATTTTTCATGATAAAGAAGAGGTCATATTATTTTATGAATTTAAGGAAAGGGGGAACAGTATGGAAATTATCTTACAAAAGTTTGCTAGAAGTAAGGAATTTCAGTCCATTCTTTCAGGTTTAAACGCTGGCATGAAAGAGCAACTGATTACGGGGTTGAGTGGATCAACAAAACAAGCAATGATTGCTTCACTTTTTCAAGAAGTAAATAAGACGCTGATTGTAGTCACTCATAATTTACTTCAAGCTCAAAAAGTTTATGATGACTTATTAGAATTAGTAACAGAAAAACAACTGTATTTATACCCAGCAAATGAATTAACTTTAATTGATATTGATGCTCAGAGTCCAGAGACACTAGCCCAAAGAATTCATGTTTTACAGAGTTTAGCTGAAGGAAAAAAGGGAATCTATATCATTCCTTATATTGGGCTAAGTAAGTTTCTTCCACCTAAAAGTAGCTTTGTTGACTCCATGATCTCAATAGAAATAGGAAAAATTATCGATTTAAACCGTCTATTAAATAACCTCATTTTTTTAGGTTATAAAAGAACTGACATTGTTGAAAAACAAGGAGAATTTAGCGTTAGAGGCGGAATCATAGATATTTATCCACTTACATTAGAAAACCCAGTACGAATTGAATTGTTTGATGTAGAGATTGATTCAATCCGTACTTTTGATATTGGAACGCAAAGGTCTATTGAAAAGTTGAAAAATGTTGACATTCCTCCGGCAAGGGAATGGATCGCAACGAAAGAAGAATTCATGAAGGCTGCAACTCGAGCAGAAGAATACCTTAGCGAGCAGTTGAATCGTATAAAAGATTCAGTGATAAAGGAAAAGTTAATTGCAAACGTATCTTGGGAGATAGAGCAATTAAAAGAAAATCAATATTTTAATGGCTTTTACAAATATGCTTCGGTTTTATATTCCCAAAAATATACTCTGTTAGATTATTTTGAAAAAGATAGTCTAATAGTTTTTGATGAAGCAAATCGAATGATAGAAGTTGCAAAACAGACTGAGAAAGAGGTAAATGAGTGGAAAACAGCCTTATTACAGCAAGGGGAATTTTTACCCCAATTAGAAGTATATCAATCCTATCTTGATATAATCGTTGGACATCGTAAACAGGCTTTATACTTATCTTTATTTTTGAGACAGATTCCACATGCGAATCCTGAAAATATTATCAATTTTGTAAGTAGAAATATGCAAAACTTCCATGGACAGATGCATTTACTTAAAGGTGAACTTGAAAGATGGAGGAAATCTAATACTAGTGTCATCTTTTTAGCCTCAGATGCAGAAAGGGTTAAGCGCTTACAGCGTGTGCTGGATGACTATGGCATGGAAGTAGATATTGTTCCTAATACCATCCGTGAAATATCACTTAGGCCGATTATTTTACAAGGGAATTTACAGTCAGGTTTTGAAATGGCTGAAATTCGTTTGGCAGTGATTACAGAAGGAGAAATCTTTTCTCAAAAGCAAAGAAAAGCAAAGAAGGTCTCCCAAACGGCCAATGCTGAACGTATCAAGAATTATACTGACCTACGGGTAGGGGATTATGTTGTCCATGTGAATCATGGAATAGGGCGGTATATTGGAATTGAGACTTTAGATATTAACGGTATTCATAAGGATTACCTTCATATTAAATATGCCGGTAATGATAAACTTTATGTGCCGATTGATCAAATTGATTTGGTTCAAAAGTATGTAGGTGGGGAAGAAAAGGAGCCGAAAATTTATTCTTTAGGTGGAACAGAATGGACCAAAGTTAAAAATAAGGTGAAATCCTCTGTTCAGGATATTGCTGAGGACTTGATCAAATTATATGCAAAAAGACAAGCAACTAAAGGCTTTTCTTTTCCTAAAGATAATGAATTTCAACATGAATTTGAGGCTTTATTCCCATATGATGAAACACCTGACCAGCTAAGAAGCATCGAAGAAATTAAACAAGATATGGAAAACGAGAGACCGATGGATCGACTTCTTTGTGGTGATGTAGGATATGGTAAAACAGAAGTAGCGATTCGTGCTGCTTTTAAAGCAGCAATGGCTGGGAAGCAAGTTGCGGTATTAGTTCCTACAACGATCTTAGCACAACAGCATTTTGAGACATTTAAGGAACGCTTCTTGGAATATCCGATAAAGATTGAAGTGATAAGCCGATTTCGTACGAAAAAACAGCAAACAGAAGTAATTAAAGGAATTAAAGATGGAACTGTCGACATCGTTATAGGTACTCATCGGTTATTATCTAAAGATGTCCAATTTAAAGATCTTGGTCTGCTTATTGTAGACGAGGAACAACGGTTTGGAGTAAAGCATAAAGAAAAATTAAAGGAATTAAAAACAAATGTTGATGTACTTACCCTTACCGCAACCCCGATTCCTCGTACATTACACATGTCGATGTTAGGCGTAAGAGATCTATCAGTCATTGAAACACCCCCTGAAAATCGTTTCCCTGTTCAGACATATGTGGTAGAATATAGTGCAGCAATGGTCCGTGAAGCAATAGAAAGGGAACTTGCTCGTGGAGGACAAGTTTATTTTCTTTATAACCAAGTAAAATCCATTCAACAAATGGCAGATCAAATTAGTATGTTAGTTCCCGATGCAAAAGTGGCAGTGGCGCATGGGCAAATGTCTGAATCTGAATTGGAACGTGTGATGTTAGACTTTTTGGAAGAAGAATATGATGTTCTTGTTAGTACAACAATTATTGAGACGGGTGTAGATATTCCAAATGTAAATACCTTAATCATCTATGATGCGGATAAAATGGGGTTATCCCAACTATATCAGCTAAGAGGAAGGGTGGGTAGATCCAATAGGATTGCTTATGCCTATTTTACTTATCAAAGGGATAAGGTATTATCGGAAGTTGCAGAAAAAAGATTACAAGCGATTAAAGAATTTACTGAACTTGGTTCAGGGTTCAAAATAGCGATGAGGGATTTAGCGATAAGAGGGGCAGGGAACCTTTTAGGAGCAGAACAACATGGTTTTATTGCTTCAGTTGGTTTTGATCTATATAGTCAAATGTTGAAAGAAGCCATTGATGACTTGAAAGGGGAAGTTAAGAAAGAGGAGAAAATTGAGCCGCAAATTGAATTGGAAGTCGATGCATATCTACCGACTGATTATATAACAGACTCGATGCAAAAAATTGAGATGTATAAAAGGTTTGCAAATATCAGGAAATTAGAAGAGGCTCAAGATCTAGAAGATGAACTATTAGACCGTTTTGGTGATATCCCTCAACCTGTACAAAACTTATTAGCTGTTACTAGAATTAAGACTTATACTTATCTATACCGAATAGAAAATATCATCCAAAAGGGCAAAGAAGTCACGATGCAAGTACACCCTGACCAAAATCAAATCATAGATGGTTATAAATTATTCAAAATAGCAAACGAATTTGACCATCGCATTAAACTTTCTTCAGGACATCACATTGGCATTAAGGTTAACTTGAAAAATTTAACCTCTGAACAAGGAATTCAATTAATTGAACAATTCCTTGCTCGTTATCGAGAAGCGTTCAAACAGGAAGGAGTTCTTTATACACATGAATAAGAAAAAAGGTTTGATTCTCTTATTAGCGGTTGTTTTTATCTTCAGCATTGTAGGTTGTAGTAATCAAGCGCCTGATACAGGAAAGGTTAAACAAGATGTAGTGGCAGAATATGATGGAGGAACAGTAACAAAAGATGAATTTAATACTTTCCTTCAAGTAACTACCTTTTTTAATCCTCAATTAGAAGGGACGATTAACCAACCTGAATCGCAAAGACAAGCATTAGAACAATATATAGGTCAAAAATATCTTGCATCAAAAGCAAAGAATCAAAAAGCTGACGATAAGGAAATAGAAGATTTACTAAAGGCAATCAAAGGAACAATGGGTTCTGAAGAAAATTATAATAAAAAATTAGCGGAATTAAAGATCACTGAAAATGACCTTGTCGATTATGTAAATCGATACCAAGCGATTCAAAATTACATGGAAGAGAAGTCAGCGAAAACATTTAATGAGGAAAAGGAAAAATTAGAAAAACAATATAAAGAAAATAAAGAAGAATATACGATTGCAACAATAAGCCATATTTTAATTGCCACAAAGGATCGATCGGAGGAAGAAGCAAAAAAAAGGGCAGAAGAAGTATTGGCTAAATTAAAAAAAGGAGAAGATTTCGCGAAATTAGCCAAGGAATATTCGGATGACCCTGGTAGTAAGGATAATGGGGGAGTGTATGAAAATGCCCCAGTATCTTCTTGGGTTCCTGAATTTAAAAAAGCAGCATTAACATTACCTGTTGGACAATTAAGCGACTTGGTAAAAACAGAATTTGGCTATCACATTATAAAAGTGATCAATCGCCAAGTACCAACTTTAGAACAACTTTCTGATCAACTAAAAGGGCAAGTTATTGCTCAAGAATATAATCAGTTTATGACGAACGAATTACAAAAGATCATTAAGAAAATCAACTTACCCGAAAAGTAAAAAAACTTTTATCGAAGTTTAACTTTCCAATGCGGTAGAAAGCTTAGAACCTTTACTTGTATAATAATTTGGTAACAGAAGAATACTATGGACAAGAACGGAAGAAAAAAATTATAGATATTCAATAATTGTTCAACTTTGTTACTATATACAAGAAAGTGAGGCATCAAGAATGAAAGCAACAGGTATTGTTCGACGAATTGATGACTTAGGAAGGGTTGTTATCCCAAAGGAAATTAGAAGAACCCTAAGAATCCGTGAAGGGGATCCATTAGAAATTTTTGTTGATCGAGATGGAGAAGTGATATTAAAGAAATATTCGCCAATTGGCGAACTTGGGGACTTTGCAAAGGAACTTGCTGATTCCTTATACGAAAATTTAAACCACGTTGTCTTAATTTCAGATCGGGATACGATCATTGCAGTAGCCGGTGTTAGCAAAAAAGATTATATGGAGAAATCTATTGGGAAAATTGTGGAAGAAAGTATGGAGCAACGCAAAACTTTAGTGGAAACGAACTCTGGAGAAGTTAGTATAGTAAAGGATTCCCTCGAAAGCTATACTTCTTATGTCATAGCACCTATTGTCGCTAGTGGTGACCCGATAGGAGCAGTCATTTTGATTGCTAAAGATGACACTAAAATGGGTACATTGGAAATCAAAATGGTGGAAACAGCTGCATCATTTTTAGCAAAACAGATGGAACAATGATCAAATATGAAGTAGGTATTGAAGCAGGCATCGCCTGCTTCTTCAATTTTAATGGGTGAATAAAACAGCTTGTGTTATAATAATTTAGACATTTTGTAATTTATGAGGAGAGAGAAAGATGCATTCTAAGGGGCAATCATTTATCAAAGGGGCTGCCATATTAGGCATAGCTGCACTTATATCCAAACTATTAGGTGCAGTTTATCGAATCCCTTATCAAAATATTACTGGAGATGTAGGATTAGCAGTTTATAATAAAGTTTATCCGATCTATAGTATGTTATTGATTATTGCAACGGCTGGTTTTCCTATTGCCATCTCAAAAATGGTTTCTGAACGTTTAGCGTTAGGGGACAAGCGAGGAGCAAAACGTATTTTTAGGATTTCAGCATATATTCTTAGTATGACTGGTATTCTCTTTTTTATTATTCTTTATTTCGGATCCGACTTATTAGCTGTCTTAATGGGAAATCAACAGCTTTCTATTGCGATAAAAAGTGTCTCCTTTGCCCTTTTAATTGTTCCTTTAATGGCAGCCATTAGAGGCTATTATCAGGGTCATCAATATATGGTACCTACTGCTTATTCACAAATTGTTGAACAAATCGTTCGAGTGATCACAATCTTAGTCTTATCCTATTGGTTTATAAAGAATGACTATGGGGTCTATTATGCAGGTGCAGGGGCTGTTTTTGGAGCATTTTCTGGAGCCATCTTTGCCTTTGCTGTTCTATTATTATTTTGGAAAAAGACGAATCGTATGACGGACGAGATCTTTTTATCTCATGGGCAAGTTGAAATCCAGCAATTTAGCCAACAACCAGTAGTTGGAATTATAAAAAAGATATTATATTATTCCATTCCTATCGCTTTAGGATCATTAATCTTGCCTTTATTTGGTGTCGTTGATTCCTTTTCTGTTTCTAACTTACTTCAAGCATTAGGATTTGAAAAAACCCAATCAGAATATTGGTTTGGGATCTATACAAGAGGTCAACCCTTGGTCCAGTTTACAGCGTTTTTTGCAACATCTTTATCTTTAGCATTGGTTCCTTCTATATCTGAAGCGTCAGCAAGAAAGAATCATCAATTGATTCAAGAACGTACCGATTTGGCTTTAAGACTAACCTTACTTATTGGTCTTCCTGCTTCTGTTGGACTTGCCGTGATTGCTGAACCGGCAAATATTTTACTTTATGAAAACAATGTAGGGACCAAAACATTAGCTATTTTAGCCTTCACATCCATGTTTTCAACCTTAGGAATTACTTCTTCAGGTATATTACAAGGAATTGGGCAAGTGATCTTACCAGCAAGAAATCTTTTTATTGGTGTAATCATTAAATTAGTGCTTAACCTCATTCTCATTCGTACCTTTGGTATCGACGGCGCAGCTTTGGCCACTGTTAGTGCATATGCGGTTGCGACGTTTTTAAATCTAATTGCTGTAAATCAATATACAGGTATCAAAATTGGTTTCTTGAATTTCTTTGTAAAACCAACCATAGCAACTTTGATGATGGGGGCAATCGTATGGATAGCAAAGGAATTTTTAGAGTTAGCGATATCTCCTTTTATCCCCAAAGAACGGTTGTTGATGGCGGTCGTTTCTATCGTTTCTGTAAGTTTAGGTATCATTGTCTTTGCCTTTAGCCTCTTTATTTTTGGGGCGATTACTAAAAAGGATTTAATCAACACTCCTAAGGTAGGAAAGAAACTAATTACTTTTACGGAGCGGTTGAGAATATTAAAAGATTAAAGGAGTCTCTTTTATGAATGAGAAAATAATCATTATAGGACTGGGTTCTGGGAATGAAGAACAGTTGTCTCTAGGGGCCTACAAATTATTAAAGAGTAGTGATCATCTTTACTTAAGGACGAAAATTCATCCAGTCGTTTCTTTTCTGGATCAAGAGGGAATTAATTATAAAACGTTTGACGATCTTTATGATACAAATCAGGAATATGACCAGGTTTATCAAAAAATAGCAACACATTTATTAGAAGAGGTAAAAAGGGTGGATTCGATTGTTTATGCTGTTCCTGGACATCCAATGGTTGCAGAGAAAAGTGTACAATATTTATTAGAACTAGGAAAGGCAAAGGGAATCGAAATTGAAGTAAAGGGGGGAGAAAGTTTTTTAGACACCCTATTTTCAAGTTTACATATTGACCCAATAGATGGTTTTATCTTTTTAAACGGCGAAACCATCACTAGAAATGATTTAGATCCCTCTAAAAATATTGTGATTGGCCAAGTTTATAACCAATTTGTTGCATCCGATGTAAAATTAACTTTATTGGAACTTTATCCTGAGGAGATGACAATCTGGATTGTTAGCAATCTAGGAATGGGTAGTAAAGAGATTATCAAACCAATTTCCCTCTACGAATTGGATCACAAACCAGAAGATTTTCATCATCTAAGTTCAGTTTTTGTTCCAATGACAGAGGATGAACAGGTTCAACAAAAAACATTTTCTAGGTTAGTTGAGATTGTCCAAACGTTAAGGGGGCCAAATGGCTGTCCTTGGGATAAAGAACAGACACATCAATCGATTAGGAAGTATCTCATTGAAGAGGCTTATGAACTTTTAGAGACGATTGATGAATTAGATATGGATCATATGATTGAAGAATTAGGAGATGTTCTATTGCAGGTGATGCTTCACGCACAAATAGGGGATGATGAAGGATATTTTAATATCTATGATGTGATTATGCAATTAAATCAGAAGCTTGTAAGAAGACATCCTCACGTATTTGGAGATGAGAAAGCAGAAAAGGCAGAAGAGGTTTTTAAACGTTGGAATAAGATAAAGGAGCAGGAAAAGGAAAAACAGGGTGTGATCCATTCCTCTATCTTACAGGGTATTCCAAAAGATTTACCGGCAATCTTACGTGCCTACAAGTTACAAAAAAAGGCGGCTAGTGTTGGCTTCGATTGGCCAACGATTGAACAAGTTTATCAAAAAATTGCTGAAGAAATTGATGAACTTAAAGAGGCAAATGGTGAATCGGCAAAGGATGAATTAGGGGATGTAATGTTTGCGGTTGTTAATCTAGCTAGATTTATGAAGATAGATCCAGAAGAAGCGCTAGAAAAAACAAATCGAAAATTCATGAAAAGATTTTTCTATATCGAACAAAAATTAAAAGAAAAAGGAATTCCGATCGAACATGCTGCATTAGAAATCATGGATCAATATTGGGAAGAAGCTAAAAAAGTATAGTTAGAGAGGTTGATTAAATGAGATTAGATAAATTTCTAAAAGTTTCAAGGTTGATTAAACGTAGGACAATCGCTAAGGAAGTCTCTGATCAAGGTCGTATTGAAATTAATGGACAGGTTGCTAAAGCTAGCTCAAATGTGAATGAGGGAGATCTGCTCTCTATTCGATTTGGCCAAAAGAAGTTAACAGTTCAGGTAAACAAATGTGTGGAGACCTCAAAGAAGGAAGAAGCTTTAGAGATGTATACAGTGATAAAAGAAGAAAAGATTACAGAACAAGAAGGTTTATAATCAGCCTTCTTTTTTTGTTCTAAAAATTTTGCCAAGCCATAAGATGTAGTAAAAGGGGGTTGATAAAATGGAGGATAGATCAAGAAAAGGGCTTAAACATGAAGTGATGGTTGTAGATAGAGAAGTCATGCAAGTTACAGGTGTAAAGGATGTAGAGAGCTTCGATAGTGAAGAGTTTTTATTAAATACGGAATTCGGATACTTGCATATTCGTGGGCAAAATTTACATATTAAAAATCTAAATTTAGAACAGGGATTTGTTGCAATTGAAGGTTTAGTCTATGAGATGGGATATTTAAACGATGGATACTCTTCGGAGAAGGCTAAAGGATTCTTTGGCAAGTTGTTTAAGTGACACTAAACGAGCAATTTATCACAACAATTTTAATGATAGGTAGTGGATTTTTTGTTGGAATGATCTTTGATAGCTATCGGGTGCTAAAAAAGGAAATAGATCTACCTCAGTGGATCGTCTTTATTTTTGATGTAAGTTTTGGTGTTTTTTCTGCTCTTTTCATCTTTCGTTTGTTATTATGGAGTAATGATGGACAACTTCGTTTATCAATATTATTAACATTTATAATCGGTTTATGGTTCTATTATATTACAATAAGTAAGATCATTTTAAAATTTTGGAGTAAGTTGTATCATCTAATCAAAACCATATGGGTCTTGGTGATTCATGCAATCAATATTCTTGTGATTAAACCAGTCATTTTAATTTATAAGTTGTTTATTTCAATACTTACCTTTCTTTTTGCAATGTTTATACCTATCTTGAAGTTTATACAAAAGTTTTCAACTAGAGTTAAGCAAAAAGCAGGATTTTCCTCCTTTTTGAAGAAACTATTTACGCGTAAGAAGAATTAGCCTAATTTTTAATGGAGGATAACTGTCATGTCAAAAAAAAATCAAATCAATCATGCGAGTAGAAAAAGAATACATGCAATTATTCTTCTTTTAATGACTTTTATAGTTTGGGCGGGGTTTACCGGCTACAATCAGTGGATAGATATTAAAGAAAAAAAAGCTAAACTAGTGGAATTGCAGAAACAAGAGCAACAAGTGGCTGAAACCAAAAGGGAATTAGAAAAGAAAGTAATGCTTTTGCAAAACAAGGAATATATAGCAGAGATGGCACGAAAATATTACTTTTTATCTAAGCCTGGAGAGTTTATTATTATTACCCCTGAGGAATAGATTGGTAAACGATCATTATTGACATGTTTTCTGAGCATCAGTTATAATCTCATTAGTCTATTCTTTATTCTTTAAGGAGGAAGTTTTAATACATGTCAATTGAAATAGGCAGCAAAGTTAAAGGGAAAGTAACAGGAATTACCCATTTCGGTGCGTTTATTGAGCTGCCAAGTGGTGAAACCGGTTTAATTCATATTTCCGAAATTGCTGATAGTTATGTAAAGGATGTAAATGAATTTTTAAAAGTAAATGACATGATTACGGTTAAGGTGATTAATGTCGAAAAGGATGGAAAGATCGGCCTTTCTTTAAAGAAAGCACAGGAAAAACCAGTAGAACATACACCGAAAGAAAGACCACAAAAATCTACACGTCGTCAATCAAATGAAAGTTTTGATGACAAGTTGAACAAGTTCTTAAAAGATAGTGAAGAACGACTTTCTACATTACGCAAAAGCACCGATTCTAAACGAGGGGGTCGTGGCGCCCGTCGCGGTTAAATCATATATGTGGTATTATACTTTGTGGCTATTTGGTCACAAAGTATAATTATTTCCTGCCAGTGATAATGATTCCCTTCATAAAAAAGTATGTTTTTGAAAAAGACAGTTGACTTCCTTTTCAAAGTTATTATATAATAAATATTGTGACTGACGCGGGGTGGAGCAGTTGGTAGCTCGTCGGGCTCATAACCCGAAGGTCGCAGGTTCAAGTCCTGTCCCCGCAACCAATTAAACCATTTGTACTACGTCGATTGGCATCCTTGATCAAATGAAATCGGAGTGCCTGTGGTACAACCAATTAAACCATTTGTACTACGTTGATCCATAATAGGATCATTTATTATATATGGCGGTGTAGCTCAGCTGGCTAGAGCGTACGGTTCATACCCGTGAGGTCGGGGGTTCGATTCCCTCCGCCGCTACCATACTGGCCCGTTGGTCAAGTGGTTAAGACACCGCCCTTTCACGGCGGTAACAGGGGTTCGAATCCCCTACGGGTCACCACAAAAAGAAGACAGAGGTAAGAGATCAGAAGTCAGAGAGAAAGAAAGGACTTCGAAGAAAAACATTCAATCTGACATCCGACTTCCGGCATCTGAAATCTGTATTTGGACGATTAGCTCAGCTGGGAGAGCACCTGCCTTACAAGCAGGGGGTCGGCGGTTCGATCCCGTCATCGTCCACCATTTTAATACTTACATAAAACACGCTTAGGCGTGTTTTTTTTTTAAAGATTAAGAAAGTATAACTTTCTTCCATTTCCATCTTATGCTTTTATGAAAAAATATTTTAGGAAGTTTTGTCGGAAATGGTACCTATTCTAAGTAAATCGACAGATATTTGCGGGAGCATTTGTTCTTAAACCCCTTAAGTTTGTATAAACCCTTGTCGGTTAGGTAGATTTTGTCGTAATTTTTTTAAAAGCTGTCTCCTTGTTTTGACAAATTTTGTTTACCTTTCTGTTTATAATAAATGACACAATAGGAAATCGGGTGGTGTCATTTATGTTTAAAAAATTTATTTTAAAGAATGGTTTATTGGTTCAATCAGGGACAGTTTCTACGTATTTAAATCAAATAGGCGATCTGTTGCACCAAAAAGTAATGGGTTTTTTTTATCTCCTTTTTAAAAGATGGGAATTCGGTTATTTGGTAATGGGTTTTTTATTAGGTAGAGCGGTTATTCTGAATGATATGTCTCCCTTTGCCATTCCTTTCTTCGCTTTAATGTATCATTTGAAAAAAGAGAAGTTATTATATATTAGTTTAGCCATCTTATTTGGTACAAATCTTACAGATAGCCGTCATTCAGCTATTATCTTTTCGGGTATGGTGATCTATTTCTTTGTTCAAAAATGGTTAGTTACAAAAAACAAAGCAGACTTATCCTATGCTCCATTTCTCGTTTCGCTCTCTATGGCCATTCCCCAAGGGACAAACCTTTTTTATCAACAAGTTAATGAAATCTATCCTTGGGTAATGGCTGGGATCGAAACAGCCTTAGGGTTTATCTTAACCTTAATCTTCGCCCAATCTTTGCCTATTCTTATCTACCAAAAGGATCAAGTCTCTTTAAATCAAGAAGAGATTATTGGGTTAATTATTCTTTTAGCTTCGACGATGACTGGAACTGTAGGTTGGACTATTCAGGATTATTCCATTGAGCATATCATCTCTCGCTATCTGATTTTAATATTTGCTTTTGTTGGTGGTGGTGCGATTGGTTCATCTGTTGGTGTTGTTACCGGATTGATCTTAAGTTTGTCTAACACAAATGCTGTTTATCAAATTAGTTTGTTAGCTTTCTCAGGACTTTTAGCAGGTTTATTAAAACAAGCAAATAAATTAGGTGTTGCATTCGGTTTAGTGATCGGTACAACGATTTTATCCATTTATTTAGGAGACCAAAACGAGATTTGGATTTCTTTTGCTGAATCAATGATTGCTTTAGTTTTCTTTGTTTTAACCCCTAAGTCATTGATCAAGCAAATCGCCACATTTATTCCTGGTACAAGTGAATACCATCTTCATTATCAAGAGTATGTTTCAAAAATAAGATCAGTTACTTCAGGGAAGATCGATCAGTTTGCAAATATGTTTACCCAATTAGCAAATAGTTTTAAAGAAATCTCAGCCCCTACGAGGATTGATCAAAGTGAACAAATTGACCACTTTATGAGCCAGGTGGCGGAAAAACATTGTCAAACTTGTTGGAAAAGAAATAAATGTTGGAATGAGGAATTTTTTAAAACTTATCGAATCATGACGGAATTGATGACAATCATCGAAACGAAAGGAAAAATAACGAAAAAGAATATTCCCAGTGAGTGGGCCGACCATTGTGTAAAATCGGATCAAACCTCTTTTCATTTAATGGATGTTTATGACAGTTATAGTGACCATTTATATTGGAAAAATCAATTAGAAGAAAGTAGACAATTAGTCGCCCATCAATTATACGGTGTCTCCCAAGTGATGAAAGATTTAGCTCAAGAAATACAAAAAGACGGTAAAGATTTGGGTATACAGGAACAACAAATCCATCAAGCCTTAGAAAGGTTAGGTCTGTCTGTACGCCAAGTAAATATTATTCGACTAGAGGAGGGTAATGTCGAAATAGAAGTGACTCAACCAAATTGTAATGGAAGGGATGAGTGTATCAAGATTGTTGCTCCATTAATTTCAGAGGTGCTCAATGAAAATATCATCGTAAATAACAAGGAATGTCAATTCAAGAAAGACGGCTCATGTAAAATGTGTTTACGATCTGCAAAAACCTATGAAGTAGATACAGGATATGCAGGAGCGGCAAAAGGAGGAAAATGGTTATCTGGTGATAGTTTTAGTACAATCGAGGTTAGCAACGGGAAATATGCTGTTGCTTTAAGTGATGGCATGGGAAATGGTGAGCGTGCTCGAACAGAAAGTAAAGCGACTTTGGAGTTGTTAAAACAGTTATTACAATCAGGAATTGAAGAAACGATTGCAATAAAGACGATTAACTCTGTATTACTATTACGTTCTCAAGAGGAAATTTTCTCGACTGTTGACTTGGCAATTGTGGACTTATTTAATGCAAAAACCAAGTTTCTTAAGGTCGGATCGACGCCTAGTTTTATTAAACGCGGTGATGAGGTCATCATGATATCTGCTAATAATTTACCAGTAGGCATTATCCAAGACATTGACATTGAGAGTATCGAAGTAGCACTTCAACCTGGGGATTTATTGATTATGATGACAGACGGCATCTATGACTCACCAAAACGGACGGCAAATAAGGAGTTATGGATGAAAAGAATGATACAGGAAATTGAATCCGATCTTCCGCAGGAATTTGCCGACTTATTGTTAGAAAAGGTAGTTCGATATTTGCAAGGGGAAATTAGAGATGATATGACTGTGGTTGTTTCCAAAATTGACAAGTATCAACCAGAATGGGCAACAATAAAAATTCCTGGACTGTCCAAAATTGAAAGGGAAAGAATAGTTAATTAGAAAACATTGTGTTTTAAGGGATTACGTATAACTGCTCCCCTTTGTGGAAATGAATGGTATTAAACAGGGGGGAGCAAAATGAATGAAACTTTAGTTTTCAATCAAATTACTTTAATTACAGATGGTTGTTCGAACCAAGGCTATTCACCGATTGAAGCTGCCAGACAAGCTTATCAAAAGGGAATTATTATAAATGTGATAGGGATCACTGATGGAGGTCAAATTGGAAAACAAGGTATTCTTGAAATTGAAGGGATTGCAAAGGCCGGAGGCGGACTGAGCCAGATCGTTCCTGTAGAAAGGGTAAAGAAAACAGTTCAATTTGTTACTAGACAAGCAATGAACAAAACAATTACCCAAGTTGTTAACGCACAACTCGTACAAATTTTAGGGGAGAAAGATTTAGTTGAAATCTCCCCTAATCAAAGGTTAAAGGTTGCAAATATGATGGATGAAATGGCAGAACATAGTCATCTTAAGGTTTTATTATTAATTGACCAAAGTGCAAGTATGCTAAAAAAAATGGAAAAGGTACAAGAAGCAATCGTTGACTTCCAATTAAGTTTATTGTCTAGAGCTGGGGAGAGCTCAATTTCGATTGTTATCTTTCCAGGCAATCCTGATCTCCTTGATATTAAAATTCCTTGGACGAAAGATATTAAGAAGGTAGATACCATATTACATCAAATGGTACCACAGGGAAATACACCTACTGGATCAGCTATTTTAAAAAGCATTGATCTATTTTATCAATCAAAACATAAACAAGGGTTGCTTGATGAATATGTTGTTTAATCGTTCCCATAAAGAAACTTTTCGTTCAGGTAAGGTGATTAAGGGTAAATGGAATGGTAGACAGTATATTGTGAGGCGGTCACTTGGCTCAGGGGAAAATGGCACGGTTTATTTGGTTCAATCATCTGGAAAACTATATGCTTTAAAAATAAGTCCTATCTCAATTGATCTCGGTTATGAAATTACAGTGATACAGCGTCTTAGTGAAACCCAAGGTCCAAGCCTTGGGTTTTCCGTATTTGACATTGATGATTTTATTGATGATGATGAACATTATTCTTTTTATGTAATGCCTTATGTACAGGGTATTTCTATTAAATATTTCTTTTATGGAAAAAGTGAGAAGGATTATTTAAAAATATTTATAAAAATGCTTAAATTATTAGAAGTGATTCATAAAGAAGGGTGGGCATTTGGCGATTTAAAACCTGAGCATTTTTTAATTGATCCTGACTTAGGAAAACTCTCAATGATTGACTTTGGAGGTGTAACAAAGTTTGGTGAAGGAATTAGGCAGTACACAGAAATATATGATAGGGGAAGCTGGGGGGCAGGGACTAGAAAGGCTGACCCACATTACGATTTATTTTCTATCGTCATGATTTTATTACAACTTACTTTAGGTGAACAGAAATTTTATCAAATTTATCGATCACATCGTAGTTTTCATGAACTTTATGATATAATACCTAATATTCATGATTTGAAAAATTTGTCACCTATTTTAATAAAAATTCTAAATGGAACTTATACATCAGCAGGTTTAGCAATTGAAGAATGTTCAAAATTCTTAGGAGGCTCTAAGAATACCACTACTAAGAAACCATGGAATTGGATTGAATGGCTATTTACTTCATCGATCATCTTTTTTATTCTTATGTTTGGACGATTGATTTACTTGTGGTAAGGGGGAAGCCCTTTTGTGAAAGAAAATGTAGCTGATATTATGGAAGTCTGTTTATTAGCCGGAAAAATTATGTTATCAAGTGGTGCGGAAACTTATCGTGTTGAGGATACGATGAATCGCATTGCAAAAGCTTACTCTGTTTATGAAACAAATAGTTATGTGACGCCTACGGGTATATTTCTAACCATTCAAGGTAGAAATAAAGAAGATGTCCAAACTAAATTTATGCGTATTTCTGAACGTTTAATTGATTTAAATAAAGTTGCTTTGGTCAATGATATTTCACGTAAGATCAGCTCAGGAATCATGTCGATTGACTTAGCATACGAAAAATTGTTAGAAGTTGAAAAGGAGGAGCCACTTTATCCATTATGGCTTCAAATATTGGCCGCTTCAGTTGCGAGTGCTTTTTTTTCGTTAATGTTTGGAGGAGGTTGGCAAGATGTAACTCCAGCATTATTTGCAGGCGGTATTGGTTTCATCCTTTTTATTTATATTCATCGTATAGTACAAGTTAAATTTTTTGCAGAGATCTTAGCTGCTTTCATCATTGGGGCAATCACTTATCTTTTTTATTATTTTGGGATGGATATTCATTTAGATAAAGTGATTATCGGATCGATTATGCCATTAGTACCAGGAGTACTTATAACAAACGCAGTTAGAGATCTTATGGCTGGCGATTTAGTATCTGGTTTGGCGCGCGGGGCAGAGGCCTTTTTTACAGCCTTTGCGATCGGAGCTGGAATTGCAGTATTTATTGCAATGATTTAGTGGATTAGGGTATGGTGTGAACATGAATTTTGAAACATTTTATACAAGTTTTTTTGCAACGATGGCCTTTGGTATTATTTTTAACGTTCCTAAGAGGTCAATGATTAGTGGTGGAATCATTGGAATGTTAGGATGGGCTCTTTATATTTGGCTAACAGGACAATATCATTTTGATATGGTTTTTGCTACCTTGATCGCTGCATTTTTTGTTGCTACAGTAAGTCAATTATTGGCAAGGTATCACAAGATGCCAGTAACTGTGTTTAGTGTTTCGGGAATTATTCCTTTAGTACCAGGTGGATTAGCTTATGATACTATGCGCCATTTTGTAGAAAATGATTATTCAATCGCAATTAAATATGCAACAAAGACATTGTTGATATCGGGAGCAATTGCCTTTGGACTTATTTTTTCAGGGGTTATTTCTCAAATCTTAAGAAGGAATGACAATGCAAATGTTAAGGAAGATTAAACAAACAATTGAGGCTTATCAAATGATAGAAAGTGAGAAACCTATCATTATCGGTTTATCTGGAGGACCAGATTCTATGGTTCTATTAGATGCCCTCTCTAAAATCACTTCTAATCCTTTGGTTGCAGTTCATCTTAATCATCAATTAAGGGGAAAGGAATCTGATGATGATGCTCAATTTGTTTTGGAACAGTGCAAGAAAAGAAACATTCCTATTGAAATAAGCACAGTGAATATCGCTGATTATATGAAAGAAACGGGTTTGGGAACTGAAGAAGCTGGTAGAGAAAAAAGATATCAATTCTATTATGAAGTAGCACAAAAACGGAACGCAGATATGATTGCCTTAGGGCATCACTTGAATGATCAAGCGGAAACAGTATTGATGAGAATCATTAGAGGGACAGGCGTTCACGGGCTTGGAGGAATTCCTTATGTTCGTGTATGGAAAGGCTTAAAGATTATACGGCCACTATTAGATATAACAAGGCAAGAAATTGAAGATTATAGTTATACTTTTGCTATTCCCTATAGAACAGATAAGAGTAATTTTTCTACAAATTATTTTCGGAATCAAATCAGACTAGAAATCATTCCTTACTTAAAAAAATATAATCAACAAATCAATAATCATTTACATCATTTAGGGAAAATTACTCAAGATGAAGATAAATATGTACAAAAGTTAGCAGAAGAAGTTTTGGAAAAATGTGTCATTGAGAAGAATACTCATTCATATACTTTAAATACTATTTTATTACAAAAATTGGAGATTGCTTTACAAAGAAGATTGATTCATCTAATATTAAGTTATCTGATTTTATCAGAAGAATTTGGTTATAAGCATATTGAAGATATTCTTTATCTCATTAGACAGAAAGAACCTTCCAAGTCTTTAGATTTGCCTGGGATACGCGTTTATCGAAACTATGATCAGATCGTTTTCACCACCCAAATGGTAAAAACAGACACTCCATCTTTTTATATCGAGATGGAAGTTCCAGGGGAGGCTACATTATCTTTCATTGGAAAGCGTTTTAAAACGATTCTTTCTGATCGGTTTTTAGAGCTTGAAGGAATATGGGCAGTATTTGATTATGAAAAATTAAATAGCAAAGAACCTATCATCATTCGTTCTCGGATGCCTGGGGATCGAATGACGGTATTTGGAATGCAAGGAACAAAAAAAGTAAAGGATCTTTTTATTGATGAAAAGATCCCAAAATCTAGTCGTGATTTACAACCAATTATAGAAATTGATCGCGAGATCATTTGGATTCCCGGTGTAAAACGTTCTAATATCGCTTTAATTTCTGAACAAACAAAGAAGTTTTTATATATCATCATGACAACATGACTGATTATATATACATAATATAAACAATGTTAAATACCATAAGGTATTATAAATGATCACCAAATTTTTATAGGAGGATGGATATGGAAAATGACATCAAAGAAATACTAATCACAAAAGAAGAAATTGAGCAAAAGGTCAGTGAATTAGGATCTATTTTAAGTAAAGAATATGAAGGAAAGACCCCATTGATGGTTTGTGTGCTCAAAGGGGCGACGCTTTTTATGTCGGATCTAGTCAGACATATGAATATTCATGTAGAAATGGATTTTATGGCTGTCTCAAGTTATGGAGCTTCTACTGAATCTTCTGGTGTGGTACGTATTTTGAAGGATTTGGATACAACAATTGAAGGAAGAGATATTATTATCGTTGAAGATATCATTGATAGTGGTCTTACATTAAGTTATTTGGTTGATCTTTTTAACAGAAGAAACATCAACTCAATAAAAATCGTTACTTTATTAGATAAACCGCATAGAAGAAAGGTCTCATTAACCCCGGATTTAAGTGGGTTTGTTATCCCTGATGAATTTGTGGTAGGTTATGGTTTAGATTATAATGAAAGGTACCGTAATTTTCCATATATTGGCGTACTTAAACCAGAAGTGTACTCCCGTTAAGTATGTCTATTGTGGGGACTTTTTCTTTTATGATAAAATAATGAAAGTGTTCATGAGAGGAGGTAAGAGATGAACCGCTTTGTAAGAAATACCGGATTTTATTTACTAATTTTCTTACTGACAGTTGGAATTGTTAGTTTTTTTACAAAACCTGGTACAACAACAGAGCAAATCAGTTATACCCAATTTAAAACTGAATTAGCTGAAGGCAAATATAGCGAGATTACTGCTCGTCCAGATGGAATCACTTACCGAATAGAAGGTGTGTATAAAGCCGGTGCAGATAGTAAAAAGCAGTTTTATACAAATGCACCCTTTAGTGAAGGATTTTTAGCAGATCTTACCAATGCCCCTGTTGATAAATTGACCTTTTTAGAGCCTAAAAGAGATTCGATTTGGATTACTTTTCTAACATCGATTATTCCTTTAGTTCTTATCTTTCTTCTTTTCTTTTTCTTACTAAATCAGGTGCAAGGCGGCGGTAGCAAAGTTATGAACTTTGGTAAAAGCCGAGCCCGTTTATACAATGAAGAGAAGAAAAAAGTTACCTTTAAAGATGTAGCTGGCGCTGATGAGGAAAAACAAGAACTTGTTGAAGTGGTTGAGTTTTTGCAAGATCCGCGTAAATTTGCTTCATTAGGCGCAAGAATTCCAAAAGGAGTTTTACTTGTTGGGCCACCAGGAACAGGGAAGACGCTATTAGCCAGGGCTGTAGCAGGTGAAGCAGGTGTACCTTTCTTTAGTATTAGTGGTTCTGACTTTGTGGAAATGTTCGTCGGTGTAGGTGCATCTCGTGTACGTGACTTATTCGAGAATGCAAAGAAAAACTCTCCATGTATTATTTTTATTGACGAAATTGATGCCGTTGGTCGTCAACGTGGTGCTGGTTTAGGCGGTGGGCATGATGAAAGGGAACAAACATTAAACCAGTTGCTTGTAGAAATGGATGGATTTGGGGCTAATGAGGGAATTATAATCGTCGCGGCAACAAACCGACCAGATATATTGGATCCTGCCTTATTAAGACCAGGGCGTTTTGATAGACAAATTACTGTTGATCGACCTGATGTTAAAGGTCGCGAGGAAATATTAAAAGTTCATGCTAGGAATAAACCATTAGCTGATGATATTAAGTTAGATGTGATTGCTCGAAGAACTCCAGGGTTTACAGGTGCTGATTTAGAAAACCTTCTTAATGAAGCAGCTCTATTAGCAGCTAGGAAAAATCTTAAAGCAATTACAATGCTTGAAATAGATGAGGCCATTGACCGCGTAATCGCTGGTCCGGAGAAAAAGAGCAGATTGATTAGTGAAAAAGAGAAGAAAATCGTTGCTTACCATGAGGCTGGTCATACCATTGTTGGATATCATCTTGAGCACGCTGATCAGGTACACAAAGTAACTGTGGTACCAAGAGGAAGTGCTGGGGGATATACGGTGATGTTACCTAAAGAAGATCGTTATTTCATGACCAAACCTGAACTACTTGATAAAATTACCGGGTTGTTAGGGGGTCGAGTAGCTGAGGAGATTGTGCTTGGAGAAGTAAGTACCGGAGCTCATAATGACTTTGAACGGGCAACAAGTATTGCACGTAGAATGGTAACAGAATTTGGTATGAGTGAAAAGTTAGGCCCGATGCAGTTTGGGCATGGCCAAGGTCAAGTATTTCTAGGCAGAGATTTTAATCGCGAGCAGAATTATAGTGATAAAGTGGCATATGAAATCGATCTTGAAATTAGAAGATTTATTGAGGAAAGTTATCAACGTTGTAAACAAGTTCTTGAAGAGCATAGAGATGAACTTGAACTAGTTGCGCAGACATTGATGGTGAAAGAAACCCTAGATGCTGATCAAATTAAACAATTAATTGAAAACGGAAAGCTTGATGATGAAAATATAGATCATCAAGTAAAGGTTCAAATTCAGCACAAAGAAAACCGTTCTGATCAAGAACTAAACTTTAAAGACGAAATGACGATCGATCAAGATAAAAAAGAAGAATAAAGTTTAACTATAAAAAGGAGCCATTTTGCTCCTTTTTTTGAAGATTAAGAAAGTATAACTTTCTTCCATTTGTTATTTAAGGGTTTGTATATACCATAAGCTGCGACCTTCAGAAGTGCCCTTCTCTCCGTAATCTTTATTCATAGAAGGGCACGGATGACGGAGCGCGATGGAATATACAAACCTTTTTTACCAAATGATTGAGCTTTTTAAAAATGTTATATATGATACAATTATGGAATGGTGTTTAATATTAAGGGAAACGAATAAATTTTGATCCAAGGGGGATTTTGTAAGTGAATGAAAAACCAATTCTAACAGATATTGAAATCGCCCAAAAGGCAGAAATGAAGCCTATTTTTGAAATAGCAAAAGAAATAGGTATCTTAGAAGATGAAATTGAATTATATGGGAAGTACAAAGCCAAAATTTCTCTAGATTTATTAAATCGCTTACATAACAAAAAAGATGGGAAATTAGTTTTAGTTACTGCCATAAGTCCTACACCTGCTGGAGAGGGAAAATCGACAGTAACGGTTGGCCTAGGGCAAGCTTTTAATAAAATTGGTAAAAAGGCTATTATTGCGTTAAGAGAGCCATCTTTAGGTCCAAGTATGGGGATTAAAGGCGGGGCTGCTGGAGGTGGTTACTCACAAGTCGTTCCGATGGAAGATATTAACCTTCACTTTACTGGGGATATACACGCAATTACAACGGCACATAATGCATTATCTGCGATCATCGATAATCATATTCAACAAGGGAATGAATTACAAATTGACCCAAGAAGAATCATTTGGAAACGGGTTCTTGATTTAAATGATCGTGCTTTAAGGCAGATAGTGATTGGATTAGGTGGTCCAATCCAAGGAATGCCAAGACAAGATGGATTTGATATTACTGTTGCCTCTGAGGTAATGGCAATCCTTTGTTTATCTAGTGGGTTAAAGGATCTCAAAGAAAGACTGAGCAAGATTGTGGTGGCCTATACCTTTGATAAAAAACCAGTTACTGTGGCAGATTTAGGGGTACAAGGGGCAATGGCACTACTATTAAAAGATGCAATTAAACCAAACCTCGTTCAAACATTGGAAAACACTCCTGCTTTTGTACATGGTGGTCCCTTTGCGAATATTGCTCATGGGACAAATAGTATATTGGCAACAAAAATGGCATTAAAACTTGCAGATTACACGATTACTGAAGCTGGATTTGGAGCAGACTTGGGCGCAGAGAAATTCTTCCATATTGCTTCAAGATATGGAGAATATAAACCAAGTGCTGTTGTGATTGTGGTAACAGTTAGAGCATTAAAAATGCATGGAGGAGTAGCAAAAAGTGATTTGAAAATAGAAAATGTTGAAGCTTTAAAAAGAGGTTTCGAAAATCTTCAAAAACATATGGAGACGATTCAAGCCTTCGATTTACCTTACGTCGTTGCCATTAATCAGTTTCCAACCGATACAGAAAATGAATTACAGGAATTAAAAAAACTGGTTGAAGGAGAAGGAGTTCTAGTTGCTATTTCAGAAGTATGGGCAAAAGGTGGAGAAGGTGGAATAGAATTAGCTGAAAAATTGATTGAGGTTATAGAAAAAAATGGAAAAGAGCATCAGGAATTGTATCATGTTGAAGATCCTATTGAGGTAAAAATCGAATCTATTGCTAAAAAAGTGTATGGAGCTGATGGTATCGAATTTACTAGCTCAGCCAGAAAACAAATTGAACAATTTAAAGAAAATGGTTGGGATAAATTGCCTATTTGTATGGCAAAAACCCAATATTCTTTATCAGATGATCCTTCAATGTTAGGTAGACCAACAGGATTTAAAATTACTATTAGGGAATTAAAGCCTTCTTTAGGGGCAGGTTTCATCGTTGCCTTAACAGGAGATATCATGACAATGCCTGGACTTCCTAAAAAACCGGCTGCTTTAAATATGGATATTGATGAAAATGGAAAAATTACAGGATTATTTTAAAGGCTAATTTTTGATGGATTATTCATAAAGTAATGTAGCTAAGGGGTTGTACTTTAAACAACCTCTATTTTTTTATTTTTAATTGATAATCATATGTACCGTTGGTAAGATTAAAAGATAGTAAATTTACATAGAAAAGGTGAACGTCAAATGATCCTAGTGGTCGACGTAGGGAATACAAATATAGTTTTGGGTGTTTATCAAGAGGAAAATTTATTACATCATTGGCGAGTAGCTACAGATCGTAGTAAAACAGAGGATGAATACGGAATGTTGATCAAACAATTATTTCAGCATGATCATCTTCTTTTTTCAGATATACATGGTGTTATTATTTCATCTGTAGTACCACCACTAATGTTTGCATTAGAAAAAATGGTAAAGAAGTATTTTAGACTAACACCTATTATTGTTGGCCCTGGAATTAAAACTGGGATTAAAATTCAAATAGAAAACCCAGCAGAAGTAGGTGCAGATCGTATCGTTAATTCGGTAGCTGCTATTGAAATTTATGGAACCCCTTTAGTGGTCATTGATTTTGGTACAGCAACAACCTTTGACTATATTGATGAAAATGGGGTTTACCAGGGAGGGGCAATTGCTCCAGGTATAGGAATCTCTACAGAAGCTCTTTATCAAAGAGCAGCAAAATTACCAAGAATTGAATTAGTCAAGCCTAAAGAGATTGTTGGAAAAAATACGATAACAGCGATGCAATCTGGAATTATTTATGGATTTGTTGGACAAGTTGATGCCATTGTAGAACGTATGATTAAACAAAGTCCTAAAAAACCAAGAATCGTAGCAACTGGCGGGTTGGCTGGCTTAATTGCTACGGAATCAAAGACGATAGAAATTGTAAATTCATTATTAACCTTAGAAGGATTAAGAATGATATATAACAGGAATATCTAAGGAGCGATAGCGTGAAAAATAAGCTTAAATTTGGTAAAAAAGGGCGCAGCAAACTAAGGTCTTTAAAGACCTAAAAAAAATCAAGCTTTGGTTTTAAGCTACAGAAATGTCAGAAGCCTTTATTATACCTTGGGCAATTAGGAGTTTTATTGCCTGATTAATAGCTTTCTCTTTCTGCTTGTCCTGCATTTCTTGTGGCATATCAATTTTATACAAGTCGCTTGGATTCCACACTTCGCCAGTAACAAACATATTGTATATGGCGGTGAGTATCATCCTTGCAATAGCGATTATGGCTCTTTTTTTGCCTCTCCTTTTAGAAATGCGTTCGTACTTGATTTTGTAGTAAGGAGACTTATCCGATTTCACGGCTGCATGGGCAACTTGTACCAATGCAGGTTTGAGGTATACACCGGCACGTGTAATACGGACAGATTTCTTCTTACCAGCAGATTCATTATTGCCAGGTGTTAGTCCCGCCCAGCAGCACAAACGCTTGGAGTTGGCAAATTGAGACATATCTGTACCAATCTCGGAGATAATGGTGATTGCAGATGCTCTATTAACTCCGGGAATGGTACATAAAAGGTTAATGGCACTTTCATAAGGTTCGACCAACTTATCCAGTTTTTCGTCCAGTTCAGCAATCGAATTGGTTACGAAGTCGAGGTGAGAACGAACCATGATCATACGTTCTTTTTGTTCCTGAGTCATTTGGTATCCTTCAATAGATTCAACCACGTTATCTGCTTTTTTTTTCAAAGATTTATGAAGAAGAGAAGTACAGTATTCCGGGTCAAAGGTATCAGAGGAAATCAGATAGTCCGTGATGGAAGTGGCAGATTTGCCAAACATGTCGGAAACGACAGCATCAAGGGCTACATTACAGACTGTGAAAGCGTTTTGAAAACGGTTCTTTTCACTGCTTCTACAAGAAACAAGTTTAGAACGGTAGCGAGTGTATTCACGAAGAATACGGACTGGTTTATTAGGGATATAGCTTCCTGGTACTAAACCAAGGCGGAAAAGGTCAGCAATCCACTTAGAATCTTTTTTATCATCCTTATTTCCTTTTACAGCCTTCACCCATTTGGGGTTAGCAACAGTCATACGGATGGTATCTTCCAAAAGATTGTAGACAGGAACCCAATATTTCCCGGTCGATTCCATGCACATATCATAGCAGTTGTTATCAATCAGCCACTGCTTGAATTGAAGAATGGAATTGTTAAAAGTAGAAAATCTCTTTTTTGAATAATGAGGGGTAATCCCCTGTGAAGTAATAATTGTGGCGACGAGAAAAGTCTTATGCACATCGACACCGCAACAGATAGGATAAACAACTTTCATGGCACAGCCTCCTTTCATAATTGGAGGAAGAAGACATTGACTGAACCATCACACATTTAACAAAGAGCTAAAACAATGATTAGCGTGCGGTCTTATAGAACCACTTATTTGTGCTTGAAAGATGATTCTTACACTGGTTATTATACTGTTTTGAACTGAGAAGTAATCTACGACTCACCTCGCCGTGCTTTGTAGTATATCTTCTCCTTAAGTTAATCATAGCAAAGTGGTGAAAGCCGCACACCATTTTTCATTACTATTTGTGCCGCCAGCGCTAGCGGCGGAATGGAGGTTATTATGAATGATTATTTAGTAAAGGCATTAGCCTTTGACGGAAAAGTAAGAGCTTATGCGATAAAATCAACAGAATTGGTTTCTAAACTACAACAAAGTCATGATACATGGCCAACAGCAAGCGCTGCCTTAGGAAGAGCAGCAACGATAGGGGCTATGATGGGAGCGATGTTAAAAGGAGATGAGAAGTTAACCATTTTGATAAAAGGGGATGGACCTATTGGGCAGATAGTTGTTGATGCGAACGCAAAAGGTGAAGTGCGTGGTTATGTGACAAATCCTGTTGTAGATCTACCCGCTAATGAATTAGGTAAATTAGATGTTGCAAGTGCAGTTGGTGAAGGGTATTTATATGTGATTAAAGACCTTGGATTAAAAGAACCTTATCGTGGAAGTGTTCCCCTTATTTCTGGAGAGTTGGGAGAGGATTTCACTTATTACTTTGCTTATTCAGAACAAACCCCCTCTTCTGTTGCTGCAGGGGTCTTAGTAAATCCTGATTACAGTATTCGTGCTGCAGGAGGGTTCATTGTTCAAATTATGCCAGGATTAGAGGAAAATGATATATCGATGATTGAAGCATCAATTCAAAATATATCATCCGTAACAAGCTTGATCGATCAAGGAATGTCACCAGAACAAATTTTAGAAACAATCTTTGCAGAAAAAGTAGAGTTTCTTGAAAGCATGAATATTCAGTTTAAATGTTCATGTTCCCATAACAGAATAGAACAGATGCTTATTAGTTTAGGCAAAGAGGAAATTAAGGATATGATTGAAAAGGAAAATGGTGCAGAAGTTGTTTGCCAGTTTTGTAATACTAAATATTATTTTAATAAGGAAGATTTGTTGCAAATTATAAGTACTCTTTAAAGCTTATTTCACCCATAAAAATAAATGAGGAAGTGAAATTAGTGAAATATAATACTCATATGATTAAAATCAATAATAGAGAACAATTGCTTGAAGAAATGAGAAAACTTGGCGCTGATGAACCAGGTATACGTTTGATGGCTCCTAAAGCTGAAACAATCCTAATTAAAATTCAAAATCTATCCTTAAAGGCAGCAAATCTGATAAAACAAGAAATGTTGTCTAAAGGAGGAGATGCTGTTTTACATAAAGATGTATCGATGCTAACCAAAGAGACATCCGATGTGCTTCTAATAGGGACACGAAGACAATATTGGGAGATCATACGAAAATTAAAGGTTCAACCCTTTGGTTTAAAACAAGTAGGAAGAGAAATAGAATCTGTATTATATAGCGAAGATGTATCTAATAGGGAACGCACCCTTCACAGTAAAGGAATCGATTTAACTATAGGAAGGCATACTTTAGTCATGGGGATCCTTAATGTTACACCTGATTCCTTTTCTGATGGGGGGAAATACAATCAACTAGCTATTGCATTAAAACATGCAAAAAAAATGATAGCTGATGGAGCCGATATCATTGATGTTGGAGGTGAGTCGACTCGTCCTGGTCATCAAGAAGTTTCCGTTGAAGAAGAACTGGAACGGGTTATTCCAGTGATTCGAGCATTAGCTAAAGAGATTAAAGTACCTATTTCTGTTGATACGTATAAAGCTGAAGTCGCACAACAAGCCATTGAAGCAGGTGCCCATATTATTAATGATGTCTGGGGGTTTAAGAAAGACCCAAATATGGCTAAGGTTGTAGCAGAATATCAGGTCCCAGTCATCTTAATGCACAACCGAATGAATATGGAGTATGATTCTTTAATGGATGATATCATTGCAGACTTACGAGAGAGTATTCAGATAGCAATCACTGCTGGTGTTAAGGCCGATCAAATCATTTTAGATCCTGGTATAGGATTTGCCAAAACGTACCAAGATAATTTACAAGTCATGAATCGATTAGATGAAATTGTAGCTTTGGGTTATCCTGTTTTGTTAGGAACTTCTAGAAAGTCAATCATAGGGAATACGCTTCATTTACCTGTTGATGAAAGATTAGAGGGAACCGCAGCTACAGTAGCCATGGGGATCGTAAAAGGATGTAAAATCATGAGAGTGCATGATGTAAAAGAAATGAAAAGGGTTTGCAAAATGATGGATGCGATGATTTATATGGAAGGCAATAGTAGGTGGAGAAATGGATAAAATTATATTTGATAAGATGCAATTTTATGCATATCATGGAGTGTTTGAAGAAGAAAAAAAACTGGGTCAAAAATTTGAAGTAGATTTAGAAATGTACCTTGATTTAAAAAAAGCTGGGGAAACTGATTGTATTGAAGATACTGTAAACTATGCACAGGTTTATGAGGTCGTAAAACAACTGATCATGGGGAAACAACGCAAACTTCTTGAAGCTCTTGCTGAACATACTGCCAAGGAACTACTTAATACTTTTCCATTACATGAAGTGGTGGTAAGAGTTCGAAAGATTCAACCGCCTATTCCCGGCCATCTGGAAAGTGTGACTGTTGAAATCAGAAGAGGGATTGAAAGATGAGGGGTGTTTATTTAGGTTTGGGCTCAAATATGGGAGATCGATATCAATACTTAAGGTATGCAATAGATCAATTAAACCAACATCCTAATGTTAAGGTGATAGAAGAGTCCTCGATTTATGAGACAGAACCTTTTGGTAATAAAGAACAACCAGATTTTTTAAATATAGTTATAGAAGTTGAAACCAATCTGCAGCCAAAGGAGTTATTAGAATATATTCAAACAGTAGAACAGAATTTAGGTAGAACAAGGGAAATCCATTGGGGACCACGAACAATTGATATTGATATTCTATTATTTGGTGATAAGATAATTAACGATAAAGACCTAATTGTCCCACATCCTTATCTAACCAAGCGATTATTTGTTTTAATTCCTTTATCAGAAATCTATGATCAAGGTATACCCGGTTACCATATCACAATACAAGAAATGATCAAGAAGTTAGATCAAAAAGAAAGGTTGGAAAAGTATGAAAGGTATCAATAAACGAATTCGGGCCTTTCGTAAATTAAAAGGACTAACTCAACAAGATTTAGCAGATGAAATAGGGGTATCTGTAGCTGTGTTAGGATCAGTTGAAAGAGGGAACAGAGATCCTGATTTAATATTGCTTGAAAAAATTTGTTTAGCATTGCAAATAGATATGGATGAACTTCTTAAAGAAGAAGTATGAAATTCAAAAATCATCTGGAGGTAGGCATGAAGATAGGGAATGTCCAGCTAGAAAACAACGTAGTATTGGCATCTATGGCAGGGGTAAGCAATTATGCCTTTCGCTTGATTGCAAGAGAATTTGGAACAGGACTTGTAACGGCAGAAATGGTAAGTGATAAAGCAATTTTACAGAAAAACGAAAGATCCTTAAAAATGTTAGAAGTAGGAGAAGATGAGAAACCACTAAGCCTTCAAATTTTTGGCGGGGATAAAAGTAGTCTTGTAGAAGCAGCAAAGATTGTTGATCAATATACAAATGCGGATATTATTGATATCAATATGGGATGCCCTGTACCTAAAATAACCAGAAACGATGCTGGAGCCAAATTGTTATTACACCCTCCTAAGATTGAAGAGATGGTTGAAGCAGTTGTCAAAGAGGTAAAAAAACCTGTAACGGTAAAAATGAGAACAGGTTGGGACAGTGGGCATGTCTATGCGGTTGAAAATGCAAAGGCGATAGAAAGTGCAGGTGCAAGTGCGTTAGCCGTACATGGACGGACTAGAGAACAGATGTATAGCGGTAAAGCAGACTGGGATATCATCCGCCAGGTAAAAGAAGCTGTAAATATACCCGTAATTGGGAATGGGGATATATTTTCACCTGAAGATGCAAAAAGAATGATTGATCTAACGGGAGTAGATGGTGTAATGATTGGACGGGCAGCACTTGGGAACCCTTGGATCTTATACCGAACCGTTAAATACTTAACAGAAGGAAAGCTTTTACCTGAACCTTCTGCAAAGGAAAAGATAGATGTGGCTCTTTTGCATATGGATCGTTTAATACAGTTAAAGGGTGAAAATATAGGGGTAAAAGAAATGAGGAAGCATGCAGGATGGTATTTAAAAAACCTTCCTGGTGCAGCTAAAGTAAGAGAAATCATCAATGAAATAGATACAAAGGAAGAGATGAAGCGAGTATTGTTAGAATATGTAGAAAGTATCGAAGAGAATATGATTATTTCCTGAGTTCCACCTTTTTTCTGTAAATGGTTGACAATTGGTAACGATTGCAATATAATACCATTCAGACTAATTCAAAAACTTGAATGAACCTTGGTTCAAAAGCTTCTTAGTTCCGATTAAAGGAAGAAGCTTTTTGTTCTATATAAAATCAATCGCAAAGTAATTACATCTATTAGATTGTATATTTTATTGAAAAAAAACATATAATCGTATGGAAATCTTTCACAAAGGGGAATTATAAATGGCTGATAAAGAAGTAATATTAACGCCTTCCGGGTTGAAGAAATTAGAGGAAGAGCTAGAACACTTAAAAACGGTAAAACGCAGAGAAGTTGCAGAAAGAATTAAGATTGCAATTGGTTATGGTGACATTAGTGAAAACTCTGAATATGAAGATGCTAAAAATGAACAAGCTTTTATTGAAGGTAGAATTATTACATTAGAAAAAATGTTAAGAAACGCAAGGATTATCAATGATGATGATGTGAACACAGATGTGGTAAGCATAGGTTCAACTGTTAAGTTGAAGGACTTAGAGTTTAATGATATTGTTGAATATACGATTGTGGGATCAGCAGAATCTGACCCTACTGCAAATATGATCTCAAATGAATCTCCAGTTGGGAAAGCATTGCTAGGTAAGCAAAAAGGTGCTATTGTTGATGTAAATGTACCAGCAGGTGTCATTCAATATGAAATTCTAGATATAAAAAAATAATGAGTGAAGAAGTAGGAGTTGGTGAATATGAGCCAAGAGGTAGTTGAATTAAATGAACTGCTTCTTGTGCGTCGTCAAAAATTAGCCGAATTAAAGGAACTAGGTTTTGATCCTTTTGGCTATAAATTCGAAAGAACGCACACAGCACAAGAAATTTTAAATGAATTGAATCACTTAAGCAAAGAAGAAATTGAAATGAAGAATCTTCACGTTAAAATTGCTGGAAGAATTATGACAAAACGCCTACAAGGAAAGGCAGGCTTTGCTCATATTCAGGATTTAAGTGGTAAAATTCAAATTTATATCCGAATGGATCAAGTTACCGAACAGGAATTTAAAGCTTTTGAAATTTTAGATTTAGGCGATATCATTGGTATCGAAGGGAATGTTTTTAAAACAAATAAAGGAGAAACAAGTGTTAAAGTGCATCAATTACATATCCTTACAAAATCCCTATACCCTTTACCAGATAAATTTCACGGCTTAAAAGATGTAGAATTGAGATATCGCCAACGTTATGTTGATTTAATCATGAACCCTGAAGTAAAGCAAACTTTTGTAATAAGAAGTAAGGTTATCAAAGCATTAAGAAATTATTTGGATAAATTGGGCTATATTGAAGTAGAAACACCAACAATGCATGCCATTGCTGGAGGAGCTGCTGCCAGACCTTTTATCACCCATCATAATGCTTTAGATATGCAGTTATATATGAGGATTGCTATTGAGTTGCATTTAAAACGTCTTATCGTGGGTGGAATGGAGAAGGTTTACGAGATTGGACGTGTATTCCGTAATGAGGGTATCTCTACTAGGCACAATCCCGAGTTTACGATGCTTGAATTATATGAGGCTTATGGCGATTTTAAAACAATTATGGATTTAACTGAAAATGCGATTGCCTATGTTGCAAAGGAAGTATTAGGTACCACTAAAATTACTTATCAAGAACAAGAAATCAATCTAGATCCACCATGGGAAAGAATTTCAATGATTGATGCGATAAAGAAATATGTAGGTGTTGATCTTAGTCAGCATATGTCTGATGACGAGGCACGTGAACTAGCCAAACAATATCACGTTCAAGTTGAGCCCCATATGACTTATGGTCATATTGTTAATGAATTCTTTGAACAATTAGTAGAAGAAAAATTAGTCCAACCTACATTTGTATATGGTCATCCTGTAGAAATTTCTCCATTAGCAAAGAAAAATGAACAGGATCCTCGTTTTACAGACCGATTTGAATTGTTTATTGTGAGTCGTGAGCATGCAAATGCATTTACGGAATTAAATGATCCAATTGATCAAAGAGAACGTTTTGAGGCACAGTTAAAAGAACGGGAACAAGGAAATGAAGAGGCTCACGAAATGGATGAGGATTTTATTCATGCTTTAGAAATTGGAATGCCTCCTACAGGTGGCCTTGGGATTGGAATTGACCGATTAGTGATGCTACTAACTGATCAACCATCTATTCGTGATGTGCTTCTTTTCCCTCTCATGCGCGATAGAAGTCAAGAAGTTTAGAATGGTAAATAAAATAGATTGGCTTTTTTATCAATTCATGATATGATCTTCATAAATATTCAAATACACTTCTTTAAGGGGAGTAGCTTTTACAATAAAGTCGTCATTACAGGCTTAGCCTCGGCTTTATTGGCAAGTCTTTGTTAGCGAGACCTTTACCTAATTTTTTTGGGGTAAAGGTCTTTTGTATTTTTTAAGCCTAATTGATAAACGATAAAAAAAAGGAGGAAACAAAGAATGGATCTAGGAATATTAGCAGAATATGGGTGGACGTTGTTGGTATTGGTTGGACTTGAAGGATTACTAGCTGCTGACAATGCATTAGTGATGGCAGTCATGGTAAAACACTTACCAGAAAAAGAGAGAAAAAAGGCTTTATTTTATGGTTTGGCAGGTGCGTTTATCTTTCGCTTTGGTTCTTTGTTCATTATTTCGTATCTTATCGACGTTTGGCAGGTTCAGGCCATAGGAGCCATTTATTTAATTTATTTAGGTTTAAATCACGTCATCAAACAAAAACTTACGAAACATGAGAGTAGAAAAGACAACAAAGGAAATGGGGGCTCAAATTTTTGGATGACAGTCCTAAAAGTGGAGCTAGCCGATATCGCATTTGCAGTTGATTCTATACTTGCAGCTGTTGCGTTGGCGGTAACTTTACCACTGACAAATCTCCCTAATATAGGTGGGATGCATGGAGGGCACTTTATTGTTGTTCTATTAGGTGGTATTATTGGATTAATCTTGATCCGATTTGCAGCTAATAAATTTGTAGATTTGCTTCATAAAAGGCCTGGCCTAGAAACTGCAGCATATCTTGTTGTTGCTTGGGTAGGTGTGAAGTTAGCAGTCTATACCTTATCACATCCACAAGTAGCAATAATTGCTGAAGGATTTGCAGAAAGTAAAGCTTGGAAACTTACTTTTTGGATTGTACTTCTTACTATTTTGGTTAGTGGATGGTTTTTGTCCAAACCAAAAATACAAGAAAGTTTATCAGAGTAGTCTGGTTGAAAGCCCTCTAATAACATCATTATATTAGGGGGTTTCATAGGAATTGAACCAAATGCAATATATAGGGAAAATATAATTGACATAGTAACAAGGTATATATTATTATATTCTTTGCTGACTTATAATGATTTAGCAGTATTTAAAAATTAAAAAAGATATTGACTAATAGACAATATTTATGATAAAATAAATTTCGTTGTTGAAATTGCTCTTTGAAAACTGAACAGTGTAAAAGCCAAGCGTACCACAGAAATGTGGACCTAATCAATTTATTAGAGTTAAGGATAACTTTTTATGCCCTTGTGATGATGCTCATGTAGCTGAATCACAGGACTAGAAACTCTAAATGCTAAAACATTAAAAGTTTCTATGGAGAGTTTGATCCTGGCTCAGGACGAACGCTGGCGGCGTGCCTAATACATGCAAGTCGAATGACAGGTGTCAGATATCAGAGGCCAGAGGTCAGAGTGAATGACCTCTCGAGGAAGTAAAACGGATTTGAAAGTAAACATCGTAGTATTGCTTTCATCCGGCTTCCGGTTTCCGATATCTGACATCTGGAATGGCGGACGGGTGAGTAACACGTGGGCAACCTGCCTGTAAGACTGGGATAACCCCGGGAAACCGGAGCTAATACCAGATAAGAGAACATCTCGCATGAGATGAACTAGAAAGGTGGCGCAAGCTACCACTTACAGATGGGCCCGCGGCGCATTAGCTAGTTGGTAGGGTAACGGCCTACCAAGGCGACGATGCGTAGCCGACCTGAGAGGGTGATCGGCCACACTGGGACTGAGACACGGCCCAGACTCCTACGGGAGGCAGCAGTAGGGAATCTTCCGCAATGGACGAAAGTCTGACGGAGCAACGCCGCGTGAGTGATGAAGGTTTTCGGATTGTAAAACTCTGTCATTAGGGAAGAACAAGTATAGGATGAACAAGCCTGTACCTTGACGGTACCTAAGGAGGAAGCCCCGGCTAACTACGTGCCAGCAGCCGCGGTAATACGTAGGGGGCAAGCGTTGTCCGGAATTATTGGGCGTAAAGCGCGCGCAGGCGGTTCTTTAAGTCTGATGTGAAAGCCCACGGCTCAACCGTGGAGGGTCATTGGAAACTGGAGGACTTGAGTGCAGGAGAGGGAAGTGGAATTCCACGTGTAGCGGTGAAATGCGTAGAGATGTGGAGGAACACCAGTGGCGAAGGCGACTTTCTGGCCTGTAACTGACGCTGAGGCGCGAAAGCGTGGGGAGCAAACAGGATTAGATACCCTGGTAGTCCACGCCGTAAACGATGAGTGCTAGGTGTTAGGGGTTTCGATACCCTTAGTGCCGAAGTTAACACATTAAGCACTCCGCCTGGGGAGTACGGCCGCAAGGCTGAAACTCAAAGGAATTGACGGGGGCCCGCACAAGCAGTGGAGCATGTGGTTTAATTCGAAGCAACGCGAAGAACCTTACCAGGGCTTGACATCCCGTTGCCTGGTCTAGAGATAGACCTTTCCCTTCGGGGACAACGGTGACAGGTGGTGCATGGTTGTCGTCAGCTCGTGTCGTGAGATGTTGGGTTAAGTCCCGCAACGAGCGCAACCCTTAATCTTAGTTGCCAGCATTCAGATGGGCACTCTAAGGTGACTGCCGGTGACAAACCGGAGGAAGGTGGGGATGACGTCAAATCATCATGCCCCTTATGTCCTGGGCTACACACGTGCTACAATGGCTGGTACAAAGGGTAGCGAAGCCGTGAGGTGGAGCCAATCCCAAAAAACCAGTCTCAGTTCGGATTGTAGGCTGCAACTCGCCTACATGAAGCCGGAATTGCTAGTAATCGCGGATCAGCATGCCGCGGTGAATACGTTCCCGGGCCTTGTACACACCGCCCGTCACACCACGAGAGTTTGCAACACCCGAAGTCGGTGAGGTAACCGCAAGGAGCCAGCCGCCGAAGGTGGGG
>NZ_JBLWFI010000002.1:0-96722 GCF_048898065.1 Tepidibacillus infernus
TCCTGCAAGCCTGGTGATGACGGCGGAGGGGATACACTCGTTCCCATCCCGAACACGACCGTTAAGCCCTCCAGCGCCGATGGTACTTGGACCGAAGGGTCCTGGAAGAGTAGGACGTTGCCAGGCAATAAAAAAAAGCTAACCACATGGTTAGCTTTTTTTATTGGCTTTGTTAAAAGATAAGAAAGTATAACTTTCTTGCACTTCTCATTTAAGGGTTTGTATATTCCATAAACAGCGACCTTCAGAAGTGCCCTTCTCTCCGTAATCTTTATTCATAGAAGGGCACGGATGACGGAGCGCGATGAAATATTCAAACCTTTTCTTAAATTTTAATGTTCACTTCATTTTAACGAATGGATTTGTTACTTAAAGGGGGAGGAATTTCTTATCTACTCATAGAATAATATATTTAGAAGATCGAAATATTTCAACAAGGGGGAAGAGAAATGATTGCAATTGTAAATGCTACAATTAACACCATTACACAAGGAATCGTTGATCAAGGAGGAATAATATTAATAGAAGAAGGGAAAATAAAGGCTATTGGTCAAGGTATTGAGATACCAAAAGATGCTCAAGTTATAGATGCACAAGGTCAATGGGTAACACCAGGTTTGATTGATGCACATACGCATTTAGGGGTATATGAAGAAACAATTGGATGGGCTGGAGCCGATGTCAATGAAATGACAGATCCTGCCACTCCCCATGTTCGTGCATTGGATGCAATTAATCCATTAGAGCAAGGTTTTAAGGATGCCATTCAAGGTGGTGTTACTACTGTTCAAATTATGCCTGGTAGTGCAAATGTGATTGGTGGAGAAATGTCAATTGTAAAAACCTATGGTCGTATCGTTGATGAAATGATAGTCAAGAAAACCTCAGGTCTTAAAATTGCTTTTGGTGAGAATCCAAAAAGGGTGTACGGAGAGAAAAAACAAATACCATCCACAAGAATGGGCACAGCAGCAGTATTAAGAGATCATTTAATAAAGGCAAAAAATTATTTAAAAAAAATTGAACTAGGTATGGAAGACTCCTCAAAAGCACCTGATATCGATCTTAAAATGGAAACCTTAGTTAAAGTATTAAAGAAAGAGATTCCTGTTAGAGCCCATGCTCACCGTGCAGATGATATCATGACAGCAATTCGCATTTCCAAGGAATTTAATATAAATCTAACATTAGAACATTGCACAGAAGGTCATAAAATTGCAGACATCATAGCTGAAAATGGATATAAAGCTGCGGTAGGTCCAACACTTAGCAACCGTTCTAAGATTGAATTAGGAGATAAAGGCTGGCACACATTAGTCTCATTAGACAAAGCCGGTGTTCCTGTTTCTATAATTACCGATCACCCCGTCATTCCAATAGAATATCTCATCGTTAGCGCTGCCATCGCTGTGAGAGAAGGATTAAATGAAGAAACAGCTTGGAAGGCAATTACTATTAATCCTGCAAAACATATGGGTATTGAGGATCGAGTAGGTTCCCTGGAAGTCGGAAAAGACGCAGATATAGTTCTCTGGTCAGGTAACCCTTTTGATTATCGGACAAAAGTATTGATGACTATAATAGATGGAAGAATTGTTTATCAACACGAATAAGAAATGATACACAGGAGGACTACATATGGAATATGTCAATCTAGGAAGAGCAGGTGTAAAAGTGTCACGCCTTGCTCTAGGTACAATGGTATATGGTGATTGGGGAATTGGAGAAAATGAATCGATTGAGCTGATCCACAAAGCGATGGATGCTGGAATTAACTTTATTGATACAGCAGATATTTATGGAGGAGGAACATCAGAAGAAATCGTTGGTAAAGCCATTCGCCATAAAAGAGATGAAGTGATTTTAGCGACAAAATTTAAAATTAGAACAGATGAAGGTCCAAATGGACAAGGGGCAAGTCGTTTTCGAATTATGAAACAAGTAGAGCTAAGCCTAAAACGACTTGGTACAGATTATATAGATTTATATCAAATTCATCGTCCTGATCCAACGACACCAATCGATGAGACCTTACGCGCTTTAGATGATTTAGTTCGTCAAGGAAAAGTCCGTTATATTGGTTGTTCCAATTTTGATGCATGGCGAATCGTAGAAAGTTTATGGGTTAGTGACAAAATGAATCTAGAAAGGTTTGTTTCCAATCAACCTTCTTATAGTTTGCTTGATCGATACATCGAACAGGAGATTTTGCCTGTCAGTGAAAAATATGGACTAGCCACATTATGTTATTCTCCACTAGCAGGAGGATGGCTTACTGGAAAATATGCAAAAGGGAACCATTTACCAGAGGATAGTCGTGGTGCTAAACATCAATGGAATTTAGAGTCTAAGGAAAACAAAGAGAAATTAGAAAAAGTAGAAAAGCTAAGTTTCATTGCAAACAAAGAAAATATTTCTTTAACTCAACTAGCCATTGCTTGGTTATTACATCAGGGACCATCAGTTATCCCGATTATTGGAGCAAAAACATCAGAACAACTAAGAGAGAATATTAGTGCTCTTGAAGTCAAATTGTCAGAGGATACACTAAAGGAAATTGATCAAGTCGTTCCATCCCCCTATTTCGACTTTTCTAAATAATAAATAAGCAAAGTAATAAAGTTGGCATGTAATTGATTCTCTTTAACCCGAATGAGTGATGTTCGGGTTTTTTTCTTTCAAATCAGATTCGCTGAAAAGATCAAAAAATGCTATAGTAATTTTTGTGCAATTTATTTAAAAATTTTTTATAGAGGTGAGTTTTATGAGAATTGGTTGGATTGGCTTAGGAAATATGGGAGTTCCTATGGCGACAAATCTTAAGAAGGCTGGATATGAACTATTCGTGTATAATCGTAGTAAAGAAAAAGCACAACCACTTTTAGAAATGGGAGCGACTTTTAAAGAAAGTCCTAAAGAAATCGCTGCTTCAGTGGATGTTTTAATCACGATGGTTGCGGATGATGAAGCTGTGAAAGATGTGTATACGCGAGAAGATGGAGTGTTGGCTGGTTTAAAAGAGGGGCAAATTGCCATAGATATGAGTACGATTTCACCTGAAACTTCAAAAACAATTGCCGCTTTGTGTAAGGAAAAAGGGGTAGAAATGCTTGATGCTCCAGTTTCAGGTAGTGTTGCACCGGCAAAAGAAGGGACACTTGTGGTACTTGTAGGCGGAGATGCTGAAACGTATGAAAAAGTGAAACCTATTTTTGATATTGTAGGAAAGGCTTCTTTCCTTTTGGGAGGGAATGGGGCTGGAAGTAACGCAAAACTAGCGATCAATAGTATGTTAGGAATCTATATTCAAGGACTTGCCGAAACCGTTTTATTTGCGGAAAAGGCGGGGATTCCAAGGGAAACGATGCTTGAAATTGTAAAATTAAGTGCTGTAGGTTCCCCAATTGTAAATATTAAAACACCAAGTATTATCCAAGATTATTATCCAGCAGCTTTTGCCTTAAAACATGCCACAAAAGATTTACGACTCGCAATGGATCGAGCAAAAGAGATGGATCTTTCTTTCCCACTCATTGAAAAGGCAGCCAATACATATGAGGATGCCCTAAATGCAGGAAATGGTGAACTTGATTTAATGGCTATACTTTCCTACCTTGCAAAAAAATAATAACATATCCAAATTAGAGCTTAACTATATTTGAACAGGAATATGGTTAAGCTTTTTTAATGAAATAAAAATCGAACAATAACTATTAAATTATATTTAATGTTCGTTTTTATCTTGACGAATGATGTATTGATTGTTAAACTAAATATCAACAGAATATAACTCGTATAATATCAGGAATATGGCCTGAAAGTCTCTACCCAGTAACCGTAAATTACTGGACTACGAGTAAAATATACCGAAGGGAATTAAGCCCAGGCGGGTAGGTTTTGCTCGTTCTTTTTTAGAAAATCTACTCACTTGGGCTTTATCTTTTAAGGGCGCGTAATTGAATATGACACGTGGGAGAAAAGGAGAGAATGCAAATGTCAAAAGTATTGATTGTGATGGGTAGTGACTCAGATTTACCCATTATGGAAGGCGCAATGAAGGCTCTAAAACAAATAGACATTCCTTATGAGGTAATGATTTCATCAGCACATCGGACACCTGAACAGACTGCCAAAATAGCAAAAGAGGCAGAGAAGAATGGATTCTCGGTCATTATTGCTGGTGCTGGAATGGCTGCCCATTTACCAGGGGTTATTGCAGCATATTCCACCCTACCTGTCATTGGCGTACCGATCAATGGAAGTGCTTTAAATGGCCTAGATGCTTTATATGCTATTGTTCAGATGCCAAAGGGATTACCTGTTGCCACTGTAGCTATAAATGGGGCGTACAATGCAGGAATCCTTGCTGCACAAATTATTGGCGTATTTGATCAAAAGGTTGCAAATGAATTGAAAAACTTGAGAAAAATAATGGCTGAGGAAGTTGAATTAAAAAATAAGAAGTTACAAGAAAATTTGCCTAAAAGCTAATGAAAGCATAAAAAAGAATGTTGGAGGTACGTGATGATTGAACGTTATACAAGAGAAGAAATGAAAGAGATCTGGACGGAAGAGAATAAATATAAAGCTTGGCTAGAAGTAGAAATCTTAGCTGCCGAAGCTTGGGCTGAATTAGGAGAAATTCCAAAAGAGGATGTAAAAAAAATTCGCGAAAATGCGAAAATCAATATTCAGCGAATCCATGAAATTGAAGAGGATACTAAGCATGATGTAGTAGCTTTTACGAGAGCTGTGGCAGAAACATTAGGGCCAGAATCTAAATGGGTCCACTATGGTTTAACCTCTACTGATGTAGTGGACACAGCTCTTTCTTATTTATTAAAACAAGCTAACAACATTTTATTAAAGAATATTGAAGACTTTCTTCAAATTTTAAAAGCAAAAGCGATAGAATACAAATATACCGTCATGATGGGAAGAACGCATGGGGTGCACGCTGAGCCAACTACATTTGGACTCAAAATGGCTCTATGGTATGCAGAAATGAGTCGACATCTTGAGCGCTTTAAAAGAGCCATGGATGAAGTGGCATATGGGAAAATCTCCGGTGCTGTAGGTACTTATGCCAATATACCTCCATCTATTGAACAATATGTATGTGAAAAATTAGGATTACATCCTGCCCCAATATCTACTCAAACACTTCAAAGGGATCGCCATGCTCAATATATGGCTAGTTTGGCTTTAATCGGTACCTCCCTAGAAAAATTTGCAACAGAAATTCGTGGTTTGCAAAAGTCAGAGACAAGGGAAGTGGAAGAGTTTTTTAGTAAAGGTCAAAAGGGTTCATCAGCAATGCCGCATAAGCGTAATCCAATTGGATCGGAAAATATAAGTGGTTTGGCAAGAGTATTGCGTGGATACATGGTATCAGCTTATGAAGATGTAAGCTTATGGCATGAACGGGATATTTCTCACTCATCTGTAGAACGGATTATTCTACCAGATGCTACTACACTTCTAAATTACATGTTAAACCGTTTTGCTAATATCGTGAAACACCTTACTGTATTTCCAGAAAATATGAAAAGGAATATGGAAAGAACCTATGGCCTTATTTATTCCCAACGTGTTTTACTAACATTGATCGAAAAGGGAATGACTAGAGAACAAGCTTATGATTTAGTACAAAAAAGAGCCATGCAAGCATGGGAAGAACAAACCTCATTTAAAGAGTTGTTAAAACAAGATGATACTATTACCGCTACGCTAACCGTACAAGAATTAGAAGAGTGTTTTAACTACGAATACCATCTGAAACAAGTAGATTATATTTTTCAACGCTTAGGACTAAATGAATAATGAAGAAATTGAAATGGACGAGGAGGAAGCAAAAATGGAAAAATTAGAATTACTTTATGAAGGAAAGGCAAAAAAGATTTACCGCACGAACAAAAAAGAGCAATTCCTTGTGGAATACAAAGATGATGCAACTGCTTTTAACGGTGAAAAAAAAGGTACGATTGTGGGTAAAGGAGCCTTAAATAACCAAATGAGCGCTATCTTTTTCCAAATGTTATCTGAAAAAGGGGTAGAAAATCATTTTGTCGAACGGATTTCCCCTATTGAGCAAATTGTTAAAAGAGTAAAGATTATCCCCTTAGAGGTCGTTGTCCGAAATATCGCAGCAGGGTCTTTAGCAAAACGCTTAGGTTTAGCAGAAGGGACCGCACTAAGACACCCAGTTGTGGAATTTTACTATAAAGATGATGAACTTGGTGACCCTCTAATCAATGACTCCCATATTTCTGTCCTTCAACTAGCTACCCCAGAACAACTTCAACAAATGGAGTTGGTTAGTCTAAAAGTGAATGAAATCTTAAGCGAATATTTGCTTACAAGAAAAGTATTACTCGTCGATTTTAAATTAGAATTTGGCCTAACAGAGGATGGAAAACTTCTACTTGCTGATGAAATATCTCCTGATACTTGTCGCTTTTGGGATGCTGATTCTAAAGAAAAGTTAGATAAAGATCGTTTTCGTCGTGACTTAGGTCATGTAGAAGAGGCTTATCAAGAGATGCTTAAACGATTAGGGGGAGAGGTTCTTGTTTAAGGTAAAAGTCTATGTCACATTAAAACAAGATGTTTTAGATCCTCAAGGCCAAGCTGTTAGAGGGGCCTTACTTACCTTAGGCTATGATGAAACAGAATCGGTAAGGATTGGCAAGTATATTGAAATTATGATCAACACTGAGCAATATGAAGTGGCGCAAGAAAGAATAAAAGAGATGTGCGAGAAATTGTTGGCTAACACAGTAATCGAAGAATATCGATATGAATTGGAAGAGGTGGCCGTATGAAGTTTGCAGTGGTCGTCTTTCCTGGCTCTAATTGTGATATTGATTGTTACCATGCCATTGAAGATGTGATCGATGGTGAAGTAGATTATATCTGGCATCAACAAGTAGACTTAAGTGGCTATGATTGTATTGTTCTACCAGGCGGTTTTTCTTATGGGGATTATCTAAGGTCTGGAGCCATTGCTAGATTTGCACCAATCATGAAACATGTAGAGAAAGCGGCAGCAGAAGGCAAATTAGTCATTGGGATATGTAATGGATTTCAAATCTTACTTGAAGCAGGATTACTTCCAGGTGCGATGAAAAAGAATGAAAATCTACAATTTATTTGCTCGATAGAGACGATTACTGTTGAAAACAATCAAACCCCTTTCACCTTAGAATACCACTTAGGAGAAGAGATCAAGATTCCAATTGCCCATGGGGAAGGAAACTATTATTGTGATCAACAAACGTTAAAAGAATTACAAAAGAATAATCAAATTATCTTTCGTTATAAAGATAATCCTAACGGCTCTATTGATGATATTGCAGGGATTTGCAACAAACAAGGCAATGTTTTGGGGATGATGCCTCATCCTGAACGGGCTGTCTCTAAACTTCTTGGTTCTGAAGATGGAAAGAGATTATTCCAATCTATTCTTAGCTATTGGAGGGAGAAAAAGAGTGAATCAAGAACCTACAGCAGTGCAAGTATTTAACGAAAAAGTTTACCTTGAATTAGGATTGTCGGATGGGGAATATGAGAGAATAGTTCAGTTAATAGGTAGAAAACCTAATTTTCTTGAAACAGGATTATTTAGTGTAATGTGGTCAGAACATTGTAGTTATAAAACTTCTAAACCTGTGTTAAAAAAGTTTCCAACCCAAGGGAAACATGTACTTCAAGGTCCTGGGGAAGGGGCAGGAATTATTGATATTGGTGACCAACAAGCAGTGGTCTTTAAAATAGAAAGTCATAACCATCCATCTGCCATTGAACCATACCAAGGGGCGGCAACAGGAGTGGGTGGAATCATCCGTGATGTTTTTTCAATGGGAGCAAGACCGATTGCCTTATTAAATTCATTGCGTTTTGGACCTTTGGAGGATGAAAAAGTAAAATATTTATTTCAACAAGTCGTTGCAGGAATAGCGAATTATGGCAATAGTATAGGGATTCCTACCGTTGGTGGAGAAGTTGTTTTTGAAGAAGCATATCAAGGGAATCCACTGGTCAATGCCATGTGTGTTGGTTTATTAAATCATAATCAAATTAAAAAAGGTGTAGCTACAGGGATCGGTAATTCTGTGATGTATGTTGGCGCAAGTACAGGCAGGGATGGAATTCATGGCGCTACATTTGCATCTGTTGAGTTAAGTGAACAATCTGAATCCAAGAAGTCCTCTGTTCAAGTAGGCGATCCTTTTATGGAAAAGCTTCTATTAGAAGCGACTTTAGAACTAATAGATTTAGATATTATAGAAGGAATTCAAGATATGGGAGCTGCTGGACTCACAAGTTCTAGTACAGAAATGGCCAGTAAAGCTGGAAATGGAATGGAACTAGATCTTTCAAAGGTACCAAGGCGAGAACCAAATATGACTCCTTATGAGATTATGCTTTCTGAATCTCAAGAAAGGATGCTAGTCGTTGTAAAGAAAGGAAAAGAGGAAGAGGTAAAAAAAGTATTCGCAAAATGGGGATTGCACTCTGTTGTAATAGGTAAAGTTACAAATGATGGGATGTACCGTATTTTTGACCAAGGTGAGGTTGTCGCAGAACTTCCTGTAAAAGCTCTTGTAGATGAAGCTCCAGTCTATCATATGCCGTCAGAAGAACCAGCCTATTATCGTCGCTTTCAAAGTATGGGTAATGGAATGGATTTAACGCAATACGAATATCTTCCTGATACTCAACAAATTTTACTAGATTTATTAGCAAATCCAACTATTGCTGATAAAGAATGGGTTTATCGCCAATATGATCATATGGTAAGAACCAGTACGGCTGTTACTCCAGGGAGCGATGCAGCCGTGATTACGATCAGAGGAACGAAAAAGGCCTTAGCTATCACAACTGATGGAAATGGTAGATATATCTATTTAGATCCTAAGGTAGGAGGGGCAATTGCAGTTGCTGAAGCTGCAAGAAATCTTGTTTGTTCTGGGGCAGAGCCTTTAGCAATTACAGATGGTCTTAATTTTGGCAATCCAGAAAAGCCAGAAATCTTTTGGCAATTTGAACAAGCGGCAAAAGGAATGAGTGAAGCTTGTCAAATCTTAAATACTCCAGTTATTGGTGGAAATGTGAGCTTTTATAATGAACGGAATGGGAAAGCAATATACCCTACACCTATTATTGGCATGGTAGGACTTATTCGTGATACAGATTATATTACAACTCAAGGGTTTAAGCAAATAGGCGACCAAATTTTATTGCTCGGTGATACCTATGATGAGTTGATGGGGACAGAGTTTCAAAAGTTAATCTCAGGCATAGTAGAAGGAAGGCCGCCAACCATCGATTTAGAAAAAGAAAAAAAGGTGCATGAAGTTGTACTTCGAGCGATTCGCGAGGGAGTCGTTCATTCTGCTCATGATGTAAGTGATGGGGGGTTAGCAGTGGCATTAGCTGAATCTTCTATTTCAGGAAACCTTGGTGCCTCCATTACTTTAACGGATGAATTAGGGCCGACTTCCTTTTTATTTAGTGAGAGCCAATCTCGCGTTATTTTGTCGGTTTCGTCGAATGATGTGGAAAAGGTAAGAAATATTGCCCTGGAAATAGGCGTTTCTTGTCAGTTGATTGGTGAAGTTGTTTTAAATCAATTTGAAGTATACTATAACGACAAGAAGATCATCTCTTTATCGACAGCAGAGATAAAAAAAGTATGGAAGGAGGCCATTCCGTGTTTGATGAAACCCTCCTCGACAAAATGAGTGAAGAATGTGGCGTTTTTGGAGTTTACCATCATACAGAAACACCTCAATTGATTTATTATGGCTTACAAGCACTACAACATCGTGGCCAAGAAAGTGTAGGAATTGTGAGCTCTAATCATGAGTTTTTTACCTATCACCATGGTATGGGGTTAGTGACCGAAGTTTTCCATCAGCAAGAGATAAATCGTTTGAATGGAATGATGGGAATAGGTCATGTGCGTTATTCGACAACAGGGGAAAGCAAGCTGCAAAATGCTCAGCCCCTAGTATTTAAATATCGGAATGGGGAAATAGCGATTGCAACGAATGGCAATCTAACCAATGCCATGCAAATTCGAAACCAATTAGAAAGACAAGGTTCCATTTTCCAGACAACAAGTGATACTGAAGTGATTGCCCATTTAATCGCAAAATCAATGTATGACGATATTGAACAAGCGGTTAAGGAAGCTTTAAGCGTTATTAAAGGGGCGTATGCTTTACTGATTATGACGAACGATAAACTAATTGCTGCCCTTGATTCGAATGGATTAAGACCTCTTTCGTTAGGAAAATTAGAGCATAGCTATCTATTATCTTCAGAAACCTGTGCTTTTGATACAGTAGGTGCAACAACGATACGAGATATTGAACCAGGAGAAATGCTGGTATTTGACAAAGACGGGATTCGTTCGGAACATTTTACTGTTCAAACGAGAAGAGCGATTTGTAGCTTTGAATATATTTATTTTGCTCGTCCTGATAGCGATATTGGTGGAATCAACGTTCATTTAGCAAGAAAAAGATTGGGGAAAAAGTTAGCAGAAGAACATCCTGTTGAAGCAGATGTGGTAACGGGTGTTCCTGATTCTAGTATTTCCGCAGCGATCGGTTATGCAGAAGCTTCTGGTATTCCTTACGAATTAGGCTTAATTAAAAATCGCTATATTGCTAGAACATTTATTCAACCAAGTCAAGAATTACGAGAAAAAGGAGTAAAGATGAAGCTTAGTGCTGTTCGTAAGGTAGTCGATGGGAAAAGAGTTGTGATGATTGACGATTCTATCGTTCGTGGTACGACAAGTAAACGAATTGTTCAATTGTTAAAAGAAGCTGGAGCCAAAGAGGTACATGTTCGAATTAGTTCACCTCCTGTTAAAAACCCTTGTTATTATGGTATTGATACTTCCTCTCGTGAAGAGTTGATTGCTGCAGCAAAAACCATTGAAGAAATGAAGGATTTCATCGGTGCAGATTCTCTCGCCTTTTTAAGTATGTCTGGCATGCTTGAAGCGATTGGTAGACAAGGAGACGACGTGAACCATGGCTATTGTGTCGCTTGTTTTAATGCTGAGTACCCAACAGAAGTCTATCAAAGTCAGCAAAGTAAAACGGATAAAGTGAGATGGGGGATAGAAGATGAACCAATCTTATAAAAAAGCCGGGGTTGATATTGAGGCAGGGAATAAAACGGTAGAAAGAATTAAGTATCATGCAAAAAGAACATTTCGCCCTGAAGTGATATCTGGTATTGGAGGATTTGCTGGGCTTTTTGAATTGCAACATCGATATAAAAACCCTGTTTTGGTTTCAGGTGCTGATGGGGTAGGAACCAAGTTGAAGATTGCCTTTGCAATGGAGCGTCATGATACGATTGGAATTGATTTAGTTGCCATGTGTGTGAACGATATTCTTGTACAAGGAGCTGAGCCTTTATTCTTTCTTGATTATCTAGCAACGGCAAAACTTGAACCTAAAAAAGCTGAGGAGATTATCAAAGGGATTTCAATAGGTTGTCTAGAGGCAGGTTGCGCATTACTAGGAGGAGAAACAGCGGAAATGCCTGGAATGTATCAACAAGAGGAATATGATTTAGCAGGTTTTGCTGTTGGTGTGGTCGAAAAGGACAAAATCATCGATGGTTCTAAGATTGAAGAGGGTGATGTGATCATTGGTTTTGCATCTAATGGTCTGCATAGTAATGGGTTCTCTCTTGTTCGTTATTTATTTTTTGAACAATATCATTTTCACTTAGATGAGATGATCTCTGAACTTGGTTGTTCCTTAGGAGATGAATTATTAAAACCAACGCGTATCTATGTTCAATCAGTATTACAAATCATGAAACAAGTTCAAATTAAGGGTATGGCCCATATTACTGGTGGAGGATTGTTGGAGAATGTTCCTCGAGTCTTACCAGCTGGATTACAGGCAAATCTGCAACTGAAGAGTTGGCCAATTCTACCGATCTTTACTCTCTTACAAAAACTGGGTGAACTTGATCATCAGGAATCATTTCGCACCTTTAATATGGGGATTGGTTTTGTATTGATTATAGACCAGAAGGATAAAGAAAAAGTCTTAGATCTAGCAAAACAATATGGGGAAACAGCTTATGTAATCGGGGAGATCACGAAAGGGGATCAAGGAGTTGTCTTATTGGAGGAAGGGCGATGAGCACAAAAAAGATAGCTGTCTTTGCTTCAGGGAATGGTTCCAATTTTCAAAGCTTAGTTGATGCAGAAAAAAAAGGAAAACTAGCTGGCCGTATTCAACTATTAGTGTCTGATAAACCAGAAGCTTATGTAATAAAAAGGGCAAAAGATGAAGGAATTCCGGTTTTTGCTTTTCAACCAAAAGATTATGAGAATAAGCAAGCCTTTGAGACTGTCCTTGTGGAAATCCTTAAGGGATTGGAAATTGATTTAATTGTCTTAGCAGGTTATATGAGGCTGATTGGACCAACTTTACTGCAAGCTTTTCCCAACCAAATCATCAATCTCCATCCTTCCCTTTTACCATCGTTTCCAGGTAAGGCAGCGATCGAACAAGCCTTTCATTATGGAGTAAAATATACAGGAGTAACGATCCATTTTGTTGATGAAGGAATGGACACAGGACCAATTATTCAGCAACAGATCGTTCCGATTGAGGAAAAAGATACAATCGAAACCTTAACAGAAAAAATCCATCAAATAGAACATGTGTTATTGCTGCAAACGGTTAACTTGATTTTAAAGGAACAAGTGGTATGGAAGAAAAAGAGTATGAAAGAGAAAGGAGTAAAGAAAGATAATGAGTCAGAAAAGAGCCATCCTTAGTGTGTCAGATAAAACAGGAATCATAGAATTTGCGAAGGGTTTAATCGAGCTAGGTTATGAAATCATTTCAACAGGAGGGACCAAAAAGGTTCTTGAGCAAGAGGGCATTTCCGTCATTTCCATTTCAGAGATCACTGGATTTCCAGAAATTCTTGATGGGCGTGTAAAAACTTTACATCCGAACGTTTTTGCAGGACTATTAGCGATAAGAGCAAATGAAGATCACCTCAAACAACTACAAGAGCAACATGTAGACCTGATCGATCTTGTTGTTGTAAATCTTTATCCGTTCAAAGAAACTATTTCCAAACCTGGTGTTACATTTGAAGAAGCGATCGAAAACATTGATATAGGTGGACCTTCTATGCTTCGTGCTGCAGCAAAAAATTATCAAGATGTTGCAGTGATCGTCGACCCTGCTGATTATCAAGCAGTAATTGAAGAATTAAAACAGGAGCAAATGTTATCTTTGGCGGCAAAAAAGAAGTTAGCTGCCAAAGTGTTTAGGCATACAGCAGCATATGATGCGTTAATTGCCCAATATTGGAATGATCAATTGGAAGAGGTTTTCCCAGAAAAGCTAACTCTAACCTATGAAAAGGTTCAAGAGCTTCGTTATGGGGAAAATCCTCATCAAAAAGCCAGCTTTTATCGGGAAGCTATATCTAAACAAGGACTCGCTTATGCAAAACAATTACATGGAAAAGAGCTCTCTTACAATAATATCCAAGATACGAATGCAGCATGGGAGATCATTAAAGAGTTTAAACAGCCTGCAGTGGTTGCTGTTAAACACATGAATCCCTGTGGCGTAGGAGTTGGAAAAAACTTATCTGAAGCTTTTACAAGAGCCTATGAAGCGGATCCTGTTTCAATTTTTGGTGGGATTGTCGCAACAAATCAGATGGTTGATGAGGATACAGCAAGTCGTCTTAAAGAAATTTTCCTCGAAGTGATTATTGCGCCTGGCTTTACTGAACAGGCTCTCGAACTACTAACGAAAAAGAAAAACATTCGCCTATTAGAGCTTGTAGAAGGAGAAGGTGCATCTTCTAAAAAGGTAGTATCAGTTTTAGGTGGTTTATTAGTACAGGATCAAGATAAAAAACAAATAAATGCTGAAGAATTAAAAGTAGTAACAAAAAGAAAACCAACTACTGAGGAGCTTGAGCAGCTACAATTTGCTTGGAAGGTTGTAAAGCATGTTAAATCAAATGCAATTGTCCTAGCAAATGGTCAACAGACAGTAGGTATCGGAGCAGGGCAAATGAATCGTGTTGGTGCAGCAAAAATTGCAATTGAACAAGCTGGTGAACTAGCAAAGGGAGCAGTAATGGCTTCTGATGCCTTTTTCCCAATGCCAGATACAGTAGAAGAGGCAGCAAAAGCGGGAATTACAGCAATTATTCAACCAGGTGGCTCTATTCGTGATGAAGATTCGATTATTGAAGCAGATAAACATGGCATTGCGATGGTCTTTACTAGTATTCGCCATTTCAAGCATTAAGAAAAGGGGAATATGGATATGAATATTTTAGTAGTAGGCCAAGGGGGAAGAGAACACGCAATTGTTAAAACCCTAAAAAAAAGTCCAAAAGTTAATCAAGTGTATTGTGCTCCGGGTAATGGTGGAATTGCACAAGATGCAATTTGCTTACCGATTGCTGAAAATGATTTTGAAAAATTAATAATGGCAGTTAGAGAGTATAAGATTGATCTAACAGTTGTAGGACCTGAGCAGCCTTTAATTGAAGGAATTGTCGATGTATTTCAAGAACAAGGCCTCCCGATCATTGGTCCAACAAAAGCAGCAGCTCAAATTGAGGGAAGCAAATCGTTCGCAAAGCAATTAATGGGAAAATATCGAATTCCTACTGGTAATTATCAAGTATTCTATACATCAAAAGAGGCAATCGATTATGTAAAACAACAGGGAGTGCCAGTAGTGATTAAAGCAGATGGGATTGCAGCAGGAAAAGGAGTAGTTGTGGCTCATCAATTAGAAGAGGCGATATCAGCTATTAATAGTATCATGGAAGATAAAATTTTTGGTGATGCTGGTCAATCAGTTGTGATTGAAGAGTTTCTATCAGGAGAAGAATTAACCGTTATGGCCTTTGTAGATGCTAACAGTATCGCTGTAATGGAGCCTGCTCAAGATCATAAGCCTGTTTATGATGAAGACAAAGGTCCAAATACTGGTGGAATGGGTGCTTATTCACCTGTTCCTCATATGAAGGAATCCTTGTTAAACGAAGTATATGATCAAATTTTATTACCAACTGTCGAAGCTATGAAACAAGAAGGAATACCTTTTACAGGTATTTTGTATGCTGGATTAATGATCACAAATGAAGGTCCAATGGTTATAGAATTTAATGCAAGGTTTGGTGATCCTGAAACACAGGTTGTTCTTCCTAGATTAGAAACCGATTTAGTTGAAGTTCTATTAGCGATAAGAGATAAACGGTTAAATGAAATGCACTTAGAATGGAAAAAAGAAGCAGCGGTTAGTGTTGTAATGGTTTCAGCAGGTTATCCAAAGGAATATAAAAAAGGTATGCCAATAATAGAGCATGCTATGCCATCAAAAACACAGGTTTTTTATGCAGGTGCTAAGCTCCTAGAGGAACAATTAGTTACAGCTGGAGGTAGAGTTCTTGCCGTAACTGGATTAGGTACAACAATAGAAGAAGCACAAAGAAGAGCTTATCAGGGAGTTAACAACATTAACTTTGAAGGTGCACATTATAGAAGAGATATTGCAAATAAAACAATTAATCGAATAGCTAATTCGTAGCTAAATTATAAATTGTTTATTAGTCAGAAAAAAATAAGTACAATTTGCGGGTGTCAATGAATTAGTTCAATTGACACCCTTTTTCGCTAGCATTACATAAATATAGTCATAATTTTCAGTTAATATCTTTTCGTAAATTTGAGCTAAAAAGTTTTTAAGGTTGTGACTTTTTTCACAGAAATAATGTTGTAAACAAGGTATAGTAATAACTGCAGGGTAAAAGAAATGTACACAATGTTAATGCAGGGAGATGAAAAGAAAATGAGTATGTTTTGTTATCAATGTCAAGAGACATCTAAGAATGTAGGCTGTACAGTTGTTGGTGTCTGTGGTAAGACACCTGAAGTTACTAACCTTCAAGACTTATTAATTTATGTATTAAAAGGAATCTCTATTTATGCAGAAAAAGCTAAGCAAGTAGGTATAAATGATGCAGAGACAGGTTTATTTATTGCTAAAAATCTATTTTCAACCATTACAAACGTAAACTTTGATCCAGTTTACTTTGAAACTAAGATCAAGGAAGCATTAGCTCTTCGTGAAAAAGTTAAAACAAGCTTCTTAGCAGCATATAAAGAGAAGTATGGAACGGAATTTAATGAAGAATTACCTGAAATGGCTACATGGTATAGTGACAATGTAGAGGATTTCTACAAAAAGGGAGAATTAGTAGGGGTACTAGCAACAGCAAACGAAGATATACGTTCATTAAGAGAATTATTAATATATGGATTAAAAGGTATTTCAGCATATATAGAACACGCTTTTGTTTTAGATGAACAAAATGATGAAATATTTAGCTTCTTACATAAAGGTTTAGCTGCAACAACAGATGATAGTCTTTCAGCTGACGATTTAGTTGGCATTATTATGGATGCTGGTGCTACTGCAGTTAAAGCTATGGAAATGCTTGATAGAGCTAATACAGGCACATATGGTCATCCAGAACCAACCCAGATTAATATCGGTGTTAGAAATCGTCCTGGTATTCTAATCAGTGGACATGACTTAAAAGATTTAGAAGAATTATTAGAGCAATCTAAGGATAAAGGTATAGACGTATATACACATGGTGAAATGCTTCCAGCTAATGCTTATCCTTTCTTCAAAAAATATGATCACTTTGTTGGAAACTACGGTAACTCTTGGTGGGAGCAAAACCGTGAATTTGAATCCTTCAATGGGCCTATTCTAATGACTACAAACTGTTTAGTTCCACCAAAAGCTTCTTACCAAGACAGAGTTTATACAACAGGAGTAGTTGGATTCCCAGGCTTAAATCATATTGAAGATCGTAAACCTGGTGAGCAAAAGGACTTCTCAAAAATTATTGAGCATGCTCTAAAATGTGAGCCTCCAACTGAAATTGAAAATGGTACAATTCCTGGTGGATTTGCACGTAATGCTGTCCTAAGTGTAGCAGATAAAGTAGTAGACGCTGTACAATCAGGTGCTATTAATCGATTCGTTGTTATGGCTGGTTGTGAAGGAAGACATAAAACAAGGGATTACTACAAGGATATGGCAAGAGAATTACCAAATGATACGGTCATATTAACAGCTGGTTGTGCAAAATATCGCTACAATAAATTAGATCTTGGCGATATTGGTGGCATTCCAAGAATATTAGATGCTGGTCAATGTAATGACTCCTATTCCTTAGTAGTTATTGCACAAAAATTAGTAGAAGCTCTTGGTGTTGAAGATATTAATGACCTTCCACTATCATATACCATCGCTTGGTATGAGCAAAAAGCTGTTGCTGTATTATTAGCATTATTATACTTAGGAGTAAAAGGAATTCGCTTAGGGCCAACATTACCAGCATTCATTTCTCCTAATGTATTAAAAGTATTAGTAGAAAAATTTGACATCAAACCAATTGGAACTGTTAAGGATGACTTAGAGGCAATTCTAGCTGGTAAATAATAAAATATGTAAAGTATAAAAGACGAAGGGGTATTGCAGATTTACTGCTAATACACCTTCTTTTTTTGTGAAATTTAATTTACATAAAATAGATCATCTGTTTTTCAATTAAATATTGGAGGAAAATAATTTAAAAAATAGAAATAGGTAAAGGATAAATATAAGTGAAAAAGTAAAAAGGGTGATCAGATGAAAAGATTCGCGGCAATAATAGTGCTATTAATGTTTGTAGTTCAGATTGTAGGGTGTAGTAATCAGGCAACAGTTAAAGTAATAAATGAAGAAAAACAGATAGAAAATAAAACAAAGTCTACAGAAATAGAAAAAGAAGAAGTATGGGCATCTAAATATACTGCACCATTAACTGGGTTACATGTTGACAATGAAGTTAAAGAAAGAATTATTGGTGTTATGGTAAATAATCATCCAAAAGCAAGACCACAAAGTGGTTTGATAGAAGCAGATATGGTATATGAGATCCTTGCTGAAGGAATGATTACCCGGTTTGTAGCATTTTATCAAAGCAAGGCACCAAAAGTAGTTGGTCCTGTAAGAAGTATACGTCCCTATTATATCGATTTAATCAATGGCTTTGATGGTTTAATCGTACATGCTGGAGCAAGTGAAGCCGCTTATGCGATTCTACAAAGGGATAACCTACCTGATTTAGATGAAATTAAAAACTCAGGTTCTGCCTTTTGGAGAGTCGATTTTAGGAAAATGCCCCACAACTTATATACAAGTATAGATAAAATTAGAACTTTTGCAGAAAAGAAAGGATACCGTTCGGAAGGATACATTCCAACCATTCCATTTCTAAAGGAAGATGAAATCGTAACAGGTACGCCTGCAAAAGAAATTAATATTGAATACTATTCAAAATATATCGTTGGTTATCAATATGATGAAACAAAAAAACAATATAACCGTTATATAAATGGACAACCACATACAGATTTAGAAACAGAAGAACAATTAACAGCAAAGAATTTATTAGTGATACGAGCAGAACATAAAATTTTAGATAATGAAGGTAGAAGAAGTATTAACTTATATGGACCAGGTAAAGGGTATTTGTTTCAAAATGGTGCTATGAAAGAAATCACTTGGGAAAGAAAAGATGGTGTTATTAGGGCTTATGTTGATGGAAAGGAACAAGGATTACTTCCTGGTCAAACCTGGACGATTGTTGTACAGAACAGCACTCCTGTCTCTTACCAGTAGACATTTCATCGTTTTAACGCGAAAATACAAGACTTGGTACGTCTAACATGTATCCGATTACATTTTTTTGTTTAATGCAAAAAAGTCTACTGGTATGACTATATTTTTTTAAATAAATATGGTACTCTATTGACGAGAGGTGAGAAAAAGTGCCATTTGAAAAATTAAAGGATAAAACGGTAGATCAACTATTTAAATCGATACTAGCGCTTGAAACTTTAGAAGAAGCATATAAATTCTTTGATGATTTATGTACAGTAAATGAAATCCAATCTTTAGCACAGCGTTTAGAAGTGGCTCGCATGTTAACAAGAAGTTATACGTATAACCAAATTGAGGCAGAAACAGGGGCGAGTACAGCGACCATTTCAAGGGTAAAAAGATGCCTTAATTATGGAAATGATGGTTACCGTCTAGCTCTTGATCGAATTTCCAATGACGAAACAAATACTGAAAAGTAAGTCATTACATGGTAAAGTAAAGGGGAGTAGTTAAGCTACTTCCCTTTTTAGATGGAAAAGAAAGTTAAACTTTTCTTTGATACTGAATGTTGGAGGATTGTATGAGTGGCCAATGGTTATCATCACTTAAACATATGTTTAAATTAGATCCAAATCGGCCAATTACAGAAGAGCAAGTCAAACAACTTTGTGAATCAGGGACAGATGCAATTCTGATTGGTGGCACTTTAGGAATCACTTATGACGATACGGCTCAGTTACTACGATGGGTACGAAAATATTCTGCTACAGTTCTTCAGGAAGTATCTGATTTAAAAGCGATTGTTCCAGGATTTGATTATTATTTTATTCCCTTTGTAGTCAACGCTCAAAACCCAGATTGGATCTTAAATATCCATCAAAAAGCTTTGAAGATGTATGGAGAGTTAATCAATTGGAATCAAGTGTTTGTAGAAGGATATGTGGTTTTAAATCAGCAATCTTCAGTTGCAAAGTTGACCGAAAGTAGAACAGATTTGGATTTAGAAGATGTTTTGGCGTATGCTAGAATCGTAGACCAAATGTTGAAGTTACCAATCCTTTATATTGAATATAGTGGAGCATATGGAAATCCTGATTGGCTCAAAGAAATAAAAAATATCGTTCAGCAGTCTAAGATCTTCTATGGTGGGGGAATTGATTCAATTGAAAAATCAGTAGAGATGAGCCAATATGCAGATACAATTATAATTGGCAATTTAATCTATGAAGACTTTGAATTGGCTATGAAGACAGTGAAAAACATTAATGAAGTATAAAAATAAATTGACAAAATCATGTATATCAGATATTTTTACATTATAAACTGAATATGCGGGAGCTTGGGGAACTGGGCTGAGAGGATAACTATACCGTTATCGACCGTTGAACCTGAACTGGATAATGCCAGCGGAGGAATGGACGTACGTATAACATGTACAATTACTAGGCCGCCTATTTATCTAGGTGGCCTTTTTACATGTTTTCCCTTCGCCTTATTAGAAAAGGTTCGAATTAGTAGATAAGAACTTTTCAAAGAGGAGGTACAAATATGTCAAGTAATACAAACCAGCAAATTTCTGTTTCTATGTCTTCTTTTCCAGGGAGTAAAAAAGTCTATGTTCAAGGCTCTAGACCTGATATTAGGGTTCCTATGCGGCAAATAGAATTATCCCCTTCATCAGAGTCGTATGGTAAAGAAAAAAACCTTCCTGTCCGTGTATATGACACAAGTGGTCCTTACACTGATCCATCATTTGTAGTAGATATTCAACAAGGGTTACCTAAAGTTCGTCGTCAATGGATTTTAGAACGCGGTGATGTGGAAGAATACGAAGATCGCAACCATTTGCGTGCAAAACCAGGAAGGAACGTTACTCAATTGCATTATGCTCGTCAGGGAATGATTACCCCAGAAATGGAATTTGTTTCGATTCGAGAAAATGTTTCACCTGAATTTGTACGGCAAGAAGTTGCAAGTGGACGTGCCATTATTCCTGCAAATATTAACCACCCAGAAAGTGAACCGATGATCATTGGCCGTAATTTCCATGTAAAAATCAATGCGAATATTGGCAACTCTGCTGTCTCATCTTCCATCAAAGAAGAAGTAGAAAAAATGACATGGGCAATCCATTGGGGAGCAGATACGGTGATGGATCTCTCCACAGGTCAAAATATTCATGAGACGCGTGAGTGGATTCTTCGTAATTCCCCAGTTCCTATTGGGACTGTTCCTATCTACCAAGCACTTGAGAAAGTGAATGGAAAAGCTGAAGACTTAACTTGGGAAATATTTCGAGAGACATTAATTGAGCAAGCAGAACAAGGAGTAGATTATTTCACCATTCATGCAGGCGTTTTGTTACGTTATATTCCTATGACAGCAAAACGTGTAACAGGGATTGTTTCTCGGGGTGGATCGATCATGGCTGCTTGGTGTCTTGCCCACCATGAAGAAAATTTTCTCTATACTCATTTTGAAGAGATTTGTAAAATAGTGAAAACTTATGATGTAGCCTTATCCCTTGGTGATGGTTTACGTCCAGGCTCAATTGCTGACGCAAATGATGAAGCTCAATTTGCTGAGTTACAAACCCTTGGTGAACTGACAAAGATTGCTTGGGAGCATGATGTTCAAGTGATGATCGAAGGGCCGGGACATGTTCCTATGCATAAAATTAAAGAAAATGTAGAACGTCAGCTTGAAGTTTGTCACGAAGCTCCATTTTATACATTAGGCCCACTTACAACTGATATTGCACCAGGTTATGATCATATTACTTCAGCTATTGGCGCAGCTATGATCGCTTGGTTTGGTACAGCCATGCTTTGCTATGTTACACCAAAAGAACACCTTGGGCTGCCTAACAAACAAGATGTACGGGAAGGGGTTATTGCATATAAGATCGCTGCTCATGCAGCAGATTTAGCAAAAGGACACCCGGGTGCACAAATAAGAGATGATGCACTTTCCAAAGCACGTTTTGAATTCCGTTGGTATGATCAGTTTAATCTATCCCTTGATCCGGAACGGGCAATGGAATATCATGACGAAACCCTTCCTGCTGAATCAGCAAAAACAGTACATTTTTGCTCGATGTGTGGACCAAAATTCTGTAGTATGCGAATTACCCAGGACATTCGAGAATACGCAAAAAATAAAGATCTCTCATTAGAAAAGGCGATTGATGAAGGATTAAAAGAAAAAGCAGAAGAATTTAGAGAAAATGGAAAGAAGATTTATTTATAAATTGGATCAACCAACTGTCTATAGTAAAAAAGAAGGTGCCCTATACAAAAATGGCATCTTCTTTTTCGTTTTTTAACGTCAATGTAAAGATTGTTGAACGACTTCGACTTGATGAGTCATGTTTATAGTCTTATCTGTTCGATCATCAATACTCATATTGGTGATAACACGACTTACTCCATTGGAAAGTGCATCTTGATGAATTTCTTTTGCGATCTCCATTAATTGGTTTAGATCTCCTTCAATAATGGTTGCTGTAGGCATAACCTGATACTTTAATCCTTTCTGTTCAATGAGTTGAACAGCATGAGAAACGTGAGAACTAAAACTAGGTGTATTTGTACCAACAGGAACTACACTAATTTCAAGTAAAGGCACGTATGATCACTCCTTAACTAAGATTAGGGATACATCCATAGAATGTTTATAAAAACAAAATTTATACAAAAAATTTTATTTTTGTGTAGCAATTTTCTTTAAAGATCATGTGTTATAATTTCTTTATGTAAAATGATTGATTATATTTAGGCAGATAATTAAAAATAATAGGAGTGTATCAGATGTCTTATAAAATCGTATTTTTTGATATAGACGGAACATTAGTGAATGAAGAAAAGCAGATTCCAAACGATACCAAAGAGGCGATTAAGCGTTTAAAAGAACGAGGAATCGAAGTGGCCATTGCGACAGGTAGAGCGCCATTTCATTTTACAAAGATAAGAGAAGAACTAGGAATCGATTCATTTGTCTCTTTTAATGGTTCTTACGTGGTATATAAAGGGGAAGTCATCTATCATCATCCATTTCGCCAAGAAGACCTATCCTTGCTTGAACAGGAGGCAAAACGTAGAAAGCATACGATGGTTTTTCTAAGTCACAAGGATTTTTTTGCGAATGTGGATCAAGATCTACATGTGATTCAGTCCTTTCATTCTCTTAAGCTAACCCCGCCAAAATATCGTCAACAATATTGGCAGGAAGAAACGATTTACCAAGCCTTGCTTTACTGTGAAGCAGATGAGGAAAAGTACTATCACGATCATTATCCTCATTTTCATTTTGTTCGTTGGCACCAATACTCCATGGATGTGATTCCAAAAGGTGGATCTAAAGCAAAGGGAATTGAGATGTTCCTTCGTAAACTAGACATTAATCCTTCAGAGGCTGTAGCCTTTGGTGATGGTTTGAATGATCGAGAAATGCTGTCCTTCGTAGGAGCGGGTGTGGCCATGGGAAATGCTCATGAAGAAGTAAAACCATTTGCCAAATTCACTACAAAACATGTAGATGAAGGTGGAATCCGCTTTGGCTTAAAGCAATTACAATTGATTTAGTCAGTTATTGATTTTCAGATGAAGATCTTATCATCATTTTCAGCTTGTAGATAAAGTCTTTTATAAGATTAGTCTACAAGCTTTTTTGTTTGATTTTTAAATTTTTAAAAATTTAAGGAACTATTTTTAAATTCGCATCGTCAATATTATTGAAAACAACAGGAGTAACTTCAATGGATACGTAATAGATAAAGAACTCCTATGACTTAATAGGAAATAGCTATTTATTGTGATGAAGTAAAGCATGGGAAATCCCCTGCTTCCTGAAATCATTTTAGACTTAGTTGGGGTGAATATGTTGAAGAGTTTTTATATAGGTCTTTTAATTGTTAGCTGGATTATTTTTTCCTTAATATTCACGAATGATTTTAATCATAAGGAATTTGAACCTAATAAGGAAGAGGTAAAAACCGGAGAAATAAAAGAAGTAACAAGATTAAATGAAAATGGTGAAAAGTTCAATATACCCGTAGCAGATTTTATGAGAATTCTAGAAGAAAGCAGAATAAAACAAGTAGAAGCAGAAAAACAAAAAATTAAAATAAATGATAACAAATAAGTCTTTTGTGTTTGTATATTTTTTGAAGATGCTTGAACGAATTAAAAACTAAGGAACTTTACGTATATCCCCATATATATTTATTTAGATGTCTCTATTAGCCCTGTGGATCTGTTAAACACAGGGCTAATATACTACTTAATTAACCATTCAGTCACTAATGATCCCCAAAAATATGGGTCTTTTCTCTCAATTTAAAAAAATTAAATTTTTTCGCAACGATTACTAAGTTTGTTGAGTCTATATTATAAAGGAGTCTCCAAACTTTTCCAAGTGTTAATAGAAAAGAGCTAAAAAAGCATGAAACTTTTTGTTACATAATTGTTTCGTGTTGGGGAGGAAAGCCATAGTGTTAAAATCTGTAATGGCAAAAATTCAGAAGAAGGATGAAGAATCTAAACGAATCTTATTTGAAATGTTTCATGAGCAAGTGTATCGTAAAGCATACTTCATTACTAAAGATCACTATCTAGCTCAGGATATCTTGCAAGAAACCTTTCTTAAGGCGTTTAATCATATGGATCAACTGAAAAATTATGAAAGTGTCGGTACATGGTTATCTGTAATTGTAACACGAACTGCTATTGACATGATTCGCAAACAAAAAAGATCTAACGGTATTCCGACAGAGGATACCTTCTTAGAAAAGGAGATTGTCTCACAACCATTATCTAGTTCTGTTGAATCTGAGATTGAGCTGGTATGGTTAAAAGAAAATCTTCGATTTGCGATCAACGAGTTACCAGCTAATTTTCGTGCGGTTATTATTTTAAAATATGGACATGAGTTAAAAGAACAAGAAATTGCGAAGATACTTGGAGAGAATATTGGTACGGTTAAGTCTAGAATCTATCGGGCAAAAAACAAATTAAAATCCCTTCTGTTAAGCTCAGATAACATGGATGGTGATTCTTTATGAAGAAAAAAGACGTGAATATCGATCATTTAATGAAGGAAATTATTGAGGAGGAACTTAAAAACAGTCCCCCGCCACTTGTTTCAAAAGAAGAGACATGGGAAAATATACGTCATATGCTGTATTCCCAAAATAGCAATTCCTTAAAGTTTCAGAAACGAATGAAGCGTATTAGTGTTGTAATTATTAGTGTTTTTATACTTGCTGCGTTCTTTTATCAATCTCCGAATGCATCGGCATTTGATTGGATTTCAAAATTCTTTTTAAAGGCTCAAGGTACGATTACCGATTTAACAGGGAAAATTGGGCAGCCAATTTCCTCAAACAGTAATGGACCGAAGCCAGAGGCTCAGGTTTTAAATAAACAAATAAAAGTGGAAGATATGAGTCTAACAGAAGCACAAAAAATGATTGATGGTTTCACAATCAATGTTCCTAAAAAAGTTCCCCCCGGATTTGAACTTAGCTATGTTTCTGTGATCAGAGTGGGTGATCGAAAAAGCAATGAGATCAAACTTCATTATAAAAATGAACAACAAACATTTTCTATACAGGAAATTTTCGTTAAAGACCAAATGGGTTATTCATTTGGAGTAGATAATGAAGACACTGTTATAAAAGAGGTTAATATCAATGGAATAAAGGGAACAATGTTTACATTTAAAGATGGGACAAAAAAAATAATTTGGGTTCATCAAGACGTTCAATTTTTAATAGAAAGTCAATTATCAGATCATGAAATGTTAGAAATAGCTAAGTCTATCTGAAAGATAGGGTCAAGAAAAAGAGGGCATCAAAAAAATGCCCTCTAGTTATTATTTTAAATAAATGTATGTAGATACTGAACTTGTTTCCTCCACCGTTCCGTTTTCAATAATGTAATGAATTCCTCTTGTTCGGTAATAAAACCCGCTAGAAACTGCTACGTCATCAGTGCCTGCAACATGAGATGTGTTTGATTGTTTAAATTCCCCTACGTGCACTAAGTCAACCCATTTCCCTTGTCCTGAATCCCAATATTGTAAATAAAGGTCAACTGAAATTGTCTCTACTGTTGAGTAAGAATCAGTAAAACCACTAACATTTACGATATTCACAGATAAATTATTAATGTTTGTATTCCAGCTTTTTATATACTGTGTGGACTGAATCTCAATACTTTCTTCCATAGAACCAAAATTAGAATTTTTAGACGGGTTCCCTTCCGTTGGTGCTGAAGGAACCTTGGTTTTATCTGCAGCTAAACTAGTATCAGTAAAAAAAACACCAGAAATCATCCATGCAGTTAGTAATAAAATACCGACTTTTTTTAGTTGTTTCACCTTGTATACCTCCTAGAGATTTTTTCATTAGATAGACGTAATAAAAAGAAAAATCGTTCCCGATTTTTAATAATATTTTTAAAATGGGAACTATTTTTTCATTGTTGACGTCTACCTAATAAAATCATCACCAAAATGATTTTGGTCGACCAATTGGTTATGATTTAGAAAGATCTTGTATAAAAGGATCTAAAAAAATATTTTCCTTTTAAATTTTTAAAAAGGTAAATATGAAAAAGGGAGGTGGACATGCTATGAGGCATATAAGGTCACCGGACAAATTAAATAAGGGTTCCTTATACCTCCAAAAGATTAAGCAGCTAAACCTAATGATTGGATAAATATACGGAGCCTCTAACGACTATTATAAGTGTTCTAAAAAATTTTTTACAATAATTCTTTTTTGCGATAGTTAAAAAAGTTGTTTACTCAATGATTGAACATAAGGATTAAACCAGTTGATGTACAATTTTGTATTTCTAAAGTTATGAATGGAATGGTGATAATTATGAAAAGAATCCTTAGTCTAACGTTAGCATTAATTATGATGCTCTCTATGAGCACTGCTGTTTTTGCAACAACTGATGATATAACGATTTCTGATAAAAAAGAACTGTATAACCATTACCAATCGGCTGTCGAAGAAGCAAGAGAAAAGTATAACGCAAGAATCGAACTTAAGCCTTTTGAAGAATTTGATTTTTCTAATGCAGCCCCTATTGAGGAATTTAAAGCTTCACTCAAAGCTATTGGAGAATATCAATTGAAGACTCCGAAACTGAAATTCGATAAGTCGAATGCGCTGACCCCAGAAGAACATGCTAAAAAGGTAAGTGAAATACAGCCAATGGCTTTTCAAACAGTTACAAAGAGTGACTACGTATCTGTTGGAACAAAAAGCGTAAAAATCGACATAACTGCCAATATTGAAACCTATTACAGTAGCTTTCACGACAGGCAATTGATTTCCAGTAATAGCTACGTTAGTAGCATTAAGTCTGCAACTTCCGGATACACCTGGTATAGTAACTATATTGATGAGAGTATTATTGATGGTGGACGCACTTTCTATGTAGTGGCTCAAGGTTATGTTGTATATAGCGGAATGACATGGTACGATCTGAGGGTATCTGCAGAATTTTATTGCAGTGCCACAGGTGGTATTTCGTAATCTCTAAAGAAGAAGTATTTAAAACAAAAGCCTACGTTCCAAGTAATGAAATGTGGGCTTTTAGACATTATAAATAGAAAAAACGTTCCCGATTTTTAATAATATTTTTAAAATGGGAACTATTTTTTCATTGTTGACGTCTACCTAGTAAAATCATCACCAAACTAAAAAACAGCTGACAGAGATAAAACAGGAAAAAATGCAAACTGAATCATTAAAAAGCAATGGAAATCTCGTGAAGTTTCCAAATATTATGGGGATTCAAAGGTTTCTGGAGACGTTTCAATACAAGCTGGTTACTATTCAAGACCTGGAATGTTTCTAGTGACGTTAGACACTGCTAGTAGTAGCTCGAGTGCATGGGCTGGTGGTCATGCTGCATGATAAAATTGAAATTAATGATAATAGGGCTACTTATAGTTAGCCTAGGATGTACACAACAGTCCAACAATAACATATTATCATTTAAATATGGAGTAATCTTTACATCTAATCTTTACAATAAAAGTAAAATAGTTCTATTTTCGCAAAATTGGGATGTTGTAGAAGAAATCAATCTCGATATTGGTGGCTTACAAAAAGAAAAGATTTATAAAGAGAATTTATACGTACCTGTTACAGGAATACCATCGGAACCTGGGAATAAACGCTATATAAAAACAAAAAAACTGCCAATTAAGTTGGTTGTAAAAGATAATTTTTTATATGTTATCCATAACACTTCAATAGATTCTGGACTATTAACGAAAATAAATATCAAAAACAATAATATTATTAAAGAAAAACGACTTAGTGGAGTTTTGAGAGAAATTGCTATTGCAAATGATAAGATAAATGTTATTGCTGACTTTTTTGTATTAGATGGAGATGATCTAAATGGGGTCGACACTTCCTACTTGGTTTTGGGTAGTTTACTATAGTTTTATATTGGTCACTTTGATTGTTGCGATTATAACTTTGGTTGAAAGATATATCGTCCGAATATATACAATATTTACATTCATTGTTCTTCCTGCTTTTGTAATTTTAGTTCTATTAGGAAGTCTTGGAAGGCAAGGAACGACAGAATTAGAAAATTGGTTCATTGATTTCTTATTTTACCACCTTCTTTTGCTTCCAGGTTAAAAGAGATGTGGCCACACCGACTGCCATGATCGTAATAAAGGAGAGAATTAAGGTTTCCTTCGAAATCAAAACCCCGCCTAAGTAGATCACGATCGCATCAATCATAAAAATGATCAAGCCAACGTTAATAGGAAGAATTGTAGACAAATATTGGGCTAATAGATCTGTGCCGCCTGTACTTGTTTTAAATCGGAGCATGATGCCAATTCCCGTTCCGACAAAGAGCCCACCTATAATCGAACTGCTTAATGGATCAAGTTCTATATAATACAAAAAATAGTATTGATACGGACGTAAAACATCGATAAATAAAGAAGAGATGAGCATCCCATGAATACTATGATAGAAAAATGATCGATATTTAAACCAAGCCAATAGATATATTGGAATGCTTAATAAAATAATAGTTAAGCCCACCTTCACTCCTGACAAATAATTGACAATCAATGCAATCCCAATCATTCCCCCATCTAATAAATGAAAAGGAACAAGGAAAAAGTTGATTCCTACCGCAAGGATCAAACTACCTAATAGAATCGCAATTGCTTTAGAAAAGAGCTGCACTTTATTCATCCCCTATTTTGTCCATCTCTTTATGTATATTTTTGTATGCTTGTTAAAATTCATAGAAACGAAAAACCATTGTCCCACTCTGAAAAAAACTTTCTGAATCCTGCCTTCTTATTGAATCAAGGGGACGGATTCGATATAATTTGGTAGAGAAACCGGAAAACGAACAAACGTGCGATAAAGGGTGGAGAAAATGGAACAAATGATAGGTAATGATATTTTTAAAGGGTTAAATCCACAACAACAAAAAGCGGTTGAAACAATTAATGGACCATTATTGATCCTAGCTGGAGCAGGAAGTGGCAAAACAAAGGTTTTGACCCATCGTATTGCTCATTTACTATATAAAGGGATTGCACCATGGAGTATCTTAGCGATTACCTTTACCAATAAAGCTGCAAGAGAAATGAAGGATCGCGTTGCACGATTAGTGGGACCACAGGCAGAAGACATTTGGATCTCTACCTTCCATTCGATGTGTGTCCGTATTTTACGTAAAGATATTCAACGACTTGGCTATTCTAATAATTTCTCGATTTTAGATGCATCAGATCAGTTGAACGTGATCAAACAGATTATGAATGAACTGAATATCGATAACAAAAAGTTTGAACCAAAGGCGATTCAAGCCACCATTAGTCAAGCGAAGAATGAACTGAAATCACCAGAGGCTTTTGCCAAAATAGCGAACGACTTTTTTATGCAAAAGGTACTTGCCGTTTATGAGAAGTATCAAGCAAGGCTAAAGGCGAATCACTCTTTAGATTTTGATGATTTGATCATGGTAACGGTTCAATTATTTCAACAAGTACCGGAAGTATTAGCTTTTTATCAAAATAAATTTAAATATATTCATATTGATGAGTATCAAGATACAAACCGTGCACAATACCTATTAGTACAAATGTTAGCAGACCATTATCAAAATATCTGTGTCGTTGGAGATACAGACCAATCGATTTACAAATGGCGTGGAGCAGATATTCAAAATATCCTAAACTTTGAAAAGGATTTTCCTAATGCTCAAGTGATTAAACTGGAACAAAATTACCGTTCAACGAAGAATATTCTGCGTGCAGCCAATGAGGTCATTAAAAATAATTTTCAGCGTAAAGAGAAAAATCTTTGGACAGAGAACCCTCAAGGAGAAAAAATTACGCTTTACGAAGCGATGAATGAACATGATGAAGCCTATTTTATTGCCAAAGTGATTCAAGATGGCATTGACAAAGGAAAACAGTATCATGATTTTGCTGTCCTATATCGGACAAATGCCCAAACTCGTGTGATTGAGGAAATTTTTATCAAATCGAATATTCCTTATAAAATGGTTGGCGGTACCAAGTTCTATGATCGCAAAGAAATCAAGGATATCATGGCGTATCTTCGCTTAATCGTCAATCCAGATGATGATATTAGTTTACGTAGAGTGATCAATGTCCCTAAACGGGGGATTGGAGCTGCAACAGTAGATAAAATTGCAGAATATGCTGCATCTCAAGGCACATCGATGTTTGCTGCTATTCAAGTTGTCGATTTTATCGGTTTAAGTGCAAAAGCAGCCAATAAGGTGAGCGAATTTGCAGGGATCATTTCTCAATTTAGCCAAATGGTAGATTATCTTGGGGTCTCAGAATTAACAGAACAGGTGATTGAGAAAACAGGCTACCGTGAAGAATTAAAGAAAGAAAAAACTCTGGAAGCAGAAAGTCGCTTGGAAAATATTGAAGAATTACTCTCTGTCACATTAGAATTTGAAAATAAAAGTGAAGATAAATCATTAGTGACCTTCTTAACAGAAATTGCACTTGTGAGTGATGTGGATCAAATGGATGAAGCTGAAGCAGAGAAAGGTGTTACGATGATGACCCTTCATAGTGCGAAGGGACTTGAATTTCCTGTTGTCTTCTTGGCAGGAATGGAAGAAGGCATTTTCCCTCATAATCGGGCGTTAATGGAAGAGGACGAAATGGAAGAAGAGCGAAGACTAGCCTATGTTGGAATTACACGGGCAGAGCAAGAATTATATCTGACCCATGCTGGTTCACGGATGCTATTTGGTAGAACACAAATAAATCCACCTTCACGTTTTATTAAAGAGATACCTGAGGACGTCTTAGAGGATTTACGCGAAAGGTCACAACCTACCCGACCTATGCAAAGGGCGACTATGCCCGAGATGCAAAAAAGACCTGAACCTCGTTCGGATTGGCAAGTAGGGGATAAAGTGAAACATACTAAGTGGGGGATTGGAACAGTTGTTACGGTAAAAGGGGAACGTGATGATTTGGAATTGCAAATTGCTTTTCCAACCCCAATCGGTATTAAAAAGCTGTTAGCCAGGTTTGCACCTATTGAAAAAGTGGAGTAGGAAGGAAGAATTAAAGATGGACAAGCAGCAAGCAAACAAACGAATCGAGGAATTACGCAAAACGATCAATGAACATAGTTATCGTTACTATGTCCAAGATCAGCCTACAATTACAGACCAAGAGTATGATCAATTGATGCAGGAATTGATCGCCATTGAAGCAGAGTATCCAGATTTGATCACCCCTGATTCACCTACACAAAGAGTAGGGGGAGTACCACTTGATCAATTTCAAAAGGTTGAACATCGCATTCCATTGTTATCTTTAGGTAATGCTTTTAATGAACAAGACCTTTATGAATTTGATCGTCGTGTACGCCAAGCAGTAGGTGGAGAGCAAGTGAATTACATGGTTGAGCTTAAAATTGATGGCCTTGCTGTTTCTCTAACCTATGAAAATGGCTTGTTTGTGCGTGGAGCAACACGAGGAGACGGTACGATTGGTGAGGATATTACACAAAACTTAAAAACGATTCGCTCCTTACCTTTAAGATTAAAGGATCCCGTTACCATCGAAGTAAGAGGAGAAGCGTATCTACCAAAAAAAGAATTTCAACGAATCAACAAGCAACGGGAACAAAATGGCGAGCCTCTTTTTGCTAATCCTCGGAATGCCGCAGCGGGTTCTTTAAGACAATTAGACCCTAAAGTAGCTGCAGAAAGAGCATTAGATCTTTTTCTTTACGGAATTGGGTCGATCGAAGGAATCGAATTAAAATCCCATAGTGAAGGATTAAATTTTTTAGAACAGCTTGGTTTAAAAGTGAACCCCGAACGACGTCTATTTTCTGCGATGGAGGAGGTTATCCAGTTTATTCAGGGTTGGACCGAAAAAAGGCCACATCTTCCCTATGAAATAGACGGAATGGTGATTAAGGTGGATTCTTATGAATTGCAACAACGCCTTGGTTTTACGGCCAAAAGTCCAAGATGGGCGATTGCTTATAAGTTTCCTGCGGAAGAAGTGGTTACCGTACTAGAAGCGATAGAAGTGAGTGTTGGAAGAACAGGAGTCATTACGCCAACTGCGATTCTAAAGCCGGTAAACGTTGCTGGAACCACTGTGAAAAGAGCATCCTTGCATAATGAAGATATGATACGCGAAAAGGGAATCATGCTTGGCGATCATGTCATTGTGAAAAAGGCAGGAGATATCATTCCTGAAGTTGTAGCCGTTCTCCCTGAAAGGCGAACAGGTAAAGAACAACCTTATCATATGCCAAACCAGTGTCCAGCTTGTGAAAGTGACTTGATACGCCTAGAAGGAGAAGTTGCTTTAAGGTGTATCAACCCAAAATGTCCTGCGCAAATTCTAGAAGGAATTATTCATTTTGTTTCTAGAGATGCAATGAATATTGAAGGATTAGGAGAAAAAGTAGTTGCTCAACTATTTGAACAGGGACTGGTTCACAGTGTGGCAGATTTATATACACTTAGAAAAGAAGATTTACTCCCATTAGAAAGAATGGGTGAAAAGTCTGTGCAGAATCTGCTAGAAGCGATTGAAAAAAGTAAAGAAAACTCATTAGAGAAGCTTTTATTTGGTTTAGGAATCCGGTTAGTAGGGGCAAAAGCGGCGAAGGTTTTGGCGCAAAAATATGGAACGATGGATGATTTAGCTAAGGCATCTGAAGAAGAACTAAAGGCTATTGATGAAATAGGCCCTAAAATGGCAGATAGTATCGTAACCTTCTTCCGCTCTCCTGAAGTACAAGAAACGATCCAACGTTTAAAAGAACAAGGTTTGAATATGACATATAAAGGCCCAAGATTAGAAGAATCTACAGCGACAACAGATTCTATTTTCTACGGCAAAACGGTTGTCCTTACAGGTACTTTAGAACAAATGACTAGACAAGAAGCAGCTGAAAAGTTAGAAGCTCTTGGGGCAAAAGTGACAAATAGTGTGACGAAGAAGACAGACTTCGTGATCGCAGGTGAAAAAGCAGGTTCAAAGCTGACAAAAGCCCAAGAGTTAGGAATAACAGTATTAACAGAAGAAGACCTATTATTTCATTTACAGAAAGGCACGGATGATGGGGCAGCATTGTAAAAAACAACTGATCAAAACAATTTTTCAAAATAGCGGAATATAGAACTATCGAGGTGTAAACATGGAGCAATTATGGGATTGGATCATCATCATTTTTCGTACCATTGGAATCCCTGGATTAGGGGTAGGGCTATTTCTTGAGGGGATGGGAGTTCCCTTTCCGGGAGAAACCACAATGGCCTTTTTTGGTTTTTTATCCCAACGGGGTGATTATCCCTTCCTGCTCCTTGTGGCTACTGCTTCACTTGGTTCATGGATAGGTTCCTGGATCGCTTTTTATTTAGGGAGGACATATGGTATCGGCCTATTGTTCCGATATGGGAAATATCTTTTCCTAAAAAGGCGTCATATCAAAATGACGATGAGATTATCTAGACGTTTTGGTGTCTGGGTACTGGTCTTAGGCAGACATCTCCCAGGAGTTCGGACCATTTCCTCCTATATGGCGGGAATTGGTCGAATGAGCTGGCCAGTATTCTTGGTCTATAGTTTGTTAGGCTTTGTTTTTTGGACGACGACATGGTTAGCTTTTGGCTATATAGTAGCGAATCGTTGGGAACAAATGGTTCAAGTGTTTAGCTCATGGGTAGCTATCATTTTTCTAATTCTTTTCATAGGTATTGGTTTAATCTATTATGTTAAAAGATATAGAAAACAAGGAAAAGTAAATTAGAGTATAAAAGGGTTTGAATATTCCATAAGCTGCGACCTTCAGAAGTGCCCTTCTCTCCGTAATCTTTATTCATAGAAGGGCACGGATGACGGAGCGCGATGGAATATACAAACCTTTTTTATTTATGAGTCCCCTTATGGGTATTGTTATATTTTAAGCCGATAACGAATTACTTTTGCTTTGACTAATGCCTTATAAAGAATCAACAATAATGGACCTAGGAAAACACCAAGGATACCCAGTACTTTAAATCCTACCCAAATACTAATTAATGTGGTTAATGGATCCAATCCAATTCTTTCTCCTAATATTTTTGGTTCGATTACTCGTCGTACCACAGTAATCACGATAAAGAGAACAATTAATCCGATTCCTAAAAGGGTATTTCCTTTTGTAATTGAAAAAATAGCCCATGGCATAAGTACAGAACCAGTACCTAGAATCGGTAAAATATCGACTACAACAATCAACAAAGCGATCGCAGAAGCGTAGCCTACATTTAATAGAACTAATCCAATTAAGCTGATGATATAAGTAATCGAACTAAGAATGACTTGTGCATGTAAGAAACCAAAGGTTGCAACTCGGATATCTTTTAAAATAATCTCTAACTTTGCTTTTGATTCTTTTTTAAAATAGCTAAAAAACTTCCGATTTATATAAGGAAGATTTAAACTAATTAAGAAGAGAGAAACAAAAAAGAGAATCAGTGTAATAAAGTAGTTTGGTATCGCTGTTGTAATATTATAGGTTTGAGTTCCTATCGTAGATAATAGGTCCATGTTGGCTAAATCGTTGATAAATTGAGTAAAAGATTGGTTAATTTGCGTTGATACTTCAGTAGGGAGCATCTGAATCACATCTTGCGTTTGTCGATATATATGGAAGAACCAAAGCTGGATATTCGGAATATTCTTTTGGATATATTGAATCAAATTCACCATTTCAATGCTGATCCGTGTAACAATCATATAAACTAACCAGGAAAAAGTACCCAAAAAGAGGAAATAAGTAATGTTAACAGCAATGCTTCGTTTTAGTTTTGTCATTTTCATTAACCAGAGGTTAATGGGTTCTAACATCAATGCAAATAGATAAGCAAAGATAAACGGAATAAAATGTGGAAAAACAAAATAAAAGACCAAAGGTATCAATAAAATACCAATAATGATACCGATTGTAATTAGAACTTTTACCGCATAATGCTTCATGAACAATCCCTTTCTCTATCCCTTTGAGATTCATTGTATAGAAAAATTTTGATAGATGCAAACACTTGTTATCAGTGATAAAATGGACAAAGGTAGTCTGCAACATAGATAAGGAGGCTTTTTCATGCGATTTAAGAGGAAAAGGTTATTTATCCTTTTATTTTCTTTTACGTTTATCTTTAGCGGTTGTTCCATTTGGCAACCACTTGAAAATAGTCAAAAACAGAATGAAGCGATGGAACCTACTTCTATTATTGCGCCAGACGTAAAGGTAAACGAAGAATATTACCGTGGTGTTTTGCCATATAAGCCAAGTCCAATTGCTGGAATGTTAAAGGAACTTCCTAGACGTCTAGATTCCAACAAATTCGAACTAGGTTTAATTGAAATAGCAAAAAATGAATACGATCCTAGCGAATTTGTTTTTCAAGAAGGACAAGTTTTAACGATGAATGAGATTGAACCGATTCTAGATCAATACCAAGATTTTCTTTATTCTGTCGTTGAACATGATTACTTACATGAAGATGGAACTTATGGCGGGGTTGTGGTTGGATTATTCGTGTCCTCTGTTTATCAGGAAGGAGAAACGATAAAGTCCTATACCGATGATCAGATTAGGGAGAGATCGAAAGAAATTGCAAATAAAATCTTGTCCATGGTACGGAAGAAAGTAACAGATCCTTCTATTTTGTTTGGGATTGTGAAAGCTGAAGAATTTGATATGAAACTCCCTGGAACTTTTATCTTAAAAGGAGAAGTAAAAGAAAAGGAAAATAGTATAGATGATTGGACAAATATAGAAGAGTCTTATCTTTTCCTACCTGCAAAAGGAAGTTCATATAATGGTAGTGAAGGCGATATATCTCTTGGCTTTAACCAGTTAAAAGATCAGTTAAATGAGTATCTCCCAGGATTTGCAGGGCTAACTGGCTTGGCCAGATTTGTAAATGGTAACTTAATTGAATTGACAATCAATGTAAATACTGAGTTTGACTCTACCGTTGAAGTGATTCAATTTACCCAATTTGCAATTGCATTGATTTCTAAATATTTCCCCACAGACAGTCAAATCAACCTTTATGTTCAAACGATCGACCAACCAAAGGCGATTTATATTAGGCAAGCAAATGGTGATGACTTTGTCCATATTTATAGGGATTAATCCTACAAAATAATGAATAACAAAAAGAACGTATCCTTAAAAAATAAGGTACGTTCTTTTTTGACGTATAAGTATACTATTCAAATATTTTTTTAAAGTAATTTAGCACCTTTTGAACCTAATTTATAATAGTTTATAAATTTTTAAATAATTGTTGCAATTAAGAATGTAATCGATTACAATTGAAGTATAATTTCGAAAGGAACAAGGAAGATAAATGGTAAGAATTGTTGATGTTGCGAAAATGGCGAATGTTTCTACTGCTACGGTTTCAAGAGTATTAAGTAACTCGGGAACTGTTAAACGGGAGACTACGGAAAAAGTTCTAGAAGCAATAAATAAACTAAATTATCAACCTAATATGTTGGCAAGGCAGCTTAGAAGATTAGAAACAAAAACAGTACTTGTTGTTGTTCCTGATATTACGAATACTTTCTTTTCTAATTTACTTCGAGGGATAGAAGCTGTTGCTATGAAAAATGGATATCAGGTTCTGCTTGGGGATGCTCATAATAATGTGGAGATTGAAAGAGGGTTTTTGAATATTCTGCGTCAAAAAAAAGCAGATGGAATGATTCTTTTAACTGCAAGGATGGATGGAAAACTAATAGATGAAATAGCAAAAGAATTCCCGGTTGTACTTGCGTGTGAATACTTTGAAGGTTCACAAATTCCTACTATTTCGATTGATAATATCAGTGGTGCTAGAAAGGCAACAGAACATTTAATTGAATTAGGCCATAAAAGAATCGGGTTTATTTCTGGGCCACTGAATGTAGTGTTAGGAAGGGACCGATTAAAGGGATTTCAACAGGCGATGTCGCAGCATAGCCTCCAGGTTGACCCGATACTCATCCAAGAGGGCGATTTTTCCTACGAAAGCGGCTTTAATCTAATGTCAAAATTTTTGGCGCTAGATGAACCGCCGACAGCTGTATTCGCTGCAAACGATGAAATGGCAATTGGAGCAATCAAAGCAATTAAAAAAAGGGGATTACAAGTACCTGAAGATCTGTCGGTTGTTGGATTTGATGATATAAAATTTGCCTCTATCTTTGAACCTGAGCTTACAACGATTGAACAGCCGACGTTTGATATCGGCATTAAGGCGATGGAATTACTAATTAAGCTGATCAATAAGGAGAAATTAGAAAAAAAACAGTATATTTTAGAAGATAAACTGATTATTCGTGAATCCAGCAGAGGATGTCCTTAAGAGACATTCCTTTTATCAAAGAAAATGTAATGGATTACATTTTTAAACTAAACCATAAATTACACTTTATACACGATAAAAATAAATACTTAATTTTTTATAAATGTTGTAATCGATTACAATTTAAGGAGGTGATTCAGTTTTCCAGGTTGTGTTTGAAGTGGTTGTTAAGCATAAATTTTCAAAAAATGGAGGGATAAACATGAAATTAGGATACCAAACCAATACTTGGGGAGGCGTGATTGGCCATCCAGCAGGTGTAACTTCCGTGAAAGATCTTTATTATCTGGCAAATGGTTCGTCAGAAGAAGCATTGAGAGATATTGCTGCAACAGGTTATAAAGGCTTTGAAATCTTTGATGGGAATCTTATGCAATATAAAGATAATCCAGAAAAATTTAAAGAATTAGTAAATGAGAATTCACTGGATTTTATCGGTGTGTATTCAGGTGGGAATTTTATTTTTCGAGAAATTTTGGAAGAAGAATTATTAAAAATAGAAGAGGTAGCAGCTTTTGCGTCAAAACTGGGTGCAAAACATCTTGTTGTAGGCGGCGGGGCAATCCGTTCAAACGGCATTTTAGAAAGCGATTACATAGAATTGGGGAATGCTCTTAATCAAGTAGCAGAAATTGCTAAAAAATATAATCTCATACCAAGCTACCACCCTCATTTAGGAACTTGTGTACAGTCACCCGAGCAGCTAGATAAATTAATGCCATTAACAACAATTAATCTATGTCCTGATACGGCACATATTGAAGCAGGTGGGGGAGACCCGGTAGAGGTTATCAAAAAATACGCTGATCGTATCAAATATGTTCATTTCAAAGACTATCAAAATGGTGAGTTTTTGCCATTGGGGGAAGGGCATCAAAAATTTGATGAAATGCTGAAAGTGTTAGATAAAGTCAGATATGATGGCTGGATCACTGTTGAATTAGACAGCTATCCGGATCCAAAACACGGTGCAGAAATTAGCCGTCAATTTCTTTCAAAGTTTGAAGCTTTAAAGCAAGCTTAATTTTATTAGATTACAAGGGGGATCATTATGAAAAAATTTTTATCGATGTTTGCTATGATTCTATTGATTGCCATTCTTGCACTTGCAGGCTGCAGCCAGGGCAGTTCTTCAAATCCAAAAAATATAAAGGATGAGGGCACAGAAACAAAAGAAACAACCGTCAGCTCAGGTCCAATAACTATTAACCAGGAGATACCTGATCAGGAAATATTAAGTAAAGGCCCCGGTGGTGAAACGGCTGTTTCAGCAAAAACGCTACAACTCACAGAAGAAGAAGTTCAAAAAATTAAAGATGGCAACTACAAAGCGGCTCTTGTTATGCACTATGCCGGCAATGACTGGGCGACTGCACAAATCGATGGCTTAAAAGCAACATTTGCAAAAATGGGAATTGAAGTGGTAGCCGTTACGGATGCACAATTCAAAGCTGAAAAACAAGTATCCGATATCGAAACGGTTTTAGCAAAAAAGCCAGATATTATCGTAGGTATACCTGTCGACCCTGTTTCGACAGCGTCTGCATTTAAAAAAGCGGCAGATGCCGGAGTGAAAGTTGTATTTATGGATAATAAACCAAACGGATTGGAAGCAGGCAAGGATTATGTGAGCGTTGTCTCTGCTGACAACTATGGCAATGGTGTACAGGCAGCGGAGATTATGGCTGAAAAGCTTGGCGGAAAAGGAAATATTGGTGTTATTTATCATGATGCAGATTACTTCGTCACTAAACAGCGCACAGAAGCATTTGAAAAGACAATCAAGGAAAAATATCCGGATATAAAAATAGTTGATCGCGGCGGTATATTAGCCCCTAACGATGGTGAGAAAGTGGCATCGGGGATGCTGACAAGAAATCCTAATCTGGATGGAATGTTTGTCGTTTGGGACGTTCCAGCTGAAGGTGCTCTGGCAGCAGCGCGTACTGCCGGGAAGAAGAACGATTTTGTGATTACAACAATTGATTTAGGAACAAACGTTGCTATGGATATTGCTGCAGACGGAATTATTAAAGGTCTCGGCGCACAGCTGCCATATGACCAGGGAATTGCAGAGGCTATTTTAGCCGGCTATGGATTGCTTGGTAAAGAGGCACCTGAGTATGTTGCAGTTCCAGCCTTAAAAGTAACCAAAGAGAATGTTTTGGATTCATGGAAGCTAGTTTACCACAAGGATGCTCCGGACGCGGTCCGAAATGCTGTGAAATAAGTTTATTCAATTATTAATTTGCAGGGAGGTTATTTAAATGAAAAAACTAAACGTGGGTATGATTGGTGGAGGATTTATGGGAAAAGCACATGCACTCGCTTATGCAGGAATGCCAATGTTCTTTTGGCCGGCGCCAGCTATCCCTCATCGCCACACCATAGTGGATGTAACAGAAGAATTAGCAAAGGATGCAGCTGCCAAATTGGGATTTGATCATTATTCTACTGATTGGAGAAAGGTAGTGAACGATCCCAATATCGATATCATTGATATTGTGACGCCAAATAATACTCATGCTGAAATTGCGATTGCTGCCGCAAAAGCAGGCAAACATGTTATTTGTGAAAAACCGTTGGCATTGGGTGCTGAAGAAGCAAAGGCAATGTTGGATGCAGTAACAGCTGCAGGCGTCAAGCATATGGTTGCTTTCAATTACAGAAGAACGCCGGCCGTTGCTCTTGCGAAAAAGTTTATTGAAGAAGGAAAAATAGGGAAAATTCTTAACTTCCGCGGGACTTATCTGCAGGACTGGTCTGCGGATCCAAATTCACCTTTATCCTGGCGTTTCCAGAAAAAAGTTGCTGGATCCGGTGCTTTAGGTGATATTGGCACGCACGTAGTTGATTTTGCGCGTTACTTAGTTGGTGAAATCACCGATGTGAATGCAGTGAAAAAAACATGGATTCCGGAGAGACCAGTTCAGTCAGGCGGAGTCGATAAATTAGGTACCGTTAAAAGTGGTGCAGATGTACCGAAAGCTGCTGTGGATGTGGATGATGAGTTTATAACGTTGGTAAAATTTGTAAATGGCGCCATTGGAAGTATTGAAGCAACCCGGAATGCATGGGGTCGCAATAACTACTTAACATTTGAAATACATGGCGATAAAGGGTCATTAGTTTTTAATTATGAACGCCGTGATGAGCTTCAAGTTTGTTTCGCTGACGATCCGGGAGATGCAAAGGGCTTCAGAACAATCTATACTGGTCCGCCTCACCCATACGGAGAAGGATTATGGCCGATTCCTGCATTAGGTATTGGCTACGGAGAAACAAAAATTATTGAAATCTATGACTTCTTTAAATCCATCGTAGAAGATACAGAAGTTTCACCAAATTTCAATGATGGATACCGCATTGAAGTTATAGCAGATGCAATTCTTGAATCAGCTGAAAAAGGCGTATGGGTAAATCTTTAAAAAACTGTAGAAAAAGTAAAATAACGATATAAAAGAGGCTTCTCATTGGAGGAGCCTCTTCAAAAAATAGTGATTTGGCCGGAATATCTAGTATGAGAGAGACAATATTATCAAATATCTTTCATGTTAACGTTTAATCCCGACATTGACAGTTACGGGAAATATAAGTATTTCCGTTATCGATATATCTTACTGCGCTGCAAAAATACGATTTATAATCGAGTAATAGGTTTGTTGAACAGACCTGCGGTAATATGTCAAGCGAAAAATACTAAGTAATTAAAGAACAGATTTCAGAAAAAAGGCTGCATCAAACTAGATTAGTAAGTTATTGTTAATTACTGGAATTATTTAAAGGGTTTTGGAAGTTATACACTTCATCTATCTACGCTCTCTTTCGCTTTTAGAATTGTGATTGCGTAGTAGAGCATCCTACCAAACGCACAAATTTTCTTGCGGTTAGAACGAGTGCTCTTTTGTGTTGATGTTTCGGTACTTCCCTAAATTTCTTTACGTAGTATTCTTGATATTCGGGAACATACCTTCTTTACAGAGTTGGTGGCTTTAACTAAGTAATACTGTAGGTATTGATTCCCATTACGTGACAGTGAATTATCATCTTCCGTAAGAATGCAGAAACATTTGGTCAACTTCCTTCAAGAGAAAGGCAAGAATCGCTTCAACGATTCGAAACAAATTGCTAAATCTATTCAAAGAGCAGTTAATTCTTCCTACCGCTTAATAAGGTTATGAAATATTCTATAGATATTCTGCTTGGAACATCGATTGAAGTGATACGAATCCTACAGAAACAAATAAAAAAGATCGATTGTCCCAAACGAGATCTTTTGAACAATTTACAGCAGGGAAAGTGAGAAAATATAGGCTTAAAAAAAGGGCTTAAATATAATACGAGGGGGAAAAGATATGAAAAATATTAAAGTTGGAATCATCGGGACTGGCTTTATCGGGCCAACTCATATAGAAGCAATAAGAAGGCTTGGATTTGTTGACGTGGTTGGACTGGCAGAAATCAGCCAGGAGCAGGCTGAGAAAAAAGCTGTAGAACTTGGGATTCCAAAAGCGTATGGCGACTACCGTGACATGCTTCAGGACAGCGAAATTCAAGTGATCCATAATTGTACTCCGAATCATCTTCACTTTGTATTAAATAAAGAGATTATTTTAGCTGGAAAGCATGTCGTTTCTGAAAAGCCACTAGCTATGAACAGTAAAGAATCAGCAGAGTTGCTGGCATTAGCCAAAAAACATGGTGTCGTCCATGGTGTGAACTTCAATTATAGGCAATTTCCAAGTGTGCAAAACTTGCATGCGAAGATCGCAAACGGTGACCTGGGAAAAGTGAATCTAGTATACGGAAGCTACTTGCAGGATTGGTTATTGTATGAGACAGATTTCAATTGGCGTTTAGCTCCTGAGGTGGGTGGAAAATCGCGGGCAGTAGCGGATATTGGTTCCCATTGGTGCGATACGGTTCAATATGTTACCGGCAAACGAATTATGGAAGTATTCGCAGATTTGGCAACGGTGATACCGGTAAGAAAACAACCAAAGTCAGCAACAGCGACTTTTGGAATTCAGAGTGTAGAAGAAGATATTTATGAAGATGTTCCCATCACTACTGAAGACTATGCCGCCGTTCTAGTTCGCTTCGAAGATGGGTCCAGAGGAGTATTTACTGTTTCTCAAGTAAGTGCCGGACGCAAAAACAGACTCAGCTTTGAAATCGCTGGCAGCAAAAGCTCAGCTTTCTGGAACCAGGAAGAACCGGAGAAATTATGGATGGGATACCGGGACAAGCCAAATGAATTCCTTCTAGCAGATCCTTCCCTGTTTTTAGCAGAAGCAAGATCATCTATCCATCACCCGGGTGGTCATAATGAGGGCTGGCCGGATGCTCTAAAAAATATGATGTTGAATTACTATACCTTTATCAGGGAAGGCAAAGACCTAGAAAAAGATAAGCCGAATTTCGCGACATTTGAAGATGGCCATTTATCTATGTGTATCACCGAAGCCATCTTAGAAAGTCATGAGCAGCAAAAATGGGTGAAAGTCCAGGTGGAGAAGGAGGTTGTCTAATGAAATTAGGTGTATTTACGGTCCTTTATCAGAATCTTCCTTTCGAAGTTATGCTAGATAAATTATCTGAAATGGGTGTTGAGGCCATTGAGCTGGGGACAGGAAATTTTCCTGGGAATAAACATTGTAATCCAGATGAATTATTAGAGAATCCCGGGAAAATTAGAACGTTTAAGTATGCAATCGAAAGCAGGGGATTAACCATCAGCGGACTAAGCTGCCATGGGAATCCACTTCATCCAAATGTACAAGTGTCAAGAGAGGCTCATAATGTTTGGAGAAAGACCGTTCAATTGGCGGAACGCCTGGAAGTGCCTGTCATTAATGTATTCTCTGGATGTCCCGGTGATCAACTAAACGCAAAATATCCAAACTGGGTGACATGTTCGTGGCCGCCGGAATATGCAGAAGTGCTTGATTGGCAATGGAATGAAATTGTAATTCCATATTGGAAAGAAGAGGTAAAATTTGCCGGGATACACGGAATTAATCAAATCGCGTTTGAAATGCACCCGGGCTTTGTCGTCTATAATCCGGAAACATTACTGAAATTAAGAGAACATGCTGGTGAAAGCATTGGGGCAAATTTTGATCCAAGCCACCTTGTGTGGCAGGGAATTAATCCGGTAGAAGCCATTAAAAAGCTAGGCCGGGAAAATGCAATCTTTCACTTCCATGCGAAAGATACGTATTTAGATCAGGCTAATATTAGTGTGAATGGTGTTTTGGATACGAAACATTACAGTGAAATTTTGGACCGCTCGTGGACATTCCGTTCAGTCGGTTACGGGCATGATGAAAAAATGTGGAAGGATATTGTAAGTGCTCTTCGTGCCATTGGCTACGATTATGTTATTTCGATTGAACATGAAGATATGCTTGCTTCCGTTGATGAAGGATTGGGGAAAGCTATCTCTTTGTTAAAAGGCATCTTGTTTAGGGAGCAACTAACTGAGATGTGGTGGGCTTAACCGCGAATCATCAAAGATCTCATCTAAGTACTTGAACCTGAACTTAGCCGCATCATTAGCACGAGATTCTGATGAATATCATTCAGTCATTGTCCAGGAACCAATGGAAAAATTAAATAGAATTTGGAAAGTTCAACTTTTTTCTTTTGATTGGAAAGGTTTGAAGTTTTTCTTTCCTCAAGGATTATTGGAGTATCGATATTTAAGCAGTGCAGCGGCATCAGTTATATCTACTAATGAACATTAAACAATTGGTTTTAAGTAGAAATCCTTTAAAAATGTTTTGTCCTTGAACAGTATGTCTAACTGTTCAACCACAAAGTTTAGATAAGATTCATTGAGTACGAATGTCTGCAAGAATAAATATTCTTTCTTTTAAATGATTAAAAAAGGTTCCACTCAATTGTTAAGGGAATACATGTTTGGTAAGAGAAAAATTTGTTTTCATCCCTGTTTTGGGGGGTGAAGCAATAAAAAGCCCAGCTATTAAAGCAACGAAAGAAAATATTTTGGATGTGTGAAAGCTTATATACGGGTAGATGCTCCAGCAACCACTCAAGATGTAATTAAATAATTCTGTTTTACGACAAATATATGATAGAGGCTGCTGAGCAGCCTCTATAAATAAAAGAAGGTGAACTCATATGGACCAGCCTGTACTTGAAATGAAAAATATCTGTAAAGCGTTTAATGGCATTACCGTTCTTGACAAGGTCGATTTCTCCGTAAAAAAAGGTGAAGTGCATGCTTTGATGGGTGGGAATGGTGCCGGGAAGTCTACATTAATGAAAATACTTACTGGCGTTTATACAGCAGATAAAGGTGATATTTTCATTGAAGGAAAGCCAGTGAGTATTAAGAGTTTTGATGATGCTAAAGCAAATAAAATATCGATGATATTCCAAGAGTTTAGTTTAATTCCAACACTTACGGTCGCCCAAAATATCTTTCTCACTCGAGAGGGGAAGACATCATTAGGGCTTCTCGATGATAAGGAATGTGAGAAGAAAACAGAAAAACTGCTCAAAGAATTAGGGGTCGATATCAAACCATCTGATATTGTTCAAAACCTGGGAGTTGGCTATTGGCAGATGACAGAAATTGCTAAAGCACTCTCTCAAGAAGCGGAAATATTAATAATGGATGAGCCAACCTCTTCATTAACCAAAACAGAAACCGAAGTACTGTTTAGTTTTATTAATAAATTGAAAGCAAAGGGCTATTCCATCATTTATATATCACACAGGATGGATGAAATCTTTCAGATATGTGACAGAATTACGATATTACGAGATGGAAGGTATATCACAACAGAAACAATCAGTGAAACTGATCTTGATACTGTCATTCAACATATTGTGGGTAAGGAGTTTGACCAGGCCTTTGAATGGCAGGAACGTCATTTCTCAACAGAGGTACCCCCAATTTTTGAAGTTAAAAACTTAAGCGCAGGGGATAAAGTTCAAGATATCAATCTTAAGATTCAACCTTGTGAAATTGTGGGAATCGCAGGTTTGATGGGAAGCGGAAGAACGGAATTAGTTCGTTGCCTATTTGGTATTGATCCGATTGACAGAGGAGAAATTTACGTTAACGGAAAAAAGCAATCCATTAAGAGTGCAAAGGATGCCATTGAAGCGGGTATTGCTTTAATTCCAGAAGACAGGCGTCTGCAGGGACTGGTTCTTGAACATAGTGTGAGAGATAATATGATACTTCCGATTCTTTCCAAGTTAAAAAAAGGCCTATTTATTGATAATAAAAAATCGAATGAAATTAGTAAACAATTGGTTAAAAAGTTGAATATCAAAACTGATCATATTTTTAAACAAGTGAACTTGCTATCAGGCGGAAATCAGCAAAAAATTGTTCTCGCTAAGTGGCTGGCTAATAACCCTACCGTATTATTACTGGATGAACCCACAATTGGTGTAGATATTGGCGCTAAAACCGAGATCATCGATATCATCAGAGAAATGGCTGAAAGTGGCAAGGCGATTCTTGTTATCTCTTCAGAACTCCCAGAACTTCTTGCATTGAGTGACCGCGTTGTTGTCATGCATGAAGGGAAAATTAAAAAGGAGATGAAACGAAGGGAGATTAAATCAGAGGAGGAATTACAATATGCTATCCAAGGTTTCTAATTTCGAAAAACCATCAATCCCAGTGCTAAGAAAATTTGAATGGAGAAATTATATTGTTTATTTTGCCTTTGTTGGGGTGTTAATCTATTTTTCTATTACATTATTTGATGAGGGATTTTTAACATCAGGAAACTTATTAAATATTGTAAGACAAACAACAACTATTTCCTTAATGGCTCTTGCCATGACATTTGTAATCAGCACAGGTGAAATAGACCTGTCAGTAGGTTCAATAGCCGCATTATCTTCGCTAGTAGGGGCTTTAGCTCTCCAAGCCGGTTATGGTATATTGGGAGGGCTGATTGGTGGTGTAGGTACAGGGCTTTTGGTAGGACTTGTCAATGGTTTACTGGTAACAAAAGTTGCCATTCCTTCATTTCTCGTAACGCTGGGGACAATGGGAGCCATCAAGGGTTCTGCAATGTGGATAACTGACACCGCACCGGTGCCCATTACTGACGCAAATTTCAATTTCATTTTTGGTTCAGGTGATATTGGCCCTATTCCAGTTTTGCTTCTTTGGACATTAGTTTTTACTATCATTGCTCATGTTTTACTTCGTAAAACGTCATTTGGACGACAAGTGCTGGCAACAGGCGGAAATGAAAATGCTGCAAGATTCTCAGGTGTTAAGACAATGCGAATTAAGCTGTTGGTATTCCTGGGCACAGGCGCAATGGCTGGCTTAGCCGGACTTCTATATGCAGGTCGAATGAATGCAGGAAGATTTTCTTTTGGTGAAGGTGACGAACTTTCCGTTATTGCAGCTGTTATTCTAGGTGGAACCAGCTTATTTGGCGGAGTCGGTACAATCATCGGAACGATTGTTGGATCATTGATGATTGGTACGATCAATAACGGACTAATTATCATGGGGCTGGATGTAAGCCAGCAAATGATTGTAAAAGGTCTGATCATTATTTTAGCCGTGGCATTCGGAAAGAAAACAATGAAAAGATAGTCTTATAAGAAAGCAAAATATTGAGACTTTATTACTCCAAACTGACGTCCGCTTATTATTTACTGTACCTGGTTTTGGTTTAGTCAGAAAGGGTGGCTAATGTATAAATAGGTTATCTGTCAACTATAATTTGTAATATTTTACAAATTATAGTTATGTTTACTATGCTCAAAAAGTGCTAAATTACTTTAAAAAAGTATTTGACATAGTACACTTATACGTCAAAAAATAACGTACCCTACCTAGTTGTAAGGTACGTTATTTTTTGTAGTACTAAGCCACTTTCATTTCATTACAAGATGAGTGGGAATGTATAGGTATGGACAACGGAGTGCGTTGGAATATACAATCCTTTAAGATTTAAACAAACTTTTTAGAATGAATAGCCCATTAGCAGGTCTTTCGGCAATACGTCTTGAGAAGTAAGGATACCAATGCTTTCCATAAGGGGTATATACTCTTACTTTATACCCTTCTTTTACTAATTCACGTTGTAACCCATTACGAACCCCATATAACATTTGAAATTCAAATTGATCATTGGAAATGTTATTTTCTTTGACAAAGCGTTTTGTCTCCTGAATAATTTTTTCATCATGAGTAGCAACAGCTGTATAATGGCCATTTTTTAAATGGAGGGCCACGATTTTATTATAATTGGCATCTACGTCTCTCTTTAGCGGGAAAGCAACTTCCTTAGGTTCCTTATAGGCGCCTTTAACGATGCGGAGGCTTGCCCCTAATTTTCCTAGTCCTTCTACGTCTTTTTCTGTTCGATAAAGGTAAGATTGAACGACTAAGCCTACATGTTCCTTGCCGTATTTGGCTAATACACGTTTAAAAATATCTATCGTAATGTCAACGACTGGAGAGTCTTCGATATCGATTCTGACAAAATTGTTACGTTCTTTAGCTGCGGCTACAATTCGGTCCATATTTTGATAACAAAAATCATGGTCAATACCTAACCCAAGCTGGGTGAGTTTGACAGAAACATTGGATTGTAATTGATGTTGTTCGATCATTTCAAAAATTCGGATCGCCTCATCGGTTGCTTGTATCGCTTCATCCTTTGTGGATACGCTTTCTCCCACATGGTCTAAGGTAACTAGAAGTCCTTCCTTATTTAACTGTTTGACCATTTCTACAGCTTGCTCTAAGCTCTCTCCAGCGATAAAGCGCTTTGCCCCCATTCTCATACCATGCTTTGTAACCACATTGGTGACTGCTTTATTGCTTGCTATCCCTAAAACGACTTTACGACCTAATTGTTCAAAGGCCATACTCCTCTACCTCACTTTTTTTTACGATTTTTCTTTCTATGCGGCTAAAAATGATTTAACTATTCAATAAGCAATTTTTAAGCAATTTTTATGCCAATTTTCCAAAGAGAATAAAAATAATCAATAGACAAAATTTTTTGTATAAGTGTCTAGTCGATTTTTACAATATTGTTTAAAATATAAATAATATTAACAAAATTGTATAACGGGAGTGGGAGTCATGCTTCAGCAAGTGTTAAAGCTAAAAGATATCGCAGAACCATGGGATAAAACAAAAAAGATGACAAACTTGAATCTTTTTCCCTACGAGGCAACTTTAGCAGATTTAAATCAGCTAGAAGAGGGAAAAGATATTGGCTTAGAGCAAGATGGGGAAATCATTGCTTGGATTCCTTTTCAACGCTTGGTTTTAACACTTTTTCAAGCTTGGAAGATGACCCAAGCCTATTATGAAGCACTGCTTTTATCGATTAGTGATGCGGTTACAGGGGTAAATGCTAATGGGGATATTGTTACCTGGAATACAGCCTCTGAGCAGTTTTATGGTTTTAAAACACAGGAGGTTTTAGGACAGCCAATTACGAAGTTTTTCCAAGAAGATGCAGTTGTTTTAAAGCAAACCCTCAATAAGGGTTTAAAAATCAAGCACAAATATAACCAGCCTATTCCCAATGTTCATGTTCTAATCAATGCTACCCCTGTTTATATGGAAGGTAGGTTAATAGGCGGAATATCGGTAGAACGGGACATTAGTGATGTCGTACGCTTAAACGAGGAGTTGTCAACGACTAAAGCATATATTCATGATTTAGAAAATAAATATGAAAAGAATTACTCAGTCGATCCGTTTGAAAAGATTAAAGGGAAAAGCCATGTGATTAAAGAAACCATTGCTATAGCAAAAAAAGTAGCAAAAACAGATGCCACTGTATTGATCACTGGAGAAAGTGGAGTAGGAAAGGAGTTATTTGCTGAAGCGATTCATAAAGGAAGTAGGCGAGCAGACCTTCCTTTCGTAGCCATAAACTGTGGGGCAATCCCAGCTTCACTCTTTGAAAGTGAGCTGTTTGGCTATGAAAAAGGTGCCTTTACAGGGGCAATAAAGGAAGGAAAAAAAGGGAAAATTGACCTTGCCAAAGGAGGAACGCTATTTTTAGATGAGGTTGGGGAGTTACCACTAGATTTACAGGTTAAGCTTTTACGTGTTTTACAAGAAAAACAATTTTACCGTCTAGGTGGAAATACAGCAATTCCTGTAGATGTGCGGATTATTACTGCAACCAATCGCAATTTGGAGGAAATGGTAGCTACGGGTAAGTTTAGAGAGGATTTATATTATCGTTTAAATGTCATTTCATTATATATCCCACCATTACGGGAAAGAGCAGAGGACATCCCTGATCTATTAACACTCTTTTTAAAGGAATTTTCCTTTAAATATGATACCAATGTACCTAAAATCTCCGCAAAGGTAATGTCGATCTTTTTACATGATGAATGGCGAGGGAATATTCGACAGCTTCGGAATGTTGCAGAGCGTTTAATTATTTTAGCGGGTGAAGAGGAGAGAATTGAACCTTACCATTTACATCATATTCTTAAAAAAGGGGTTTCCGTTACTAAACAGCAATTACTAGATTCAACACTAGATGAAACAAAACAGGAAGAATGGAAAATACGCCAAGCCTTACAAACGACCTATCGTAACAAAAGTGCAGCTGCTAAGATGTTAGGGATTTCACGCGCAACCCTATACAATAAAATGAAAAAGTATGGGATTGATTAAACTTGGCATTATTTTTGCATATAAAATATATGAGAAAATATGATTTTTAATGAAAAGGGGGGAGTGAGAATATAATCAAATTTGTGAAAAACATTTCTTCCAAAATTCTAAAGAAAAATAAAAGGAGCTGATTGTATGATTAAAGAGTTTACGCCAGAACCACTTACGGATTTTTCAAAAGAGGAAAATCGAAAAGCTTTTGAGGCTGCATTAGAACTTGTGAAGTCAGAATTAGGAAAAGAATATCCTTTAATTATAAATGGAGAAAAAATCTTTACCGAGAAAAAAATCGTATCCTATAACCCTGCAAAAAAAGATGAAGTCATTGGTGTGGTTTCCAAAGCAAATCAAGAATTAGCCGAAAAAGCGATTCAAGAGGCAGCGAAAAAGTTTGAAGAATGGAAAAGGTTCCCTGCAGAAGGCCGGGCTCGGTTACTATTCAAGGCAGCAGCGATTCTTCGTCGACGTAAACACGAATTCTCTGCTACAATGGTTTATGAAGCTGGGAAGAGTTGGGCTGAAGCAGACGCAGACACAGCAGAAGCAATTGATTTCATGGAATACTATGGCCGTGAAATGGTTCGTTTAGCAGGGCCACAAAAGGTTACTCCACTAGATGGTGAAACAAATGACCTTGTTTATATACCATTAGGAGTAGGAATCATTATACCACCATGGAACTTTCCGTTAGCGATCTTGGTTGGGATGACAACAGGTGCGGTTGTATCAGGAAATACCGTTATTTTAAAACCAGCGAGTGCAACCCCAGTTATTGCAGCTAAATTTGCTGAACTTCTTGAGGAGGCGGGCATTCCTGCTGGAGTGGTTAACTATCTACCTGGAAGTGGTGGCGAAGTAGGAGATTATTTAGTAGAGCATCCATTAACTAGATTTATTAGCTTTACCGGTTCTCGTGAAATTGGTTTACGCATTACTGAAAAGGCAGCAAAGATTAGCCCTGGTCAAAAATGGATCAAACGTGTCATTGCTGAAATGGGTGGTAAAGATGCAATTTTAGTCGATCATGATGCTGATTTAAATGATGCCGCTAATGCAATCGTTGCATCTGCCTATGGGTTCCAAGGGCAAAAATGTTCTGCATGTTCTAGGGCTATTGTCCATAAAGACGTATACGATGAGGTATTAAACTTAGTTACTGAGAAAGCAAAGGCTCTTTCTATCGGTGACCCAGTCAATGTAAAAAATAATTTTGGCCCTGTGATAGATAAAGCTGCTTTTGATAGTATCAACCGTTACATTGAAATAGGTAAAAAAGAAGGACGTCTTGTTTTGGGTGGAAATAGTGATGACTCAGTTGGCTACTTTATTGAACCAACGATTATTGCTGACGTTGATTCCAAAGCAGTGATTGGTCAAGAAGAAATTTTTGGCCCTGTGTTAGCAGTAATTAAGGCAGAAGATTTTGAGGATGGGGTACGGATTTTTAATGACACAGAATATGGTTTAACTGGTTCACTCTTTGCAAGAAGCAGAGAAACGATTGAAAAAGGTCGTGAAGAATTACATTGTGGTAACCTCTACTTCAACCGTAAATCGACAGGAGCTATTGTAGGCGCTCATCCATTTGGTGGCTTTAATATGTCTGGTACAGACTCAAAAACAGGTGGGCAAGACTATCTCTTACTCTTTATGCAACTAAAATCGATCTCCGAAAAACTATAAGTTGATTTAAATAATATGACCTCGCGAAAAAGAGATGCTAGAAAAATAGCATCTCTTATCGTTTGCAATCGTCTTATTTGGGGGTATAATAGGATGAACTTATTTTTGCAAAGTTAAAAGGACGGATCTTATTTATGACGATGTTACAAGACTTAATCATTGTTAGTTCATTGACCATTATTATCCATATGATTGATACCTTCTCCTATTCGGTGCGCTTGGCAGGAGTTCGAACGAGAAGGTTAGCTTTGGCTTTGTCCTTGTTCAATATTCTCGTACTTATTTCTAGAACATCCAATATGGTTCAAGGCCCATTAGCTGGAGGTTTCGTGGATTATGGCGCACAAACTGGAGATTTGGGTTGGGTTGAGACAAGATTTCGCTTGATTATTCTTTCTGCAACAATCGGAAGCTTCTTAGGGGCGCTATTAATTCCAACGTTTATTCGTATCTTTTCTCAGGCGATTGTGAAGCTTGAATTGTATGGATCGATTCCTCATCTTTTGAGAAGAACCTTAACGATTGGGAAAATCAGAAGGATAGGGAAAGAGTTTTCCCCACCTCGTGTTAATATACATCGGTTCCGAATTGCAGGTGTACCAAAAAGGCTGATTATCTTGCAAATCGCAATAACAGCCATCTATACGGTAGGGGTCTTGGCTGCCATGTTTGCCTCCTTGCTTGTACCTGAGCATGCAACAAGAGCGGTCATGTCTTCCGGGATTATTAACGGAATCGCAACCATTCTTTATACCGTTTTCGTTGACCCTCAAGTTGCACTTTTAACAGATGAAGTGATCCATGACAAAAAAAGTTACTTAAATATCTCTAACATGGTAGGGGTACTCATTATGGGGAAAATTGTCGGAACATTGATTGGACAATTGATCTTTATACCTAGTGCCAAAATCATTGCTTATTTCACCATTTTTATCTCATAAGGAATCTTTTTGATTAGGTATCATAAGAGAACGCTTGGAAGTAAAGACTAGAAGGTAAAAAGATAATGGGGGCTTTGCGATGAAAAGTTATCTCCTTCCATTCATTTTTGCCTTTTTTTCTGTTCTGATCTTAGTTCCTATTTTACGTATCATTGCTTTTAGATATCATTTTGTGGATATTCCGAATCAAAGGAAAATTCATCGAGAGCCTATTCCTCTTCTTGGAGGGATCGCCATTTTTATAGGGTATATCTTATCCTCTTGGATCTGGATTAAACCCTTAAATTTACGCCTAGCTATTTTTATTGCTGGCCTGCTTATCGTGGGAATAGGCCTTCTTGATGATTATTACAAAACAAGGAATAAGGATTTATCTGCTTTTCCTAAGTTTTTGATTCATTTTTTGATCGGATTACTGTTATTTGCTTTGGATATACGGATTGAGGGCATCACTTCACCTTTACAGGATCAATTTATTCCTTTTCCTCCTGGGTTATCTTTATTTGTCACTTTACTGTGGGTAATCGGTTTAATGAACATGATGAATTTTCTCGATGGGGCAGATGGGTTAGCAAGCGGCATTACCTTAATCTCGTCGATGACGTTATTTCTTATTGCTTTTGTAAAAGGACAGGAGGTAACTCCACTTTTATCTGCTATTTTAATGGGATCTAGCTTAGGTTTTCTAAGGCATAATTTTTACCCTGCAAAAATTTTTATGGGAGATGCCGGCTCTGCCTTTCTGGGCATGGTATTAGCTATTATTTCCATCGAAGGAGCTTTAAAAAGTGCTACACTAATATCCATTGTGATGGTTATTTTAGCACTAGGGGTTCCTATTTTGGATACGATCCTTGTATTATTTAAACGAATAAGACAAAGCAAGCCTTTGTATATCGCCGATCAAAACCATGCTCATCATCGCTTAATTCGAATGGGTTATACCCAAAAACAAGCTGTCACCTTGATCTATGTTATCGGCATTCTTTTTTCAATGATTGCAATCCTTGTTTTGTACTTGTACTATCAGAAAGTATAAAAGATTATAAGTAGATCATATAAGTGCAGCATAGGCTTCTGCTTACGCTAAAGGCTTGGCACAAGTCAAGTTTTCTTTATTGGTTCTTTAGTTAAAAAGTATTATAATGAGAAGGATATTTACTGTACGTTTTGGAGGTCACAGAATGAATCAACGATTGCAACTTAATCCACCTCAAATCCTTGTATTAGGTTTTTTAAGCACGATCCTAATCGGAAGTCTACTATTGTATCTGCCTTTTACCCATGAACCAGGCATTGAACTTAATTACATTGAAGCTTTATTTACCGCCACATCGGCGGTAACTGTGACTGGACTGAATGTCATTGATCCAGGGACAACCTTTAATCTGATTGGTGAACTCATTATTATGCTTTTAATTCAAGTAGGCGGATTAGGTTTTATGTCTTTTGCGATTACGATCTTTGTCTTGTTAGGGAAAAAAATTGGTTTAAAACAAAGATTATTGATGCAAGAGGGTAGTAATCAGATTCACATGGCGGGTATTGTAAATCTTGCTCTACATCTTCTTCGCATTACATTACTCTTTGAACTTATCGGTTCTATTTTTCTAACTTATAGTTGGCATGAACGACTAGGATGGGCAAAAGCAGCCTACTATGGTGCTTTTCATGCTGTATCTGCTTTTAATAATGCAGGATTTAGTCTGTTTGCTACAGGTTTAGTTGAGGATGTCAACCATCCCATTGTCAATCTTGTAGTCGCTACTCTGATTATTTTAGGAGGATTAGGTTTTGTTGTACTTTTAGAAGTATGGAATAAAAAATTCCATGTTCGAAAGCTCTCTTTACATAGTAAGGTTACGTTAACGGTCAGTTTATTTTTAATCTTATTAGGTACTTTGCTGATATTCCTATTAGAATTTGGGAATCCCCATTCCTTAGCTCAACTGCCTTTTGGGACAAAAGTGATGGCTTCTTTTTTCCAATCTGTAGTAACTAGAACAGCTGGCTTTAACACCTTAGATATTGGCTCTTTAAAGCAAGCTACTTTATTTATTATGACCTTATTTATGTTTATTGGTGCTGCACCTGGTTCTACAGGTGGTGGAATTAAAATTACCACAATAACGATTCTTTTAAGTACGGCAAAATCTCTACTACTCGGGAAACAAGATGTGATCCTTTTTGAAAGAAGGTTACCGATCGATCATATTTTTCGTGCTTTGACGATTATTATTTTGGCCCTTGGTATCGTGATTGTGATGACATTAGTCTTAGATATCACAGAACATGGAGTACCTTTTCTAACGATCCTATTTGAAGTGGTATCTGCATTTGGTACAGTTGGCTTAAGTATGGGACTTACCCCTAATTTAACAACAATTGGCCGCTTTATCATTATGTTAACGATGTTTATAGGGAAATTAGGGCCATTAACGATTGGATATGCGTTAGCAAAAAGAAGTGGAAAAGAATATTTCAAATATCCTGAGGAAAAGATGATGATTGGTTAAAATGATGATATAATTCTTTTAATCGTGTAAATATTTAAAGTCTAAGGGGGTGTTCATATTGAGTATTTCAACACAAGAAGTTCAACATGTTGCCAATCTTGCCAGATTATCATTAACCGAAAAAGAAGTAGATATATATACAGAACATTTAAACTCTATTTTGGAATTTGCCCAAAAGTTAAATGAACTAGATACAGAACATGTGAAACCTACAAGTCATGCATTAGATCTTAGCAATGTGTTAAGAGAAGATGAAAAAAGAGATTCAATTCCTAGAGAGGTCGCTTTAAAGAATGCTCCAGACCACAGAAATGGACAATTTAAGGTACCTGCTGTGATGGAAGGATAAGAAAAGGAGGGGGCAGTTTGTCTTTATTTGATTTATCGATGACAGAAATACATACTCGTTTAAAAAATAGAGATTTGACTTCTACAGATTTAGTAGAGGAGTCTTTTAAAAGAATTAAAGAGGTAGAAAAAGAGGTACAAGCCTTTTTACTAATTGATGAAGAAAGTGCTAGAAATAAGGCAAAGCAAATCGATGAAGAGATTAAACAATCAGAAGAGCTTGGAATCCTAGCTGGATTACCCGCTGGGGTCAAAGACAATATTGTCACTGAAGGGGTTACAACCACTTGTGCAAGTAAATTTTTGGCCAATTACCAGCCAATCTATAGCGCAACCGTATATAAGAAAATATTAGCAGAGCAATCGATCATGGTGGGCAAAACCAATATGGATGAATTTGCAATGGGCTCTTCTACAGAACATTCGGCGTTTCATCCAACCTATAATCCTTGGCAGTTAGACCATGTTCCTGGCGGTTCAAGTGGAGGGTCAGCAGCCGCAGTCGCAGCAGGAGAAGTCTATTATGCACTTGGCTCTGATACCGGTGGCTCGATTCGTCAACCAGCATCTTTCACCGGAACAGTAGGTTTGAAGCCTACTTATGGTTTGGTTTCCCGATTTGGTCTTGTTGCTTTTGCTTCCTCTTTGGATCAGATCGGACCAATCACTAAGAATGTAGAAGATGCAGCCTATGTCTTACAAGCGATTGCAGGTTACGATCCATATGATTCCACATCTGCCAATGTACAGATTCCCAATTATCTTTCAGCTTTAACAGGGGAGATCAAGGGATTAAAAATGGGTGTACCTAAAGAATATATGGGTGAAGGAATCGAACCAAAAGTAAAGGAAAAGATCCTAGCTGCTCTGAAAGTATTTGAAGGCTTAGGTGCTACATGGGAAGAGGTTACTTTACCCCATACTGAATATGCTGTGGCCACTTATTATATTTTAGCACCATCTGAAGCCTCATCCAATTTAGCTCGTTATGATGGTGTTCGTTATGGCGTTCGAGCTGATTCAGCAGAGAATCTAATCGAGATGTATAAGAAAACTCGCAGTGAAGGCTTTGGCTCCGAGGTGAAACGTCGGATTATGTTAGGGACCTATGCTTTAAGTTCAGGTTATTATGATGCCTATTATCTTAAAGCGCAAAAAGTAAGGACTTTAATCAAGCAGGATTTTGAAAAAGTTTTTGAAAAGTATGACCTGATTCTTGGCCCAACTGTGCCAACAACAGCATTTAAAATTGGTGAAAAAATAAGCGATCCGTTAACCATGTATATCAATGATGTATTAACAGTTCCCGTCAATTTAGCTGGATTACCTGCCATTAGTATTCCTTGTGGTTTGGTAGATGGATTGCCTGTTGGCTTGCAGCTTATTGGCAAGCATTTTGATGAATCGACCATATTAAAAGCGGCTTATGCTTTTGAACAACATACAGAACACCATAAATTAAAGGCACAGGTAAGAAGGGGGTAGGAAAATGGGATATGAAACAGTGATTGGCTTAGAGGTTCATGCTGAGTTATCGACAGAATCTAAAATTTTTTGTGGCTGCTCGACAGAATTTGGTGCACCCCCGAATACCCATACCTGCCCGATCTGTTTGGGCCATCCAGGAGTGTTGCCTATCTTAAATAAACAAGCAGTAGAGTTTGCCATCAAAGCCGCATTGGCATTAAATTGTGAAATATCTAGAGAAACAAAATTTGATCGTAAGAATTACTTTTATCCTGATTTACCAAAGGCTTATCAGATCTCACAATATGATAAACCGATTGGACGTAATGGTTGGATTGAAATCGAGGTGAATGGAGAAAAGAAGAAGATTCGAATCAATCGTCTCCATTTAGAAGAAGATGCCGGAAAATTAACTCATGCAGAAAATGGGGAAGGAACCCTAGTCGATTATAATCGTGTAGGGGTACCATTGATCGAGATTGTATCAGAAGCAGATCTTCGTTCCCCTGAAGAAGCAAGAGCTTATTTGGAAAAATTAAAAAGCATTATTCAATATACAGGCGTCTCTGATGTAAAAATGGAAGAAGGCTCGTTACGTTGTGATGCCAATATCAGCTTACGGCCTGTTGGTCAAGAAGAATTTGGCACCAAGACAGAACTAAAAAATATGAACTCCTTCCGCGGGGTACAACGCGCCCTTGAATATGAAGAAAAAAGACAAGCTGAAGTGTTAGATGCAGGGGGCAAAATCATTCAAGAAACCCTTCGTTGGAATGAAGAGCAAGGCGTCACCATTACCATGAGGAGCAAAGAAGAGGCCCATGATTATCGCTATTTCCCTGATCCAGATTTGGTAGATACGATCATTGATGAGGAATGGATCGAGAGGATCAAAAGCGAAATACCTGAGCTTCCTGATGCAAGAAAAGAAAGGTATATCAATCAGTATGGGTTACCTGCTTATGATGCAGAAATCCTCACTTCTTCTAAGGCTTTAGCTAACTTCTTTGAGGAAACCTTGAATTATACGCAGGATGCAAAAGCTGTATCCAACTGGATCATGGGAGAAGTTTTAGGATATCTAAATGCGCAAAGCTTAGAGATTCAAGCAAGTAAACTTACTTCTAAAGGCTTAGGTGAAATGATTCAGCTGATCGAAAAAAGTACGATAAGTAATAAAATTGCGAAAACCGTTATAAGAGAAATGTTAGAGACAGGTAAAGCCCCAGAAACGATTGTCAAAGAAAAAGGCCTGATTCAAATCAGCGATGAGGGTGAAATTGCTAAAATCGTTGAACAAGTATTGGCTAATAATACTCAATCAGTAGAAGATTACCGAAATGGGAAAGAAAAAGCATTAGGCTTCTTAGTTGGGCAAGTGATGAAGGAAAGCCGAGGAAAAGCCAATCCAGCTCTTGTCAACAAGTTGATCTTGGAAAAATTAAATGAACAGAGTTAAACTGAAGTTATAATGGAGGAACCATCAAGGGACCTCCATTTTTATAAGGGGAAAGAGTAAAATGGAGAAAGCTGTATGGGTCATTGCCCACGGATCAAGAAATAAACATTGGGTTGAATTGGTGGATCACGAAATAAGGAAGGTAAAATCTCACTATCCGATTGTGACTTCCTTTTTAGAAAAAGTAGAAGGTCGTTTAATTAATGATGGGATTCACCAACTTCAAGAGTTGAGAGCAAAGGAAGTCTTTGTCATCCCAATGTTTGTTTCATCAGGTAGTACACATATCGAAGAAACTAAAAGCATATTATTTAATCATAGTAACCGCTTACACTTTCATTTTGGATCATGCATGGATGACCACTTCTATGTGGTTCAGCACATGATTAACCAAGCGATGCAGTTATCTGTAAATCCAGAGGAAGAAGCGCTCCTATTGATTGCCCATGGTAGTGATGAGTCTATCTTTCATGAAAGATGGGAAAGGATCTTAACTAGTTTAGTAAAACAACTTAAAGAACAAACTGACTATGCCCAAGTTCATTATGCTACCTTTCTTCCTCATACTATTGAAAAACAACTTAACCAGCTAAAAGGCTTAACAACCATTGTGGTTCCGATGTTTCTAAGTAAAGGATTGTTTACAGATCAGAAGATTCCTAAGGCGATTGAAGGATATCCTGTAAAATATAAGGGTGAAGCCTATCTACCTAGTAGTTGGATAGCTAAATGGATAGAAAGTTTAATCGAGACTTTCCAAAGTGTGTAAAAACGTGTATAGTAAAATAATGGAAGTAATAGATACTATATTCAAAGGATTAGGTGATACTGTTGAAACGAGCTCGTTTCATTTATAACCCTTCTTCTGGAAGAGAAGAAGTAAAGAAGCGATTACCAGAAATATTAGATATATTAGAAAGCTATGGATTGGAAACCTCGTGTCACCAGACTAAAGGATATGGCGATGCGACAAGAGCGGCAAAAGAAGCGGCAGAAAGAGGATTCGATGTGGTAATTGCTGCAGGTGGCGATGGAACCTTATATGAAGTGATCAATGGGCTAAGTATGTTGGAAAAGCGTCCGCAAATGGGAATCATTCCTGCAGGAACAACCAATGATTTTGCTAGGGCGTTGGGGATTCCTAAGGACTTTAGAAAAGCAGCAAAAATTATCGGTCAGCAAAATAGCATGGCTATTGATATTGGGCGATATAATGACAATTACTTTATTAATATTGCTGGTGGCGGAACGTTAACCGAATTAACCTATGAGGTACCGAGTAAATTAAAAACAGTTTTGGGACAACTCGCTTATTATGTTCGTGGAATAGAAAAGCTTCCTTTTTTAAAGCCAATTCATGTCACGCTAGAGACGGATGAAAGGGTTATTAGAGAAGAAGTGATGTTATTTTTAATTGCAAACAGCAACTCGGTAGGAGGATTTGAAAAATTGGCACCAACCGCAGACCTAAGCGATGGCTTATTTGACGTCATTGCCATAAAGAAAACAAATCTTCCTGATTTCGTTCGTTTGGCTTCCCTTGCTTTAAAGGGAGAACATTTACATGATGAAAATATTATTCATTTTAAAACCAGTCATTTAAAAGTGTATTCTTATGGACCAGACCCAGTTTTGATAAATTTGGACGGGGAACTAGGGGGTAAACTTCCTGGAGAATTTGAGATACTATCAAAGCATATTGAAGTGTTTATTCCGTAAAGGGATTTATAACGAAGAAGGGGTTACATCTATGGCAACCATGCAATTACCAGTGAAAATAAACCAAACGATTGAAATGGAGTTTACAGGACTTAGTCATAATGGCGAAGGAGTAGGTAAATACCAAGGATATACTCTGTTTGTCCAAGGTGCTCTGCCAGGAGAAATCGCAAAAGTAAAAATAACCAAGACCAATAAAAACTATGGATTTGCCCGTTTACTTCAAGTGATTAAGCCTAGTCCAGATCGTGTGAAACCAACCTGTTCTATTTACGAACAATGTGGGGGCTGCCAATTACAGCACCTTTCTTATAAAGGACAATTGGATCAAAAAAGAAAGATCGTTCAAGATAACATCGAAAGAATCGGGAAAATTGAGAACGTGACGATTCATCCTACATTAGGTATGGAGAATCCATGGAATTATCGCAATAAATCACAGGTGCCTTTTGCTGAACGGGAAGGTGGCCTTGTTGCAGGATTTTTCGCCAAGGGTACCCATGAAGTGATCGATATGAAGAAGTGTGTGATTCAACAAGAAGCCAATGATCGAATGGTACAAGATGTCCGCAGGATTGCAGAAGAATTAGGCATTTCTGCTTACAATGAAGTGACACATACAGGGATTTTGCGCCATGTGGTGTCAAGGGTTGGAGCAAATACAGGGGAACTGATGCTGATCCTAGTAACGAGCAGAAAGGACTTCCCAAAAAAGGAGCAATTAGTAGAAAAAATTTTGGAGGAAATTCCAGAGTTAACTAGCCTTGTTCAAAATATAAATGAAGAACGAACCAATGTGATTTTAGGACTAAAATCAATTACATTATGGGGAAGAGATGTGATTTACGACACCATAGGTGATATTAAATTTGCGATCTCACCTCGTTCTTTTTATCAGGTAAACCCAGAGCAAACCAAAGTATTATACGATAAAGCGCTTGAATATGCAGAATTAACCGGTGAAGAAATAGTCATAGACGCATATTGTGGCATTGGAACAATTTCCTTATTCGTAGCCCAACGAGCCAAACATGTTTATGGAGTAGAAATCATTCCTGAAGCCATTAAGGATGCGAAAAAAAATGCAAAAATAAATGAAATTGAGAATGTCACCTTTGAAGTAGGAGCAGCAGAAAAAGTTATACCTCAATGGGTGGAACAGGGGATCAAAGCAGATGTCGTCGTAGTAGATCCACCCCGAAAAGGCTGTGATGAAGCCTTATTGCAAACGATTATCGAGCTTAAGCCTAAACGGATGGTCTATGTATCTTGTAATCCTAGCACCTTGGCAAGGGATTTAAGAGTGTTAGAAGATGGAGGATTTAAGACGGTTGAGGTCCAGCCGGTTGATATGTTCCCGCAGACGACACATGTTGAGTGCGTAGTTCTGATAAAACGTGCTGAAAGCCGCATGAAATAAGGCTTTCCGGCAATTTTGAAGAGCACTTTTTGAGCGGTAAAAACGATGATAATTAATAATAAAAACTCGGTTATTATTAAAATAATCGGGTTTTTACTTTTATAAGATAAACGACCAGAAAAGCATTAATTGCCTGACTGGATTTTCTTTGATAAATCTGGGGATATAGCTCGCTAGGAAAGCACGATTGATTTTCTGAAAAATTAGTCAAATAGAAGTCTTTCAACAAGCTTTCCAGAATTTATGATATAATTATGTCTATAATGGGAAGTTGGGAATATAAAGTTTACGATGTTTCTTAAATTTAGGATCAACTTAGGTGAACCGTATCATCGCTAAAGGTAAAATATTAAGGGACTTCATCAAGTCCCTGAGGCTTTCGGTATGGGTGCTGTTCAGATTGTCCAGCACATAAGGTTCAAGCGGGGAAATAAAGTCACATTCTTGGATCGCCGCTACGCGGGTAAGGAGTATCGAGGAATCCTTCTGTAATGTTTCGATAGTAAAGTCGAATAGAAGGTTGATTTGGGTAATCTGCCGACCGACTCGCTTGGGAGCATCCTTGGTTATGCGGATACTTTCAACCATCAATCGCAGTAACGCCTTTTGTTCATCCGCATCTGCTTTTAGTAGTGCGTCCTTGATCAGACTCAGCAAATTATGCAAAGAGTCAGGGTCAACCGGCTTTTTGTTTTGCCCATCCAGTTCAGCTTCAATAGCTTCCAACCGCTTTTGAAGCTGTTCCAGCTTGGCGTGCGTTTCCTTCAGGTCATCTTTGAAAATAACAGCCAAATCAGGATCACTTAATATGTTGTCCTTTATTTTTTGCAGTTTCCGGCTGTTACTGCTCAATTCAGTAAGAAGTGCTTTTTTCTCTTCCATTATCGGGGCCTCTGCATTTGAACGCAGAGCATTGATTTTATCGACGAGTTGCCGCACAATGTCTGGCCGCGACGCTACTTTTATAAGTTTCTGAAGCACTTGCTCCTCCGCAACATCAGCCCGCATCATATTCGAGCGGCAGACAGCCTTGCCCTTGTTGTGGAACTGTCCGCAGACATAGTATCGATACGATTTGCCACCGGCTCCCTTAGACCGGGCCGGAACCATTCCATGTCCACAGACAGGGCATTTCAGCAGGCCGCTTAGAATATACGGCTGATGGGAGCGGGACGGCTTGTAAGATCGATGACCGAGCTTCTGATGAACGCTTTCCCATAGCTCGGGTGCAATTATCGGCTCATGTGTCCCATCAACAATCAAGTAGTCGGGATTTTTCCCTTTGCGACGTTTCTCCGACCAGTTTTCAAGTTGTTTATACCGTATCTTTCCGATGTAGACGGGATTGTTAAGGATCGTTTTGATACCGCAGACATTAAATGGTTTATCTTTTTTTGAACGGAAGCCCGCTTCGTTTAGGCGGCGGGTAATGGCCTTAAATCAAAGTCCCTGATTGGCATAATCAAAGATTTTTCGGACGATAACGGCCTCATTCTCATTGATAACAAGTTCTTTGTCAATGTTATCGTACCCCAGCACCCTACCTCCATTGAATTTTCCCTCTTTTGTTCGTTGCTCCATCCCCAGCTTCACTCGTTCAACAATGTTATTGCGTTCAAGCTCAGCGAATTAACAGATCATCTGGAATGCCGTTCTGCCGAAAGCTGTTGTTGTATCAAACTTTTCATTAAGACTAATGAGATTGACGTTGTTTCTTTCAAGTGTTTCACTGATTTCCAAAGCATCTTTTAATTTGCGGGCAAGCCGGTCGATTTTGTAAATGATGACGACCCCAAACTTTTGCTGGTTGGCATCTCTCAGGAGGCGTTTCATCTGAGGACGGCCTGCAATGCTTTTTCCGCTTGCACCTTCATCTACATACTCATCGACAATTTCGAAGCCGTTTTGATCCGCATACCTCCTGATTTCGGCGATCTGGGCGGCGATACTATAACCTTCCTTGGCTTGTTCTTCCGTACTCACACGGGCATACAGAGCGGCTTTTATTCGAGCCATTTTTAATCTTCTCCTTTCTTCTCAAATTTTTTTATCAGGGAATTCTGATGATCATTCCAAACTGAACGAGGAAAAACAGGAAATGCTTTGGGATACTTGTCCATCTCATTGAACAAGGTTGCGGCCTTTACCATCGGGTGCGGTTGTTGAAACAATTCATCGGGATTTTTATATGATTCGTACTCGCCAATGATTCTGCCCAGCGTTGAGATAAACTCCTCCTTATCAAGTGGGCGGGAAGATTGGAAATCATGAATGAGCCGCATCATCCCATCCGTGAAGATTTGATAAACAATTGACCCAATGTAGGACAATGGGACTTCATCGGAAATTTCCGTTGCTGTTTCAGTTGGTTCTCCGATGGGTATCAAGCGGACTTCCCCTTGATAAAACTCATCCGTTAATGCGTCGAATGGAATTCCTAAGTCCTGAGTGATTTTGTATATGAGTTGATATGCCGGTTTCTTTGAATCACCTCGTTCAATGGAGATGATTGTCTGATGGCTGACACCGACACGCTCACTCATAGCGGTGGTGGTGAATGCCTTGCTGGTATGAAGTTTTCCGATCTCTTTGCGGAAAAATCTCAACCTTTCCCCGAGGCCGACTGTTCTCAAGTAATCAAATTCATCCGGAGTTATTGTCCGTCGCGGCATATGTGTTCATCCTTTCTAGTTCATGCGGTTTACATTGATTATAGAACCTGTTATCATTTGTTTGCAAGTAAATGATAACAAAAATTGATTATACCTATATATAAATATTTGGGAGGATGTTATGGACTTTATACGTGAAATCGGCGTTGATCTGCAAGAACTTGATGATGCTTTGGAGATCGTTCGAGACAAGCGAATTAAGGAGCAGGATTTTATTGAACGACTTGCCTTAACCCTGAATCGAATGTTGGATAGCTCGAAGGAAGATTAAACTTGTTGTCTAACAACAGGTGTACATGAATGACAACCGAGAGGGCTCAATCCCTTGTCCCACAAGGTTTCTAGGCCTCTCGATATTGAGGTGAAACCATCATGTTTTTGTACAATATGCGAAGAGTATCAGAGTTGTTAGACACAGTTCCGATACTCCAGAGCATTAAATCTGCCAAAAAGGTTGAACATTTCAACTGCCCGTACGATAAGCTGATCGTGTGTTCGTATAAACTGCCACGACAACAGTTTATAGACCTTATTCGGCCCGCGAGATTCGAAACGGATGACGATGAAAGCTTTTATCGGTACAAGCTGGTGCATGATCTTTTCAGTGTATATTGGATGCAGATGAACCCGCTGGCCCCCAAAACTTCCATCATGCTGAACCCTTGGAAACATCAACTCTCGCCCGATGATTTACTTGCATTGATCGACTTCATTATTGGTAATCATCTCGATACACATGTAGCACATAACGACGACAAGCTTGACGGGATTCAGTTTCTGACACCGAAGGAGTTTGCGAAACGTATTTATGTAGGCTACCAGAAGATGCCGACGCGAAATTATGATGATCTTGATAAAACCTTCATGTACGGAAATAAAAAAGGTCAGCAGGTAATAATCTACGATAAGGCGGAAGAGCAAGGCCTCGATGGTGAGATTTGGACTCGCCTTGAGAAAAGTAGAAAGCGGCGGGACAAGCGTTCAAGACCAACCTTAATGCAGTTCTTGTTAGATCAACGATGCGATGCACTAAAAAATGTGGTTATCGTCGATATTGACAAGTACAGCGGCAGAGACAAAATCATGCGTCGTATAAACAAGTACGGCACGTTTCAGGAAGCATATATGTCACTAACTGAAGAAGAGAAGCGGAAAATAAAGCGACACGAAGCATTCAAATCGCCTCTCTTCGACGTAGTTGCTATGTTTAAGAGCGAGCTTGATAAATGGTTGTCCCTGTCTCCGAATCTGCATTTCATGTGCAAAGTCTTTCCGGTTTTCAAAGCAAGTTGGGGTGGAAGGGACAAGCTACAATATCGAGTTGTTCGTCTTAAACCGATACACTTAAACTACACAGAAGCACTTTCGGCATACATCGAAGATAACAACAGGTTCAGTTTACGCAACGATTATCTTGCGGAAATCAGCTTGTGATTGGGCCGCGAGCGAAGCGAGCGGCCCCTCTTCACGTTGCAAGCAGGTCAGTCTCTTTACTTGCTTAATCGAGTTTCGGTAATGAGCCGCAGTAGGTCGTCAAGGCCGAGCGGAGCGAGCTTGTGAAAGCCTTGACGAGCGATTCCATCCGCCGACACTGGATTATGCTCTTAGCGATAGCTAAGGGCTGGCTCACGCCGAGTGCGGAGTGCAGAGGCGGAGCCTTTGCGTTTCCCCGGATGGGGACGGAAGGGGCGATCTTTTGTTTTGAGTATCGCCACTCTATCCCGACACTTCACTGTGTAGTAATGGGCGGCGGGCGGCGAGTGCAAACGAGCCGCCCAACTTCCCATTACAGGCATGTCGATTGGTTTTCTTGTAGAAATCAATCGGCGTATTCATCAAATTGAAGCTCAGAGCTCGGCCCTAATGCTTGTAAAACATCTTGAGGTAAAGCGCGACCATATATGCGTCATCCTCAACGGATACAGCTACTTTGTACGCATAGAAGGGCAATGCAACCGCAGGCCGATGAATCCATCGGCGTCGGCAAGCAAAGCTGCAAAGCTCGGTGTCAATTGATGTAACTCGCATCATCCACTCTTCGGCACTCAGTACAAAGCCGGATGGAAACTGCAAGCCTTTCTCGCTTGTTACGAGGCTAATACGGGCGTTCTCACTAGCCGATAGACCCTTTATGCCTCTCGGCACTCTAAGTTCGTCTACAGCGGATTTTACGCTCCTTAACGCCATTTCGATCATTCGCGGTAATCCGCCAATCAACTTCAGCAGAGTACGGTATGGCATCCGCAAAACATCCGCGTTGATTAGTAGTATCCTTCCGGCCCGGTCGATCATCATTTTGTAATGGTCAGCGGCAGAGTCACATGCATTAAAGAATTGAACTCGCCAACCGCCGCACAGCTTTTCTATAGTCCGCCGGAAGAAGCTTGCTTTACTTCGTCCGCCAACTGCATTATTGTCTGCTAATGCTATAATCTCGAAGCGTTCATTTGTCAATTCGAAGATGCATTCAATCTTCCTCATACCTCCTGTGGATTCATCGTGAAGTGAGGCTTCAATAGTACCAACGACGACGATAATTTGCGGATGAAGCCCGACAACGCTATCCGTATCTGCTTGTTGCACCGCCACCGGTAAAAACTGCTGTTCGTCATTTTTGTTCATGTAGATCGTCCTCCAATGTGTGATTTGATGATGCTTAATGAAATGGATGAAGCCCATCGATAAACCGGGCGAGAATCGCTTTTTGTAGTTGGAGGCGACAATACCTCTGCATCACGTCGGCCTGAATCTCCGCCAACACTTGAATCAAAATGAGGGCCTCATGGTCATCATGCTCGCCGCGATATACATCAACCAGCAGTTTATCAATCAGCCGTCCGCACGAATCCATGCGATGATGCAGATCATCGGCGGCGACCACCAAACGCTCGTACTCTTCCAACCATTGTTTACGCATATCTGTTGCCTCACTTTCATTGTGAAATGAAAACAGCGGCCCGCCGATAAGAGCGAACCGCTGTTGATAATGCGGATGATGAAAAATGACGATGAATTGTTTCGTTACAGAAGGCCGCGTTCCTTAAGACTTGTATAATCTGAACCGCTGACAATGACGTGATCCAGAAGTTCGATACCGATGATTTCACCAGCTTCAGCAAGTCGTTTGGTTAGCTGAATATCTTCTGGGCTAGGAAGCGTACATATTTGAGAAGGGTGATTATGCGAAACGATGATGGAACATGCAGAACGGCGAATGGCCGCTTTATAGACCTCTCTAGGATGGACAATTGCACTATTCAAGCTTCCAATGCTGATCGTCTCTTTTCCAATGATGTGATTCTTAGTCGAAAGAAAGATCACGATGAAGTGTTCTTTCTGCTCATAACCGATTTCCCAACGGAGGTACTCGAAAACATCCCGAGGACTGCGAATGATTGTCGGCTCTGTTTTCGGTACATTCATCATCTTGGCAAGTTGGATGGCGGCAACGATCTGCTTCGCTTTCACTTTACCGATACCACGAATGCTTAACAATTCTTGCTCGGTTACGTCCAGTAGTTGTTGCGGAGAATTAAAATGAGAAACGATTTTTTCTACCAGATAGCTGTTGGCGGATTCACGAAGCGTCTCAGCAAGAAGAGATTTGAATGTATTATTAATGTTCATGTGTTTAACCTCCATAAAATGCAAAAGGAGAAGCCGCGGCGGCCTCTCCCATTGCGTGATGTAATTAAATCCGCTAAGATTAGTACAGGTCATTTTTCTTTGTCGCTCCGTTATAGACGGGCGGCTTTTTCTTTGTCCTCGATCTCTTCGATCTCCAGTTCAATAAGCACCAGTTTCGTCAACACGCGGGCGTATTGAAATCCTTCCTCGGTATGCATCGGGGCATCTTTGTCCAGCGTGCGTTTCACCGACATCCAGAATTGTTTTTGCTTCTGAAGTGTTTGCAGACGATTCATGCGTATCACCTCCTTCGCAAGTAATAAAAAATCCGTCCATCGTTGCCCATCAAAGCAACATCAGACGGATATTCCGTGCTTCACGCGGTACGTGATCAAGACTTCAACTTGCCCGTTCTTCAGGGCAACGACAGCGTATTTGTCACTGTCGATCTGCACGCTGTATACAAAGCCCTTCAGTTCACAGTAACCGAGATATTCCTTCTGGCTGTTGCGTTTGAACGCCTGATAATCCATCTTCGTTTCACCTCCTTGCCTTAATCTGGAACCGGCGATCACTTTGCACCTGAATGTTTACGGAGAGACTGGAGTTGACGGCTGAAATACTTTTCAAAGTATCGCCGCATGTAATAGGCCGCTGTCTCATCGTCCAACTCCCAACAGCGTCTGAACCATGCGTACAGCAATGTGCCCGCGATTCGCACACTGCCGTTGGCGACCAGTTGCTTCAATAAAGTCTGCAATTCCTCCGGCAACCCCCTGCGTACTACCATTGCGTTCACCTCCCTTCAATGCTCCGGCACTCTCACTACCGGATTTTCACTGTCAAATGCCCACGACAAATAACCCGCTTTAATTCAAGCAGGCAAATCTGCGATATTGAATTAAATGTCAGGCTGTTAGGACTGCAACCGCACGGCAATCCGCAACTGACGGCTCAAATACCAACCGTCATGCTGTAAATCCCGGGCGATCTTGCCGTAGTCCAGATATGGCATCAGCGACGGCGGCACATGGCTGAACAATCCTTCTTCCACCATCTGCTCCGCAACGTCGGTCAAATCATCGATGTCGTAGTAAACGATGAACTCCCCGGCCTGCAAGGCCTGAATCACCTCGTCACGATTGCCGAGAAATTCACACAGTGCCGCAACCAGCCTGCCGTCGTAACGACTCAATATCTTTAAGTCTTCATTGATGGCAAACACATCCTCGTATTCGCCAATGGCAAAGGGAGATTCATAATCATTAATCGCGTATTCTTCATCTTTGCCAAGCACATCCCGGATGCATTGCTCCAGTTCATGCCGTTCCATCGGCAACGTGACCCAACTGCCAACCAGTTTCCCTTCGTTGTACTTCGCCAGATTGGCGATATACACGTTGATCAACATTCTGCATCTTCCCTTCATACCAGTTTTTCAACATCAATTACCCGATGTTTGACACACCGGGTACATAAAGCCATCAATTTCAGCTAGTGTTCAGCGGCGGGGCAAAAGTTTGTCATACTTCACATAGCACTCACTGCATACCACTCTGAATTCGGGCACGGAATAAACAAATGCATCAACAAAGATGTCCTCTCCCTCCTGCACATCCAAAACCTTTCCGCAGTCATCACAATTCACTTTGCGGCTGTCGAATGATTGGGTATTGACTGAACTTCGCTGATTACCGTCATGAAGGTTTTTACCCAAAACGGCAATTCTGAGCGATAATCGCTTCCGAAGCATGGTAGCACCTCCTTTCTTTGTGATTTGGCAAGCCTCTCACCTTGCCAATGTCCTCGCTGTCAAAACGCTTATTATCGCCAGAAAAACAAAAAAGGACTGCTATCTGCCAAATGAGCAGACAACAGTCCTATGCAACCGGGTGGGGCATGAAACGGAAGGCCCCCCGCCTTCAATTATGCATGGGGGTGCCGCCGGAAAATGTATATCATTTTTCCTCTATATAGGGCCGATTATTGCCGTGCAAACGATATTTTCAACGGTTCTTCCGATCAATGGTATTTAGAAACTCACGGGCCACCGTCAGAACAAAGTCCACTTCTTCAATTTGACGCTCACTCAGTAAAGTGATCAAGTCTTCGATCTTGTTTTGTATTTCGCCATTCCCGGAATGTTCCGTTATTTCATCTATATCCTCAAACAGTTGAGCGGGCTTCACACCCAATGCATTGATTATCTTGCCCAACGATTCCAGCGATATATTGCGGGTTCCACGTTCAACATCACTTATATAGCTGAAGCTAAGGCCGGATTGTTCCGCCAGACGTTCCTGCGTCATGGCTCTTAACTTTCGAATCTTGCGGATTTGTTCACCTACCATTTGCTTGAAATCCATTATGTATCACCTCTACTTCAGCTTAGTAGAGTGTGATTGCGACTTTTATCCTAACATAGTGACAGTAATACTACACTGATACGTGAAGTTTGTTGTATAATTGCCTTGGATACATCTGCCAAGATTCTACAATTTCTATCAAGGGGGGACATATATCAGCAACCGAAATGAGAGATGAATGTGAACCATGTTCAAAGGGATAAGGAGAAAAGATAGCCATGATGCCCATCCTACGCTACTATCCTATCCTTCAGTCCATTGATAATTTAGCTCTGTTTTTTCAGTAGATTCATAGCTTACGGAGGAATGAAAATGGTACATAAAAAAATCGCATCTGCACTAATAGCAATCCTCATGATATTCACCCTGACCGGAACGATGTTTGCGGCTCCTGTTGAATACGGCGAAGAGCTTCAGAACATGCCGCAGAATACGCCGACAGTATCGTTTACCGATTTGCCGAACACCCATTGGGCGTATAAATATATCGCAGAAATGGTGAACAAGAAAGTGCTTGAAGGTTATCCGGATCATAAGTTTCGTCCGGATAACACAATATCCCGTGCTGAATTTGCAACCATCATCGTCAAAGCGGCTGGTTTGCAAGCGAAAAAAGTCAACTATTCGTCATTCAGCGACGTAAAGGTAACGGACTGGTACTCGCCATGGATTGAGACCGCCAAAGACTATCTTACCGGTTACAGGGCGGCAAACGGTGAGTACATCTACAATCCGACAGCACCGGCGTTGAGGGAAGATATTACCGTCGCCATCGTCAAACTGAAGGGGTACGATGTTGCACGTATGGCCAATCGCTCCATCATCGAAGCAATGTTCAAGGATTACGAGGGTATTTCGGAAAGTGCGAAGGACTACGTTGCCATCGCTGTTGAGAACGGTCTTGTTTCTGGGTATCCCGATGAAACGTTCCGTCCGCAAAACAGCATCACCCGGGCCGAAGCCGCCGCATTGCTGTGGCGGGCATTCATGTATGGCAACGACAACAAAGGCGTCGGAGGGGGCAACCAATCGACGACAAACCCAACAATACCTACACCGCCCGTAACTCAACCGGGACAAACAACACCGACCCAGCCGCAACAAGCGTCTTAGGCGGCGAAATTCAGCGTGGATACCCTTGTTGGCGAGATGGGGGTCGGTATTGTAGATGGGCCGGTCAGACAGGCAAAAATATCGTCAGTGAAGAGCATGACTCTTGATGGAGACGGAAACATTTTCTTTCTTGACAGTGCAGACAATAAAAATAAAATCCGCAAATTTAATAAATCAAATGGTACAGTCGAAACCATCACAATAGACCGCTCATTCGACTGGGATTATAGAAAAGACGGTAAAGCAGTCCACTACGACTACACGAAATTAATCCCGAAAAAATTGGTATACAATCAAACAAGCAATAAAGTCTATTTATTAGGGATGAACGATGCCAGTGAACTAATATACGAAATCTACCCAACAGTACAAATGGCAGTATATAATCTGAATTCATATCGCTCGATATACAAATCCTATAACTTTTTTCAATTCTTAAATGACAAAACACTTGTATATGCAGAGACGGAAAGTGATCATGGTGAATCTTTTGTTTATCAAGGGGAGACTGGTTCGGAAGCTACTCGGATTGCCGCGAGCAACGATAATACTGGAGTGAAGTTTTGGACTAATTTCTATGCGTCTTATTGGGATGAAGATAATAAATATGGCAAAGGTGACGCGGTTCTAACAGATTCAGACTTTTATGTTTTTGACACTGGCAATAAGACTCTCAGTAAGATTCATCTATTCCCTCGAAAAGTAGAGTCAGTCATCAAATTTGACAATATGAGCTTTGATAGTCTTACAGCTTATGAAGGGAAGTTTTATCTATCCAGCGGTACGACAATTTATGAGCTAACGACAGATGGTAAGTTGAACATCTTCATCAACGGCAATGACCTGACCTACAATGACGGCAACCCGATCAATAAAATCAGCCAGTTGAGTTTCGACAGCAATGGCAACGTTATTGTTTATGATGACGACAATAAAGCGATTCGCCGCATCAATTTGTAAGTTTTCCTGTGGGAGCCGCCGTGCTCCCTTTATTTACATTATGACTTCACTTCAATCATACGAAAGAAGGTACATTCAATGGCAACCTTGGCATTGCTGTTAAAAATCATCGGTGCTGTTTCGGAAGTTTCCGGCATTGTACATATCATTGCTTCGATTAGAAAGAAGAAGAGAACACAAATCGGAATCGGATTCATCATTTTGGTTGTTGGCGTAATTTTGCTTGTGATTGCGACTAACATCGAAGACAAGATGAGAGCCGGATACTACTAAGTATCGAAAGGAAGGCAACCAGTGAGGCTGTTTATAAAAATCATGTTGTCCTTGTTCGCATGTTGTATTGCCGCCGTAATGATCATCAAGCTCATACCGAAGGAGCGGTTATTGTTATCCGCAGTTAACGACCAAGACATGAACATGGTGGACTGGATGTTGAAACTTGGGGCCGATCCAAATGTACATACCGATTCTGCGTACACACCGCTAAATCTTGCTGTTAGAAACGGCGACATAAACATGATAAGAAAACTTCTGGCCCATGGTGCCAGTCCGAATGAGCAAGCGAACTACGGAAGCGGGGAGAAGATACTCGTTGGCAATCTATCTGTCGCCATAAATTACGATGATGATCCGGTACCGGTCATTCAATTATTGATTGAAGCGGGCATAAATGTTACTGATGATCCATATGCACTGAAAGATGCAATCGAGAGGGGACAAATAAAAGCAGTGGAGTTATTGATTCGGCACGGGGCCGATATCAACGGCGGTCTTCAGTTCGCGATCATGTATGACAAACTCAACATTGTCAGATTGATGCTGGAGAGCGGTGCAGACCCAAATCAAGGAGTCATGCTGGCCAAAATGACGTATAACCAATAGGCATTGCTCATGCTTGAAGAAGCCGGAGCAACCGTAACATCTCCGCCGCGGGAACAAATACATCCAGAGGACTATACAACCGTTAACGGTGCCAAGATTCGGCTTCATTAACGAAAAAAGTTACCTCGAAGATTACGGCAAAGGAGTTAGACATGAACTGCACAAATTGCGGACATACACTACAGGACAATCAAAATTTTTGCGGGCAATGCGGGCAACGGATAGATGCCGGTAATAGTACCAGTTATCATCGACCGCAGAACATCACTGAGACCCAAACGAGTGGTGTTTCCGAAGAAGAGCTTTCTTGGTTCATTGGCAAAAACGCCGATGTATACTTAAGAAATGGAGACGCAATAGCCGTTGGAACTGGCCTGCCTTTCTGTTTGATGCTTACTGGCTGATGTACCGAAAGATGTACCTTTACTGTGTCTTCTATCTCATCATTTGGTTTGTTTGGAGCAACGTGATTGTTGCCTCGGTGTTCAGTGAATGGAACCCGATCGAGAGCCCCGGCCTTCTCCCATTGGTGCTGGTTATCTGTTGCATCCCTAAACCGGTGCTGGGCATTTTTGCAAACAAGTTGTATCTGCATCAAGCAAAAAGGAAAATAACCGCCATTGTCCAAGACCAGAATAAGCGTGAGTCACGGGAAGCAGAGATCACAGCGTCAGGTGGAACGAATTTGGTATTGCCTATTGCCGTATTAACGATACCTTATTTACTGGCATTGCTTGCAGGTTTGTTTTTCTTTTTCAAATACTATCTGACGTTTAATGACGCTCTTGAGAAGGCAACGGTAACGACCAAGACGGCGGTGACAAATGAAAGCAAAGCACCAGCGGCTCAGACAACCGCTCCTGCAAAGTGGGAGAGCACGGACAGGATTAATATTCTGTTATTAGACGGCGATTCCCGGAAGAAAGACGAGATTCATTCTGCGGACAGCTTGATGATCGTTTCTATCGACCCTGCAACGAAAAAAATGAAATTGCTCTCCATTCTCCGTGATACATATGTAAATATTCCGGGTTATGGTGAGGATCGTATCAGCAAGGCAATTACAATGGGTGGTTCCAGTTTGGCAATGAAATCAGCAGAAGAATTGACGGGTATTCCAATCCAATATTATTTGTACATGGATATGCAGAGCTTTATTAGATTGATTGACTCAATTGGCGGCATTGACCTAGAAGTAGAGAAAAATATGAACTATGTCGATTCCAATGAAGACTCAATGTACGAAATCCATTTGAAAAAGGGCTATCAGCACTTGGACGGAATACAGGCATTACAGTACGTTCGATTCCGGCATGATGCAATGAGCGATTTCGCCCGTACGGAACGGCAACGAAAGTTTCTGAAAGCTGTCGTCATAGAGTTGCTTACTAGAACGAAAGTTACGGAGCTTCCAAAACTAATACTTTTTTTCGAGCCGTATATCGAAACGAACATCAGCGACGATGATATGATTAAGCTGGGCAAGCTGGGCTTTGAGATTGACAAGGAAAGCATTGACAGCATTCAATTGCCTCCGATGGAACTCATACAAGAAAAATCAGTGAACGGAAATGTCGTACTTTACGTTGAACCTGAGCAGTTAAAGTCATACATAAAAGGCGTGCTGGACGATGGTTCCCGTACTCAAAGCAACTGAAGCATTGCGATAGCTGTCGGCATTAGTCTCTACCAGACAACAGAATCGGTATCGCGGCGGGGGTTGCGAACCTCACTGTTTTTCACAAATAGCGATGGCCGAAAGGCGGGATACGGGGAGATAAAATTCTCGAATTAAGCTTACTATTCGTTTTGAGATATATCTTAATGGGCCGATTCAAAACGATTTCGGCTTTTTCTGTTTATTTGCATTGGTACGTTACAATGCATCAATATTGACGATATATAGAATATTAATCAGCCGACAGTAACCCTTCATCGGATGATGTTGTGGACTTTTGGCTTGTTTCATTGGAATTCTTGCCTGGGTAAGGCGGTGCTGAGGCCGAAACATCAATTTTTTCAAGTTCAACACCCAATTCACGTTACAAAAGTCATCATCGAACAATATATTTCCTCAAATAGGAAATCAGAACTACTTCAAACAAGGAATTTCAATGGGGGATGTCGAATAGGAAAAGTTGCGTGGTTTCGGGCGGAACAAGAGGTGAACTATGGAAATCATCAATAATATCGACCATCTTCTCGGCGAAAATTTGAAACTTGAAGTTCACAAAGGCAGCAAAGTATCGATTGCTGCATCATGCTTCTCCATTTATGCATATGAAGCCTTAATGAAAGAACTGAATCAGGTGGAAGAAGTCCGGTTCATCTTCACCTCTCCCACCTTTATTGCGGATAGCATAAAAAAGGAGAAGCGGGAATTTTATATCCCGAAACGGAACCGGGAAAAAAGCTTGTACGGCACCGAATTTGAAATCCGGCTCAAAAACGAATTGACACTCAAAGCGATTGCAAAAGAGTGCAGTGACTGGATTCGTAAAAAAGTCACGTTCAAATCGAACCGTACATCAGGTTCAATGCAAGGCATGCTGAATGTGCAGACTGCAAACGAGCTGATCACCTATATGCCGATCGATGGCTTTACGACCGTTGATCTTGGTTATGAAAAAGGCAATGCTCTCTCCAAGATGGTGAACAAGTTCACAGAAGCTCCGTTTACCAAAATGTATTTCGATCTGTTCGATCAGGTATGGAATGACAAGAGCAAACTTGAAGATGTCACAAACCAGGTCGTGGAGCATATTTCATCGGTGTATAAAGAGAACTCTCCGGAGTTCATTTACTATGTCATTTTGTACAATATTTTCAACGAGTTCCTATCGGACATCACAGAAGACATATTGCCCAACGAAGCAACTGGATTCAAAGAGACGGAAATCTGGAAACGTCTCTATCATTTCCAGAAAGACGCGGTTCTTGGTGCGATCAATAAACTGGAAAAGTACAATGGATGCATCCTAGCAGACAGCGTCGGTCTGGGAAAAACATTCACGGCTCTTGGTATCATCAAATACTATGAACTTCGCAACAAGTCCGTGTTGTTGCTATGTCCCAAAAAACTCGGCGACAACTGGCTTACGTATAAACAGAATGTAACCAACAATATTTTGTATGCTGACCGATTCCGCTATGATGTACTCTATCATACGGACATATCGCGGGAAAGAGGCAAATCAAACGATATCCCGCTTGACCGATTGAACTGGGGTAATTATGATTTGCTCGTCATTGATGAGTCACATAACTTCCGTAACAACGAAGCCAAGAAAGATAAAGAGACGCGGTATCAGAAGCTGATGCGGAAAGTGTTGAAAAGCGGCGTGAAAACGAAAGTGCTCATGCTCTCCGCTACTCCGGTGAACAACAAGTTCATGGATCTTCGCAACCAGCTTGCCTTGGCTTATGAAGGAAACCCAGAGGAAATCAACAGCAAGTTGGGCACGGAGCGGGGGATTAACGACATCTTCAAACGAGCCCAGTCCGCGTTTAACCAGTGGTCTAAGCTGGATGTTGCTGAGCGGACAACGGAGACGCTTCTTGGTATGCTCGACTTCGATTTTTTTGAGCTGCTGGACAGCTTGACGATCGCTCGGTCACGCAAGCATATCCAGAAGTATTACAAAGCGGAGGAGATCGGCGAGTTTCCAAAGCGGTTGCCGCCGATATCAAAATTTTGCGATCTGACCTTCAGAGCGGATGTTATCGGGTATAATGAAATTTTTATAGAATTGTCCAGAATCAATCTCGGCGTTTACGCCCCGTTCAAGTACATTCTTCCGAGTCGGTTGCAATTCTATGAAGAGTTGTATGACACCAGCGTAAGGGGCGGGAGCGGGAACTTCAGGCAGATGGATCGCGAAGGCAGTTTGCAGATTTTGATGCGGATCAACCTGCTGAAACGCCTAGAAAGTTCGGTGGAGTCGTTCCGATTGACCCTTTCCAAGATTGTCTCCAAAATCGATCAAACGCTTCAGCAAATCGAAGCATTCGAGCGAAGCGGGAAATCCGACGCTGTAGGTTATACCGATATTGAGGATGCCAATCTTGACGATGACGACTGGTTGGACGATGATTTCAGCATCGGGGATACAATCAAGATCAATTTGTCCGATATGGATGTTCTTCGCTGGAAAGAAGATTTGATGAACGACCACAACATTCTTTCCGCCTTGCTGACCGAAATGCAGAAAGTAACGCCTGAACACGATGCGAAGCTAAACACATTAAAGCAGGTGATTGATCACAAAATCAATCATCCGATCAACCCCGGCAACCGCAAGGTCATCATTTTCAGTGCGTTCACGGATACCGCCGCGTATTTGTACACGCATTTATCTGCGTACATGAAGGCCAAGTACAATATCGATACGGCCAAAATCGTCGGCAGCGATGAGAACAAAAACACCGCTGGTTTGCGGAATGACATCAGCACATTGCTGACTTGCTTCTCGCCGCGATCCAAGGAAAAGAAGCTGACCATGCCGGATGTCAAAGGCGAGATTGATCTGCTCATTGCTTCCGATTGTATTTCTGAGGGGCAAAACTTGCAAGATTGCGACTATCTGATCAACTATGACATTCACTGGAACCCGGTGCGGATTATTCAGCGTTTCGGACGGATAGACCGGATTGGGTCGCAGAACAAGGAAATTCAATTGGTGAACTTCTGGCCCAACATGACGCTGGATGAATACATACAGTTGAAAGAAAGGGTCGAGAATCGCATGGTCATCATGGATATGACGGCAACCGGCGATGATAACGTTCTGTTCAATCAATCCAGCGATCTGGAATATCGGAAGCAGCAACTTCATCGTTTACAGAAGGAAGTCGTCGATCTGGATGATATGAACACGGGCGTCTCCATCACCGATTTGGGCCTGAACGATTTTCACATGGACCTGGTGAACTATGTCAAGGAGAACGGAGAACTTGATACCGTTCCGAGCGGACTGCATGCGGTTGTGGCTGCTGACGAAGAGAAGGGAGCAATGCCCGGAGTCATCTTTGTTCTTCGCAACGTTAATGAGGAACTGAATCCCGACAAGCAGAACCGGCTACATCCCTTCTATCTCGTCTACATGAGCGAAGATGGTGAAGTCATCACCAATCATATGGATGTCAAAAAGACGCTGGATATCCTGCGAGCCCTATGCAGAGGGCAATCCGAAACGATGATGGAGGCCTGCCGCAGTTTCAATCAAGCGACGAAAGACGGCAAAAAGATGGACATGTATTCCATGCTGCTCCAAGAAACCATCCGCTCGATTGTACAGGTGAAGGAAGAAAACGATCTGGATAGCTTGTTCAGTTCGGGAGGTACGACAGCATTGATCGACTCGATTAAAGGGCTGGAGGACTTTGAACTCCTCACCTTTGTCGTTATCAGGCAGGTGAATGCGTGATGTTTCAATTGCCTTCAAGCACGCTTGTAAACCGTAAAATTCCGAAGAACAAATTTTATGAGAAGTTGCAAGCCAATCATCACCTCAAAGAACTGTTTACTGAACAAGTCGAATCGATCCTCTGGAAGCACAAGTTATCCAAGGATACGATTCGTCTTGAACCGAAAGACGACATTGAAGAAATTCAGATATTCGAGATTCATTTGAAGGAGCAAACCTACTCCCTTGACTTGCTGCGGAATATAGACAAGGCGATCCCTTATCCCATTTTGCATGTCTTAATGTATGATGGTCAGGCCAAGCTCGCTATCGCCTACAAAGAGCGAAATCAGACCGACGACAATCGGTCTGTCGTCCGTTCCTACCATGAGACGGACTGGCAGCCGGTGGAGAGTATCGAGCTGAACATTCTTCAAGGACTCGATCTGAAGGCTGTTTACGAGAACATCATCCGCCAACTGCTTCCCATCAAGGTGAAGCCGGAAATCGAGCTTACAGCCGTTTTGGAGCGGCAGGCCCAAATTGACAAACTGACGCAAGAATGCCAACGGCTAGAGTCCAAGATACGGGCTGAAAAACAATTTAACAAGAAGGTTGAATTGAACATGGAGCTACAACGGAAGAGGAAAGAATTGAATCAAATTCTCGATGAGTAATTGGAGGCGTACTTATGAAAAAACTGACGATGAAGTCGGTCGATTTGACTCAAGTCAATATTGACAAGATTGCAGAACTATTTCCTAATGTTATCACCGAAGCAAGAGATGAGCATGGAAAAATAATACGAGCGATTGATTTTGACCTGCTAAAGCAAGAATTGTCCGCTGTGCTGGTAGAAGGGGAGAAAGAACGGTATCAGCTTACGTGGCCTGGGAAGAAACAGGCTATCCTTAATGCGAACACGCCGATTGAGAAAACATTGCGTCCGGTTAAGGAAGACAGTGTGGATTGGGATAACACGCAAAACCTGTATATTGAAGGCGATAACCTTGAAGTGTTGAAACTGCTTCAGGAGTCCTACTTGAATAAGATTAAGTGCATCTACATTGATCCCCCGTATAATACGGGTAAGGATTTTGTTTATAAAGATGATTTTAGAGAATCTGCTGAAGAGTACCTTGAGGAGACAGGTCAAATAGATGAACAGGGTAATCGCCTTTTTCAGAACACAGAGTCGAACGGCCGTTTTCACAGTGATTGGTTGACGATGATGTATTCAAGACTAAAGTTAGCTAGGAATTTACTAAGAGAAGATGGAGTTCTTTTAATAAGTATTGACGATAACGAGGTTGAAAATATCAAAAAAATATGTAGTGAAATATTCGGACCAAATAATTTTATAAGCATATTTGTATGGAAAAAAAGGACGGGAGCTAACGATTCCAAACAATTCTTTGTCAGCAACGATCATGAATATATAGTTGCTTATGCAAAATCAGAGTACTTTATATTCAATGGAACAATTAAATCATTAGATAATTACCAAAATCCTGATAACGATCCAAGGGGGCCTTGGACTAGAGGAGATCTTACTTGCAATAAGACAGCTTCAGAGAGACCGAACTTATTTTACCCTATTACAGATCCAATCACCGGTATTACTTATGAATGTAATCCTAATAGGGTTTGGGCTTATGAAAAAGAACGAATGCAAAGATTAATTGAGGAGGGAAAAATAATTTTTCCAAAAGATAGTAATGGAACACCCACATATAAAAGACACCTATCAGATCTAAAATCAAATAAAAAACCACTTTCTACATGGATTATGCCCTCGAATTATCAAGATGCAGATAGTGATACGACCCTAAAATTTCCATTGAACTCTACTGCAACTAAAGAATTGAGAGATTTATTAGGTGGTCAGTATTTCGACTACCCCAAATCAGTTCAAATGTTATATGGGATACTGAATCAAGCTTTAGAAGATAAAAGTGCGGATATTGTTCTTGATTTTTTCTCCGGTTCCGCCACAACTGCCCATGCAGTTATGCAACTGAATGCCGAGGACGGAGGCAATCGCAAATACATCATGGTACAACTTCCAGAACCAACAGCCGAAAATTCCGAAGCCTACAAAGCCGGTTACAAAAACATCTGCGAAATCGGCAAAGAACGCATCCGCCGTGCCGCGAACAAGATTAAAGAAGAAACAGGGGCAGACATCGATTACGGCTTCCGGGTATTCCGGGTGGACTCTTCGAACATGAAGGACGTTTACTACACACCGGACAAGCTGAAGCAGGGCGAACTATTCGATCTCGCATCCAATATCAAAGAAGATCGTACCGGGGAAGATTTGCTCATCCAGGTCATGCTGGAACTCGGCCTTGAGCTTTCGTTGCCTATGGAAACGAAACAGATTGAAGGGAAGAACGTCCATTACGTTGCCGGAAACTCATTAATCGCATGTTTTGAAGACAACGTGCCGGAATCCGTTATGAAACAAATTGCGGCGGAACATCCGCTTCGGGTGGTATACCGCGACAGTTCCTTTGAAGATGATTCTGCTCGCATCAATGTAGAAGAATTGTTCAAGATGCTCTCTCCGGGCACAGAAATTCAAGTGCTGTAAGGTGGTGAGCTCAAATTGAAGATCAAATTCAAACATCAGCAGTTTCAGTTGGACGCCGTAAAAAGTATCGTGGATTGCTTTGAGGGGCAACCTAATGATTTATCCCGATTTACACTTGACCGAGGCAGAAGACAAAAGCCGGAACAGATGGTCATGGATGATCTCGCGAATGCCGAACAAGCGAATATCGGATTCAAGAACAACGCCATTCAATTGATTGATCAGGAAATCTTGAAAAACATCCAAACGGTGCAACGGAAGAACGGTCTGAAAATATCCGAGAAGCTTGAGGGCAAATATAATCTGACGATCGAAATGGAAACCGGGACAGGCAAAACCTACACGTACATCCGTACCATGTTTGAACTGTATCAAAAGTACGGATGGAGCAAGTTTATTGTCGTTGTTCCTTCTATCGCCATTCGGGAAGGTGTGCTCAAGACGTTCCAGATCACGGAAGACCACTTTATGTCCGAATACGGCACGAAGGCACGATACTTTGTGTACAACTCGAAGCAATTGCATCATATCGAGAAATTTGCCGGCGACGCCGGGATCAATGTCATGATTATCAACTCGCAGGCCTTTAATGCGAGAGGAAAAGATGCAAGGCGGATTTACATGGAACTGGATGACTTTGGCAGCCGCAAACCGATTGACGTTCTGGCGAGCACGAATCCGATCCTGATCATTGACGAGCCGCAATCGGTTGAAGGCAAGCAGACGAAAGAATCCCTGAAGGCATTCAATCCGTTGTTCACCTTGCGTTATTCGGCGACGCATCGTGAAGATTACAACAAAGTGTATCGGCTCGACGCTTTGGATGCGTACAACAAAAAGCTGGTGAAAAAAATCAGCGTGAAGGGGATTTCGGCAAAAGGAACAACCGGCACGGACAGCTATTTGTATCTGGAAGGCATCGATGTGAGCACAAAGCAGGCTCCGGTTGCCCGGTTGGAATTCGAAGTGAAGACAAAAACGGGTCTTGCCAGGAAGACGCATAAAATCAGACAAAATGATGATATATACCAATTATCCGGTGAGCTTGAGCAGTACAAGGGATACAAAGTGTCCGAAATTAACGGACAAAATAACAGCATTAGCTTTATAAACGGCGTAACTTTATACGCTGGTGACGTACAGGGGGATGTAGGAGAACTGCATTTCCGCCGTATTCAGATTCGGGAAACGATCAAGTCTCATTTCGAGAAGGAACGTGTATTGTTTCATCAAGGGATTAAAGTATTATCGCTCTTTTTCATCGATGAAGTAGCGAAATACCGGCAGTATGATAAAGATGGTTCGGAATTAAATGGCGTCTATGCAGATATGTTTGAGGAAGAATACACGGCTTTGCTCAATGAGCAATTGTCACTGTTTACCGATGATCCATACATTCAGTATTTGAATCGGATACAGGTGAAGGAAACGCATAAGGGGTATTTCTCGATTGATAAGAAAAGCAACCGATATGTCGATCCGAAGGTTTCGGCAAGAGAGACGGACTCCGATGATGCGGACGCTTATGACCTGATTATGCGGGATAAAGAACGATTGCTAAGTTTCGCGGAACCAACCCGGTTTATATTTTCCCACTCTGCTCTTAAAGAAGGTTGGGATAATCCGAATGTGTTCCAGATTTGCACCCTGAAACATAGCGATTCCACCATTAAGAAACGTCAGGAAGTAGGGCGGGGACTCCGGCTTTGTGTCAATCAGAATGGTGAACGGATGGATTCGAGTGTACCGGGGATCGACGTTCATGAGATTAATGTGCTGACCGTCATCGCCAGTGAATCATACGAGCAATTTGCGAAACAGCTGCAAAACGAAATCGCTGAAACGTTGTCCGATCGCCCACGCAAAGCAGATCGCGACTTCTTCCTGGATAAGGTGTTGAAGAATGCACGCGGCGAGCAATTGAAATTAGAAGATACCTTAGCAAGCAAGTTACTGTACACGTTCATTAAAAATGATTATGTGGATGATCAGTACACTTTGACGGATGTTTATTTTAATGCTGTAGAAAATCAGAGGCTCAAACTTCCTGAGGAATTGACGGACTTTCAGGAACCGTTGGTCGAATTGGTTAAGTCGATTTATGTAGAGGGCAAATCGCATCTGGCGGATAATGAACGGAACCGTAATATTGCTTCCGTTACGGTCAATAACAATTTTTATAAAAAGGAATTTCAAGAGCTTTGGAACCAAATGAATCGCAAATCCATGTATACCGTCAAATTTGACTCCGAAGAACTTGTGAAAAAGTGTGTGTGGGCGTTGGACAACCATTTACAAGTGCCTGCGATCCGATATGCAATCAGGCATGGCGAAATGAATCGAATTGAGTCCCAACAACAGTTAAAATCGGGGGAAGCCTTTCAGACACGTGAAACAAAAACAGAGCTTGTGGAAGTGAAACCGGATTTTCGAGTGAAATACGATTTGGTCGGAAAACTAATGGACGAAACGCGGCTGACGAGAAAGACGATCGTGGCAATTTTAACGGGGATCAAAGAAGTTACATTCCTGCAGTTTCGCAAAAACCCGGAAGAATTCATGCTTCGTGCCGCCAAGCTGATCAACGAGCAGAAAGCGACGACGATCATCGAATCCATCACGTATGATGTGATCAATGATCGGTTTGAAAAGGAAATATTCACAAATAACACGTTATCCGGACAATTGGGGCAAAACGCCATTCCGGTTGAGAAGCACATTTACGACTATGTGGTCACGGATTCCAAGATCGAGCGTGTGTTTGCCAAAGAACTTGATGTCAGCAATGAAGTCCGGGTGTACGCCAAACTGCCGCGGGGATTTTTTATCCCGACACCGATGGGCAACTACAATCCGGACTGGGCGATTGTTTTCAGGGAAGGCGAAGTCAAGCACATTTACTTCATTGCAGAAACGAAAGGCTCTATGGAATCCATGGAACTCCGGGAAGTGGAGAAGGCGAAGATTGAATGTGCCCGGAAACACTTTGCTAAACTGAATACAGGACAGCTGAAGTACGATGTTGTGAACAGTTATGAGAAGTTGTTGGAAATTGTGAAAGCTTGAATTAATCTTTGGGCATAATATTGCTGGAATTTGTTAATCGGTGATATTGGTTGAATAGCTACAGCTAAAAATTGTAATTCCAAATACCAATGAAATAGCATAAAATGAACTAAAAAGGAGGTGGCGGAAGTGGCAAGAGTTGCAGTGAACCCGGAAGTGATTCGATGGGCTTTACAACGTGCAGATATAGCTGAGACGATTGAAAAGAAGTTCCCGAAGTTGATGAGTTGGATGAACAATGAAACACAACCAACATTAAAACAGCTGGAACAGCTTGCTAAAGCCACTTCCACACCACTCGGGTTTTTCTTTTTATCTAAACCACCACAAATACAGTTGCCTATTCCACATTACAGAACAATTGACGATACTTATGCTTCTAAACCAAGTCCTGACTTGTTGGAAACGGTTCAGATGATGCAGCGACGGCAAGCATGGATGCGTGATTATTTATTGGATATGGGTCAAGAGCCGCTATCCTATGTTGGATCCTGCCAATTGACGGATAAACCCAAGGACGTGGCCCAAGATATTAGAAGGACTCTGGAAATTGAAAATGGTTGGGCAGCAGACTGTAGAAGTTGGCAGGAAGCTCTCCAAATGTTACTGACTAAAATCGAAAATATAGGTATCTTGGTTGTTAGAAATGGAATAGTAGGGAATAACACTCACAGGAAGCTGGATGTGAATGAATTCAGGGGTTTTGTACTTGTGGACGAATATGCCCCGCTAATATTCATTAACGGAGCTGATGGCAAGGCTGCTCAGATGTTTACGATTGCTCATGAATTAGCTCACATCTGGTTTGGGGCAAGTGCGGCCTTTGATCTTTCTAACCTTCAACCTTCTAATAAAGCGATTGAGCAAGCTTGTAATCAAACAGCAGCAGAATTCCTCGTGCCAGAAGATGAGTTGAGATCGGTGTGGGGGAGTATCAATAATGACCCTGATCGGTTCAACCTTTTGGCAAAACATTTCAAGGTGAGCAGTATTGTAACAGCTCGAAGAGCTTTAGACTTGATGTTAATATCTAGAGATGAGTTTTTTGATTTTTATCATGCATGGGTTGAAAGTGAGCGTAAACAAGCTCAAGATGGAGAAGGCGGGGGAAACTTCTACTCGAACCAACACTTCCGAATTGGCCGGCGTTTTGCGGAAGCTGTGTTTACAAGTGCAAAGGAAGGGCGTTTGCAATATAACGAAGCATATAGACTGACAGGCCTTAAAGGAGATACCTTTGCGGAGTATGCGAAACACCTTGGAATTGAGGTGTATTCATGACAGAATCATTAAGATTTGTTTTAGATACTAATGTTCTAGTCGAAGCACACAGGAGGTACTATGCCTTTGACATCGCACCTTGTTTTTGGCGTGTCCTGTTGGAGTTAGCAGATATAGGTCATATTGTAAGTATTGATAGAGTTAGGGATGAGCTGATGAATTCAGGCCAAGAAGATGCCTTAAATAAGTGGGCACTCTCGGAATTTGATCACTGGTTTGCCTCGACTGAAAATGAAGAAGTATTCGAAGCATATCGTCAGTTAATTGACTGGTCTATGGGAGAAAATCAATATCATGACTATGCCAAAACGGAGTTTGCAGATGTTGCGGACAGCTGGGTAGTTGCTTTTGCTAAAGCGTATAATTGTGTTGTAGTTACTCAAGAACAGTATAGCAGGGATGCTAGGAGAAGAATTTTGATCCCTAATGCCTGTAGAGCTATGGGGGTTGATTATATGAACACATTTGAAATGCTTCGTAAGTTAAATGCTAGCCTTGGAGAGTAAGGGCAATGATAATGACAATTACAATGACAAATTAACACATACACATAATTTTAGGAGAGGCGGAAACTTTGCCCCTCCTTCTTTGTTTAGTTTACCATATCAATAGATACGGTGAACCGTATCATAAGTGACGGTCAAATTTTTTTCAGCAAGTCGAGGGCACTTTTGGTGCCCTCTCTCTATGCCTATTGGTAAACGGATCTTCTACTTGGAAAAAACAATCCGACCGTATTCACCTAGTCATGTCAAGGCAGAGTCAATGGGTCCAGCTTTGAAAAGGGGATGCCCCTCAGCCCAATCCTCAGTGGAAATGAAACTGAAATTTTACCCCTCTTCGTCTAGGATGCGAATGTCTGTGCCATCTCCGTAGTGGCACAAAATTGCGTTACGCGATACACTTATTGAAAGAAACACTATACTTCTTATTGGAGGGCGGTATTATGAAATCATCCGAAAAACCAATTCATCCTGGAACCTATGTCCGCCAGACTATTATTCCTTCGGGCATGACCGTGAAAGCGGCCGCCGAGCGACTTGGTATCGGCAGGCCAGCACTGTCGAACTTTCTTAACGGGAATTCGTCCCTGTCCCCTGAAATGGCGGTAAGGTTGGAGAGGGCGTTCGGCGCCGACCGAAAGCAACTGCTCGATATGCAGCCTACGACCGGCAGGAGCGGCGCTCCGGTGAAAAGGAGGTCGCGGTACGCGCCTCCGTCCCGAGTTTCCTGACCATCAAGGCAAGGCAGATCGAGGGCTGGGCCGACAGCCAGATAGAAGCCCGCACGCAACTCCCCGTCTTTCTGCGGAAGCTGGTGCACTCGACCGGTCATGATCTTCGCAAGGTCGACTTCCCTGGGTACGACAATGCGCAACGCAAGGGTTCCGATGGCTTCGTCGAAGCTGGCGCCGCCACCCCCTGGATTCCTGAGGGGAAATCCTATTGGGAGTTCGGTACCGACCAGAAGCCGGGTCTTAAAGCGAATAACGATTACACCGCGCGGCTCACATCGGTTGATGCCGACGAACGGGCAAACTGCACTTTCGTATTCGTTACACCTCGCAACTGGCCTGGCAAAACCGCTTGGGAGAAAAAAAGAATGAGACCGGCGACTGGAAGGCCGTCAAGGCTTTCGATGCGAGCGATCTCGAGCAGTGGCTGGAGCAGTCGGTGCCGGCACAGGTCTGGCTTGCCGAACAACTCGCTCTGCCGATCGGCGGCTATGAAACGCTGGAGCGGGCGTGGCGCCGCTGGGCGGACGCCAGTGAACCCCATCTGACGCCCGAGATTTTCGCACCGTCGATTGTCGCTTACCGGGGCACGTTCAAAGCGTGGCTTGAGAAGCCGAGCGAAAGGCCTTTCGTCGTCGCTGCCGACTCGCGGGACGAGGCGCTCGCCTTTCTCGCCTGCCTGTTTGATGACGAAGAACTCCGCCAATTCAAAGACCTCGCCGCGGTCTTCACATCTCCGGCGACGATCAGCTGCTCCTTGCGTCCTCCGTGCCATTCATACCGATTGTCCATTCCGAAGACGCCGAGCGTGAACTCATCGACTCCCATCGCCGGCTTCATTGTATCGTTTTCCGCCACCGCAACGCGGTCGATGTGAAAGCCGATATGGCGCTCGACCTGCTCAGCTACGACGCCTTCAAGAAGGCGCTCGCCTCCATGGGAATCGAGGAAGGTGATGTTGACAGGCTTGCAAGGGAGTCGGGCCGTTCCCCGACGATCCTGCGCCGCCACCTCTCTCAGAACGCCGCGATCAGGACGCCGGTATGGGCCGGCGACGACGCCACGGCAAAGGCCCTCGTGCCGATGGCACTGATCGGCGCTTGGCACGCCGAGACAGAGGCAGATCGCGAGATCGTCTCCTTTGTGGCGGATCGAAAGTACGAGGCGATCGAAGAGGACGTTGCTCGTCTGCTTCGGTTCGATGACAGCCCGGTGTGGTCTGCAGGGCCTTATCGGGGTGTGGCCTCGAAGATAGACTCCTTGTTTGCGATCGCGAGGATGTTCACGCCGGCGGACCTCGACCAGTTCTTTGTCGCCGCTGAATACGTCCTTTCCGAGTCCGACCCGGCGCTCGAACTGCCGGAAAAGGACAGATGGGCCGCAGCCCTTTACGATAAGACACGCGATCACTCCGGCGCCTTGCGCGAGGGTATCTGCGAAACACTGGTCATCCTGTCGGTTCACGGCAATAACCTGTTCCAGAGCCGCCTTGGCATCGATGTCGGAGGCCGGGTCGCTGTTCTAATCCGTAAACTCCTAACGCCGCTGACGCTTGAAAAGCTACTCTCCCACGAACGCGACCTGCCGCGCTACGCGGAAGCCGCACCCGATGAATTCCTCAAGATCATCGAAGAAGACCTGCGGCGCGAGGATCCCGTCGTCTTCGGCCTTCTCAAGCCGGTCGACAGTGGTTCGTTCTTTGTATCACCGTCGCGAACGGGCCTTCTTTGGGCGTTGGAGTGCCTTGCCTGGAAACCGCAAAACCTCCCGCGCGTATCGGCGATCCTCGCCCGGCTCTTCCGGAAGAAAATCGACGATAACTGGGCGAACAAACCAGACGTCAGCCTTCAGGCTATCTTCAGGTCATGGATGCCGCAGAAGGCGGCCTCCGTGGAGCAGAGGGTCAAGGCGCTGGAGATGCTCACCAGGCGTTTCCCGGATGTCGTCTGGGAAATTTACATCGAGCAGATCAAACCTGGTTCCCAGATCGGCCACTACAGCTACAGGCCCCGCTGGCGAAGCGACGCCTCAGGAGCCGGGCAGGTTGTCACGTACAAAGAGATGTACGACTTCAACCGAAAGGCTCTGGACTTCCTGATCGCTTGGCCGTCCCACGACGAAAAGACACTTGGCGATCTCGTCGAGTCTCTCCAGGGCATGCCCGAGGAAGACCAGTCTAAGGTCTGGGACCTCATCGATGAATGGTCCCGGGAAGCTGGCGAAGCCGCCAAGGCCGCGCTACGTGAGCACATCCGGCGGTTCGCCTTCATCCGGCGCGGCCGCCGCCGTAATCTGGGGGAGGCGATGCGCGACCGTGCCCGCGAAGCGTATGACAGCCTCCGACCCGACGATCCCGTCATTCGGCACGGTTGGCTGTTCGTCGATGAGTGGGTGCAGGAATCGGCTGACGAGATCCAAGAGGAGGATTTCGACTATCAGAAGCGCGACGAGCGGATCGACAGACTGCGCCGCGAAGCGATGAACGAAATATGTACCGAGCGCGGTTTCGAGGGTGTTGAGGAATTGCTTGCCGGCAGCGGTGCCGCCGGTAGCGTTGGCCGTTATGTGGCATCGTGCGTTACTGGTATTACGCCGCAGGTCGATTTCATCCGGCGCTGCCTTTCCCTTGAAGGAGACCTTCGGAGCAAGGCCGAGTGGTGCCTGCGGGGCTTCCTTTGGGCGATCGGGGACGACTCGCGCGCCGGGGTGTTGCAGGCCACGGCCGAAGAGTTGCCTGCCGAAGAGCGCAAGCGGTTATTTGTATGCGCGCCGTTCCAGGGATCCACTTGGCGTCTTCTGAACGGTTATGGTGAGGACTTCCGTGCCGGGTACTGGAAGGACGTCTTGCCGTCCTAGGGCCGGTACACGCCCGCCGAGCTTACCGAACTGATCGACTGCCTTCTGGAGGCCCGGCGGCCCCGCGCGGCTTTCCACGCCGTCCAGATGGATTTCAAAGACCTTGAGACGTCCCGTCTCAAGCGGCTGCTCCGCGACGTCGCCACGGTGAATGCCGAACCGGCAGGCAATTTCAAGCTCAACAGCTACCACATTTCTGAGGCGCTGGATTCGCTTGATGGCCGTGTGGGCATCACCCGTGAAGAAATGGCCCAGCTTGAGTTCCTCTTCATCGACGCGCTCGATCACAGCAAACACGGAATCCCGAATCTCGAAAGCCTAATCGCACAATCGCCGGCGCGATTCGTCCAGGTGGTGGCACTTGCTTACAAGCGGAGTGACGAAGGAGAAGATCCACCGGAATGGAGGATCGAGAATCCCGAGCAGCGGGCGGCAGTTGCGTCGGCAGCCTATCGCCTTCTCGGCCAGCTCAAGAAGATTCCTGGCACGGATGAAAACGGAAGAATCGACGCAGCGGCGCTTGCCGAGTGGCTAGCCGAGGTTCGGCGTCTATGCCGCGAATACGGTCGCGCCGAGATTGGTGATCACTGCCTCGGTCAACTACTTGCCAAGGCGCCCGAGGGCGAAAACGGCATATGGCCCTGCGAAGCGGTCTGCGAGGCGATGGAAGGAATAGCGTTGCTGGGAATCGGCGAGGGATTCTCTATCGGCGTTCGTAACTCTCGCGGTGTTCACTGGCGGAGCGAAGGGGGCGAACAGGAGCGCAAGCTCGCTGCAAAGTACCGCGCTTGGGCCGAGCGTTTGCACTTTGACTATCCCTATGTCGGGGGAATCATCGAGGGCATCGCCGAGTCCTACGAACGCGAAGCAAGGTGGCATGATTCTGAAGCAAACATTACGAAGAGGCTGCGCGATTGAGGGTAGGCACCGTCATCAAGAGAAGGCCTGTGTACCACCAGTCCAAGACCGCTCTTGGCCAGGCTTGTAGATCATGAAATGGAACCCCCTGCTTTGGTAGGGGGTTCTCGTTTAAAACTTGCCGTTTTAGACAGCGCGGAGAACCGTATCAAATTAATTGATTTGCGAACTTCTCATTATCCATATTATAGTGGCTAGTGTCAAAAAGCGAATTAAAATAAATCTGATCGGGTATTCATAGATTGTCTGATAGCGCAGCTTCATTTTATATACAGCTAAAACCAAATAAGGAATCTCCTATTAGCAAATCAGCGGTGGCATTTTAGAGTTAAGGTGCTGCCTTTTTTGTGCTTTTTCACAAAAACTAAAAACAATTAAATAAACCGTTTCGGACGGACAAATTGGGACAACTTGTCAAATTGAGAGAGCAATGAGAATGTTCACGAATTCAACTTGCTTTTCCTTGAATTAAGTTGACTCAACCCTTAGGGTGGGGTTTATAATAATCAAGAGGTGGTATTAGTGGAGAATCGAATTAAAATCGGTTTGCTTCAAGAGCCGGCTCTGCGGGGGGATACCGCATATACGGTCCTGCGGAGTTAACTCGGATGCAGATAATAAAACATTTAAAATGTCTGGGACTGGATCTTAAGCACATTAAAGAAATCTTGGGAGATATGTACAACCACAAAACTTTGCGGGAAGTCTTACAGTCTTTGCAAGCCGAACTTCTTTGCGAGAAAAAAAGCCTTGAAGAAAGAATAGCGACAATTGAAAAGTTGCTGAGTGAAGACACAGTTCCCCTTGACGAGGATAGTTTCACATCGCCTTCCTTTTAGATGATTATCGATATACTGGGACCTGAGCAAATCGAAAAATATGCCAAGACCTGCCCGCAAATCTTTGAACAGCAACGGAAAGTATATGGTATCTTGGATGATTTCCAGTGAGGTGAGGATTACCAGGAAACTTTTCGCTCCTTAGCAGAGTTTTTTATGGCACATCCCCTTGAATATCAAATCGCCTTAGATTATGGGGCGCGTCTTGCTAGGCTGGCTCAACTATCAGAAGATGATCCTGAGGTTAAAGCTCTGGCTCGAGAATCTGCCGAATTTATAAAAAGTATTCTCTGTTGACGATGGTAACTTTTAAAGAAAAATATGAAAAAGCACTTCTTCGGAGGTGCTTTTTCTTTGACCGAATATTTATAGAAAATAAAAAAACAATTAGATTCGATAATAATTTATTGATAAACGATAAAATATTTGATAAAATCAAATCAATAATCAATAAGTGAGGTGCTTTTATGAAACGAGAAACACTCTTTTTAAAGATAGCTGTCATCCTTATGGGGCTTCCTGTTCTCGCTTTATGTATTTATTTGTTGCCTGGCATAGCTGAATTTTTTGCAGAATTGAATCCAAAGTTAAATTTTTTGCAATATCCCTTTTTAATCGGCTTGTATGTAACAGCGATAGTATTTTTTGTAGCTTTGTACCAGGCTTTAAAACTATTGAGTTATATTGACAGGAACCAGGCGTTTTCGGACTTATCCGTAATGGCTTTAAAAAATATCAAATACTGTGCCCTTACCATCGGTAGCTTATATGCGGCATTCATGCCGCTATTATATCTCATGGCAGAGGCAGACGACGCTCCGGGGATTATACTAATCGGCTTGATCATTATTTTTGGCTGCCTGGTGATTGCAGTCTTTGCTGCTGTTCTTCAAAAGCTGTTAAAAAAGGCCATATATATAAAATCAGAAAACGATTTGACGATCTGAGGTGAGATACATGGCGATTATAATTAATATTGATGTGATGCTTGCCAAAAGGAAAATGAGCGTCACAGAACTTTCGGAGAGGGTGGGCATTACGATGGCTAATCTTTCCATATTGAAAAACGGAAAGGCAAGAGCAATTCGGTTTTCAACACTGGAGGGGATTTGTAAGGCTCTGGAATGTCAGCCCGGAGATATTTTGGAATATAAAAGTGACGAAGACAGTCGGGGATAAAGGGAGGTACAACCATGGACATTGGCAATCCAATTATTGAAAATATTGCTAACCCCCATGAGCTGGAGAGACTGTTTAGAAAAGATCCTGAAACTTTTAAAAAGTCATTCTCATATGCCTGGGAACAAAACCCTGATTCGCAGGTTCTTGCCGTTTGGCATGAAAGATTGTATTTCAAGAAGATGGCAAATGCAGAAAAAGCTTCCTTGCTTCAGAAAGATTTTGTATTCTTGAGCATTTTGGCAGTTCTGGCCGGGATAACCACCAGGGTAATTTTGCACTTTGCGGAGCAGCAGGCAATAGCCCCTGTTAACCTTATTTTTGGTATATTTCCTTTTGTTACCATATATTTTATATACAGTAATCCTCCCAAAAAAAATATTCTTTACACCCTTGCATCGTTATTCCTAATCGCCGGATTTTATCTTAATATGCTGCCCCTGGCGCATAAAGACAGTATTATCCTGGCTTATCTGCACCTTCCCGTTTTCCTATGGGTATTATTAGGGCTTGCATTTACAGGAAATGAATATCCAAAAGGAAGCACAAGATTAGACTATCTTAAATTTAATGGAGAATTTTGCATCCTCTACGCCAGCATGGCAATCAGCGGAATGCTGCTGACAGCATTAACCATGCAGTTATTTAGATTTGTCGGCATGGATATAGAGGAATTCTATTTTAAAAATGTCGTTGTATTTGGTGCTGCGGCTCTCGCTGTTGTAGCTGCATACTTGGTATCAAGGAACCTTAAACTTGCTAAAAATATTGCGCCATATATAGCCAAAATTTTTAGTCCTCTTGTACTGGCTACATTGCTGGTCTATCTAATAACGGCTATTTTGGTCGGAAAAAATCCATTCTTGGACCGGAATTTCCTCCTAGCCTTCAACGGAATACTCCTTAGTGTATTGGCCGTCACCATATTCTCCATTACCGAAAGCGGCACAGACGAGAAAAAGAACTTTTCCGATTATATAAATTTTGCCCTGATTGTTCTTGCTCTTATCATTGACAGTGTGGCTTTATCAGCCATAGTGTTCAGGCTTTCTTCTTACGGGATTACGCCCAACAGACTTGCCGTTTTAGGCGTAAACATACTTATCTGGGTCAATCTAATTTGGATTATGCTCTCCTATATGCGTTTTCTGCGAAACAAAACCGGACTTTCAACGATTCAGGATGCCGTTACTAAGTATTTGCCGGTCTACGGACTTTGGGCAGCATTTGTTACATTTACTTTTCCTTTAATTTTTTAGGTTCGTTAGAAAGAATCCAATGGGAGTTTGCTGCCATTAGATCGTTCAGGAAGCAATAAATAAAGGATTAGCAATGAAATGATTGAAATAATGCAGGATGCCGAATACCGAATACATTGGAATTAACTGCGGTAACATATTCCAGTGTTTTCTTTTGCTTGCTTTTCACAGTCCGAAGCATGTAGAGTGCGTGGTACGATTATGTTGGAAAAATTGCTTGTAATCCTAGTATTTAATCTGTTTTGCGAGTTTTATGCTTTTAGTAAAGATGAGCAAAATTTTGAGAATAAAAAACAGCTAAAGGACAGCCTAAAAGTGAAAATCGGGCTGAAAAGTCAATTAAAATTTATTTGAGCAATGAAAAATGACTATGATACCCAAAAAAATATTGTAGTCATTTTTTATTTCTCAAAATGCGATTTGGATGTCTAAAATTGATATTAACAAGCTTTCAGAGATTTGTTTACAATATAGGAAAGAAAATAATTTAACACAATTAGAGATGGCTAAATTAGAACAAATAGAAAAAATTCTAGAAGTCACAGGAAAGGAATTTGCAGATATCATAGAAACAGGAACAAAAAAGGATGTTTTTGTTGCTTTAAAGGGTGAGGCTAAATCAGATGAAGAGATCAAGGTTTTTGAAGGTCTAATTGAAATGATATTATGCTTAGAAAAACACAAAAACATAAGGGAAAATAATTATGAAAGGTAATAATAGTATGATCCTAAACCCTAAAGAAGCATTAGAAATTGTTGAATTAGTAAAGACAGAAAGAAGAAGATTGGATTTGGGTATGGGGTCAATCGGAGAAAAAATTTTCTCTGTATTTAGAGATAATAATATACAGCTTCTATATTTTGCTTTAGAGCCTAAACATCCAAATAGTTTAGCTGCGTTTTATTTAGAAAAACATTGTTCAGTTACAGGCATCCGTTCATATTATATTGCAATTAATTCTATGGTTCCATTAGATTTACAGATATTCAACTCATGCCATGAATATTATCATCATATAGATGAAATAGATGAAAATTTGCATTTGCGTAGATTTGGTGATTCAGATGATTTACTGATAAATGCAAAAGCCAATAGATTTGCTGCTGAATTTTTGCTACCAACAGAAACACTATCAACGTATGTAAAAAAGCATGAGATTGATTCTATTAACAAGCACGTAAAAAAAGAACTGCTATCAATTGATGAAAGGGATAGCCAAAGCAGCTATTATAAAATTGGCAGCACATTGAATTCTCATGTATTTCATAAATTAAACAGCATTACAGATAAAATAGGGGTGGAACCTGAAGCATTAAATGTAATACTTCAGAATTATGATGAGGGTATTACAACAATTGATTCTACTGTTAAAGACCTGAATATTTTTAATAAGAAGTAAGAAGACTTTGGATATGAAATCGAGATTTTAGATGATGATATTGATGAGATCCTAGATTTGTTTGGAGATGATGAATAATGGCAAGAGTAATCATCCCAAACGAAAGCTTCATTAGTCTTTTACAAGATATTACTCAAACAGTTGTTATTGATGCTAATTTAATTATTTCACCTGATAGATCTAGCATTGCTACTAAGAATTCAGCCAGTCTTAAATTAGAATTTGATAAGTACAAGTCCGCAATAATAAAATATCATTAAAATAAAAACTAAGAGCTTCAGCAATTAACTGGAGTTATTTTTTGACAAATTATTTCTATTTAACGTGTGTTTGGTATGATATATCCTGACTTTTGCAGCTAAATCAAAGGAAAAACAGCCTTGAACCAGCATGAATGTTGGTTTCTTGGCTGTTTTTGTATGTCCAAGAGTTGTAGTGAAAATTACCCTTTTTTGACCTCTCCCAAAATTTTTTTTATTTCTCTAAGTGACATGTATTTCTTTCCGAATTCGATGTCTAATTCCTTACCGATGTCGGTCAGTATTTCGTCGTAATAATCAAACAGGTAATAATTATCTTGAATATGACTGCAGGAGGCCTTTCTCAAACTTTCCAGCATCGCTGTAATCGAATATTTTCCTTTCAGGCGGTGTTCCAGTACCCTTGCAATCACAAGTGCAACAAAACAAGTTAGGAAATGGGCTTCAATATGCTCTTGAGTAGACAGGTAGACAGGCCTGCTTTCTAAATCGCTTTTGGTAACCTTGAAGGATTCTTCAATTTTCCAGAGTCCTCGATAGATGTCTACAATGCGTTCATCAGTTTCTTGATATTCACTGGTGATGATTGCATAGTAGCCGTCCAATTCCTCTTCCTGCCTCAACTTTTCTTCGTCAAAATGCAATGACTGCTTAGCATCTACTAGAATCTCTCCTGTTTTTGCATCAAAGGTCAAATTCTTCACATACTTGGCAGCGCCACCTGAAGTAGCTCGGTTATATTGCGAAGGATTTTGAATGAGGCTTTTGGCCTTTTCCACTGCTGAAGCACGCTCTGCCCTTGCTTTCGCTGCATATTTTTCACTATAAAAAATGACTTGCTTCTCATCCACCGTTTTCTTTATCTTCTTCCCTCTAACTGA
>NZ_JBLWFI010000002.1:96732-97442 GCF_048898065.1 Tepidibacillus infernus
CCATTCTTTGCGGAGAGTGTATACCAGATATTATCCCCTGTCGTCATGCCTTTGTCTGCCACCACAACCGTTCGGCCAAGAGAGAATTGACGTTGTATCCTCCTAAGCATCGGAATCAAAGTTTGTTTATCAAGCATATTCCCTGGATAAAGACCGTATGTAATTGGAATGCCGTCAGTGTCCATGAAAAGTCCCATCTGCACGATGGGGTCTGGGCGGTGCTCTTTAGAGACACCTTTTTTCCTGAGTTCATCCGCCTCATCGATTTCAAAGTAATAATTGGTTACATCGTAATAGACTAAACTGGTATTGCGGTTATGTTGTCGCTTGATTCGTTCATGGAGCCATAGCTGGAGTGCATCCTTGTGCTTGTTGAAAAAGGTTAGACTGCGGTAGACATCGTCCAAAGTGAAGTTGCTTTTTTCAAAAAATGTCTCCTTGATTTCGTATGTTTTCTTCTTGGAAGCAGGGTAAAGCAAGCGGGAAAACACCAGAAGTTTCATGATACTATTGGCATCGTAATCATGCTTCGCATGGCGTTGCCTGTTGATGAGAAAGGTATGGATTCCAAGATAATGATAGATCTTACTCAATGCAGCATAACCGAAATTTTTTCGATTCGTTGAACCGATCGGGATATGCTCGTCCCGTTGGATAGTGAAAGAAATGGAAGAACGTTCAGAAGCGTATTGTTCGTTCATCTGTTTAAT
>NZ_JBLWFI010000002.1:97452-157387 GCF_048898065.1 Tepidibacillus infernus
TCTTACTCAATGCAGCATAACCGAAATTTTTTCGATTCGTTGAACCGATCGGGATATGCTCGTCCCGTTGGATAGTGAAAGAAATGGAAGAACGTTCAGAAGCGTATTGTTCGTTCATCTGTTTAATCTTTTCGTTAAAAAAAGCAATCGGATCATCCCCGGAAACATCAATGAAATCAATGCTTTCGGGTTAATAGTTGTTTAAATGTGTTGCAAAATTAGGGAGTTTAAATCCGGTGTTGAGATTGATCTTAATATTAAGATGTAAAATACATTATGGCCACCGGTTAAGGAATAATAACCCTACTGGCTGCTTATTTTTATACAAATATTTATACAAATGTATAGACAAATATAAAATACAGAGATATACTAATTTTAACGAGGTGGATAAAAATGGATATAAAAATTGATGCCTTAATTCCATTTGATACATTACAGACTGATTTGGAGAACGTATTCTCAGTTGTTGAAAAAAATGGGAAGGTAGTTCTGCTTAAGGATAATAAACCTGTTTATATAATTTTGAAATACGATGCCTCCCAGCCTACCGTTACAGATACAATCCCAACTGAAACTGCCAGCTATACACTCCAGGAAGCCATGAAGATTGTTTTGTCAGAGGCTGAAAATTTCACTATGCATGCATCTAAACTTGCGGATGAGATATTTGAACGTAGGTTGTATTTACAGAAAAACGGGAAGAAAGCACAGTATACTCAGATTAGGGCGAGATGTGGGCATTATCCGGATATGTTTGAAGCATTACCAGGTAATTTTATTAAACTGAAAAGATGATCTTTAAATATAAATAATAGAATTATATATATCAGCCTAATAACAAGTTATATATTAAAGTTGGATATCCTGTGACTTTGTTTTAGATATTTATGGGGATGAGTGTAGATGGTAAAACCTGATTGCATTAATAAGGTGCTTGAAAACCTGAATAATGGAATGAAAAATTACAAAGCAGAATTTTTAATAGGGCTCATCGATGTAAATGAAGATTCATACTATGAGTTACTTAATTTTACTGGAGCTTTAATCAAAAAAGAAACATATGTTTTAAGAGATGAAAAATCAGCAATTATTTCTATTTCATTGGTTCTTTTCGCGATTCGAGAATTTCAAAATGGACAGTTTTGGAATGAATTTGCGACAAGGTTAGACTTAGATGAAGCTGAAGCAATGAAAATAGGGAAAAAATCATTCGAAGAGTTTTGTGAAAAGAATGGTTTATATTTTCATGTCGGAAATAAGAACAAAGGCTATGTAACCTCGATTCTTACTCATGCTATTCTCCCCAATGCAAGTATGGCAAAGTTTTTTGAGTTTCTGCATGATTTATACTTTAGAGATTTGGAAGAAGATTATATTGATGCAGAGGTTGAAGAACTCATTCAGTATATGCATCGATTATTTTCAAAATATCTTGAAGATGATGATATAAGCCTGATTGTTCAAGGATCCAAAATGACAATTGCTAATCAACAGTTACCAAAGGCATTTAGAATTGCCTTTGTAAAGGCTGCAAGTGTAGTAGCACCGATTATTGAAAGGCTACTCTATTATATAAACCAATCAAACTATGGTGATTTTATTGAGTACCTAGAGAATGATCGCTTTGACACGTACTTTGAACATTATAGTTACATAGTAAAAGAGAGATTTTGCAAGTCGTCAAATAGAAAACATGGTGCTGAGCGAGTTAAGAAATTCCAAAAAGCTCAATATTACTACGAACAAGGAAAATTGTATTTACAAATACCAAAGCAAATTATTGATTCAGATTATATTGAAAATGACATTTTCTTAGAGGTTCTTAATACTAATTCTGTGATTCACAGAGAAAAGGTGTTACTAACCAAAAGCCGTTTATTCTTTAAGTCAGAGCAAGTAGTGGTTTGCTTACCTGCCTTTTATTCTGAGCTGTCATTCCGTCTAGTTAGCGGGCATGAAGTTATTTATACATCAGGAGATGCGTTATTTAGAGAGTTCATTATCTTTGACCTTGATGGGAATGAAATTCGACCTAAACAATTAACTGATGATACGGTTAAAGTCATTACTTATGCTGAATGCGAAGTGCTGTCGGATGATGCTCAGATTGACGTTTCATATATGGCCAATTATAGGATATCGACCGTATTTCTAAATGAAGAATCCCTATTATTAATCAGCGATAAAGTCCTGTCAACTGATGTCGCAGCAATAAGAAATGAGATTTGTACCAAGAGCAAGTATTACGGTGTGATTATTAAAGATGCTTTTAAAAAATGCTTTGATGTTTATTCAAACATTCCGGAAATACGATTGAGGGTTCCTTATAAAAAAGGGATCAATGATTATATCATTACGATTAACAATAAGAATTTCACTTTAGGTGATATTGCTGAATTTGAAATGAAATTGATTTCTGATGGTAGCGGTGACGAACTGGGAGTTATTAGTTTAGATGAACGAGTAATTATGGAGAACAATCCGGCACAGTTTGTTATACGAGAAAAAGGCAGTAATAGAATTTATATTGAAGAGAACATTTTTATTCTCAAGTCATTGCAGTATGAATTTAAACAAAATTATTATTATAAAGAAAAAGAGGCCGAAATAATTAAATTAGAAGCTGAGGATATTGAGTTTTATGATACTATAATACCTCTTAAAGTGAATCTTAAATTAAATGATTGCTTTAAAATTAAGTTTGAGTTCAATGCTAGTATCTATCAGATGCAAATAGACGTGCCGGTTTTAAGATGGAGATTAGGCAGTTTGTGTTCGGCGTCAGCCAGATGTGATAATATATGGTGGGAAGATGTAGATGAAAAAAAACTGTATATTAAGTATCCTAACCACCTTTCATCACAGCTCTATATCATTACCGGAACATCATGTGAGAAAATTCAAGGAAAAAAAATTGGGGATGAATATAGATACTCAATCGAGCATCTTTTCCAAATTAGAAATCAGGAGCCTATAACGCTGGGTGTTTTGATAAATGGGGAAGAAGAACGAATAACGGAAATTCACTTTAAGCCGTTAATAAAAGATTTTTCTGCATCCTACTATGACAGAAATGACTTGATACAAGGGTTATATGCACAATGGAAATACATCGGGAGAGGGGACCTTCATGTTGATGTCATCTATTCACCAACCAATAAAGTAATAAAGCATTATACAATACATGATAATGAACAGCTTATGGATCGAAATATTGAACTTTACTACAGCGAACATGAAATTGTTATTTATCAATTGGTAGAGGATGATTTCTTTGGAGGGGATACAGAAAAGAACGTATTGGTTCATGAAACCTTCATCGTAGGTGATCCGATTATTGTATATACTAAGAATAAACTGCTCAAAGGGACGTTTTGTATCAGCGATGAAGATAAATATGAGCTGTCCAATTTCTATCTGAAAGACATAAAGTTCTCGAAAAGAAGAGGCTTTTACCAGGCAACTGGAATGTATTTTATTCGGGACAGGTATACGAAAAAAGAAAGGGAATGGTATTTTACAGATTTAAATCCATTTCTTTTTAAACCGATTTATATTGGAATGGACAAGCTGACGTTTGAAATAGTTGACAAAGATGGGGATGGACTGATTTATGATGTTAAAACCAAGTATGTCAATCCTCGAGAAGTAGAGAAAAACGCAGAACGGTATAAATTGATCGATGCAGTAGAATTAGAAATTGTAAAGTGAGGTGGCAAATATGGGCTTAAATCCATTGATTGCATCAGAAAACATCATTGAGAAATACCTTAGGTATATTGAAACAACATTCTATATTGATGACAAAGAATACATGAAGCAATTTAGAAGTTATCTTCAGAAAAAAGATTTTTTTGCCAAAGGTCCCTATTTAGATTTCTCGGATTCCTTTGAATTTGGAAGAAGCGTAAACCAGTTGATTGATGAAGGGGTATTGAGCAGAGAATTTGTCGAGCTCTATCGTGACAAAAGGAATCTGTTGACAAGGTCATTATATAAGCATCAAGAATTGTCCATTCGAAAAATAAAAGAAGGTCGAAATCTTATTGTCACAACAGGTACAGGTTCAGGTAAGACGGAGTCTTTCCTTTTGCCTGTGATAAATTATTTAATGAAACAGAAGGAACGTGGTGTATTAAACGATGGTGTAAGAACATTGATTATTTATCCGATGAATGCCCTTGCTAATGATCAAATGAAAAGAATGAGAGAGGTGCTTGCTAATTATCCAAGCATTACTTTTGGGTCATACACTGGTGAAACAGAGAAAGCAGATAAAGATGCTTTGTCAAAATATATGTCTTTAAATAGCGGGCAAAAACCGCTGACGAATGAAAGAATATCAAGAAATCAAATGAAGGAAAGACCACCTCATATCTTAATTACGAACTATGCTATGTTGGAGTATTTACTGCTCAGACCAGCAGATAATGTTTTTTTTCACGGAGAGAACTCCAATGAGTGGAAATTCATTGTACTAGATGAAGCACATACTTATACCGGAGCAACAGGTATAGAAGTATCAATGTTGCTCAGAAGACTGAAAAATACATTGGCCACTCGAGAAGACATCCAATTTATTCTTACAAGTGCCACACTTGGAGACGAGAAAGACAATAAAGAAATATGTGATTTTGCCTCAAGACTCTGCACTGGCGTAGCTTTTGATGAGAAGAGCATTGTAAGGGCTTTTAGATTTTCGGACTTCAATTCAAATGATGCAAAAGAATATCCGAGTGACATTTATTACAAGATTAATCAACTAATTGATAAAAGCGTGTCCATAAATGAAATAAGGACACTGATCCATTCCTATGATAGTACTTTTACCAGTGTGGCAGATAACGTTCAAGAGTTGTTATATGACTTCTTGGTTCAGGATCGCTTTTATTACAGAATGAGAGAAATTCTGAAGAATGAACCGGTCACTATAAAGAAAATATCTGAAGAGATGAAAGTCAACGAAATGGACGTGGTGGCTTTTGTTTCTATTGCTAGAAAAGCTGAAAAGAAAAATATCATGCTTCTTGATGCCAGATACCATATGTTTATACGGGCACTTGAAGGGGCTTATGTTGTTTTAGGTGCAAATAAGGAATTATCAATCACACCGAGAGATAAAGCGTACATAGGGGGAAAAGAATTTAAGAGTTATAAAATATCAGTGTGCCAGTATTGTGGGCATATTTATCTGGAAGCTAAAATTGAGGATTCGTATTTGGTTCAGAAAAAGGAATACGAGAATAAAGGCATCAATGATTTCTATATGCTTGTTAATAATGAAAATGATGAATTGTTCATTGATGAAGATACCATCGAAGATGAAGAGGAAAAAAACGTATTCAACCTTTGTGGCAAATGCGGGAAGATTGTAAAATCAAATATTGTTAATGGATGCATATGCGATTGCGGTAAAGAGCATATGGTGAAAGTAATCGAACTGGTACCTAAAAACAAAGTGTTAAATAAATGTGCAGCATGTGGACTGATAAATACACAAGGAACAGTTCTAAGAGGTTTTTATTTAGGCCAGGAAGCTGCAGCAAGCGTTATCGGATCTAGTCTATATGAAGAAATTCCTGCACAGGCTGTAGAGGTGCTAGAAACAGTTCATGAGATTGATAGTGATTTCTTTGGTGAAAGTGGTAGTTTGTCTGTTAAGGATATACTTACTAAAAGGGTTGAAAAGCAACTACTTGTTTTCTCTGATAGCAGGCAAGAAGCAGCCTATTTTGCTAGTTATTTTGATTTCACATATAACAACATTCTTAGAAGGAGATTGTTCATTGAAGCATTAAAAGAAATCCGAGAATACTCATCGACAGATGGAATAGAGATTAATGCAGCTGCTAAGAAATTAGCGGGTCTTCTAGAGCAGCATCAAATTGTTGAACCTGACTCATCACTTAAGGAGGCGTGGAAGACAATTTTATATGAAATCTCGAGCAATGATAGAAACAGCTTAGAGAACATTGGATTGATCCTGTTTGATTATCAGGCTGCAGCGCTACCGCAAATTGGAGCATTTAAAGGAAATGATGCTACTACGCTGCAAAAGGTATTGGCAAACAGCTTCAAGAGGGATTGCATGTTTGATTTTCCGTATACTAAGGACATGCTTAAAGCGGATAAAGAGTATTACATTTACAAAGGCATTGAATCAACAATGTCAAAGTTTTTGAGCAAAGATGATAACAAGAAAAGCTATAGGAAATCATGGATTTCATCAAACAATGCTAATGTCAGGTTTGATTATATTAAAAAAACATTGAAAACAGACGACAAAGAAGAGATAAATAAATACCTTGAAAAGATATGGGATGGCGTATTTATCTCAAGAGGTGGATTAATAGCAAAAGCGCCTGATCAATATGTTATGGACATATCTAGATTTAAAATTAGAACTTCATATTCACATGAGATTAAGTGGTATATTTGCAACAAGTGTGGAAAATTAACTGCCAACAATATTGGGAATGTATGTCCTGCAAATCGCTGTGATGGGAAACTAAAAGAATGCGATTTCGAAGTGGATTTTGCTAACAATCATTACAGAAAACAGTATTTAGAACTTGATATTTTCCCGATGAAAGTAAAAGAACATACTGCTCAATTAAGTCCGGATACTGCTAAAAAATATCAAGAAATGTTTGTTAAAAAAGATATCAACGTATTGAGCTGTTCCACGACATTTGAAATGGGGGTTGATGTTGGAGAATTGGAAACAGTGTTCATGAAAAACATGCCACCTACACCTGCCAACTATGCTCAGAGAGCAGGACGTGCAGGACGAAGAAAAGATTCTGTTGCATATTCTCTTACATTTTGCAGATTGTCTTCTCATGATCTGACTTATTTCAATGCGCCTGTGAAAATGATTAAGGGGAAAATATATCCGCCTAAGTTTAAAATAGAAAACGAAAAGATCGTAAAACGTCATATGAATGCTGCAATTATTGCCGCATATTGGAGGGCTTATTCAGGGGCATATAAAGATGTGGGCACATTCTTTAATGCCGGAAATTACGAAGCCTTACTAAGTTACATCAAGGAACTGCCTGGAAAGGTTCGAGATTATATATATGAATTTGTGCCAGTCGAGCTTAGATGCAAGATAACAAACTGGTTAAAAGAACTGATCTCAGAAGATGGAATCTTAGAAAAAGTTCATAGTCAATATATAACTGAATTGAAAGAACTTGCTGAACTCCGAAAAGAAGCGCTTGAAAAAGCTGTTCAAGGTGGTTCAGTTGGAGATTATATTAAGAAAATTGATGATTATACTGAAAAAATAAAAAGTGAGGATATACTTGCGTTTTTATCTAAGAAAAATATCATACCCAAGTATGGGTTCCCGGTTGATACTGTTGAATTAGTTACGTCATTTGATAAAAATGCACTAAGCAATAGTTTTGGGAAGTCATCAAAACTGAGGTTGCAGAGAGATTTAATGATTGCTATATCCGAGTATGCACCGGGATCAGAGGTTATTGCTGACGGAGATATCTATAAAAGTCAATTTATTAAGCGACCAACAGGGCATAACAAGATATGGGATTTGTTTGATTTTGGCGTTTGCTCAAACAAGCAGTGTGGGCACTTGAATATTAAGCGGCATATTTCTGAAGATGAAAATAAGTTTATAGGTAAATGTGAAATATGCGGTGAAGTAGTCTACAAGGATAATACCTTCATTATTCCTGAGTATGGCTTTATTATCAGCCCACAGATTAATAAATCTACAACGAAGAAACCTGAACGCACTTACAGAGGGGAAATATACTATATTGGGGATAAAAAGGAAACTGTTGAAAATGAAAACAAGGAATTAAGGATCAACAACCATATAATAAAGATTAAATCGACATCAAATGACGAATTGGTTGTGATCAACACATCAAATTTCTTTGTATGTGATTCTTGCGGGTATGCCAAAGTTGATGAAAAGCATAAAGAAGAAAGCTTTATCATTGATAAAGATTATCATAACAACCCATACGGCAGGGCATGCATAAATAAGAAACTCTATAGAAGAACATTAGGGCACAAATTTAAAACTGACGTAGCTTATATATCGTTGAGTTGTTATTTGGAAAAAGAGAAGGCATTGTCAGTTGTATATGCATTACTTGAAGGTGTTAGCCAATACCTTGGTATAGAGCGCAATGATATTTCAGGTACGCTTCATTACAATAGACTAGAAAGTGGAGTTTGGGAAACCAATTTTATACTGTTTGATACAGTACCCGGAGGAGCTGGGCATGTCAGAAGAATTGGTGAAGCTGATGAAGCCCAACTTAAGAACATGTTAATGAAATCGCTTGAAATTGTAAAACAATGTCATTGTGGTGAAGACAGTAATGGTGACTCAGCGTGCTATAGTTGCTTGTGTAATTATTATAATCAGAAGCATCATGACATAATCAAAAGACGATATGCAGTAGAGTTTTTTGAAAATATTCTTTATAAATAAGAACTATATATGTATTAAGTGTCGAGAGGAAGTCGAGCTATTATTGATATTGATATGTTCCCTTATACCTCGGTTTTTTTAATTGATATGTTCCCACGAACCTAAGGTTCAAAAAATGTCCCCAGACATCTATACTATGCACTCAAGGCATACAGAATGTTGCGTAAAAATTGAACGGGTGAAAGGCTGATGAATGGAGGGTTTGGTGGACTTTAATATTTTGCTATTCTTGGTTAACCCTTGAGTACATAAAAAAATATATCGTCAAGGTAATAGGGCTGCATTTAATATTGTGATAAATTTGATGTAGTATTTTACGAATAAAATGTATATAATAATAGCAAAGAAGGAGGCGGTTATAAATGCCAAACATTAAACCCATATCAGATTTAAGAAATTACAACGAAATCCTGCGGGACATTGCCATAGGTGAGCCAGTGTTTTTAACAAAAAATGGCAGAGGAAAATTTGCTATTATTGATATTACTGAATATGAGAAATTAAAGGCTTCACTAAAGCTGATGTCACAGCTTGCCCAAGGAGAACTGGCCGGGAAAGAGAAAGGATGGATGACAATAGAGGAAGTGGAAGCAGAACTGGGGATTGAGGATGTATAAGTTGAAAATTTCACCTGAAGCTAAAGATGATTTAGCACAAATTAAAGACTATATTTCTAAAGAACTTGGCAATCCACAGGCAGCTATAAATCTTGTTTCTAAAATCACCAAAAAGATACGTGGGTTGACAGAGTATTCTGGAATAGGTGCGCCACTATCTTCCGTCCTAGATATACAAATAGATTACCGTTTCCTTGTTTGTGACAATTACTTGATATTTTACAGGTACGAAGATGGAATTGTTTTCGTGTCAAGAATCTTATACGGTAGACGGAATTATACGCGTATCCTATTCGGTGATTTGCATGAGGATGAAGAAATATAGAATATAAAATTTTATTTGATCAACTATTATATCGACTTAGATCCGGCAGAAAGCCTTGAGGATGTTTGCATGAGAATAAAAATAGTTGATATTCTTTCTAAAAAGGAATCAGAAAGAAATACAATAGAAGCGGCGACATTATTTTTGTACACTCAAAGCATTCAGAGACGGTTTGTCTGCTTGAAAGGCCATAAAGTCTTGCAAATAAAGGGTTAGGACAGTATCTTATAAGGAATAAGACTCAGAAATTTCAATGCTTTATGATGAATTATCGAGGGTTAATTGAAGAGTTAATAAAACCGTGGCTGCTTGTCACGGTTTTATTATTTGTAAGGGTTTATTTGTGAGGTTTAGTTTTCATATTGCAGATAGAACGTGTGTTTGGTATGATATATTTATGGCGCACATCAGGATATTGCTTTCGAATTTGCATCATGGATTTCGTGTCCCCTGGTCCTTGAACAGTGGAATAGCTGAGTTTGTGTAAAAATAGGTTTGGTGGTGTTATTTTGTCAAATCAGACTACTCATAACAATCATTATATACCACAATTTTATCTTAAAACTGGAGCAAAGACGGTAATAGTATCTTTGTTTACAGTTTACTTGTACCTGATTCCAGAATCCCTTATTAGAATCATAGAAAAATCTATTAAAAGGTCATAGCTTGGATGAAGCTGAATCAAAAAAGCTCGCCCGCTTTATTGGCGCTCAATATATGAGGACACCTCAAAGTAACGGTTGTTAAAGATATGAACAAGGTGAACGTTGATTCGTTAATAGGTAAAGGAATGTATCTATTTGCATTAAAGCATCTACTTACGAAAACGGTAAATGTTCTGGAAAAACATAAATGGTACTAAGACAAGTTGGAACAAATGTTGTTTTTAAAAGATTAAGAAAGTATAACTTTCTTCCATTGGTCATTTAAGGGTTTGTATATTCCATAAGCTGCGACATAGCGTGACTAGCAGCTTTAGCTGTGTAGCACGACTTGTACATTTTGTGTGCCTTCAGAAGTGCCCTTCTCTCCGTAATCTTTCTTCATAGAAGGGCACGGATGACGGAGCGCGATGGAATATACAAACCTTTTTTAACCAATCGTCGGCCAACGGATTTTCTATATAAAAATATAGCATGTTTAATAGCTTGGCCGATTACGGCAGCTGCAGATAGTTTTCGATATCAAAAGCCACATATTTTCCATTTCAGCAGCACGGTGAAGATGGATTGAAATATTCTGACGCAGGAGTCTCAAATATCCTGGGAGACTTTTTAAAACTTTATTGGTATGAGGCAGATGAAAATAATACGCAAACAATACCCTGCCGCCAAGGCCCCATCAGGCTCAGATATACAGATAACAAAAATCATTCCATAGTATAAACAGCAGATGCATCATACAATAATTTGTTATTGCATGATAGTAGAATATTGCGAACTTATTAACTATTTTTAAGCAAGGAGTGCAGTTAAATAAAATTGTACTCCTTTTTGTTAAAAGTGTTTGACTTGGAGTTAACTCCAAGTATTAAACTAATACTACAAAAATATTAAGGAGGTTTAGCGTGAAAAATAAGCTTAAATTTGGTAAAAAAGGGCGCAGCAAACTAAGGTCTTTAAAGACCTAAAAAAAATCAAGCTTTGGTTTTAAGCTACAGAAATGTCAGAAGCCTTTATTATACCTTGGGCAATTAGGAGTTTTATTGCCTGATTAATAGCTTTCTCTTTCTGCTTGTCCTGCATTTCTTGTGGCATATCAATTTTATACAAGTCGCTTGGATTCCACACTTCGCCAGTAACAAACATATTGTATATGGCGGTGAGTATCATCCTTGCAATAGCGATTATGGCTCTTTTTTTGCCTCTCCTTTTAGAAATGCGTTCGTACTTGATTTTGTAGTAAGGAGACTTATCCGATTTCACGGCTGCATGGGCAACTTGTACCAATGCAGGTTTGAGGTATACACCGGCACGTGTAATACGGACAGATTTCTTCTTACCAGCAGATTCATTATTGCCAGGTGTTAGTCCCGCCCAGCAGCACAAACGCTTGGAGTTGGCAAATTGAGACATATCTGTACCAATCTCGGAGATAATGGTGATTGCAGATGCTCTATTAACTCCGGGAATGGTACATAAAAGGTTAATGGCACTTTCATAAGGTTCGACCAACTTATCCAGTTTTTCGTCCAGTTCAGCAATCGAATTGGTTACGAAGTCGAGGTGAGAACGAACCATGATCATACGTTCTTTTTGTTCCTGAGTCATTTGGTATCCTTCAATAGATTCAACCACGTTATCTGCTTTTTTTTTCAAAGATTTATGAAGAAGAGAAGTACAGTATTCCGGGTCAAAGGTATCAGAGGAAATCAGATAGTCCGTGATGGAAGTGGCAGATTTGCCAAACATGTCGGAAACGACAGCATCAAGGGCTACATTACAGACTGTGAAAGCGTTTTGAAAACGGTTCTTTTCACTGCTTCTACAAGAAACAAGTTTAGAACGGTAGCGAGTGTATTCACGAAGAATACGGACTGGTTTATTAGGGATATAGCTTCCTGGTACTAAACCAAGGCGGAAAAGGTCAGCAATCCACTTAGAATCTTTTTTATCATCCTTATTTCCTTTTACAGCCTTCACCCATTTGGGGTTAGCAACAGTCATACGGATGGTATCTTCCAAAAGATTGTAGACAGGAACCCAATATTTCCCGGTCGATTCCATGCACATATCATAGCAGTTGTTATCAATCAGCCACTGCTTGAATTGAAGAATGGAATTGTTAAAAGTAGAAAATCTCTTTTTTGAATAATGAGGGGTAATCCCCTGTGAAGTAATAATTGTGGCGACGAGAAAAGTCTTATGCACATCGACACCGCAACAGATAGGATAAACAACTTTCATGGCACAGCCTCCTTTCATAATTGGAGGAAGAAGACATTGACTGAACCATCACACATTTAACAAAGAGCTAAAACAATGATTAGCGTGCGGTCTTATAGAACCACTTATTTGTGCTTGAAAGATGATTCTTACACTGGTTATTATACTGTTTTGAACTGAGAAGTAATCTACGACTCACCTCGCCGTGCTTTGTAGTATATCTTCTCCTTAAGTTAATCATAGCAAAGTGGTGAAAGCCGCACACCATTTTTCATTACTATTTGTGCCGCCAGCGCTAGCGGCGGAATGGAGGTTATTATGCTAAATTTTGATTTTTACAATCCAACACATATTATTTTTGGTAAAAGTAGATTAGAGGAACTAAACAATCATATTCCAGCCGATGCTACTGTTTTAATAACCTATGGAGGTGGAAGTGCTAAAAAGAGTGGCCTTATCGACAAGGTTAAAACTGTACTTGGAAACAGGAAAGTTTATGAATTCGGCGGTATTGAGCCGAATCCTCGTTACGAAACATTAGTAAGGGCCGTAGAAATTGTGCGGGATAAAAATATTGATTTTCTGCTTGCAGTTGGCGGAGGGTCTGTTATTGACGGAACTAAATTCATAGCACTTGCTTCTTCTTACAAAGGAGATTCTCGTGATCTGCTGAAGTACGGCTTTACTCCTGTTACTTCTGAGATAGTAGGTGAAGTAGTTCCAATTGGAACAGTTCTTACATTACCTGCTACTGGTTCTGAAGCAAACAGCGGAGCTGTTATAAGCTATGAACATGGAAAATTTCCAGTTATGAGCCCACTAGTTTTTCCTAAGTTTTCAATATTAGATCCGACCATTACTTTTACGCTTCCAAGGATTCAGGTTGCAAATGGAGTGATTGACGCGTTTGTGCATGTAACTGAGCAATATATTACATATCCTGTTGATGCCAAGGTGCAGGATAGAATAGCTGAGGGAATATTACAAACATTGATTGAAATAGGTGAAACTACAGTTAATGAATCGGAAAATTATGATGCGCGTGCAAACCATATGTGGTGTGCTACACTTGCATTGCAAGGTCTAGTCGGTGTCGGTGTTCCACAGGATTGGTCGGTTCATATGATCGGACATGAACTTACCGCGTTATTTGGTATAGATCATGGACAGACTTTAGCCATTGTATTGCCAGCACTACTGAAGATAAGACGGGATAAAAAACGGGCTAAACTTCTGCAATACGCAGAACGTGTATGGCATATAGAGAGTGGCAGCGAAGAGGAAAAGATAGACTTGGCAATCCAGAAAAGCAGAGAATTCTTTGAAAGCTTGGGTGTGAAGACTCGTCTGTCCCAATATGGCGTTGGAGCAGATCAAATACCGGTTATTGTTGAAAATCTAAAGGCTCATGGAATGACAGCGCTTTCTGAAACTCAGGATCTTACATTGGATATAAGCCAAAAGATTCTTGAGAGAGCACTGTAGTTTTATGTCATAATTTGGCATGGTGCTACGCCAGATAGTTGGTTTGTGCATGTCGGAATAAACACTAATCCTCAAAAAGGGGATGCTGAATGTCTGGAACCCGTAACGGATGAAGAGTATTTTAAACAAAAAGCTGGATGATTCGCAAGGTGATTTGTCATTCAGCTTTTCTTATAGGTCAATGAAGTTAAACTGGAAAGTGAGTAAGATCTTCTTTTTTTCAAAGGACTTGACTTGGAGTTAACTCCAAGTGTTATGATATCGGATATCAGGAGATGAAACCATATGACTATTACAGAAGTGAGTGAAAAATTTAATGTTTCACAGGATACACTCCGCTATTATGAACGCATCGGACTGATTCCTCGTGTGAACCGTAATAAAAGCGGAATCAGGGATTATACTGAAGAAGACTGTAAGTGGGTCGAGTTTATCATATGTATGCGGAATGCAGGTCTTCCGATTGAAGTATTGATTGATTATGTTGAGCTGTTTCAACAGGGTGATGCGACCATTGAGGCCAGAAAAGAACTTTTGACCGAGCAGCGTAAGCAGTTAATTGCAAGAATGGAAGATATGCAGAAAACACTGGAACGCCTGAATTATAAAATTGCAGTATATGAACAGATAGTAGTTGAAAAAGAAAAAGAACTAAAGAGATCGGAGAATTAATTATATGGGCACCAAAATGTATTGGCACGCAAAATCAAAGGAGGATTTAGCGTGAAAAATAAGCTTAAATTTGGTAAAAAAGGGCGCAGCAAACTAAGGTCTTTAAAGACCTAAAAAAAATCAAGCTTTGGTTTTAAGCTACAGAAATGTCAGAAGCCTTTATTATACCTTGGGCAATTAGGAGTTTTATTGCCTGATTAATAGCTTTCTCTTTCTGCTTGTCCTGCATTTCTTGTGGCATATCAATTTTATACAAGTCGCTTGGATTCCACACTTCGCCAGTAACAAACATATTGTATATGGCGGTGAGTATCATCCTTGCAATAGCGATTATGGCTCTTTTTTTGCCTCTCCTTTTAGAAATGCGTTCGTACTTGATTTTGTAGTAAGGAGACTTATCCGATTTCACGGCTGCATGGGCAACTTGTACCAATGCAGGTTTGAGGTATACACCGGCACGTGTAATACGGACAGATTTCTTCTTACCAGCAGATTCATTATTGCCAGGTGTTAGTCCCGCCCAGCAGCACAAACGCTTGGAGTTGGCAAATTGAGACATATCTGTACCAATCTCGGAGATAATGGTGATTGCAGATGCTCTATTAACTCCGGGAATGGTACATAAAAGGTTAATGGCACTTTCATAAGGTTCGACCAACTTATCCAGTTTTTCGTCCAGTTCAGCAATCGAATTGGTTACGAAGTCGAGGTGAGAACGAACCATGATCATACGTTCTTTTTGTTCCTGAGTCATTTGGTATCCTTCAATAGATTCAACCACGTTATCTGCTTTTTTTTTCAAAGATTTATGAAGAAGAGAAGTACAGTATTCCGGGTCAAAGGTATCAGAGGAAATCAGATAGTCCGTGATGGAAGTGGCAGATTTGCCAAACATGTCGGAAACGACAGCATCAAGGGCTACATTACAGACTGTGAAAGCGTTTTGAAAACGGTTCTTTTCACTGCTTCTACAAGAAACAAGTTTAGAACGGTAGCGAGTGTATTCACGAAGAATACGGACTGGTTTATTAGGGATATAGCTTCCTGGTACTAAACCAAGGCGGAAAAGGTCAGCAATCCACTTAGAATCTTTTTTATCATCCTTATTTCCTTTTACAGCCTTCACCCATTTGGGGTTAGCAACAGTCATACGGATGGTATCTTCCAAAAGATTGTAGACAGGAACCCAATATTTCCCGGTCGATTCCATGCACATATCATAGCAGTTGTTATCAATCAGCCACTGCTTGAATTGAAGAATGGAATTGTTAAAAGTAGAAAATCTCTTTTTTGAATAATGAGGGGTAATCCCCTGTGAAGTAATAATTGTGGCGACGAGAAAAGTCTTATGCACATCGACACCGCAACAGATAGGATAAACAACTTTCATGGCACAGCCTCCTTTCATAATTGGAGGAAGAAGACATTGACTGAACCATCACACATTTAACAAAGAGCTAAAACAATGATTAGCGTGCGGTCTTATAGAACCACTTATTTGTGCTTGAAAGATGATTCTTACACTGGTTATTATACTGTTTTGAACTGAGAAGTAATCTACGACTCACCTCGCCGTGCTTTGTAGTATATCTTCTCCTTAAGTTAATCATAGCAAAGTGGTGAAAGCCGCACACCATTTTTCATTACTATTTGTGCCGCCAGCGCTAGCGGCGGAATGGAGGTTATTATGTAAAATGTAATTTTGAACAATGGTGTCGTGATGCCTATTTTGGGCTTTGGAGTTTATCAGATTACTGATGAGAAGGAATGCGAGCAGTGTGTTTTATGACGCGCTTATAACAAATGAAGAGCAGGTGCAACAATGCACAATAGGTACGTTTCGTTCTACGGTAAAGAACCAGGGGATCCAGCAAAACTTGCTAAGGAACGGATTAATAAAAATCTTAAATCTATAGGAAAGTGAGGACTATTCAAGTGGAATATACGAAACTTGGTAATACGGGATTAGATGTATCTAGACTTTGCATTGGGTGTATGGGTTTTGGAGTAGCGGAACGTTGGATTCATCCATGGGTAATTGATGAGGAGAGCAGTCGTCCTGTTATTAAAAAAGCTCTTGAATTAGGTATCAATTTTTTTGATACTGCGAATGTGTATTCCGACGGGACAAGCGAGGAAATAGTTGGACGAGCTTTAAAGGATTTTGCTAATCGGGATGAAATTGTCATTGCGACCAAGGTTTATTTTCCAATGCATGAAGGTCCAAACGGTAAAGGTCTTTCTCGAAAGCATATCATGAGCGAAATTGATAAGAGTCTTAAACGTCTCGGAACAGATTATGTGGATCTGTATCAGATTCATCGCTGGGATTATAATACTCCGATTGAAGAAACAATGGAAGCACTCCATGATGTAGTAAAGGCTGGCAAGGCAAGATACATCGGTGCTTCTGCGATGTATGCATGGCAGTTTTTGAAGGCGTTGCATGTGGCTGAGAAAAATGGCTGGACTCGGTTTGTATCGATGCAAAATCATCTTAACCTCATTTACCGTGAAGAGGAACGAGAGATGCTACCACTATGTAAGGAAGAAAAAATTGGTGTGATTCCATATAGCCCGCTTGCATCTGGAAAATTGACCCGTGATTGGTCGGAAACCACCCTCCGTTCTGAAACGGATCAAGTTCAAAAATCTAAATACGGTGCCACTGAAAATACCGACCGTATTGTTGTAGAACGGGTTGCGGAAATCGCCAAAAAACATGGTGTACCAAGAGCCCAAATCGCACTCGCCTGGTTGCTACAGAAAGAACCAGTAACAGCTCCTATTATTGGTGCTACGAAAATTTCCCATCTTGAAGATGCGGTTGCTGCTCTTTCAGTGAAGTTAACAACTGAAGAAATTGCCTATTTGGAAGAACCTTATGTTCCGCATCCTGTAGTTGGTCCTATAAATTTTTAAGTAGTAGTGTTTCAATAATATCTTTTTGAAAGCAAAACCCTGATTTCCTTATACGGGAAGTCGGGGTTTTTATGTTTGAAGCATGCGAATGGAATAAATAAAATCGATATTCCAAAAATGTAAACTGTGTCAATATTAGCTTTCCGATGATGTCTGTTGGAAGTATGGTATGCCCCCTGCGGGAAACGCCAACTATGCCTGGATACAGCATATTATTTCCAAGCTCTTGCCAAACGGGGTAGCGGCCAATGTAACCATTCCCGCCTGCCTGTGGTTCTTAACAAAGAATAAAAAATACGCAGGCCGGGATCGCAGCAATGAAATCCGCTTTATTGATGCCCGCAAGATGGGTACGATGGTTGACCGCAAGCACAGGGAACTTGATTATGAGACAGAGATAAAATATATCACCGATATATACCACAAATGGAAAAAGGGAGAAGGTTACAAGGATATCAAAGGATTCTGCAAATCTGCCACTTTGGATGAAGTGCGCTCCCATGAATATATTCTCACCCCCGGCAGGTACGTGGGCATTGAAGAACGGGTCGATGACGGGGAGCCTTTTGATGAAAAGATGACAAGGCTTATCGGTGAGCTTGCCGCGATGTTTGCAAAGCGCAAGTCTCTGGAGGAGGAAATCCGTAAAAGACTGGGGGCGATTGGGTATGAGTTTTGATAATAACTCTGAAATCTTATTCTATCAAACAGAAGATGGCCAAACCAAAATCGATGTTGTTTCAGACCAGCAAACAGAATGTTAGTCTGCATATCAATAATGTTTTCAAGGAAGGCGAACTCAATGAGCTTTCAGTTGTCAAGGAATACTTGACAACTGCTGCCGACGGTAAGAAATATAAGACGAAATTTTATAACTTGGATGTCATAATTTCTGTTGGCTACCGGGTTAAGTCCCACGAGGCACTCAGTTCAGGATCTGGGCAACCCAAAGACTTAAGGAATATATCATCAAAGGCTTTACTATGAATGATGACTTGCTGAAAAAAGCGGGCGGCGGCAATTACTTTGAGGAATTATTGGAGCGTATCCGGGATATCCGCTCCTCAGAAAAGGTATTTTACCGGAAGGTTTTAGATATCTATGCAACCAGTATTGACTATTCTCCTGACGCTGTCATTTCGCAGCAGTTTTTTCAGACTGTCCAGAACAAAATGCACTGGGCGGCCCATGGGCATACTGCTTCAGGCAATCCGCAGAAAACCCATGTACATGGCCGACTGGGTAAGTAAATTAGACGAGTTCCTTAAGATGAGCGACAGTGAGATTCTTACGCACGTAGGCAAAATCAGCCACCAACAGGCTACTCAAAAGGCAATAGAAGAGTATGAGAAGTATACGGAACGGACCAAAAATGAGCTTTCAGAGGTTGAAAAGCACTTTTTAGAGAGCATAGATAAGACTGCAAAGAAGCTTAAAGGGAAAAAAGGGAAGTGTTGGAGGTAATGGGGTGTGAGTTTTAGTAAGTGGAGAGAGGTTAAACTTGGTGATGTATGCGAAAGTGTGTCAAATACACATTCTTTTGAATAGTCAGAGTTGATATTTCTAAATACATCTGATGTTTATGACGGCTCAATTTTGCTTAATAAATATTCGCCTGTTGCGGATATGCCTGGCCAAGCCAAGAAAAAATCGATAATAAATTCCTTTATTTGTATCTAACGTCAAATGAGGTGCTAGACACTTTACAACAAGTCGCAGAAGCACGCTTTGGAACGTTTCCACAAATTACTTTTAGTCAAGTAGCAGAGTTGAACGTAAATCTTCCTCCACTTCCTGAGCAAAAGGCAATCGCCGCCACACTATCGGCTATTGACGACATGAAGCTCAACAACCAAATCAACAAGACCCTTGAAGAAATGGCGCAGGCAATTTTTAAGTCCTGGTTTGTGGACTTTGAGGAAAGCGAACTGGGGCTGATACCTAAGGGATGGAAAGTTGGGAGTTTTGGAGATATCGCCTATATTAGTACTAAAGCAGTAAATCCTCAAAAATATCCTGAAACTGTTTTTGAACACTTTAGCATCCCGCTTTATGACGAAGGTAAATTTTCTGCGTTTGAAAAAGGTGAATTGATAAAGAGCAATAAATATGTAATAGACGGTTATAGCAACAGTAATATAAAAACACAATCCGTTTTATCGGACACCTCTAGTGATATTATGGTATCATTGGAGGTGTAATTATTTGGAATAATGTTGCAATTATAGGGGTGCACTTATGGCAAAAAGCTCTAACCAGAAGTTGAAAATTCTATACTTAATGAAAATGCTTCTTGAAAAAACTGATGAGAAAAATACAATGACAATAAATGACATGATAGCAGAACTTGGACGCTATGGCATTACTGCTGAGCGAAAATCAATTTACGACGATATAGAGGTCTTACGTCATTACGGAATAGATATTGCTACTCGGAAAACAAAAACTACGGATTATTTTGTGGCAAACCGTCCTTTTGAATTACCGGAATTGAAACTATTGGTTGATGCTGTTCAATGTTCGAAATTTATTACATATAAAAAGAGTAATGACCTTATAAAAAAGATCGAGAGCCTGGCAAGCTCAAATCAAGCTGCATTACTTCATCGCCAAGTTTATGTGGCAAACAGAGTTAAGGCTATAAATGAAAACATTTATTATAATGTGGACAGGCTTCACATGGCAATAGCAGAAAATAAGCAGGTATCTTTCAAGTATTTTGACTACGATATCAAAAAAGAAAAGAAATATCGAAAGAATGGAGAACTTTATTTTGTAAGTCCTTACGCTTTATCCTGGGATGATGAAAATTATTATCTTATTACCTTCTCAGAAAAATATAATGATTTCACCCATTATCGAGTTGACAGAATGTCAAATATCGAAATTGTAGATCAGCCAAGAGCGGTGCTACCGGACAATGAGCAATTTAACATTGCTGACTATTCAAAAAAAGTATTTAATATGTTCGGTGGAGAAGAAGAGACGGTAAAATTAAAATTTGATAATTCACTTGTTAATGCTGTTATAGACCGTTTTGGAAAGGATGTTACGTTAGACAAAGTTGATGAAAATAGTTTTTCAGTGAGGATAAATATTGCACTTAGTTCAACCTTTTTTGCTTGGTTAGCACAGTTTGGAAATAAAGTGAAGATATTATCACCGGAGAGTGTTATTGAAAAATATAAGCACATTATTCAGGAGATTTTAGAGCAATATAAATAGTTAAAACACTGTCCGTTTTATTGTACATATTGTTTGATACAATTTAATTTATTATAGGGAGGTGTAGTATCATTATGAAAAAATTATCAAATGCGACTGACACTAAAGAAGTTTCAGTGACTGTTTATAATGGCGGATTCGGTGCTGTAAAAGAAATACGTAGGGTAAATCTATCGGGAAGCGAAACAGAAGTGATTTTTGCCGATGTTGCACAGCAGATTGAAACGGATTCTCTCCTGGTGGAAGGTCTGAATATATTGGAGTTCAATTATGATTATGACTTGGTTGATAGGGATAAGCTCCTTAAAAAGTATATTGATAAGGAAGTATATTTAAAGGACCGGAAGACCGGTGAAAAGAAAAGCTGCCGTCTTTTATCGGTTGAAGGCGCTGGAAGGTGTGTATTAGAAGATAATGATACAAAGGAAATATATATTGATGCTCAGGCGGAGATTGTTCTTCCGTCCCTACCATCAGGACTTATAGTAAAGCCTGCTCTTGTATGGAAGATTGGGAAGTCGACATCTGAAGATGTGAAGGTTTCCTATCTTAGTAAGGGCTTCAATTGGAATGCAAACTATGTCATAGAGATTTTAGAAAAAACTTTAAACATTGCTGGATGGGCAGAAATTGAAAATCAAAGTGGTACAACATTTGAAAACGCAAAAATAAAACTTATTGCCGGAGATGTCAATAGAATTCAAGATGATGATAGCTATGATATGGAAGATCGAATGTATATTTTTGAGTCCTCTATAGCACCTCAGGCGGAGGAAAAAGCTTTCTTTGATTATCACATGTATACATTACTAAACCCCACAACACTGAAAGATAATCAGACCAAGCAAATCAATATTTTAAATGGTCTAAATATACCATATAAAAAGTACTACAAGCTCAATATGAATGAAGAAAAGGCAAATGTAATTATTGAGTTTACAAATAAGAAAGAGTGTGGCTTGGGTTACGCCATGCCAAAGGGGGAAATTAAGCTGTATAAAGCTGATGAAGCCGACAATTCCCTTGAATTTATTGGTGAGGACAGTATAGGGCACACCCCTAAGGATGAAGATATTAAGCTCACTATTGGGAATGCATTTGATATTACCTTTGATTTTACAGAAGTTGATAGGAAGAAAATAAATGGATTTGAGCACTACAAATATGAGTGCATTATTAAGAACCATAAGGAAGAAGTTGCAGAAGTACATTTTGAACATTATGTCTGGGGTATATGGGAAATAGTTTCTTCAACACATGAGTATTCAAAGAAAACATCAGGGCTTATTGAATTCTCTGTTAATGTACCGGCTAACGGCGAGATAAAGGTAGAATTTGAATATAAAATCGACCGGCGGACAGAGGTTATTGTTAAAAAGTAAAATAGGATCATTTGGTAATGGGAGAAGAAAAATGTCAGAAGAAGTTGGATCGGATTGGCAAGGAGCTTACAATACAAACGGCTGCCAGTATGGAAATTTGACCTACACCCAAGAGAATGCTGAACAACCAGCGAATGATCTGGAGACAAATAAAAATTGGAATTGGAACTTTAATTGGTATGAACATTTTTGGACACTCTACCGAAAGTGCATCCTCTGCTAATTTAGCGAGAACAGAAGTACGCTGGGGTGACTTAGATATGGAGTGGGCTGCTTTATTTACCTGTTCCTTCTTGAGACATGATTCTGATCAGGAGTGGATTGATGAGATAGGGTCGATGCAAAATGGCGTTCACTTAATACAAGGTTTTGCAACTACCATGTACATTGCTGATGGCCAGGGGCAAACTTACTATGACCACTTTACCGGCTCCGGTGTGTTCACATGTGGAGTCGGATGTATTGCTTAAAAGCAAGACTTTATTTTAAATTAATAAAGGCTTGTTTTTTTTTCATGGGGAGAAATAGAAAAAACATTAAGAAAAATAACAAAAAACATTTAGAAATAAATAGGGTTTTATCATTCTTTATAGAATTTAAACTACAAGGTATTAGAAGTACCAATAAGTAATAGCTTGAAACCTATTATAGGTATAAATGAGTCAGGAAAAACCTCAATTCTTAAGGCTATCTTGGTAAAGGTAGAACAAGTCTAGCAGATGATGAAGGTGAACTAGAGTTACTTTTGAACTTTACAGAAGATGAGGAGTACTTCAACTTCGAGTTTAATATTGTGGAAAAATCAGCAACTGGTATTGACAATCTTAAATCTGCAATTATTTTTCTGTATTTTATTGAAAATGAAACAATAAACAACACAAGAACTTCAGCTAACACTATGTTCACGCATCGGGGCATACGCCCCTTGGTCGCCGGAAGCGGAAGGGGGAGAAGAAATTATAATGACAACAATAGGTATTGATTTGGGAACAACAAACAGCCTTGTATCTTATTGGAGTGACAATGGCCCAGTCATTATACCAAATGTACTTGGTTCTAATCTCACACCATCAGTAGTCAGCATTGATGAAAATAATGAAATACTTATAGGGGAAATTGCCAAAGAACGTCTAATTACTCATCCACATTTAACGGTTTCTAATTTTAAAAGATATATGGGAACCGAAAAACGATTTAATTTAGGCAATTATACTTTTTCACCAGAAGAACTATCCTCATTTATACTAAAATCTCTAAAAGCAGATGCTGAAGCTTTTTTGGGACATGAAGTACAGGAAGCGGTTATTAGTGTTCCCGCATATTTTAATGATGCACAAAGAAAAGCAACAAAAAGATCGGCAGAGCTTGCTGGATTAAAGGTGGAGCGTTTGATTAGTGAGCCTACTGCAGCAGCTATATCTTATGGACTTCACCAAGAAGAATCAGAAACCAAATTTATTGTCTTTGATTTAGGTGGTGGAACCTTTGATGTTTCTATTTTAGAAATGTTTGAAGGGGTAATGGAGGTAAAATCAATATCCGGGGATAATTTTCTTGGCGGAGAAGATTTTACCAATCTTCTTGTCTCTTATTTTATAGATAGTGAGAAAATTGATGTTCAGTTCCTAAATGAAAAGGCACGGTCAGCTCTTTATAAACAGGCGGAACTTTGCAAACGTGATCTTAGTAAGGATAACGTTGGAAAAATGAGTCTAACTCTGGAAGAAAAAACTTATGAAAAAACGATAAGTCGAGCTGATTTTGAAAAACTAGCAAGCCAACTTTTATTAAGAATACGTCATCCTATTGAGCGTGCATTAAGAGATGCCTCACTTACACCGAAGGAACTAGACGCAGTAATCCTTATTGGTGGAGCAACCCGAATGTCGGTAATTAAGTTAGCAGTGAGCAGAATGTTTGGGAAGCTACCCTATTCTAATATCAATCCAGATGAAGCAGTTGCTTTGGGAGCTGCGATTCAAGCTGCCTTAAAAGAGAGAAATGAAGCATTAAATGAGATTATATTAACTGATGTTTGCCCATATACACTTGGAGTAGAGATTGTAAAAGAAATAGAAAGAGATAAGTTCGAGCCTGGATATTTTTTACCGATTATAGAGCGTAACACACCGATTCCTGTAAGCCGGGTAGAACGTCTTTTCACAATAAAAGATAATCAGACATCAATACGTGTTGAAATCTATCAAGGAGAAAGTCGTCGTGTAGAAGGCAATATTAAATTAGGAGAATTAGATATTAAAGTTCCGCCTGCTGAGGCAGGAAAAGAAATGATTGATGTTCGTTACACCTATGATATAAATGGAATATTAGAAGTTGAGGTAACTGTTATCAGTAATGGAATGAAGAATCGGGTTGTAATTGAAAAAAGTCCAGGAAGTATGTCGAAGGAAGAAATAGAAGAGAGATTAAACCTTTTGAAAGATATTAAAATCCATCCTAGGGACAAAATGGAAAACAGGCTACTTCTTGCTAAAGGGGAACGCCTATATGAAGAATCCTTGGGTGAAAAACGTGAGTATATAGGTGAATTACTGCAAAAGTTTGAAAATGTTCTTTCTCGTCAAAATGAGAGAGAAATTAAGAAAATGGCTAAAGAGATTAAAGATAAGTTTGAACAAATGGATGGGTGGCTTGATTATTAATGAATTTTTGGGGTATTTTAGAAATTAATCCTACTGATGAAATTTCTGTAATAAAAAAAGCATATGCAAAAAAATTAAAAATATATCATCCTGAGGATAATCCACAAGGGTTTCAAAAGTTGAGAGAAGCTTATGATCGTGCTTTACAGTATGCAGAGAATTTTAAACTTCATAAAACAATAGATACCGAAAATACCGGTTTGATAACAGAAAAAAATATCCCAGAAAATATTTTTAGTAATCCTATTACTGTTGATCTTTTTGATGATTTTATTGATGAAAACCCTAAGCATGAACAGGCTGTTCATGCTTTTATGCAAAAAGTAGAAGCTTTATATCATGATTTCTTCTCTCGCATTCAGGAAGAGAATTGGAAAGAACTTCTGAATGATGAGGGAATGTGGGATCTTAACCATAGACAATTTTTAAACAGGGAAATGTTAGTGTTTTTAATGGATCACCACCATTTCCCCAAAAATATATGGCAACTTTTCAATAGAAATTTTAATTGGATCGAGCTGGAAAATGATCTCTATGATGGATATCCGGAAACATTTATTGACTATCTTTTTAAACAGATAAGTCAAGATAGAGGGCTCCGCTATTCCTATTTTAAAGAGAATCAGCAAATTGATTATGAAGAATATTTAAATTATAGAGAAAATGCATTCATGGCACTCCTTGAAAAAAATTATAAAAGTGCTGAGCACTACATATCACTTGCCTATGAAATCTTTCCTAAGGATCCTGAATTACTTTGTATGAAGGGAGAATATTATTTAGGTATAAAAAAGAAGAGAAAGGCAGCTGCAGTATTTCGAGATGCAATTCGGATCAATCCCGATGATATGGAAGTGTATTTCTATCAAGCAGAAATACTGTATAACTATAATAAAACCTTTCAAGCTATTAAGCTATGTAAGTATATTCTATCTCGTAGATCTAACGATTTAGAAGTAAGTATGCTTCTAGCTAAATTATATTTTAAACTCAGATGGTGGCATAAGGCTAAAAAACTGTTCTTAAGTAATTTGAAAATAAATTCTTCTAATATGGAAGCCAAAAACTATCTTAGACATATCGCTGATAAATTTGAATTAAAATTAAAAATTCAACCTTTAAATTTAAAGTTAAGATCCGAGCTAAAGAAAATATATGTAGAACTAGGGGAAACAGAGAAGATAAACAATTTGAAAATAACACCAATGGGCGTATTAAAAAGGTTATATCATCTATTTAAAATAATTATGTATACGTTTATAATTTTAATTGGTATATATATTGCTTTTAAATCCTTTTTTATTCTAGCTTATTTGATCATACGGTTAATTGGCGAACTATATAAACAGTTAAGAAAGTAGTGGAGAATGATTTTGCAGAGGATAATTATTTAAAGCTTCATGTAAAAAAAGTTTTTAAGACCAGATATGATTTTGAACTATTTTCAGAAACGATTGTCGATATTAACGAATATGAAAAATTAAAGGCTTCGCTGAAGCTGATGTCACAGCTTGTCCAGGGAGAGTTGGCTGGAAAAGAAAAAGGATGGATGACTATCGAGGAAGTGGAAGCAGAATTGGGTATCTGAGCATCCTGGCATACCCCAAAGTATAGTTGCTGTACATATCTTATTTTACTATTGTAGATCCCTTTTGGAAATTAATCTCTTCTCTTTATCTGATAGTGAACTGTTTAGCTAGAATAGTCTATAACCTAGAAAACCCCGTCTGAGTTCACTAAAATTGCATCTACTGCTGATTTAGATAAATATCTGGATAGCTTCCGTATTCTTTTTGCGTATCATTCTGGGAAAATAGAGAATGACGAAGATAAGCGGATATATTATGAGTGCCTGCAAAAATATGATGAAACTAAGGATCTAAACCCTTTGTATGAGTTTTTCAAGTATGAAACGGAAAAAACATGGGAAAAGGCGTTGGAACTTGCCAATGGCATAAATCAGGAGCGCAAAGGCTTGTCAGAATTAGAGGATAAACTTTTTTAGGGGTGAAGCGTGTTGGAGAAGAAAATAAAGGAACTTACCCTTTTGCTTATGTATCTTACTTCATGGAACGAAGATATAGGACTCGGTGAAGTTACAAGCACATGGAAAGATATCCCTTTGATACAATTAACGAATTAACAGATGAAGGCTTGATTTATGGAAGTCATCGTTCAAAGTCAGTGTCTTTTACTGATGAAGGAATCAAGGCAGCAGAAGAATTAGTAAGGAAATATTTGAAATAATCTATTTACCCAATTAAAATGTAATTGATATAATAAAGTAAAATGGGGAAAATTTATGAAAGCGTTGACACTGTCTAAAAGTGAAGGTATACTCTCATCTTTGACAGTTAAAAACTATAAAAAGCTTGAAACCCCTGTATTTGCAATGGGTTCAAGCTTTTTTTGTATTCTAAAAAAGTGAGTAATTTTTTTATTTTTTAGTCGTGCTCAAAATTTTTTTCATCTGTGTCTTTTTGATAATCTCGTAATCTGTTCGAAAGCCAAAAGTCTCATGCAGCGTATCTGTAAAATCAGTTCTTGTGTAGGTTGGTATATATCCCTCGCCCTTGATCTCATAGAAATTCATGTCTCTCAATCCGTTGACGATTTCACTGCATGTAAATTTATCTCCTAGTTTCTTTTCCAATAATCGATAAATGATGAGTGACATAAAACAGGTTGTAAAATGTGCTTTAATTCTATCCTCGCGACTTAAGTACACAGGTCGGGCTTTAAACTCGCTTTTCATGATCCGGAAACATTCTTCAATCTCCCAGCGTCGCTGGTTAATCCGTATGATTTCCTGAGCACTACCTTCGAGGTTCGTACAAACGGCATAAAATCCGTCATAGGCTTCTTCGGCAACGATGGTTTCGTTATTTAATTCATAGAGTTCATTGTCCGCTATTTCGCCATCAGAAGTACAGCTGGTTTTCTTAATAAAACGTTTATAGTCGTTCTGATTGCTTTTGGAAATTTTAGTTGGGTTCGAATCGAGTAATTTCTGAGCACGTTCGATTTGTGAATTACGAATTTGTCGTTGATAGTTTTTGTACTTAATGGAATAAGTGACAATCAGTTTTTGTTCTAGGCCGTTTTCTTTAATCCAGCGTTCTTTAAAGAAGTATTTGTCTTTATAAATTTCCTCGTCAAGCTGGGTGATATCATAAGTTTTATCATGATCTACAAGGCGCCAGCCTTTTGAATCAAGAGCCCATTCTTTTAGATGCTTTTTTAGCTTTTTAATCGATTGGGTTGTGATAAATGCGCGTTCGCCTTCGTTGTTGAACCTTCTGTTCTTTTCAGAAGCCAGACCGGCATCTGTACAGACAACAAATTTGGAAAGTTTGAAATCAGAAAGTATTTTTTTCTCTAAGGGTTTAAGCGTAATCTGTTCATTTGTGTTGCCGTTATTGAGACTAAAAGCAAGAGGAATGCCATCTCCGTCCATGAACAGCTCCATTTGGATGATCGGGTTCGGTCGATGTTCTTTTGAAGCGCCATACTGTTTAAGGCCATCTTCTTGTTCAATTTCAAAGAAATAATTGGTACAGTCATAATAGAGAATACCCGTGTTTCTCTTTGAAATTTTGAGACTGTTTCTATAAAGAGAAGACTGAATGAAGTCCATTTCTTTGGAAATGACTTCAAGCGCTCTGTACACATGCTGCAATTCAAAGTCAGTTTGTTCAATGAACTTTGAGGAATGCTTATAGGTAGCGAGTTTGGAAGAAGGAAAAAGGATCCGTCCGTAAAGGAGCCGTGAGAAGATAGCATTCAGGTCAAAAGAGAACTTATATTTTTTTGATATCTCAGCGGAACCCTTGTGAAGATTAAGTTCGTGATAGATTTGCTGGAAAAAAAGATAACCGCCATTGAAGAAGTGTTGTTGATCTTTGGAAATCACTTTGGATGGCGAGTATTTAACGATGACTTCTCGCGATTGCTCTTTCTCTTTTTTGTTAAGCTCTTCTATGTATGATTTAGCCCATTCAATAGGGTCGCGCCCATTTAGTTTTTGCTGTAATTCAGCAAGCGTTCCTAACTTTTCAACAACTTTTGTGGAACGCTTACCGTTTTCGTAAACAGATTGTATAACATAAAGTGAAGTAGCATTTTTAGATTTGGATATACTAAGTCGCATAACCACAACCCCTTCCAATCCCTTATATTATAACACATTACCCAAAATTACGCACTAGAAATTGAAAAAAATTTGACATTTTTTCAATAAAAAAACCCTGTTTTCAAGGCTTGCAGAGATTTTTATATAAAAGCAAGTGTCAAAGACCCGTGTCTAAAAGTGAAGGTATACTGAAATCAAATTAATAAATATTATTTAGGGTTGTTACTGGTACGCAGGCAAAACCTAAGTCACTAAATTTTTTAAGATCAAAACTGATCTTATTTATTTTGTTATGACTTAGGTTATTTTTATTCAAAAAGATTTTTTTCATAAATTTATTTAATCGTTTGCAATCAGTAAAGAGAGGAGGGAAATCCTATGAAAATAGCAAAAGTTATTAACAATAATGTTGTAAGCGTTATTCAAAATGGCGAAGAATTAGTTATTATGGGAAGAGGAATTGCTTTTCAGAAAAAACCTGGTGAAGAAGTGGAAAAAGAGAAGATTCAAAAAATCTTTGCTTTAAAGAATAAACAAACATCGGATAACTTTAAAATGCTGATTCGTGAAGTACCTATTGAGCTAATGGTTGTAGTCGAAGAAATTATTCAATATGCCAAAAACATATTAGAAAAAAATTTAAACGAGAACATTTATGTTTCTTTAACTGACCATATTAATTTCGCAATGGAACGGCATCAAAAAGGAGCACAGATAAAAAATTCATTATTATGGGAAATTAAGCATCTCTATAAAGAAGAATTTTTAATAGGATTAAAAGCATTAGAACAAATAAATGAAAAGTTTAATATTTCTTTACCTGAAGATGAAGCAGGTTTCATCGCTATTCATATCATTACTGCAGAAATGAATGAAGATGTTACAAATACGATGAATATTACTAAATTCATTCAACAAATCATTAATATCGTCAAGTATCATTTTAAAGTGGAATTCGATGAAGATTCTTTAAACTATTATCGATTTATTACCCATTTAAAGTTTTTCGCCCAAAGGGTTTTTAAAGGAACCCATTATGAAAACGATGATGATTATTTATATATTATGATTAAACAAAAGCACAAAGAAGCAGCAAGATGTACTGAAAAGATTAAGGATTATATTAAAAAAGAATATAACCATGATCTAACGAATGAAGAAATGTTATATTTAACGATTCATATTGAACGGGTAGTCAATAGAAATTAATCTTTCGAATGAAAGCGTTGACATAATCATTTATGCATGATAATATCAGAATATAAATTGAATACCCTAATTTTTTAGGATTGTTACTGGTCAAGCAGGCAAAACCTAAATTGTGATCCTCAATAGAGGTGTGCAATTTAGGTTTTTTTATTTAACATTTCTTCTAGAGGCCTTCTGATCCGGACGGCAAGGCTTATAGAGTAACAACTTGAAAGGTGTAGTCATTTTTTAAAACTTAATAAATGAAATTCAGGGTTGTTACTGGTCAAGCAGGCAAAACCTGAGAAGGATAATAAGGCTTTTTGTGCCTACATCTTTTTCAGGTTATTTTTTAAGCATACTAAAAGGAGGTCACTTTAAAATGGACTATAAAAAAACAGCCAAAGAAATTCTTGAGTTAGTTGGAGGAGAGTCAAACGTTCAGAACGTGATTCATTGCATAACAAGATTACGTTTTAACTTAAAAAATAATAGTTTAGTTGACAGGGAAAATCTTGAAAAAATTCCGGGGGTAATGGGAATAAATGTGAGCGGGGATCAATTCCAGGTTATTATCGGAAATGATGTTCCAAAAGTTTATCATGCACTTTTAGAAAACAGCTCGCTCAAAATAGAGAGTGGCCAGAAATCAAGAAAAAGCAAAAATGCTCTTAGCGCTATTTTTGATGTCATTTCTGGTACGTTTACACCGATCCTTCCGGCAATCGCTGGAGCAGGTATGATTAAAGGGTTGCTGGCTATCGCAATCTCAATTGGGTGGCTATCGGATAAGAGCCAGGTTTATACGATCTTAAATGCGATTGGAGACGGAGCCTTTTACTTCCTGCCTATTTTACTTGCAGTAAGCGCAGCAAGAAAATTTGGAAGTAACGTGTACGTTGCGGCAACAATCGGTGCTGCACTCTTACATCCATCGTTGACCGCATTGCTAGGTTCTGGTGAAAAGATAGAATTTTTAGGTCTTCCTGTAATCGCTGTTACCTACTCATCGACGGTCATTCCGATTCTTTTGGCGGTTTGGGTTTCGTCTTATGTTGAGAAGTGGATTGATCGAATCATACCGAGCATGTTCAAGTTGATTCTTGTTCCGACGTTTACATTGCTCATCGTTGTACCAGCAACATTGATTGCAATTGGACCACTTGGTTCAATTATTGGTAATTGGTTATCCTTAGGTGTAGGTGGACTTTTTGATTATGCAGGTATTGTAGCAGGATTGATTTTGGGGGGGACATGGTCACTTATCATTATAACAGGGATGCATTACGCGTTTTTGCCCATTGTAATGAACAATTTAACAACAAAAGGGTACGACGTGATTCTTCCATCCATGTTTTCAGCGAATATGGGTCAAGCGGGAGCCGCCTTTGCTGTTGCCCTCCGTTCAAAAAACAAATCGTTTAAATCTCTTGCTATGACAACAAGTTTAACAGCACTTATGGGGATTACGGAACCTGCGATGTATGGTGTAAATATGCGTTTGAAAAAGCCATTTATCGGTGCGCTGATTGGTGGTGCCGTAGGTGGAGCATATTATAGTGCAGTAGGAGTGAAATATTTTATCCTTGGTGGTAACGTGGGATTACCTGGTATAGCATCTTTCATCGGTGATACATTTCTATTGGCTTTATTGGGTCTACCGATTGCTTTTGTCGCAGCTGCATTGGCAACCTTCTTAATGGGATTCGAGGATATTAAAAGTGAAAATGAAAGCTATGACAATACGAACTTTACAACTGTAGCATCTACGAGCAAACCATTAGTTGTTGCAGCAGAACAAATATATAGTCCTTTAAAAGGAGAGGTTAAAGCCTTAAGTGAAGTAAAGGATAAGACTTTCTCCAGTGAAATCATAGGAAAAGGAATTGCCATTCAGCCTTCTGAAGGTATCGTCGTCTCACCTGTAACGGGTAGAGTCACAACTGTCTTTACTACCAAACATGCAATCGGTATTACAAGTGAAAACGGGGCCGAAGTACTCATTCATGTGGGACTGGATACAGTAAAACTGGATGGAAGACATTTTATCGCGTATGTAAAAGATGGTGATTTTGTAAATGTTGGGGATACCCTTGTCACTTTTGACATGGAAGCGATCAAAGCAGAAGGCTATGATTTAATCACCCCTGTCATTATTACGAATCCAGGAAATTACAAGGAAATCAAACTTATTAAAGAAGGAAGAGTAAACAGTGGGGAAATTGTTTTAGCACTACAATAACATCAATGGGAGGACTTTCCTCTCATAAATTATATTTTGTTTGAGGTGAAAAGATATGACGATGAATCAAAAAAGGTTCCCTGAAGGATTTCTATGGGGTGGAGCGACAGCCGCCAACCAGATTGAAGGCGCCTTTCAAGAAGAGAGTAAAGGCTTGAGTATTGCGGATGTCCTTCCAGGAGGAAAAGTAAGGCTTAACGTTCTTTCAGAGCCAGGTTTTAACTTTGAAATTGATCCTGATAAAGTTTATCCAAACCATGAAGGGATCGATTTCTACCATCGATACAAAGAAGATATTGCATTGTTTGCAGAAATGGGATTCAAAGCATTCAGAATGTCCATTGCATGGACAAGGATCTTCCCAAAAGGAGATGAACTTGAGCCAAACGATGAAGGTCTTGCATTTTATGACCGTGTATTTGATGAGCTTCACAAGTATGGGATTGAGCCAGTTGTAACGATTTCACATTATGAAATGCCTGTCCATTTGGTTAAAGAATATGGCGGTTGGCGAAACCGTAAAGTCGTCACTTTCTTTGAAAGGTATGTATATGCCATTTTCAAGCGTTATAAAGATAAAGTGAAATATTGGATGACATTTAATGAAATCAACAGCGGATTAATTATGCCGATTATGGGCTTAGGCTTCTCAATCCAAACCGAAGAGGATCGTTACAAGCCGACGTTTCAAGCTTTCCACCACCAATTTATAGCTAGTGCGATTGCAGTAAAAGCGTGTCATGAAATCATTCCCGATTCAAAAATTGGAAACATGATCCTTTTCGCACCCGTTTATTCTTACGATTCAAATCCTGAAAATGTTCTGTTTGCCCTCCACGAAGAACAACTTTTTAACTACTATTGTGCAGATGTACAGGTAAAAGGAGAATATCCGGCGTTTGTAAAAAACTATTTTAAAAGGCATGGAATTGAACTGGAAATTGAAGAGGGAGATCTCGAATTACTTAAAGTAGGAACCGTAGATTATATTGGTTTTAGCTATTATATGTCCCGCACAGAGAAGAAAGAAAAGACAGCTGAAGAAAAGGCCCAGGGGAACATTATGTCAGGTGTCAGAAATCCATTTTTAAAAGCCAGTGATTGGGGATGGGAAATTGACCCGATTGGCCTCCGCATTTCATTAAACAAACTTTATGACCGTTACGAGGTACCTCTATTTGTTGTTGAAAATGGTCTTGGCGCATATGATAGGGTTGAAGAAGATGGAAGTATTAAAGATGATTACCGTATCGATTACCTTCGTGAGCATATTAAAGCCATTCGTGAGGCAATTCATGAAGATGGTATTGACGTAATGGGATACACAAGTTGGGGCTGCATCGACCTAGTGAGTGCATCAACGGGAGAAATGTCAAAACGTTATGGTTACATCTATGTTGATAAGCATGATGATGGAAGTGGTACACTCGAACGTAAGAAAAAAGAATCTTTCTTCTGGTATAAAAACGTGATTGAAACGAATGGTGAAAGTCTTTAATAATAACCTCCATTCCGCCGCTAGCGCTGGCGGCACAAATAGTAATGAAAAATGGTGTGCGGCTTTCACCACTTTGCTATGATTAACTTAAGGAGAAGATATACTACAAAGCACGGCGAGGTGAGTCGTAGATTACTTCTCAGTTCAAAACAGTATAATAACCAGTGTAAGAATCATCTTTCAAGCACAAATAAGTGGTTCTATAAGACCGCACGCTAATCATTGTTTTAGCTCTTTGTTAAATGTGTGATGGTTCAGTCAATGTCTTCTTCCTCCAATTATGAAAGGAGGCTGTGCCATGAAAGTTGTTTATCCTATCTGTTGCGGTGTCGATGTGCATAAGACTTTTCTCGTCGCCACAATTATTACTTCACAGGGGATTACCCCTCATTATTCAAAAAAGAGATTTTCTACTTTTAACAATTCCATTCTTCAATTCAAGCAGTGGCTGATTGATAACAACTGCTATGATATGTGCATGGAATCGACCGGGAAATATTGGGTTCCTGTCTACAATCTTTTGGAAGATACCATCCGTATGACTGTTGCTAACCCCAAATGGGTGAAGGCTGTAAAAGGAAATAAGGATGATAAAAAAGATTCTAAGTGGATTGCTGACCTTTTCCGCCTTGGTTTAGTACCAGGAAGCTATATCCCTAATAAACCAGTCCGTATTCTTCGTGAATACACTCGCTACCGTTCTAAACTTGTTTCTTGTAGAAGCAGTGAAAAGAACCGTTTTCAAAACGCTTTCACAGTCTGTAATGTAGCCCTTGATGCTGTCGTTTCCGACATGTTTGGCAAATCTGCCACTTCCATCACGGACTATCTGATTTCCTCTGATACCTTTGACCCGGAATACTGTACTTCTCTTCTTCATAAATCTTTGAAAAAAAAAGCAGATAACGTGGTTGAATCTATTGAAGGATACCAAATGACTCAGGAACAAAAAGAACGTATGATCATGGTTCGTTCTCACCTCGACTTCGTAACCAATTCGATTGCTGAACTGGACGAAAAACTGGATAAGTTGGTCGAACCTTATGAAAGTGCCATTAACCTTTTATGTACCATTCCCGGAGTTAATAGAGCATCTGCAATCACCATTATCTCCGAGATTGGTACAGATATGTCTCAATTTGCCAACTCCAAGCGTTTGTGCTGCTGGGCGGGACTAACACCTGGCAATAATGAATCTGCTGGTAAGAAGAAATCTGTCCGTATTACACGTGCCGGTGTATACCTCAAACCTGCATTGGTACAAGTTGCCCATGCAGCCGTGAAATCGGATAAGTCTCCTTACTACAAAATCAAGTACGAACGCATTTCTAAAAGGAGAGGCAAAAAAAGAGCCATAATCGCTATTGCAAGGATGATACTCACCGCCATATACAATATGTTTGTTACTGGCGAAGTGTGGAATCCAAGCGACTTGTATAAAATTGATATGCCACAAGAAATGCAGGACAAGCAGAAAGAGAAAGCTATTAATCAGGCAATAAAACTCCTAATTGCCCAAGGTATAATAAAGGCTTCTGACATTTCTGTAGCTTAAAACCAAAGCTTGATTTTTTTTAGGTCTTTAAAGACCTTAGTTTGCTGCGCCCTTTTTTACCAAATTTAAGCTTATTTTTCACGCTAACTGACCTACCTAAATTCAGGTAGGTCAGTTATAATAATCAAGGCAGTGCCATACACATCTCGTCTGATGGCCGTTTTATTTATGCTGGTAATTGAGGACATAATAGCATTGCAGTATTTAGCATTGATCAAGAATCAAGTAATCTTGTTTTATTCCAAAGAAATGTCGAAACTGGGAAGCTAAGCTTATTGCAGTCGGATATCACAGTTCCACAACCTGTTTGTGTGAAATTCATGATATCCAATTAACTATTCATTATAATAAAAAGGAGAGCTTTACATAAAATGAAAACTGAAAAAGAAAAAATGTTAAATGGTGAACTTTACAATCCAGCTGACCCAGAATTACTAAAAGAAAGATTAAACGCTCGAAGATTAACAAGATTATTCAATCAAACACTAGAAACGGAGGGTGACAAGAGAACTGAACTTTTAAAAGAACTGTTTGGTTCAACTGGGAAAAGTTTATTCATAGAACCAACGTTTCGATGTGATTATGGCTACAACATACATGTTGGTGAGAATTTCTTTGCTAACTTTGATTGTGTTTTTTTGGATGTTTGTGAAATTCGAATAGGCGATAACTGTTTTATTGCACCAGGAGTACATATATACACAGCGACTCATCCATTAAATGCGAATGAAAGAATTTCGGGTGTAGAATACGGAAAACCGGTAAATATCGGCCATAATGTCTGGATTGGAGGGAAAGCTATTATAAACCCTGGGGTTAATATAGGTAATAATGTCGTTATCGCTTCAGGTGCGGTCGTAACAAAAGATGTACCAGATAATGTTGTAGTAGGTGGAAACCCAGCGAAAATAATTAAACAAATTAACTCATAAGAAGAATATCAAAAAAATGATTAAATGGAGTGAAGGAATTGGCTACCTTTACCGTGTGGTGGATGCTCATTACAGCATTTGGCGTATAAAGGTCAATTAGAGGCAAAACGGGAATTGGTTAAGGAAGTAATTGAAAAATATACGAATCTTCAAGATGTAGAGATTCGGTTGACGATTGGAAAAGCGGAAGAATTATTACCAAAGTGGGTGAAAAATGGATTTCAAATTGAGTTATTAATTGTTGACCCACCAAGAACAGGTTTAGATCCAAAATTGCTTAAGACGATTATTCAAGTAAAACCTAAACGTTTTATCTATGTTTCTTATAATCCTTCTACCTTAGGAAAAGATTTATCTATTCTGTTAAAGGAAGGGTATAAAGTGAAATATATTCAACCAGTCGACATGTTCCCGCAGACGGCTCATGTGGATAATTCGCAAAGAAAACAGCTTAAAAACCACTATATATAGCAGTTACGCTTGATATAAAACGCAATATATACGATTTTGAAACTGAAAAAACAGAGCTGTTTTTTACCCTAAAATGATGATAAACCACTAATAAAAAACTAAGATTTTTTTAAAAAATGCTCAGCTAAAGTTGATGTTTTATAATATTGTTAGTGAGCATTCGTTTGAGTATGCGAATTAAAATTGAGGTGGTTAAGTGAAAACATATATAGAGGTAAGTGCAGAATGAAACGCTGGGAAAAAGTTTTAGCAATTTGCTTATTAATAATTGCCTTGTTTATAATTTTTGGATATGTAGCAATCTATTCTATTTTTAATTCTTATTCATCGCCATTTGATAGGTTAAGTCAGAGGGATTTCCAAAACTTTGCTAATATAGGGGAGCAACTGTTTCTTCTTTATGATGAGGGTTACATAACTGTCGGCGAAATAATAGATTGTTACGATTACGAAGAAAGACCGGAGGTGAAAGAGGCACTATCAAAATATAAGAGTAAAATAGTGACTGTATATTTTGTTGATAAATGAGAACACAGGATTTGACAAAGGAACCTTGCAATATACTAAATTAATTCCAAATGTTTATCACTTTGATGCAGGATTATAGTGGATAAAATAAGCATAATTTTTAGATAACGTAGGTCGCATTATTTATAAACAGCGAATAACGAATAAGGAATTCCTTATTACAAATTAGCGGCAGCATTTTAGAAATAAGATGCCGCTGCTTTTTTTATGTGCGCCCGCCATGGGCGAACATAAAATACGGGAAATCTATTTACTAGATTTCCCGTAGAGGTAGAGCATAATCATTTGAATTATTCAGATATCACAATCATTTGACTTTCCGCTTTCCAATCAACCTTGGCACCAAATGCTTCACTTACGAAGCGTAGTGGAAGAACTGTTCGACCATTTACAATCTTGGCAGGAACATCAATCGTAATTTCCTGTCCGTTGACAATGGCCACGTTGCTATCAATAGTCAATAAGACCGTTTCATTCCCACGTTCAATAGATACCTGTCTTTTTACCCCATCCCAACCTACATTCGCTTCAAGAGATTCTGTGATAGCACGGATAGGAACCAGGGTTCTCCCGTTCTCAATAAACGGCTTTACATCAAATACAGGAGTAACACCATCAACAAATGTTTTAATGCCAGGAGTTTTGGCCTCTGCAAAAACTTGATTTAACTTATTAAATACATTTTCATCCCTTGGGTTTAATGCAGCTACAATGGTAAGGTGGCCGATGGCTTCATTGTAATTCCCTGAAGCGGCCAATTCTTCACCAAGTTTTGTCCGTGTATAAACACTGTTCGGGTTATTTTCTAACGCCTGTTTTAGATTAGCAACAGCTTCATCTGATTTACCTTGTTGCTCAGCAATTTCTGCCCGAAGGAGGAAAGTAAGATAACTTTCTGGTGCTTTGTTAGCCAGTTCGGTCATAACCTGAACAGCATTTTCTTGATCACCATCTGCCAAGTATATTAAGGCTAATTCAACATATAAACTTTCATTTTCCGGATTGGCCTGCAGTGATTTCTGGACTTTGGCAATTTGAGACTTGTGGTTTTCACTTTGTCCTATGTTAAACAGGTCACTTTCACGTTGTTGATCTTGCAGAAAGGTTTTTATATCAATCTTAGAAAGAAAGTCCGTCTTCACGGATTGAGAAAGGTTGGTGACTTCGTCCAGATCTGAATCAAAGGAGAAACTGCTGAAATTGGAAGTATACTCTCCCATACCATCACCAAAGCGAGTCTCAGACGAACCGGTACCTGTGTCGGTGCCCGTTTCTGAGGTGTTACTGATCCCGGTGCCGGTACCTGATTCTGTAACAGGCGAACCGGTCTCGGTGCCCGTACCTGATTCCGTAACAGACGAACCGGTACCTGTGTCGGTGCCCGTACCTGTCTCAGCAAACGCAGAAGTAAACGGGGTGAGCGCTAATACCGATACAAGAGATAAAGCGACAATTTTTTCTTTCATGAATAAAACCTCCATTTTTTATTGTTTTGATTGAAGTTTAGAACAAACTTAACTATTTTACTTTTCAAACCATTGCCATTCTAGTGCTTTACACACCTCCCTTTTTCCCACAAGCCAAGGTTATGTATAAAAGGGGCAGGGATTGCACTCCAGTTATCTCATAGACCTTCGGCAACGGTAACCACCATCGTTCTATTGAACATTAGGTTTTCCGTTTTACCTATCCCGTGTTTCACGGATTTCGTGGTTTATTTTCCAAGTTTTTATGTTTCTACTTCCATATACGTTGAACATCCACAAGAACTGGGGGTAGATTCGTCATTTGTTGACAATTTTTTACCACCCTCCCGCCCCACTGCTAGACCCATTCCAATCAGAATTTGGTTCGGTTGTCTGGCTGTTATTGGTTGTTGACTCAGAGGTCGGGCTTGATTGTGTCGTCGTTGTTTCTTCATTTTGTGTGGATGTTGAATTAGTCGGATCCTGAGAACTCTGTTTCATTGGCTCACTCCAGGAACTTTCTTCCGATGATTCAGGTGATCCAGAAGTTGTTTCGCTAGTTGTTCCACTTGGATTACTTGGGTAAGTATCCTCATTCGATTTGTCAGTTGGCAGCTGATTATTATATTTGGACTGAAATCCGTCATTTTCTGTCTCTTTTTTTTGGTCGGACGGGGGTGTTTCATCCGTAACTTTTCCTTCTTGTTTTGACCTTTGATAATAGTCTGTTTCTCCGTTCGATTGTTCCGGTCGAATCTGTTTGCTTTGTGATTCTGTTTGGGGCAAAGGTAAAGCAGGTTGTGGTGGTATGATTCCAATGGGACTAAAAAACTTCTCAACACTTGTTCCGGCTTTATCAAGAATGCTTTCTACCGAATGAGACTCAAATTTCTCAAAAGATAGACGGTATCCTTTCTTTTTTGCTTCATGAATGAGTAGCCATTTGTTTAGGGAAAGCCCCTCTTGCTTGGATTCTTTGTATTCCGATTCGTTGGTTACGTCCACCTTCAGATACCCGTTGATACTTTTCGATTGAAAGGTTTTTGCGATTAAAGACTCTACGGAACGCGGGCTGATTTCAGACGCTTTATCCTGTACCTTTATGATGGAGACCATTATCAGATTTTTTTTCTCTTTCGAGATATAGCCCAAGTCAATCGATTTTTTAATTAATTGAGGAATGGCCTCGTTTAATGTCAGTTTTTTCAGTTGAAGATCATGGAGTAAATGCACTGCGTCTTGGTTTAAAGGTTCTGTACGAATAATTTGTGCTGCGGAGTCCAAATACAATTCAAAGCTGGGATTAATATCAATCGCCACCACGTAGTAGGTTTTGGCTTGAAGATGATTCCATAGGATTGAACCTAACAAAAAAATAAAAAACGCAGCAGCCACTGATACCCAAAAGGAAATTCTTTTTTTTCTTTGAAGCGGAACAACAACATATTCACCAACCCCGGGAATCTCCTTTGGCAATGGAAGGTTACGAAATTTCCCATCGTCACACATGACGACCATATGTTGGTCGGTCACCCTCATCACTATTCCTTTCGTTTCAATCATTTCCTTCCCCCCTTTTGTAAATTTGGGAATGCAATCGAAGATTTAAGATGAGGAAGGTCTTCTGACAGGAGTATCAGAATGAGGGCAATGAGATATTTTCTTCCCCGCTCCAAAGTTTTTCGACTAACCCCCGAGAAATCAAGCATCTGCTTAAGTGGAAGTTGCTTCGTTTTTTGGAGATATTCTACCAGATGAGGATAATTGACAAAATCATATGCTATTTGCACAAGATTCGCTCTTGCGTCCGCACGGTTTGGAGAAACGTAGTCCAGTTCATCTAGGTCAATCCCATATTCCTCCAATCGAGAAGTATAAATCTGGATTTCTTCCCATCGTTCTTTGACCAGCTGCTGTTGATTATAGTTCTCCCAAGCCATCTGAATTTCAATAGGATTAACGTCATAATCTTCTCCATTTGTATGTTTGGGGACAACGTCGTCTAAACTAGCTGCCACTTGTTGCCGGCTTTCTTTTCGAAAGTGGTCGATAAGCCGAGATTTAATAAGGACTTGGGCATAGGCGTAAAAGTTATCATTTTGTGATTTTTGATATCTGTTAATAGCTTCATTAAATGCTATAAGACTCACACTCATTTCATCATCATTCCATGTAACTCTCTGTTTACAAATTTTCGAGGTTACCATTTCAATATAGTTTTTACTTTTTTCAATTAAAATTTGTCTACTGTGGTCGTCCCCTTGCTGGGCTTGTTTGACCAATTGACTGAGAAATGGATCCTTTAGCATTTTATGACATCCTTTCTCTATTTACTTATTTCATACGAATAAATATCGTGATAACTGTCCGTCTTGAATTATACATTATGAGAGAGAAAACGAATTACATAAATCTTCCATGGGTATTTACAAAACCAATTTTTGATTATCAAATTTTAATACCTTTTGTTTGTCATCAGGGCAAATCTATTCAAAATGATTAAAATGTCCTGACTACTTATATATCGGAAAATCAGCTACCTTAATTAAGAACACCTATTCAGATCTCCTGTGGACAGAGGAAGATCATAAAGCCGATTTGTTTGATAAAAGTGCAGACTTCGGCCACTTGCCAGGCATGCACCTAGAGTTTTCAAAAAATGAGATAGGTAGATTTTGTTAGAACTTTTTTAGGAAGGATTAAAGGGATTACCCTACATTGGAAAAAGAAAAGGGGTGATTTAAAACTTAAATTCAAATTAAAGGAAAATCAAAAGTTTATGCGCATCGACGCGTTGGTCTAGCGCAACGAAAAGAAATTTAAAAAAACATTGTTTAATCAGGAAATTGATGGGTTTGAAAGAGCTCCTCCGAGCAATCATGGACGACACTCGAATAGATGCGAGATGGGAAGAATATACAAATACGATCGTTCATGAACCGGGGCATTAGGTGATTATTATGCGTATTCTATATGGTGTCAGAAATTATCAGACCATTTTATAAAAAATTTCACTAGCGTTGCATTAATTATATCTGATGATTCAAAATAATAACGTATATTAAAAATTGTTAGTCTGCTGGATAGAATGAAAGGGATTAAATTCATTTTGATATATGTACATTAATCACATATTGAAAATTTAATTTTCTTTCATTAATAATAATATAGAAAATATGTTCGCTTTCTAGTTTCTATGGTATAATATGGTTGCAATAGAATCGGCTATCAAGGGCGGTTGGCTCATCTCCAGAGAGGAGGTGATGCTATGGAAGTAAAGGACGCTTTAATTCTGATGTTCATGTTCGGCATGTTCATCTTGGCCTTACTTTCCTACTTGAAAAACAAGTAGACCTCCCTTGAGCTCGGAAAGCTTGGAGGTCTACCATCCACTTTCTATAGGTCGATCGCCTTTGAGGCAATCTATTGTAAGACCGTAGATCCTGCAACATCTGCGGTCTTTATAAGTTTATGTCAAAAAACTGATATATAAACTATCTCTAGAATCATTTTATCATAAAAAAATTTAATTGGAAATGATTGAATTTACATTAGAAAATGTATTTTTGATCTGTATTAAGATATAATATCAGTATATAGAAAATTAGATATCGGAAATGAAAAGAGGGATCAAAAATAGTTACTTTTAATAAAATTGAAGAACTGTTTCACCAGTTAAATTCATATAGACCTCTAAACGAGGGTGAGTTATTGAGATTAAGAGAAGAATTTTTAATAAACTTCACTTATAACTCCAATGCCATTGAAGGTAATTCTCTTACACTACAGGAAACAGCCCTAATAATAAAAGAGGGTATTACAATCGATAAAAAGCCTTTGAAAGATCATTTGGAGGCAGTGGGTCATAAAGAGGCTTATTTATATGTTGAGGAATTAGTACAGAAAAAAGTTCCAATATCCGAGAAGGTAATTAAGGAAATTCACAGCCTTGTTTTGATGGATAGACGGGAGGATAGAGGAATATACAGGCGTATACCAGTAACCATTATGGGGGCTATTCATACACCTCCTGAGCCATATCTTGTGCCGGTACAAATGGAACAGCTTATAATGCATTATGAGCAATTGTCATCTCTCCACGTTGTTGAACGGACGGCAATATTTCATTTGGAATTTGAAACCATTCATCCATTTATTGATGGTAATGGTAGGACTGGACGTTTGCTTTTAAATCTTGAGCTAATGAAAGAGGGTTATCCTCCCATCAATATTAAATATGGCGACCGTAAACGTTATTATAATTGTTTTACAAGCTATCACACGAACGGAAAGGACCCTTCAGAGATGGTTTCCCTTATTAGCCAATACCTTGAGGAGGAACTTTCAAGATATGTTGAGATTGCAAGAACCGCCAATGAAATTCGTTAAAACCGGTAGTATTTACTATCGGTTTTGTTGTTATTTTTCTCAAATAGTATGCAATGCCAATTATAAGACCAAGCTCCGATTTGAGAAATAATTACAATGAAATTTCGCAAACGTGTCCCATTTTTCCAACCTTTCGAGAGTTTCCAAAAGAGACAAAATTCTATAATTTTCATTTCGTCTACGTGGATTTTAGGTTCTATTTTCTAATTATAAATCTTTTTTATCCATTCAACCTTTAATAAGTATGGTATTACAGGCGGTATACTTAGAAGTGCGTAGTTATAAAGCGCTATTATCCGGCTTAAAAAAATTCCAAAAAAAGATTGTAAACGCTTAATTTATATCTTATAATTAGTTAAAGAAATCGATTTCTCCAGAAAGGGGAGACAAAATGACAACGATTTCTGATGTAGCCAAAATTGCAGGCGTATCAAGAGCAAGTGTATCTAGAGTTATTAACAATAATTCAAGCGTTAATGAAGAGATTCGACAAAAGGTTCTTAAGGCGATGGATGAATTAGGTTTTACACCCAATGTTTCTGCACGAAATTTGAGAATAAAACAAACAAAAACCCTTGCCGTTATTGTTCCACTTATTTCGAATCCTTTTTTTAGTAGATTAGTTCAAACGATGGGAATAGAAGCTGAAAAATTAGGATATAAACTATTAATCTGTCAATCTCGTCATGATTTAAAAGATGAAAAGAATTTTTTGGATCTTTTAAAGACACGTCAAGTAGATGGAATTGTTATGGCATCAGTTCGTAATTCTTGGGAATTTATTAAAGGATACTTACAATATGGTCCAATAATATTATGTAATGAGTATTTTACAGATTCGGACGCCGCAATCCCTATTGTAAAAGTAGATCAAAAGCAAGGTGGCTATTTATCAGCAAAACATTTGCTTAAATTAGGGCATAAACGTATTGCATTTTGTATTAGTGATAATGAAAGTCGTTCAGGTCTTGAAAGGAAAGAAGGATTTTTACAGGCCTTAAAAGAGTTTAACCTTACTTTTAATGATTCTTTGATAATGAATAATGCTTTTGATATTACAAGTGGAAGAGAGATTTTTTATCGGTTAAGGTCTCTTCCGGAACCGGTTACAGCCGTATTTACTGGAAGTGATGAAGTAGCAGTAGGTATTATTTCAGAAGCAAAGAAAAACGGAGTACGTATTCCAGAGGATTTAGCTGTTGTTGGGTTTGATGATTTGCCTATTGCGAAAATTATCGAGCCTAATTTAACAACCATACACCAACCAATTGATAAAATAGCCACAACTTCAATTGAAACGATCATTAAACTGGTTGAAAATGAAATTGATTCTAGCGAAATACGACCTATAGAATTTCCTCTAGAGTTGATCATTCGTGAATCGACAGTAGGTGTGTGATAATTTTTTTTTGAACATTCAAGAAATCGATTTCTTAAAAGGTAGTAATTCTTATATGATATGAAAAAAACAATTGTGTCTAAAAATTCTAAACGACTACGGATATTAATAAAAGAGGTTAATTTACTAATTGAAAGTGAGGTAATGATATGGATGTGGTAGGTAAGGCAAATCCGGCAATCGATTCACCTATTCAAGGTAAAAAAACATATAAACTGAAAAAGGTTTTAAACAATTATCAGCTCTACTTATTTATTTTACCTGCGTTAATTTATTTTATTGGATTCCATTATATGCCAATGTATGGAGTATTAATTGGATTTAAAGATTTTGTAGCAACGAAAGGAATTGTGGGAAGCCCATGGGTTGGATTTAAGCACTTTGAGCGTTTTTTCGATTCCTATCAATTTTGGAGCCTTATTAAAAATACACTTGGCCTTAGTGTCACTCAGTTAATCGTTGGATTTCCACTCCCTATTTTTCTTGCGCTTATGTTAAACCAAATAAGAAGTGAGAAATACAAACGTTTTGTTCAAACCGTAGTGTATGCCCCGCATTTTATATCAGTGGTTGTATTAGCCGGAATGATTTATGTATTCTTTTCAAGCAATGGATTGATTAATAATATCGTCATTATGTTTGGTGGAGATCCAATTTCATTTATGGCAAAACCAGAATGGTTTAAACCACTATATATTGCTTCAGGTGTGTGGCAGGAAACGGGATGGGCTGCGATTATTTATCTAGCAGCGCTTGCAGGTGTTAGTCCAGAGTTACATGAAGCAGCAGTGATGGATGGAGCGAATAAGTGGCAGCGGATTTTACATGTGGATATTCCAGCAATTATGCCGACGGCTGTTATTCTATTAATTCTATCAGTTGGCAACATTATGAACATTGGTTTTGAAAAGGCTTACCTATTACAAACGCCAATGAACCAGCCAGCTGCAGAGATTATCCCAACCTATGTTTATAAAATGGGTTTGCAGCAGGCACAATATAGCTTCGCTGCAGCAGTAGGATTGTTTAATGCAGTGATTAACTTAATTTTATTAGTTGCAGTAAATAAATTCGCGAAGAAATTATCTGGCCAAGGATTATGGTAACAGGGAGGTACAATAAAAAATGAGTTTACTAGCCTTGAAGAAAAGCAAGATTATAAGACGATCAAAGGAAGATAAGGTTTTCGATATAATTAATATTATTCTAGTTGCGATTATTCTAATATTGGTAATTTATCCTTTGTACTTTATCGTAATTGCCTCTATCAGTGATCCCAATATGATATACGACGGGAAGGTATGGTTATTACCTAAAGAAATTACCTTTGAAGGGTATGAACGAATTTTTAGAGATAGCAAGATTTGGTTGGGCTATATGAATTCAATCATCTATACGGTTGTGGGAACAATTATAAATGTATCTTTTACATTAATGGCTGCTTATGCATTATCAAGGAAAGATTTGTATGGAAGAAACGTGATTATGTTTTTATTTCTCATGACGATGTTTTTCTCAGGTGGATTAATTCCAACCTATTTAGTTGTAAAGAATTTAGGCTTACTTAATACAATGTGGGCATTAATCTTACCAAAGGCTGTAGCCGTATGGAATGTTATTGTTGCTAAAACATTTTTTGAGACTTCCATTCCTAACGAATTATTAGAAGCTGCAAAAATGGATGGATGTTCGGATGTCAAATTCTTTTGGAAGATCGTCCTCCCATTATCAAAACCGATTGTCGCTGTAATGGTTTTATTTTATGCTGTAGGACATTGGAATTCATACTTTGATGCATTAATTTATTTAAACAATGAAAACTTATATCCACTTCAATTAATTTTACGAAATATCTTGGTTCAAAATCAGGCATCCACAATGATGATTAGTGATCTGGACTCATTAGCTGCGAAACAAAAAATTTCAGAGTTAATTAAATACGGTGTGATCATTGTAGCTTCCATCCCGCTTTTAATCGTATATCCATTTGTACAAAAGTATTTTGTAAAAGGGGTTATGATCGGCAGTATTAAAGGCTAATAGAAAAGATCAACGATAAGGGGGTGATGGGAAGCGTAAATGTTAGTTTGCCATCCAATTTCTATCAAAAGAGGAGGAAAATAAATGATTAGACGAATTAAAAAAAGTATGCAGAGAAACAAGAAGAAGATAATGACAATAACATTGATTTTAGGATTAAGTGTTTCACTAGCTTTAACAGGATGTGCAAGCAAGGATTCAAAGACCTCAGAGAAAAAAGAAGAGGTTGCCTTTAATAAAACAGGTTTACCGATTGTCGACAAAGAAATCACGTTAAACTTTGTTTCACCAAAGGCAGCTCTTGCACCTGACTATTCGGAAATGGTCATTTTTGACCGTCTTGAAAAAGCAACGAACGTTCACATTAAATGGAATAATATCCCTGGCGATGGATATCAAGAAAAGAAAAATTTAATGCTGGCAAGTGGCGACCTGCCAGATGCGTTCTATGCGTCAGGCTTTTCAGATCATGACCTTGTGCAATATGGTCAGAACGGTACCATTATACCATTAGAGGATTTAATCGACAAATATGCACCTAATTTAAAGAAGGTATTTGAGCAAAGACCAGAGTTGAAAAAAGTTGTAACAGCACCAGATGGACATATTTACTCACTACCGCGCGCGGAAGAAATGGATCTTATTGGAATGCCAAATATTATGTTCATTAATAAAACATGGTTAGATAATCTTGGTTTGCAGATGCCGACTACATTAGAAGAATACCATGATGTGTTAAAAGCATTTAAAGAAAAGGATCCGAATGGAAACGGAAAACAAGACGAAATTGGTTTGACTTTCTGGTATAACGGTTGGACCGGTAATGAAGGAGATTTAATTGGATTATTTGGGCTGCCGGATTCTCCTAACGATGCTGATCACCGTATTGTGAGAGATGGAAAAGTCCTCTATGCGGCTGTACAACCAGAGTTTAAAGAAGCGATCCAATATTTTAATGGCTGGGTGAAAGAAGGATTAATTGATCCAGAGGTTGTAACACAAAAGGTCGAGCAACTGTTTGCAAAAGGTAAAACACAAGATCCAACATTAGGTTCTTTCATATGGTGGGAGAATACAGAAGTGGTTGGACCTGATCGAGTTAAAGATTACGTAGTTTTACCCCCATTAAAAGGGAAAGATGGTAAGATTGTAATTGGGCGTTCGAATTATTCTGAATATGGAAGAGATGCCTTCGTCATTACATCAGCGAACAAATACCCTGAAATTACCATGCGTTGGGTCGACCAATTGTATGAACCAAAAATGTCAGCTCAAATTAACTGGGGTCCAATTGGTGAAATATACAAGGAAGATGCAAATGGGATGTTAGTGAATAAAGAGCTTCCTCCAGGTGTGGCAATGGGTGAATTACGACAAAAGGTGGCTCCGGGAGGACCGTTTGTGGTATTAAAAGAGTATTTTGGAAAATTTGTAGACATGGAGCCAAGAGCGAAGGAAAGATTACAAATTCTTGATGAATACTACAGACCATATATGGTAAAAGAAAATTACCCATTTATCTTCTTTAGTCCTGAAGAGCTGGAAATTATCAATACGATTGAACCGGAAATTAAAGCATTTGTGAAGCAAAAAGAAGCTCATTGGTTGATTGAAGGCGGAATTGAGAAAGAATGGGATGACTATGTTAAACAATTAGATGCCATGGGGCTTAATAAATTAATGGAAGTGTACCAAAAAGGATTAGACCGTTTCAACAAACAATAATTCAATAAAGAAAACTTGGCTTGTGACAAGCTTTTGGCGTAGGCAGAAGCCTTAGTTGCACTTATACTTTCTTAAAGTGATATAAAGCCAGACAAAATTATCGTCTGGCTTTTCTCTTCAAAAAAGATAATTTAATAACGGGAAATAGGATGATGTATATGTATGATGTAACTGCTTTAGGAGAATTATTAATCGATTTTACACCTTCGGGTCACTCAGAAAAGGGAAATATATTGTTTGAAACGAACCCTGGGGGTGCTCCTGCAAATGTACTTGTAGCACTTTCTAGATTAAATAAGAAAACAGCGTTTATTGGTAAAGTTGGTAATGATCAATTTGGTCATATGTTAAAGGGTGTATTACAGCATCAAAATATCGATACAGGCAATCTTTTATTCTCGGAAAAAGTAAATACAACACTGGCTTTTGTTCACTTAGATGAAAACGGTGAACGTTCCTTTAGTTTTTATCGAGATCCAGGTGCTGATATTATGCTAGAGAAGGATGAAATTAATGAAGAGATTATAAAACAATCACGTATCTTTCATTTCGGTTCATTATCTCTAACAAATGAGCCAGTAACCACAGCAACTTTTACGGCTTTACAATATGCAAAGAAACATAACATATTAATCTCATATGATCCGAATTTACGTATTCCTTTATGGAGATCCCTTGATGATGCAAAAAGACAGATATTAAAGGGGTTTGAATATGCAGATATTGTGAAACTGTCTGAGATAGAACTAGAATTTTTAACTGGTTATCGTGATGTGTTAAAAGGAACAGAACTTTTACAGGAACAGTATGGTACATCCGTTATCTTTGTAACGTTAGGATCAGAAGGCTGCTTTTATCGATCCAAAAAGGTATATGGAGGAAAAGAAGGATTCCAAGTCAACGTTGTAGATACAACAGGAGCTGGAGATGCCTTCGTTGGTGGTGTATTATATAAAATTCTTGAAATGAATAAACCTTTAGATTTGTTAAATCTATTTGAATTTGAAGAAATCGTCACTTTCGCTAATGCAGTAGGAGCACTAACTACAGAAGGAAAAGGTGGAATTCCCAGTATACCAACATTGGAGCAAGTGAAAGTGTTTTTGAATAGAGAATAACAACTTATTCTCTAAAGAAATCAATTTCTTATTATAGAGGAAAGGAACAAAGAAATGAATAACATCCAAGAAAAACAACAGTATTATACAGAAAAATATCGTCCTCAGTTTCACTTTTCACCTGAGAATCAATGGATGAATGATCCGAATGGTATGGTATTTTATAATGGGGAATATCATCTTTTTTATCAATATCATCCCAATGGAACAACGTGGGGACCAATGCATTGGGGGCATGCTGTAAGTAAAGATCTTGTTTGTTGGGAACACCTTCCGATTGCGTTGGCACCTGACGAGCATGGGATGATCTTTTCAGGAAGTGCCGTGGTAGATTGGAATGATACGAGTGGTTTCTTTGAAGGAAATCCGGGATTAGTAGCAATATTCACTCATGCGGATACCTACCCTGATTCTGAACGTCCGAGACAAAGGCAAAGTCTTGCCTATAGCAAGGACAATGGACGTACTTGGGTAAAATATGAAGGGAACCCTGTTATTACAGAGGGAAATATCACAGACTTCAGAGACCCAAAAGTGTTCTGGCATGGTGAAACAAACAAATGGGTCATGATTTTAGCTGCGGGTCAAACTGTTAGAATTTATACTTCACCGAATTTAAAGACATGGGAGTTTGCGAGTGAATTTGGAGAAGGGCATGGATCCCATCAAGGAGTTTGGGAGTGTCCTGATCTCTTTGAATTACCTATTGATGGAAATCTTGATCAAAAAAAGTGGGTTTTATTTGTCAGTATCGGTGATGATCCAAATTACGAAGAAGGTTCAAGAACTCAATATTTTATTGGGGATTTTGATGGAAAGACATTTATAAATAATCATTTGCCGGAAACGACTCTTTGGATTGACCATGGACGTGATAATTATGCGGGTGTAAGCTGGTCTGATATTCCAACTGAAGACGGTAGAAGAATATATATAGGGTGGATGAGTAATTGGCGCTATGCCAATGTAACCCCTACAAAAGAATGGCGAAGTGCGATGACGATTCCAAGAGTACTTGGACTAAAGTCTACAAAAGAAGGTGTTCGTCTCGTCCAAACCCCGATTCATGAATTGCAGTCTCTTCGAGAAGAAAAGATATCAATACAAAACGAAGAAATTGTACCTGGAGAAAATCTTTTGGCAAATGTGAATAGCAACACATTTGAAATTATTGCAGAATTTGAAATAGGAACCGCAACAGAATTTGGATTTAAAGTTTGTAAATCAGATGGTGAAGAAACGATTATCGGATATAACAAAGAAAATAAAAAAATGTTTGTAGATAGAACAAATTCGGGAGAAGCTAATTTCCATGAAGCTTTTGTAGGCAAACATGAGAGCAATTTAGGTCCACAGAATAATAAGATAACACTTCATGTCTTTGTTGATCGGTCATCAGTAGAAGTTTTTGGGAATGACGGGGATTTGGTCATAACGGACCTAATCTTTCCAAATGAAGAGAGTAAACAAATGGAACTTTATGCGAAAGATGGAAATGTTAAGCTGAATTCTTTAGAGCTTTATATATTAAAATCAACTTGGCGTTAATAAGGATAAAAAGGTGATAGGGGGATTTTTTGAATGAATGCTTTAAACAACAGGCTGTTTCACACATTGAATACAATAGTAGACTTATTTCTTCTTAATTTACTATGGGTCTTTGCTTCAATTCCTTTAATCACCTTTTTTCCAGCCACAGCAGCAATGTTTGGTGTTGTCCGTAGACGAATATTACAAAAGGAAACAGAAGGTATATTTAAAAGTTTTTTTAAAATGCTTAAGGAAAATTTCAAACAGAGCTTTGTTTTATCGATTTTTTGGAGTGTACTAGCAATTTTCTTATATTTTGATTATAGGCATATTAACCCAGCCAGTTCTGTTGTTCAACTCATTCTTTATATCATCTTAATTATTGGAATTTTGTTGTTTAGCTCCATATCCATTTATCTTTTTCCGATAATGGTCCATTTTGAACTAAGTTGGAAGCTGGTTATTCGAAACGCCTTTTTCTTCTCTCTAATGAACCCGGTTCTTACTGTGCTTTTATTAATTATTGTCGGGGCGGGTGTTACTTTATTATACATTTATCCTGTTTCCATCTTAATCATCGGCAGTCTAGTAGCAAGTACAGTTTATTATTTATGTCAAATATGGTTCAATCAACTACTAAATATGAAGGAAATGAACTGAGTGTTTAATCAAATTTAAGTAATAGACAATATGATCCCGTGTAGTAGAAAATAAAGAAACGAGCCCAATTACGTGTCACAATCTATAAATAGATCAAGGCATATACTCCTACAGGTGAGGGGGAAGAAGCACAATCCCTAAAGAAATTGCGGATATCCAAAAGGAAAACCTACGGTTAAAACAGGAGATTGAAATCTTAAAAAAGACAATGACCATATTCGCAAAGGATGGATATAATTCTTTTTCTTTTTGAGTGAAGGCTACACAAAATGTTTCATCAGTAACTCCAAAGGATAATAAAGCTAACCATTTTGGTGTAGAAGAATATATCATTGTTTCTCAAATAAGTAAGAAGCAACTTCCTATTTTGCCTTTTCACCGAACACTTTCTACAAGTTGTTTATCTAACCGCAACGGTTCTAAACCTCTGTTAGTAGTAATAATTTGCCAACGGTTACCTCCTATTCTTGTGTGGTACCGTTGGTATTTTTTATATCTTCAATGTCTGTCTTTATGATTTTTTCTTGTAACATTTATTAATATTATTAAAAAATATTTTCAAAATTTAGCAAAAGTAAGGTAATATTCCTTCAGTATAATTGGCTTCGAAAGGAGGGAAGGTTTAAAATCTTCGGGAGAGGTGATAGCAGTGTAGCAAACCAAAAAGGGATTTAACGTGAAAATTTCAGACGAAGGGAAAAACAGATTTGAGGCCCTGAAGGGCAAGAGTGTTTCCTAAATAAAAGTTAAGGAGGATAAATTTATGTTTGTGTTAAAAAATGAATTAGTAAAGATTACCATGGGTTTTATGGTTGCATCTATTCCGACCTTCATGACCATCATGCCTGTCAGCGCTGCAGATTTTCACCCCAATTCTGACCTAAAGGAGCATGCTGCAGCACAGATCACTGTCATGGAGGATGGGAAAACAAGACAAATATTAGTTGAACCAAGATCCACCGCACCAATAGATGAAGGACAAGCGGTAGATGAAGAAAGCACCGCACCAATAGATGAAGGGCAAGTGGTAGATGAAGAAAGCACCGCACCAATAGATGAAGGACAAGCGGTAGATGAAGAAAGCACCGCACCAATAGATGAAGGACAAGCGGTAGATGAAGAAAGCACCGCACCAATAGATGAAGGACAAGCGGTAGATGAAGAAAGCACCGCACCAATAGATGAAGGGCAAGTGGTAGATGAAGAAAGCACCGCACCAATAGATGAAGGACAAGCGGTAGATGAAGAAAGCACCGCACCAATAGATGAAGGACAAGCGGTAGATGAAGAAAGCACCGCACCAGTAGATGAAGGGCAAGTGGTAGATGAAGAAAGCACCGCACCAGTAGATGAAGGGCAAGTGGTAGATGAAGAAAGCACCGCACCAGTAGATGAAGGGCAAGTGGTAGATGAAGAAAGCACCGCACCAGTAGATGAAGGGCAAGTAGTAGATGAAGAAAGCACCGCTCCCGCCGGCCAAGAGAGTGTGCAAAATAGATTCTACAGCGGGCTTCTTAACTCATACGACAGATTACTGAGCATTTACGAACGGTTATTAGATTTTTTTGGAATGACCGCCACTAACTAATTTACTTTAATAACACAATATACCCGTTCATGACGTCCGGCACAGGGAGTAGATTCCCGTCGCCGGGCGTTTAATGCTTCACCTTAATACGACATTAGCCATTCAGCAGATGCAACTAAAATTTCCCAGTCGTTGACAAAAAAACAATATAAGAGATATTATGGAATTTATAAAGGAAACGATGACAAGCTATTCTTTACTAAAAAAAGGAATGAGAAATTTATTTGCAGGTTAAATAATCTTGAAATCATAGAATTCTTTCTTTGTTTTGGCACACGGTTTTCCCTAGGTAAGCTTCATCTGGAAATATCAGGCAATTAAGAGGCGTCGGATGTGATTGGGAATACTTTAGATTCCAGAAGCCTTCCAGATGAAAAAAAGATGGCCGAGGAGGGGAAAATAATGTCTTATTTGGGTAAGGTTTTGGTAGTTGATGACGATCAAAACGTAATGGAATTGGTTAAGTTGTATGGAGAGAGGGAAGGTTTTGAAGTTATTGGGGTAAACGATGGTGACCTGGTACTGGCCACATTTGACAGAGAGAACCCTGATGTGGTAATACTGGACATCATGCTTCCGGGTATGGACGGGCTTACTCTTTGTCGCAATTTAAGGTTGTTACGCATGATTCCCATCATTATGCTTACAGCTAAGGGAGAAGAAGCAGACCGGGTTCTAGGACTGGAAATGGGAGCCGATGACTACGTCTCCAAACCTTTCAGCCCTAGGGAACTAGTCGCCAGAATCAAAGCGGTACTGCGCCGTACCCAACAGGTTGACGTTACAACGAACTGGAAATTGAAATATCCGGAGCTGGAAATCCAGGCCGATATCAGAAGAGTTAAAGTTAATAATATTGAAATAGAAGTTACTCCCAGAGAATTCGATTTACTCTATCACCTGGCCCTGAATCCTCGAAGGGTTTTCACCAGAGAGGAGCTGTTGACAGCTGTATGGGGATATGACTACTTTGGTGATCAGCGTACAGTAGATGTCCACATTCGCAGGTTAAGGACAAAGCTAGAGCCCTTGCCCCATGAATATTTGACAACTGTTTGGGGTGTAGGATACCAGTTTACACCTCCTGTCAAAGGGAGGAGTGACTAAATCGTGAAAACTTACCTACAGCTAGGCAGGAAAAGACTTCAATTGGTAATCCATGCTCGAGCTGTGCGCAGATTCTTGCTTATTATTAAACGCATACTGCTAGAACAATTCAACAAAAATCTTTATACAAGAATATTATTTACTAATGTTACAGTGTTTATCTTTGCTTTGATTGCCGTGACGATGTTTTCTGTCTTTGTGGTTAAACAGGTAACCTATGATCAAATACAACAGGAATTGTTACGCAAAGCCAAAAGGGTAAATTTTGCCTTGCTCCAGCAAAAGGAACAGGCATGGGAAACTCCAGCAAGCAAACAAACAAGTGGTCAGTCTGATGCTCAACAGGACTTGTTAAAATTTCTGGCCGATAGCTTTGATGCTAGGATTACGGTCTTTGACAAGCAAGGAAAAATTTTGGGTACTTCAGCGGAGCAGGAAGTGGTACCTGGGAGTAAAGTAAATGCAAAATTCATCGAAATACTTACCAGAGGTGAAACTGAGGTTACCAGGACAATGGATAAGGAGACAGGGGAACTCACCTTTGTTGCCGTTGTCCCCATGGGAAACAATGAGGATGCCATTGAAAACGGCATCCTGCTGGAAACGAAGCCGACTAATCTCGACCTTGCTTTAAACAAAATGCGTTTTTACCTAGTTATCGGAGCGATAGTCATACTGGTAATTATTATTATCGTTTCCGTTTATCTCGCTATGTATATTTCCAGACCGATCTCTCGATTGGCTACCACCGTTGCAGAGATTAGCAGGGGGAGTTACGTTTTTAACGCTGATGACCAGCCTCTGGATGAAATCAATGTCCTTGCTAACCAGCTCAATAAACTGACGGTAAGACTACAGAAGATACAAGGCGAAAGCTACAGAATGGAAGAAGAAAGAGCCCGGCTGTTTGCGGAAATATCGCATGAGTTGCGTACCCCTCTTACTTCTGTTCAGGGCTTTGTTGAGGCTATCCGCGATGGTATGGTGCAAGACGAAGCGCTACAGGAGAAGTATTTGAACACGATTTATACTCAAACGGTGCATATTACCAGGTTGGTAGATGATATATTGTCATTAAGCCGCCTGGAAAGCGGGAATATAACCGTAGAAAAACTGCCGGTGGACTTGATCGCTCTCGCTCAAGGGGTGGTCATGTCCATGGAGGGTTTGGCCAATAGCAAAAATATCTCGATGGTGTTAGAGAAAAAAACAGAGAATGCTATCATGGTAGGGGACGTTGACCGGATGGAACAGATTATTAGGAATCTGCTGAAGAATGCTGTCAGAGCCACGGAGAATGGTACCATCAGGGTTAGCGTGGAATCCCGGCAAGATGAAGTGATACTAACCATTGAGGATAATGGTATTGGCATACCGCCTGATGACCTGCCGCACATTTGGGACAGGTTTTATCGAGTAAAAAACCAGCGCAATAGTAACATGCAGGAAAAAGGGACTGGTCTGGGACTGGTGATTGTGAAAAAGCTAGTTCAATTACAAGGCGGGAAGATAGATGTTGCAAGCCAATTAGGAAAGGGAACGACTTTTATCATCAGTTTTCCTTCTTTTACATCGAAATAGGTAATTTCCCTTATTAATAAAAGAAATACCAACGGTTACCTGCTATTGCTGTACGGAAAACCGTTGGTATTTCTTTTATTTGTAACAATTATTAACATTATCGCAAAGTATTTTCAATGTTTGGTAAAATCCAGTCAATATTTCTCCGGTATAATTGCCTGTGAAAAAGGGAAGGAATCTCCAAGGAGGTTTATACCTTTGTAGTAGGGTTGAGGGTAACAAAGGATACATAGTTAGGGAAAAGGCTTATGAAAGGAGAAATAATATGGTTTTAAACAAGGGATTTATGGTCATAATGGCAATTTTTGTATTAGGAGTTGTTTTATTGACTGGCTGTGTAGATAGCACCGGGGGAGAAACTGAGCTAGAGAGGGAAGCCGGGGTAACCGATTTCAGCGCTAGCGCCAACGAAGAGAAAGCAGTGGCTGGAGAAGAAGATGCTCCCGTTGACGAAGAGGAAGTGGGTGAGTCCCAGGCTATTGCTACTACCAGTGGTACGTTAAAGGCGATCAATGCTGTTGACGGTACAGTTACGATAGCTACCGAAAGTGATAATGAACTGGTACTTAAGATTACTAGCGGGAGCAAGATTTTTGTAAGCGAATCTCTTCCGCCTCTTACTCAATTAGATACTGTAATTGGTTCCAAAGTTAGCGCGGAGTACCATGCTGAGACAAAAACCGTGATGGTTATATATATCCAGGACTAGAGCAACATATCTCTTAAAAAAATTAAGAATAACACAAAAAGTACGCAGCATTAGCAAAGTGAAGGATACGTTTCCAACTCTAATTTTTTTAAGGATTCCCTTTTATTCTTTTCCCCTGTTGGAGTACCACCTGGAATACTGGAAAAACTTTCAACTTCTTTAAGCTTTACTCCTACATATTTGTTATGCTGGATGGGAATATTAAGCAGTACCCATAATTATTAAGGGCAAACATATTGGTACTATTATGTTGTACAAAAAAGATAGGAGTGAGGTATATTGTCTACAAAAATTATAATTAGTCCAGGAAAATATATTCAAGGAAATGGAGAATTAGCCCATATTGAGAACTACACAAAAAATTATGGCAGAAAACCTTTTATCATTGCCGATGAATTTGTTACAGGTTTAACAAAAGACATTGTAGATAAAAGTTATAAAGCAAACAATGCAGAGTATGTGATGGAATTATTTAAGGGTGAATGTTCAAAAGTAGAAATTAATCGTTTAAAAGCCCTAGCAGAAGAAAAGGGTTGTGATATGGTTGTTGGTATTGGTGGGGGGAAAACTCTTGATACAGCTAAAGCCATTGCGTTTTATATTGGTTGTCCGGTGATAGTTGTTCCTACAATTGCATCTACGGATGCACCATGTAGCGCCCTTGCAGTGCTTTATACAGAAGAAGGAACTTTTGATGAATATTTATTACTACCTACTAATCCGTCTGTAGTACTTATTGATACTCAAATCATTGCGGCAGCACCAGTGCGTTTATTGGTTGCAGGTATGGGAGACGCATTGGCAACCTATTTTGAAGCTAGAGCTTGTAAGCGTTCTAACGCAGTAACTATGGCAGGTGGTAATGTGACAGAAGGTGCCTTCGCTTTAGCAGAGTTATGTTACAAAACTTTAATTTCTGACGGCTTAAAAGCAAAATTAGTAGCGGAAAGTAAAATATCCAATAGTTCAGTTGAAAAAATTATTGAAGCGAATATATATTTGAGTGGTATCGGTTTTGAAAGTGGTGGTCTAGCAGCTGCACATGCTATTCATAACGGTTTAACTGTTCTTGAAGAGTGTCATCATTTATATCACGGTGAAAAAGTAGCTTTTGGTACATTAACACAATTAGTATTAGAAAATGCACCAATGGAAGAAATCAAAGAAGTGATAGAATTCTGTAAGAGTGTTGGTCTTCCAACTACTTTAGAGGATATGGGCGCACAAAACGTAACGGAAGAACAATTAAGAAAAGTAGCAGAAGCATCTGTAGCAGAGGGTGAAACAATTCATAATATGCCTTTTAACGTAACAGCTGATGATGTTTATGCAGCAATTATAACAGCTGATAAATTAGGAAAGTATTTTAAATAATAGCAGGACGAAATGCTATCCTTCTATCCGTATATAGGTTTCATCACAACAGAACGAGTGAGATAGTTTATAAGGGTAGTGGTCAATAAAGGGTTTGATCATTTTCGCTACGGCATCAGAATAATTTAAAACGCTTTGGTGAGAAATCTTAAAGCCATACACGTCCTCCATGAGGGCAGCCGTCTTGCGGGCTGACATTCCATAATTGACGTGAAATGAGATAGATTCTTTTGGTAAAAGGAGCAATCGTCGTTCTTACACTTGTAGATCCAATAGTCTTTTCGTTCTTTGATTTTTTTCTATAGTTTTTAAGCAATGAGGACACTTTATGATCGCTGCTTTGGAGTAGTAATTTTTCGCATTAAAACAAGAAGAACAGACCTTGCACTTATATTGACTCCTGCCACCAGTGTTATCGTAAAGATACTCATGGGGTGCGCCGCATTTTGGGCAGATCATTGTATTTGGCACTCGGGCTTTACTGTTCTTTTGGGGTTTAACAGGTTTTAAAGGTTTTCCATGTTCCTTAAGATAATCTATCAACAATTCTTGATATTGTAATCTTTCTGGAATAACAATCTTAGGCATTTCATCGACTTGCAGCTTGAGATAAGGCTTGTTTACTGGCTTATCATAAGCAGAACGAGCAATGGATTTACCCATGACAGCACCCATGAGGTACACTATAATTTTTTCTTGCATCTATCAATCGTCAGTGAAAATGTCACCTTAATTGTTCTATGAAAATGCCATATTCCTTGGTTAATTATTAGCGTATTAGTATATAATGTCCGCCCTTGACGGCGAGCCTTTGCTCCCTTTGGAAACCCAATACTGACCCGTTAGAGCACCCCTGTAGGGGGGCTCTAACGGGTCAGCATACCAAAGGGAGCCACTTACCATCAAGGGTAAAGTGAACAGGCTAGTGTTGCCTAAGAAAGTTACTTATTGGCCTTTCAATAAATAAAGTTCTTGTGTTTCCTGCAATTCGAAAATTTGTCCCTGGTGCCAAATGACTAGCTTACCCTGAATAGTTTCCCGTACTTCAACAGTTGTCTTTGTCTTAAATGGCTGTGAAGGTTTTTGAGCTAATGTATAGACCTTCCCATCATAGGAAATGGTTTGGCCTGACCCAATTTGTCTGTAGCTTCGAACAGTAAAGATATACTCTAAATTCATCCCCTCAGGTAGAGGACGGTAGGCAGACCCAGCTTCCTGGGGTTTAATAGCAAAAGTTTGATTATGTTTTTGGATCAGTTCTGGAAGTACTCGATTGGCCTCTTCCAAAGTGCAAATACCAAGCAATCGAAGTTCGATAACTAAACGGTCTTGAAAAGTACCCCAAAGACGTTCAATACGCCCTTTGGCTTGCGGGGTCATTGCTTTGATATGAGTTATACCGAGTTCAGCCATTACCTTACCAAATTGCGATAACGGCTTGATTTCACCCGCTAATTCCTGCTCTACAGTTAACGATTCCTTGGGAGATCGGAAGATCGTATGCCGATCGCTGTACAAACCAAGTGGAAGGCCATATTGCTCAATAGCTTGTTGCATAACGGTGAAATAACCCTCTTGGGTTTCTGTAGGACGGAAAACAGCACCAACAACTATTCCGGTAGCATCGTCAATTGCGGCATGCAATGTAAGTTTGGGCCCTCTATCCTCTAGCAAAGCATAAGCACTGGCATCAATCTGCCAAAGCATCCCGGCTTGGGGCTTGCGGTTGCGGGGACGATGAATACTTCCTCGGCGTCGTTGTTTTACTTGCTTCAGTCCTTTCTCCAAGAGAATGCGGCGAACAGTAGACACACTAAGAGTCAAGGATTCATGTTCCTGCAATAGTTCGGCAAAATGACAGTTATTACAGCCATGGTAAGTGTTTTGATACAACGAAGCGACTTGATCCTTGATTGAATCTGCAATCGCATGAACAGGTTTACGCCCTCGATTTTTATGGGCAATGCCTTCAGCTCCTTCCTTAAGATAGGTTTTTTTAAGGCGCAAAACCTGTCGGGTAGAAAGTTGCAGTAGGGTTGCAGCTTCCTCTA
>NZ_JBLWFI010000002.1:157393-164171 GCF_048898065.1 Tepidibacillus infernus
GCAATCGCATGAACAGGTTTACGCCCTCGATTTTTATGGGCAATGCCTTCAGCTCCTTCCTTAAGATAGGTTTTTTTAAGGCGCAAAACCTGTCGGGTAGAAAGTTGCAGTAGGGTTGCAGCTTCCTCTACTTTAATTTGACGAGAAACAAGCTTTTCAATGACCAACACTTTTTTGAGTTCTGCTTTTGTCAATGCAATCTTCTCCTGTCCCATAGTGACATTTTCTCTGAACAATTACAACATGACAATATCACAGAACAATAACATGAGCAAAATGCCATCTTGAATTATTGGCCTGGTTAATTTATAATTAATTCACCTGTGACAAAAATATTCTCATTTGCAAGGAGTATGGTAGTGGTTTATTCCAAAGGACAGATGGAAGACGAGATTACCAAGGCTATGATTCAGTGGGAGAAGGAATACAAGGGGCGGGGACCTACCGAAGCCAGGACGGACATCATCCGTAACATGGTTATCGTAACCCTGCGGGGAGTTCTTTCTCAGGCTGAACAGCACTTGGCCCGTGATAAAGAAGGGATGACTCTGATCAAAAAGTTGCGCCAGCAATTAGTTGAACAGGGGCGTCTTGAATTGGAAGAAATCATTAACCGGATCACTGGAGCCAAGGTGGTAAGCCTGCATACGGATATAAGTACCAAAACAGGTGAAAGGGTCTTTGTCTTTGTGACGGACAGGGAAATTCAATAAAATAATAACCGTTGGAAGGACATTTAAAGGGTAAACCCTTACCGGTTGAATGCAAGTCCAACATCAGATGCTTTATAGCATTTGGTGTTGGACTTTTTGTTTTGTCATCAGGGAAAATTGACAGAAGTGTGAGGTGAAAAAATGGAGAGCATGTTGGATTTGGCGTTAATCAATCTGACCTCGCCGGTAGTTCTGTTTTTCGCTTTGGGTTTGTTTATTACCATCCTTAAAGCCAAAATAGAGTTTCCCGGTGCCATAAGTGATTTTATTACTATTTATTTATTGGTGGCTATTGGTTTTAAGGGAGGAGTGGCCATTGCCCAGGCGGGTCTGTCCTCTATCATGATGACCATTAGCGGCGCTGTTATCTTGGGTATACTTATTCCCTTGTACTCTTTTTTTATCCTTTGGCGGGTGGGTAAGTTAAAATCCGATGATGCGGCGGCTATTGCCGGTCATTACGGTTCCGTCAGTGTAGTGACTTTTATGGCGGCGGCGACATTTCTAACCAATATGCAAGTTAATTATGAGGGTTACCTAAACGGACTACCGGCTTTAATGGAAGTTCCGGCTATTGTGGTGGCTTTGATCCTGGCTTCCTGGGCTAAGCAGAAAAACCGAGAAAACTCTGCTGTGGAGGAGGCCTCCCTCGATCAGGTTACCAAACAGGTGGTGTTGAGCAAGAGCGTGGTTTTGCTTCTGGGGGCCATGGCGGTGGGATATCTTACCGGGCCTAAGGGTATGGAAACGGTGGAGTTTTTTTACAAAGATATTTTCATGGGTATGTTGAGCCTTTTCATGCTTGAGATGGGTATAGTAGCCGCCGGGAAACTGGGTGAACTAAAGAAAGCGGGAGCCTTTCTCGTGGTCTTCGGGGTTTTACTGCCCTTGGTCAATGCTTTACTGGGGATTTTGACCGGGGTTGCAGCTGGTTTGAGTGTGGGTGGGGCCACCCTGCTGGGGGTGCTGGCCGCCAGTAGTTCCTATATCGTGGCCACGGCAGCCATGCGGGTTTCTCTCCCCAAAGCCAACCCGGCCTTGTATTTGGGGGCCTCCTTGGGGGTTACCCTGCCCTTTAATTTGGTATTAGGGATCCCTATTTACTTTTACATGGCAGAATATTTTGTAACTATTATCAATGGATAAGTTGGAGCCAAGAATCTGAAAGGGGGAGCCGTTTTGAGTAAAGGCACGTTGGAAAACGCTATCACCAAAGCTTTAATCCAGTGGGAGAAAGATTATATGGGCCGGGGGCCAACGGAAGCCAAAACCGATATCATTAGGGATATGATTGTTGTTTCCCTAAAAGGGGTGTTGTCTACTGCTGAAGAGCATTTGGCCAAAGATAATGACGGCATGGCCCTGGTCAAAAAACTGCGGCAGTTGTTGGTTGAACAGGGACGGCCTAATCTGGAGGACATTCTCTTCAGGCTGACTTCGGCCAAGGTGGTTAGTTTGCATACCGATATCTGCACCAAAACCGGTGATCGGATCTTTATTTTCAGGATGAACCGGATCTTTTATTAAATTCAGGAGGTGTTAATTATGGCTCAGGAAATAATCGGTGTGATAGCCCGAATGGACTGGGACAATACTTTAAACCTGCTCCCGGCCATGGGTCGCTCTCCGGAGGATACCAAGGTTGTCCAGGATTTGGAGTCACCGGGGCAATTAGGGGCTGGTTTTCTCCAACAAGTGGTCAATATAGTGGTTATCCATGGGGCGGCGGAACTCTTTATCATTGGTTCTTCCTACAGTGAAACGGCCCAGGATGTATTGGACAGGGTGAGCAGCCTCCGGGAAAGTGGACAGTTGCCGGCAAACCTGCCTATCCACGGACTACTATATAATCCTGCCAGTTATCGCCTAGAATTGGTCTATAGTGGTTATTAGGAGAGGGTAGGTCATGGAGTTTTATAGTAAAAAACGCATTAGCATCATTGTGGAAAAAGGCTCTTCGTAAGGGTTCACTGTCATTACGCAAATGTGGCCCTAAAGATTATCCGGAGTGGGACCGACTGCGAAAAAAACAATCTATTGTCGTTTTAAGCGGGAAGCTACTCAAGGTATTGTATGCGATTAGTACGAAGTATGTGGCATTTGATACGGAGCGAATGATGATAGCCACAACCTGATCGGTATTCGGGTCTAAGGATAAGGTTGTTATCTTCTTCGGAGGCTAAAAAGATTGTTGATATGATCCTGCGATATGATAAGACAATTTTTACTAAGAAAAATTATAAATGGTGATGAACTAAAAGGTATTACAAAATGGATTTCAGATGTCAAGGCAGCATATGGATATCAGGACAAGCTAACTTCAGAATCATTTTTATATAAACTTGAAATCTATCTAAGCATCACTAGCGTTGCATAAAAATAGTCATAATTTTCAGTTAATATCTTTTCTTGAATTTGAGCTAAAAAGTCAAAACCTAAAGAAAAGGTGACACTGTCCATTTGGTAAAAATATACAGTTAATAAAGATCTTCATCAATTAGCGCATCACTCATTGCTTGTAAGCTTTCGGTTTCGTGCAACTGAGCAAAAAGTAAAAGCTTCATGTAAGCATAAGTCGTAAGTTTCTTTGTGTAGTAGTCTTGTTTATGTTTTACAACCTGTTCAGAAAGTTTTTGAATATTTTTTTCCATAACGGTGTCCTTTACTATTGGATTTGGACAGGAATTTGATAAGTATGTAGGTTATACACAGATCATTTATGCGATGATGCTATTTTCGTTTCTAGGAATTGTCTTGTCACTATTATCAAAACCACCAAAGAAAAAAGAACTAGAAATATTTAAGAGTTGAACCTTTGATAGTTTGAAAAATTTAGGGAAAAATATGTTTTAGGTAAAATTTGTATTCGTAGGAGTTGAAAGGGAATTATGGGCCATCGTTTTGATCCAAAACATGCAGGAAAACTAAATAACGAAGAAAGAAAGAAAATGTTACCACCAGAGAAAGTCCTTCAATATCTAGATCTAAAGAAAAAGGATACCGTTCTTGATCTAGGTGCAGGTACAGGTTATTTTTCAATACCAATTGCCAAACAAGTAAAAAAAGTAATCGCTGTTGATGTGTCAGAAAAAATGTTAACTCATATGAAGCAAGAAATGGAGAACGAGAAAATAGAAAATATCGATATGGTTCAACATGAAATCGAAACACTACCGTTTGATAATCAAACGGCGGATAGGATAATAGTATCCCTTGTCTTGCATGAAGTGAAGGACTTGAATCAAACAATTAGGGAAATTCGGAGGGTTTTAAATCCAGATGGGAAATTATTAGTCGTTGAGTGGGAAAAGAAAATCAGTAAATCTGGCCCTCCAATGGAGGAACGATTAGAATCCTTTCATTTAAAACAGGTTTTGGAAGATCACAATTTCCAGGTTTCTCTAGAACGACCAAATCAAGATCAATACATTTTAATTGGAGAAATAATAAAGGATTGATTTTTATCAGTCCTTTTTAAATACCCGATTGCCGCTCATCATATAATCGTTGTCAGGTACAATTTTCTCATCCGTTTTTGCATAAAGCAGAACGCCACTTACTTTGCCGGAATTGGCGGTATCCCTGTTTTTCACATAGGTAAAAATCTGATACATATTGTGAGAATGTAGTGTACGTTTATTGTAAAAGCTGTTTGTCTGCATCGTGTGTTGCTGTACACTTAGGAATTAAAAAACAGAATATAAATTTGTGGATCAAAGGGAAACAAAACATTCCGAAAAAGTATCTTCCCATACTTGAAGAGATCTTTCATGTTGATGCAGATTATTTTACAAAAGAGCTGGATGAAATAGAAAAGTTAGAGATTCAAAAAGAGAAATTAAAAAATATGAGAGATAAACAAGGTGTTCCAGAAAACTTAAATACTATATTGTTAATAGAATCGCATGTTCATCCTTACCTTACTTTCCTACCTAAAAAATAAGTAGACCTCCCTTGAGCCTGACAGCTACGGAGGTCTAACTTCTGTTACTGTTATGCCGATCGCCCTTGATGGCAATCTATTGTATGGACCGTAGATGCTACCAAATGTCTATATGAATATGATTAATATACTCCTTCAGCGAATGTTTTGTATGTCCATCTTTTCCAACGGTTTTTTCTGCGCAGATGAGTGAGTTTAATATAGATTCTTCTACGGTCTCGGCAACTGCCTTAAAAACGGGATCTATTTTATTATCGTTTAAGACTTTGATTTCGTATATATCCTTTTCTGCATAATGGTTTACCTTATTTGAAGTTGTAAAGGCAATAACAATATCTCCACTTCCATTACCTATGAAAGAACCTGTTCTTGAAAGACCCACCACTGCACGTTTGCATACCCTTTTAAGCTGTCTTTCGCTAAGCGGTATATCTGTGGCAATTATCATAACAATAGATCCCCTGTCTTGTTCTTCATCACTTCTGGAAAGCAAAGATTTTATATTCTCACCTGCTTTAATTCCATTAATCAAAAGTTCTTCTCCTACTCCAAAATTTGATAAAACAAGGCTTCCAAGGATATAGTCTTTTCCATTAAGCTTTATAATCCTTGAAGAGGTACCCACGCCACCCTTAAGGCCAAGGCAGGACATGCCGGTTCCAGCACCTACAGAGCCCTCTTCAAATTCAACTTCTGCATTCATTATGGCATCTATCACATGGGATTTTTCTACCTTTCGTTTTCTTATATCGTTTAAATACCCATCGTTACACTCGCATACCACTGGGTTTATAGTACCGGTTGTATGGCCTATGTCATCATTGTTACTAAGCATATATTCTACAACCCCATCAAAGGCAGTGCCAACGCTTAAGGTGTTAGTTAAAATGATAGGAGTTTCAATGGTTCCCATTTCATCTATCTGAATTAATCCAATAGACTTTCCAAAACCGTTGATAACAAAGCTCGCAGCCATAACCTTTTCTCTAAAAAGGTTTCCACCATGGGGAAGAATGGCAGTTACCCCTGTCTTAATTTCGCTATCATTAAGTGTAACATTGCCAACTCTTATACCTTCAATATCAGTAATGGAATTTAGTTTGCCAGGTTGCATTCGGCCAATGGTTATACCATAATCTCTAATTCGCTTTTGTGACTTCACTATAATCCCACCTAATATGTATGTAATAAACGGATTCGCTTTATAAGGTCATCTACTATTTCTAGAAAAATTATCACATAAACTTGTCTTAAAAGATAGATTTATTTTATCTGCGATACACGAGTAGATATCCATATTTTTCATGTCTGAGTGATTTTAATGGAAGAACTCAATTATCAACTCAATGAAATAGCTAGATCTTTATTTACGATTAAATGAATTCATTGATTTCAACGGGAAGAAAATTCCAGCAAGTACTGATCTCTTTTCCTTATTTGCTAATTTGCCAGCAGATCAACTACTCAAGATAAGCCAGTAAATGTGGATACGCTCAGCCAAACTCTGAATCAGGTTACGATTAGTTGGCAAATGACTTTGGTAGCTCTTGGGATCAATCTTATCTCGATGGTCATTATAATGATGATTGCAAAGCGTTCTCAGAAGTATTTTAAACAGCAGCAAGTCCAGTTGCATACTTGTCTTAATACGCTGTGAATCGTAGGTCCCCTAGGCCACTAAACATCTCCAATGATCTTCTTTAGTGTATTTAGCTGTTTTTTCTTTTAAAATTTTGTATGCATCACTGTTCCCCCAACGTTGTTTTATTTTTTCTTCGTACTGTTTTTGTTCCTTCTAAATGGTACAATGTTTCTTTGGGAGCTTTGTTGTAATTACTACGAAATTGGTCTTATGTCAAGATTTCGGACAAGTTAAAAGTAGATATAATTCCAGTTTAGTAAATTAACACACTAAAGCATTTTCGAAATCATAAGGTGACAGCATACCACAATATTCATGAATTCTGACTGTATTATAAAAGCTCTCTATGTACTCAAATATTAGTTCATGTGCATGCCTAGTATCTTTGATGACATAACGATTCAACCATTCACGTTTTATTAAAGCATGAAACGATTCAATACATGCATTGTCCCATGGGTTACCTTTATTTGAATAGCT
>NZ_JBLWFI010000002.1:164483-216788 GCF_048898065.1 Tepidibacillus infernus
GGTTTGACGAACGATCTAGCACATAAATAAAAGCATGATTCCTGTCACTCCAGTATTTAAATGTATATATTTACCAAATGGACAGAATCACCTTTTCTTTAGGTTTTGTCCTTTTGGCTCTAATTCACGAAAATATATTTACTGAAAATTCCGACTATATTTATGCAACGCTAGTGACAGGAAATATTAAATATAATGCTGAAGATCGTTCAGCAAACCAATGTCTAGTCATCATGGATAAGGATGGCACCATTCGAAAATATGAGAATAACCCAGTGATTAAAGGTATTCCTGAAGGATATACGGGTCATGTTAGAGATCCAAAAGTCTTTAAAAAGAATGAACGTTATTATATGTTATTAGGTGCTCAACGAAAGGATCTGACTGGTACGATTATTGTCTTTGAATCAGTTAATGCCCTTGATTGGACATTTAAGGGAGAGCTAGATGTTCAATTAGAGATGCAAGAATTTGGCTACATGTGGGAATGCCCTGATTATTTTGAACTCAATGGAAAAGATATTTTAGTCTTTTCTCCACAAGGGATCAAACCACAAGGGAATGATTACAAAAACGTCTATAATGTGGTCTATACAGTAGGAGAATTGGATATCGATCATCTTACCTATAAAGTGGCACATCTTCAGAAATTAGAAAAGGGCTTTGATTTCTATGCACCGCAAAGCTTTTTGGATGAAAATCAGAAGAGATTACTTATCGCTTGGGCAGGCTCGGGAGAGATTTCTTATCCTACTGATGAAGAATCATGGGCACATTGCTTAACGATTCCAAGAGAATTGGTACTAAAAGGGAATAAGCTCTATCAGAAACCTGCGGAACAACTGAAGACATTACGAACCACTTCCATTTCTGGAAAAGGAGTTCTACAAGATCAAACATTAGATATTAAAAACCAAACCGATGTGTATGAACTAGAAATCAATTTCAAAGAGATTGAAGCAAGTCAATTTGGGATTGAATTATGTCATTCGGAAAAAGAAGGACTGATTTTGCAGTTTGATCGAGAAAACGAAGTGGTGAATTTAAACCGTGAGAAGTTCGAATACGCCTTTGGTGGAGAATTCGGATTTGTAAGAAGTGAAGCATTACAAATCGATAAAGAGATGAAGGAACTCTTTGTCGATCGAAGCATCGTTGAAATTTTTATCAATGATGGGGAAGTTGTGTTTACGACAAGAGTTTTTCCGTTAAAGGAATCAAGAGGTATTAAGCTATTTGCTAACCAAAAACTAGCTTATCATTATACAAAATATCAATTATCTAATGGGATCGAAGTATAAGTTTTTGGATTAACCCTGCTATTATAGCGGGGTTTTTATGTTGATAGATAAATATCTTTTTAATTAGAAAATAGTTAATATTAAAATTTATGGTATAATTATCCTAATAATTTTACTTTCATAAATAGTGAATCTAGAAAAATTGGCAATAGTAAGGGGGAGAATTGTAAAGATGAAAAAGGTTCTTGGGTTGGATATAGGGATTTCATCAGTTGGTTGGGGCATTATTGATCAGGATACTGGAGAGATTATTGATGCTGGAGTACGATTATTTGAAGAAGCAACACGAAATGCAAACGAAGAACGTCGTGGATTTCGTGGATCACGCCGTATTAAAAGAAGGAGAGTTCACCGTTTAGAAAGAGCAAAACAATTATTTGAAGAACATCTTTTACCTCTTTCTGGTATTGGAAATATTGATCCATATAAGGCTAGATATCGTGCTATTTACGAATCAGTTTCTAAGGAGGAATTAGTTGCTGCGTTATATCATTTAGTAAAAAAAAGGGGAACCATTCTTGATTCACCGGAGGAAGAAAAAAGTAGTGGAAATGAATATTCTACAAAAGAACAATTAGCAAGAAATAAAAAATTACTAGAGAATAGGTATATTTGTGAGGTACAACTAGAACGATTAGCAGATAAGAATGAAAAAATGAGAAACCATGAAAATCGGTTTCGTACGGAGGATTATGTTAAAGAAGCACGTGCAATCTTAACAAAACAGAAACAGGTATATCCAGAAATAACTGAGGATTTCATAACTCAATTTATAGATCTCGTAGAAAAAAGAAGACAATATTATGAAGGGCCTGGATCAAAAATATCTCCAACACCATATGGACCATATTTCCTTGATAAAGATGGGAATTTAGTTGAAGTCTCTATGATTAACAAAATGCGTGGTAAATGTACATATTTCCCAGATGAATTACGTATTGCAAAAATGTCCTTTACTGCAGATCTTTTTAATCTATTAAGTGGTGATTTAAACAAGTTGCAAATTAACGGGGAATACCTAACTTATGAGGATAAGAAATATCTAGTTGATCATTTTATTAAGGAAGGGAAAAATATCACCTTAACTCAGATTTTAAAATACAAAGGTGTTCCAGAAGATGCAGATGTCATAGGGTATCGTAAAGATATGAAAACGGACAAGCCCACCTTTACTGAATTTAAAGGATACAAAGAATTAAGGAAAATTGTAAAGGATAACAAATTACCAGCGGATATACTAGATGACATAGACTTATTGGATTCGATTGTGGAGATACTTACTGCTGAAAAATCATATCAACGTCGTGAGGAACAGTTGAGGAATATATTACTATCAAAATATAATGAAAAGACTACAACTAGAATCATAGATGCTCTAAAGGAAAGTACAAAATTTATTGGTTACCATGCCCTTTCAAAAAAGGCAATGATATCTATCATGGATGAATTATGGCAGACAAATAAAAATCAGATGCAGTTATTTACTGAGAAAGGATTTGAACAAAAACGCTTAGCCCATCTAAGAAATCAAAGAAAAATAACTTTTGATGATACTGCAATTTTAAGTACTGTTGCAAAACGTGCCCACCGAGAAGCAATAAAAATAGTCAATGAGGTACGTGAAAAATATGGTGAACTAGATGCAATCGTTGTAGAAACCGCCCGTGAAAAAAATAGTGAAGAAAAAAGAAAACAATATGCCGATTTCCAAAGACAAATTGGAAAACATGAAAAAGAGATGGCTAGATTACTAGGAGTAAAGTCATTAGCCGATCTTCACTTGAATAGTAAACAACATTTGGCTTTAAAATTATGGGAATCACAAGATGGAAAGTGTATTTATTCAGGGAAAAGTATTTCTGTTCATGATATCGTTTCTGATTCATCGTTATTTGAAATTGACCATATTCTTCCATTGTCATTATCATTTGATGATAGTCAAGCAAACAAAGTACTATGTTACCGCAGTGAGAATCAGAAGAAAGGGCAAAGAACTCCCTATCAATATTTTGCTTCAGGTAGAGCTTCTCGAACTTTTGATCAGTTTAAGGTAGAAGTATTAAATCTATATAATAGTAAAAAAATCTCAAGCAAGAAAAAGGATTTATTACTTGAATTACGGGATATTGAACATAATGAAGAATTGCAGAAGGAATTCATTAATCGAAATTTGGTGGATACTCAGTATGCGATGCGCAGCTTTTCAATGACTTTACGCACTTTTTTTAAAGAGCATGATATTGATACAAAAATCCTTTCTATACGAGGATCATTTACGGCGGCGCTACGTAGGAGAGCACATCTAAATAAGGATCGTGATGAAAGCTATGCTCATCATGCCATTGATGCTCTTATCGTTGCTGCGATTGGGCGAATGCCTATTTTTGATTTCTTTAAGGAATTTAGCATGAATGAACAGGGGGTAGTTTTCGACAGAGAAACTGGTGAAGTTATGGATGAAGACCAATTTTTCAATCATAAATATATCACCTTTTTACGATCATTAAATAATTTTGAATCAAAGATCAAATATTCTCACAAGGTAGATCGTAAAGCGAATCGATCGATGTCGAATCAAACCATTTACGGAACTCGCGAAAAAGATGGAGAAGTCTATTACCTTGGGAAGACTTCGAATATTTATAATTTGGACAAAAACGGTGTAACACCATTGTTAAAACGCATTGAAAAAAATCCTGATAGTTTTCTTATTGCACAACATAATCCTGAGTTATTTGAGCTGATTCAAAGAATTATCAAGGAATATTCAAATGCAGATAATCCATTTAAGGCTTATTATGAAGAGCATGGATATATTATGAAAGATGGAAAAGTACCTGTAAAGACATTAAGGTATCACGATAAAAAATTGGGCATTCACATGAACATTACCGATAAGTATCCAAATGCTAAGCATGATGTCGTCTTACTTAGTGTGAAATCTTCACGAGTAGATATTTACAAAAATCAGGAAGGAAAATATAAATACTTGGGAGTTCCTTATTATTGGTTTAAACAACAAGGGGACCAGTACATTCTTGATATGGAGAAATATAACGAGGAAAAAATGAAAGATTATAAAAAAATTGATGATAGTTACGAATTTCAATTTAGCTTATATAAGAACGACCGATTCTCCTTCGAGAAGAATGGCGAATACTTTGAAAGGATTTTTAGAGGGGATAATAACCCACGCCAAAATATAATTGAAGTAGATTATGTTTATAAGAAAAAGGAAGATCGAAAAGAGGGATTATTAAGTCCATCAACATTAAATAATATTTGTAAATATAATATAGATGTTTTGGGAAATACTTATAAAATAGAAAAGGAAAAATTCAAAATCTATTTACAAAAATAGTAATATGGGTTAAGATAATGATAGTGATAGAGACGTCTATCACTCTATACCGAAAACTGGGTAGAACCTATCAAAACAAGGGTTCATCCCGAGCTCAGCCCCATATAATGGGGCTTTTTCCTTTTTTTATAGACTTTTTTTTTAGTAAGGAGAGGAAACTGTTGAGTTGGAGGATTGTTTATATATCCGAAGCGGAAGAAATGAAATTGTACTTAGATAATTTAAAAGTTATTAAAGGAGATCAAGAAGTAATGATCCCTCTATCCGATATTCATACAATCATAGTCGATAATAATAGGACTGTTGTAACTGGAAGATTAATGAATAAATTGACAGAGTATCATATTCTAACGGTATTTTGCGACGAATCTCATCAACCTAATGTATTTTCTTTGGGGTTGTATAGTCATTATCGAGTGTATGGAGTCTTATATCAGCAGATGAATTGGGATGAACAGATAAGAGGGGAAATGTGGCAAAAGATAGTAAAGATAAAAATTGATAACCAACGTTCAGTTCTTGAATATTTGGAAAAAGATAGTGAAGTTATTAAAAGGATGAGGCAATTAGCAAAAGAAGTATATTTTGAAGATGAAACAAACCGTGAAGGAATTGCCGCTCGTCTTTATTTTAATGAGTTATTTGGAGAAAACTTTCGGAGAGAAAGAGGGGCAGTTGACACCTATAATGCAGCTTTAAATTATGGATATATTGTTTTAAGGTCTACATTTGCTAGAACAACGGTAGCTTATGGTTTACATCCGGCCTTCGGTATTGGACATCGGAATCAGTTTAACGCCTTCAATCTTGTAGATGACCTTATGGAGGCATTTAGACCGATTATTGATTTATGGGTTGCAATGGCTTTTAAAGATTCAGAATTTTTGGATTTAGAGAAGAAACAACAATTAATTCGTCGCTTAAGTTCTAAAATTAATATCGGGGGACAAAGACAAACCGTTTTAAATGCCATTGATTTATTTATTCAATCGTTTATCAAAGCGATGAATAATAAAGATTTAGATTTATTAGTGTATCCTACAGATGCCATCGCCATATAGAGTAATGAGATTACTTCTATTTTTTGATCTCCCGATGAATACAAAGGAAGAAAGGCGAATCTATACGAAATTCAGAAAGCATCTCATAAATAATGGTTTTACCATGTTACAATTTTCAGTATATGCCAAGATTTTCCCCAATCGGACAAGCCTATTTCAATATATTCCAGGATTGAAAAGAAGTGTTCCTTCAAAGGGCTCTATTCGAATCATGGCTGTCACAGAAAAACAATATGAGAAAATGTTAATTTTGGTAGGAGGCAAAACGATACAGGAAGAAATGATTACAGAGGATCCGATGGTGATAGCGTGAAAAATAAGCTTAAATTTGGTAAAAAAGGGCGCAGCAAACTAAGGTCTTTAAAGACCTAAAAAAAATCAAGCTTTGGTTTTAAGCTACAGAAATGTCAGAAGCCTTTATTATACCTTGGGCAATTAGGAGTTTTATTGCCTGATTAATAGCTTTCTCTTTCTGCTTGTCCTGCATTTCTTGTGGCATATCAATTTTATACAAGTCGCTTGGATTCCACACTTCGCCAGTAACAAACATATTGTATATGGCGGTGAGTATCATCCTTGCAATAGCGATTATGGCTCTTTTTTTGCCTCTCCTTTTAGAAATGCGTTCGTACTTGATTTTGTAGTAAGGAGACTTATCCGATTTCACGGCTGCATGGGCAACTTGTACCAATGCAGGTTTGAGGTATACACCGGCACGTGTAATACGGACAGATTTCTTCTTACCAGCAGATTCATTATTGCCAGGTGTTAGTCCCGCCCAGCAGCACAAACGCTTGGAGTTGGCAAATTGAGACATATCTGTACCAATCTCGGAGATAATGGTGATTGCAGATGCTCTATTAACTCCGGGAATGGTACATAAAAGGTTAATGGCACTTTCATAAGGTTCGACCAACTTATCCAGTTTTTCGTCCAGTTCAGCAATCGAATTGGTTACGAAGTCGAGGTGAGAACGAACCATGATCATACGTTCTTTTTGTTCCTGAGTCATTTGGTATCCTTCAATAGATTCAACCACGTTATCTGCTTTTTTTTTCAAAGATTTATGAAGAAGAGAAGTACAGTATTCCGGGTCAAAGGTATCAGAGGAAATCAGATAGTCCGTGATGGAAGTGGCAGATTTGCCAAACATGTCGGAAACGACAGCATCAAGGGCTACATTACAGACTGTGAAAGCGTTTTGAAAACGGTTCTTTTCACTGCTTCTACAAGAAACAAGTTTAGAACGGTAGCGAGTGTATTCACGAAGAATACGGACTGGTTTATTAGGGATATAGCTTCCTGGTACTAAACCAAGGCGGAAAAGGTCAGCAATCCACTTAGAATCTTTTTTATCATCCTTATTTCCTTTTACAGCCTTCACCCATTTGGGGTTAGCAACAGTCATACGGATGGTATCTTCCAAAAGATTGTAGACAGGAACCCAATATTTCCCGGTCGATTCCATGCACATATCATAGCAGTTGTTATCAATCAGCCACTGCTTGAATTGAAGAATGGAATTGTTAAAAGTAGAAAATCTCTTTTTTGAATAATGAGGGGTAATCCCCTGTGAAGTAATAATTGTGGCGACGAGAAAAGTCTTATGCACATCGACACCGCAACAGATAGGATAAACAACTTTCATGGCACAGCCTCCTTTCATAATTGGAGGAAGAAGACATTGACTGAACCATCACACATTTAACAAAGAGCTAAAACAATGATTAGCGTGCGGTCTTATAGAACCACTTATTTGTGCTTGAAAGATGATTCTTACACTGGTTATTATACTGTTTTGAACTGAGAAGTAATCTACGACTCACCTCGCCGTGCTTTGTAGTATATCTTCTCCTTAAGTTAATCATAGCAAAGTGGTGAAAGCCGCACACCATTTTTCATTACTATTTGTGCCGCCAGCGCTAGCGGCGGAATGGAGGTTATTATGATTATATGGAATATTATAAGTGAAGAATTGGAATGTGAAGTGGAAGTAGGACCAATTACAGTTTTAAAAGGGTCACATGAACTTTGGTTTAAACTGGTTCGACTCATAGATGATTACTTTACAAATAAAAATACAGAAGTTCAGATTTATGAGGATACTCAATTACTTTACAAGAAGGATTGGGAGTGTTTATTTATTCCTTATGATGCTCATCTCCAGTTCGACAAGATCAATTCAAAGTCACCATTAAAAATACTATTAGATGAAATGAGTGAAGAACTGTCCTATTCACCTGTTTATCTTGAATTATTAAGCATATGGGATGAACTACGTGATGAATTAGATTTAGTGAATACGAAAATTGAAAAATATGGCTTAACTTTGAAAATGGAATCGTTTGGTATAGATCATCTAAAAGATTTTCTATTGTTTACCGCAACGAAAAACATAATGACTCCTATTGAGTATAAAACTATGCTATTAAACCTGTTTGCGGACAAACTAAATGATAAGAAAAGATTAATTATCATTGAACTTCCAGAGTTGTATGCAAATAATACTCAATTCACGGAATTTATTAATATAGTTGAACAATTGTCTAAAATGGGCATTCAATTTTTGATTGTAACTCAGAAAAATTTAAGTGGGAATCATAACTATGTGTTTGACGAGAAAATAATTAATGAAGCATTGTTGGAAAACATGAAGAGAAAAGTATTTAGTGAAGTTCCATTCATTTGTGAAAATGACCTTTATGAGGAAGCAAAGGATCATTTATTAAAAGTTGTGGATAACTTTGTTTTTCAGAATAGAAAACTGGGGTTATCAACAATTCAAAATGAGGCAATTATCGTTCTTCTATATGTCATGATAAACCATTTAAATATTAGGATTCCCCTTGATATGAGTGGGATTTCGCCAAATTTACAGGCGTTTGTAAAATCTTATTAGCTTCAAAAAATTCACTATGATATAATCAAATCGAAGGTTTTGGTACTCTCTCAGTTTTCGGTATAGAGAAACACTCGGCGTTTTTCGGGTCGTCGGCAGGTAGTTTTGGTACTCTCTCAGTTTTCGGTATAGAGAAACAATCTATCAGTTATAGTAAGGACCCCTTTAGTTTTGGTACTCTCTCAGTTTTCGGTATAGAGAAACTCGTTGTGTTAAGTGATGGAGAAGATAAATTGTTTTGGTACTCTCTCAGTTTTCGGTATAGAGAAACTTTTACCTCCTTTAATTGTGATTCTCGATTGTTTTGGTACTCTCTCAGTTTTCGGTATAGAGAAACGGCACGCCGAACAACCGATACAACGTGATCGTTTTGGTACTCTCTCAGTTTTCGGTATAGAGAAACTATAGAGATGATCCAAAAATTAGCTTATGTGTTTTGGTACTCTCTCAGTTTTCGGTATAGAGAAACTTTGGGCTATGAGTGAGCGGGGTGGGTTGCGTTTTGGTACTCTCTCAGTTTTCGGTATAGAGAAACTATGAGGAGCTTCCGCCACCGTTGCGACCGGTTTTGGTACTCTCTCAGTTTTCGGTATAGAGAAACTCAATTTCTTTTTCAACCTCAACGTCCTGGGTTTTGGTACTCTCTCAGTTTTCGGTATAGAGAAACATGATAAGATATACATCGATTACGACAGAGGTTTTGGTACTCTCTCAGTTTTCGGTATAGAGAAACATACTACAGCAGAAAATTAACCGCATGATCGTTTTGGTACTCTCTCAGTTTTCGGTATAGAGAAACCTACTTCTCCGGCAGTTTCGCATTCCATTGTTTTGGTACTCTCTCAGTTTTCGGTATAGAGAAACGGATTGTTCGATAAGGTTGCCCGTAAAGCAGTTTTGGTACTCTCTCAGTTTTCGGTATAGAGAAACCTAATGTTTTGGATAATGCTGAACGTTGCGGTTTTGGTACTCTCTCAGTTTTCGGTATAGAGAAACTACACTAAAAGGCGAGTTGGTTAATCTACAGTTTTGGTACTCTCTCAGTTTTCGGTATAGAGAAACAGTGGAGCAATTAGAACAACGCTATACAACGTTTTGGTACTCTCTCAGTTTTCGGTATAGAGAAACTCAAATATGCGGATGATAGAGTTATTTTAGGTTTTGGTACTCTCTCAGTTTTCGGTATAGAGAAACTTAAAATACTGTCAAGTAAGGAGATGTTGGGTTTTGGTACTCTCTCAGTTTTCGGTATAGAGAAACATCCTCAATATGCAATATTGTCTAGGCCTGGTTTTGGTACTCTCTCAGTTTTCGGTATAGAGAAACCGCGTCACAGTGAACGGATTCAGCCCATAGTTTTGGTACTCTCTCAGTTTTCGGTATGTTGTTAAAATATACGGATGCGTACAAGCTAAACTTAAAAACACATATTGATATTTCCATAAAGAGGGTCACGAGTTCACTATGCATGTCTTGAACTGTTTTCGGGTACAAAAGAAAGGTAAAAATTAACGATCTTTTACACCAGAAGAATAAAAGAAATGCTCAAGAAAGCAATTATTCAAAAAACGAGGAGATAGCTATTGAAATAAGAAATGTTACGGGATATAGAAGGCTTGTACAATGAATTTAAAGTATTAGGATAGAATCATTTCCTATTATGGAGTTGGTGGCAGTCTACATAATGCTTTTGTAAAATTAATAAAGGAGATAGAAATTGGGGATTATATATTAAGAGATATTAAAATGGATTTTGGATTAATTGATACAAAAGGTATGATAAATGGTCTAATAGGTCTGGATATACTAATAGATATGGGTGCTATAATAGATTTAAAAAATTTAACTATACAACTCAGGGAAACCGTACTTGATACAGATAGATTTTACTTAGAAAAGGTTGTCGAACTGTTAGTGGAACAATGCGATTGGGATAAATAATCTGCTGTTTTCATTCTCCGAGCAACTCCCATAGCTAAAAGAATAAACACAAAGGTAGCAATAATAACACCCTTCCAACCAAAGGGTTGCCAAATATAGCCTAAAAGAGTACTACCAATACTTGCCCCTAAATAATAGGATAAGAGATACAAGGCTGAAGCACTTGCTTTAGCTTTTTTTGCGTGATGACTTACCCAACTACTTGAGGCTGCATGAGTAAAGAAAAAGCCAAAAACAAGAACGACAAGACCAATTAAGATCAGAGGTAATTGTGGGAAAAGCATAAGCACAAGCCCAATAAAGATGATCACTAAACCAAGAAAGATCCGAACAGGAATCGTCAGCTTTCCTTCCAATTTTCCTGAATAGGTTGAGCTAAATGTCCCTGCAAGATAAGAGATAAACAAAAATCCAATGACTGTTGTTGAAAGAAAATAAGGAGCCTGACTTAAATAAAATCCAATATAGTTAAAAACACCCATAAAAATAAAATAAATAATACCAGCTATATAATAAGCTTGGCGAAGAATTGGATTTTGCCAATGGGAAATAAGTTCTTTCATTGCCTCATTGATTAAAAAGGGCTTTCGTTGAAAATGATTAGAATCGGGGAGAAATATTAGAAATAATATAAAACTAATGAGACCTATCATACCCATAACTAGATAAGAATATCTCCATCCCCAAAGGTCAGCGATAAACCCACTGATTATTCTTCCGCCCATTCCTCCAATCGTATTGCCACTGATATAAATACCAATTACTGCACTAATACTTAGATGGTCAAATTCCTCGCCAATATAAGCATAAGCAATGGCAGGTAAACTGGCCAAAAAGATTCCCTGCACCGCACGTAGGAATAATAACATGAAAAAGTTAGGTGCGAAGAAAATAAGAATGGATAAAATAGAAGATGCTATTAATCCGAAAGACATGATATTTTTACGCCCCATAGCATCAGAAATCGGTCCAAATACTAAAAGGAAAACACTTAGTGTTAAAATTGTAAGCGAAATAGATAAGCTAGCTGTTGCAGGTGACACACCGAATTCTCTAGAAAATAAAGGGAGAAGTGGTTGTGACATATGAAGATTTGAAAAAATAAGAAAGGCACCTATACTTAATGCAAAAGTTGCCTTCCAGAAACCAGGGGCTCCCATCTGTAAATACTGCTGTCTATCCATGATCCGTTCAACTCCTTATAGTATTATTATAGAAGGAATCAAGTAAAAGATAAACAAAACATTTGAATATTATAATAAACTAAATTAACCCCTGCTAATGTTAATATCGTTCATTGTTCTCTACTCCTATTACCATCCTTGTTATTTCCTCTTGTTTTTCATTTTTAATAATTCCCTTAAATAGAAGAGTAAAGGCGGAATTGAAAACTTCATGAAAGGGGATCTTGTGCGTATTAAGGAATTGTGGATGGATGATCTGTTCGATAATGGCAAATAGCATTTTCGAAATCACTTTGGTGTTGATCTCTTCCCGAATATATTCTTCCTTTTCGTTCTCTAATAAGTTTGCAATTTGATTTAGAAGATCATGCCGAAAGCCATCAATCGTCTGCCAAACCTCCGGATAAAGGGATGGCAACTCTTCAATGATTGAAGGACTAATGGGAAAGAAAGGAGTTTCTTCTTCGTTTAAAGAGTAGTTGGTTTGTGGCCTTATCATTTTCTTAAACTGTTGGAAAATTCGAAGCAAAATGACCATCGGTGGCACTTTTTCCCGAAGTCCTTTTTCAAATATTCCAAAAAAGACCTGACGATTAGACATAAAAATTTGTAAAAGTAAATCTTCTTTGTTTCTAAAATACTTATAGAAGGTTTTTTTTGAAATTTTTAATTCCTGACAGATTTGTTCAATGGCCGTATTTTTTATTCCTTGTTGAATAAAAAATTCCCATGCTTTGATTTTAATCTTTTTTGAATAATCCAAATCATACCCCCCTATCTCTTATCTATTTTATTCGATTTTCTTACGGAATTTAAGGATTGCAACAGTACAAATGAAAATGGCAAAAATAGATAGAATAAGCGTTTCTTTCCAAAGATATTCCAATCCAATCCCCTTTAAAAAAATACCACGAAGGATCTCTAGAAAATAAGTTAAAGGGATCACACCGCCAATCCATTGGATCACTACAGGCATTGTTTCTCGAGGGAAAATAAAACCAGATAGCAATACACTAGGTAAAATAAATGCAAAAGAAATTTGCATAGCTTGTAATTGGGTTTTGGAAATGGTTGAGATTAGCATACCAATCGCTAAGGTTGTGGTCAAAAATAGTAAGCTTAATCCGATCAAAAGTAGAACACTTCCTTTGACAGGAACACCGAACCAATAGACCCCTGTTGCTAAGACGATGCTAAAGGAGAAAATCCCAATCCCTACATAGGGAAGTAGCTTGCCGATAATTAGCTCTAAAGGACGAATTGGCGTTACGACCAATTGTTCCATGGTCCCTCGTTCCTTTTCTCTGACTAGAGAAAAAGCGGTTAGAATGGCTATGACATTTTGCATGATCAGGCCAATTAAGGCAGGGATGTTAAAAATCAGGCTTTCCATATTGGGATTATATAAAACTCTTGGAAGTAATTCGATTGGTTGATTGATCCTTAAACCACCCTGTTTTTCCAAAAAGCTTTGTTGAATTACAAGGTCTTTATACTGTATAACCAGTTGAGCATTACTTAAAGCGGTTCTTGCTGCATTAGGCTCTGAACCATCAATCAACATCTGAACCTTTGCTGTTTGTTTTTGGTCAAGGGAATGACTGTAATCAGGTGGTATTACTAAACCGGCTCTAATCTTTCCTTGATCCATTAGATCTTGTAATTCTTTATAGCTATTCACATTCCAATTGATATCGTAATAGGTCGTATTGACAAGTTCTTGAATCAGCTGTCTACTTTGCTGACTTTTATCTTGATCCCATACAGCAGTGGAGATATGATCTACATCTGTGTTGACTGCATAACCAAATAATAAGAGCATGAAGAGCGGCATCATGATAGCAATAACTAAGCTTGGTGGATCCCTTCGGATTTGTAACATTTCTTTTTTTATAATTGCCATAAATCTAGAAAAGCTAAATCGTTTAAGATTCATTTGTTGCATGGTTCACCACTCCATTCTGCTGAGCCTTGTTGACAAGTTGAATAAATAAATCGTCTAAGCTTTCTAAGCCAGCTTGTTTCTTTAATTCACTGGGTTTGCCATGAACCAATAAATGGCCAAAATAGATAAATCCGATATAATCACAAGTTTCTGCCTCATCCATGTAATGGGTACTAACAAGAATCGTAATTCCTTGGTTGGCCAATTGGTGAATGACATCCCAGAAGATTCTTCTTGATACGGGGTCAACACCAGCAGTGGGTTCATCGAGAATCAGAACATCAGGTTGATGTAGCATTGCACAAGCGAGGGCTAATCGTTGTTTCCAGCCACCAGATAATGAACCAGCTAATTGTTTTTCTCTCCCTGTCAAACCAGCCATTTCGATTAATTCAGTCTTTCTTTTTTTTGCCGTTTCTCCATAGATTCCATAAATACCAGCATAAAAATCAAGGTTTTCAATGACTGTTAATTCTTCATAAAGACTAAATTTTTGTGACATATATCCAATCCGATGCTTAATCCGTTCCGTGTCCTTAATGATATCATAGCCAAGAACCGTTCCATGTCCAGATGTTGGGGTAATTAGTCCGCATAGCATTCGAATAGTTGTTGATTTTCCAGAGCCGTTTGGACCAAGAAAGCCATAGATCGAACCTTTAGGAATTTCCATACTGACTTGATTGACAGCAGTTAAGGAACCAAACTTTTTGGTAAGTTGGGTACAAGAAATGGCAATTTCCATTATAGATCCTCCTCTGACTGGAAGGTAATATCTGCAGGCATTCCTGGTTTTAATTGATCAAACCCATTGGTCGTTTCAATCGTTACAGCGAAAACCATTTTCGTCCGTTCATCAGGTGTTTGCACATTTTTAGGAGTGAATTCAGCTTTATCTGAGATATGGACGATTTTTCCTTCATAGGATTGGTCAGGAAATGCATCAACCTTGATTGCAACCTTTTGCCCAATTTTGACTTGATTGAGATTGGTTTCAGGTACATAGACCTTAATATTTAATTTTTTTGGATTTAAAAGGGTAAATATTTGCGAGTTAGGCTTTAGGATTTCTCCTTGAGAAACATTTTTTCTTAAAACGATTCCATCAATTGGAGAATTAATCGTGGCCTTTTCCAGTTGAATGAGAACTTGTTCTTTTTTGGCGATAGCTTGCTGCCAAAGTTGGTATAAACGCGAAACCGTGTAAGATGATGCTCCTTCTTGTTGTAAGCTTAACTTAGCTTCAGCAATTTTCTTCTTAGCTTCAACAGCTTGAAGCTGAACCTGTAAAGCTTCTTTATCCTTTTGCTCAGCTAAATATTGAGCTTTGATTGAAATAAGTTGATCATTTAAGGTATTAACCTTCGCTTCCGCCTGATTGACGATCTCCTGTTGGGCTTTAAGCTGGTCTTCAGATATCGCTCCTTGTTGAAAAAGGGAGGTTTTTTTTTGTAATTGTTCTTTTTGATAGGCAAGTGTTTTTTGGGCAGCAGCTAAGGAATGGGAGGTTTGTTGGATCTGGGATTCATTTATTTTTAAGAGATCGTCTGCTTTTTTGGTTTGGATCTTGAGCTGTTCCATTTCTGAATCGATCTGTTCTAAGTTGGCAAGAGTTTGTTTAATTTCTTGGTCCCTTGCACCTGCTTTTGCTTCATCCAAAGAGGCCTTTGCTGCCGCGACTCCTGCTTCTGCCTCCTTTAATTGTGCTTTTAAAATGCGATCATCAATTGTAGCTAAAGTTTGATCTTTTTTAACACTTGTTCCCTCATCAACTGATAATGTCTTGATCTGCCCACCTAGTTCTGCTAATACAGGAATTTCTTCGCCTTCAATAGTACCTGAGTAGATATTTTGATTAGTGGAGCAACCTACTAATAATAACAATGAAACAAATAGAAAGCTTAGGAATATCCGAACATTCTTTTTTCCCATGGTTCTTCCTCCTCGAATTGTAACATTTGACGTACATTTTTCTTTCTATCTTTAATTTACGCAATGGAAACGAATATGTCAATAATCGTTTCCAAGAAAATAATAGAAAAGAAGCACGTTATTGAGAAGGAGGATTCTGTTATAAGATATTTAAGGTTATATATAGCGGGAAATAACTCGTTATGAATAATGTTATGTTTTTTTATCTTCTTTTAATTTCCAAAAAAAGCACTGCTTTTTAGGCAGTGCTTAGAGAAATTATTTACCCAAGAATGCATTTAGCATCCACAGATGTTTTTCTAGACTTTTGGTTATACCAATTAACATGTCTGCAGTAGCATCATCCTTTAGATTGTCTGCGATTTCGATCGCTTGCTTTACTTCTTGAATGATTGTACTAAAATCATTAGCGATATTTTGCACCATTTGCTGCGCAGTTTCATTACCCGATGCTTCAGTAATAGAACTCTGTTGTAAAAAATCCTTCATCATTGCAAGCGGTTTTTCCTTTAATGTCAACAACCGCTCCGCAAGTTCATCAATGTAAGTTGCCACTTCAGTGTAGAATTCCTCGAACTTGGTATGTAATTCGTAAAAGTGATCACCTTTTACGAACCAATGATAATGGTGCAGTTTCACATATAAAACACTAAAATTGGCAATTTGCTTGTTTAAGCTGTCAGTTAAAGTGACAGGAGTAGCTGTCGTTTGAGACATTGATTTTACCAACCTTTCTAGAAAAAATGAGTTGTACATTAATAACATTCCCAAACCCGGATACTTTTATGTTTTACTTCCCCAACTTGGATTTTTCTTTTAATCACATACGATTAAGACGGTTGACTAATTTACCAAATAACTTCACTAGCAGCCATTGTTTCTCTTTTGATCTTTCTTATCGAATCGAGTTATGGTTTTTTATCCTATTTTTACGGCAGTCTTTTTTTAAAGATTAAGAAAGTATAACTTTCTTCCATTTGTCATTTAGGGGTTTGTATATTCCATAAGCTGCGACATAGCGTGACTAGCAGCTTTAGCTGTGTAGCACGACTTGTACACTTTGTGTGCCTTCAGAAGTGCCCTTCTCTCCGTAATCTTTATTCATAGAAGGGCACGGATGACGGAGCGCGATGGAATATACAAACCTTTTCTTATAGAGAAAAAAGAAGATCTCTGATATAATCCTTACAAAAATATACGAGGAGAGGAGTAAGGACATGCTAAAACTAATTAAAAATGGTAAAGTTTATGCACCAGATTATCTTGAACAGAAGGATATCTTACTTATTGGTGATAAGATTGGTTATATTGCAGAACAGATAGATGAACCTAAGAATTTTGTAGATATTGAAGTGATTGATGCAAGTGGTAAATTAGTTGTTCCAGGTTTTATTGATTCCCATGTACATATTCTTGGTGGAGGTGGTGAAGGAGGGTTTAAAACAAGAACCCCTGAAATTCAACTCACAGATTTGACAAGAGGGGGCGTAACCACTGTTGTTGGTTGTTTAGGGACCGATGGTACTACTCGAAGCATGGCAGGATTATTAGCCAAAGCAAGGGGATTAGAAGAAGAAGGGATCACCACTTTTATCTATACAGGAAACTATGCAGTTCCTGTTCGAACGATAACAGGGAATATTCAGGATGATATCATCATGATTGATAAAGTGATTGGAGTTGGAGAAATCGCCATTTCTGATCATCGGTCTGCCCAACCTACTGTTCAAGAGATTACAAGAATTGCTGCAGAGGCAAGAGTAGGGGGAATCTTGTCAGGAAAAGCAGGGATCGTTAATATCCACGTTGGTAGTGGTTCTAGAAAAGTGGATTTTCTTCTGGATATTGCAGAAAATACGGAGATTCCAATTAAACAATTTGTGCCCACTCATATGAATAGAAATCAGGAATTATTTGAGCAAGCCATCTACTATGCGAAAAAGGGAGGAATTGTGGATTTTACCACAAGCTCAGTCAAAAAAGGCACTGATCATGGCGAGGTCAAATCTAGCAAAGCGTTAAAAAAAATGCTAGACGAAAACATTGCCATCAATCAAATTACTTTTACCTCAGACGGGCAGGGAAGCCTCCCAGAGTTTGATGGAAATGGGAATTATCTAGGACTGGGAGTAGGAAAGGTCATTTCCTTATATCAAGAAGTGAGGGATGCAGTTTTAGATGAAGGAGTCGCAATAGAAACTGCTATTCGAGTCATTACTTCTAACCCTGCAGATCTTTTAAAATTAAACGGAAAGGGTTATATTAAAGCACAATATGATGCTGATCTAGTATTGCTCAATCAAGATGATTTACAAATCGATACAGTCATCGCAAAAGGCCAAACCATGATCTTACATGGAGATATTTTAGTAAAAGGTACATTTGAAAAATAAAGATTTTAAGGATCCCTGCAAAAGTAATCGGAATAAGCTTCGAAGAAAGTTCGTCACTTTTGTGGGTAAGTTTTTTAAAAACGTATATATGGAGCTTGCCTACAGACACTTGGAATACTACGTTTTAATGCTCCGATCGTTTTGATTCCTCTCTCTTCTAATTGCTCCAAAAAGAACTGGAATAATAGTGCTGTCATTTTTGCATCTCCTAGGGCAGAATGACGATCAATGATTGGGATCTGATACTTTTCTAAGATGACATCAAAGTGATGAGAAGTCCAATCAGGATGTAGGTGATAGGATAGCATCATCGTGTCAATAATCGGATGTAGAAGGCGAGTATTTGCTCCTCTTTTTAATGCAACATCTAGAAAATGCAGATCGAAGTCAGCACAATGGGCGACTAAATACGTATTTTCAGCAAATCGTAAAAAATCAAGAGCAGCTTCGAGAATCTTAGGTTTGTCTTGTAACTCATGATTGTAAATCCCTGTTAACTCTTCAATTTCCTTTGGTACTTCACGTTCTGGGTTTACAAGACAATGAAAGAATTCCTTGATCTCGCCTTCTTTTAGTTTAACAGCGCCAATGGAGATGATTTTATCACCCGCGTAAGGAAAGAAACCAGTGGTTTCTGTATCAAATACGACAAACTCAATCGTTTTTAATTCATCATCAAGGTCGATAATTCGTTTTGTACTTGAGGCTAATCTTCTGATTTCAGCAATGAGATCCTTATCATAGACTTTAGTATCAAACATTTCGCTTGTTTTTCTTCTTCTTTGTAAAAAGCCCACCCTATCATCTCCTTTACAGAAACTAGTTCAAATAAGGGTTAATATCCTCTTAAGTGGGATCCTGGCATCGCACAATGACGGGTCGCTTTGATTTGTAACCAGCGGGCTGTCATCAACGCCTTTTTTAACCTTAAACGTTCCCTTTTTGAAAGTGAATTAGGTTGAATATAATGACTCACTTCCTCACCATTCTTCATCTGTTCTATATTTCTTTTAATCCGAAAAAGCATGATATCATCTAAGGCTTGAGCTATTTCTGCATGTTCATCATTGGTAAATATATCCATTTCATAAAGCTTATCTAGGCGTTCCCATGAATTTAATTCACTAATTTTAAATTTGAGTGCTAATAATCGTAAACTATTAACAATATGAATTAATCCACCATATTTTAGGTCAATGAGACCATGATGTTCACTCTTTTTTGTTTGAAAACGACCAAAGCGATTGATCGCCAATTCAATCGCTGTTTCATCCTCAGCCAAAAAATGTAGAAAAATCGCAGGAATGATGTTTTCCGTGAATAAATATTCCCTTATGGAATCAGCTAGGTGCTTATCTCCGTATATAGGGCGAAAATCAATAAAGATCGTAAAGCGACGGATTAAGTCAGGTGTATTTTTATTTATCCATAGTTGAATCGAATGTTTCCATCCAGATAAGCTGTTTCTCCATTCCTGGTTTGAAGCCATCACACCACCTGTACATTTAGGGAATCCACATTGATATAATCCCTCAACTACTTTTTCGGCTAGTTTTGTAAAATAAGTATCTACTTTAGCTTGGTCTTGTTTAGGCACATCTGCATAAATCAACGCATTATCCTGATCGGTTTGCAGAGTTTGTTCCTTCCTTCCTTCACTCCCTAAACTAAGCCAACAATAAGCGACAGGAGGATAGCCATATCCTTCTTTGTTCATTTCGAATTCAGCGTTCTGGATTAGCTTTTGTGTCATTCGGTCATTGAATTCTGAAACAATCGCACATAGCTCTTTTGCTGTGACATGTTCTTCTAACATATTTTGGATCATGGTGTCCACTTTTTTCTTTACATTGACTATTTCTCTAATGCTATTGGCTTGGTCAAGTTCTTTGATTAGGCTAAAGGTATGATCTGATAAAGATTGGATTAAGTTTTTCATTGTGATCATACCAATGGTCATACCATTGTTAATAATTGGAATATGTTTAATATTATGCTTAATCATTAAATGTAACGCATCAAAATAGAGGGATTGGGGTTCAATACTGATGAGTGGGGATGTCATGATTTTTTCAGCTGTCAGCAGTATTTTGTCACTAGATGGATCTTTCCGTTCATTTGTAAAAGCTTTAATTAAATCCTTTTCAGTGATGATGCCAATAGGCTCATTTAGTTGATTGACGACAATGACTGAGCCGATTTGGTTTTTTAAAATTTTTTCTGATACTTCAATGATCGTTTCATTTAAGTGGCTTGTAATGATAGGAAAGGTCATGAGTTCAACCACTTTTTTCCGATAAGGATTTTTCGAAAGCTTTGGTTGCCCAGAGGTTTCTTTTCCGATTTGAAGATAAAGCTCTCTTAATCGTAAAGTAATCAGCTTTGCGACTTCCTCAGTAAAAGGAGGATGCTCTGCCATCATTTTATCAAAAAAAGAAATAGGGATGAGTAGAAAGCGCGTATGATTCACAGCCCTGATCGTATAGGTAAAACCATCCCCTGACATGGCATGAATCAGTCCGATTACATCGCCTCTTCTATATATTTTTAGAGTGATTTCTTCCTTTGCATCATTTAACAATATATTTTTGGCAATTCCTTCAACCAAAACAAAAATATGCTGAATGTCCTTCTCATTTTGCTGTACAACAACTTGATCATCTGAATAGGTTTTTAGCAATGAGATTTCAATGAGTTCTTTCAATTTTTCTATAGGTAGCAAGTGGAAGGGAGGGGTTTTACTTAGCAGTGGAAATAAATCAAGTTCCATCTTATCAACCTCCAAATCCCATTAGATCAAGTTCATCCTAAAGTAAATCTTTGAACGATTTTTTCTAATGTAGATTTTGCTTTTTTTGTTTTAAGAAGATTTTCTTGTTTCATCATAAGGCCTCCGGAAATAGTTACTTTTATGGATTATATATATGTTTTAATTCGTCATAAATGAAATAAATTCCTTTAATATAACGAAAAATTTACTTATTTCCTTTTACATAATCCACATTAAACAAGAATAGCCGCATTAACAAAATAAGAGAAGGGATAAGAAGAGTGAGTCCGGCTATAAATCCAATAACCAAGTAAGTTCCCATCGTTTGGTTAACGATCCCATCATAAATCGTTAGATATGGGTACAACAGATAGGGAAGATGGGAAGCACCATAACCGAAAAAGGCAAAAGCGAATTGTAGCATCACCATTAAAAAGGCGATTCCAAACCTTTCTTTGCGGTATAACAAGTAGATAGCAGTTAAAAAAGCAAGTAAACCCAAGAGAAATGCCCAAGCATACCCATATAGCTGGTTAAAATGCCATGCACTTTCTCTTTGTAAGAAAAAGATCATCACAAAGCTGCTAATCATCATTGGTACACTAGAAAAAAGGGCTATTTTCCTTAATACTTCTCTAGCCTCTAGATCTTCTGCCTTGTTTGCGTAGTAGGAAAGAAAGGCTGAACTGATAAACAATACACTAAAGACAGCTAATAAAGCAACAGACCAAGTTAAGGGGCTAGACAATAATGCAGACATATTTAAGGAAATCGTATCCCCTAATTCTGTGATAAAACCACCTTCAGAAATCACAAGCACAGTGGAAAGAGACGCAGGAATCAATAATCCTGTTACCCCATAACTGAATAGAAATAATTGATTGTCCCTTGCGCCATAATTGGCAAAGGCGTAAAAGGATCCGCGAATAGCTAACAAGATTGTGGCAATACTAGCTGGAATAAGTAAAACTGTGCCATAGAAATAGGCAGTGTCAGGGAAAAAACCGACTAATCCTACAAAGAAAAAGACTAAAAAAACATTCGTTACTTCCCAGACAGGTGATAAATAACGGTTAATCACCCCATTGATCAGATGGTCTTTTTTACGCAACTTTCCGTAATAAGAGAAAAAGCCAGCGCCAAAATCAATTGAACCTATGATCATATATCCATATAAAAAGATCCAAAGAACCGTAATTCCAAGTAACTCTAAAGACATCTTCATTCCTCCCTTATTACTGCATAGTTTAAACTTTCTTCCCCTTGTTATTTAGTGTTTCTTACATTATTTTTAATTCAAAGAAATACACGGACGATGGAGCGCATTGGAATATACAAACATTTTTACAGGATAATTCCTCGTTTTTCTAATTCAATCTCAGGTGTGTTCTTTTTGAATAGACGTGTAAGGATATATACAGTAAGGGTACCAAGGATGACATATAGCAAAGCAAAAACAATTAATAATGTTCCAACATTAGTAGCTGTGGTTACTCCTTCAGCTGTTTTCATATACCCTCGTAAAATCCATGGTTGGCGACCAACCTCCGCAAAGATCCATCCTACTTCAATTGCAACAATCGATAAGGGTCCACCTAGTATAATGAGTGCCATCAGCCATTTCTTCCACATAAGCTGAGGTTTCCATTTCCAAAAGAAAAGGAATAGACCAGAAACAAGGGTCAAATAGACTCCTATCATCACCATTAGGTCAAAAAGATAGTGGACATAAAGTGGTGGCCATAAATCTCTGGGGAACTCATTTAATCCAACAACCTCGGCATTTGGATTACCATGAGCCAGAATACTAAGAGCCATCGGTAACTTAATTGCATTTTTAATTTGCAGATCATCGGTTAAAAACCCACCGACTATAAGCTCTGCCTGTTTTCTGGTTTCAAAATGCCACTCAGCCGCAGCTAATTTTTCCGGTTGGTAATCAGCAAGGAATTTACCTGATAGATCACCTATTAAAGCAGTAGCAATTGCAAAGATAAAGCTGACAATCAAGGTTAATTTCAGCGCTTTTTTATAATATTCATGGTTCCGCCCTTTCAAAAGATAGTAAGCGGTAATCGCTGCTAAAACAAAGGCAGAAGTTAAGTAGGCAGAAGATAGGACATGTGCAACCTTTGTTGGTGTGGCAGGGTTAAACATCGCTTTTAATGGTTCAATATCAGTAATCACACCATTTTGCATTGTAAATCCTTCTGGTGTATTCATAAACGCATTGACCATCGTAATAAATGTTGCTGATAAAGATGAACCAAGGACAACTGGAATAATCAATAGCCAATGATAAATCGGCTTTTTAAAGCGATCCCAGGTATAGAGGTAAATCCCCAGAAAAATCGCTTCTAAGAAAAATGCAAATGTTTCAAGAAATAATGGTAAACTAATCACTTGACCAGCGATTTTCATAAAACTTGGCCACAATAAGGATAATTGCATTCCTATAATCGTACCAGTGACGACGCCAACGGCAACAGTAATCACAAATCCTCTTGCCCAACGACGAGCAAGTAATATATAGTGGACATCATTTCGTTTGATTCCAAGCCATTCAGAAAGCATAATCATAATAGGGACACCAACACCAATGGTGGCGTAAATAATATGAAACCCTAGAGTGAGTCCAGTTAAGATTCGACTCAACATGAGCGTATCCATCATAAAACCATCCTTTACTAACATTCTAATTTTAGATATATTATACTCTATTTTCGCTATTTTAATGTTGTTAAAAGTATAATGAAATATAAGCTATCTAGATAAAATAAAAATATAAAAAAGGAGAAAAATGGATGAAAAGGAAATTCAAAATAACGATTGAATATGACGGAAGTAGATATAAGGGGTGGCAAAGGCTTGCAAACACAGAGAACACGCTCCAACAAAAAATTGAAACGTTACTTTCTCGGATTACGGGTGAAACGATAGAAATACACGGTTCTGGGCGGACTGATGCAGGGGTTCACGCATATGGTCAAGTCGCTCATTTTGAAACCCATGCAGATCTAAATTTAGACAAATTTCTTTTTACTTGTAATGAAATGCTGCCACAAGATATTGTATTTAAAGATATTGAAGAAGTACCGATGGATTTCCACGCTAGGTTCAGTGCTAAAGGCAAAAAATATGTATATCGAGTTTGGAATAGTCCAATCCCTTCTGCTATTGAGAGAAAATACACCTTTCATGTTGCTGATTCATTAAATATTGAAGCGATCAAAAAGGCGGCAAGTTTTCTAATAGGTGAACATGATTTTCAATCGTTTACGGCTATGAAATCAAAAAAGAAGTTAACCGTTAGAAGAATTTATTCCATAGAGATAACGAAAAAGGAAGAATTGATTGAATTTTACTATCATGGAGAAGGATTTCTATATAAGATGGTTCGAATTATGACGGGGACATTAATTGAAGTGGGTTTAGGAAAAAGACAACCAGAGGAGGTACTTGAGATTCTAGAACAAAAGAAAAGAATTTATGCGGGAGAAACAGTACCAAGTCAGGGATTATTTTTGCTTCATGTTGAGTATTGAAAAAATAAAAAGGAGTGATGATTGGTCACTCCTTAAAATACAACCCTTTTTTTAGAATTACTGACTTAGTTGTGATTTTACTTGTTGTATATCAGCCGCAGAAGCTGGCTGTGCTGGTTGATAATACCCTTTTTGTTGAGCTAGATTAGCAAGTTGATATTGGAATTGCTCATCGCCATTACGAATTTGTTGTAGCGTTTGCCGCAAGTTGGCGTTAGAGGTCTCAGCAATGACATGAGCGTAATTACCTAGGCTACCTTTTAATTGGTTCAATACATCATTTACGATTTCTTTTTCTTGCATATTTTTTCACCCTTTCTATTGTAAGAATGACATGAGTTTTTGTTTTGTATTTTGAGCAGATTGGGCAGATTGTTGTAGCATTTGTTTTACTTGAGGGTCAGTTGCTTGATTCGCATAATCTTGTAGTTTTTTTGCTCCAAGATCATGGGCACTAATTAGCTCTCTTAAGCTTTGTAATTCCATTTGTGTTAGTTGCTCCTGCATGTGAATAGCTCCTTTCATTTTAAGTACAATTGTAATGTTCCCAAAAGAGTGTTTTTTTTATGCATATAAAATTCGTTGATTTCCACATTTTTTCATTTAGTGTTAGAATAAAGTAAGTACCTATTTATATTGCCGCTTTTCTAAATATTTCAAAAACAAGGGGGAATTCAAATGAGTTCATTTTTTATTGAGAAGATTTCATTTCAAGATCCTAAAGAAGTTGAAACAAAACTAGAAACTTTGTTAAAAAAGGAAATCCATTCTACCCGCGATTTAGAAAACTGGTTACGTGAGGAAAGCCAATTATTTGATGAGATTGATGAAATTTTGACTGGCCACTATATTGAATTTCAAGGGCATAATGATGATGAAGAAATTAGACAGCGATTTGAACATGACCAAAACGTGATTACACCTATCATTAAAAAGTATGAAGCATTGCTAGACAAACGCTTTTATGATAATCCATATCGGGAACAGTTAGATACAGAGAAGTATAGTGAACTGATTAAGCGAAGAGTCAATTCTATCGAAATTTTCCGTGAAGAAAACATTCCTTTAGAGGTACAGGAACAAAATTTAAGTACAGAATATTACAAAGTGACAGGTAACATGACAGTAGAGTGGGAAGGAGAAGCAAAAACCCTTCAGCAAATGTCAATTTATTTAAAGGATCCTGATCGTTCAATACGAGAAAAGGCGTGGAAATTAGTCCAAGCTAGAAGATTAGAGGATAAGGACAAGTTAGATGAGATCATGGATCAATTAGTGAAAATACGCCACCAAATTGCTTTAAATGCTGGCTTTGAGAATTATCGCGATTACATGTTCAAGAAATACGAAAGATTCTCCTATACGCCTGAGGATACATATCAATTTCACGAAGCTGTACAAAAATATGTCGTACCTTTAAAAGATGAGATTGAAAAAGAACATCAAAAAGAGCTTGGATTAAAAGATTATCGGCCATGGGATTTAACAGCAGTCAAAGAAGGTGATCAGCCATTAAAGCCATTCACAACGACCGACGAATTAGTTGATGGTGTGACACGCATCTTTAGACGCACAGATTCTAATTTTGCTAAGATGTTAGAAGATATGAACGATCATCATACATTGGATTTAGACAGCCGGAAAGCAAAATCACCTGGTGGTTTTTGTGCTCCATTATCTGTTTCTAATCGTTCCTTTATTTTTATGAATGCATCAGGAACACATGATGATATGACAACCCTTGTTCATGAAGGTGGTCATTCAGTCCACAACTTATTTAAATCCCAATTAGATTTAAGAATCTATAAAAGTACGCCAATGGAATCGGCGGAATTTGCCAGTATGGGCATGGAATTGCTTTCGATGGATAAATGGGATGAATTCTACAAGAATGACGAAGATCTTAAAAAAGCAAAAAGAGAACAACTAGAAGGAATCATTAAATTTCTACCATGGGCAATGACAATCGATAAGTTTCAACACTGGATCTATTTAAACCCTGAGCATTCCGCAGAAGAAAGAAATGATCAGTTTAAAGAGATCGCTTTATCCTTAAGTCAACATTATGAGGATTGGTCAGGCTATGAAGAAGAGTTAAGACATCGTTGGAAAGCACAACTACACATCTACGAGGTTCCTTTCTATTATATCGAATATGCAATTGCCCAATTGGGTGCGGTACAAATATGGAAACAATATAAAGAGAACCCTGAGCAGGCTTTAGCAAATTATAAAAAGGCACTATCTTTAGGTAGCTCAAGGCCTTTGCCAGAGATCTATGAAGCAGCTGGCATCAAGTTTGATTTTTCAGAAGCAATGATTAAAGAATTAATGGAATTTGTGAGAGAAGAGTTAAACCAATTAGGAACTCATAACTAAAAAAGTTTATTCTGGAAATGACCTAGCTCTATATCGGAAAGGATATAGAGCTTATTGGATATAATACAACATGATAACAGGACGGGAGGTGAAATCATTTGTTTGATCCAACGATCTATGAAAATATTAAAGTGGTTCTTGAAGGGGAAATATATGACCTTGATTTAGGGCAAAAAATTATCGTGATTGATCGAAATGATTTGATCGATTTAGCTAGAATGTCTAGAACTTTTCAAATACAGTTTAAAATTGTGGGTTCAGAACAAGAAAAAAGTGCTAAAATACAACTTAAAGCCAATACGGAAGATTTGTCTAAGGAAATTTTAGAATGGGAAGATGAGTCAAAACCAGGCTGTGAAATAAAAATTGAATTTTCAATCCCTATCTCCAATCCTAAAGTGGATTGTGAAAAGATAGAGATGACCATCAATCAAATCTGGGAAGGTAGACCAGAGATCACACAAACCATCACTTACGATTTTAAAAAAGAAGATAAACCTTTATATTATGACCATATCCAGTTGAATTTTGGTCGAAAAATTGATGAAGATAACATTGAAGATATCCATGAATTAGTGAACTATACCTATATGACACTACAAGAGCTATAAGAACTAGTAAATACAAGAGAACAATGGGAAGGAGATCAGGAAAATGACAATCACACTAAGAGGGCATCATTTACTATGTATTCATGGGTTTCAAGGCATGGGTTATAGTGAATCCTTTGTCGAGAAAATGAAAGAAGTTACTCACCTCATCCGAGATGATTCTACGAACCCTCTCTTACCCATTAAGGTGATACAAGAACTTGACGATGTTTGCTCCACTTGCCCTCATCATGGAGGAACCATATGCTTGGCAGATAAAAATTCTGATGCACATGTAAAGGAAATTGATCAAAAAGTGATAGCAAAACTAGGATTGATTCCTAATCAAATCTATACAAAGCAAGAACTTCTTATGAAAACACAGAAAATGATTGAACCAGCAGATTTAAGTCAAATCTGTAAAGGTTGCTCATGGTTAGAATATGGGGTATGCCAAGAAGGAATCCAACGGTTAAATACAAAAAAATTACCCCTTTTTTCCTAAATCTATTAGATTTGGGACTAATGGCGCAGTTTATAATAATGTTCAATTTGTGATAATTATATTATATACTGAAAAAAATATCAGTTTTTGTCGAAGGGGTTAAATAATGGGATTCCTGATCAATTATTTATTTATTTCATTACCAGAATTTTATGGTATGCTTCTGTTAGGAACTGTTCTTTTTGGGTTTTCCTTTTCAAAGATAAAATATAAAATTCTATTCATGGCGATCATCTCTGCCTTTATTTCTGATTTGATGTGGCAATTAGAATCTTTTGCAGATTTTAGAATCATCATCACAATCATTATTAATACTATACTTTATAAGTTATTCATACATAAGAATTGGAAATTTGCTTTTGGTATGACCCTTACCAGCATTCTTTCTATTTTAATTTCTGAAATAATTGTATTAGTTGTGATTACGCAATTTATTTCCTACCAACAAATCCTAGGAAGCTTTTGGCTCAAATTACTAGTTACATTTACTTATATGTTGCCTTTAATCATTAGTAGTTATTTTATCGAAAAAAAACATTGGTCTGTAACAAAAGGATTCAAAAAACTATTTATTAACAAAAATATTGCTTATTGGATCTCTAGTTTAACCCTAATTCTTCTTCAATTGTTTTTTATCATTTATCTAAACTATTCGTTTTATATGAATAGCCAATTTTTACTAAAAAAAATAATTCTAAATATTCATGGATTACCTCTTTTTAGTTTAGGGCTTGTTATTGTGAATATTTTACTTATTGTTTCTGTCATTCAATTGAAAAACATTTATATGCAAAAAGAGATCATTCAAACTGAGAGTGACTATAATCAACACTTAGAAAACGTATTAAAGAAGTTGCGAATGGAACGTCATGATTTTATCAATGAGATTCAAACGATTCATGGCATGATTCAAGCGAAAATGTATGATCATTTACAAGAATATGTTCATGATCTTGTTCAGCATGTTCGTGCGTCCAATCGGCGTATTAAAATTAAAAATATCCCAGTGAGCGCTTTATTACATACAAAGATTGAATTGATGGAAGAAAAAAAAGTAGAGTATAGAGAAATAGTAGAAACGGATGATACATTTCCTTCCATCAAAGGCTATGATTTAGTAAAAATAATCAGTAATATACTAGATAATGCATTAAGAGCTGTAACTGAAAGTCATACAAGAAATCCTTTTATTGAAATATATTGGGGCAAAAAGGATTCGACAGCAATCATTCAGATTTCAAATAATGGGCCAAAAATTGAAAAAAAAATAGTTGATTTATTATTCGAAGAAGGATATACTACTAAAAAAGAAAAGGAAAATAGTGGATTTGGTCTTAGTATTGTTAAATCTATCGTACAAAAATATAAAGGAACAATTAGAGTTGAATCTAGCAAAAATTTGACGACTTTTATTATAGAATTGCCTCTTTAAAAGGGGGAGAAACTATAATGGTTACAAAAATATCTTATTGGTTAGCCAAAAAATTAGCTGAGAAGGCTGAGAGAGACGATGTAGATTACATTCGGTATGGGATCGAAGTGACATTGACTGGTTTGGTAAAAGTTATTGTTCTATTTTCGATCTCTCTCCTTTTTGGTGTTTTTAAGGAAATGGTTACGATTTCATTATTCTTTGCATTATTGCGAATCATTTCTGGCGGCGTTCATATGTCAACCTATTTGCGTTGTTTAACCACTTCGATGCTTCTCTTCTTTATTCCAGCCTACGTATTGCAGCAGATTGCAATTGAAATATCCCCATTCTATTTGCTATTACCAATATATATTTTTTCAGTGATCGTTACCTTCATCTACGTCCCAGTTTCTGCAGCAAATCGTCCGATCCCAAGAGAAAAGCATCATTTTTTTAAATGGGCAAGCTTTGTATTTTTATCCATTTGGTTCATAGGGAATATTTTAATCGATATATTTTACACCTCATTTCATGTGATCTCATTCTTTTCGGCTATTGGAATTTTTCTACAATCAATTACTTTAACTCCTTTTGGAATTCAACTTTTCCACAACATAGATGATTTCTTTATAAGAAGAAAAATTGTGGGAGGTGAAAATCAATGAAAAAGGTATTTAAAGCTCTTGCTTCATTGTTTTCTTTACTTGCTTTAATGGAAGTCTCAACAGCTAGTGTAATCTTGGTTTACCAACCAGAATTACCTAAGAAAAATTAAATCCGCCACAGCATAGATAAAACCAACTAAAAAAGATGGGACATAAACCCATCTTTTTTCTTTATTGGAAGAGAAAGTTTTACTTACATTCTTTTCCTTGTCATTTGGGGTTTGTATATTCCATAAGCTGCGACATAGCGTGACTAGCAGCTTTAGCTGTGTAGCACGACTTGTACACTTTGTGTGCCTTCAGAAGTGCCCTTCTCTCCGTAATCTTTATTCATAGAAGGGCACGGATGATGGAGCGCGATGGAATATACAAACTTATTTTATAGATATAAACTTGATTTTCATGTAAAATAAAAGGAAGAATATTTACCTATGGGGGTATCTAGATGTCTACACCAATCTATAATAAGAAAAAACAATTGAAATATATTAAAGGAAGATTGCAACTTCTTTCTTATATGGTAGATCAATTTAATCCTGAGGATGTAGAACTAAAGGATTTTGAATCAATTGAAGCAGAATTAAAGAAATTGATCGTTAAAACAAAAATATTTCACTATCGAAATGAACATCAGGTACAAAACGAAAAGGAGTAACCCTTTTTGGAGTTACTCCTTCGGTATTTTGTTACTGGCTTTATTTTTTTGAAATTCTATTACTTTGATTATACAGATGCTTTTTTAAAGCTCTTAACATACCAATTCCTTAAGTAAGGAATAACCCAGCGGTCTAAACCTATTTTACCTGCATTGAATCCAGCAACAATGACAAAGATACTTACAAGTACCATTTGTGGGTTATGGCTAACAGTGCCACTAAACAAGAAAGCAAAGTTCATCATCATACCAAAGAAAACAGCGGCGGTTGTAAGACATCCAAGTATAAGTCCTAATCCTACCAAAAATTCACCTAATGGAATCATAAAGTTAAAAAATCCTACATTAGGGAGTGCAAAGTTTTCAACAAAGCCTCCCCACCACTGGGATACTGATGGGTGTTCACCACCCATTTTTTTTAATGCTCCTTGTAGGAATCCCTCTGCACTAAATGGTTCTGAACCCGTAAGTTTTTCCCAACCAGCTGTCATCCAATTCCAACCTAAGTAAAGTCTTAAAAGCAGTAGTCCGTAGGCAGCATAAATATTTTCTCGCAAAAAACGTACCATCAAAACTCCTCCTTTTGCTTTATTATTAAAGAAGATAAAGTAAGATGTTCATCTTACATATGAAGGAAAAGTAATTGGATTGTGTTTTCCTTCCGATATATATATAAGAAGTACTTTTCGTTTTTAGCACATTTCTAGGTTTTCTTTCATAAATTTTTCACATAAAATGTGAACAAGTGATTAAACTTTGTAATCATTTTGAGGTGATTAGATGTATAATCTTTGTCCATAATAAAGAAAGAATAGTTTTTTTATGATGAAGGAGGCTAAAGGATGAATAATCAAACGAAAATTGTTGTTGTTGGAAGCGGAGCAGTTGGATCCACTTTTGCCTATACGGTACTTTTAAGAGGACTTGCGGACGAATTAGTGATCATCGACAAAAATCAGGATAAGGCTGAAGGTGATGCATTAGACCTTAACCATGGCTTACTGTTAGCACAACCAATGAAAATAACTGCAGGTGATTACCCTGACTGCAAAGATGCTGATATTATTGTGATCACCGCTGGAGCAGCACAAAAACCAGGTGAGACAAGATTAGATTTAATGCAGAGAAATGTATCTATATATCACCAAATCTTAACTGAAATCTTAAAATACAATTCGGAAGCGATTTTTCTTATTGCCACAAATCCAGTCGATATTCTTACCTATATCACCATTAAATTAACTCATTTACCAAAGGAAAGAGTTATCGGGTCAGGAACGTTACTAGATAGTGCTCGTTTTCGTTATTTGATATCTGAAAAAATGAATATTGATCCAAGGAGTATTCATGGTATGATAATTGGAGAGCATGGAGATACAGAATTGGCTGCTTGGAGTTTATTAAATATAGCAGGAATGACGCAAGAGCAAGTAAAAGAACAATCCAGGTATTATTTATCCTCAGCAGAAAAAGAAGAGATTTATTTACAAACCAAAAACGCTGCCTATCAAATTATTGAGAAAAAAGGTTCAACCTATTATGCCATCGCTCTATCTTTGGCAAGAATTTGTGAAGCAATTTTACATGATCAAATGTCAATACTACCTGTTTCTGCCTATTTGGATAATTATAAAGGGATTAGTGATGTTTGTTTGGGAATTCCAAGTATTATAGGAAAAAATGGAATTGAAGAGGTTCTTGATCTTCCTCTTACAAAGGAAGAAGAAGAAAAACTTCAACATTCAGCGAATCAATTAGGGAACTTTATTCACCAAATACAATTGCCTAAGATTTAGTATGATATACAACCCTTAAATAAAGGGGATTACGGGAAAAGGAGAATATCGATGTCAATTAATCTTTTTACAGATAGTAGCTGTGATTTACCAGAACAAATCATTAAAAAATACAATATCCATGTCATTCCATTACATATCTCCTTTCAAAATGATCACTTTCTTGATCGTGTTAATTTGAGTGTTAATGAATTTTATCAAAAAATGAAGGGACAAGAAGAGTTACCTAAAACGGCTGCACCTTCTCCCCAGGATTTTCTTGATCAATTTGAAAAAGTAATGAGACCAGGCGATCAAGGAATTGTAATCACATTATCCTCACAATTAAGTAGTACTTATCAAAGTGCTAAGATGGCTGTTGACACCTATAAGGAAGAATATCCTCATGTAGAGATGATCGCTCTTGATGCAAAAAATGCATCGATTGGATTAGGTGTAATTCTCATGCAAGCTGCTGAACTAATAAAAGAAAGTTTTCACTTTGAAGAGCTTATTACTAAAATCAAACATGTGATTGACCATTCACATATCCTGATTTTCTTAGATACGTTGGAAAATGTGATCAAAGGCGGTCGTTTGGATCGAGTCAGAGGCAAAATAGCCTCGGTATTATCCGTCAAATTAATTATGAAAAATAGTTTTGAAGGTTCAATTGACGTGATTGAAAAAGTTAGAGGATCTAAAAATACAGTGAAACGTTTGATTGATTTAATTGAAGAGTATGGGGTTAATTTAGAACAAAAGATCTTAGGAATCGCTCATTCCAATTGCGAAGAAAAGGCACTACAAATAAAAGAGATGGTTGAGAAGCGGTATAAAACTGCCCAAATTATTTTAACTGAAATTGGTCCATCTATTGGTACTTATGCTGGTGAAGGCGGTATACTAGTTGCTTTTTAAAGGTGGGTTTATCTATTATTAAACGGTCGTAACTTGGTTACGATCTTTTTTTCATTACAAATTGATTCTTAAGTTTGGTTATCTTATAGTTCTTATTAAAACCGTAAAGAATATGAAAGATATGGTTATTTAGAATGGGGTGGTTTTATGAAAAAGTTTCGAATCGATGTAGGTGCTGGAATCGATTTAGTTGGAGATGTTCATGGATGCTATGAAGAATTAATAGAAGGAATGAAAAAGTTAGGTTATCATAAGAATAAAAAGGGAATATATTTCCATCCTAAAAATAGAAAGCTGTTATTCCTAGGAGATATGATGAGTCGGGGCTCTTACTCCTTAAAGGTGATGCGCCTTGTGATGGATATGGTGAATGAAACACAAGCTTATGCTATTGATGGCAACCATAATTGGAAGGTTGCTCGTTATTTAATGGGGCGAAATGTAAAAATGGTCCATGGCGATGAGAAGTTTGTCTCTGAACTAGAACAATTTGAAAAAGAAGAGGGGAAAGAAAAATTAGATAAATTAAAAGAAGAGATGAAGCAGTTCCTACTTGCATGCCCATCCCATTATATCCTTACGAAGGAAGGGAAGGATGTAGCAGTAGCAGTGCATGCTGGAATTCGCGATCAAGATATTGGGAAAGATTCAGAACAAGTACGCTCCTTCACTCGTTATGGGGATACAGCCGGTATAGATGAAAAAGGGAGACCGATCAGAAAGGATTGGACAGTAAACCACCACAACGATCTTTTGATTATTTATGGACATGATCCTAGACCTGAACCGATTATTATTTGTCATACCATCAATATTGATCAGGGGTGTGTTTTTGGAGGGCGGTTAACTTTTCTTCGTTATCCTGAAATGGAAATCATTCAGGTTGATGCAAAAGAGGATTATGCTGGGGATAAGGAACATCATATTACAAAACATTTTCGAGGGTAAAGAAATCTTTAAGGAGGAATGACTCATGGTTGATGAAAGTAAAAAAAGTCTACCAAAAAGAAGTGAGATTGACAAGAAGTATCAATGGAATCTTGAAACGATCTATACGACTGATGAAAAATGGGAAGAAGATTTTAAAAGGGTAAAAGAGCTTGCTGAACAATTAAAAGGATTTGAAGGTAAACTAAAATCCTCTGCAAAAAACTTGCTTGAAGGATTAAAGCTACAAGATCAGCTTTCTGAAACACTTGGCAAAGTGTTTGTCTACGCAAGGTTAAGAAAAGATGAAGACAATACTAATGCGAAGTATCAAGCTTTAGCAGACCGAGCAAGTAGTTTAAGTATTCAAGTAAGTAGTATAACCTCTTATATTGTACCTGAAATCCTTTCTATTCCAACAGAAAAGCTAGAATCTTTCATAAAAGAGGAAAAAGGACTTGCTTTATATAGACATTATTTAGATGAAATAGTTCGAACAAAACCACATATTTTATCTCCCGAATTAGAACAGTTGCTGGCACAAACAGGAGAAATCGCACAAGCGCCAGACCATATATTTGGCATGCTAAATAATGCTGATATTAAGTTTCCAACGATTAGAGATGAACAAGGAGAAGAAGTAGAGCTAACGAAAGGCCGTTATATTCAATTTATGGAGAGTACGGATCGTCGTGTTCGCAAAGATGCTTTTGAAGCAATGTATCAAACCTATGGAAGTTTGAAAAACACCTTTGCAGCTATCTTAAATTCTGATGTAAAGAAAAATATTTTCTATGCAAAGGCAAGACATTATGCTTCGGCGCTAGAGGCTTCATTAGATGATGATAATGTGACACCAGAAGTATATAACAATTTAATTGAAACGATAAAGAAAAATATCAATCTCATGCACCGATACGTAAGTTTACGTAAAAAAATGCTTGATCTTGATGAGTTACATATGTATGACCTATATACCCCTATCGTAAAAGATGTAAAGATCAAAGTTCCTTATGAAGAAGCAAAAGAAACGGTAAAAAAAGGGCTAAAACCATTAGGGCAAGAATATTTAGACCAATTAGCAAAGGGTTTTGAATCCAGATGGATCGATGTATATGAAAACCAAGGGAAAACGAGTGGGGCATACTCATGGGGATCGTATGGAACACATCCATATATTTTGTTGAATTATCAAGATAATGTAAATGATCTTTTCACTTTAGCACATGAGTTAGGTCATTCGATGCATTCTTTTTATTCCAATTCAAACCAACCATACATTTATTCCCATTATAAGATCTTTGTTGCTGAAGTCGCTTCTACATTAAATGAAACCTTACTAATGCATTATCTATTGGAAAACATAACTGATAAAAAAGAAAAATTGTATTATTTAAATCACTATTTAGAGCAATTCAGAGCAACGGTTTATCGTCAGACTATGTTTGCAGAATTTGAAAAAATGATTCATGAAAAAGTTGAAGCTGGCGAGGCTCTAACCCCTGATCTTTTAAATGAAATGTACCATCAATTAAATGTTGAATATTATGGACCTGAAATGGTCATTGATGAATTGATCGATTTAGAATGGGCAAGGATTCCTCATTTTTACATGAATTTTTATGTTTACAAATACGCAACAGGTTTTTCGGCAGCTACCAGCTTGGCAAAGCAAATTTTAGAAGAAGGAGCACCTGCTGTTGAACGCTATCTAACTTTCTTAAAATCTGGTGGGTCTGATTATCCTGTTGAACTTTTAAAAAAGGCAGGCGTGGATATGAACACACCTAAGCCCATTCAACAGGCTCTGGATGTATTTAAAGATCTATTAGATCAAATGGAACAATTGTTAGCTGAGTAAAAGGACTTAAAAAGGTGGGAATTATATATTCGATACAAATTCCCACCTTTTTTATATTCCATAAGTAACCAACATTTCCATCAAAATATATCTATATGAAAAATCCCCTTTTCAGTACATTTAATTTGTCATGATGATTGACTATAGTATCGCTTTATGATAAAAAATTATTATTTTGAAAGGGAAAACCATCAAGATGAATTTTTCATTTAAGAAGAAATAATTTTTCCAATTTATATCTGATTCCACTGCAAAAACCCCTATAAAAACCTTATTTTCAGAAGGAAGTTATTTCTTGGTGCGAATTATTAAGTATAAGTTAGATATTTGTAGAATAGCAGAGATAAATTTAATCTTTGTGGTTTCAGCAAATGTTTAGAGAAAATAAACATTTACAACAAAACCTATTTAACAATCTTTATACCATGAACTCAAGGCTTGCTGAAAAACTTAAAAATTCTTGGGGGGCAGAATTTACCCTTCACACGCTTGAAGAGGGAGAATTTTTTCGGAAATACGTTAAACGGGATCAAGGGATACCTGTCGCTATTTAACAAAGAAAAAGATTAAAAAGGGTAAATGATATTCATTGTAAGCCTAAATATTACTTATTAGAAAAATATATATAGAAGTATTGAAGAATATAATTCCTCAATTTACCACTTATAGGGTGGTTAGATGTTAATTTCTCTGTTTTCAGCAGTGGAATCATATATAGATTTTTAAAATAAATAGAAAGGTATGGGTAAGATATATGAAAAAATTCAAGTTTTTAGCACTTGCATTAGTTTTTGTTTTTTTATTAGTATTTTTATATCAGAATTATATTTATTATAAAATTCCCTACAACCCAATAACTAAGTATTCATCAGAAAACCTTAGTAGTTTTCATATTACAAAAAATCTTCCCAATGGCGAAGAAGTATCTGCAAAAACCAATGATTTAGATACTTCTAATTTAATTTTAAGATACTTTCGTGATTTAAAATTAATGCCTCTAAAAGATAAATCAGCTTTGGATGTAATCTCTAAACAAGGAAACGAAACGTACTTTACAGTGATGTTAGAATTTAATCAATCAGAAAGGTTGTTCATAAAAGATCTATTTTTAGAAAACTTAAGAGTTCTTTATATCAGTTCTGATTTCTCTGGTTTTCATGAAGGATATTATCGAATAATAGGCTCTAAATTTGATTATAACTATATTTATGATTTAATAAGTAATTCAGAAAAATAAAAAACAACTTGATTAAACGAGGCCACTGAAAAACTTTTTCTTTTAGAAGTTTCAATTGTTCTTTTACATTCGGATACTGGGTAAGAGTGCCTTCCTTTCACTCATTCCATAAAAATGTTTGATCTCAACATGCTGTTTAAGCCATTTAAAAAATAGTTCAATTGCCCAGCGTGATCGGTAAATTTCACTGATTTCTTCGGCGCTGTCAACATACCCGCGGTCAAACACATACATGGCTTCCTTGTCATCTACAAGGACTTCAAGTTGATTTCTGTCATGTTCTTTTGCTGTTGTCATCACTGCTTTTTTAGGATAGACAGTGTCCTTGTCCATGAACACAAGTCGTAAATGCAGTTTTACACCCGCTTTTGTTTTACGAAATTTTGCCCATTTGTAATGGGTTAAGTTAAGCGGTAGTGTACTTGAATCAATGATGTTTAATGGCATGTTCTTTCTATTTTTAAATTGGATTTGTTGAATTTGATAAACAAGGTCCATGAATAGAGTTGAAAGAATTTCTGGATTGATTTCATTGTTTTTTCGTGATAATTGAGAGGCACTTATCGATTCAAATCCAAGTGTTTTTTGCAGATCTTCATTAAGTAGTGCATCACTCATGGCTTGTAAACTCTCGGTTTCATGCAGCTGAGCAAAAAGCAGAAGTTTAATAAAAGCCTCTGTTGTAAGTTTCTTGATGTAGTAATCTTGTTTACCATTTTCAACATGTTCAAAAATTTTTTGGTTTATTGTAAGTTTAAATAGATCGGTTTCTTTAAGGTTTAGCGAAGAGAGAATCAAATTGTAATCTAGCTTTTGGTTTAATTTTGCTTTTTCGACTAACGCAGCAATTCGTTCAATTGCCTCACGCCCCGTATAAACTTTTGTTTGGTCTTTGACATAGACAGTTTGGATTTGACGATTGGCGTTTAATACAAAGGAAGCTTGGTAATTTTCTCTTGTTAATGAAAATGAATTTAATTTATCTAAACCTTCTAGATCAGGGATTACGGTATTAGACAAAACAGTAATCATCACGACCTCTTTATCTTCATTGATCACAAGTGAATGATTGGTCTTTGCTTTTAGTCATCGTGAATGGAGCCATGGTAACGATTAAGGTAAAAATCAACACGATGGAAAGCAATGGTTTTGTGAATCTCATCTACTTTATCCTCCTCCTTCTGCGGTAAAGAAATCCTTCCGCTAGCGATTTGAAGTTTTATATATTCCACCATACCTATTCATGGTATCATTTTCCATTATGGGGATACCCTTGATTTTATTTCCTTTTTTCGATACATTGTTCTATGTATAAAATAAACATATACTGGAGGTCGAACAAAATGGTTAAGCCATTGCAATTTGATTATAAAAAGGTGCTTGGTTTCGTGCATGAGCATGAAATCACTCAAATGAAGGACCTTGTAAAAACGGCCCATGAGATGTTACATAAAAAAACTGGAGCAGGCAATGATTATGTAGGTTGGGTTGATTTGCCTGTTCAATATGATAAAGATGAATTTGCAAGGATTAAGCAAGCTGCAAAAAGGATTCAGGAAAACTCCGATGCTCTTGTTGTCATTGGGATTGGCGGTTCTTATTTAGGGGCAAGAGCAGCGATTGAAATGCTCACTCACTCTTTTTACAATCAATTACCAAAGGAACAACGTAAAACACCAGAAATCTATTTTCTTGGGCATCAAATTAGTTCCACCTATTTGAAACACCTGCTTCAGGTATTAGAAGGAAAAGATATTTCAGTGAACGTTATTTCTAAGTCTGGAACAACAACTGAACCGGCCATTGCTTTTCGAGTAATGAAGGAAGTTTTAGAAAATAAGTATGGTAAAGAAGAGGCTAAAAATCGAATTTATGCTACAACGGATGTTTCCAAGGGCGCATTGCGTAAACTGGCTGAAGAAGAAGGATATGAAACCTTTGTTATTCCAGATGATGTAGGGGGAAGATACTCTGTATTGACAGCTGTTGGATTGCTTCCTATTGCTACAGCAGGAATCGATATTGATCAAATGATGGCAGGGGCAAAACACGCCTATGAGTTATATCAAAATGATAATGTGTTAGAAAATGAAGCTTACCAATATGCAGTCGTTCGCAATGCACTATACCGTAAAGGAAAAACAATTGAAATCATGGTCAACTACGAACCAAGCCTTCATTATTTCTCCGAATGGTGGAAACAATTATTTGGTGAAAGCGAAGGGAAAGATCATAAGGGAATCTACCCTGCTTCTGTGGACTTTACGACAGACCTTCACTCCATGGGTCAATACATCCAAGAGGGTAGAAGAGATCTAATGGAAACCGTTCTAATAGTAGAGAAAGCAAAAGAAGAAGTTGTGATTAAGAAAACAGAAGATAATTTAGACGGTCTTAATTTTCTTGCAGGAAAAACCATGGATTTCGTTAATAAAAAGGCCTTCGAAGGAACATTACTTGCTCATACAGATGGTCAGGTACCTAACTTGATTGTAAAATTAGACCAATTAAATGAATTTACTTTTGGTCATCTGGTTTACTTTTTTGAAAAAGCTTGTGGAATGAGTGGTTATTTACAAGGAGTAAATCCATTTGATCAACCTGGAGTAGAAGCCTATAAGAAGAACATGTTTGCTTTATTAGGTAAACCAGGTTATGAAGCTGAAAAAGCAAAACTTGAGGAAAGATTAAAATAAGATTCTAATTTTAAAAATATTTAAAAATAATGAATTAACATCTTGACGTCACCATAAAATCGTGATAAATTCTAACATAAATATTGAAGAAGAAAAAATAACGATGAAAGAGAATTTTAATGATAGAGGAGCAAAGAGAGCCAGTGGTAGGTGGAAACTGGAGGAATCTACATTAAAATAGCGCTCTGGAGTTGTCAAATCGAAAATTGAGTAGGTTTGACCGGTTAAAGCCGTTATCAGAGTAGATAGTGTTTACACTACCTATAGAGATCATTATTGTGAAATAATGATAAATTAGGGTGGTACCACGAAAGATAACCTTTCGTCCCTATACTGATTAAAATCAGTGTGGGGGTGAGAGGTTTTTTATTTTATGTTCTAGCTTTAATCCTGCACAGATGAGCTGGATTAAAGCGAATCATATAAAAGCAATAAAAGAAAAGAAAGTAGAAAGGGAGTGGAGAAAATGTTTACTGAATACCAACATTTAAGGATTCCAGGCCCAACACCAATTTCCCCAGAGGTGCAAAGGGCGATGGAACGAACGATTTTAGGCCATCGGAGTGGCGAATTTTCGAAAATCTTTGGCGAGGTTTTAATCAAAGCAAAAAGATTGTTCCAAACCAACCAAGACGTTTTGATTGTGGCAGCAAGTGGAACAGGGACTTTAGAGATGGCAGTGGCCAATCTTGTTGAACCGGGTGATCAAGTCCTTGTTATTGTTACAGGAGTTTTTGGAGGGCGGTTTGCAAAGATTGCAAAAGCTTTTCAAGCTGAAGTGCTTACCTGTGAATTTGAATATGGAAAAGCGGCAGACCCTGAACAGATCCGCGAAATGCTTGTTCAGAATCCTAAGATTAAAGCAGTATTTGCCACCCATTGTGAAACCTCTACCGGAGTTGTTAATCCGATAAAAGAAATTGCGGAGATTGTTAATGAAACGAATGCAGTCTTTGTTGTCGATAGTGTCTCAGCTCTTGTCGGAATGGATTTAAAAATGGATGAATGGGGTGTGGATATCGCAGTAACGGCTTCTCATAAGGCTTTAGGCTTACCACCAGGTTTAGCATTAATTGCAGTCAGTCAAAAGGCATGGCAAGTGATTGAAGAAACTCATAGCACGCGCTTTTATTTTGATTTAAAAGCTTACAAAGAGAATGCAATCAAAAATACGACTCCATTTACAGGACCTGTCTCATTAGTATTTGGATTATCTACCTCTATTGATTTAATTGAACAAGAAGGACTAGAAAATAGCTTTGCAAGGCACAAACTGCTTCGTGATATGGTTAGAAAAGCAGCTATAGCTTTAGGGTTGTCATTGTTAGTGGAAAATGATCAAGATGCCTCTTGTACGGTGACAGCGATTAAGGGGGATGAACGATTTGATCCTGAACAATTAAGAAAAGTCCTACGTGAGGATTATAAGATTGTTGCTGCAGGGGGACAGCAACATTTAAAAGGAAAAATCTTTCGGATTGGCCATATGGGATATACTCATCCGATGGATATTTTAACGACCATTGCTGGGCTAGAATTGGCATTAAAACAAATTGGGTACCCTGTAGAACTAGGTAAAGGAATAAAAGCGGCAGAGGAGGAATGGCTATATGCACAAAATATTGGTAAGTGACCCTATTTCTGAAGTAGGCTTAACAAAATTACGAGAAGCGGCAGATATCCAAATTGATGTGAAAACGGACTTAAGTCAAACAGAATTATTGGAGATTATTGGGGATTATCAAGGATTATTTGTTAGAAGCCAAACAAAAGTAACTGCAGAGGTGCTTGCCGCAGCAAAACAGTTAAAAGTGATTGGACGGGCAGGAGTTGGAGTTGATAATATTGATGTGAAAGCTGCTACAGAACGGGGAATTGTGGTAATCAATGCACCAGATGGTAATACCATATCAGCTGCCGAGCACTCTTTTGCGATGTTAATCGCCATGGCAAGATGGATTCCCCAAGCCCACCAAGACCTAAAACAAGGGGAATGGAATCGAAAAAAATATGTAGGTGTGGAGTTAAATCGTAAAGTATTAGGGATTGTAGGAATGGGAAGGATCGGAACAGAGGTTGCCAAAAGAGCAAAAGCCTTTAATATGAATGTGATTTGCTATGACCCATATTTAACCTCCGAAAGAGCAGAACAATTAGGGATTGCTTTAGGTACGTTAGAAGAAGTAATCAAGCAAGCCGATTTTATCACTGTTCATACTCCACTAACTAAAGAAACCAAATATCTAATCGATACTCCCCAATTTTTTATGATGAAGAAGGGGGTCAGAATCATCAACTGCGCAAGAGGTGGGATTATCCGTGAAGAAGCTTTGCTTGATGCGTTAGACAAAGGGATTGTGGCTGGGGCAGCTTTAGATGTCTATGAACAAGAACCACCGATGGAAAGTCCACTAAGACAGCATCCAAAGGTAGTCACCACTCCACATCTTGGGGCATCAACAGAAGAGGCACAATTAAATGTTGCCATCGATGTGGCCGAAGAGGTTTATCATTTTTTGAAAAATGAACCATTCAGAAATGCTGTCAATATGCCTTCATTGCCGTTAGACATGCTAAACCATGTGCGTCCTTATCTTCAACTCGCTGAGCGAATGGGACGATTGGTTGCAAATGTGATCTTAGGAGCAATTGAGAAAATAGAGATTACCTATTCGGGAGATATCATCGATAAAGAGATTGATATTATAACTAGAACAGTATTAAAAGGAATTTTATCGGTGCACCTTGGGAGCGTTGGTGAAGTGAATGATGTGAACGCCCCCATATTGGCAAAATCTCGAGGAATTGCCGTAGTGGAAAGTCGATCAAATAAATCACATGGCTTTACCAATCTTGTCACCGTTAATGTAAAGACAAATCATGAAGAAAAGCATTTAGCAGGTACAGTACTTAATGGTTATGGCGCAAGAATTGTGAATTATAATGGCTTTACTGTCGATTTAAGCCCTGAAGGAAATATTCTTGTGATGGAACATATCGATCAACCTGGAATCATAGGAAGGATCGGTACCGCATTAGGAAATGCTCGAGTAAATATAGCTACCATGCAAGTAGGGCGTAATCAAGTAGGTGGAAAGGCGATTGCCTTTTTAGGAATTGATCACCCTGTTGAGAATGAACTAATAGATAAAATCAAATTCGTTCAAGGCGTACAAAACCTTTTTCAAGTAGATTTATAATCAAATTTCCACTAATTATTTAGGGGTTTGTATATTCCATTAGCAAAGACACGGCACGCTGGAATATACAAACCTTTTTTTATAAAAAGAACTATTGCCATCCTTTTACCAATTGTCTATATTTAAAATCATAAGCAGTTTCTTTTCATGTTTCGGTAATTTTTTGAAAAGATAAAATGGTATAAATCTTTTATTTGAATTATAATATTTCATAGAAAGAAGGGTATAAGGTAAGATATCAGACTTTTTAAACATTTTATTTAACCATTGGAGGGGGAAAAATGAGGAGAAACTTTAGTAAGATTAGTTTTTTTCTAACACTTGCTTTATTGTTTAGCTTAGTTACACCTTTTCAATTCATAAATGCAGCAGAAACAACAAAAACTATTACGATTTTAGGCACTAGTGATATTCATAACGCGATTTATCCATGGGATTATAAATCTGGTGTAGCTGATGATGATGCTGGACTTGCAAAAGTCTATACAATTGTAAAGGAAGTAAGAAAAGAAAACCCCAATACAATACTGATTGATAATGGGGATACCATTCAAGGTACTGAGCTTTCTGATGTATATAAAAATGATACTTCTGTTACATATCCAATCATTGCCGTAATGAATGAAATGAAATATGATGCATGGACATTAGGAAACCATGAGTTCAACTATGGTTTAGATGTATTAAACAGAATCATTGGTGAAGCGAAGTTTCCAGTATTAAGTGCAAATATCTATAAAAAAGCAGATAATTCCAACTTTGCAAAACCATATATTGTGAAAGAAATTGATGGGGTCAAAGTTGGGATTCTAGGGATGACCACTCCTAACATTCCTAGATGGGATGGGGAAAAAGTTAAGGATTTACAATTTAACAGTTTAATTGATGAAGGGAAAAAGTGGGTTAAGGTTCTAAAGGAACAAGAAAAAGTAGACCTTATTATCGCATCGATTCATGCTGGGGTTGATGGTGAGTACTTTGAAGATGGTGGAGATTCTGTAAAAGCAGTTGCAGAGCAAGTTCCAGGTATTGATGCTATTTTAGCTGGTCATGCTCATTCAGATATAGAAGGCCAACTCATCAATAACGTTCTAATTTCTGAACCAAAAAGTACTGGAAATAAAGTTTCTAGATTTGATATTTCTCTTGAAAATGTGAATGGTGAATGGAAAGTAACAAATAAAACTGCTAAAAATATCGATACAAAAAATGTTGAGGCAGCACAAGAAATTCTGGATTTGGCAAAAGATTATCATCAAAAAACTATAGATTATGTAAATACACCAATTGGAGAAGCGACTGGGAATTTCCTTCCGAGTTCTGAAATGCCTGCGATTCCAGTTGCTCAAATTCAAGATACTGCTTTAATGGATCTGATAAACAAGGTTCAACTCTACTATACAGACGCAGATGTTTCTCTAGCTGCTTTATTTACTTCAAAATCTGACCTTAAAAAAGGCCCAATCTCGATTAAAGATGTGGCTAATATCTACAAATACGAAAATACTTTAATTAAAACGGAAATTACGGGTGCACAATTAAAAGCACTCATGGAAAAATCAGCAGCATACTACAATACTTACAAACCAGGTGACGTTACCATTAGTTTTAGCCCAAATATTAGAATGTACAACTATGACATGTTTGCAGGCGTAAATTATCAGATCGATATTTCTAAAGAACCTGGTAAGAGAATTCAAAACCTAACATTTAAGGGTAAACCAGTTACAGATGAGATGAAATTAACGCTTGCATTAAATGATTACCGCTACAATGGTATGAAATCCCTTGGGTTAATTACGGGCGATAAATTAATAGATACAACTACCCAAGGTGAAGAAGGGCAAATTAGAAACCTTATTGCTAAATATATCAAAGAAAAGAAAACTATTGCTCCAGAGGTAGATAATAACTGGAAAATCGTTGGAGCAGATCTTAACCATTGGGCTAAGAAAGATGCCTATGATTTATTAAATAAAAAGGTAATTGATATTCCAGTTTCAGAGGACGGAAGAACACCAAATGTTGCTTCTGTTAATTTAGAAGAAAAGGTGACTCGCGGAGAATTTATTAAAGCAATAGTTAAAGCGAAAGGTCTTGAATTACCCAACGTAACGACAACGAAATTTACCGATGTCGATGCAAAGTTAGCACCATATGTTCAAGCCGCCTTTGACGCAAAAATTACAAAAGGTGTAGCAGCTGACCGATTTGGGGTAAATGATGTTATCACTAGAGAGCAAGCTATTTCTTTAGTGATGAATAGCTTACATCTTTCTATAAAACAAGACTTAAATGCCTTTAGCCAATATAAGGATCTAAAAGAAGTAAGTGACTGGGCAAAAGGAAATATCGCTGCAGCATTAAAAGTCGGCCTCATTCAAGGAACCACATCTTCTACCATTAGTCCAAAAATGGAATTTACCCGTGGACATATGGTTGCGATTATTAACCATTCTCTTAATGTAAACTTAAAACAAATTGATATTTTCTCTACCAATGACTTTCATGGTAATTTGGAAGGTGGATATGAAGCAGGGATAGCAAAATTAGCAGCAGTGTATGAGGAATACAAAAAACAAAATCCCCAGGGAACGTTGATTCTAGATGCTGGTGATCGTTATCAAGGTACTCCGTTATCCAATATCTTCTTTGGGGAACCTGTAGCAAAAGCCTTTGAAATGATCGGATATAAAGCAGTTACACTCGGCAATCATGAATTTGACTGGGGAATTGAAAAAGTATTGGCTACAAGAAAAGAGGCTAATGTAACTTTCCCACTATTAGCAGCAAATATTTATGATAAAGCCACTAATAAACCTGTAGAATGGGCCAAACCCTATACAATCATTGAACAAAATGGAGTAAAAATTGGAATTATTGGTTTGGCTACCCCTGAAACATTAGAAACAGCAAAATTAGAATTTATTAAAAACTTTGATTTTAAAGATCCCATTACGGTAGCCAATCAACTTGTTCCAGAGGTTAGAAAAGATGGGGCAGAGCTTGTCGTTCTATTAACACATGTTCCAGGTTCACAAGATCCTGACACGAAAGAAATCTCTGGCGCATTAGCAGATCTTGCAAATGGTGTAAAAGATGTTGATGCGATTATTGGTGGTCATAGTCATGAAGCAGTACAAGGGATTATCAATGGGATTCCAGTCGTTGAAGCATCCAAAAATGGTAGAATGATGGGGCACATTACTATCGTATTTGACCAAAAAAATCAAAAAGTGATCGATCGTTCTGCAGCTTTAGTCGAAGTACGTAAGACTGCGCTTGAAGTCACACCAAATAAGGAAATTCAAGCGATTGTAGATAAATATAATGAAGATGTAAAATCAATTTTTGATGTCGTAATTGGTAAGACAACAGTTGATTTGAAACCAGATTACAACAATGAATCTAACATTGGAAACTGGATGGCAGATGTGATGAAGGAAAAAGTAGATGCTCAGATCGCTTTCCAAAATGCTGGTGGAATTCGAACTGAACTACCTGCTGGAGATATTACTGTTGGAAACATCTTTACTATGATGCCTTTTGACAATACGATTGTAAAAGCCGAAATGACAGGTGCACAAATCAAGGCAGTCCTCGAGCAAAGTGTAACTTTGTATAAAGGAATGATGCAGATCTCTGGCTTAAAGGTGAAATATGATTCAACGAAGCCTGAGTATCAAAGAGTAACAGAGATTACTTTAGAAGATGGAACCCCTGTAGAAATGGATAAGACGTACACTGTTGCGACAAATGATTTCTTATCAGGTGGTCAAGATGGATTTAAAACATTAGCCGAAGTCACATGGACAAATACCTATGAGTTAGTTCGTGATGCATTGATTGAAAAAATCAAAAATGCTAAAGTGATTGCTCCTACTGTTGAGGATAGAATGATAGATATCAGCAAACAAGTCAGCATGATAAACTATGAATTATTAGCGGCATAATTATTAAAAGATCAAAGGCTACCTTCCTATAGCGGATCGGTAGCCTCCTTTTTATACTAAATGAACTATTTTTCGTTTACGTTTTTCAAATGTACTAATTTGATCGATACCGTATTCTTTTAAATACTTTATTCCTATATCATAATCAGCACCAACATGTTCAGGCCGGTGAGCGTCAGAATTGATGATCATAGGAATATTATATTTTGCTAACTTTTCCATTAAAGCTGGAGCAGGGTATAGTTCTTGGACAGGTTTTCTTAAACCGGCAGTACTCATTTCTACTGTAATTCCACTTTGGGCAATCTTCTCTACAACCCGATCATAAAGGGAATAAAGGGTCTCATGTTCATCTTCACTGGGTCTATAACCAAACACTTTAATCACATCAACGTGACCAAGAATGTCAAATTGCTTTGTATCCAAAAGCAGTTCTACCCTACTAAAATACTCCTGATATGCCTCTAAAATTGCTCTTTGATTCCACTGTTCCCTCATTTCGATTAGGTCAAATCCCCAATCGTCAAGCCAATGAACTGACCCTATGACATAGTCCCAGGGATAGGGAGCTAAAAATTGTTCGATTTCTTTCTCCTTTCCGGGGAAATAATCCAATTCAATTCCTAATTTCACTGGAAGCCCCCGTTTTTTTGCTTCTAAAATAAGCGAAACATATTCATCTACATCTTCAGTTTGCCGTTCTTCAATCCATGGATTAAATAAAATAGCCTTAGATTGTTTGAAGCGATAACCATGTTCTGAAAATCCTAAATCGGTAACTCCTCGTTCATTTGCTATTTCAAGATACTTCATGAGCCAATTTATGGTATAAGGCCCTGTTTCTAAATGGACATGATAATCAGTAATCATATCATACATCCTCCTTCCGACTCTTTTTCAATCTATTGTACCATATTCCTTAACATTAGTTTGTTTCCTTCACATATAATGAAATAAGTTTATAATAAGTTTATAATGAGCTTTATAAGGAGGAGAAACATGGTTCCTTTTAAAAATACATGGCCCTACGAAATAATTGGGGAAGATCTCTATTTTCATTTATGCCCTTTTTGTGCTAAAGAAAATGTATTATTGCCTTTAAAAATAAAAGATTTAAAGAAAATACAATCGGGTATAAAAAAATTATTAGTCTTACCCTGTTGTCATCATTCGCTTACGATTCTTGAAGTAGATACTGACTATCTTTTAACTGACAAAGAATTAAGGTAAATTGGTATAGAAAAATGATTTCCCCCAAATACTAAATAAGACTGAATTTTGTTGAGGGGAAAGAATATATGAAAAAAATAATTATGATTCTGATCGATGCTTTAATGCCAGAAGCATTAGAAAATGCAATCAAAACGCAAAAAACACCTGCTCTTAAATTTTTAATGGAGCACGGTACTTATATCTCTGAATGTGTAACCGCATTTCCAACGATGACGGCATCAGTAGACAGTACATTAATGACAGGGGTTTATCCTGATCAACATAAGGTTCCAGGATTGATTTGGTATCATCCTGAGGAAAAACGTATTGTCAATTATGTGAATGGTGCAAGAACTGTTTTAAAGTATGGATTGATCAAAACAGCAAAAGATGTATTGGTTCATTTAAATGAAAGCCATTTAAATAAAAAAACTAAGACAATTTATGAAGAATTAGCGGATCATAGTAAAACGTCAGGAGCGATTAACTTTATCATCCATCGTGGAAAAAGTGAACATCATTTAAAGCCACCATTTTTAATAAATCTTTTTACACTCTTTTCCTTTAACAATAGGAAAATAAGTGGCCCCAATATTCTAAGCTTAGGCGCCATCCACAAACCAGCTTTCTTTGGCAGAACTATGGTTTGGAATTGGAATCAATCGGTCTTTCAACAATTTGGAATCAACGATGATTTTGCTGCAGAAGCAACAAAATTGGTGATCCAAAGCGGAAATCAACCAGACTTTTTAATGGTCTATTTTCCTGACCACGATCATTTCTTGCATAAACATATTCACCAGCCGCTAGCCAGTTTAGAGAAAGTAGACCAAAAACTAACCAAAATATTAAATGTCTTTGGATCCTGGGATCAAGCCCTTCAACAAACCACGTTCATTATTATTGGCGATCATGGACAAACGGCAATTGGTAAAGAGCAGCACCATAACATTGATCTAGATCAATTATTAAAACCATTTAAAGTTACACCTGTAGGGAAAAAAATTAGCGAAACAGATGAAGTGGTTTTTGCGAATAATGAACGAATGGTTTATGTTTATCCGTTAAAAAAAGATAAACGAGAACAGGTAATTAAAACGTTGCTATCCGATGATCGGATTGATTTTGTTGCTTGGAAGGAAAAGGATCAAATTCATGTTAAGAACCATCAAGGGAAAGAGCTTCATTTTACAAAACAAGGAAAAAAAATAGATCCTTATGGGGTGGGATGGAATGTAGATGGTGATCTGAGTCTTTTAGATATAAAGATAGAGAATGGAGCCATCTATTTCAATCAATATCCAGATGCATTATCACGATTATACGGTGCCTTGTTTTCACAAGATATTTTTTCTATTGTTGCTACTGCAAAACCTTCCTTCGAATTTATTTCAAAAACCTTCCCTGTCCATTTAGGTGGAGGAAGTCATGGTTCATTACATCGAACAGACTCAATTGTACCTTTATTAGTTTCTGGTGCAACGAAAAATCCAAAGCCCAATACCCGAATCGTCGATCTAAAAGATTATGTTCTAGATCTTTTAAATGTGACCTCTACGACAACAGGATAGTGATCAGAAAAGGTTACATCTAATACTTCGTAATTGATCAGTTCTAATTCTTTAGAGATAAAAATATAATCGATCCGTTTTTTGGTGAGCATCATGGTTGATTGGTGCTCTTTTTTTGATTGTTTACCAGTATCAATCAGTAGAGAAGAATCTAGTTCTGGAGAAATGGTGTTAAAGTCGCCTAAGAAAATAAAAGGCTGGGATAAAGAACGAATGTATTGTTCAATTTCTTTAAATTGAACGCTTCTTTCTTTCTCATTTAAGCCTAAGTGGGTGTTTAAAAGATGTACCTCTTTACGATCAACCTTAATAACCGTATCAAGGAAACCTCGTTGTTCTTTCTGACTGGTTAAAAGAATTTGTTTTCGATCGAGAATAGGAAAACGGCTTAATGTAGCGATACCATAGTGACCTTTGCCAATAGATAAGTGTGGGCCAAAATGAACATTCATTTTTAATTGATGTTCCAATGCAGTCACTTGCGATCCCCTTTTATTATTCTCATTCACTTCTTGTAGTCCGATCACATCAGGTTGTTCCTTTTGAAAAAAACGAATCATTTTTCGAAAGGAAGGAATCATCCAAGTATTCTTACCACTATGAATGTTATATGACATGATTTTCATTAGACCTACCCTTTCTATTAAGAGTTCTCTTCAAATAATGTAACCAATTCGCTAATTGTGATACGATTAACTTATTCCGATTACTTTTGTGGGACCCAATAATATATTGAGATGTATATTATAACGAGCACTGTCATCTCTGCCTTTCTATTGTAATATACATTCATTTTATCTAGAAAAAATAGGAGGAATAAAAGTTATGAGGCTACGAAAAAGACCTTGGGTTAAAGATGAAATATTCCAATATACCAGCTATTCTGTTAAGGATCCTACTCAACTTAAAGGAAAATGGCAAGAATGGTTTGGTAATCAGAATCCTATACATATAGAATTAGGAACAGGTAGAGGACAATTTATCACAACATTGGCCAAACGAAATCCTCTGATCAATTATATTGCCATTGAACAAAAACAGGAAGTACTTGTACAAGCAGTACGTAAAGCCGTTCATTTTGAATTAAACAATATCAAGTTTATTTTGGGTAATGTAAATAACCTTCTGAATTTTTTTGGTGAACAGGAAATTTCCAGGATCTATTTAAACTTTATTGATCCATGGCCAAAAAAACGACATGCAAAAAGAAGATTAACACATCACCTTTTTTTAAAGATGTATAAACAAATCCTTGTTGATAGTGCAGAGATTCATTTTAAAACAGATAATGAGCTACTTTTTGAGTTTTCATTAAATGAACTAAGTGGCCATCATTTTCAATTAAAAAATATCAGCCTAAATTTATATCGGGATGAAGAAGAGATTGAAAACCATGTTCAAACTGAATATGAAGAAAAATTCATCAATCAAGGGAAACCAATTTATCGTTTAGAAGCAAAATGGTTAGGAACAAATCAAAAAAACTGGAGGAATTAGTGAGCGAATATTGAAAATGATAAATATGGTAAAAATGATAGGAGTGACCGATTTGAACCCATTCGTGACAGAAAGAGAATACATAATCCATTATTATGAAATCGATTACCAACAAAGAGCCTTACCAACTACTTTGATCAATTATTTTCAAGATATTGCTCTTTTTCAAAGTGAACAAGTTGGGATTGGCTTAGATTTTTTACAGAAAAATCATTTGGCTTGGTCATTATACCAATGGGATATTTCAATAAAGAATTATCCAGTCTTTGGGCAAAAACTAAAAGTCTCAACAAATGCCTGTTATTTTGAAAAATTTAATGCCTATCGGGAATTTAAAGTGACTGATGAACATGGCGAATTAATGGTTTATGCCTTTTCTCGGTGGGTGCTATTAGATACTGAAAAAATGCGGTTAACCAAGATTCCGAAAATGATCTATCAAGCTTATGGTTTAGACCCTGATCAAATAAAAGATTCTGAGATGAGTAAATTGGATGAGCCAAGAGAAATTGAATATATGAAGGATTTTACTGTTTGTTATAGTGATATTGATACGAATAAGCATGTGAATAACGCCAAGTATGTAGAATGGGCTATAGAAACAATACCATTAGAAACTGTATTAAATTACAGTTTGAATAATATCAAGGCAATGTATAAGAAAGAAACTAAATATGGAACTAAGGTTCAAGTGAGAACAGAGATCGTAACCGAAAGTGATCAATTGAGAGGGTTGCATCAGATTGTTGATGAACAAGATACGACATTATGTTTGTTAGAAACCACTTGGAAGGCTATGGATTGATGAATTTCAAAATTGCCAAATGGATTTTGCATCTCTTAACTAAACCAGTTAGAAATATTAGATGTTCTTTTAAATGAGTTATATTATTAAAATATTTTAAAAATATATTG
>NZ_JBLWFI010000002.1:216798-226554 GCF_048898065.1 Tepidibacillus infernus
AAAAAATAATTTTCAGAATATAAAATAAAATATAACAGTGTAGGTGGTCAGGACACCTAATGATTGATCCAATAATAAAGATAGGGAAGAAATTAAGCATTTCTTAGGAGAGTTTTTATGATTTTTGAGCCGATTAAAAAGAAAAGAGTTTATCAAATTGTTATTGAAAGAATAAAATCTTCCATTGAATCTGGGCAATTAAAGCCAGGGGATAAATTACCTTCAGAAAGGGAAATGGCCAAATTACTAAATGTTTCTCGTTCTGCAGTCAGAGAAGCCCTTAGTGTTATGGAATATTATGGAATGGTAGAAATCAAAACGGGAATTGGCGTTTTTTTGGTTGAAGATCAGATTAATCAACTATTAAACAAGATGAATATTTTACTGTTTAATTATGGAATACAATTGGGGGAAATTTTAGAAGTAAGACAAGGGATTGAATCACAAGCTGCTTATTTGGCAGCCCAAAGAGCCACTTCAGAAGATTTAACAAAGATAAAGAAAGCGTTATCTACTCTAGAAAATGCGGTAATAGATAATAAAGTTGCTGCAAAAGAAGATTACGAATTTCATCGTGCAGTAGTTCAAGCGAGTAAAAATCATATGCTTATGCAGATGATTTATCTTATCGATGATTATTTTATCCAAGGGCTAAATAAAAGTAGGCAAGAGTCTTTAAAAATCCCAGGTAGAAGTCAACAAATTTTAAATGAACATAAAGAGATATATGATGCGATTGTCGCAAAAGATCCAAATCTTGCTAGTAAAAAGATGTGGGATCATTTAGAACATGTGAAGTCGAGGTTTAATTAAAGGGGAGGGATAAAATATATGTCAATTAAAAATGATTAAGTGGTCTGGACACCTAACCTTCAAACCAAAAAGGTATATTATTATGTTTGACTTATTAGCTGGAGACGCTGTAAAAAATATTCAAGAACTTATTATTGGTAATGTTAACATGGCTTTATCCAACAAAAATTAGAGCGATCGCCCAAGGGTTTGTTTATAATATTGGACGCGGTTTTTGTGCTTTTGCTCCTTTCGTTGTAGGAACACTAGCTCTAACATTTGGGTTGGGCACAGCATTTTGGGTTACTTCTGCAGCATTTCTATTAGGAGTTTTATCAGTGCTATTATTACCCGAGACGAAAGGCAAATTATTAAATTGATAGAAAATTTGTTGTCAGCTCTTGTGATTTTACTTAAAAAGAAAGAAATAAAAATCAGAAATAAGTATAGGAGTACGAAAAATGGGAAAATGGCCATCCCTTTATAAAATAAAACAATCTTTTAACAATCAACCGGTTATTCACGATATAGAAGCTGAAGTATTGAAGCAAATGGATTATATCTTAATGAACAATCATTTACCTAAAGGGTCTAGGGTTGCTATTACGGCTGGAAGCCGTGGCATTGCGAATATAGTTACGATTTTACAAACGGTAGTCCAAAGACTCAAAACTTTGGGCTACCGGCCATTTCTTTTTTCTGCCATGGGCAGCCACGGTGGGGGTACAGGTAAAGGACAAATAGCTATTTTGGATAGTTTAGGAATTACAGAGGAGGTAGTTGGTTGCCCAGTCGTTGCTTCTTCAGATGTGATTCAAATTGGAACCACAGAAGACGAAATCATAGAATTACCTGTTTATATTGCTAAGGAAGCTTATGAAGCAGATGGGATTCTTGTTATCAACCGTGTAAAACCACATACATCATTTACAGGTGCTTATGAAAGTGGATGTTTAAAAATGATGGCAGTAGGAATGGGAAGGGCAAAAGGAGCAAGTATTGTGCATGCTTTAGGAGCTGAACATTTAGCTACTTCCATCCCAGCCATTACAAAACAAGTTCTTCGAAAAGCTCCTATTCTTGGTGCCATTGCAATCGTTGAAAATGCATTGGAACAGACGGCACTGATCCAAGGTATGAAGAAAATGGAAATCTTTGATATGGAAAAACAAATACTAATTCAAGCAAAATCCTATATGCCTAAACTTCCAGTAAAAGATATTGATTTAGCCATTATTTTACAGATGGGCAAGAACTACAGCGGTACAGGAATGGATACGAATGTCATTGGTAGACTTCGGATCGAAGGAGTACCTGAACCTACTCACATGAATATCCGCTATCTTGCTGTTTTAGATTTATCTGAAGAATCTCATGGGAATGCAACTGGTATTGGTTTAGCTGATTTTACAACAGAAAAGTTAGTGAGAAAAATCGATAAACAGGCAACCTATCTAAATTGCATGACAAGCGGTTTTGTTACTAGAGCTGCAATACCTATGACTTTCCCAGATGATAAGACATTATTTGAGGGGATTGAAAAAGTATTAAAACGAGATGATTTATCAAATTTAAAAATAGCTATCATCAAAAACACCTTACAAATTGATGAATTATGGGTTTCGGAAGCAATATTTCAAACTTTGCAAGGAGAAAAAAATTTTGAATTACTAGAAGGTCCCCTAAATATAAAATTTGATGAAACCAATTCGCTCACTTTAAATTAAGGGCTATAAGTAAGTAGTGGTGTGAAAGCTTTCCGTGTGCAAGGTAATTTGGGAGGGGATAATAATGGAAAATAGAGTAATAGAGAAGATTAAGAGATTAATACCCGATCCGAAAAGAGTCATGACCGATATCTCTGATTTATATAGTTATTCTTATGATGGTTCTTTCGGTACTTATCTACCAGATATCGTTGTGCAGCCGAAAAGTAAAGATGAAATTGTTCGTCTCGTCCAATTAGCCAATCAAGAGAAGCTTCCTATTTACCCTCGAGGACAATCGACGGGTTTAAGTGGTGGGTCTCTGCCAGTCAAAGGGGGGCTTGTTCTTGATTTATCGAAAATGAACCAAACCCTGATTATCGATCCAGATAATCTAGTAGCAATCGTCTCACCAGGAGTCTTAACCGCAGACATTCATAAAGTAGCTGAACAATATGGTTTGATGTACCCACCTGATCCAAGTAGTTCCCATGTTTCTACGATTGGAGGAAACCTTGCAGAAAATTCGGGTGGTCCAAAGGGATTAAAATATGGAGTAACCAAAGATTATGTGATTGGACTTGAAGTGGTAACCCCTGAAGGAAAAGTAATTCGTACAGGTGGGAAAACGGTGAAAAACGTTACTGGGTACGATTTAACCAAGTTGATTGTTGGTTCAGAAGGTACACTTGGTATTATTACCGAAGCGATCTTACGATTAATTCCCAAACCACCAGCGACGGAAACAGCAATGGTCATTTTTAACGATATTGTCGATTCAGGTCGAGCGATTTCGAAAATATTAACAAGTGGTATTTTACCTTCCAAATTAGAATTAATGGATCATGCATCCATTCAAGCTGTTGAAGACTATGAACCTGTAGGCCTTCCCCGTGACGCAGAAGCGATTCTCCTTATAGAAGTAGACGGGCACCCTTTAGCAATGAAAGATGAAATCGAAAAAGTAAAAGAAATTTGTAGTCAATTAGGAGCGAGAGAAGTGAAAATCGCCACCACCAAAGAAGAACGGGAAGAACTGTGGCGAGCGAGGAAACTGGTTTCTCCAGCAATTGTAAAAATTAAACCGACGAAAATTTCCGAGGATGCAACAGTTCCAAGAAGCAAAATTCCAGAGATGTTTAAACGGTTAAAAGAAATTAAAGAAAAATATCAGCTTCATCTTGTGATTTTTGGTCATGCTGGTGATGGTAATCTACATCCAAATATTATTGCCAATAAGCTAGATAAAGAAGAAATGAAACGGGTAGAAAAGGCCGTAGAAGAAATTTTTCGCGCTACAATTGAACTTGGAGGGACACTCTCAGGAGAACATGGAATTGGAATAATGAAGGCTCCCTTCATGAAAATGGAATTAGGTGAAGAGGGTTTAGAGATGATGAAACGCATTAAAAAAGCATGGGATCCCAATAATATCTTAAACCCTGGAAAAATTTTCCCTGAACCAGGTCAGAAGTTGGTGTTAAGTGAATGAGTACACTACTTAATCAACTCCAACAGGATTTACGCTATGATTTAACCAATGCCTGTGTCCAATGCGGTTATTGTTTACCTGTTTGCCCTACGTATCTAACAATGGAGAAAGAAACCCACTCTCCTCGGGGAAGAATCAATCTCGTCAAAATGGTGGCAGAAGGGAAAATCAAAGATATTAATCAAATTAGAGAACCATTAGAACTATGTGTTGGTTGTCGAGCCTGTGAAACAGCTTGCCCAACTGGAGTACAGTATGAAAGGATTCTTGATTCTGCAAAGAAAGTTTTAGAAAAACATAAGACCTATAAACCCTCTGTTCGGATCATTCGAAATATCTTATTTAAACACGTTTTTCCCAAACAGAAGGTTATGGTTTCTTTAGGTAATCTAATTTGGTTATATCAAAAAACAGGTTTACAAAAAATGGCTCACACTACAAAAATAATAGATTTATTACCTTACCATTTAGGTGAGTATGAACGTACATTACCAATATTACCATCCAATCATAATAGGAAAAAAGAAAGTACGCTTAAAAACACAAGTCAGAAGCCAAAGATAAAAGTTGCCTTTTTTCAAGGATGTATTATGCAAGGAATCTACCAGCGGATTAATCATTATACTGTAGAGTTGATGAAGCTAGCGAATATTGAAGTTGTCATTCCTGAAAATCAAACCTGTTGTGGGGCTTTACATGCTCACTCAGGTGGCCATGAGCAGGCGATTGCATTAGCAAAACAAAATATTGATGTATTTGAAAAACTAGACATTGATTATATTGTAAATAATGCTGGAGGGTGTGGTGCGGCACTCATTGAGTACGATCAATTACTTACCGATGATCCCGACTATGCTGAAAAGGCAAAGCGTTTTGTAGCAAAAGTTAGGGATATTAGTCAAGTCTTGGTGGAAGCGAGTCCTCTCCCGTTAAAAAAACAAGTGAACGAAATTGTTACTTATCAACGTTCTTGTCATATGACAAATGTCCAAAAAATAAAAGAGGAACCTTTAGAACTGATTAAACAAATTCCTGGTCTAAAATTAGTAGAAATGAAAAGACCCAACATGTGTTGTGGATCAGGCGGGATCTATAATTTAATCCATTATGAGGAATCAATGAAAATCTTAAACTTAAAAATGGATACAGTAAAAGAGACCCATGCCTCAACAATCATCACAACAAATCCAGGATGCTTGATTCAAATGCAAAAAGGCGTGATCGACCAAGGGCTCCAACAAAAGGTAAGAGTCGTCCATTTAGTAGAGCTATTAGCTGAGTCAAGTGGAATCATGTGAACTATTCGTCACTTTACGTATTCACGTTTGAAGTAGCAGCTTTTTATTTAAAGATTAGATATTTCTTTAAGCGGAGGTTGGTATTAAGCTTTCATCTTTTATAAAGACTAGAAGGTTATACAATGATAATAATAAAAAATATAAATTTATTAAGAAAGGAAATGGGGAGAAAATGAGATTTGTAACTTTTCAACTAGGGCAAGAAACAAAACTAGGAGTCGTTAATGAGGAAGTTACAGAAGTGATTGATTTGCAGAGAGCTCAATCAGCTAAAGAGGTTAAACTTTTACCAACCTCTATGATAGAGGCGATAACACTTGGAGATAGTTTTATTAAAGATGTAAATGAATTGTTAGAATGGGTAGAACTACAAGAAAATAGGAATTGGGTATATCAGCTAAATTCTGAAGAGGTTACATTGCTGGCTCCAATTCCTCGCCCGCCAAAGAATATATTCTGCTTAGGTAAAAACTATGCCGCCCATGCTTTGGAAATGGGCTCTGCTGATGAAATACCAAAACATCCAATGGTATTTACAAAAGCAGCCACTTCCGTTAATGGTCCTTTTGCAGATATATGGAATCATTCAGACATCACGAGTGCATTAGATTATGAAGGTGAATTAGCTGTTGTTATTGGGAAAAAGGGAAGTAAAATATCCAAGGAAGAAGCATTTGATTATGTTTTTGGTTATACAATGATCAATGACATTACAGCACGTGATTTACAAAAACGTCACAAGCAATTCTTTTTAGGAAAAAGTTTGGATACGGCTTGTCCTATGGGACCATTTATTGCCTATAAATCTTTAATAATAGACCCTAATAATTTACATATTGAAACCCGTGTTAATGGTGAAGTTCGTCAGTCAGCTAATACCGAACAACTTATTTTTGACATCCCAACAATCATTTCAACTATCTCACAGGGAACAACTCTTGAGCCGGGAGATGTAATTGCAACCGGAACGCCAGCGGGTGTTGGAGAGGGATTCACCCCTCCACGATATTTAAAAGCTAATGATATTGTTGAAATACACGTGGAAGGTTTAGGATGGTTACGGAATAAGATTATAGAATCCAGTAATAGATTATAGAGTATAACCCCATTTTGGGGTTATTGTGTTTAACCCTGTACATTTGGATTAAGAGTATCATTTTTTTCACAAAAATAATCTTACTAAATAGATTACCATCGTAACTGTTAATGAACTAAATAAAGTACTAAGTAATACGACCTGTGCCGCATATTCAGGTTCATTGTTATATTCCTGAGCAATAATTGCACTATTTACTGCTGTGGGCATTGATGCGGATAATATCATCGCTTGAGCCATTATCCCTTCAATATGAAACAACCAAATTATGACAAATGATATAGCTGGTCCGACTAATAAGCGGAAAAAAAGACTAAAAAAGATAGTTAGATTAATATATTGTATTTTCAAATTAGCAACCTGCGCACCTAATGTTAACAATGCAATCGCTATTAAAGCATCTGATATATAGTTAACTGGAACCAACACAAAGGATGGGACCTGTATATTTAAAACATTAAATAAAATTCCTAATGCCATAGCGTAAAAGACTGGCATTTTAAAGTAACTTAAAATCGTTTTAAGATTTCTACCGTTTACTGACTGTAAAGCAAATACTCCATATGAAAAAGTAAAGATATTTTGTAGTGTTAAAACAATAACTTGTATACTCATTGCAAAAGTATCATGCCGAAATACTAAATCATTAACTGGAACCCCATAGTTTCCAGAATTATAAAAAATGACACTATTGGAAAACGCCGTTCCCAAACCTTTTTCATGATGAAAGATTTTATTTACTAGCCAAGTCAGAAAATACAAAAAAGCTATTTGAAGAACAAAAAAGAGAAATATCTGTAAAAATAAATATAGTGAGAATTCAACATTATATAGCTTAGTAAAGATAATAGATGGAACTAGATAATAAATATTAATTTTCGCTAATGTATATAAATCTAGTTGAAATTTCCGATGCAACCAAAAGCCTAAAGAAATTAATATAAAAACTGGTAAAATGATATCGACAAGAATGGTAAAAAATTCATGCATCGTTTGACCTCTTTTCTATTCAGTTGAACAGTTACCACGAAACCTCTAAGCGCCTCCAAAGAAGTTCACTTATTTCAATTCAGTTAGAATGGTTTTCTCCACCTCTTCTAAACTTTTTTCATAAAAGATTTCCCATTCAACACGTTGAGGTGCAGGAAGTAGTGAGACAGTTAAATCTATATCTACTTGTCTAAGCTGATTCTGTTTCCATTTTAAATAGCTATAATAAAGAAGACGAGTAGAGAAGATCGAGTATTCAAACCCTTTCGATAATAGCTCAATTTGTTTTTGTTCATTTTGTTGCTGTAGTAAAGGAACTTTAGCAAAAATCCCTTCTAGTCTCAAAAAGGCTTGGTACAATAGGGATGGAACATGTAATGATTCTGTTTTAGGCTGTAAAAAATATTTAAAATAGGTTTGGCTTGCAAGATTCATATAGGCTTTATAATCTTCTACACGAAATTTCAGTCCACGCTCTAATGCTTTTGTTACGGATTGCTCGAGTGTCGTATAAAAAACATGATCTTCTATATGAGCATATAACGGTTTAATTCGTAACAATGATTTCATATAATAAAACTTCAACTGATCTTTTGCTTGATTACTATCTTCTAAGGATTTCTTCCAAAGCAGATGTATTTCTGAAGAAGTAAGTTCTTTTGTTTCATTGATTCTTTTTTCAATTTCCTGTATATTCATGCAAATCCCCTCTTTTCTTTTCTATCCTTAATTTTAACATAATATGACAAAAACTTCATTCTGATATGATATTTAGTAAAAGTTGAGGTGGGGGATTTTATCAGTCCAATATTCCTGTAAATACGGTCATTGGAGCAGACTGCAAAATTAGTTTATGCCTATGTTTTATCACCAGATATGGTAGAGTGAAAAGAAACAGGTGCATTCCTATTGGGGAAATGCACCTCTTTAAACTTTCTCTTACTTACTCCATCCCCTTATTTTTCTAGACCTGAAAGTAAATTAAATTAACCTGAAAAAGTGGAGGTTTGCTTTTCTAGTTCTAATCTACGTTGCTCTTGGAAACGTTTTGTTTCCGCTACGACAATACCAGATAAGCCTAGAAGACCAATTAAGTTTGGAACAGCCATCATTCCATTTAGCACGTCAGCAATATCCCAAACAGTTTTTAATTCAAAGGTGGTTCCAATAAAGACTGCAATGGTGAAAACCAAACGATAGAAAAATACAGATTTTGCACCAAATAGATATTCGAAACTCTTCTCACCATAATAAGCCCAACCAAGAATCGTGGAATAAGCAAATAAAATAATTCCGATGGAAACAATCCATTGACCTATATTGGGTAAGAATTGCTCAAAGGCTCTAACAGTAAGTTCAGCAGCTTGAGGGTTACTTAAATCAACCCCGGCATATAGACCACTCATAACAAGTACAATCCCTGTTATACTTGCAACAACAATCGTATCTAAGAAGGTCCCTGTCATCGATACAAGTGCCTGACGACCTGGCATATCTGTTTTTGCTGCAGCCGCAGCAATTGGTGCTGATCCCAATCCAGCCTCATTAGAGAAAACTCCTCTTGCCACTCCGTAACGAATAACAGCTCCAAGAGCACCACCTACAGCAGCTTGGCCCGTAAAAGCATTTCCGAAAATAAGGCCAAGAGCACCTGGCACCTTGTCAAGATTTAAGAAAATAATAATTAATCCTCCTAAAACATAAAAAACAGCCATGAATGGAACGAGATAAGAGGTAACTTTACCAATACTTTTGATACCACCTAAAAGAACTAAGCCAGTAAAAATCATAAGAATAATTCCAGTAATCCAAGGAGTTAATCCTGTGCTTTCTTGAACAGCTAAAGCAACAGAGTTAGATTGAACCATATTACCAATACCAAATGCAGCAAAGGAAGCAAATAGCGCAAATAGTACACCTAACCATTTCCAGCCTAAGCCTTTCTCGATATAGTACATTGGTCCGCCAGCCATCTCACCTCTTGCATCAATTGTCCGATATTTTACTGCAAGAATGGCTTCTGCATACTTGGTTGCCATACCAAAGATCGCTGTGACCCACATCCAAAAGACAGCTCCAGGTCCACCAAAGATAACAGCTGTTGCTACACCAGCAATGTTACCTGTGCCAATCGTAGCAGCTAAAGCGGTCATTAATGCGGCAAAGTGGGAAATATCTCCCTCTGATTGATCATCTTGATTTTTAGAGAAAGCAAGTTTTAGGGCATAAGGTAATTGAGAAAATTGCATGAATTTTAAACGAAGAGAAAGAAAAATACCAGTTCCGACAAGAAGAATCAACATCGGAGGACCCCAGACAATGTCACCGAGTGTGCCAATTAAGTCTTTTAACATAACATCACCTCTCAAAATAATTTTTATA
>NZ_JBLWFI010000002.1:226564-251642 GCF_048898065.1 Tepidibacillus infernus
TTATACTTTTATATTTATTCATTCATTTTACACAAAAAATATCCTTTAGTAAATTAAATTATTCAAGAAATTTCAATGAAAAAAATACTTTTGTAAAATAAATGAGAACAATGCTTAAGAATTAAAAATAGTAAATTCGCCCTAAATTTATGTGTATGTACGAAAAATATGGTACTTATGGCCTCTTTTTTTAGTTAACATGTAGAGTGAAAATGTTTCCCCTTTCATATATAATCTAAGCAGTTATGGATAATATTGGAGAGGATGAATGTAAAGTGAGTAATGACATCATGAGTGTACAAGAGGGATTTTATGATGAGATTGTCCAAATCCTTCATGAGGAAACAGGCCAACATGTGAATGTAATGGGAGAAGGTGGAGTGATTATCTCATCTACAAGACCAGAACGTATTGGCACCATTCATGAAAGTGCAAGACAAATCATGTTAGGAATGATCAATGAAGCGTTGGTAACAGAGGAAGAAGCTGCAAAGTTAGAAGGTGTTCGTGCAGGATGCAATCTACCAATTGAATATCAAGGGAAACGGATTGGGGTCATCGGAATGACTGGTGATCCACAGATGATGAAACCGATCGTTCGCGTTGCCGTTCGTACAGTAATCTTATGGATAAAGAATAATGAACATCAAATAAAACAGCAAAAAGCTGCAGAAAATGTCTATGGCCAATTACAAAATATGGCTGCCACGATTGAAGAATTAGCTGCTAGTTCCGAAGATTTTGCTGTTACAAGCAAATCTACTTCAGCCGAAGTAATCAATGCAGGGGATCAAGTAAAAGAAGTAACCACCGCTTTGAAATTAATTAAGGATATCGCCTCGCAAAGTAAATTGATTGGCCTTAATGCGGCAATTGAAGCAGCACGAGCTGGAGAAGCAGGCAGAGGATTTACAATCGTGGCCAATGAAATACGAAAACTTGCAAGTAATAGTGAAGAATCTGTAAAACAAGTTCAAGAGATTTTAGTGCTTGTTCATCAGGCCTTTGCTAATATTCTTCAACAGGTACAGGTAAATGAAAATAAGGCAAAGGAACAATCGATTGCCCTTCAAGAACTAGCAAAATATGTTGAAGAAGTAGAGGATATGATGGAAAACTTAGTGCAAGAGTGAATAATGATAGACTCAATCGATGATTGGGTCTTTTTAATTTGTTTTTTATTCAAAAATTGGGTATGATTAATTTTATAGTTTAATCATTTAAGGGAGAAAAGAGGTAAGCTAGTTGAAAAATATTTTAAAGATGAAGGAACCTGTAAACACTTGGACCCATTTCGTTTCCTTTATTGCGGCCATTGTTGGACTAGTCTTTTTAGTCATCCTATCTAGGGATAATCTTTCAAAACTTGTCATCATGACTATTTACGGGATAAGTGTAATTTTGCTTTATGGTGCAAGTTCTTTGTATCATTGGATTAAAACAACACCTAAAAAAGAGTTGGTATTAAAAAAATTAGATCATGTAGCGATCTATATTTTAATTGCCGGATCTTACACTCCAGTCTTTTATTTCGGCTTAGAAGGGAAATGGAAGTGGGCAATGCTTATTTCAGTATGGGTACTCGCTATTATCGGTATCATACTAAAAATATGGTTTATCCACCTTCCTCGTTATGTATCTACAGCTTTTTATGTTTCTTTAGGCTGGATTGCCTTAGTTCCCTTATTTCAATTGATTGGCCAGCTTCCAACAGGAGCAATGGTACTTATGTTTGTTGGCGGGGTAGCTTATACGATTGGAGCTATTATTTATGCAACCAAATGGCTAGATTTTTTCCCGAATCGATTTGGATTTCATGAGATTTTCCATATCTTCGTCGTAATAGGAAGTGTCGTTCACTTTTTTATGATGTTATTTTATATTATCCCTCTATAGAATATAAAAATCTTCAAAATTAAACCCCATCTTAAAGGTGGGGTTTTTCATATACAGCATACACAGCACGAGCATACATAAAAAATAGGGTTTACTAAAGGATCGTATTTACCTGATCAATCGTATAATCAACATTTTCAATTATATTTTCGTTGAGTAGTTTCTCTAATAATTCTTCCGCGTGTTCCTTCGTATTAAATCCTTGGATAATATCCCTGCTTATCAATTTATCGCCTTTTTTATTTTTGTACACATCTTTATATACTACCCACATGATAATTCCTCCTTTTCTAAGATAATTTCTCACTTTTATTGTATATGTTTAAACATGTAAATTCAACTAACTATTTAAAATTTTAAAAAAATTGGGACTATATTATTTTCAATATTTATATACTAAAAAACTTATTATACTTTTTTGTTGACTTTATTTAATAATTATTGCATAATAATACCAGAGGTAAGTTATGGCAAAATAATTGGATAGTTTAAGAAGTTTAGGAGAAATTAAGAGGTAGAGCAAATTCTACATACTTGTTTATTTAAAAGGAGGAATTAAAATGAAAAAACATGAATTACCTGCATTACCTTATGATTACAATGCTTTAGAACCTCATTATGATGAGCAAACTGTACGACTACACCATGATATTCACCACAAAGGATATGTAGATGGGCTAAATAAAGCATTAGAAAAATTAGCAGAAGCTCGCCAAACAGGTGACTTTGCTTTAATTAAACATTGGGAAAGAGAAGCTGCTTTTCATGGGTCAGGCCATTATTTACACAGCATTTTCTGGACGAATTTAACACCAAATGGCGGAGGAGAACCAACAGGTGCACTTGCAGAACAAATTCAACAAGACTTTGGTAGTTTTGAAGCATTTAAAAAGCAAATGGCTGCTGCAACGGTTGCAGTTGAAGGTTCTGGTTGGGGAATCTTAGGTTGGGATCGTACCTCAGAACAATTAGTTATCCTTCAAGCTGAAAAGCATCAAGATTTGACGATTTGGGGAGTTATTCCTGTATTAGTGATGGATGTTTGGGAACACGCATACTATTTAAAATATCAAAATAAGCGTGCGGCATTTGTTGATGCGTTGTGGAATATTATTAACTGGGCAGATGTAAGCAGACGTTTTGAAGAAGCTCGCGCAAAATAATGATAGGGAAAAGGGTATATTTTAATCATATACGGTCTTTATGTATAAATGGTAAAAGCCTCGTGCGTATGCGAGGCTTTTATACTTATTTTATTGTTTTATTATCTAATAACCATTTGTCATCTACTTTTTTTACTGTATAAGTGATAGTTTTACCATTATCAGTAACGGTTAAAGTGGCTTGATCGCCCTCAACTGTAAACGTATCTTGTTCAGTTAAAGTGTGACTTGAAAGAATAAAATAGTCTTCAGGTAATTGTAAAGTAGGAACTTGTCCTAATGTTAGAACATCTTCCATTTTAACATAGTTACTTACTGCTTCGTTTGCGCCATTTTCAGTATAATATTGACTTAAAAACTTTTTTACATCATCAAGTGTTTTATATCTTGATTTAGCAACTAAATAACTTGTATCAGAACCCTCTGGTGTAAAATCTTCGAAAATAAGGGTTAATTTGTTTTCCGCTATAAGAATTGCAGATTGAACATTTGTTTTTTCCTTTTCAAGGTCTTGTGGTGTTTCAGCCGTTTGCCCAGCTTTGTTTTCTGGTTCTTCTTTTGATGCAGATGAACATCCTACTAGGGAAATAGACATAATTGTGATGAGTGATACGATCATTAAAATAAACCATTTACTTTTGTTCACTTGTAAAAGCCTCCTCATATCCCTTCGTGATTTGTTATGATTGCAAAACAATGATCTTTATAAAATTATTTTGCAACAAGTTTTATGTTACAATAAATACCAAATAGTTTCAATAATGTTATGTAAAGTTATATTAAGTTGCAAAATATAGAAAATTTTAATAATATCAGTATTTTAAAGATATAATATAGTAACGCTTTAGTTAAATAATAATAGTTATGTTAACTTTGGTTTAATAATGAATGGATTTTTTTTGTTAAATGTTCCTGATTATAGACCCAACCTATATAAGAATCGATGATTTGCATTTCTTCATTTAATAAGACAATACCGATAAAAGGATAATGGTTTTTAAAACGATAACGTAAATCAATAAATCTTACCTCATACCCAAAAGAGGTCTTCTTCCACATTGGGTATGCGTAATCTGTTAAGGATAAAAACACTTCAATTTTTTTGTCTTGTTTAGCCATGATAATACTTTGATGATCTTTGAACTTCTTTTTTTCATCTATCCATTCCAATTGGTCGTTACGGATAACCCCGATACGATAAGTTTCATCATTTTCTTCAATTACATTCCATGTCGTCCATTGGATTGTTGGAAGAATGGTAATTTTACCCGTTACCTTATAGTCTTGGCGTAGCGTAGAGATAAGGTTATGATGAAAACATAGTCTCCATACGAGATAAATGATTGTCAAAAGATAAAGAAGCGAAAAAAGAATTTTTGGATCTAACCATTCAAAACTCCAAATTAAAATACCAACAATATGACTAACAAAAATAAATGGATCAAATATATTGATTGTATTTAAGGCTATCCATTTTTGACTGAACGGTCGTAATGCCTGTGTTCCATAAGGATTAAACAGATCTAAAAAGACATGTAAAAAGACAGAGATAAAGATCCATAACCATAGATGTGAAAATGGGATCGTTGGATAAAAGATGAGGAGAAAAAATGAAATTAAAGTTGGCCAGACAAAAAAAGCCGGCAATGAGTGGGTAATCCCACGATGGTTTTTGATATAATTAGCGGTTCCACCGAGCATTCTCGTAATTCCATCAAAATCTGGGGCTTGTGATCCAATCACTGTTCCAAGAAGAATAACTTGTGCCAAAAGTGGTTCTTGAGAAACAACTGGATCGACATGGGCCAGACCTGCTAAACTGATGCCAATAATAAAATGGGTTCCTGTATCCATGTTTTTTCTCCTCCGGATTTCTTTTCATTGTTATAATGGTACCCCACAAAAGTATTCGGAATAAGCTTCGAAGGAAGTCGTCACTTTTGTGGGCTGTGTTGTAGAATCTATTATAGACGAGAAATAGCTTTTTAATCCAGTGGATCAAAGACAACATGAAGGAGAGAGAAACTAGATTTGGTAGACAAAGATCTTTTTCAAAAGAAACTATTAGAGTGGTACCATGAAACGAAAAGGGATTTACCTTGGCGAAGGGACCAAAATCCGTATTACATATGGGTTTCAGAAATTATGCTGCAACAGACCAGAGTAGATACTGTGATCCCTTATTATCAAAACTTTATCAATCAATTTCCTACACTTGAACATCTAGCTAATGCAGAGGAAGAACAAGTATTAAAAGTATGGGAAGGGTTAGGCTATTATTCACGAGCACGTAACCTGCTAAAAGGTGTAAAGGAAGTTCAAGCAAAATATAATGGAATCGTTCCTAACCAAAAGACAGAAATCCTTCATTTGCCTGGAATTGGCCCTTACACAGCTGGTGCGATTTTAAGCATTGCTTATGGTAAAAAAGAACCAGCAGTTGATGGGAATGTGATGCGAGTTATTTCCCGTATTTTCCATTTGTATGATGATATTACCAAGGCAAAGACAAGATTGAAAATCGAAAACCTAGTCCTTCAACTTATTCCTGAGGAGGAAGCAGGTTCATTTAACCAAGCTTTAATGGAATTGGGAGCCCTTGTTTGTACGCCAAAATCTCCACAATGTTTAATTTGTCCAATGATGGACTTATGTGAAGGAAGAAAAGAAGGGGATCATGAGGACTTACCGGTTAAGGCAACAAAAAAAGCCATTAAAGCAATTCATCGTTTAAGTCTTGTCATTGAGACCGAACAAGAAGTATTTTTAGTAAAAAGACCTGATAAAGGTTTATTAGCAAAAATGTGGGAGGTACCCTCCTTAGAAAGCCAAGACCCATTAACGAAAAATGAATGGGAAGAGATGATTGATCAGATGTATGGCTTTCATTTGAAATTAGACCAAGCTTGGATGAATGTGCAACATACTTTTACTCATCTTCATTGGAATATGATGGTCTATAGGATAGGTATTGAGCAGCTTGAGCATGATTCAAATTGGCCTAAACAGTGGGTTTTGTTCAAAAAAGCGGAGCTTCATAAGCTAAGTTTTCCTAAAGCTTATCATAATGTTATTCGAAAAATCATTGAATAAAAGGTGCTGCCCCTCAATCATATTGGTAACACATTCCTTTATAAAGGAATATTTATTGAAAATATTGTGAAACCTTCATTTCAAGAAAGTCATAGAATAGTGTAGAAATGGGGTGATAAATATGAGTCAATCCTATCCTGTTTTAGTTTCAAGAAATCCTTTTAGACGAATTGGAAATTGGTATGTAGGTTTACCCGAAGAAGAGACTGAGAAACCGCCTCTACTTTTTGTCCATGGCTTACATAGCAGTTCAAAAAAGTGGTTTAAAAATACAAATCAATCGGGTCATAATGACATGTATCAATTAGCTAAAAGGGCAGGCTATCCAACTGCTTTTGTAGACCTGAATACTGGTCAGGAAAGCATATGGGAAAATGGAAAAATTCTCAGTCAAAGGATCAAAGAAATCTATCATTTTTTTGGCAATAAAAAAATAAATATTATCGGCCATAGTAAAGGAGGAGTTGACGCCCAGACAGCCCTAATTTTTTATCAGAGCTATGAATATGTAGACCGTTTAATCACATTAGGAACTCCCCATTATGGAAGTCCTTTAGCAGATTTGGCTTTTAGCGATAAAGGGAGACATTTAGCTAAATTATTAGCCTATAACGATTTGGGAACGTATCAAATGCAGACAGGTTATATGCAGAAAATGAGAGAAAAGATAGATGTCATGGCAAAAAAAAAACCAATAGCTTATTACACCATCTATGGTGTTGATGCAACAAATCATCTTTCATCCTATTTGCATTGGAGTGGAAAATATTTAAGTCAATATGGGGCAAATGATGGAGTTGTACTTGTTAAAGATGCCGGTCTACCCTATTCAACACATATCAGTGGCCATTGGAATCATGACAATATACGGCTAGGTAAAAATATATTTCCTTTTATAGATAGAATTGTGAATACACACAAAAAAATAAACCCCATTCAGTTGGAGCAAAGAAAGCAGGAATGGATCCTTTATCCATTACTATTACATGGTGGACAATTAAGAGGAAATCAAGAAACCTTTCAATTTTATGTACCAAAGTATGAAAAAGGAATAGATATTCAAGGATTAAGTAGCTCAGCACAAGTTGAAATTGAATTAGTGATGCCGAATCAACAAAAAATAAGGATGAGAAGTGAAGGTATTCAAATGGATGATTTGTTTGATGGAGCTTATTTATATCAATTTTCATTGTCAAACCCTAAATCAGGAGCGTATCAGATTCATATCAAAGGAAATAGGCGGGAAGCCTTTTTTATCATGGTTTCTCTTGATTCTTTTCAACATGAAGCAATCCATATAAGACAGGAAAATCTATGTGATTCGGTATCAACTCTACAAATTCAATTTCAACCTCCAGATTATTGGCAAAAGGATTCGCTTATGATTCATATCAATGGAGGCCAAAACCAATTAACACCAAGGATCAACCATTCAATGATTAATGCTGAGTGGCGTTTACCCAATGTTAAATCAATCGCAAACCTAAGAGTTCATCTCTCTATGAAGACCAAATACGGAGAAAAAATAGAGCGAGACTATGTGAAATCATTTGTCCATTCAAAATATAAATTGTAAAAATAACATCACCATTAAACTACTAATCACGACTAAAATTAGATTTGAATAGAACCAAGCAATAATCGCCCCAATAATACCAGCTATTAATCCATAAGTAGGATGTGAAGGGTTAGCCTCCATAATTCCAGGGAAAATTAAAGCACCTAAGACAGCATAAGGAACAAACTTTAACCAACGATTTAACCAATTAGGAAATTGAAATTGTTTAAATAACATAGGAAACATTCTTGGTAAGTAAGTAACAATGAACATGGCAAAGATTAATATCCAAGTATTCATATGATTTCCTCCTCTTGAGGTAGAAACGCACCTACCGTAGTTGCTATTAATGTGGCAATGATAATCGTCCAGCCACTTGAAAGTGAAGTAAATACCATAGAGATGATCCAGTTTATTAAACCACTAAAGATGGCAATAAAAGTGATTTGCCATGATTTTTTCATAGAGGGAACCAATAAGCCAATAAACATCACATAAAGAGCAATACCCATACCCGCTGTTAAAGAAGCTGGAATCATTTGAGAAAATAGGCTACCAATAAAAGTTCCTACTACCCAACCAACATATGCTGTGGCGGCTAATCCTAAAAAATATTTTCCTCCAATATTGAATTTCTCTTCGCTCATACTTGCAACAACAAACGTTTCATCAGTGATACCAAAGGATAATAAACTGCTGATCATAGGTGTTGCCTGTAACTTTCTAGATAAAGATGTACTCATCAGAAGATGCCGCAAATTAAGAATAAACGTGGTTAAAACGATTTCAAGTATTTGAGCATGGGATTGAAGTAAATTGATTGCAATAAATTGGCTTGCTCCTGCAAATACCCAAATGGACATTCCTGTTGCTTCAAAAGGATTCAATCCTGCTTGAATTGATAAGATACCAAAAGTTAAAGCAATAGGTAAATAGCCAATGGCAATGGGCAAACCATCTTTGATTCCTAATCTCAGTTCTCCCACTGTATAAACCTACCTTTCCTCATATAAGCAAAATATTGAACATATTATAGCATAAAAAAACCAGGCGATGACCTGGTTTTTTTTTAAGATTAAGAAAGTATAACTTTCTTCCATTAGTCATTTAAGGGTTTGTATATTCCATAAGCTGCGACCTTCAGAAGTGCCCTTCTCTCCGTAATCTTTATTCATAGAAGGGCACGGATGACGGAGCGCGATGGAATATACAAACCTTTTTTTACTTTTGTGGGTTAATGGTGAAGAGAGTTTGCAGGGACGATTCTTACAAAGTGTGAGTCTAAATCATTTAGTAGAAGCAAGAGTCGGCTTCCTGTTTCCTTTTGACCTGATTTAAGTAATTCTTGAATATATAGATGAAGTAATTCAGTTAAATCAGCTTTACCTTTTTCATCTAACGGAAGAATCTCTACTTTGGCTCCTTTTGCAATTCGACGTTTTATCGCATCAATATCGAGCCCAAATTCTGGCACAAGTCGTTGGTAGATTGTTCCGCCAGTCATTCCTGAACAGATCCAGGGACCCGGATCTCCTAATACCACTGCCCGGCCATTTGTCATATATTCAAAGGCGAAGCCTTTAATATTTGCTCTCTCTCCAATTCCTCCAAGATGATCCTGAAGGGGAGAAGTAATCTCTCCACCAATAATCATATCTGCACCTGATAAACGAATTCCTGCCCTGGAATCAGCATTTCCTTGAATCATAAACAATCCTTTTTGCGCACCATAGCAGAATCCTTTACCTACAGAACCATTGAGATAGACGCCATCTTTATTTGGTGTCTTCATAATACTCACTTTTCCACCATAGGCTGTCTTTCCTAACCCATCCTGCCCTCCACCTTGCAATTCGATTTTTATGCCATCGGCAAGATAGGCAGCTAATCCATTACCAGGAATAGAACCTTTTTTCAAAGTGAGTTGAACGGGTGGATGAGAACGATAGCTCCCATCTAGATAAGATCGAACCCGATTACCGGATAGATTAGTACCCAGCATCCGGTTTGTGCTATTCACGATCGTATCTACATATGCATTGGCCTCAAAAGATGATTGAACATTTATTTCCTCTGCACCAACTGCTAGTGAAAGTGGTTGTGCTGCTTGTTTTATTTTGACCACTTGCTTATGAACCGTTGCCGGAACAAGTAATGGTTTTAAATCTAGCAGATCTAAATATTTCGTCTGGAACAATAAATCAGATCTTCCTACTAAATCTTGTAATGATTTACTTCCAAGTTGACCCGTTAATTCTTTAACCTCTTCTCCGATTGCAGTAAATAAACGTTTTAAATTTTCTACAGATTGTTCAAATTGTCTAGGTACAAAACGTTTCAATCCTCTTTGATTTGCTTCTTCGATGTTTTCTATTTGTGTCGCGATGCCTACATGACAAGTATCTAAATGACATCCTCTACAACTCGTACAGCCAATTGCAATCATGGCCAAAGTACCAAACCCAATGCGATTTGCTCCTAGAAGAACGAGCTTTACCACATCTTTACCACTGCGGACGCCCCCATCAGCCCATATCTCTACATTTGATCTTAATCCTGAATCGATTAGGGAAAGATGAGCTTCTTTCACGCCTATTTCAATTGGTAAACCAACATGCTGGATTGCATGCACACGTGCAGCGCCTGTTCCCCCGTCATAGCCGCTTAAAGAAATAACATCTGCACCAGCTTTTGCTATTCCTACAGCAATCGTCCCGATATTAGGAACAACAGGGACTTTGACAATAATTTTTGCTAAACGATTTCCTGTTTTTAATTCCGATATGATTTGAGCTAAATCTTCAATAGAATAGATATCATGATTGTTAGAAGGAGAAATCAAATCAGCGTAAGGAGTCGCATTTCTAGCGGCAGCTACCTTGTGAGAAACTTTACTCCCCGGTAAATGGCCCCCTTCACCAGGCTTTGCTCCTTGCCCAATTTTTATTTCAATCCAATGGGAGGAGTTGATCAATTCAATGTTGACCCCAAAACGTCCTGATGCGATCTGCATCCCTCGGTGTTCTGGGTACATACCTAACATATCCTTAATTTCGCCGCCTTCACCGTTTAAGCTCATCATATTAAGTTGATAAGCAGCTTCAGCATAGGCTCGGAAAGCAATTTCGTTTTGAGAGCCAAAGGACATAGAGCTAATGACAAAAGGATAATCGTGTTGCCCTATACCAATATGGACTTCGTCAGTTGGAATTGGCTCGAACCCATCCTTAAAATCAAGGATATGGCGAAGTGCAATCGGGTTTTCAGATTCTTGATCACGAAGTTTTTCTTGGTAAATCTGATATGAGTCAGCTCCAGATGCCACCTGACTAATCGCCTTCCAAATCCGAGTGGTTAAACGGTAATTTCGTAATGGTTGAGTTTGATGATTAAAATCATCAGCTCGTTTTTTAGCATCCTCTTCTAAATGAGAAAAAGAATAGCCAGCTTTTTTATTTCCATAGAAATTAGGGATATTTAAAATGTCTGCAATTTCTTGATGGAATCCGATTGATGAAAATAATCGTTGATAGCCTCTAAGCTCATGAATCCCCAAGGTGGAGATCACCTTTTCGATTCCTTTATTGAGTGCATCAAAAAGGTTTTTGATTGAATCTTCTTTTTGCTTTTGTGAAACAGTAGCAAATAATAGGTAAGGAGAGATGGCATCAGCTCCCAAACCAATTGCAGTGACAATGTCATGCAAATGACGAATTGCCCCGGAACGAAGAATAATGCTTACCTTTCTCCTAAGGTTTTCCCCTTCCATGTATTCATTCTTTAAAGCCATATCGATAGAGGCAATCGCTAAGTGGGGATCTAGCCATAATTGTTTAAAACCATTGAAGAGCTCTTGGTCATCTAAAATAATCACCCTAGCCCCGTTTTTCACAGCATGTATAGCATCCTGATTTAGTTGTTCTAATCGTTCTTTTATCGATTGATCAGGATTGAAGGTTAATGAAAGGATCGCAACGAACTCTTTTGCTTCTTGCATAAAATAGGCAATGGTTTGCTCTAAAGACGTTGTTCCAAGGTCTGAAACGATATTTTGCGCTATTTCTCCTTCTAAAAGAATCGGTGTTTTAATCTCAAAGGAAATATCTCCTACTTCATGGGGACTAAAAGTTTCTCTTCCCCCTAAAATCATTCTGGTAGAGAAATGTTCAATTTCTCGTTCACGATCGATGGCAGGATTGGTAACTACAGCAACTGTTTCTTTTAAAAAGTCTGCTAGATTGACGCGTTCTTTCGATAAAATAGCCAAGGGGCCATCATATCCAAGAGATCGAATCGGTTCTTTACCAGTAGTGGCCATTTGTTCAGCCAAATCAATATGTTCCTTTTCCCAACCAAAACCAGCGTAGACAGAATTGGGGATTTCTTTAAATTCAGGATAAAATGAACTGGTTTTAGGAAAGTGGGGTGGATTTAACTTTTTTTGGTAATCTTTAATAGGATAACGAGTGTATACTTCTTTTAAAACCAATTGCTGTATTTGTTGATGGTCTAATCGTATAATCGGCTGATTTTCTTGAAGAAGAATCCCAACCTTTTCTCCAGGTGCAAAAGACTTAGGTTCACTTATCATTTGCTTTGATGTAACGATCCCTTGTTCTGAAGAAAAATAAAGGGTATCTTCTGTTTCCACTTGCCAGAGTGGACGAAGTCCAAGCGCATCTACGCTAAAGACGCATTGATTTTCATATCTAGAAACAATACCTGCTGGTCCCTGGGAAAAGGGTCCCCATAAATGTCTTAAAAAAGCATATAAATCTTTTAGGTTGGTATCAATTCTCCAAATCTCATTGTAAATAGGAGGGAAAACAAGTTCCATTACAGTGAATAAAGAGAATTGATGACGGACCATTAAGCCTTCAATCAGACGATTTAAATCTTGTGAATCGCTACCTTCATGTACAAGTGGAATATTTAACATCGTCGCTTCATCTCTTAAGCGTTGAATTGTATTAATTTCACCATTGTGTCCAAGTAAAGAGAAGGGTTGTACGCGAAAAAAGTGGGACAAGGTGTTGGTGGAGTAGCGATTATGGCCAATCGAAACTCGGGTTTCAAATAATGGGCTATTTAGATCAAAAAAATAGTGATTTAATACTTTTGCAGTGCCCATCACTTTATATACAACAGAGTGGTTACTTAATGATGCTACATGGACTTTTCGATCTTTTTCAATCTCGATTAACAGAGAAAATAACTGATTTTGTATTTCCTCTACTGGAACATTTGATATACAGGCGATCTGCCAAAAGAGAGGTTCACGTTGTTTTCCGTTAGGGCCTAATTGACTATTGTCAACCTGCTTTTCTTCCTCTAATAAGATTTCAATTTGATATTCTGCAAATTGTTTTCTAATTTTTTCTTGAATAGTTGAATAGGAATCAGCCGTGGAATCAATAAAAATATGGCCGACTACAAATTTAGGCTCATAAGCTAGCTGGGGTGATAATTGTTTAGAAGATAATTTCTCAGCCCAAAGTTTTCTTGGTATATCTGTTAGTAAACCGGTTCCATCTCCTTCTCCATTAATAAATCCGGAACGGTGTTCTAGTTTATTTAAAACATCAATTGTTTTATGAAGATTATCGTTCGTGGGAAGACCATTCTTCTCGATGACTGCAACAATGCCACAACTATCATGTTCATCGATCCATTTCATCTTATCGGTCAAACTGACCATACACCTCCTATTTATATTTTAAAATGTCATATTTGAACGTTCAAATATAATATTATTCTAAAAATTTATTAAATCATATCATGTATTTTATGAGTATACAATAGGATTTGTGCTTATTTATTCGTATGTAAGCGCTTTTATTCAATTGTAAGCGTTTAAAATCTATTCGATAAACTTTGGTATCGCTAAATATAAATGAGACGGCTTTTTTAAAACAGCCATCTCATTTATGCAAAAATTATACATGTTAACTTGCCTTAAGAAAGAGCTTCTATAGTTTTGAAAAAACACGGTCAATTGCTGTCAACGTATCCTCAATCTCTTTTTTGGTATGGGAAATCGTTAAGAACCACGCTTCATATTTTGAAGGGGCAATTAAAATTCCTTCTTTTAATAAAAGCTTAAAGAACCTTGCGAATTTTTCTGTATCAGTTTGTTGAGTTCCTCTATAATCTACAACTGGATGGGAACCAAAGAAAACTGTAAATCCGCCACCTAAACGATTAATGGTGATTTCGTGTCCATATTTTTCTGCTAAATGGGTGATCCCTTCCTCTAATTGTTTACCCAGCAGATCCATTTGTTCATACAGACTTTGATCAGAAAGGACTTCAAGCGTAGCGATTCCTGCTCGTATCGATGCAGGGTTTCCAGCCATTGTTCCTGCTTGATAGGCAGGACCTAAAGGAGCTACTTGTTCCATAATCTCCTTTTTACCACCATACGCGCCAATTGGTAAACCACCACCAATAATTTTTCCAAGTGCTGTCATGTCCGGAATCACATTTAAGAGATTTTGTGCCCCGCCATAGATAAAGCGAAAGGCAGTAATAACTTCATCATAAATGACTAATGCGCCATATTGGTGGGTAAGTTCATTCACTGATTCTAGAAAACCTGGCTTTGGCATGACAATACCAAAATTCCCTACAATCGGCTCAACCAAGACTGCAGCGATTTCTTCTCCCCATTTTTCCAATGCTTCTTTTAATGGCTCTAGCTGGTTAAAGGGAACTGTAATCACATCACTAGCGATGCTTTGTGGAATTCCTGCACTATCTGGGATACCAAGTGTGGCAGGACCTGACCCTGCGGCGACAAGGACTAAATCTGAATGTCCATGATAACATCCTTCAAATTTTAAGATTTTTGTCCTTCCTGTATAAGCTCTGGCTACTCGAATGGTGGTCATCACTGCTTCTGTACCAGAGTTAACAAATCGAATTTTTTCCATAGAAGGTATGGCTTCGCGAATCATTTTCGCAAACTTAACCTCCCAAGGAGTTGAAGTGCCGTATAGGGTACCCTCAGTTGCTGCAGCCGTAATGGCTTCTATTAACTTGGGATGCCCATGTCCTAATATTAAGGGACCATAAGCTGCCAAATAATCAATATACCGCTTTCCATCAACATCCCACATATAAGGGCCTTTTGCTTTTTCAAAAAATGTTGGTGTGCCACCACCTACCGCTTTGTAAGAGCGAGAAGGGCTATTCACTCCACCTACAATCACTTCTAGTGCCTGCACGTATAAGCTTTCGGAATTTACTCTAGTCATTTCTTTCCCCCTATTACGATTTCTATTTATATCCATTTTCTCCATATTAACATTTTAGCATAGAAAATACTTGTGAATGGAAGTGTCAGAAAAAAACTTTGCTTCAAATCTTCTTGAAAAAATTTGATATGATAAAAAAAACGTTTTCATAAATAGATAAGATTCAAATGATAGGGTAACGGCATAAAAAAGAAATACAAAGGAAGAGTAAAGGAAAAAAAGAAAATAGAAGGGTGAACAGTAAGGAGGCAAAACAGATGGAAGGCGAATATCGAATTCAGAGAGATTCATTAGGAGAAGTAAAAGTCCCAAAAGATGCTTATTATGGAGCGCAAACCCAAAGAGCAGTTGAGAATTTTCCGATTAGCGGACTACATTTACCTAGAAGATTTATCCGGGCTCAAGGTATTATTAAATATTCAGCAGCATATGCCAATGCTAAAGTTGGGGCTTTGGAACAAAAGAAGGCAGAAGCAATTATGCTGGCTGCACAAGAAGTGATCGATGGGAAATGGGATCATCAATTTGTTGTAGATGTTTACCAAGCTGGTGCAGGAACTTCACAAAATATGAATGCTAACGAAGTGATAGCCAATAGGGCAATTGAATTGCTTGGCGGGGAAAAAGGGGATACATCAATCATTCATCCCAATGACCATGTTAATATGGCCCAATCGACAAATGATACAATTCACGTAGCGATCAACATTTCAGCAGCAGAAGGAGTACAACATGATCTACTACCCATTCTCGATGAGATTATTGAAACCTTAAATCAAAAAGGAAAAGATTTTTACTCTATCATCAAATCAGGGCGAACTCATTTACAGGACGCTGTTCCAATGAGATTAGGTCAAGAATTTTATGGTTATCAAATGACGTTAGTTGAAGCAAAGAAAACCATTGTGGAGAGTTCAGATTTACTTTATCAGATCGGTTTAGGAGGAAATGCAGTAGGTACTGGAATTAATACTCATCCTAACTATGCCGAGTTAGCCATTAACCAGGTAGCAAAATTAACAGGTTTACCTTTTAGAACACCTGAAGATCGCTTCATGTTTATGCAAAATACGCAGGGTGCAATCAAATTAAGTGGGGCGTTAAAGAATTTAGCCGTTCATTTAATCAAAATTGCAAGTGATCTTCGCCTCCTTAGTTCTGGTCCAAGAACAGGATTAGCTGAAATCACACTCCCAGCAGTGCAACCAGGTTCATCGATCATGCCCGGAAAAGTAAATCCTGTAATGGCTGAGATGATGAATATGATCGGAAGTCAAGTGATCGGCAATGATGCAACCATTACCTCTGCTGGTCAAGCGTCTCAATTAGAATTAAATGTGATGATGCCTGTGATTGCTTATAATTTATTACATTCCATTCAAATTCTGAGCAACGGAATCAAAGCCTTTAATGATCGTTCGGTAAAAGGAATTCAAGCGAATCCCAAACGCTGTGCGGAACTAATGGAACAAAGTTTAGCTTTAGCCACTGCCCTTAATCCGGCGATAGGTTATGATAAAGCAGCAGAAGTAGCCAAAAAAGCTTATGCAACTAGTAAAACAGTAAGAGAAGTTGTAAAGGATGAAGGGATTCTAACAGATGAGCAAATTGCTCAATATTTAGATGTTAACAAAATGGTATAGAAAAACAAGCCCACAAAAGTAATCGGAATATGCTTCGAAGGAAGATGTCACTTTTGTGGGTTTTGTTGTGTTTGTATAAGCAGAGTGAAAATAGCGAAATCTATTATAGATAAAGAAAAAGGGGGAATAGATAGATGGAATGGCTTAGACTTGCTGGCCTTAGTATCACTATGATTGCCATTGGCTTTTTTGTATTGAAAGTTGTATTCAAAAGAAGTTTCAGTGAGATGCCAACTTTTCAAATTTTTTTACTGATTATGCTTACCCATATCCTATCTGAACCAATTCGTACAGATCATTTTGCAGAGCTGATTATTCCAGCAGGAATTATTACTGCAACAGCTGCAATCTATTCCTATCTCTTACGGTCAAATAAATGGGGCAGGAAATTAAAGGAAGAGCCCATTGTTCTTGTAAGACATGGGAATATTGATGAACAAGGTTTAAATAAGGCCAAAATCACGTTAACGGAAATGTTAGCAGAACTTCGTTACAAAGGATTTAGTCATGTAAAAGATGTGGAATTTGCTATTTTGGAAGAGACGGGGAAAATGAGTGTCATTCCTAATTCATCCAAAAGGCCATTAACACCTAATGATATTTCCTATGTGCCCGGATATGAGGGTTTGCCTGTGCCATTAATCATCGACGGTGTCATCCAATATGATAATTTGGCTAAAATAAACCTATCACCGGAACAACTTTTTACAAGATTATCTTTGCAAGGATATAGCGAAGAAATGATTAAAACGATTTCTCTAGCTGTGTTAGATGAAAAGAACAATCTAATCATTGATCAGAATGATGATACAAACCAAGGAAACATACCACAAGACCAACAACGAATGTTCACCCATATTTATGAGGATACGATGCAGGTGCAAAAAAAAGAGCCAGAAGATCAAGATTTAGGGATCGTAGATGACTATATTAAACCGCAGTGAGAAGGAGTCGTTTTAAAATGGATGAATCGATTGTAACAATTGTTCGTTCAGTCATCGCATTTACCACCCTATTGATATTTACCAGACTATTAGGTAAGCAACAAGTGGGTCAACTTACCGCATTTGAATATGTGGCGGGAATTACCATAGGATCAGCGGCTTCATCCCTAAGTATAGACCTCTCAATAAAACCATTACCCCAATGGCTTGGACTTGCCACTTGGGTTGTTTTAGTTTGGTTATTACAGCGTTTAGCGATTAAACACCGATGGATGGCCAAAGTGGTAGATGACCAACCTACTATTCTTATTCAGCATGGTAAAATTTTAGAACAAAATCTCAAAAATTTAAGGTATCGTTACGATGAACTGTTATCGCAGTTACGAGATAGAGATATTTTTGATATTACACAGGTAGAATTTGCTTTATTAGAACCTGACGGTAAATTGACAGTGCTTAAAAAGGCTGAATATGAACCTGTGACTAGAAAGGATTTACAAATCATTGTTCCTCCAAATCAGCTTATGACAGAAGTTATTTTAGACGGGAAAATCATTGAACAAAATCTTCAGAACAGAAAAAAAACGAGAGAATGGTTACAACAACAGTTGCAAGCACAAGGAATTGATGATTTTTCACAAGTGAGTTTTGCTGTAATCTTACCAAATGAACAATTATATATAGACAAATTTCCCGATATAATCCAATCAATGGAAATCGGGGATTTTAAGGGGCCATATTAAAACATATTAGGAGGTCTCAAATGAAAAAATGGGTTATTTTTGTAGTTGTATCTCTGATACTTCTAATCTTTGTTGCAATGATGGGTAGTGGAGTTTTTTTAAAGAAGTCATTAACCAAACAAGACGATGTAATAGGGCAAATCAACAAAGTTGAAAAATTGGTAGATGAAGGTAAATGGAAAGAAGCTGATCAAGAATTAAAACAAGGGTTTAAAGCCTGGGAAAAAGTAAAAAACAGAATTCAATTTAGTGTAGAGCGAGATTTCTTAGAGGAAGTGGAAAACGAAATGGCGACAATGAAGGGGGCTATAAAGGCAAAAGATCAAAAAACGCTGATCACCACGATTGAACGATTAAAAATAATCTGGGATGATCTAGGGAAATAGGATGCCTCACCTTAATAATTGATTTTAAAAAAAGACATTGTTACAATGACTATAGGTGAAAGGAGTAGATGATTTTGGCAAAAGCAGAGGAAATATTAACAATTGGAGAAAAGGCTCCAGATTTTACTCTACCAGCTAGTAATGGAGAAGAAGTAAGTCTTAAAGACTTTAAGGGGAAATTTATTGTTCTATATTTTTATCCAAAAGATAATACACCAGGTTGCACAACAGAAGCCTGTGATTTTAGAGACAGTCATGACGAATTTAGCAATTTGAATGTGGTCATATTAGGTGTTAGTCCAGATCCACTAAAATCACATGCTAAATTTATTGAAAAATATCAATTACCTTTCTTATTACTTTCAGATGAAGATCATCAAGTTGCAGAAAAATATGGAGCATGGGTATTAAAGAAAAATTATGGACGTGAATATATGGGAATCGATCGCTCCACTTTTATCATTGATAAAGAAGGGAATTTATTAAAAGCATTTAGAAAAGTAAAAGTGAAAGGGCATGTTGAAGCTGCACTTGAATTTATCAAGTCCTTACAATCATAATAGAATGCTATAAAGTCATCCTTAGGGGTGACTTTTTTTGCGTTTTCTACCTCAAAAATAGACTTTGAAAGACAGGAAAAATCAATGTTCAACTAGAAATATATAATTATGTATACTATTTGAATAAGAGGTGGCGGAGAATGAAAATCGTATCGTCAGCGAAAATGAGTGAAAAACACCAACTAAATTTAAAAACAAAGTACCCAATGGTTCAATTCTTCTTTTTCGATGATATAGCGGGGGCGGAGGAAGAGTTAAAAACAGCAGACGTTTTGATTACATATGGTGAGGACTTGACAGCTGAAGTCATAGAACAAAGTAAAGATTTAAAGTGGATCCAAGTGATTAGTGCAGGTATAAACAAAATGCCATTTGCTAAGTTAATGGAAAAGAACATTTTAGTTACAAATGCCAAAGGCATCCATTATAAACCAATGTCAGAGTATACCATGGGCGTTATTTTGCAGTTAGCTAGAAAGACAAATGAGATTTATAAAAACCAACTAGCTCATCATTGGGATCGTACCATTCGCGTAGCTGAAGTAAACGGAACTACTTTAGGTGTGGTTGGTTTAGGATCAATTGGTCAGGGAATCGTGGAAAAGGCTAAAGCATTTGATATGCATGTAATTGGGATGAATACCGATGGAAGACCTGTCGACCATGTCGAAAAAGTATATAGACCATCACAATTAAAAGAATTATTGGCTGAAAGTGATTATGTTGTCGTTATTGTTCCTTTAACAGACAAAACTTATCATCTCATCGGTAAAGAAGAATTGCAAGCGATGAAAAATACCGCATACTTAATTAATATTGCTCGTGGTGAAGTAGTGGACGAGGAAGCTTTAGTAGATGCACTTAAAAGTAATCAGATTGCCGGGGCTGTCTTAGATGTTTTTTCTGAAGAACCTTTGCCATCTGAACATCCTTTTTGGTCACTACAAAATTGTATCATTACACCTCATTTATCTGGCAGATCTCCTAAATATATGGAAAGAGCGTTAGAGACCTTCGTGTATAATTTAGATCAATATTTAGACAAAAAAATAGATCAAATGCTAAATAGGGTTGAATTAAGTAAGGGATACTAGGCTTTATGAATATGAAAAAGAGGTGGTCTTTGTGGCTAAAATCTATACGAAAACTGGAGATCAGGGATATACATCTTTAACAGGTGGGAAAAGGGTGAAAAAAAACGAATCGATGGTAGAAGCTTATGGCACAGTAGATGAGGCCAACTCCATGATTGGATTAGCATTAGCTAAAATCGACCAGAATAATGAATTGGAATTGTTAAAAAATATGCTATTAAACGTTCAACACGACCTTTTCCATGTGGGTGCCGAACTCTCAACACCGGTTGGTGAAAAAGTATATTGGCCATTATATACTAAACAAATTGAAAGGCTCGAACAATATATTGACAAGTTAGATCAAGAACTCCCTCCATTACAACAATTTATTTTACCTGGTGGAAGTGAAGCAGGGGCGACACTTCATTTGGCGAGAACCATGATCAGAAGAGCGGAGAGAAATGCCATCTCTATACCACAGATAAAAAAAGAAACTCTTGCTTATTTAAATCGATGTTCAGATTTTCTATTTGTTGCAGCCCGCTGGATAAATATGAAATCAGGAAAGAAGGAAAATCATTTTACTCCAATTCAGTACTAGTATTTTCTTAGTTCCCTCCATTTTCCACCTAAAATTAGGAATGGTCTTTTGGTTAGAGGTAATACTAATTCTTGTAAAAGGAAAGGAGGGAAAAGATTATGCCAAAACAACAAAAACAACAAAAATCTGCTCAACAAAGTGCATTACAAAATGCAGCTCAACAAAGTGTAGCTCAAAACGCTCAACAAGAAGCTCCAGCACAATCCTTTACTCAAAATACTTACAATAAGGATGACCAAGGAACAAAATAATTAGAACTAAAGAACATATAAGAAGAGTGCAGGAAATCCTGTGCTCTTTTATTTTTTAATAAAGAAAGTAACATTAGCATCTTTACAATATAACAATTACATTTTATGATAAAAAAAACATATTCAGTCATAAAGGCTGAATATTTTTCATTATTTAGACGTTTTTAAATGACAAAAATTCTTAAATGACATGATATACTTTTTAATAGAAATAGGTGGATTATGAAAAATTTAAATGATGTTAAATTGCCAAACCGTGTACCGACCGAAAAAATTTTAGAAACCTTAGCGAATTTATATCCAGAAGCCAAATGTGAATTATTGTTTAGCAATCCTTTTGAACTGCTAATTGCCACAATGCTATCAGCTCAGGCAACAGATAAGAAAGTAAACCAAATTACACCACATTTATTTAAAAAATATAAAAAACCTGAGGATTTTCTTCATTTAACACAAAAACAATTAGAGGAAGACATCAAAGAAATCGGTTTATATAAAACGAAGGCAAAAAATATACTTGAGACTTGTCGGATGCTATTTGAAAAATATAATGGGGAGGTGCCAAAAGATCGGGAAATCTTAGAATCTCTTCCAGGAGTAGGGAGGAAGACGGCAAATGTTGTTTTAAGCAATGCTTTTGGTATTCCCGCAATTGCGGTGGATACCCATGTGTTTAGAGTGTCTAATCGGATTGGCTTAGCTCAAAGTGATAAAGTTTTAGAGACTGAACAACAGCTAATGAAACGCATACCCAAAAAATTATGGTCCGATGCTCATCATTGGTTAATATGGCATGGAAGAAGAGTATGTACAGCGAGGAATCCTAAATGCAATTTTTGTCTAGTTCTTCCCTATTGTAAATATGGTAAACAAAATACAAATAGATAATAAATTACATTACTTTTTTAAAATTTATTCGAATATCATGTGATAAATTTCACAAAAAATTCAATTTTAATGAGAGGAGAATGATGATGCCAAATACAAGCCTAAAAGAAGCCCTAGATCATTTAAAAAGTCAAGGAATTCGTATGACACCGCAAAGACATGCAATACTATCCTATTTATGTCAAACAATGTCACATCCAACTGCTGATGAAATTTACAAAACCTTAGAAAAGAAATTTCCTAATATGAGTGTTGCTACAGTCTATAATAACTTGCGGGTATTTAAAGAGTCAGGGTTGATTAGGGAACTTCCTTTTGGAGATGACTCTAGTCGTTTTGAAGCAAATGTGTCAGAACATTATCACATTATTTGTAAAAATTGCGGACATATCGAAGATTTTACTTATCCTTGTATTACTGATATTGAAGAAATTGCAGCAAAAGCCACAGGATTTAAAATCGATTCACATTGCGTTGAGTTACATGGTTTGTGCGTTGAATGCCAAAAATAAAAAACATCCTTTGGGATGTTTTTGGCATTTTCTATCCCACGTTTTTAAAATCACTGTTATGATAGGAGAAGGGATAGGAGGTAACGAATGGATAAGGTATTGATTCAGACGAATAAAAAGGCACCTAATTTATTTGCTAGAAGTTTAAAGATAACAGCAGTTCTTATCTTTTTAATGAGTTCATTAGCCTTTGTTTATTTTATACCTAGCTTTGAAAAAGCAGAATTAAACCAAAGTGGCAAAATACAAATTTATTATATGGGTAATCTAATGGATGGACAGGCTCTTTATAAGGATAACCAACTTTATTTACCCATTCGTTTTATTCAAGAACAGATTGATCCAACCCTTCAATGGGATCAAAAAGAGAAAATAGCAATCGTTACTACAAATAAAAATGTTTTTCATTTTCCTCTAGGCAAAAAAGAAGGTTTGCTAAACCTAGATCCTTATAACTTTACTTATCCACTAATAGAGGAAAATGGAGAGATTTATCTACCAATTGACCCCATTCAACAATATTATGATTTACAAATTGTTCAATTAGATCACTCTATAATTAATATTCACGATTTAAAGAAACCTATTCAACAAGCTATAGTTTTAGAAACAACGAAACTTCGTAAAGAGCCCACCTTAAGATCTCCTTGGATTTCAGAAATTGAACAAGGGGAAGAGATTAATATTATAAAAGAAGAACAGGGTTCGTACTGGATAGAAACAAAAAATGGACTTATGGGGTATGTAGATAAAAGATTCGTTCAGTTAACATCGATCTTAACAAATGAAATAAAAAAAGAAATATACCAACCATGGAATCCGATTGGAAGTCCTATTTTATTAACATGGGAGTATGCAAGCAATAAGACGGTTAATCCAGAATCTATAGGTAATTTGTCTGGGTTACAAGTTGTATCGCCAACATGGTTTCATTTGCAAAAAGATGGTCTAGTAAAAAACGTAGCAGATAAAAAATATGTAGAATGGGCGCATAAAAAAGGCTATCAGGTCTGGGGATTATTTTCAAACAGCTTTGACGCTAAATTAACGAATAGTATGCTAAATGACCCGAAGTTAAGAATAAAAGTAATCAAACAGTTATTAAGTTATGTGGAATTATATCAATTAGATGGAATTAATGTAGATTTTGAGAATGTTTATTTAAAGGACAAAGAGGAGCTTGTTCAATTCTTAAGAGAATTAACCCCTTTATTGCACGAAAAAGGAAGAACAGTATCTATAGATGTTACAGTTAAATCATTAAGCGAAAACTGGTCTATGTTTTATGATCGGAAAAAGATTGGGGAAATTGTAGACTATGTAATGTTGATGGCATATGACGAACATTGGGCAACAAGTCCAAAAGCTGGTTCTGTCGCTTCGATTCCTTGGGTAGAGAAAGGAATTAAGGGTATTCTTGAAGAGGTACCAAATGATAAATTGATTTTAGGTGTGCCTTTTTATACACGATTATGGAAAGAAGAGATTGATGAAACAGGAAATAAAAAAGTAACATCAAAGACTTTTACAATGGAACAAACAAAAGAATGGATTAAAAAAAATAATGTGGAAATTCAATACGATTCTGGATCAGGTCAGCATTATGTTGAAAAAAAGGAAGGCTCTATCACTTATAAGATTTGGTTGGAAGATCATTTCTCTATGCAAAAACGTGTTGAACTAATGAAAAAGTATAGATTGGCTGGAATAGCTGCCTGGAGAAGGGGATTTGAGGAAAAGGAGTTTTGGCCAATTTTTTCAAATTTTATTAAAAAGCCATCTTAATATAAAATAAGTTTGTATACTGCTTATGGAATATACAAACTCAAATGATAAGGGGAAGAAAAGTTATACTTTTCTTTATTTAAAAAAAGGCCTCTCATAAAGAGAGGCAAAGAAATATATAAATTTCAGGAAGAGTAAAAGAAATGTACTTTTTTATTATAAAGTATTTTTTAACTATGTCAATAGTGTTTACTTCGAAAAAGTTTTTTGAAACCAATTGACAAGAAAACCATGTCCATGATAAATTATAAAAGCTGTTAAGTGATTTAAAAGATTAAAAATAAATTGTAATCTAAATCACACAAGTAATTATAAAAAAGTATTGACACAAAATAATGATTCATATTAAGATAATTTTCGTCGCTTTTAACAAGCTTAATACTTGAGATAAGTGATGAAAAAGTTTTTAAAATGAATGATTGACAAATGAGCATGTTTTATGGTAAACTAATTTTTGTCGCTAAAATTGCTCTTTGAAAACTGAACAGTGTAAAAGCCAAGCGTACCACAGAAATGTGGACCTAATCAATTTATTAGAGTTAAGGATAACTTTTTATGCCCTCGTGAAGATGCTTCTGTAGCTGAATCACAGGACAAGAAACTCTAAATGCTAAAACATTAAAAGTTTCTATGGAGAGTTTGATCCTGGCTCAGGACGAACGCTGGCGGCGTGCCTAATACATGCAAGTCGAATGACAGGTGTCAGATATCAGAGGCCAGAGG
>NZ_JBLWFI010000003.1:0-69698 GCF_048898065.1 Tepidibacillus infernus
TACGAATTGTTGATGAACAAAATTAGGGAGGCTAAATTACTCTTAAAGCAAAATCAATTGGCAGAGTACGAATTGTTGATGAAAGAAGCTATAGAATATTATTATAAAAATAAAATGTGGAAGCATTTATTACCGATTTCTGAGGAATTGGGTAATTTCTATAAAGAGTCAAAAAAGTATAAACCGGCATCCCAATATTATAAAATTGCGTTGGATGCTGTAAGTGATCTATATAAATAATGAATAGTTATTATCGTCAGTTTTCAACTTGTTCTTCCTTTATTTGAATTTTATTAGATAAGTGATTGCTATAAAAAATTAATCCATTTAAGAAGACTAACAATCCCGAAATCAACATAATGTACTTAACACCTATTCGGTCAGCAATATAGCCACCTATTCCTTTCGAAATTGGCCTAAGTGATTGTGTTGAAAAAACTCGGATACCCATAATTTTCCCCATGACCTCTTCTTTAGTGTACAATTGATAGAGAGTATTAACATTAATTTGTTCAACACTTAATATTACGCCGATTAGGATATAAATAAGAAAAGTTGAGATGTGGGGGAAGGCCATTATAAAAATGATCATTAAAATTCCCATTAGAATTTCACTCAATATAATTAATTTCATATGAGAAATTTTTATTTTAAAACTTACTAATGAACCAATAATCAATCCTATAGATAATGAAGAATTAAGAATCCCTATATATAAAGGGTTTTCAAAGCTATCTTTTACCAATACGATGAGTAAGCTAAAAAAGGGTTCACTTACAAAATTAGAAAGACTATAAATTAGCATTAACCGAAGTATGATTTTATTACCTTTTATATATGATAAACCTTCTTTTACTTCACTTAAGTCAAAAATTTTAGAGGCTTCTCTTTTTCCATTTTTATCAAGAGTTGAAGGGTTATAAATAATACGGAGCATAAGTGAAATAGAAATTATAAATGTTAAAGTATTTATCACATATATAGTCTCAAGACCTGTAAATTTGACTAGGAAACCAGCTAAAATAGGCCCAATTACGAAATTCACCTGATCTACCAACTCCATAAATCCATTCGCGTTTGTTAAATCCTTTTTATCTACAATCGTCGGAATAAATGAATAATAATTAGGAACCCAAATGGCCTGTAACATACCATGAATAAAAAATATTAGATAAAATAATAGAATAGAAGATTGAACAATAGTCAAAATTATCACAATGATATTTATAATTATAGATAATATATCGATTATAATTAATATGTTCTTTTTATTAAACTTATCACCTAGAGTACCTCCAAATACTGAAAAAAGTATTTCTGGTAGGCTCATACTGATCATAGCTAAAGCAAAAAGAAGTGCTGAATTATTTGATATTTGCAAAACGAACCATACTATAGCAAACATAAACAGGGAATCCCCAAATCTTGATATAGCCTGCCCATAAAAATAATATTTAAAGTTTTTATTAGTTGTCAGTAATGATAAATTCATATTTTCTTCTCCAAATTATCAAATTTTATAATTATATATTTACAAATTTCTTTAGTTCGGGTATAAAAATTTCTTCAATAAATCCGTTGAAATTAGACAATTCTTCCATACATTGTTTTTTTCTATCAATTTGTTCCTTAGATAACTGCACACCTAATGATTCTAATAACTCTAATACTTGTGAGTTGTTCAATTTTTACACCTCCTTTTATTTTTTCTGATTAGTACTAATCTACTTATTTTAATTCTTTATTATTTCAATTTTCCTTTAAAATAGGGAAAAATTAAGAATTCTGGCTTTTATAGCTTTTTATCAACAGTAAAACACAACGGTTCTTGTCTACAAACGAGAAATTGAGAATATAAAGTAATTCTTTTTGATTACAAAAGGATTATCTCATTTATTTATAGTAATATTATTCCATTTGCGCTATATAAATACTTTATATTGCTTATTAAAACGTATATTATTATAGTGATAACAAAAAAGTAAAATTTTGAGAAAAGGGAATCTATTAAAAGGAGGACATTATTTTGGATAAGATTAAAAAAATATTATTCGTTTTTGTTCTAGTATTCGCTTTTGTGGGAATCAATTATTTTGGGGATGTAAATAAAGGAGATACCACACAATATGCCGATGAGGTATATTGGCCTGGCCTTCAAAGCATTACGCCTGACACGATGTAATATCAATACAGAAAAATAAACAAACAAAAAGCACGCTTCCTTCTTCAAGGTTGACGTGCTCTTTGTTGTTCAGATTAAATTTCTTCTAATGCTTGTTGGCGTTTTTTTGAGGCCACTTTGGATAGCATGATACTAATCTCATATAACAAAATGAGTGGAACAGAGACAAGAATATCTGACATCGGCTCAGGTGGTGTAATGGTGACGGCCACAATAATTAATACAAAATAGGCCAGCTTCCGAATTTTAATTAATAATTTAGGTGTAATGATACCAAGACGGGTTAAAAAGACTACGACAACTGGAAGCTCAAACACAATACCAAACGGAATCACGATGTTCAGCATAAAGCTAAAATACTGAGCAATCCCGTATACTTCAACAACACCTAACTGTTTAGAGATATTGGATAGGAAGGTAACGACCATTGGAAATAGAATAAAATAAGCAAATGATACCCCTAGTAAAAATAGAATAAAGGCAAAGGGAATAAACCATATGGTTGCCTTTCTTTCCCTTTTTGTTAAGCCTGGTGCAACAAATCGCCAAATTTGATATAACGCAAAAGGAAGGGAAAGGGTAATCCCAATCGCAAAAGCAAATTGCATGTAGACTCTTAGTGCATCAGATAAACGAAAAACGTTAAAGGTAACCCCTTTTGCTTTGAGCTCATCAGTAAAATAGCGAATAACTGGGTCTGTTAACATAAAACCGACCACCAAGGCAACGACAAAAAACAAGATAATCCAGATAATTCTTTTTCTTAACTCTTCTAAATGACTGACTAAAGTCATTGATTTATCTTGATCCACCATATGAGATCCCTCTCCTATTCATCTTCATTCTCTAGCTCTTGGTCTTGTTCCATTAGCTCATCTTCTGGAAAATTCTTCAGGAAATAGACCAATGTTTGTAATTCAGTCGTTAAGTCAATATGGTGTACCAATGTACCAGCTGGCACTGTTAGCCTTGAAGGAGTAAAGTTGAGGATTCCTCTAACTCCTGCATCTACTAATTTATCTGTTATTTCTTGGGCCACATGAACAGGTACGGTTAGGATCGCAACTTCAACCCGGAATAATTGAACCACTTCCTTTAAGCTATCAATCCCATAAACGGGAATACCATCAATTTCACGATTAAACTTGTTCGGATTGCTATCAAAGGCAGCCACAATTTTGATATTGCGATTCTTATAGAAATTGTAATGCAGTAAAGCTGTACCTAGATTACCAACCCCAATGAGAACAACATTGGTTACTTCATCTTGTTTTAAAAAGTCTCGTAAAAACTGCAACAAGTAGCTTACATTATAACCATATCCTTTTTTCCCTAATTCCCCCAAATACGAGAAGTCTCTTCTAATGGTTGCTGGATCGATCAATAACTCTTTGCTTAATTGGGCTGATGAAACACGCTGTTTTCCCATGAGATGTAACTTTTCTAAGTAACGATAATATAAAGGTAATCTCTTGGCTGTGACCTGTGGTATCTTATGATCTTGAGCCATCTTTTATCTCCCCCAATATATTTGATTGAATCAATTCTACAATCCCTTCAACATCGTCTAAATCATAAATAGGGATCTGCTTTTCATCAAGTGGTAACGAAGTTGCAATTGCAATCACATCTTTAAGACTTGAAAGTAGGGTTAGATCTTCTTCTCTACGAACGACTAAAATTTTAGATGGGGCTTCATGTTTATACCCCTCCACCAAGATAATGTCTACATCCTTCACATAGGAAATCACTTCCTCAAATGAAAGCGATCTCTCCACCTTCTCGATCATGGCCAATTTTTCTTGTGAGTTTATCAGTACAACATCAGAACCAGCTTGGGCAAATTTCCAAGTATCTTTCCCTTCATGATCCATTTCAAAACGATGGGCATCATGTTTAATGGCTGCAACACGATATCCTTGTTGTTTAAATGCGTGAATGACCTTCGCCATCAAGGTGGTCTTCCCACTACCGGAATAGCCAACAAAGCTAGCAATGGGAATTTTGCGTTCATTTAGCAACCATAATACCCCCCATAACCTAAACGTATGATTTCCTCTTTTGTTACTTTTTCACCTACAAGAATTCTTGGCAATACGACATCAAAGGCAGTAAAAGGATCATGTAATACTCCTCCAGGCAACCCGAGAATTGGTGTATTTTCTGAGTAGGCGACCATCAGCATCGAACCAGGTAGCATGGGTGTCCCTTGAGTAATTACTTCTGTAGCCATTTCTCGAATCGCAAAAGGGGTACGATCATCAGGATCGACAGACATTCCACCAGAAAGAAGAACCATATCTACTTTTTTATCAAGGAAATATTTGATTTCAGCTTTAATTTGCTCGACATCATCTGGAGCAAAACGCTGTTCAACCAACTCAGAGCCAAATGCTTTTAATTTCTTTTCTACAATCGGGCCAAAACGGTCTTTAATCCTGCCTTTAAATACTTCACTTCCGGTTGTGACTAATCCTGTTTTGAAAGGCTTAAATGGTTTAACCCCAATCACAGTTTTCCCTTTGGTAATCGCTTCAACTTGTTCAATGTATCTTTCTTCAACAATAAGAGGAAGTGCTCTAGTTCCTGCCAACTTCGCTCCAGGCTGCACGATTTTATTATTGAGCACAGTAGCAAGAGCAAGATCAGGGATTGCATTGATTTGATGAACGATTTCTTCATTTACTTTTGCTAATCCATATATTTCGGAAGTAAGTGTCACTTTCCCTTCATGTGGTTCGTTTGTAAGCACATGTTGACCAGTAATCGCTTTTGCCATACGAATGGCAGCCTCATTTTCATGTAAATAACCTTTTTCTAACACCATTACATAAATATGTTCTTTTCCGATTTTTAATAATTCAGGAATATCTTCTTCTGTAATGATATGCCCTTTTTTAAATGCTCTTCCTTTAAATTCTCCAGGAACAATTTTAGTTAAATCGTGAGCTAGAGCATATCCAATTGCATCTTCCACTTTTATCTCTATAAGCATAGAAGACTTCACTCTTTTTCCTCCTCAATCATCCAGCTTAATGCTTCCATATATTGTTCAGGATCATTCATATTGAAAAATATTTTTCCACTCTGGTTAAATTCTTGTACGTCTAGTTCCTCTACAATAAGAAGTCTCTTTTGATCCAGAATCCATTTTACTAAACTGTTTTTCCCTTCTTCTATATCTTTGGACATCGCATCTATCAAACTTTTTGAATAAATCGCATGTAAGGGTTGCAATTTATCTTTCCACTTAGGAATGACAATATCCATTTGATTCGTAGTTGCTAATTGGTACATCCATAGAGCCAAATCAACGGAAAAAAAGGGCATATCCGCAGCAACGACAAAATGATATAGATCTGTGCTATGAGTGAGTCCAGTTCGTATTCCATTTAACGGTCCTAAGAATGGTGTCTGGTCGTAAACAAGTTTAATGAATTCTTCCTCTTTCTCCAAAAAGGAAAACTGATAAGTCCCGCCAGAAACAATGATGATTTGTTTAGATACTGTTTTTAACCGCCGAATCGACCGGTCGATCATTATTTCCTTTCCTATTCGCAATTCCCATTTTGGAAGCCCATTCATTCTTTTATTTTGTCCGCCAGCTAACAATATAGAAGTGAAGCCCATGGCTTTTTTCACCATCTCTACTATTTTACAATATTTTTTACGAAATTGCTCAATCTTGAGCAAAGTTATCTTTCATTAATACTAACTCAAACGACTAAGAAGGAAAAGGATTTTTATCACACATTCTTCATACCTTCTTCTAGAAATTGTGCATTGCAAAGGAAGTGAGTCTTCCACTTGATTGATAAATAGTATCTACGTTACACTTATGAAAAGAGGTGATTTACTATTGATATTACTACAAACGAACCGACTTTCAAAATCTTTTATCGTAGAACCTATTCTATCGGATATTGATATACAAATCCAATCCAATGAACGTGTAGGACTTGTTGGTGTAAATGGAGCCGGAAAATCAACTTTGCTTAAAATCATTGCAGGCGAAATGCTCCCTGATTCTGGGGAGATTCATCTTGCCAAAAGTGCAACTGTTGGCTATTTAGCTCAAGATAGTGGACTTGATACAGAATTAACCATTTGGGAGGAAATGAAGCTTGTTTTTATAGACCTGATTAAACAAGAACAATCCCTTCGTCGTTTAGAAGAAAAAATGTCTGACCCAACCTATCTCGAAAACGCGACCATGTATGAAAAATTATTAAAAGAATACTCAGAATCGATGGAACGGTTTAAAGATCAAGGTGGATACGAATATGAATCACAAATTAGGGGTGTTTTACACGGCTTAGGATTCCACTCTTTTCCTTATGAAGAAACCTTTATTCACACCTTAAGCGGTGGTCAAAAAACAAGACTTGCTCTAGCAAAGCTCTTATTAATTTCGCCTGATCTTCTTATATTAGATGAACCAACCAATTATTTGGATATTGAAACCTTGACTTGGCTTGAAGCTTATTTAAAATCCTATTCTGGTGCCATCTTAGTTGTTTCGCATGATCGTTATTTCTTGGATGCCTTGGTCACAGTGATTTATGAAATTGAAAGAACAAAGGCAACTCTTTACGTAGGGAATTACAGTCAATATATTGAGCAAAAGGCACAGCAATTAGAATTAACATTGAAAAAATATGAAAAACAACAAGCAGAGATTGCCAAGTTAGAAGATTTCATTCAAAAAAATATTGCAAGAGCCTCAACCACTAGAAGGGCACAAAGTAGAAGAAAGGCCCTAGAGAAAATCGAAAAAATAGATCGGCCTGTACTAGAACAAAAAAAGGCTTACTTTACCTTTGATATCGAGAAACAGAGTGGTACTCAAGTTCTGTCTGTAAAAGACCTTTCCATCGGGATTGGGGCTCGCCATCTATTCGAAAATGTTTCCTTTGATATTACAAGAGGGGAACGCGTTGCCCTCATCGGGCCAAACGGGATTGGTAAATCTACATTATTTAAATCCATTTCTGGAAATCCTATTGCAGAGATTCAGGTCGATGGGATAATTCAATACGGCTCTAATGTAATGATCGGGTATTATGACCAAGAGCAGGATCGCTTGCATTTAGAAAAAAGAGTGATTGATGAAATATGGGATGAGCATCCAACGATGTTAGAAAGTGAAATTCGTACCTTATTAGGAAACTTTCTCTTTATTGGGGATGATGTTTTTAAGAAGATAAAAGATTTAAGTGGTGGGGAGAAAGCTAGAGTTTCCTTGGCAAAATTATTGCTACAAAAAGCAAATTTTTTATTGTTGGACGAGCCTACCAACCACCTAGATATTTTTAGTCGTGAAGTATTAGAAAATGCACTGATCGATTATCCTGGAACAATCCTCTTCATTTCTCATGATCGTTACTTTTTAAATCGAATTGCAACAAGGACGATCGAGCTAACAACAGAAGGGGCAACTAATTATTTGGGGAATTATAGCTATTACTTAGAAAAAAAAGCTGAACTAGAGGAACAAACACAAGTTCAATCTACACAAATTGAGCAAAAGGCGACGAAACAACAATATATAGAAGAGAAAGAAAGGCAAAAAATAGAAAGATCATTGAAAAGAAAAATTGAAAGTATTGAAGCAGAGATAGAGAGATTGGAAGAAGAAATAAGAAAAATTGAAACAGAACTTCTTCAGCCAGAGGTTTATTCTGACCATCAACTTTCTTATGCTAAGAATGATGAGCTTCAACAAATGAAAGTCCAACTAGATCATCTGATGTTACAATGGGAAGAAATTCAGGAGGAGCTAGAAACAATCTAGCTCCTTTCTTCATTAATAGCTAAAAATAACATAGGAACTGCTGCAAAGATGATCATCGTTGATGCAGCCACAACACCTGAATCATTTACAAATAAGGCGGTGATCGAAGCAGCAACGATACCAAAAAAACCATGAAAAACATCAGGGTAATGCTCCATCACTCGTTTCAATGTTCCTTTTGGTTTTAGAAAAATGATTGCCATTGCAAAAATAGAAGTCACCATTACCTTACTCCATGAAGAAACTTGTATCAGTTTAAAATTCATGGCTAACTTCCTTTCAATCGTTTGAAAGATCGTAGTGAAATCTCCTTGATAAAGTTTGGATAATGCTCTACCAATATGTGATTTGCTTTCTATTGGAACGATACTGTTTATAAACAATAGCATACCTAATCCAAAAACCAATATGATTAACATCCAGATAATCCCTTTTTTGTTAAAGGTTAAGCCAGCAAACCTTATTGTAGCTATTCCCGTACCTACAATCGCAGATATTGCTCCCCCCGCATTCGTTCCAAGCGTAGGATATAAAAGAATAAAACTAATCCCTGCAAAAACAAATAAGGTAATAAAAAAAGTAACCCCATTCTTTTTCATTTGCAGAAAGTGAGAGATAAATAATAAGGTTGCGCCAATATAAACGCCCATAAATTCATTACCAATCCCATAATATCTAGCACCAATGATCGGATCATACCCAAGGTAGGATCTTTTCATCAGTGGCCCACCCATGAAGGTATCTAAAGTTATGGCTAAAAAAATCAATATACCCACTAGAAAAAAGATTTTAATGGGTTTTAATTGTTGGGCCAACCATGCTAAAACTAAACTAATTCCAATCAAAGTACCTAGATAAAGGTAGGCGTAATTGGAGATCCAATCAGCTGTGACTAATAGAAGAAACGGCATAAATAACATACTTAATAAACCTATTTGAATCCAAGAAAAGCTTCTTTTGTAATTTCTTAACCAAACCCAAATCGATAAAATAAGAATAAAGATTTGCCATCCGACATAAGTATATAAAACCGTAGCTCTTGTTCTATATGTGGTAGAAATCTGCTGTATTTCTTCCTCTAAACTAAGGTTCTCATCGATGCTCTTGATTTTTTGGCCCAACATGTATGAAGGCTGTTTAACTTCTAACTTTTCAAGAATTGTCGGCGCGATATCAATATTCGCCACAATTCCTGGTCGTTTCGTGGTACCAGAAATGAGGAAATTCCCTTGTTCTTGTCCATGATAGACCCAGACTGGAGATAAAAGCATATCCTCTTTTACTGCTTGTTGGCCTACCATTGGGGATAATACAATCAATGTTTGGTTTTGATTCAGTTGGTTGATGATCGTTTGAATAAATTGGCCTATCTCCTGATAAATGACATTTCTAAGTTGCTCTTCATAGTCGTTGTTCATCTGGTCTCTAAATTGTTCAAGCCGATATAAATCTCCTAAATCAAAAATAAGCAAATCAGTTAATTCACGATTTTCTCTCCATTTTTCCAACAAGTAGAGATAGTTTGTTTTTACTCCATAAGGTCTTTTTCGATCCTTGATTAAGGTATTTTCACTTACATCTCCATAACTTAACCCAGTTTGATCCATTGTAATCAATGGTGCATATCTTATCCTCTCAAATGTATCATTGTTTCCGTAAACCTTTACCGTCAGGCCTGCCTGTTTTAATGATTCACCTAAGGCTCCAATGTGAAATGGAAATTTTTGTACCTGATCTCGTAATTTTTCAATGGGCAGAAAGAGAATCAGATCATCCCTTTCTGCTACTTCTGATCCTGTTTGTTGTTCATATACTTCTAACGCATTCATTCCTTTGTACTTTGCAATGCTTTCATAAGATTGATACGAATTCCCCATATCACTGACACCGATACCTCTACTCCCTGCTCCAATCGTTAAATAGCTATTAGCATCACTTCTACTGCTAGCTGAATTAAGGTTCATTGCACCTTTTATCCCATCTTGCTCTAATTGCTTAAATCCATCTATATTTTTATATTTAGTTTGATCATAAAAAGAAAGTTGATTTATGATGATTAACACAATTTGGTCTTTATTTTTACCAAGGGTATATGAAAAAGACGATCCTATCAAAAAGATCGTCAATAAAAGGATTACAAACCAACGGTTTAGCTTGGCCATCGTGATTACATCCTCCTAGACAAGACATCATTACCTATTCTTGCCCGTCAATAAAAGAATCATCCGTCTGTATTGGGAAAAATAAAACTACCTTTGTTCCCTCACCTTGGGTACTAAAGATTTGCAAATCGCCATCATGGTTCTTCATAATTCGGAAAGATACTGGAATGCCTAACCCTGTCCCATCATGCTTTGTTGTGTAGAAAGGTTCATATACCCTTGGTAACTGTTCCTCTGGAATACCTTCCCCATGGTCAGTAAAGATTACTTCAATTCTTTGCTGTATAGGATTATACAAAGAAGCTATCTCCATGATGCCACCTTTCTTCATGGCTTGAATTGCATTTCGAATCATATTAACAAAAACTTGTTTGATTTGCCCTTCGTCAATAAAAACAAGGGGGAGTTCCTCTTGCAAATCCGTTACTAATTCAACATTATACATTGCCCCTTCTGCACTCATAAAAGTAATGGTTTCTTTAATAATCTGATTAATTTGCATCCACTTCTTAAATGAATCACTAGGATTAGCTAGTAACAACATTTCTTTAATAATTTCATTAATACGATTAATTTCATCTAAAACAAGATGAATGTATTGTTTCTTATCATTATCCTTTAATTCATTTTCAAATACCTGTATAAACCCTTTAATGGTGGTAAGAGGATTTCTAATTTCATGGGCGGTTCCTGCAGCCAATTCACCAACTACGGCAAGCTTTTCTGCCCTTTGGATTTGTTGTTCTAGTTCAACCATCAGCGTAATATCTTTATAAATCCCCATCGCACCGATTTGTTTTCCCTGCTCATTCCTTAGGATACGAGTTGTAATCATCAGAAAAACCTTTTCACCGGATACATCAATCATTTCTTTCTTATAATTGCTATATTCTCTTCCTGAACGCAAGGTCTGAGTCAATTTAGTAAAAATGGTTTTCCGTTTTATAAAGACATCATCATAATACTTGCCAAGTACCTCTTCTGTTTTAAATCCAGTCATTTCCTCTGCACCACGATTAAAACCGTTGATCACGCCAAAGTTATCCACAGTAATCACACCATCTGAGATATGATCCAACATCACTTTGGCATGTTGTTCTACTTTTCGTAGTCGATTTTGCTCTGAGATATCTATAAATGTACTAATAATCCCAATCATCTGTTTTGATTCAGAATCATATAACGGTTTTGTTGAGGTCATCACCGGGATCTCCCGACCATCTTTTGTTGGGCAGAAGCTTTCAAAACCAAAAAAAGATTCCCCAGAATGTAAGGTTTTCCAAAATACATATTCACTATGATTCAGAATATTACCTTTTACAGTAAATCGTTCAATTTCTTCTTTAGTATAACCTGTAATTTCATATGCTTTTTGATTTACATACATCACTTTGCCTTGGTCATCGTAGAATATAATGCCTAATGGAATACTATCTAAAATTGCTTTATTTATCCTTTGTTTGTTTGATAAATTTTCGTTTATATCATTTACTGATTGGGCGATTTCACCAAAATGATCATCAGCCACTGATAATGGTTTTCCTGTATTTCTTAAAGAATCTAACTCTTCTTTTAATTGTCGTAAGCGCATTTGTGTTCTTTTTTCTACCGACTTTGCAACCATAACCGCTAATAATATAGAGAATAACAGCATTCCCCAAAATAGATAAGGACTTAATTGATTCTGTAAATCATAAGATTCATTTTTATCGATTAACAGGAGCATAGGGACTAAAATAAAGATAAAAACTTTTAAATAATGATGACTAGACCAATCTTTCACAAATGATGAACCCCTTTCAAATAGCTACCTCACTATTCCCTCCATCATTTCTATATTTTTGCTAGAAATCCTGTCTGAAAAATTGTGAAATTTTCAAATATCCACATATCCACAATATTATTCACATTCTGATCCTGCTTTAATTCTATTTTGACCCTACTTATCAACATAATTCACAATTTCTGGTTAAAAAATTGTCCATAACCCATTAATTTTTCATCCCTGATGGTACCTTGCATACCAATATCTATCCACATATCCACAATACTGTGGATAAATTATATCCACAATGCATAAGAAAAGGTTTGTATATTCCATCGCGCTCCGTCATCCGTGCCCTTCTATGAATAAAGATTAAGGAGAGAAGGGCACTTCTGAAGGCACACAAAGTGTACAAGTCGTGCTACACAGCTAAAGCTGCTAGTCACGCTATGTCGCAGCTTATGGAATATACAAACCCCTAAATGACAAGTGGAAGAAACTTATACTTTATTATCTTTTAAAAAAGACTTACTTGTGAAGTAAATCTTTTTTTGCATGTAACTATTAAACTGTAGTTAATGCCAATCCAGCCACACCATTTAAGTCTAATGTACTCCATTTCCTTTTAATATGATAGAAGTATCCAGCACTTGCAATCATCGCCGCATTATCTGTACATAAAGCTAATGGAGGAATGGTTAACTCAACATCAAGTTGCTTGCAGACATGTTGCAAGTTTGAACGTAAACCTTGGTTTGCTGCAACTCCTCCAGCTAAAATAAGGTGTTTTACCTGTTTTTCCTTAATCGCTCTCATTGTTTTTTCAACTAATACCTCTACTACAGCCTCTTGGAAACTAGCCGCCATATCTTCTTGTGAAATCTTGGTGCCTTTTTGTTCAGCATGATGCATTGTGTTTATCACTGCTGATTTCAAACCACTAAAGCTAAAATCATAACTATCATCCATTAATGCCCTTGGTAGTGGAATTACAGGCTTTCCCTCTTTAGCTAGACGATCAATATGGGGACCGCCTGGATAAGGTAACTTTAATACCCTTGCAACTTTATCGTAAGCTTCACCAGCCGCATCATCTCTTGTTTGACCAAGGATTTCAAATTGAAGATGATCCTTCATATAGACCAATTCAGTATGTCCTCCAGAGACCACCAATGCAATCAATGGGAATTGAAGAGGTTTAACTAAATGGTTTGCATAGATGTGACCAGCAATATGATGAACACCAATTAGAGGAATTTCTTTGGCGAAAGCAATAGCTTTGGCTGCAGCAATTCCCACCAATAATGCTCCAATCAGACCTGGCCCGTAAGTTACAGCTACAGCAGAAATATCATCTAAGGTTAGATTCGCTTCTCTTAGTGCCTCATCTAAAATAAAATTAATCCCTTCTACATGTTTCCTTGATGCTACTTCGGGAACAACCCCACCAAACCTCTTATGAACGTCAATCTGGGAGGAAACGATATTGGATAAAATGGTTTGGCCATCTTTAACCACAGCCACAGAAGTTTCATCACAACTTGTCTCAATCGCTAAAATATAAGTCATTCCAAATTCACCCACATGATTATTGCATCTTCCATTGTATCTGCATAATAATTTTTACGTAATCCTTCTTCTTTAAAGCCTAGTTTCCGGTATAAATTTTGAGCAATCTGATTAGAAACCCGAACCTCTAACGTCATGCTTTTGGCCCCAAACATTTTTGCTATGGCCATTAAATGCCTCATCATCAATTCTCCTAATTTTTGTCCTCTAGCATGGGGATGAATCGCAATATTTGTTACATGTGCTTCGTCTAGAATAATCCACATTCCTGCATAGCCAACAATATCTCCTTCTATTTCTAGAACATAATATTGGGCAAATCGATTCGTCGTCATCTCACTAACAAAGGCTTCCTTCGACCATGGTTTGGAAAATGAGGCTTGCTCCACATTCCACATTTGCTCTACATCTTCAATATTTGCTTTTCTAATATTAAGTTGTTTTTTCCCCAAACAAAACACCTAACCTTTAGCAAGTTTTTGTTTTTCTAACCATTTTACTTCTGCTTCAGCTAACTGTAAGTACGCTGGGGCGAAATCAAAGGTGTTGTCTACCGTACCTGTCAGATACTGCTGATAGGCAAGCCACCCTATCACACTAGGCCGAGGTAGATTAAAAGGAGAAGATGAATATGTTGCATATTCGCCTAAAAATTCATCGATTTGTGTTTGATGTAGGGAAACATCATCTCCGACAAATAGGACTTGCTCTTCTCTTTTTTTAAGAATTTGTAGCCAGTCAGAAAGTAAAATAATCCGGTCATATTCAAGGTTGCTCCAGCTGTCATTTCTTTGTTGGTAAAGGCCAACATAAGCTTGTCCCCTACGAGCATCGATAAGAGGTGAAATCACTCCTGGAAATGAATGTTGTTGATACGCCATGGTTTCTAATGTAGACACTCCTACAATCGGTATATTTTGAGCCCAAGCAAAGGTTTTTGCAGTTGTTACGCCAATACGAACACCGGTATAGGACCCAGGTCCTTTTGCTACTGCAACAAGATCAATTTCATTAGGACTCCATTTTACCTCATCAAAAAGTTGGGCGACAGTTGGCATTAAACGAATAGAATGATTTTTTCTGAGGTTCGTTGTCATCTCTGCATAGATCTTTTTTTCGTCTAATAAAGCAACCCCCATAACCGCTGTAGATGTATCAATCGCTAAAATCTTCATTCCTTGAAAACTCCTCACATAATTGGATATACCTTTCTCCTTTAGGTTCAAAAGTAATCTTTCGCTGATCATTACTTATTTTTTCTATCTTAATGTTAAGTAACTCCTCCGGTAAGAACTCATGGATCATCGAAGCCCATTCAATCATGGTAACCCCTTCACCATAGAAATACTCCTCAAAACCCAGATCTTCAGCACCATCTTCTAATCGGTATACGTCCATGTGATACAATGGAATACGACCGTAATACTCCTTTATAATCGTAAAGGTTGGGCTATTGACAACCTGTGAAATCTCTAAGCCTTTCGCAATACCTTGAGTAAAGCTAGTTTTACCCGCTCCTAAATCGCCTTCTAAGGTGATAACATCTCCAGGATGTAAATATTTGGCCAATTTACTAGCCAATTGTTGTGTTTCAAAAACATCATTAGTAAAAAAAACATAGGGTTTGGACATAAAAATCTCCTTAACATTTATCATCTATGTTTAGCTTTTCCTATTTTCATATATTTTCTACTTACAAACTGCATGAATGATCCATCATTATACATTATCATAATTGAAAGTGGTTTAAAAGAGCAACAACTCGTAGCTACACAGCTACGAGTTGTTTTATTTGGGATCATTATAGACTCATGGTAAGAATATTTTTTACGTCTTCCTTAGTTAATTTTTTAAAGCGACCAATCGTTCCTTCCCGTTCAACTGCCTTCTCTGCCATCAGATCAAGATTTAGATCGTCGATATCATAATCTTTTAATCGGGATGGGGCACCGATTTGGTTGAAAAATTCCCTTACTTTCTCAATTCCTTCAAGAGCGATTTCTTTATCAGTTTTTCCTGAAGGGTTCACATTCCATACGCGTATCGCAAACTGCTTAAATTTTTCTACTCGTTCATCAACGACATATTTCATCCAGTTTGGGAAGAGAATCGCTAGACCACCACCATGAGGGATATCATAGATTGCACTTACTTCATGTTCAATTCCATGAGTGGCCCAATCGCCTTCCATACCCATACTGATCATTCCATTTAAAGCCATTGTCCCACCTAACAAAAGATTTGAACGAGCTTCATAATCCTCAGGGTTTTTAAGAACAGGTTCAGCATTTTCTATAACCGTATTTAATACAGATTCACATAATCGATCTTGTAAGGGTGTATTTTCAGTATGGCTAAAATATTGTTCAAATACATGAGCCATCATATCCACAATTCCATAAACAGTTTGATCTTTAGGTACAGTGTAAGTTAATGTAGGGTCCAAAATGGAGAATTTGGGATACAAATGAATGCTTCCAGTTGATAATTTTTGTTGTGTTTCCCAATTGGTTACAACAGATCCACCATTCATTTCTGATCCAGTTGCAGCTAATGTCAAAATCACACCTAGAGGTAATGCCTTTTCAACAACAGCCTTTCCTATATAGAAATCCCAGACGTCTCCATCATACTTTGCTCCAGCGCAGATTGCCTTTGAAGCATCAATAACACTTCCTCCACCCACAGCTAATACTAAATCAATTCCTTCAGTCTTACAAATTTCAATCCCTTTATGTATCGTTGTTAAACGTGGATTTGGCTCGACGCCAGCTAGTTCATATACAGCTAAACGCTCACTTTTTAAATGATCCATCACTTGATCAAATAATCCTGATCTCTTTACACTACCCCCACCAGTAACAATTAAAACCTTTTTACCAAATACTGCAGCTTCTCTACCTACATTTGCAACTTGGCCTTCTCCAAATAAAAGCTTCGTAGGATTTAAAAATGTAAAGTTATTCAATTTGATCACTCCTTGTTAATATCTATTATACAAAAGTAGAAATGTTTGTACAAAAAAAGTACCCTATGGGTACACTTTTTTATCTTATGTAGTTTAATGGAGTACCCTTCGGGCACAACAATCTTCGCTTACTCAGAAGATTAATCAACGTTGTCACGCTCATTTTTAATGGAGCGGGTGATGGGAATCGAACCCACGCTACCAGCTTGGAAGGCTGGAGTTCTACCATTGAACTACACCCGCATGATCTTATATATGGTCGGAATAAGCAAAATAGAAATAAAAGGAAGAATATCCGACGTAAGGCTCAGAAGTTTAATGGTGCGGTCGGCGAGACTTGAACTCGCACGGTCAAGGACCACTACCCCCTCAAGATAGCGTGTCTGCCGATTCCACCACGACCGCATATAAAATAAATTTAAACATATAATATTTTATCATGAAAACGACAAATCGTCAAACGAAGCTGGTGAGCCATACAGGATTCGAACCTGTGACACCCTGATTAAAAGTCAGGTGCTCTACCTGCTGAGCTAATGGCTCATAAGAGACTAATTAAAGCCTAATCTAATGGGGCGACCAGTGGGGATCGAACCCACGGATGCCGGAGCCACAATCCGGTGCGTTAACCACTTCGCCATGGCCGCCATAATAAAAATTAAGATAGAAGAAAGTTATATTTTCATTAAAATTAAAATAGCTTGCTTTCGCAAACTAAACGGGTACTAGAACTTAAATTTTTTTTAATGTATTTATTTCCGACCTCTGACTTCTGAAAACTGACATCTGTTTTGGTGACCCGTAGGGGATTCGAACCCCTGTTACCGCCGTGAAAGGGCGGTGTCTTAACCACTTGACCAACGGGCCATATTTATTACTTCATAGAATGGCGGAGAGAGAGGGATTCGAACCCTCGCACCGATTGCTCGATCTAACGGTTTAGCAAACCGTCCTCTTCGGCCTCTTGAGTATCTCTCCATATGGCTCCTCGTGCAGGACTCGAACCTGCGACAACTCGGTTAACAGCCGAGTGCTCTACCAACTGAGCTAACGAGGATCATCTAACAGTGACTTTTATAATTTATCATACTAGCCTATCCTTTGTCAACATCATTTTTGATAATCGATCTCAATTCCTTTTAATTTTCCGCCACATTTTCTACAACGATAACGATCAGGATTCATTTTCTTTTTTCTAAAATATTGCTGTCCACATGTTCTACATTCAAGAAGAAACCGATAAGGTTGTTCTTTTTGCTTGCTTAGCTGTTTCGCAAAACGGCTACCACCTATTTTTTTCAAACACTGTTTAAAATCTTGGTCTTTATGTTTATATCCTTTCCCCTGAAGATGCATATGGTAATGACATAATTCATGTTTGATGATGCCAATTAGTTCATCCAAACCATACTGTTCATAAGACTTTGGGTTAAATTCAAGATGATGTGTTTTGGTCAGATATCTTCCACCAGTTGTTTTTAAACGAGAATTAAAGATAGCCTTGTGTAGGAATGGCATTGAAAAGAAGTGTAAGGATATTTCCTCGACTAATCGTTGTAGCTCATCATTTTCCATTCAAATCACCTACATAGATTGAGTTTCGAACCAATTTTCATTCATCTACATAGGATAACATATAATTCGAAAATGGAAAGGGGCGATTCTGTGCCAGATTGGTTACGTCGTCAATTTACCCAAGCTTTTTATTATAAAGATAAGTACAGGATCAAACTTTTGAATGAATTTTGGCTCTCCTATATAAAAAAAGAACAATTGGAACAGAAGCGACCTTCATAGGCCGCTTCTTTCATTTCCCATATCAGCAACTATTTCCCTTGATTTTTCATCGTAAGGCTGATTCTCTTTTTCGAAACATCGATTTGAAGAACCCTAACATCGACGATATCTCCAACAGAAACAACATCTAATGGGTGTTTCACATAATGATCGCTTAATTCCGAAATATGAACTAGCCCATCTTCTTTCACACCAATATCTATAAATGCCCCAAAATCGACAACATTACGAACAGTACCTTGTAAATGCATTCCTGGTTTTAAATCTTCAATTTTTAAAATATCTTTTAGCAGGATCGGTTTTGGTAATTCGTCTCGCGGGTCTCTAAAAGGGCGAATTAAACTCTCTATGATATCCTTCAAAGTGGGTATTCCAATTTGTAAATGTTGACTTAATACATCTACTTGTATTTCCTTTAGTTTTTCTTTTATTTTTTCGCTACCGATGTCATGAACAGGATACCCTATATAGTCAAGTAAATCGTAGGCAACTTGATAAGATTCAGGATGAATAGAGGTTTTATCTAATGGATTGTCTCCATCAATTCTTAAAAACCCAATTGCTTGCTCATACGTTTTGGCTCCGAATCTAGGGATATTTTTCAATTCCTCACGAGAATTAAATTTCCCATATTCTTCACGGTAGGCTACCAAATTTTTGGCTACTGTCTTATTCATACCTGAGATATATTGTAAGAGAGAAACTGAAGCGGTATTTGCATCTACTCCCACGTAGTTTACTACGGATTCGACCACTTGTTTCAAACTTTCTTCTAATCTCTTTTGAGATACATCATGCTGATATTGACCAACACCAACTGATTTGGGATCGATTTTTACAAGCTCTGCTAATGGATCTTGTATTCTTCTAGCAATCGAGATCGCGCTACGCTCTGATACATCCAACTCAGGGAATTCTTCTCTTGCTAATTCAGAAGCTGAATATACACTTGCTCCAGCTTCATTGACAATCAAATAAAAGATATCTTGCTCCATTTCTCGAATAAAATCAGCAATAAATTGTTCTGTTTCTCTCGAAGCCGTCCCATTGCCAATTACAATTAATTCGATCTGAAATCGATCGACCAACTCCTTTAGTTGCTTTTTAGACTCCACTATTTTATTTTGTGGTGGAGTTGGATAAATCACTCTTATATCCTCTACTTTACCGGTTGGATCGATGACTGCAAGCTTACAACCAGTTCGATAAGCTGGATCCACCCCAAGAACCATTTTCCCTTTAATCGGAGGTTGTAATAAAAGCTGTCTAAGGTTAGCTGAAAAAATATGTATTGCTTGTTCCTCTGCTTTTTCCGTTAAAATTTGTCTAACTTCCCTTTCTATTGAAGGTGCAATCAATCGTTTATAGCTATCTTCAATAACCAGAAGAAGCCTTTCAGGTAAGTTCTTAAAATTTGTTAGTGGAGTAAACTTTTTTTGTATGTGTTTGTAAATAGACTCTTCTTCCATATGTATTTTAACTTTTATAAAATCCTCTTTTTCTCCACGATTGATGGCTAATATTCGGTGACTTCTGATGCTTTTTACTGGTTCTTGATAATCGTAATACATTTCGTAGACGCTTTCTTGTTGTTTATCTTTTGCTTGTACGATGAGTACCCCATGTTTTAAAGTTTCTTCTCTGATCCATTGTCTAACTGAAGGATCGTCTGAAATCATTTCTGCAATAATATCTTGTCCACCTTGTATCACGTCTTCGATTGAGCCTACTTCTTGATTTGGATTGATAAACTGAAGTGCTATCTCTTCAATTTGGTCCACTTTGCTTGGATCCAACAAAATAGAAGCAAATGGTTCCAATCCTTTTTCTTTAGCAATACTCGCTCTCGTTCTTCGTTTAGGCTTATAAGGACGATATAGGTCCTCTATTTGTTGTAATTTGGTGGCTTGTTCAATCTGTATTCGCAATTCTTCCGTTAACTTCCCTTGTTCATCAATAAGACGTATAACCTCTAGTTTTCGATCATATAATGTCCTTAAATAAGTAATTCTCTCAGCAATTTCCCTTAATTGGGTTTCATCCAATTGCCCAGTTATTTCTTTTCGATATCTCGCAATAAAAGGAATGGTATTGCCATCATCCAATAAAGATATGACCTGCTTTATTTGTTCTTCTTTTAAATGCATTTCTTCCCCAATTTGACGTGTCATAAATTGTAATGATTCCATTTACATTTCTCCCTTTATTCTCATTAAAAAAAGAGGGTTTAACCCTCTTTAAAAGTCTATCATTCCTAAACTAATTTGCAAAGCATCATTGATTTTTAACATCATTTCTTCATCTAGATGTGTGATCTTATCTGTTAATCTTTGCTTATCAATGGTTCGAATCTGTTCTAATAAAATAACAGAATCACGATCAAACCCATATGTCTTCGCATCAATCTCGACATGTGTAGGTAATTTTGCCTTTTGAATCTGTGCTGTAATAGCTGCGACGATGACGGTCGGACTGAAGCGATTCCCTATATCATTTTGTATGATTAAAACAGGGCGAATTCCCCCTTGTTCTGATCCAACCACAGGGGAAAGATCCGCAAAAAAAACATCGCCACGTTTAACAATCAAGACTTACACCCCGCTTACTAAGCGGTCCAAAGCTGTATCAGCCTCATCCTCTAAAACAAAAGATTCAGAGGCAAGGTTAAGGTTAATATTAGCCATTTCCATATAACCTTTTTGCATACTTTCACGAATGGATCTTTTTCTTCTCTCTTGGAGATACAATTTCATTGCTTCCCGTATCAATTCGCTACGATTTAAATTTTCCTTTCTCACTACTCCATCTACCTCTTGTAAAAGATTTTGAGGTAAGGTGATCATAATACGTTTTGTACTGGCCACAGTCTAAGCACCCCCAACAAATATCACGAGAACAAGATAACAATAATCATTTCTTTTTAATAATACCATTATGTCGAATTTCATGCAAAAATATACTTGATAAAAAGCAGTAGGAAAACAATACTATACAAAATACTATTATACACTATTATTCGATATTTTTTGCAATTTTCCTGCCAGTAGTTTTTTCCTTTTTAGCAAAACCCCACCAATAGTGCAAATAGCTATAGATTGGCAATACAACTAAAAGGAAGGCATAGGGTAAATAATCTAATACAGATATATTTAACGCTATTCCTAAAAGAATCGCATTCAAATTCCAAGGAATTAATCCTGCAACCATCATTCCAGAATCTGAAATCATCCGATTTAATAAGGTAAGCTTCATATCCATTTTTTTATAGATATTTGACATGACTTTTCCAGGAATAATGATACCCATCACCTGGGTAGAAGATAGGGCAGCTGATGCAATACTGATTCCCATTGTTTTTTGAACAACTGATAATTCATTTTTCATCGATTTTGTCATTTTATCTAAAATGATTGATAAAATGCCTGATGAATCTAAAACCCCGTAAAAGGCACCAGCAACAACAATAAGAAGGATTTGGTTAAACATATTCCATCCTCCGCCAAATAATTTCCCATTTGGATGATTAAATCCGAAGAGAGCATATTGGCCTAATTCTAAGACATCCCTTCCTTGAAATATATATGCTAAGACAGCCCCAATCAGAATACCTGCTAACAAATTTAATCGTGTTGAAATTTTAAAAAAAGCTAAAATCATGATAACTAAAGGGGGCAAAAGTAACCAAAGGGATAATGTGCCATATAAACTAACTATTTCTCTCCTTGCTTGTCCAACAACAAAATCTGCCCCTCCACCAATGCTATCTATCCCACTTTCTATAAATAAATAGAAAATTGAGGTAATCATCATTGCTGGAATCAGTGTTTTTAGCAGTTCCTTGATATTTTCATAGTAGTTGGTATCCGTAACTAGTGAGTTCATTTGTGCTGCTGAAGATAAGGGGGAGGTCCGATCCCCAACAAATGCTCCGGACACCAAAGCCCCTGCAACAAGAGAAGGAGAAATCCCCAAATGGTGTGCCATCCCCATAAAAGCAACGCCTACTGTACTAGAGGTTCCCACAGAAGTTCCTAAAAGCATGGAGATCAAAGAGCTCACAATAAAACTAATGAAGACCAAATAGTTTGGATGAATTAGAGCTAAACCATAATAGACAAGAGCATCGATTGTACCACTACTAGACCAGATTGCAATTAAGATACCAATTAAAACAAGGATGACAATTATCATCGAGATAGAGCGAATTCCGCTAATTGAAGCTATCCATAGAGATTGAACCTTTATGTGATAAATCATGGCAATAAGAACCGTTAAAAAATAGCCAAATAGTAATGGAATAAATAAGGGAATATCTAAAAGAAATACAGTGATCATGAGAAAGGCAACCGTTAATACAATCGGTATTAAAGCAACAAAATATGGGATCTTGGCCTTCATTACATCACCTATCTCCATAAGTTGTTGATCACAGCATCAATTTGGCCATCCTTTAAATAAATTCGCGGGATCCTCTTTCCTACGAGTGTAGCTAACTCATAGTTAATCGTACCTAATTGTTCTGCATGATCATCCATTTGAATCGACAGTCCATTTTGCGTGCCATAAATGACTACTTCATCATCCACTTGAACCAATGGAATATCGGTTACATCAATCATGATTTGATCCATACAAACACGGCCAATCACAGGAGCTTTTTCTCCACGAATTAGAACAAATCCTTTATTGGATAACCCCCTTGAAAAGCCATCTGCATATCCGATTGGAATCGTTGCAACCATTGTATCTCTTGGAGCTACAAATGTAGCACCATAACTAACCGATTGTCCTTTAAAAACCTTTTTTAAATACACTACTTTGGATTTGATCGACATTACTGGCTTTAAATGATGATTTGAAATCTTTACATTCTTTGAAGGAAGTAATCCATACAAGCTAATTCCTAGCCGTGTCATTGTTTGTTGTAGATTAGGCATATCAATCATCGCAGCACTATTAGAAGCATGGACAAAACGTATATCTTGGATTGATTTCATTTCTTCTGCAACAGTCATAAATGTCTTATATTGCTTTTGCGTAAATGTTTTATCTTCCTCATCTGCTGTGGCAAAATGAGTAAAGACCCCTTCAATCTCAATCCAAGGAGATTTTCTTAATTCATGAAAAAAGGTTAGTACTTCTTCAGGGAAAACCCCAATTCTCCCCATTCCGGTATCTACCTTTATATGAACTTTCAATTTCTTTTTTTGTTTCTCTCCCACAAGATGGATCTGCTTGATTATTTCTTTAGTAAAAACTGTAAGGGTTATATCATATTCAAAGGCTTTTTCAACAGCAGATATCGAGGTATGTCCTAAGATAAGAATGGGATCCATGATGCCTGCCTTTCTTAATTCGATGGCTTCATCTATAAAAGCAACCGCAAAATAATGTATTCCAATCGATTGCAAATGCTTAACAATAGGTACCGCACCATGGCCATAAGCATCAGCCTTAACGATTGCAAGTATTGTCATTGAATGAGGAATCCGTTCTTTGAAAAAATGGACATTATGGGTTACAGCATCTAAATCAATCTCAGCAATAGTTGGACGATAAAAAGAGTGTTCCACCTTATGCACCTTCTATCTTTTAGCTTTTGCAATTTGCTCTTCTAACGTTTTTAAAAACTCATCAGAAACGGCTAACGCTGTTTTTTTTCCTTTGATTTTGTAAAAATGACGTAAATCATAAGCAGGTTCAATTTGCACCAAAGGAATGATGGTTTGATGATTCCCCTTTCTAATTCTTAAGTCAACATTCGTTAAAATATATAGTGGTCGATAAAGCAATTGATAAAAAAATGGCTGGATCAGCAGAATAAAGACGGCACCGATAATAGCGTAGATTTTAAATGAAGGATGATTATATCCTACGATTACAATTAAAGTTAATATATAAAAAACAAAAACTAAAGATTCTACAATTTTTACTCTTGGAGACTTTCGTAAAAATAATGTCAGATAACTTGGTTTTTCTTGTCGAATCTCTTCCACAATCTTCACACCCATCTCATTTACTTCTATCGCCAATCTTAGTCTTTTCTTTGCTCTTTTGTCAACATTCGTCTTCTTAAGATTTGTATATTCCAACGTTCTCCGTTGTCCGTGCATCTCTTTTAAATGGGAAAATTGGAAAAAAATAAGGGCGGTTCTTCCGCCCAAAAATATTTTTTATGAACTTTGATTATTTACCTGATTGCTCAAATACTGATTGTGCAACAGAAACCATTTCTTCTGCAGGCAAATCACCTGTTAATTTAAATTCAACACCATCGTATGTCCAGGAAAGGGTTCTTATTTCATCCATGTCTGTTAGGATACCTAATCCATATCCAAGATCGATAATATCTGCTTTTGCAGAATCTGGTGCTGAAGCGCTGATTGCTTTTGGTCTTGACTCTGTGAGATTGTAATTAAATTCACCTTTATATTTAATAACCACTTTTCTATCTTCGCCTTGATTGATGACTTGAGGAGCCTGTTTTGTTACCCCAGAAGGTATATAACTTGGTTCAATAATACCAAAACTCTTACTATTGTCTGTATTGGCTAATGTTGGCATAGAGCTTAGATCCCATCCTGTCAAATTACGTTGCATATCAAACGCATCATCTTCAAATTCAACATCGAATTCAAAGTGTGTAAATTCCATGGTCACAAGTTGTGTCTGATTAGGATCAAAAATTTCAACTTTAATTGGGCGAAGATCTTTATCAAACCAAACCTTTTGTTGGCTTAGTGTTTGATTTTGATAGTTCCCTTTTATTTGGAAAACATAATGATCTTCTTCTTCAGAAAAAACACGCTCTCCATCCTCAATTACACTTTTAGCTAGAGATTGAAATAAGTAAACTTGACCATTTGATTCTGGCCAATCACTTTTAAAGCGAAAGCTTTTGTTTAAAGAAGGATCTAAGACAAAGACACCTTCATCATTTTTTAGAACGATTTGTGTTACTTGAGAATTTGCATTACTTAGTGCAATTCGGTAATAATTAGGCTGTTTATACCAAACCTCTACCGAGTATTCTTGAGTCGTTTCGCCTGTTTTTATATTCATTGTTCCAATCGCCTTATAGCTATTTAAAGAATCTAAGGTGTCTTCTAAATCTCCAACGATATCATCAGCACTTTTTTGTCCACAACCAGATGAGAAGAGAAGCAAAATGATAACTAAAGCAAATAACCATTTAGCTCGACGCATTTTATATATTCCCCCTCTAATTCGACAAATTCAAATAACTTGTCAATTTCCTGGGAAATGTGTCGGTAACGCATCGACGTGATTTGACAAAGTAGACATGGCAAAACCTATTTTGTCGATTACATCTGTAGCGATTGTACTATAATTAGAAGGTTTACTAGCAAGATTTCCAGCAATCCCATGAAGATAGACGGCTAACATCACTGCATCTAGGATCGGTAATTTTTGAGCAACGAATCCTGTTATCATTCCTGTTAGAACATCACCTGAACCACCCTTGGCTAGTTCAGGCCCCCCAGTTGGATTGAGATATAAATCTCCATTTGGAGTTGCGATTAGGGAATGCGCCCCTTTCAACAGCAGATAAACCCCATATTGAGATGCGAATTCTTTAGCAACCTTGATTCGATTTTTTTCTACATAGGCAACATCTCGTTTGATAAGTCGTGCCATCTCTCCTGGATGGGGGGTAAGAATCGTTTCACTTTTTCGTTGATCGAGTAGACCTATCTCCTTTGATAGGAGGTTTAATCCATCTGCATCGATGATCATTGGAAGATTGATGGATAAAAGGAGTTTTTTAAACCATTCCAGCCCTAATTCCCATTGGCCAATTCCTGGGCCAATGCCGATCGCTGTATAATTTTTTTCTTCTAATCGGAGAGCTTCTATACTATTTAGTGCAAAATGTCCTGTCGAATCTTCATCCATTGCAATACAAATGGCTTCAGGGACTCTAGAGAACACCATGGGTTGGATTGAAGCTGGTACAGCTGAGGTAGTTAACCCAGCACCAGTACGTAAAGCGGCCATTGTTGCAAGTGTAATAGCACCTGGCATATTTTTAGAGCCACCTATGATAAAAGCATGACCATAAATCCCTTTATGACTATTTCTTTTGCGGATGGGTAAACGTGTACGAAGGTCGTTCTGAGATAAAAGGCTGATTCTTGGGTCAACTTCCTTAATCACAATAGAAGGGATTGAAATATCTACTACCTTTAGTTTCCCTATATACTCTGTACCCGGATAGAGATATTGCCCAATCTTAGGTAAGGCAAAGGTAATGGTATAATCGGCAATTAAGGCAAGTTCAACCACTTCTCCTGTATTGCTATTCACTCCCGTGGGAATATCAATGGCCACTTTCGTTGCATTCGTCTGATTTACAAATTGGATGATTGATTTATATGGCTCCCTGAGTCCTCCTGTTGCACCTGTCCCCAATAAGGCATCTACAATGATGTCTGCTTTGATCAAACTTTCCTTTAATTCCAGTTCATTGTCTTGGCTAAATATGTTTACTTTATATCCAGATTGAATAAGTGCATTAAAATGAATCGTCGTTTCAGGTGTGAATTTTTTAGGACTGCCAATTAACCAAGTTTGAACGTCATAACCATGATTCCCCAAATGCCTAGCTGTAACAAAACCGTCCCCTCCATTATTCCCATGACCGGAAAGAATCACAATCTTTGCCGGTTTGAAAATAAATTGCATCATTTCTCTCGCTACTTGACTTCCGGCGTTTTCCATTAAAACGATACTTGGAATACCAATTTCTTCAATCGTCTTCCTGTCAATTTCACGCATTTCTTCTGCAGTTACCAGAAACACTTTTCCTCCTCCTTTTTTCACTGCGTTATATATGTATGTCCGAATTTGGACAGATATGCAGGCTGTCTATATTTGTTCTATAATAACTTTTGCGATTGCTATTGTTTTTGTATGAGAAATACTGATATGTATGGTAAGATTTTCTTTCTCTACTTCCGTCGATTTGATCACTACGATTGGTTTTCCTGAATCTAATGAACTGATTTCAATATCCTTCCAATTTAATTGTTTTCCAATCCCCGTACCAAAGGCTTTGGCTACTGCCTCTTTTCCTGCAAATCTTCCTGCTAAATACTCTATTTTTCTTTGTGGATTTAAAGGGGCTCCTGCTAATTCTTTTTGGGTAAAAACCTTTTGAAGAAAGTGACTTCCTTTATTTTCAATGATTCCTTTGATTCTAGGTATTTCAACCAAGTCAATTCCGATGCCAATGATCATCCCTTATCACCTTTTACCTTTTGTCTTTTTCCATATCATACCTGAGTGAAATAAAGAAAAAAAGACCGTTTATCAAATAAACAGTCTTAACGATCATCATTTATACACGATTGTAGGATTCATCCTTTTTTCTTTTCCAATATCCCATTCCAATAACGAATGAGATAATCAGAATCGGAATAATATATTCAAGATATGGAAGCTTTTGAATCAGGTTTTCATGAACCAACCGATCTTCAACAATCATTGTACCGGATGTCCAAGCAATGACTGCAGACCCAATGAAAACGATAATAGGATACTTTTCAATAAAGTGTAAGATAATAGTGCTTCCCCAAACGATAATAGGAACACTAATTAATAAACCTAGAACCACTAACACTGGATGGCCATGTGCAGCTCCAGCAACCGCTAATACATTATCGATCCCCATCAATAAGTCTGCAATAATAATGGTTTTTACTGCTTCCCAAACATTATTTCCTGATTGAACATCTTCATGTTGATCTTCATCAACCAATAATTTGTATGCAATCCAGATAAGTAAAACCCCACCGATTAATTTAATAAAGGGAACTTCTAGTATATAAACTGCTATAGCAGTTAACCCTGCACGGATGGCGATTGCCCCAATAACTCCCCAAAAAATAGCTTTTTTTCGTTGACCTTTAGGTAACTTTCGGGTGGCTAAGGCAATTAATATTGCATTGTCTCCTCCTAAAACGATATCAATCATAATAATACTAAGTAAGCTACTTAAGAACTGTATCCCTGTTACGTCCATCTATCTGTACACCCCCACTTTTTATCATTACCTAAAAAGATAAAAACATGTAAAAAGACCTCTATCTTCTTAGATAAAGGTCTTGCTAACAACATAAATGAAGTTGTGAACAAAGCCGAGGAAAAATTTCCTGTCTTGACGACTTTGTTGCTTATTAGCTACTCCCCTTTATAGTAAAAATAACACGGATATAGGGATTTGTCAATTAGTACCATGGCCTACTAGGTTTTCATTGATTCCACATTTTATCTGATACCTAATGCCATCTTTGCATATTTTGACATACGATCTTTATCCCAAGGAGGATTCCAAACGATATCTACAGCGATCTTATTTATTCCTTCAATCCCGGCTAATGCATTTTGGACATCTATTGAAATAGAACCCGCTAATGGGCAGCCCATTGCTGTAAGTGTCATTCTAACGACAACATTTTTTTCTTCATCCAAATGAACACCATAAACTAAACCAAGATTTACAATATCAATATGAATTTCAGGGTCATTAACCTCCATCAATGCTTCAATGATCTGTTGTTTAAGATTCTCATCTTCTATCCCTGAAAATTCAATAGGTGCAATATTTAATAATTCATCTGACAATGACATGACAGTCACCTCGATTGTTGTTTTTTTCTCTTTTACATAAGCATAATGGATGTTTATCTTTTTGTTAAGCTTATAAGTTTATTTACATTTCCTCTATTTTTACATTTTTCATATATACCGCTTCTTTAGGGCTACTCATTTCACCACCAAAAGAAGGCCCAACTGGTACACTAGCGATGGCATTTACCGTATCCATTCCTTCAATCACTTCACCAAAAACGGTGTAGTTAGGATGCTGGTTAAGAAAGGTACTATCTGGACCACTACAAATAAAGAATTGACTGCCATTGGTGTTAGGGCCGGCATTTGCCATCGCAACGATTCCTGGCTCATAGGCTTTAACTGGTGGTAATTCGTCTTCAAAGGAATACCCCGGACCTCCCATTCCATTACCAAGTGGATCACCAGTTTGAATCATAAAGGTTTCAATGACACGGTGAAATTTTACCCCATCATAATAACCATCTTTCGCCAAAAAAACAAAATTATTTACTGTTTTTGGGACTCCATTTGCAAATAACTTGATCTTAATATCTCCTTTATTTGTATGTATGGTTGCTACATATTCCTTATCAGGATCGATTTGCATCTCTGGTGCATTTGCGTATTGTTTGATATTCATTGTTTTGTCTCCTTTCAAACTAAGTAACAAACATATTATAGCAGTTTATCCCTTGATAAACAAAAATGACGTGCAATCTGTTCATCACACGCCATTCTTTTTATCTATTTTAATTGTTGTTGTTTTCAAAATCTTTAAATTGCTTTATCGATCGAGTGAATTAAACGATCTTCTATATTTTTGGCGACTTGATTTAATCCTTCTTGCTCCATGAGACCAATTAACGTGGTTGGCCGTACTAAACCCACCTTCGTGTGATCCCCTTCTTCAGTAACTACCATTTTACAAGGGAGAAAATAACTAGCCATTGGGTCTTTTTCTAACATCCCATGTGCCTCTTCAGGGTTGCATACTTCAAGAACAGTAATATTTTTAGAGGCATTTAACCCCTTCTCAGCTAATTTTTTATGGATTTCGAACTTCCATAGGATACCGAACTTATCTTCTTTTAAGACGTTTTCTAAATCCTGAATGGTTTGCTCTACAGTCTTATTTGTTGAAACTGTGTAATGATATTCGCTCACTTTTTTATCCTCCTCATTTAGTTGTTCATGTCACATAGATAAATTTTTCCTTTTATCTCTAGATTTATTCATCCTATGATGCTCCACGAAATAGAGGAATAATTCCCCTAATGAAGAATATATTGTTTAAGGTTTTTCACAAAAATATCTAATTTCTGAAAGGGGATTATAAATGATTTCATTTCCTAAACCAGATGTAGAACAATTCTTTCGAACTTATGTCATTTCTCAGTTTGCAATAAGTAAAGATGAAAGTAAATTGATCTTTAGTACCAACATGAATGGGAAATTTAATTTATGGGCAATGGATTTGCCTCAAACCTATCCATATCCACTTACTTATCATGATCAAAATAGCAGCTTTATTAAGATCGATCCAAAAAATCGTTTTTTCCTTACGGGTTTTGACCATGATGGCGATGAAAATTATCAAATTTATGCCTTACCTATAGAGGGAGGAAAACCTTTCCCAATACTAACAGGTGATAGAAAGGAAAAATATTTCTTTGCTGAACTATCTAAAGATGGAGAACGGCTCTATTATATGACAAACAAGGAAAACCCCAACTTCCTTGATGCTCGGCTTTACAACCTAGTAACAAAAGAGGATCAATTATTATTTCAAGGGGATGAAACAACAACCTATTTAGTGACAACCAGTCCTGAGGAGAAAAGCTATGTTTATATCAAAATGTATGCAAACACTTATGTTGTTGCATATGTAAAAGTTGGTGATGAAGTCTTTTGTTTAACTCCATCCCCAGAAAAAGTTCATACAGCAACAGATGCTCTTTATATCGATGAGTCAACCATTTATTTCGTAACAAATTTTGAAGAAGAGTTTTCTTATGTAGCGTCCTTTAATCTAGAAACGAAAGAATTTGCCACTATTTTGAAGTTGAAGAAAGAGGATGTTACCGGAATCAAATGGCATGAAAAAACCAGAACTTTATACATCGTAACGGAAAAAGGCGTTACAGACCAATTCTATGCTTATCAGATCGACAATAAAATTCTAACGCCGATTAACACGCCTGTAGACAATATCCAGCAGTTTACTGTGGCTGATAGCGGCAACCTTTATCTATTAGGGCGTAGTGCAACAAGACCATTTAATATTTTTAAAAGAGAAGAAAATGGAGAATGGCATCCTCTTACTGACAATCGAGTTTTAGGTGTTCCTGAATCAGACATGGTTGATCCTGAAGTTGTACGTTATCCTTCCTTTGATGGATTGGAAATCGAGGCCTTATTATTTAAAGCAAAGCCAGAGGTTGCAAATGGATATACGATCTTTTGGCCACATGGAGGTCCACAAGCTGCTGAACGTAAATTTTTCCGAGGATTATTTCAATTCCTATTAGGCCGAGGCTACACGATATTTGCCCCCAACTTTAGAGGAAGTACCGGTTATGGAGCAAGCTTTACAAAGCTAGTAGAAGGCGATTGGGGGGAAGGCCCTCGTTTAGATTGCGTTGCTGGTATTGAGTGGTTATTTGATCAGGGTATCTCAGCACGAGATAAGTTATTTGTTGTTGGTGGTAGCTATGGTGGTTATATGACCTTACTATTAGCAGGGCGTCATCCAGAATATTTCAGAGCGGCAGTCGATATCTTTGGGCCAAGTAATTTATTTACCTTTATTGATTCTGTTCCTGAGCATTGGAAACCAATTATGACTCGTTGGTTAGGAGATCCTGAAGTTGATAAAGAACGATTAACAAAGGATTCCCCGATCACCTATCTTAACCAAATGACCAAACCCATGCTTGTTATCCAAGGTGCAAATGATCCTCGAGTCGTTAAAGCTGAATCTGATCAAATTGTTGCATCCTTGAGGGAAAAAGGAGTAGAAGTGGAGTATCTAGTTTTAGAAGATGAAGGACATGGATTCTCTAAAAAGGAAAATGAAATCAAAGTGAATCGATTGATCTTAGATTTCCTTGAACGGCATCAATAAAAGATGTTTATATATTCTAACGCACTCCGTTGTCCGTGAATTTCTTTGAATGAAAAATTAGGTTAGAATGCACCCAATCATATGGGTGCATTTTTGTTCTAATTATGCTTTTTTCCAAGACTTTTTATAACGCAAAGTAAGGGGATAGGTTGGGATGGTTTGTGGAATATAAGAATAAGCTAAGCTCCCAATTAAGGTTGAACTGACAACAAACAGGAGAGCCACTTGTGGACTCATTATGGTAAAATCAAATAACCCTTGGCCTAAAACAATCGCCTGAATTCCTCCTAGTAATGGAGTAATTCTACATTTTTTTTGATAAAGTAAGCGAATTTCTTGTAATAATGACCATTCCATCCAAAGAAAAATCGATAAGCCAACAACACCAAGCGTAGTTGCTATAGTTAGAAGGGTGTTATGGGCATGAAAGACTCTTAAATAATGATAAATTGAACTATCCGCATAATAAATTCCCAGTAAACCCCACCCTGTCACTGGCTTCATCATAAACATATATAATGCATTTTCCCAAATTGCTTGTCGATCACGAATAGAGGAAAATAGGATTTCCCCTCGTGGGAACCACTCTGGAAAATTAAGCATCAAGGTAATACCTGATAATAAAGTGAACATTAAGAAAAGCATCTTTTTCTTATGACCAGAAAAATAACTATAAATAACAAAGCCAAAGAAAAGTCCAATTACAGCTCCTCTTGAACCTGTCATCATTAAAACAGTGACAAATAACGCTGTACCAACTGCAAACCAAACTTTATGTATCCCCTCTGACTTTTTAAAGAAATAAACCCCAAAAAGGATCATGATCGCATACCAAGTCCCTGCTAAGTTTGGATTGTTAAAAGTCCCAGATATTCTATAGCTTTCGGTAATATCGTCAATAGAACGAGTACCAAGTAAGTATTTCCACCACGTTGGGGAATAGGTAATGATATTAAAATGTTCCAAAATTCCCATCAAAGCAGACCCAATAGAAAACAAAAAGATTGAAAAAAATAGTCGTTCTACATCAGTGACTGATTGATATTTATCTTGAAAGTAGACACTTACTAATAATAGTCCTAAAATGACAAGAGATGCTAGAGTAGACATTTCATTCTCATTGATGATCCCAACAATGAATGACCAAAAGAATAAAAGGGCTATTCCGATATTCCATGGATTTTTAAGTGACAACTTCCCCTTGCGTATTAAATAATAGAGGAGATAGATCATTGGTAAAAAGGCTAAATAAGGCGAATAAACAACCATAGCCAATCCTATATTCACAATCAATGAAAACCCTCCTGGTTTCTCCCTTTGTCTTTTTGTAATCTCATTGTAATATTTCTGTAACAATAGAACAGTATAATAAATAAGTTAAGTTTTCAAGTAACAAATTTTGCTTTTTGGCTCAGATATAAGGCTATTTCCAGTTCTATACATATATTTTCGCGGGAAACCCTTCCTTTTCGTCGTAAATGTCACACTTCCTCTTATTCAGAGCACACCATTTAAAAAATGCCTAGCGAATACTAGGCATTTTTGATGATTTGTTCTACTGCGTTTCGTCCATTATATGTTTTTGAAAGACTTTTAAAATATTTTGAGATCATGTATGGCTCTTTAATAAATTGCTCAAGAAGGTTATTCAGCTCTTCCATATCTTTTACAGAAATACCAAGTTGATTCTGAAGAATGTATTCATAGTTTTCTTCTTCCTGTCCTGGTATTGGATTTAACATAATCATTGGTACTCCCTTCGCCATCGCTTCTGCAACGGTCACACCCCCTGGTTTAGTAAGAAGCAAATCTGCTGCATCCATTAACTCATCAATATTTTTTACAAAAGGATAGATATGAATATGCGGATGATTAAATGAAGGATCAAGTTTTAAAGAACGATATAGAGTACGATTCCTTCCTGTTACAATCAATATTTGCATCTCATCCCGATATTGATGAATGGTACTTAGCATATCTGGAGACAAACCGATTCCTAGTCCTCCTCCCATATATAATAGTGTTGGCCGATCAGAAAGTCCTAATTTTTTTCTTATCTTTCTTTTATCCGTTTTGTTCCAAAAATTCGGGTGGGTAGGAATTCCTGTAATATAAAGGCGCTTCTCTGATACTCCAAGCTGTTGCATTTGTAGTTTAGCTTCATGATTAGGTAAATAGTAATAATCTACACCCGTATTGATCCATGATCCATGAACATGATAATCGGTTATCACCGTATGCAAGGGAATATTTAAGCCCATTCGTTTTAATCTAGAGACGACAGCACTAGGAAAAGGATGAGTTGTCACGATCAAATCCGGCTTATATTCATGAAACAACTGCAAAATATGAGCATAGATCATTCGATGTAAGAAGAATTCAAATTGGGGCTTCACTGTACGATTTTGTACCCTTCGATAAATCATCCCCCATATTTTTGGAGAAAAACGTAATGTTTTTAGGTATATTCCTGTTATCCAATGACTTAGTGTAGGGCGTAACCAGGTTCCAAGTTCAAGAACATGAATTTGCCAGTCAGGATGATAGGATAATATTCCCTCTTTTATGGCCTCAGCAGCTCTTGTATGACCAGCACCAAATGATTCAGATAAAATTAAAATGCGTTTCCCCGACATTTTACATATCTCCTTAAATCATTGAATTTCATAAAGTGTTCAAAAATTTTCTAATCACACTTTTCTTTGCATTCTTTTCTGCCATAGCCACATTGTCATTAATCCAAAAGTCATCCATATTACGCCTAAAAATAAAAGCCATCCTAATAGCGGAAGATTGATTCCAGCTGTAACGAGGATGGCCCCACCAAGTGCTATCATCCATCGTGCTCTGTTGATACTTCCAGGTAACCACTCACCAATGATCAAGCTAATAGATGAAAAAGTAATCAATAAGAAAATAAACAAAACAACTAATAAGACAAGGACAATTGGAATTCCGACGATCGTAATGGATAATAGACCACTTAAGGCTAAAAACAATAAGCTTGTAACAATCCCTACTGTCACGAGTCGTAATGGGTTTTCTATTATCATCTCTTTAAAGGGCTGTAATCGTTCTTTGGCTATTGCGACAGTAGCGGTAGAGAGGATAATAAGTAACAGACTAGTTATTAGGCGAAGGAACCAAATTCCAAGTAATAGTGCTCCTCCAAGTAGAAAACTATTTGCTGTCATTGAATTAAACGAGAGATTAAGTACATGCTCTGAAATGTGAGCCCCTTGTTCTTGATTGATCTCCCCACCAATGACAAGGACTAATCCCTCTATTCGAGCAGATCCCTTAATATTAAGATCACCATTAACGATCACGACCGCGTCCTTAACTGTACCCGAAATCGTAGCATCCCCGCCTAAAACGAAAACATTTTCCACGGTTTGTCCTTTTGGAATAACCGTATCCTTTTGCGAATACAAATTCTCTGCAGAAACAGGTGTGCTTATATTGAGAATAAAAATAAAAATTAAACTAAAAAGGATGAATCTTCTTTTCCATTGATTTTTCATCTGGTTCACCTTCTTTATCCTAACGCTTTTGTTTGTAAAAGTTTTCTTAATGACCATATAGAGATTGCTACTAATATTGTGGCAAATACTAAGAATCCTTCAACTAAGAACGGAATGAAACTAAAGATCGTTGGTAGTGTTTGAATCACGCTAAATAGTACTTTAATAATCGAAGTTAGTAAATTAAAGCTAAATGAAGTATAAGGCAATAGGATGAGTAACATTGATCCTAATAATATTCCAATAACAATGCCTATCCAGATTTTTTTCTCAGACACTATTTTTGCAACTTCCCTTTTCTCAATCGTTAACATGAGCTTTTCCTCGAAATCATTTGGGATCTCCAATGTCTGATACGCGCTAAATAATTGTTTTTTTATCGAAGACAATTCTTCTAATAATGTTTGACAATGAATACAAGTAGATAAATGATCCTCTACAGCTAACTGTTCATCATAAGTTAACTCGTGATCTAGATAAGCGGAAAGCAATTCATCTGGATGTTTTTCCATTTTTACACCCCTTCCTCTTGACTCGTTAGTGCCTTTTTCAAGGCGTTCCGTGCAATATGAATACGAGATTTAACTGTTCCCTCAGGAATCTTCATGATCTCTGCAATTTCATCATAGGAAAAACCTTGAATATCTCTATAAATTAAGACTGCCCGATGCTCTAATGAAAGTTGCTGCATCGCATCTTGAATTGTCATTTTCAGATCGATTCCTTCAATATTGTTATTTCTGTTTATTTGTTGATTTGCTCGATTCTCCATTCCCTCTTGAAAGAGCTCTTTTTCCCTCTTTTTCTTCTGCATCCGGTCATAACATAAATTCGCGACAATTCGTGCAAGCCAAGAAGAAAAAGCATATTCACTCTCTAATTGATTAAATGCATAATAAGCTTTAAGGAAGGCTTCCTGTGCAACGTCTTCTGCTTCCATCTGGTCACCTAGCATTGCATAGGCTTGTCTTATGACTTGGCCCTTAAATCTCGAAACAAGTTGTTCAAATGCTTCTTTTTTCCCTCGCTTTGCATCCCGTATGATTTGATAAAGATCTTGCTCCAAACGATATCAACCCCAATTCATTACCTGGTACCCTAGAAGAAAAGAATATATATCTCTCTTTTATCGTTTTATTAAAAAAGACTTTTATTCAATTAAAAAAGTTCATCTTTTTAAGAAAAGAAAATTAAACTTTCTAATTAAAATATGCCCGGATTAAACCGAGCATTTTGTGTAAGCTGGAAAAAATGGTATATTAAATTCAAAAATAAAAGTAAAAACTAAAAGGAGCAGCCCAATCATGATTCGAACCATTGCTGTGACAAAAAATCGTCAACTAATCGAAGGATTGCCACTTGAGGAGTTAAAAACCTCCCAAATTGACTGGTACTGGGTAGACTTTGAATCCCCCACAGAAGAGGAAAAAAAGTTACTGGAAAGCTATTTTCATTTTCATCCCTTAGCGATTGAGGATTGTTTGCAATTCTTACAAAGGCCCAAACTTGATTATTACGATGGTTATAACTTTTTTGTGCTTCATTCTCTTAATCAAGATACTTTACTAGCTGAAGAAGTAGACCTATTTGTAAGTAGTCAATTTATTGTCTCTTTTCAGTTGTTCCAATCCAGTGAAATTGAACTGGTTCGTCAAGAATTGATTTCTGATCCACTTTCTTTAGAAAAAGGTCCTTTTCATATCATGTACCGAATTATTGATAAAATTGTAGATTATTATTTTCCAACCATCTATAAAATTGAAGATCGAATCAATGAAATCGATAATAGCATAAGACCGATTCATATGTTAATGGATGAAGTTTTCGATTTAAGAAGCCAATTACTAACCATTCGTCATACGATTTTCCCGATGCGAGATCTCCTTTATCGAATCATCAACTCTGAACGCCTTGAAATCGTAAAAGAACAACATATTTATTTTACCGACATCTATGATCATCTTCTAAAATTGACCGAGATGATTGAATCAAATCGAGAGGTTACCTCAGATATTCGCGATAGTTATCTTTCCTTAAGTTCAAACCGAATGAATACGATCATGATGACTCTTACCGTCATCACAACGATCTTTATGCCTCTTACATTTATTGCAGGAGTCTATGGAATGAATTTTAAATATATGCCTGAATTAAACTGGCATTATGGTTATTTTATTACCTTAGGATTCATGGGCATCATTGCGTTAAGCATGTATTTCTGGTTTAAACATAAAGGTTGGTTTTAGGCCAACCTATTTTTTGTGTAATGGTCCACGTACCAAAGAAGTGAATACCGCAATGACTGCTAATAGAGCTGCTACAAGAAAAGTAAGGTGAAAGGCTCCTGTAAAGGCCTCTATTTTTAATTCAGCTCCTGTTAGACCTTTTGCAGATAATACGTTTGTAAGATGATTTTGCTGACTAGTAAAAATGGCTCCAGAAATAGCTACTCCTAACACCATCCCCATATTACGCATCGTAGCCAACATACTTGAAGCAATACCCAATCTATTTTTGGGAACACTTCCCATTACAGCACTATTATTTGGCGTCTGGAACATTCCTATGCCTAAACCAACTGTAATCATTCCTAAGATCATGGACAAACGTGTTGACTCTATATGTAACAAACTTAATTGCCACATCCCCAATGCTGTAATCACCATTCCAAATGAGCTAATATAACGAGAATCGATTCGATCAGAAATGACACCACTAATCGGTGCAACCAACAACATGGTTAATGGCATGGGAATAAACAACAAGCCTGCTTCAGAAGGTTGTAGCTTTAATAATTGCTGCAAGTAAAAAGGCATGAGAAGAATGACAGAAAACTGGGCAACAAAGCTTAATAATGAAGATAAGTTCCCCATGGAAAATAACCGATTATTAAAAATCGAAAGATCGACCATAGGATGATCTACTCTTTTTTCTATGTAGATAAAAAGTACTAAAAGGAATAGCCCAGCAACCAATAAACCTATAATGTATGGATTACTCCATCCGACCTTCTCCGTATAACTTAAAGAGAATAAGAGACTGGTTAAAGATAAGAAGAGTACGACTGCTCCTTTAATATCAAAATGCTGTTCACCAGAGTGATTTGATTCTGGTATCACTTTTTTTGCCCACCAATAGCCAATGATTCCGATCGGTAAATTGATATAAAAGATACTTTGCCAGCCAAAATGAGTAGTTAAAAAGCCCCCTAAAACAGGTCCTGTCGTTAATGCAATGGAAACAGAGATCGCAATGATTCCCATAAATTTCCCCCGTTCTTTTGGAGGTGCAATATCTGTTACGATCGCAGGCCCCATCGCCATCATCATCCCTGCTCCAATCGCTTGAAAAGCTCGAAAAAGGATCAAGGCCAAAATCGATGGAGAGATTGCACTAAGGAGTGAACCAATCGTAAATAAAATGAAGCCAATCATATAGATTTTCTTATGCCCAAACATATCCCCTAACCGGCCATAAGTCAGTAAGAGGCTACTAATCACCAACAAATAAGACATGACCACCCATTCGACCGTACCAAGAGACGTCTGAAAATATTCTCGAATGTTAGGTAAGGCTATATTGACCACGCTTGAATCTAGTGGTCCCATAAAGGTACCAATCGCAACGGCGCTAAGAATCTGAAATCGCCTACTTTTTGTAAGAGATTGAGTGTTTGTCATATCTTTCATCCCTTCATCTTGACTCCGGTTCGGGGGCGTTTTCCACATTTCTTTTACATGCCAAACATACTAAGCATGCTTACAAGCCAGCTCTTCTTTACTCTAGATTTGTCTATCTCCTTTATTTCCGCTTCTGTTTCACTCTTTTCAATCGTTGTCATCAATCCTTTTAAGGATTCAAGCTTTTGTTCTAATGTATTGATTTTTTCTATCAATTCATCAATTTCATTTCGATGATGTAATACTTGAACTGAAACTACTCGGTCTGCCTTTTGTTCTAATTTCCGTTCTAGCTCATCCATCTTGCGAAAGAGATGATTTAAATTTGCATGATCTTCTTTTATTAAATGCTCCACCTTAATTCCTCCATTCCTTCCTTTGCTATTACTATTCTTCATTTCTCTTTAAGCACCTGCACGGTTGACAAAACTAGTTTTGATTCGGCAAAGAAATTAAGGTTCTTCCTTAAAACATCTTCTTTCGACAAAATCCTCATATAGATGGATAGTTAAATTTTGCGTATATTATCTTTTTGTGTAAAGCTCTACAATTTTTAAAATCACATCCACTGCTTTCTCCATTGCATAAGTAGGGATGAATTCATATCTTCCATGGAAGTTATGACCACCTCCAAAAATATTTGGGGTCGGCAAGCCCATGTAAGAGAGTCTTGCTCCATCTGTTCCACCACGAATCGGCTTGACGATCGGTGTGACACCTACTTCTTCCATTGCCTTAAACGCTGTGTCAACAATATGTTTTACAGGTTCAACCTTTTCTTTCATGTTATAGTATTGATCTTTGATTTCAGCCGTTACTGTGCCTTCTCCATATTTTTGGTTAAGCTGTTGGGCAAATTCTTGCATGGTTTCTTTTCTTTTTTCAAAAGTTGCTTTATCAAAGTCACGGATAATGTAAGAAAGGATCGTTGTCTCTACGTCACCTTTTATATTGTTTAGATGATAAAATCCTTCATATCCTTCTGTATGGGCAGGGGTTTCTTCTTTAGGTAATAAAGCGATATATTCATTTGCAATTAAAATCGAGTTGATCATTTTATCTTTTGCTGTCCCTGGATGGACATTTCGTCCTTTTATGATAATCTTGGCCCCTGCAGCATTAAAGTTTTCATATTCTAGTTCACCTATAGGACCACCATCCATCGTATAGGCAAAATCTGCACCAAAAAATTTGACATCAAAATGATCTGCCCCTCTTCCTACTTCTTCATCAGGGGTAAAACCAATTCGGATTTTGCCATGGGGAATTTCCGGATGATTCTTGAGATATTCTACAGCAGTGATAATTTCGGACACACCTGCCTTATCGTCTGCTCCTAAAAGCGTTGTCCCATCTGTTGTGATCAATGTTTTTCCTATGTAATTTTTCAGTTCAGGAAATTGTTTTACTGATAAAATAATATTTTTTTCTTCATTTAAAACAATGTCTTCCCCATCATAATTTTCCACAATCTTTGGATTGACATTGGTACCTGTCATATCTGGGCTTGTATCCATGTGGGCAATAAAACCGATCGTTGGCACCTCTCTATCTATATTTGCAGGTAAAGTTGCATAAATATAGCCTTTTTCATTGAGGGTGACCTCTTCTAAACCAATCTCTTTTAGTTCTTCTGCAATCGCTTTAGCTAATACCATTTGCCCTGGTGTAGTTGGGACAGTATTAGATTCATCATCTGAACGAGTATCATACTTCACATACTTTAAAAAGCGTTCAACCACATTTGACATAAAAGATCCCCCATTTTTTGGATATTGTTTATTTTATGTTCTTTAATACCTCAGTTAAGAACTCATAAACCCTTTGGGTAGAAGAAATGCTTAAAGATTCTTCAGGGGTATGAGCATGATAGATATTTGGTCCAATCGATACCATATCGATTTTACCAAGCTTTTCCTGTAAGAATCCACACTCTAGTCCTGCATGAATCGCATCCACTTTCATTTCAGTATGATTCAATTCTTTATATACCTCATTCATGATATCTCTAATCCTTGAATTCGGTTCATATTCCCATGCAGGATAATCGGAGAACAACTCCATCTTCGCACCAATCAAATCGCAAATACTTGCAATTCGGTCATTGATCTCATCTTTTAAGGATTTCACCGAACTTCTTACTGCACTACTTAAAATGATTTCTTCTTCTTTTGTTTCCAGTGTTCCTATATTATTGGAACTTTCCACTAAACCTTTAATATTTGCACTCATCGTTTGTACTCCTGCAGGAATTAAACGGAGAGCATGAATGAGGTGCTTTTTAGTTTTATCTTGGAATACCTGTTTCACTTGTTCTACTTGATTCAATTGAACCTGAATATTAGGATCTGATGCCTCAAATTCCTTTTGGAAAAAGTTTTGATATTGATCAACGATTTTTTCTAATTCTTTAATATACGCTTCATCAAGCAAAATTGTGGCAGAAGCCATTTTAGGGATGGCGTTCATTTTTTCTCCACCACTTACTGCTGCAATATCAAGCTCTATAGATTTTTCGATACCCCTCAATACTCTACCTAATAACTTGATCGCACTAGCTCGATTTTTATCAATTTCAATGCCTGAATGCCCACCCCGTAATCCCTTAATCGTTAGAGTATAAGCTTGTTTCTCTAAATCGACCTCTGTCCACTCAATTGGAATCGAAACAACATTTCTCACCCCACCAGCGCAAGAAGCAAGCATAATACCCTCTTCTTCAGAATCAATATTGATCAGAATCTTTCCGGTCAAGTGTTCAGGTTGAAGATTGAGTACTCCATCCATCCCGGTTTCTTCTGCTACAGTAAACAAACATTCAATTGGCGGGTGTTCTAATTCCTTTGATTCTAAAATGGCCATCATCATAGCTACTGCAGTTCCGTTATCTGCCCCCAGTGTCGTTCCCTCTGTTTTGACCAAGTCCCCCTCGACGACTAAAGGTATCGGATCTTTCGAAAAATCAAAAGGATAATCTTTTTTTTTAACACAGACCATATCCATGTGGCCTTGAAGGATTACAATAGGAGACTGTTCATAGCCTTTTGTTCCCGGTTTTTTGATAATTACATTTCCAGATTCCTCTTGAATAACCTCAAGCCCAAGGTTTTTCCCGAATTGGACCAAATAATCACTAATTTGTTTCTCATTTCCTGACTCTCTAGGAATTCTACTAATCGCTTCAAAATGTTTAAATACGGATTCTGGTTGAAGGCCTTCTAAACGATTGTTCATATATTTAGCCCCTTTCTAATGATTATCATACATGTTCTCAGTTTTTTCATTCTTCTTAAGCGTGATAAATTGATTATTCCTTAAAACATTGATATATGTAATTAGCCTTTCATAGAGAGGCTCAATCTCTTCTCCAAACTCTAATTTCAATAGCCTTCCGATTTCACTAACATTTCTTTTCCCATCAATTAAATTCCAAATATAAGTTCCATATGTATCTAAATCTATTCTCATTAATTTAGGTGTTTTCTTAAAGACTCTAACGATTCGATCTAACATACTGTTTCTGGGAATAATAATCTGAATGATTCCCTTTTCAGTCATGATCGATTGATATTTATTTGTTTTTAGAGGAATCAATTCTAAAAAATTATCCTTTTTTGAAATTTTATTCGCCATTATTTTACCTCTAATATCCTTTCTTTGCTATTAAAATTGTTCACAAAAGTGAAAAAGAGGATAGAAAATATCCTCTTTTTCTAGCTTGGTTAATCTACCTTTTTAAATACGGAGAATTTCATTAACAAATAAGTTAATATTCCAAAGAAAATCAAGGAACCGATTTGCCCTAAATCAATACCAAGGACAAGGTCTACACCAAGAACTGCAAATACGGCTAACAAGATCCCAATTAGACCTTCTCCAGCAATTAATCCTGAAGCAAATAGAATACCAGAGTCGATTTTTTGGCTCACTTTTTGATCTTCTTCACCATTTTTGTTTAGTTTTCTATTTAAGATTCCTCGAACAATTCCACCCACCATAATTGGTGTACTTAAGTGGATTGGCAAATATAAACCAATCGCAATTGGTAATACAGGTAAACCTAATAATTCAATGGCCACCCCGACTCCAATTCCTACAAAAATCAATGTCCATGGTAAGTTACCACCCATTACACCTTCAATAACTAATCTCATCAAGGTTGCCTGAGGCGCAGGTAGTTCATTAGAACCAAATCCCCATGCTTCATTTAGTAAAGTTAGAACTAACCCAATCACTAATGCAGAAGCAACTACACCAACAATTTCGCCAATTTGCTGTTTCTTTGGTGTTGCCCCAACAAGAAAACCTGTTTTTAAGTCTTGAGAAGTATCTCCTGAAATCGCTGCGATAATTGCTATTATCGAACCTACAGTTAAGGTTGCAATCATGCCTGCTTGTCCATCATTACCTGTTGCTTTAAAGATGATCGCTGTGATGATTAGAGTAGCGATGGTCATACCAGAAACAGGGTTAGATGAACTCCCTACAAGACCAACGATTCTTGAAGATACTGTTGCAAAGAAGAAACCAAAAATCGCAATTAATAATGCTCCAACAAAACCTACAGGAATGATGGGTAACATCATCATCGCAAGGACAATTACAAGTACCGCGATTAAAACAAGTTTCAAGGAAAGGTCTTGATCTGTTCTTTTATTCGTTTGCTCACCCACACCACCAGAATAGTCTTTCATCGCATCCTTAAAGGTTTGAATGATCAATGGAAGTGATTTAATTAAGCTAAAAATACCACCAAATGCAACGGCTCCAGCACCCACATAACGGATATAGCTATCCCAAATTCCCCAATATCCTAATTCACTAATTGGAACAGTTGCTGGGTACATAATAATTTCACCCATATTACCAATATAGTCGATTAAAGGAATAAGTCCAAACCAACCAATTACTGCACCTGCTAACATATATGCAGAGATCTGAGGCCCAATGATAAAGCCTACACCTAAAAGCGCTGGTAGAACATCGGCACCAATAGCAGCTCCCTTATAACCAGGAATGGCTGTTTCGATTTCACTAGGGAATAGCTTGAACCCATCAGCAATAAATTTGTAGATCGCTCCAATACCTAAACCTAAGAAAGTTGTCTTCGCTTTTTGGCCACCTTCTTCACCTGCTAACAATACTTCGGCACATGCAGTACCCTCTGGATATGGTAAAATACCATGTTCTTTTACGATTAGCGCCTTTCTTAACGGAATCATAAATAGAACACCTAATGTTCCCCCAATAATGGCGATAACCGTAATTGTAAATAAACTTGGAGCCCCCATATTCCACTCGGTAGACCAAATGTAAAGGGCAGGTAATGTAAAGATTGCCCCAGCTGCAACCGATTCTCCTGCAGAACCAATCGTTTGTACCAAGTTGTTTTCTAAAATAGATTCTTTTTTGAATAATCCACGAATAATACCCATAGAAATAACAGCTGCAGGAATTGATGCACTAATTGTCATTCCGACTTTTAGACCTAGATAAGCATTTGCAGCCCCAAATATAACAGCCAATAAAATACCTAGAATAAATGAAGTTTTGGTAAACTCAGGTAATACTCTATCTGCAGAAATAAAAGGTTTAAATTCCTTTGTACTGCTGTCGCTTTTCGCCATTCTGCCTTCTCTCCTATATATAAAATGTTAATTCCAAAAGGATTCTAATTTGTTTGAAAATTGCGGCCACAATTTGAACTGATCCTTTTGACAAAACATGTATTATTATAAAGATTTTTAGGATTATTTACAACCTTTTACTTTATATTTCTACAGTTAAGAGTATTCGGAAAATAAGTTTAATAACCTATTCTCAATCAACTCATTATGTTAGATATCATAATAATGGCTCTATTTTGAAAGTTTGTTAGCGATCGAAGATGCTGCATAGGAATACGGTTTTGTCTTACATTGAAAACCGCAAGCATTTACCCAGCTAACGATTTCGGGGATCATTTTTGAAGTTGGGCCGTCCTCTCCTGCATCCACATGAATCCCAATATCATGTAAGTGACCTTCTTGTTCTAGATACATGGCTAATTTACTTGCCATTTCTAGGCTTAGACTTGTCTCATAAAATATTTTCTGCCTTATATTGGTTATTTTACGTACTCTTTTAATATCATAAAAAAAGATCCCACCATTCCCAACGTTCCACACGGCAACGACAATCACAGTCTTTGTCAAATCAAAATTTTGTGAATCAGTTCCAACCGAAATTTTATACTGTTGACCTTTATCCTTAGAAATATAGTTGCTTATGATTTGGCACATTCTTTCAAAGGAGACTTCCCCGTAGGTGATACTACGCATCTTTTTACTCTCCCTTTCAGTGAAATGTAAACCTCTTTGCTTTATCATATGTTCCTTAGCTATAATGTACCACATAATGTCATTAGGTAGATGTACTTCTATATCGTATTACTAGTATCGCGTATTACGTATTACTACTTACATGTATATCGTAATACTAGGTTTATAAAGATGCTGAAAGTCATATTTACTTGACAAAAGTAAGTAACTTAAATTATATTACTTACATAAAGTAAGTTATTATATTCGTATATTTCAAAAATGCATTATAAATAAACAAAAGAAGGTGTGTAACATGTTCAGAAAAATAGAAAGTGAAAATATGGGGAGTAGCAATCTTGGCTGGCTAAAAAGTAAATTCCACTTTTCCTTTGCAGAGTATTACAATCCAGATAATATTAATTTTGGGGTTTTAAGAGTAATCAATGATGATTTAGTTGAACCTAATACAGGATTTGATCTTCATCCTCATCGAGATATGGAGATCATATCCTACGTAGTAGATGGAGAACTTACTCATGAAGATAATATGGGTAATAAAAATACGTTAGGTCGTGGCCATGTTCAATACATGAGTGCAGGGACCGGTGTATATCATAGTGAGCATAATTTCGGAAAAAACATATTAAGACTTTTGCAGATCTGGATTTTCCCAGATAAACAAGGATATACACCTAACTATGGAGACTATAAATTTAATTGGGATGATCGAAAAAATAAATGGCTTCATATGGTTTCAAGTAAAGAAGGAAATGCGCCAATCAAAATAAATCAGGATGCGAATATTTACTCCTTAGAACTTGAACAAGGAAAAGAGATTAGCTTTCCAGTTAAGGAAGGAAGACAGGCCTATTTAGTTCAGATAGAAGGGATTTCTACAATTAATATGGTTGAACTATCTAATCGGGACGGACTGGAAATTGTAGAGGAAGACATTTTAATAAAGACAAAAGAAACTTCACATGTTTTAATGATCGAAATGAAGAAACAAGATTAATTATTTTAAGCGTACCTGGCAAAAAAATATAATCTTGGTGTATGCTGTCAAGCATAACTTACACTTCCATTTTACTTATGACATATTGATGGTTATATAGCAACAATTCTGTTACGTCCCGTTTCTTTTGCCCGATACAATCCTTGATCTGCTTTCTCAATAAACTGGCTCAGATCTTGCCCTTTGATATATTCTGTTATCCCTAAACTTATGGTGACCAATATCCGTTTTCCTTTATAAACAAACTTGGTTCCTTCCACTGTCTTTCGGATTCGCTCTGCGAATTTAATTCCTTGTTCTAAAGAAGCATTCGGCAAAACAATCATAAACTCTTCTCCGCCTGTTCTAACGAATACATCAGAATCACGAATGATCCCCTCTATAACTCTGGTTACTTTTTTCAAGGCCATATCCCCAGCGTTGTGACCATATGTATCGTTGATGGTTTTGAAATGGTCAATATCAAACATGATCAGTGTCATCGGATGTTCTCTTCTTTGAGATAAAGGAATGGCTTTTTCCATATACAAATCCAGGTATCTGCGGTTATAGATTTTAGTGAGCGGGTCAGTCAAAGCAAGATGTTCTAATTCCGTTATCAACCTTGCAACCTTGATTCGAAAAGAAGAAATCATTGTGAATACGACCCATTCCACTGCTCCTGTAATAATTAGATGAATCCCATCCTGATATTGAATTTGTTCCTGACGAAACACAAATTCCGTAATAACCATAAGAATGAAGCCTGACAATCCAACAGTGATTGTTGCTTTCCACGTTGGGAATAAGACCACTGTTGCAATAGCAGGTATCAAGAGAAGCATCCATAGTGATTCTAAAGGCGAATAATAATTAACAACTACCACCATTGCTAAAGACGCCAGGATAAATACATACATCAGCTTTCGGTTCATCATTCGTTTTTTTTCCTTTTGTCCAGTGATTGTAGCTTTCGCCTTAAATGGAAGTATTCGACAAATTTTCACAATTTCAGCCCCCTTTCCTAAACAATTAAATTTTGCGTGAAGATGATTCCCCTTTGCCGTAATCATCAAGTGCAATGGCATACCCTTTATCTTTCAAATAATGAACCGCTCTTTTGAACAAACCCATGTCCGATATTTTTTCTGCTTCGTTGATTTCAAACACAATGTTTCGATTAGAGAAGCGAATACTCTTGAGTTTTCCCAAAAAATCAGGAAAAGAAGGATGAACTATGGTGGAAGGATATACATTAAAAAACTCCCTATCTTCTCCCTTAAACCACCCATCATTTTCGAGGTCTTCAGAACAAGTAACATGGGTATTTATTTCTATAACATAACGAGATTCGATTTTTTATACATGGTTTGCGCATAAGACAACATCTCGTCACTTCTTGAAAAATAATACTTATAGTATATCATTATTGATTTTGAATATCTATTGTCTCTTGGGGAAGCTTAAAGATTAAAGCTAAAGTTACATAAGAGGTGGTTAAATGAGTGATTTGCCAAAAGTTATCGGAGAGCGGATTCGAAATTTCCGTAAAGAAAAGGGATTGAGCCAAGAAGAATTAGCAGATATAGCCAATCTCCACACTACATACATTGGACAATTGGAAAGAGGCGAGAAAAATGCGACACTGGAAAGCATCGAAAAGGTGGCCAACGCTCTGGAGATTTCATTAGAAGACCTCTTTCGGTCGATCCACCCTAATCCAGATTCTCAAGAATACACACTATCCCAAATCATCACCCGCTTACAAACACGAAACATCAAAGATCAGAAAATCGTCCTGAACTTGCTGGATCTATTGCTGGACTGGAAAGATCAGTGAAAACCATTGTTAGCAAGTAGACTTGTGGAGGCAGAAAACAAAAATGAGGCGGAAGCTTACACTCCGCCCCATGAATCTATTTCGCTAATCTTGCACACATTGTCATTAACATTTCTCTCATCAAACAAACCCTATTAAACACAACGCATCACTTCTCCTGTACATTCACGCTTAATATGGTTCTATAAAGTTTACCCTGCACAGCAGGATAATTTAGATACGTCTTTATCAAAAGTTAACGCCGCCAATTTTAACCCTTCCGCCATGGTCAAATACGGGGCAAGACTGTCTCTTAAATCTTCATTGGTTAATCCAAATTTCACGGCCAATGTGCCTGCGTAAATGACTTCACCAGCATTTTCAGCAACCACATGAACCCCTAAAACTTTAAAGGTATTGGCATCAGCAACCAGTTTAAAAATACCCGTGGTTTCCCGATTTACGATGGCTCTTGGCACAGCACTTAAAGGCAGAACCGATGTTCTTACCTCCAACCCTTTTTCTTTTGCCTGTTTTTCGGTAAGACCTACGGTTGCAATCGAAGGATTTGTAAAGGTTACACCTGGAACAGCTTCAAGGTTTGCCTTTCGGTTAGCTCCTCCGATGGCGTTATCTGCCGCAATCCCGCCTTCATAAGCGGCGACATAAACAAATTGTGGACCTAACGTAACATCTCCTGCGGCATAAACGCTTGGATGGCTTGTACGCAAATATTCATCAACGACAATTTCACCACGAGAACCCACCTGAATACCAGCCGCTTCAAGATGGAGAGCTTCGGTATTTGGCTTTCGCCCCGTTGCAATAAGTAATTCATCAGCTTCAATCACCTTTTGTTTTCCGTTTACCGTAACATAAACTTGTTTGATGTCTCCATGTTGTTCAATACGTTCGTATGTCGCTCCTGTCACAAGGTTGATGCCTTGTTCTGTTAATGCTTGTTTGACCACATCTGCAATTTCGAGATCATACTTGCGTAAAAAGGTATCTCCTCTTTGGAGAATGGTTACTTCCGTTCCCAAGTTGTTAAAAAGCGTTCCTAATTCCAGTCCAACAAAACCTGCACCAATCACGACAAGACGCTTCGGAAGCCTCTTTCGTTCAAGCAATGTGGTGCTTGTTACATAGTCAACATCCTTTAACCCTGGAATATCAGGTATGTCAGGAGATGCTCCTGTAGCAATCAGAAAGCGTTTTGCGGTTAGTCGGCGACCACCGACCTCTACGGTTTTCTCATCGATAAACTTTGCCTCGCCACGAATGAAGTCAAAACCATAGTCATCAATGAGATCTACATATTTTTGCTCACGAAGTTGGCTGACAAGTTCATTTTTGTGCTTGATTAACGAAGCCAAATCCACATCACCAGCAGATGTATGTATCCCGATAAAAGGATTTGTTTTCGCCAGGTGATGAATTTCCCCCGCCCTCAAAAGTGTTTTCGATGGGACACAGCCAATATTGACACAGGTTCCGCCAACGGTTCCGCGTTCAATCATGGCGACTTTTGCACCATATTCGACCGCTTTAATCGCCGAAGCAAAAGCCGCCCCTCCTGACCCAATAATCAGGTAATCGTATTCGCCTTCATCCCCTGCAACCCCATTTCGCGGCGGCTGGATTTCTTGTACTTCTCCAGGCTGATACTTTGCTTCACGAATCGCTTCTTGTGCTTTTCTTACATCAACGTCATCTGGAAGTTCAAATGTTGCCTCCCCGTGTCGGTAACTTGCGTCAATATTGACTGCTCCTATGTTCTCTAATGCGGTGGCAATATGTTCTTCGCATCCCGTACACGTCATGCCTCGAACGATTAGTCGATACCTTTTCAAGCGAAGTCCCCCTTTATGAATCTTTCCCCTTTACATCACAACAATGGTCGGTTTTTTCCCGTAAAACCAAATGGCAAGGACAGGTTACCAAAGCTACAAAAAACCAGCCGACACCTTTCATTGTCTCTCTTATCATCATCACCTCTATTTTTCCATTAACGTTTCAATGATCGGACATTCAAACATCTCTTTGTTTTCAGGACACTTTTCCTTTAAGCTAATGAGCATTCGTTCAATTTTTCGGAGATCTTGAATTTTACTTTGAATCTCCCGAAGTTTTAAAACAGTAAAATCGTACATGTCCTTGCATTTGACTTCATCCCGATCTACAACACCCAACAACTTATCAATTTCTTGAAGTGTAAACCCCAAGTCTTGCATGCGTTTAATAAAACCGATCCGTTGCACCATATCCTCTGGATACATACGGTATCCTGAATCCGTACGAGTCGGTTCGGGAATCAACCCCAACCTTTCGTAATAACGAATGGTTTCTTTATTGACATTGCACGCTTTCGCCAATTGACTAATTCGATACATCATGTGATCACCCATTCTCATTATAAACCCTGTACCATAGTACATGGTCAATTGTTAGCTCGAAAAGAAAAGGGGCGATCCCTTAGTCTTTGCTTATTGGGACAGCCCCACAACTTTTCCAGAATTAAATTTCATCAATGAAGGAACTCACTTTCCTGGCAATCGCATCTCGAACCTCACGCAATTTCTCTTTAATTTCCTCCTTCGTTCCCGAAGCTTTGCAGGGTCTTCAAAACTCCAATGAAGTCTTTTCGCAATCTAAGGCAATCATTTCTTTTACTCCAAATTCCGATCTAACAATGCCCCCGTTTGTTCTGCTATAACACGAGCCGGCAAAGGCATTCCATTTTTAAACCACCATTCCACTGCACCTACGATCGCCGAACCAAAAAATTGGAGAATCACATCTTCATGAAAACCGACTTTTTTTCCTTTTGTTACATCCACCTCAGCTTTAAACTCCTCAATGACTAAATCAAGAAACCGACTGCGAAAAGAAGGAGCCCCTTTACTTGCCAACATGGTTGAAAAGAATACATAATGACGTTCAAAGTATTCGAACCATACGTAATTTCCTTCTTGAAACGTCATTTCAGAAGCGGATCGGCAAAGTTCTCGGAGATTGTTGATGTGTTCTTCAATCATCTTATCCAGCAGATCATATTTATCCGTGTAATGGAGATAGATGGTTCCTCGATTTACATTTGCTCTGTCGGCAATATCCTGAATCGTAATGTCGTCAAAATTTTTTTCAGACATCAGTTCAATTACGGCATTTTTATCGCTTCTTGGCTTTTGGCTATTCTTCGATCTACTTTAGACAATTTCATTCACCAATCTTTCTATCGATAATCAACAATTTTAATTGATTTGTTGAATAGTCAACAAATTGCGTTCATTTAACCATTGAAAGCATCCTGTTTCTTTTTATAATTATAAACAAGTGTTGATAAATCAATCAATATTGATTTTTTGAAACCATGTTAAGGAGACAAAAGCATGTTTAACGAAACTTTCAAATTATCCAATGGTGTAGAAATTCCAAAATTAGGTCTTGGTACCTGGCTGCTTGACGATGCACAGGCAGCACAGGCAGTTCGTGATGCGGTATCGATCGGATATCGCCATATTGATACTGCTCAGGCTTATATGAATGAAGCTGGTGTAGGCAAAGGAATTCGTTCCTGCGGTGTCGCAAGAGAAGAACTTTTCATAACGACAAAGGTTGCTGCAGAATTAAAGAACTACGATGCCGTTACGCAGTCCATTGATGAGTCTTTAGCAAAAATTGGACTGGAGTACATTGATCTTCTGATTATCCACAGCCCCCAGCCTTGGAAGAAGTTCCGTGGGGAAAACCGTTACTTCGAGGAAAACAAAGAAGTATGGAAAGCAATGGAGGATGCTTATAAGGCAGGCAAGGTAAAGGCGATCGGTCTTTCTAACTTCCTTGAGGATGATATCGAGAATATTATTGCTAGCTGTGAGATCAAGCCTATGGTAAACCAGATATTGGCACACGTGAGCAATACTCCTTTCGAACTGATTGAATTCTGCCAGAAGAATGATATCCTGGTAGAGGCCTATTCCCCCATTGCACATGGTGCAATTCTTGACAATGCAGAGATTAAGGCAATCGCTGATAAGTATGGAGTATCGGTTGCTCAGCTTTGCCTGCGTTATGATCTTCAGCTTGGTCTTGTCGTCATTCCCAAGACGGCAAATCCAGATCATATGAGAAACAATGCAGAGCTTGATTTTGTTATCAGCGATGAAGATATGGAGACTTTGAAGAATGTCGAGCGAATCCGGGATTATGGCGAGCATAGCTTCTTCCCGGTATTTGGCGGGAAATTAAAATAAACAGGAAATATGGAGGAATTAAATATGTCAAGACATGAAGAGGTAAAAAACGGCGTTATTTTCCCAGTGGGCGAAAAAAATGAAGCATATGCACAATTTTTTGTGGGACAAAGTTATCTTAAAACATTAGTTGCTGATCCTAAAGTAAGTGTTGGTGTTGGGAATGTGACCTTTGAACCAGGTTGCAGAAATAACTGGCATATTCATCGTGATGGATTTCAAATTTTATTAGTAACTGGCGGAGAAGGTTGGTACCAAGAAGAAGGAAAACCTGCTCAATTTTTAAAAGCTGGCGATGTTATTGTTACTCACGATGGTGTGAAACACTGGCATGGTGCAACGAAAGATAGCTGGTTTGAACACATTGCCATTACTGCAGGTACACCGGAATGGTTGGAACCAGTATCAAATGAAGAATATAACAAGTTGAAATAATGGCTGATGATAAGAATTGCCCTGCTAAACAGGGCTTTTTTTATATCAATCCTAAGCATTATAGAAAGGAGTAATACTTTGGAAAGACCATATATAATATATGCCACATGCTGACATCATTGGATGGGAAAATCATAGGGGATTTTTTGGAAGAGGAACGAGCTACTGTGCCTCGCAAATAAAGTGGTATCACCCGTCTCACCTTCCCCAATCCCCTCTCGCTCTTAAAGCCACAAGGCTTTTCAACCTTTTTACACCATTTCCCAAAAAAATTCCATAGAAATTATAGTCGTGATACGGTTCATGGAAAAACAGAAGTGAGGACGTGAAAAAACGGGGCAAAAACAGCAATTAAAGTCGTGAGGCAGGCAAGGAGAAAATATAGGGAAAGAATGGGACTTGGGAAAAGATCTTAGAGTAAAAAAATCGGGGAAATGCCTAATTTATCAGGGAGTTTCGCGTTTTGCAAACCTGGTGAATCGGAGAAAAAAGCCGAGGAAAAACGGGAGTGGATCCCTGAATTTCGCTCGGCTCGTAACATGACTTTTTAGGCTTTGGTGCGACTATTTAGGCTTTGAGATGAATTTGATTGCTTTTTACACAATAACAGTTTAATCTTCTACTCCCTTACTCCACAGTCACGCTCTTAGCAAGGTTGCGTGGTTTATCCACGTCGTTACCTCTAGCTAGGGCTGCGTAGTAAGCTAATAGTTGTAATGGAATGACGGATAATGCGGGTGTTAATAATGGTAATGTTTTTGGAATAGCGATTACTTCGTCTACGGATTTGGCAAGTTCTTGATCTCCTTCTAACCCAATTCCTAAGACGTAAGCATCACGTGCTTTTACTTCTTTAATATTACTTACCATTTTGTCATAGATATCTTCTTGGGTAGCTAGTGCGATGACTGGAACGCCATCGGTAATCAAAGCAAGGGTTCCATGCTTTAATTCTCCAGCAGGATATGCTTCAGAGTGAACATAGGAAATCTCTTTTAGCTTTAATGATCCTTCTAGAGATACGGCATAGTCAAGGCTTCTACCAATGAAGAACAGATCTTCATAATGAGCATAGCGCTCAGCAAATTGTTTCATTGTTGGTGCGAACTCTAAAAGTTTATCCGCTTGAGCAGGGAGTTCCTTGATCGCTTGAAGGTAGTTCGCAATCACTGTGTCCTCTTGTGTACCACGAATTTGGGCAAGATACAATCCCAAGAGATAAATTGCAATCAATTGTGAAGTATAAGCCTTAGTTGAGGCCACAGCAATCTCAGGACCAGCATGGGTAAGTAGTACTTCATCAGCATCACGAGCGACAGAGCTACCATTTACGTTGGTAATCGCTAGTACCTTTGCATCTCGTTTTTGTGCTTCTCTTAAAGCTGCTAATGTATCTGCAGTTTCTCCAGATTGGCTGATGACCATAACTAATGTCTTATCGGTAATAATTGGATTGCGATAACGATATTCAGAGGCCACATCCACTTCTACAGGAACTCGTACCAAGTTTTCAATCACATATTTACCAACTAATCCAGCATGGTATGCTGTACCACAAGCCACAATATGGATTTTATCCAAAGAACGGATTTCTTCAGGAGTTAAACTGATTTCTTTGCTTAAATCCACTTTATTGTTCTCATGATCAATGCGATTTTGCAAGGTTTCACGATAGGCACGTGGCTGTTCATAGATTTCTTTTAACATGTAATGGTCAAAACCATCTTTTTCAGCTGTTTCAATATCCCATTCAACACGGAATGGTGTGCGTTCGATCACTTCACCTTTTGTTGTCATCAATTCAACTTTATCCTTTGTGATCACAGCCATCTCGCCATCATTTAAAATATAAATATCACGTGTATGCTCAATTAAAGCTGGAATATCTGAAGCAATAAAGTTTTCATTTTCCCCTAGCCCTACAATCAATGGACTAGAAAGGCGAACAGCAACCATTTTGTCTGGCTCATATTTATTGATAATGCCTAATGCATAGGCTCCTTCCATTTTAGCAACTGCTTTTTGTACCGTTGTAACTAAATCCCCATCATATAAATCTGCGAGTAAATGGGCAATCACTTCTGTATCAGTTTCCGAAATGAAGGTAACTCCCTTGTTGATCAATTCTTCTTTGATTTCTTGGAAGTTTTCAATGATTCCATTGTGAACAATCGCAAATTGATGCTTCTCATCCATATGTGGATGGGAATTATGATCTGATGGACGGCCATGTGTAGCCCATCTTGTATGGCCAATACCTAAGTGGCCATGAAGTGGACTTTTTTCTATTTGTTCTTCTAAATTGCTTAGACGTCCAACCGTTTTCTTTAGATCAATCACGCCATTTTCATAGACCGCAATTCCAGCGGAATCATAACCACGATACTCTAATTTTTTTAAACCATTTATTAAAATAGGTTGTGCATCTCTATTTCCAATATATCCTACAATACCACACATTGTTGTAGTCCTCCTTCGTTGTTCGGAGGCAAAACACACTGATATCAGGGGATTTGCCCCCGACATTCCATTGTAATTCCTTCGTATTACTACATATACACGATTGTAAAACACACTTCTATAGAAGTCTTTCCTTACAAGATAAACATGACTATAAGGCTTTGTCAGAAGGGTCACCCCTTCTTTTTCAACACTTATATTAACGGTATTCATGTCTACCGGAAGGTACCCGCCGAAAGCTCGATAAACCTTCTCCTCGTCAACTACTTACTCAGTAGTAGTTCAGGCGCTTTTATTTCCTTGTAAACCTCTACCCTCCTTTACAAAGTAAGATTGATATATCATATTTTTGTAGGGAGCATTTTGCTCCCCACAAAACATATTTTATCATATCATGATAATTCTTTTTTGACTACATCTATTATTTCCTTTACATATGCTTTAAGTAATTCTTCATCCGGTCCTTCTGCCATCACACGAATCAAAGGTTCGGTACCAGAAGGACGGACAAGGACACGACCATCATTTCCTAGCTTTGCTTCTATATGCTTAATCACTTCTACAATGGCTGGGTTATTTTCATAGTTACTTTTGTCTGCCACACGAACGTTTTCAAGAATTTGTGGGTATTTCTTCATTTGACCAGCTAATCGAGATAACGGTAAGTCTCTCCCTTTCATCACATTGACTAATTGTAAGGCAGTTAAAACACCATCACCTGTTGTATTATAGTCTAAAAAGATAATATGGCCTGATTGTTCACCACCAAGATTATAGCCGCCTTTTCTCATTTCTTCCATTACATAGCGATCGCCAACTTTGGTTTGAATGCTTTTTAATCCATGCTTTTCAATCGCTTTATAAAAGCCAATGTTACTCATCACTGTACTAACGACGGTTTTTTCTTTTAATTTCCCATTTTCTGAGAAAGCAAGGCCACAAATCATCATGATAAAATCGCCATCAATGATATTCCCTTTTTCATCAACAGCAATTAAGCGGTCTGCATCTCCATCGAAAGCAAGGCCTAGATCAGCCTGATGTTCAAGTACTGCTTTTGCTACGGATTCAGGATGAGTGGAGCCACAATGTCTATTGATATTAACCCCATTTGGTTCAGAATATAAAGAAATGACGTCTGCTCCAAGTTCTCGAAAAAGGGTTGGGGCAATTTCATAAGAGGCGCCATTTGCTGTATCTAGTACGATTTTAAGACCATCAAACCTGTGGTTGATCGTTGTTTTGAGATATTCCATATATTGCTTCTTCGTTTCAATATTCGTTACAACTTTGCCGATATCACCACCGATGGGTCTTGGTAATTGGTCTATTTTTTGATCAAGCAATGCTTCAATTTCCAACTCTGTTTCATCTAACAACTTAAAACCATCAGCTCCAAAAAACTTAATGCCATTATCTTCTACAGGGTTATGGGAGGCAGAGATCATCACGCCTGCATCCGCCTTTAGCTTCCTTGTTAAATAAGCAACCCCTGGGGTAGTAATCACACCAAGACGGATCACATTGGCTCCAATGGAGAGCATTCCAGAAACCAAAGCACTTTCTAACATTTCTCCAGATATTCTTGTATCCCTTCCCACAACAATTGTAGGTTGTTTAGTCTCTTTTGTTAGGACATATGCTCCTGTACGCCCTAATTTAAAAGCAAACTCAGGCGTTAACTCCTGATTAGCCACACCCCTTACTCCGTCTGTTCCGAAATATTTTCCCATTTAAAGAGTTCCTCCTCTACTTCTTCTCTTGGACGTTGATAAGTTTGTATCAAATGTTCAGCAACGCGAATCCCGTCAACTGCTGCACTGACAATTCCCCCAGCATAACCTGCACCTTCTCCAGCTGGATAAAGTCCTTCAATATTTTCTGATTGAAAATCTTCTTTCCTAGGTATCCTTACAGGTGCAGATGTTCTTGTTTCAATCCCTGTTAACAAGGCATTTCTCGTATCATATCCTTTCAGCTTTTTGCCAAATTCAACGATTGCCTTTTCTAAAGACTCACTAACAAAATCAGGTAATGTTAAATGCAAATCTGTAGGAGTGATCCCTGGTCGATATGTAGGACGAAAGGGGATATTCTCAAGGTCATTTGAAGCAACCCCATCAAGAAAATCGTCAACCTTTTGCGCAGGGGCTTTATATCCCCCACCTCCCAGTTGATAAGCTTTCTTTTCATATTTTCTTAAATATCTGACTCCTGCTAGTGGGTCTTCTCCTTTAAAATCTTGGGTTGATATGGTTGCAACGAGAGCACTATTGGCAACGCGTGAAGCACGACTAAAATAGCTCATCCCGTTTGTTACCACCATTCCTTTTTCTGATGCAGCTGCAACAACCACTCCACCAGGACACATGCAGAATGAATAGCTTGCTCTGTCATCGTTTCCTTCACCTGCTTTTTTGACCAAGGTATAGTCAGCTGCTCCCAATTGAGGGGCTTTTGCAAACTTACCATATTGTGCTTCATTGATTAGTTGTTGGGGATGTTCAATTCTTGCACCTATTGCTAAGGGTTTACCTTGAATTTTTACTCCCTGTTCATATAACATTTCATAAGTATCTCTTGAACTATGTCCAATGGCAATCACTACAACTTGTGCAGGGATTTGTACTTGATGATTCACTTCTACGGCAGTAATTTTCCCTTGCTCTATGACTAATTTGGTAACAAGGGAGTCAAATTTAATCACAGCTCCCATTTCAATTAGTTTCCTTCGTAAATTATAAACGATTTTTTTCAAGTTATCAGTTCCAATATGTGGTTTATGCTCATATAGGATTTCCTTTGGAGCTCCTGCTTCCACAAAGATATGAAAAACCTGATCAATTCGGGAGTCACTAATCCGTGTAGTCAATTTACCATCGGAAAAAGTACCTGCTCCACCTTCACCAAATTGCACATTAGAATTAGTATTTAATTCACCTGTCCGCCAAAAATGGAGGATATCTTTATTTCTTCGTTCTACATCCCGTCCACGTTCCAAAATAATCGGTTTGTAACCATGCTTTGCTAGTTCTAAAGCGGCAAAAAGCCCTGAAGGCCCAGCCCCGATAATAATGGGGGGATATTGTAAACCCTGATTTCCAGGTAATAGCTTTAGTACTGGCTTTTTGGGTTTTGCCATTTGCACATCTGGATGATTGATTCTTTCAACGATTTTTTTCTCGTCAACTGTAAGTTTTAATTCAATCTGGTAAACAAAAATCACTTTATCTTTTTTTCTAGCATCTAAAGACCGTTTTAGAATTTCAAAATCTTTTACTTTTTTGAAAGGTAGACGTAACTTTTTCTCAATTGCTACAATTAGGTCTGCCTCACTATGATCGATATTTAACTTGATGTTGTTTATTCGAATTGCCATAAATTTACTCCTTCTCAATGGTAACGATCACTGTTTGTTCTGCATTGATTCGTTCTGTTAATAATGGAACGTTAAATTGAACAGGTACCTCGTGTTCACCAGGAGGTAGATTTGTAAGATCAACAAATGCTTCAAGATCATCCTTCTGAACTGCCTTTAATACATCAGGTGCACCTTCTAGTGTTATGCTTATACCCGATTCAGGGGAATTGATCGTGGCAGTTAGGCCTTCCCCTATTCCATTGATCTTGATTGGAACTTGGTTAAAGGTTTTGGTTTCAGCCTTAACCACTTGTACTTCAAATTCGATCATGCTAGGTTCAACTTTTGCTAGACCTTCTACTAAAGGAACTTTTGCTTGAATCGTCGTTTTGCCTACGATATTAGCCAAATTTAGTGCAGGGCCAGGATAAACCATAAAGGTATTCACAATATTTTTCGGACCGTATAAAGTAACCTCTTCTGTCTTTTGTACGATAGATTTAATCGCATATCCTGCTCCAGGATATTGGTCAATCTTATAGGTTAATGGAACAATATGAAATGGACTTGTCACTGGAATCTGTACTTCAGCCGTATGCGGACTAATTTCAACTTCGATAGGATTACCGTTTTTATCTAGAGCTCGAAGAGGAACTTCTTGAGTGATCATGTTTGTTGCTTGGTCAATACTGATCGATGCTTTTACAAAAGCCACTTGGTCGATTTGTTCCTTTGTCCCAGAAATGTGAACTTTTCTTGGCTTTATAATCGCTTCTCCCGCTTGGTAGCCTTCTTTTTCTTTCCCAAGCTTATCAACAATAATCTCCATTTCTTTTCTCTTCTTGTCTTCTATTGTTACTTTTATCGTACTAGGATTGATTTCGACATCGATTTGTTCGGAAAAACCTGTATATTTAACAGGAACTTCATAGGTTCCAGCTTTATATTCTGTTAAATCAATATAGAATTGCCCCTTGTCAATGTTTTGCCCGGAACGAATTTGATTGATAAGATTAGTATTTCCCCTTAAAGTTACATCAACTTGTTCAGAAAATAACCTGACAGCAAATAGATTCTCATTATATTTAGGAGTTACTTTTGCCTCATAAAAGTAAGCATTTTGAATCCGATCGATGGGAATGCTTACATTAGGTGCTGCAGGGGTATCTAAGCTTATAACTTTCCATAACATCACTGCTAGAATAATCGATAAAATTTTTACAACGTTATTGTTTTTTAGCCAGTTGTCCATCTTTATTCCCCCTTTTTGACCAAAATGATCCTGAATTTTTGACTGGAGGACGTAGTGCAGTAAATAGCTGATTCATTAGTCTTTCTTCCGTTAATCCTCTTTCAATTTGGCCATTTATAGAGATCGAAATCTGCCCTGTTTCCTCAGATACAACCACTGATACAGCATCAGAGATCTCAGTCATGCCTATCGCTGCCCGATGGCGAGTCCCCAATTCCTTACTAATAAATGGATTTTCTGATAAAGGTAGATAGCAACCTGCAGCCATGATTTGCTCTTTACGGATAATAACGGCGCCATCATGCAAAGGGGTATTGGGAATAAAAATATTGATCAATAACTCTGAACTAATTGATGCATTTAGGGAGATACCAGTCTCAATATAATCTGTTAAACCAGTATCTCTTTCAACGACGATAAGGGCACCAATTCTTCTTTTTGATAAGTAATTAGCTGCCTTTACAATCTCAGCGATAACATGGGAAATGGTCTGTTCCTCAGGATGAGCTGTCCGCGAAAAAAAACTTCCTCTTCCTAATTGTTCTAAAGCCCGGCGTAATTCTGGTTGAAAAATGATAATAATTGCTAAAATTCCATATGTGAAAGCTTGATTCATCAACCATTGAAAGGTTCTTAATTCAAAATAAGAGCTTAATAACCAAGCGAATACAATAATCATAATTCCTTTTAGTAATTGGATCGCTCTAGTTCCCCTTACTAATAAAAGTAGTCGATATATGACAAAACCAACCAATAATATATCAACGAGATCATCAATCATATTAACGAATATATCCATGGTTTTTCCTCCATTATGACTCAATACTATTAGTATAACCTCTCTTCGGCAATTCACAAGTTCATTCCTGCTTTATTTATACAAAGAAGTTTTACTTTCTTTCCATTAAGAAAAGGTTTGTATATTCCATCGCGCTCCGTCATCCGTGCCCTTCTATAAATAAAGATTACGGAGAGAAGGGCACTTCTGAAGGCACACAAAGTGTACAAGTCGTGCTACACAGCTAAAGCTGCTAGTCACGCTATGTCGCAGTTTATGGAATATACAAACCCTGTTACTTCATCCATTTTTTAAGCTGATACCAAATCAACTCGAAAAACTGATCAATTTGTTGTGCATGACCATCTACTTGGCTCGCACTTGCCATAAGTAAATTCCCGTTTACGACCGTTACATTCCCTTTTACTTCCCCTTTAATTTCTAACGTTCCATTTTCTACAACCAAGTCGCCCTGAACTTCTTTACCCTCTGGAACAATCACTCGATTTCCTTCTACAATCAAATCAGTTTGATCAACAGAAACAATTTTCAATAACTCATCACTTTGGTTCATATATGGGATCATACTCGTGGCAAATAATAGAAGGAAAACGGTCGCTGCAACAAGTAAAGGATATTTTCTAAGCGATTTACTTATCTTGTTTGTTTTCTTTTCTGGGATATGTGCTAACACTTCTCTAGTAAAAGAGGGTGAGGTCTTTAATTTAGCTATCCTTCTTAGTGCTTGGTCTGTTGCTTTTAGTTCAGCAAAATGTTGTTCACAAGTTGGGCATGATTGAATGTGTTCGAATAATTCTTGATGCGAATACTCATCGATATCATCATCAATAAAAGCGTGCATCAAAGGGATGGCATCACGACATCTCATTTTGGCCACTCCTTCCTTTTTCTATCAATTGTTTACGTAACGCTTCTCTACCCCGGTGCAACCTCGTTTTCACCGTAGACTCTGATAAATGGACAATTTGACTAATTTCTTGTATGGATAAATCTTCTAAATAACGCAAAACCATAATTGATCGGTATTTTGGCGGCAAGCTCATAATCGCCTGTTGAATGGTATCTTCCATCTCCTTTGCGACAACCTCTTCTTCCGGCCCATTTTTTGGGTCCGCTAGTTTAGAATACCAGTCAGTACCTTCTTCCTGATCCCAGTTGGCATCTAAAGAAAAATCTGCCTTCTTCTTTCGCATCCGATCGATTGCTAGGTTGGTGGCAATACGGAAAATCCATGTTGAAAATTTGTGTTGATCATCATAACGACCAAGATTGGTATAGACTCTAATGAAAGTATCCTGACTAACATCCTCTGCTTCTTGAATATTGCCTAACATTCGATAAGCTAAATTAAAAATCTTATCCTTATATTGAGTGATAAGCTCTGCAAAGGCCTGTGTGTCTCCTTCCTTTGCTTTAGTGACTAATCTTTTATCTACAAAGTTCATAACATACCTCCACATGGGGGCTTAATTTCATACGATTCAAAATAAATTAGGTTTCATTTAAAAAGGCACCAAAAGAGGTGCCAAACTCCAAACAATTAGAAAGTTGTATTACTCGTTTGCTCAAATTCATTGACATTTTCGTTTGATTCTTTTACATTCGTAATCTTACATTATCACAATTGTATCACATTAAAAATATAAGAACATTAGCAAATCATGAAAATTTTGTAAAAAAAGAAAGTCAGGCTATTCCTGACTTATATCACTTAATTGTTTTAATAATTCCTTTTTTAATTGAATAAAGGTTTCGTCTGTCATCATGACTGGTTTTCTTGGCCGTGGTAGTGGTATTTCTACCACATGCTTCACTGTTGCAGGTCTTGGAGAGAAAACATAGATTCGATCAGAAAGGAAAATCGCCTCATCAATACTATGGGTAACAAAAAGAATCGTGTGATTTAACTTTTCCCAGATCGACAACAGCCAATTCTGCATTTGTAATCGTGTAATTTCATCTAATGCACCAAAGGGTTCATCTAATAATAATACATCTTTTTCTAAAAGGATGGTTCGTAGGAGGGCTGCCCTTTGTTTCATCCCCCCAGATAAAGAGGAAGGAAATTCATTTTCAAAGGACTCCAAACCAAAAAGTTTAAGGTATGGAATCGCTTTTTGACGTGCCTCTCTTTTTGGGATTCCTTTTACTTCAAGTCCCAAAATGACATTATCTAATACGGTACGCCAAGGTAATAAGTGATCTTTTTGTGGCATGTAGCCTACATTTCCTCTTACTACTGGATCTCCATCTAATAAGATTTTGCCGCTAGTCGGCACTTCTAGCCCACTAATCAGCTTAAAAAGGGTACTTTTTCCACTACCACTTGGTCCAATAATGGAAATAAATTCACCCTTTCTAATCGCCATTGAAACATCGCGAAGCGTTTCAAATGCTCCATCTTTCATTGGATATTCTTTATAGACCTGTTCTATAAGCAACTTAAGAATTTCACTCAACAGCAATACTCCTATCTTTTTGGCAAAAATTCATTTGTATATACTTTATTAACCTCAATCATCTCAGGAATTAATTGATGGTCAACCATCCATTTAGAATAATTATTCCAAACGGATTCTTTTTGAATCCCCCATTGTTCAGCATCTTCCTGATATTTTTTACTTAACCATTCTTGACTTTTCGTTACAAGATCGGCATTAAGTCCAGACACTTGGTTTAGTAAGATATTTGCTGCTTCATCTGGGTTTTGAATCGCAAATTCATACCCCTTAGTAGTTGCTTCCATAAACTTCTTAATCGTATCTGGATGGTCTTTGATATATTTTTCGTTTGTAATGATTACAGGGGTATAAAAGTCTAGCTCTGGTGCAAGTTTCCGCAATTCAATATAGTTGATTGGAAAATTTCTTAATTCTGCTTCTACACCTGTCCAACCATAATAAATCCATTCAAAGTCTACATCACGTTTTGTGACCGTGAAAAAGTCAGCGGCCCCCACATTGACAAACTCGACTTTATTTACATCTGCGTTTTCTTTCACCATGATCGATTCAATAATCGCTTTTTCAGATGGGGAGCCCCAACCACCATATTTCTTCCCTTCAAAATCTTTAGGCGTAGTAATGTTTTTTTCCTTTGGTGAAGCAAATCCAGAAGTATTATGCTGAATAATAGCTGCAATGGATACGACAGGAAGTTGTTTTTCCTTCGGTCCTGAGCGAGCATACGTAACTTCCTCTTGATAACTTATACCAAACTGAGCTTGCCCAGCTCCGATCAATTGAGCAGTACCTCCTTCAGGGGGTTGAACGATTTCAACGTCTAGCCCCTGTTCCTTGTACCAACCCTTTTCTTTTGCAACATATAATCCTGTATGGTTCGTGTTTGGAACCCAGTCTAACATCACTTTGATCGGTTCCAGTTTTTGCGGTTCTTCTTTTGGTTGAGATTGTTCTTGATTCCCATTAGTACACCCTATAAGTAAACTCACAATGGTAAATATTAGGATTAAAATGATAGACAATTTTCCTTTTTTCACTACTTTTCACCTCATTTATAGAATTAAAAGGATTCTTCTTGCTTATATTGACGATTCCAAGGAATCAAAAGATATTCCAAGGCCAATATCGTACCATATAACAAAATACTAGTAAGTACAATGACAATAATTGCTGCAAAAACTTGATCCGTTAAAAATGAATGGGAGGTAGTTCTCATGTAAAGACCAAGCCCTTTACTAGCCCCTAACCATTCACCGATTACCGCTCCCATTACACTGTAAGTAGCAGCAATTTTTAATCCTGAAAAAATAGAAGGCAATGCAGATGGGAACTTCACCTTGGTAAAAATTTGCCATTTGGACGCTTTCATGGTTTGTAAAAGGGAAATTAAGTCTCGATCCGCACTATTCAAGCCATCTACGGTACTGATTACAATAGGGAAAAAACCTACTAAAATAACAACTACAATTTTAGGCAAAAGTCCAAAACCAAACCAGATAAATAGTAAAGGGGCAATAGAGATAATCGGAATCGTCTGTGAAGTCACTAATATTGGATAAAAGCCCTTACTGAAAAAAGGAAACCGATCAATGATCATTGCTAATATGAAAGCGATGACGATAGCAAATAGAAAACCGACTAATGCTTCATATAAAGTAACCCATGTATGATCGATAATCACTTCCCTTTCGCGAAAAAGGGTCATGATAATTTGCGATGGGGGAGGCAAAATCCATGGTTCAATCTTTGAAACTTTTACAGCCACTTCCCAGACACCAACTAAAAAGGACATCAATAAAATGGCTGGATAATGTTTTTTGATAAAACCCATCTGATCAACTCCGATATTTCCTTACTTTTTCTTCCATTGTCACACCTTGAGGATGATAATCGATCTTTATAATGGTCATCACCCTTTCAGCGCCTGCTTCGACACAGACTTGTTGAGCTTCTTTTACGATCTCAAGAAGTTGATCCAACTCTCCTTCCATTGTCGTCTCCATTGGTCCAACTTCATATTTCACTCCCGCCTTTTTCACCACATCGATGGCTAAATCAACAACACGATATGTATCTTGGTCTGGAACCTTTGGAATCACTTGAAAACTGACATTGATGGTTGGCATATTCTTCCCTCCCTTTTCTATTAAATTGCCACATTTTGACCTGTCAAATACCTTATGCTAAAAATCAAAGAAGCTAGCCCAAAAGGCCAGCTTACATGCGTAAGAATAACAAATATCTCCCTCCGCTGGCATTACCCAGATCAGGTTGTGGGTCGGTATTATGATCGGAATACCCTCTCAGCCAGACTCATCTAGCTCCCCATTTTTCCCTATTTATCTAAACCTATGATAGCACTAATTCACTATAAGTCAACTTATAAACTATAATAATTTCTCGCCTAAAGCGGATGCCATCAATCCTACTGCGATATGAGCCGTTTTATTCCTTTCATCTAGAATGGGATTCACTTCAACAAATTCTGCAGAGATTAAGATATTAGCTTCAGCAATCATTTCCATCGCTAAATGGCCTTCTCTATAGGTAATACCTCCTGTGACAGGTGTCCCCACTCCAGGGGCATCATTAGGATCTAATCCATCTAAATCAAGACTTAGATGTACTCCATCTGTATTCTTAGTCACGTAATAAATGGCTTCCTCTACGACTTGGGCCATTCCAAGTCGATCGATTTCATGCATTGTATATACTCTAATCCCTCGTTCTTTAATGAAGTTCCGTTCACCTTTATCTAAATCTCTTGCACCAATCAAAACAATATTTTCTGACTTAATCTTGGGGGAGAAATTTAATATCTGTGTTAAATCTGGATGTCCTTCACCTAGACTAACAGCCAAAGGCATCCCATGAATATTCCCAGATGGGGATGTTTCTGGGGTGTTAATATCCCCATGAGCATCAAACCAAATCACACCTAGATTTTTCTTATGTTTTGAAACCCCCGCTATCGTTCCAATAGCAATACTGTGGTCACCACCAAGGACTAGAGGAAATCTACCTTTTTGCATGATTTTGGATACTTGTTCAGCTAAGATTTTATTTATTGCAGTTACTTCTTTTAAATATTTTAATTTTTGATTTTCTATTTTGTATGTTTCAGGGGTGGGAACATTTAAATTACCTAAATCTAGAACATGGTAACCTGATTTTTCTAAACGGTCTTTGACATTAGCATATCTTATAGCACTGGGTCCCATATCTACCCCTCTTCGGCCAGCTCCTAAATCAAGAGGCACTCCAATAATGGTTATATCTTTATTCATGAGATACCGACCCCCTTTTATATTCCATCATTTAGATTAAGTTATATATTTCTATTTTACATTCAATTCTGAAAAATGCTAAGAAAAAAAGTTTTTGTTTGGATAATAAAAAGAACCACTAGAATATCATCTTCTAATGGTTTTTAACATGTTCTTTCACATCAACTTTTACTTTTTTTATTCGTAAACGTTCCATCTCTTCAATAACGATCTCTACATGTTCATAAACAATTTTTTCCCCTACTTTTGGCATATGTTGTAACTGTTCTACCATCCAGCCACCAATAGAGTGTGCAATAGTGTCCGGTTTACGAATATTAACGATTTGACTAAAATCATCAATAGGAAAATCTGCTGAGAAGATATAGGTATGGTTATCTAATTTATCCATAAAGCTTTCTTTTTCATCATGCTCATCCCAAATCTCACCCACAATTTCTTCTAGGATATCTTCCATTGTAATGAGTCCATCTGTTCCCCCATATTCATCGACAACAATTGCCATATGTGTTTTACTACGTTGAAGTTCAGAGAGTAGAGAAGAGATTTTCATCGTTCCTACAACAAAAGTGGGTTTTCTTAATAAACTTCGAATGTTCACCTTTTTTTCTTGCAATAAGGCAGAATAGAAGTCCCGTTCCGACAAAATTCCAATAACATGATCAATATTCCCATCATATACAGGGATTCTTGAATATCTTTCTGTCATAAATGTTTGTTTAATCACTTCTATCGGGTTGTTCACTTCTACAGCCACAATATCAATTCGGGGCTTTAAGATTTCTCTTACTAAAATATCATTAAAATCCAAAGCACTATGAACCAGTTCTTTTTCACTTTTGTCAATGGTTCCTTCTTCTTCTCCAATATCGATCATCGTTTTTATTTCGTCTTCTGTTACAGATGGAATGGTTTCTTTTTCTCCCATCATTCGTGAAATTGCTTTTTTTAATTGAAGGAATAACCAAGTGACAGGAGTGAATAAAAGAATGAGAAACTTTAATACCCCAGAAACAGCTAAAGCAAAAGATTCCGCATATTCTTTTGCAAATGATTTGGGTAAGATTTCTCCAAATATTAAAATTAAAACGGTTATTACAATAGTACTTATCACTAAAGCTGTATTCCCATTAAATAAATCTGTTGTTATTTTTGTTGTAATCGTTGCTGCAGCGATATTTACGATATTATTTCCTACTAAAATCGTTGATAAGGTTTTATCAAAATGGACAGAAATATATAAAGCGTTTTTAGCACCTTTACGGTTTTCTTCTGCATAATTTTTTACTCTTATTTTATTTAAGCTTGAATATGCCGTTTCAGAGCCAGAGAAAAAAGCTGATAACAACAATAAAAGCGTTAATAAGGCTATAGACCCCAATGGAATTGTTTCCAATTACATTCACGCTCCATGAGTTCATTTATATTCAATAGCATTCCAACTTTACACAATCATTATGTGAAATGAAAAAAAGCGCCATCCTTATAAGAAAAGGTTTGTATATTCCATCGCGCTCCGTCATCCATGCCTTTCTATGAATAAAGATTACAGAGAGAAGGGCACTTCTGAAAGTCGCAGTTTATGGAATATACAAACCTTTAAATGACAAGTGGAAGAAAGTTATACTTCTTATCTTTTTTAAAAAAAGGAGCTAACGCTTTGAATATAACTATGTATGGAGTACCCTACGGGCACAATGATTTTCTTCGTGCAAAGAAGTTAACTCGACGTTGTACTCAGAATTAATATGGAGCGGATGATGGGAATCGAACCCACGCTACCAGCTTGGAAGGCTGGAGTTCTACCATTGAACTACATCCGCATATTTTATAATTTATATGGTCGGGGTGACAGGATTTGAACCTGCGACCCCCTGGTCCCAAACCAGGTGCTCTACCAAGCTGAGCCACACCCCGTAAATGGCGTGCCCTGAGAGATTCGAACTCCCGACCTTCTGATTCGTAGTCAGACACTCTATCCAGCTGAGCTAAGGGCACATAAAAAATTTTGAATTACTCTTTGTTTATTCTGCAGTATATTCGACGTAGCAGTGCTTAAATATATGGAGCGGACGACGAGATTCGAACTCGCGACCCTCGCCTTGGCAAGGCGATGCTCTACCACTGAGCCACGTCCGCATAATAACTTTATTAAATGTTGCACTCTTCGAGTGCAACGTTTTTTCTCGAGAAAAATGTATATCACTGTATTGCTCGAAATTATAATGGTGCGGGTGAAGGGAGTCGAACCCCCACGCCATAGGCGCTAGATCCTAAGTCTAGTGCGTCTGCCAATTCCGCCACACCCGCATATTTGAATGGTGAGCCATACAGGATTCGAACCTGTGACACCCTGATTAAAAGTCAGGTGCTCTACCTGCTGAGCTAATGGCTCATAGAAAGAAATAAAATGGCTGGGCTGGCAGGGTTCGAACCTGCGAATGACGGAGTCAAAGTCCGTTGCCTTACCGCTTGGCTACAGCCCAATATTTTATAATGGTGGAGGGGGTAGGATTCGAACCTACGAAGCTTCCGCAACGGATTTACAGTCCGCCCCATTTGGCCACTTTGGTACCCCTCCAAGCTAAATGGGGAAATTCAAATGGTGCACCCTTCGAGTAACAAAGTTAATTCGAAATTGTTCTCAAATATTATATGGTGCCGGCGAGAGGACTTGAACCCCCAACCTACTGATTACAAGTCAGTTGCTCTACCAATTGAGCTACACCGGCAAAATTCTATGGTGCACTCTTTGAGTACAACGATTTTCATCGAATACAGATGATAATTCAAAATGGTACTCTGACTTTAAATGGTGGACGATGACGGGATCGAACCGCCGACCCCCTGCTTGTAAGGCAGGTGCTCTCCCAGCTGAGCTAATCGTCCAAATACAGATTTCAGATGCCGGAAGTCGGATGTCAGATTTAATGTTTTTCTTCGAAGTCCTTTCTTTCTCTCTGACCTCTGATCTCTTACCTCTGTCTTCTTTTTGTGGTGACCCGTAGGGGATTCGAACCCCTGTTACCGCCGTGAAAGGGCGGTGTCTTAACCACTTGACCAACGGGCCA
>NZ_JBLWFI010000004.1:0-20143 GCF_048898065.1 Tepidibacillus infernus
TCTCATTGACTATGACCTCCTTGTAGGGTGGATGATTGAGTAAACTTGGTTAAGTATTTCAATCATATCATAGTCACTGGGATATTTTTGTGTCTAAAAACATTATTTCATACACCAGAAAGTATAACTTTCTTGCACTTGTCATTTAGGGGTTTGTATATTCCATAAGTTGCGACTTTCAAAAGTGCCCTTCTCTCCTTAATCTTTATTCATAGAAGGGCACGGATGACGGAGCACGATGGAATATACAATCTTTTCTTATGAAAGTCGAAGAAAGTTATTGTGTTTTGAAAGCTAGGGGAGTAAAAAACGTTAAGTTGTTATATAATGAGAAATAATAAATGCACTTTTCTTCTTTAAGAAAGGAGTATATAAATTGAACAATGAAGTGGATACTATCATCTTTGATTTTGATGGAACATTATTTCAGACAGAAAAATTAGTGATTCCATCATTTGAGAAAACCTTTGCAAGATTGGAAGCTGAAGGGTATTACATAGGGAAAAAATTTAGTGAAGAGGAATTATTATCTGTTATAGGAAAGACATTAGAAGATATATGGCAAACATTATTACCTCATCTTTCCTTAGAAGCACATAAAAAAGCAAATGATTATATGCTCCATTATGAGATTGAGGGAGTAAGCGAAGGATACGGAGCTTTATACCCTCAAGTCATTGAGACTTTATTACAATTAAAAAATCAAGGTTATCGGTTGTTTGTTGCCAGTAATGGGCTAGAAACATATATTAAAGAACTTGCAAAAGCTTTTCGTATTGATCATTATTTTGAAGCAATGTATAGTGCTGGCGAATTTGAAACAAAGAGCAAAAATGATTTAGTAAAAAAACTGGTTCAAGATTATTCGATTGAAAATGGAGTAATGGTAGGAGATCGACAATCTGATGTTGAAGCAGGTAAAACGAATAAGCTTTTTGTGATTGGATGTGATTTTGGCTTTTCATCTAAGGATGAATTAAAAAATGCAGATGTGGTCATTCAATCCTTTGATCAAATTTTGGCAGTGTTGAATGGCTAGAATCAATCAAACAAGTGAAGGGTGTAAAAGAAGTATATCTTGGTTAAAATACAGAGTAGTATTCTGCTCTGTTTTTTTTATATAACCAATGCTTCAAAGATGAAAAGTTCGAGTAACTTTTAGGGAATTGGCAAAATACAAAATAGATATTATAATATAAATAAAGGTCAAAGTTAGTCAAAGTCAATTTTATTTCGATTGGAGGATAGAATGAGGAATATATCTGACATCATTGAACAATTTTTAAAAACCGCTCTTGAATTTAGTGACGACGGGGTTATTGAAGTTCAAAGAAGTGAACTAGCAGAAAAATTCCAAGTTGTTCCCTCCCAAATTAACTATGTAATCAGTACCCGTTTTTCACTAGAAAAAGGATTTTCTGTTGAAAGTAAAAGAGGTGGTGGAGGTTACATTAGGATAAAAAAGTTAGAAATTGAATCAAACGATTCTTTTTATAAGGCTTTAAATAAATTGATAGGGTCAGAAATTGCTCAATCACAAGCGATTACTATAATAGAAAGATTAAAAGAAGAAAAGATTATTAATGAAAATGAGTATTCCATCATAAAATCAATTATTAGTAGAGAAGTACTAAGTTTACCATTACCAATACGTGATCAAATCCGTTCAAATATACTAAAGGCAACATTAAGGGTTATTTTTTCGAAATAGAAGGAGGGAAGTTGAATGCTTTGCGAAAATTGTGGGGAAAAACCAGCAACACTTCACTTTACCAAAATTATAAATGGACAAAAGAACGAAATGCATTTATGTGAGCAATGTGCAAAGGAAAAAGGAGAAATCATACCTACTGATACAAATGTTTTTTCATTTCCCCAGTTACTATCAGGATTATTAAATTTTGACCAAATGGTACATGGTCATTCTCCAAATACATCTATGGATCCTTTACGTTGTAAAAATTGCGGTTTAACTTTTAATCAATTCAAAAAAACGGGTAAGTTTGGATGTAGTGACTGTTACCAATATTTTGAGCCTCAATTGGAACCCATTTTTAGACGAATCCATGGCAATAGTCAGCATAGTGGCAAAGTTCCTACTCGTACAGGGGGAAAAATAAAATTAAAGAAGGAACTTCGAGAATTAAAGGATCAACTTCAAAAAAAGATAGCTTTAGAGGAATTTGAAGAAGCGGCAAAAATTAGGGATAAAATTAAAGAACTTGAGCTCAAACTTACGGAAAGACGGGGTTGAGGCGAAATGTCATTAGATCGATTTTTAAGAAATCCAATAAGTGAATGGATGAGTGGTGCTGGACCTGAATCAGATATTGTGATCAGTAGTCGATTACGTTTAGCAAGAAATTTAAGAAATCATCCTTTCCCTTTGTTAGAAACTGATTCTGAAGCGCGAGCAGTAGTTGATGAAATCAGTAGGGCTTTGAACCAAGAAGCAATAAAGAAAATTAGTAAATTTGAATTAATTGAAATAGAACATTTAAGTGAGCTACAAAGAAGGGTTCTGGTAGAAAAACATTTAATCAGTCCAAATCTAGCTCATGAATCCCGTAGAGGGGCTGTATCGCTAAGTGAAAATGAAGCAATTAGTATTATGATCAATGAGGAAGACCATCTTAGGATTCAATGTTTATATCCGGGATTTCAAATTTATGAGGCTTGGAAAATGGCAAATCAAATAGATGATTTATTAGAGCAAAAGCTTGAATATGCTTTTGATGAGAAAAGAGGTTACTTGACCAGTTGCCCAACAAATGTAGGTACAGGAATTAGAGCATCTGTTATGCTTCATTTGCCGGCATTGGTTATAACGGGACAAATCAACCGAATCATCTCTGCTATTACTCAAGTAGGATTAACCGTTAGAGGGATATATGGTGAGGGAAGTGAAGCACTAGGTAATCTATTTCAGATATCCAATCAGATTACCTTAGGACAAACGGAAGAGGATATTATTGATAATTTACAAGGGGTCGTTAACCAAATTATCGACCATGAAAGACAATTTAGAAAAAACTTGCTTCTGGAATCTAAAACAAAGTTAGAAGATAGGGTTGGAAGATCCTATGGTATTTTATCTTATGCAAAAATAATGGATTCTAAGGAAGCAATGCAACGATTGTCAGATGTAAGGCTAGGAATAGATTTGGCGATGATTAAAGGTGTTTCATCAACAATATTAAATGAATTGATGGTATTGACTCAACCAGGTTTTCTACAATTGGATGCCGGTAATGTCCTAACACCAGAGGAAAGAGATGTGCGTAGAGCTACAATCATTAGAGAAAGATTAACTAAAAGGTAAAAAGAAGGAGGAAAAAATCATGATGTTCGGACGCTTTACTGAAAGATCACAAAAGGTTTTAGCATTAGCTCAAGAAGAGGCTGTTAGACTTGGGCATTATAATATAGGAACTGAACATATTTTATTAGGGTTAGTTAAAGAGGGAGAAGGAATTGCGGCAAAAGCTTTGCAATCTTTAAATATCAGCTTAGAAAAAGTTCAAGCTGAAGTTGAGTCCTTAATAGGTAAAGGCCAAGGGAAACCTATGACCATTTCCTATACGCCTAGAGCAAAGAAAGTAATAGAGTTATCAATGGACGAAGCTAGGAAATTGGGACATACTTATGTGGGAACTGAGCATATCTTATTAGGGCTTATCCGTGAAGGAGAAGGCGTAGCAGCAAGGGTACTAAATAATTTAGGTGTTAGCTTAAATAAAGCTAGGCAACAAGTATTGCAATTACTTGGAAACACAGAGGCGGTTTCATCGCATCAGCCGCATCACGCTAACCATAATACCCCAACTTTAGATTCTTTAGCGAGAGACCTTACTTTTATTGCGAAAAATGGTGAATTAGACCCTGTGATTGGTAGAGAAAAGGAAATTGAACGTGTGATTCAAGTATTAAGTCGAAGAACAAAAAATAACCCAGTTCTGATTGGAGAACCTGGAGTTGGGAAAACAGCAATTGCAGAAGGGTTGGCTCAGAGAATCGTAAATAATGAGATTCCTGAAACATTAAGGGATAAAAGAGTGATGTCACTAGACATGGGGACTTTAGTAGCCGGAACAAAATATCGTGGTGAGTTTGAGGATCGGCTAAAAAAGGTAATGGAGGAAATTCGACAAGCCGGTAATATCATTCTATTTATCGATGAACTTCATACGCTAATAGGAGCAGGTGGAGCAGAAGGGGCTATTGATGCCTCAAATATTCTAAAACCTGCCTTAGCTAGAGGTGAGCTGCAAGCAATCGGTGCAACAACTTTGGATGAGTATCGTAAATATATTGAAAAAGACGCTGCGTTAGAGCGTCGTTTTCAACCCATTATGGTTGATCCACCAACTGTTGAAGAAACAATACAAATCTTAAAAGGATTAAGAGATCGCTATGAAGCACATCATCGGGTGAAAATTTCTGATGAAGCAATTGAACAAGCGGTGAAATTATCTGATCGATATATCACTGATCGTTTCTTACCAGACAAAGCAATTGATTTGATTGATGAAGCTGCTTCAAAAGTTCGCCTTCATAGCTATACAGTCCCACCAAATTTAAAAGAATTAGAGGAAAAATTAGCCGAAATCAAAAAGGAAAAGGATTCTGCTGTACAGAGTCAGGAATTTGAAAAGGCAGCTTCTTTAAGGGATAGAGAACAACAACTAAAAGAAGAATTAGAAGTAACCAAAAATAAATGGAAGGAACAGCAGGGACGTACAGACACAGAGGTCTCTATTGATGATATTTCTCATGTGGTTGCTAGCTGGACAGGGATTCCTGTAACAAAAATGGCTGAAGAAGAGACAGAACGATTATTAAAAATGGAATCGATATTACATGAAAGAGTTATCGGTCAAGAAGAAGCAGTTAAGGCAATTTCTAGAGCGATTCGAAGAGCAAGAGCAGGACTTAAAGATCCTAAAAGACCTATTGGTTCATTTATTTTCCTTGGACCAACAGGGGTTGGAAAGACTGAATTAGCAAGAGCATTAGCTGAAGCGATGTTTGGCGATGAGAATGCAGTCATTCGTATTGATATGTCGGAATATATGGAAAAACATGCAACCTCTCGTTTAATTGGGGCACCTCCAGGATATGTTGGTTATGAAGAAGGTGGGCAATTAACTGAAAAGGTTAGAAGAAAGCCATACTCCGTCGTTTTACTTGATGAAATAGAAAAAGCTCATCCAGAAGTCTTTAATATTCTATTGCAAGTTTTAGAAGATGGTCGTTTAACAGATGGTAAAGGAAGAATGGTTGATTTTAAAAACACAGTAGTGATTATGACATCCAATGTTGGCGCCGAGATGATTAAGAAAGACACTGGATTAGGATTTACAACGAGAACAGCAGAAGATGATTATAAAAATATGAAGAATCGAGTCATGAGTGAGTTAAAACGTAACTTTAGACCTGAGTTCTTGAACAGAATTGATGAAGTGATTGTTTTCCATGCACTTTCAAAAGAGGATATTAAGGAAATTGTTACTCTTATGGCCAATCAGTTGCGTGAAAGGTTAAAAGAACAAGGAATTGATTTTATACTAAATGAAGGAGCGAAAGAGTTCTTAGCAAAAGAAGGATATGATCCTAATTTTGGTGCTCGCCCTTTGCGTAGAGCCATTCAAAAGCATATCGAAGATAAACTTTCTGAGGAACTTTTAAAAGGAAATATTAAGAAAGGTGACGTTGTAACGATAGATGTTGAAAATGATGCCTTAGTCGTTAAAAAGTAATTTTTTAAAAAGTGTTATGAGGACTCTATTTAAGGGGTCCTTTTCTCTTATCGTTGTAGTTCGTAATTAAATACGGTATGATATATAAATAGTAGATATAAAAATGGGGAAATTTAGATGAGTAAAATAAAAAGTAAATATATATGCCAAGAATGTGGATATGAAAGCCCAAAATGGATGGGAAAATGTCCAGGTTGTCATCAATGGAATACTATGGTAGAGGAAATAGAACAGAAAACATCTAGTCCAAATCGTTTACAAATTTCCTGGTCTTCCTCCCCACAATCAATATCTGGAATAAATGTTGAAGAAGAGCCAAGAATAAATACAAATATAGAAGAATTAAATCGTGTTTTAGGTGGAGGAATTGTACCAGGTTCCCTAATCTTGGTTGGTGGAGATCCTGGTATAGGAAAATCCACTTTATTGCTACAATCATCGCAAAGCATTGCTCGTTCAGGAAACCGTGTCTTGTATGTTTCGGGTGAAGAGTCAGTGAAACAGACGAAATTGCGAGCAGAACGTTTAGGGGTTCATGCAGAAGAGTTATGGGTATTAACTGAAAATCAATTAGAACAAATTGAAGCTCATATAGACAAGATCAATCCTATGATCGTTATTATTGATTCGATTCAAACAGTTTATCATCCACAGATCACTTCAGCCCCAGGAAGCGTAGCACAAGTTCGTGAATCGACAGCACACCTAATGAGGATTGCCAAATCAAAAGGTATCGCCATTTTTATTGTTGGTCATGTCACAAAACAAGGAGAAATTGCCGGACCCAGATTATTAGAACATATGGTAGACACTGTTTTATATTTTGAAGGGGAAAGACATCATACCTATCGAATTCTAAGGGCAGTCAAAAATCGTTTCGGATCCACCAATGAAATGGGTATATTCGAAATGAAGGAGGAAGGTCTAATCGAGGTTAAAAATCCTTCCGAATTATTTTTATCTGAGCGTCCAATGGGAGTCGCAGGTTCTTCTGTTGTTGCTAGTATGGAAGGGACTAGACCTGTGCTAGTAGAGGTACAGGCTTTATTATCACCTACTAGCTTTGTAACTCCTAGAAGAATGGCTACTGGGGTCGACCAACAACGTGTGGCTTTAATTATGGCAGTTTTAGAAAAAAGGTTAGGTATGTTTTTGCAAAATCAGGATGCTTTTGTTAATATCGCTGGAGGGGTAAAAATAGGAGAGCCTGCCATTGATCTCTCAATAGCAGTAAGTATCGCTTCTAGCTTTAGGGACAGAGCGGTTCGGTCACATGACGTATATATAGGTGAAATTGGTTTAACTGGTGAGGTAAGAGGGGTATCAAGAATTGAGCAAAGAGTTCTTGAAGCTAAAAAATTAGGCTTTAATCGGATTATCATACCCTTTAATAATATAAAAGGCTGGAATATTCCTTCAGGGGTCGAAGTGTTTGGGGTTAAAACCATTGCGGAAGCTCTAGATATTGCTTTGGGAGGGTAAGGCATGACTAAAGAGATAAAAAGAGAAGAATTTATGAGCAGTGTTTTAAAATTAGTTGCACCTGGAACCCCCTTTAGAGAAGGGTTAGAAAATGTTCTTAGGGCAAAAACTGGCGGGTTGATTGTCGTTGGATATAGTAATGAAGTAATGGATATCGTAGATGGGGGATTTTCCATCAATTGTGACTTTACGCCTGCCCACCTATACGAATTGGCGAAAATGGATGGAGCGATTATTTTAAGTGATGATTTGAAAAGGATTTTATTTGCTAACACCCATTTAAATCCCGATACTGCTATTTCTTCAAGTGAAACAGGAATAAGGCATCGAACAGCGGAAAGGGTTGCAAAACAAACAGGCCATTTGGTCATTTCTATTTCACAAAGAAGAAATGTCATCACCTTATATCAAGGTAATTATCGTTATGCTTTAAAAGATATTGGTGTTATTTTAACGAAAGCAAATCAAGCGATACAAACACTAGAAAAATATAAATCTGTTTTGGATCAGGCTCTTACGAATTTATCAGCTATGGAATTCGAAGAATTAGTCACTTTAAATGATGTTGTATTGGTCATACAAAGAATTGAAATGGTTCAGCGAATAAAATCTGAAATTGAGCGATTTATCAATGAATTAGGAACAGAAGGTCGTTTGATTAGCATGCAACTTGAAGAATTGGTAGCAAATATTGAAAATGAAGCGTACCGTTTAATGAAAGACTACCATAAAGAGCAAAATGAAGAAGAAGTTAAACGTGTCTTAACTGAGTTAAAGAAATTAACTCCAGATGAATTATTGGAAAGCCAAAATATTGTTCGTTTACTTGGATATACAGGTAACATCAATATTCAAGAAGAACCTGTTTCTCCTAGAGGTTTCCGTATATTAAGTCGAATTCCAAAGTTGCCAAGTCCAATTATTAACAATTTAGTAGAGCAATTTTCTCAATTATCAAGAGTGATGATGGCAACAATTGAAGAATTAGATGATGTTGATGGAATTGGTGAGGTTCGAGCTAGGGCGATTAAAGAAGGACTCAAGCGAATCCAGGAACAAGTCTTCATTGATCGACATATTTAAACTCTATTGAGGTGAGATTGTGAAACATCATGCTTTGATTAAGGAAGGACTACCTACACTTGGTATTCTTTTGATCTTAACTGGCGTCTTATATGAAATCCAACCTTGGTTATCATTGATTGGGATTGGTCTTATCTTATTTGTTCTTTACTTTTTTAGGGATCCTAAGCGAGAATCACCTATCAATGATGAATTAGCCATCATGGCTCCTGCAGATGGGGTGATTACAGATATTCGTGAAATTGAAGAAACATCATTCATGAAGCAGAGGGCTATCTGCATAAGTATTTTTATGAGCCCATTAGATGTTCATATCAATCGTAGTCCAATTTCAGGTGAAGTTAAATTTATAGAGTACAAAAAAGGCAAATTTATCCCTGCCACAAGACCTGAAAGCCATGTAGTAAACGAAAAAAATTTTATAGGGATAGAAAATGAAAAAATGAAGGTACTCGTTGTTCAAATCGCTGGAATTATGGCAAGGCGAATTGTAAATTGGTCAAAATTAGGGCAAAAAATTAAAAAGGGTGATAAAATAGGAATGATTAAATTTAGTTCTGGAACACAACTTTATTTACCTGTTAAGACAGAAATCGTTGTAGAAAAAGGGGATAAAGTTTATTCTGGAAAAACGATGATCGGGAGGTATTTAGAATGATTAATCGCATACTTCCCAGTCTATTTACGGTTGGGAATTTATTTTTGGGAATCATTTCAATCATTTTAGCATTTCAGGGAGTACCGGAATATGCTGCAATCATGGTGATTATTGCCATGTTACTAGATGGTTTAGACGGTAGAATTGCTCGGGTTCTTAACACACAGAGTGAATTTGGAAAGGAACTGGATTCTCTTTCAGATGTTATTTCCTTTGGAGTTGCTCCAGCTTTTATCATGTATGTAGCTGTTATACATGATCAAGGCCCTTTAGGTTGGCTTGTGACAGCTATATTCCCAATTGCAGGTGCATTAAGACTTGCTCGCTTCAACGTTAAGGCTGGAATACCAGGCTATTTTATTGGTTTGCCAATTACCGCTGCTGGTGGAGTTTTGGCGACAATTACCCTATACCATGAGGTTTTTTCACCAGTCGTTTTATCTTTAACGATGATTTTTCTATCTTATTTAATGGTCAGTAATATTAAATATCCTAACTTTAAAAAAGTTGGAATTCCTAAAGCAGCTTATTGGATTACCCCTGTTATTATTCTTTTAGTTGTCATAATAGCGGTGAAGTATCCAACTGAATTCCCTAAAATTGTCTTTTTACCATTAGCTTTATATGCGATTTACGGGATTCGAAAAGGATTTTCCAAAAAAAAAGATCATTTGACTGATGATGAGTTAGAATCTGAACTTAAATAGAGGAAAGAACCATTCATAAAAGACTTATTTTATATAGGTCTTTTTTCTTTTTTTTTGAAACTATTTATGATTGTTGAACGTATAGAGTAGTATTTTAAAAAAATAAAGATTTTATGTTTGAACTATATTGACTTACAGCTACATAGTATGCTAATATAATAATTTTAAATTTGACACTATAATTAAAATGTGATAAAATGGAAACGTATTTCTAAGCCGGGGGTGACGAATATTGTTTAATGTTGGGGATAAAGTGGTGTATCCGATGCATGGCGCAGGTGTAATAGAATCTATTGAAGAGAAGGAAATTCTAGGTGAAAAAAAGAGATATTATATCATGCGTATCCCTATTGGTGATATGAAAGTGATGATTCCGATGAATAATGTTAGTGAAATCGGTCTTAGACAGGTAGTAGATGAAAAAGAAATCGATCACGTAATGGACATACTTAAAAACCACCAAAAAGATAATACGGCAAATTGGAATCGTCGCTACCGGGCAAACTTGGATAAAATGAAAAGTGGAGATATTTATGAAATAGCAGATGTTGTACGTAATTTAATGTTAAGAGATCAAGAAAAAGGATTATCCACTGGTGAAAAGAAAATGCTGGAAAATGCAAAACAAATTCTGATAAGTGAACTTGTGCTTGCAAAGGAACTAAAACAAGAAGAGGCATTTAAGTTATTAGAAAATATTATTTCTGAGAAAGACGCGTCTTTTTGACGCTTTTTTTCTACAATGGAACGTTAATATGATAAATAAAGTAATTTGAGGTTTGTTTTTCTTTGGAATGTTAATACTGGAAAAAGGAGGTGAAGAAATGTTGAAAAGAGCATTTCAAATATTTTTTATTTTTCTTGGAGGAACATTAGGTTTTCTTTACATGCCTGATTTGATACGTTTGCTCCGAAATGATTTATTTGGTTTAAATGAAGTCGTCTTATCAATCATAGGTATGGTTTTTGGTGCACTCATTTTATATTTATCAACAGCTTGGTTTATGGATACCATCATCGTATGGGTTCATAAAGGGGAGGAACTGATATTAAAGATTCCTATTATTGATTTTTTATTTGGTATGATTGGAATGATATTGGGGCTTATTGTTGCTGCTTTACTTTCCCAAGCGATTAATATTATCCCTATTGTTAATGTGGTTGTTCCTATTTTCCTTTCCGTTTTCTTAGGATATTTTGGATTTAGACTCGGATTTAAAAAACGAGATGAGATCGTTTCTATCCTTTCTTTAGGGAAACTAAACAAGGATAAAACTTATAAAAAAGAGCAAGTCCCAAAATACGAACACAAGATTCTGGATACAAGTGTTATTATCGATGGGAGAATAGCAGATATTTGTAAAACTGGTTTTATTGAAGGGATTCTAGTTATTCCTCATTTTGTACTAGAAGAATTACAGCATATTGCAGATTCTTCCGATACTTTAAAACGAAATAGAGGGCGACGTGGTCTTGATATTTTAAATAAGATTCAAAAAGAATTAGATATTAATGTGGTTATTTACGAAGGAGATTTTGAGGAGATTCAAGAAGTAGATAGTAAACTTGTAAAATTAGCAAAGGTTCTAGAGGGAAAAGTAGTAACCAATGATTTTAATTTAAATAAAGTTTGCGAGCTACAAGGCGTACCTGTACTTAATATCAATGATTTATCTAATGCAGTGAAACCTGTGGTACTACCTGGTGAAGAATTGAATGTTCAAGTGATTAAGGATGGAAAGGAATATAACCAGGGGATTGCTTATCTTGATGACGGAACAATGATTGTGGTTGAAGGCGGAAGAGAATTTATTGGGCATCATATTGACGTTTTAGTCACAAGCGTTTTACAGACTTCAGCAGGTAGAATGATTTTTGCAAAACCCAAATTATTAGAAAAGGCGTTATAGGTGATTGGTACAATGAAATGTGGAGTGCTTATCCCAGCTGCTGGGCAAGGGAAAAGAATGGGGCTTGGTTTTAACAAACAATTCTTTCATTTGAATGGCAAACCTATTCTTATTCATACTTTAGAACGGTTTTATCAAAAACCATGGATCGATGAAATTATACTTGTCGTTAATCCTAGTGAAAAAGAATTAGTTCAGCAATTATTACGGGAATATCATATTTCGGTAGATGCAATCGTAGATGGAGGAGCCGAAAGACAAGAAAGTATCGATCATGGCCTAGCATTTTTACACTCAGAATGGGTAATGGTGCATGATGGTGCAAGACCATTCCTGAAGGAACAACATATAAAAAATCTAATAGATAAGGTTCAAATCTTTGATGCTGTTGTATTAGGTGTTCCCATCAAAGATACGGTAAAAGTGATTGACGAATCAGGTATCATTATCAATACGCCTGATCGTAAGAGCTTGTGGGCAATACAAACCCCACAAGCTTTTCGTCTGTCTATTTTAAAAGAAGCATATAAAAAAGCAAAAGCTGATCTTTTTATTGGTACAGATGACGCCTCTTTAGTCGAAAGACTTGGCGTGAAAGTACATGTTCTTGAAGGTGATTATCAGAACATTAAAATTACCACACCTGAAGATCTTTTGATTGCTAAAGCGATATCAGACCAATGGAGTGAAGAGAATTGATAAGAATTGGACAAGGCTTTGATGTTCATCAATTTGTGGGAAATAGGAAATTGATTATAGGTGGTGTACATATCCCTTATGACAAGGGTTTATTAGGTCATTCTGATGCTGATGTGCTGCTTCATGCATTAGCAGATGCGATATTAGGAGCATTAGCAAAAGGAGATATTGGGCGATGGTTTCCCGATCATGATCCAACGATTAAAGGGATTGATAGTAAAGAGATATTAAGAAAGGTTTGGCAGTACGCAACAGAAGAAGGCTTTACAATAGAAAATGCGGATATGACAATTATTGCGCAAAAACCTAAAATGGCAGAACATATCCCTAAAATGAAAGAAATTATTGCTACTATCTTAGAATGTGAAATAAACCAAATCAATATTAAAGCTACCACAACGGAAAAATTAGGATTTACAGGTAGGGAAGAAGGAATTGCTGCACAAGCAGTCGTTTTATTATCAAAATGGTGATTGGAAATAAAGATTATGCTATGATAAAACATGCATAAATAAATATGAAGGAAGGGATTCTTCATGTCAGATCAAGTAAGGGTAAGATTTGCACCAAGTCCAACAGGACATTTACATATAGGAAGTGCTCGTTCAGCTTTATTTAACTATCTATTAGCAAGAAGAAAAAATGGCCGATTTATTATCCGGATTGAAGATACCGATCAATCTCGAAATGTAGAGGGTGCAGAAGAAAAACTTTTGGCTAGTTTAAAATGGCTTGGATTAGATTGGGATGAATCAGTCGATATAGGTGGAGAGTATGGGCCGTATCGTTCAATGGATCGCTTAGATATATATCGTAACCATGTAGATATATTATTAAAGCAAGGTCATGCATACCATTGCTATTGTACACCAGAGGAATTAGAAGTAGAAAGGCAAAGTTATATCGAAAAGGGAGAGACACCAAGATATTCAGGGAAGTGTAGACTATTAAGCCCTGAACAAAAAGAGACATATGAAAAAGAAGGAAGAAAGCCTAGTATTCGTTTTCACGTACCTGAAGACCAGATTTTAAAGGTAAATGATGCTGTACGTGGAGAAGTAGAGTTTGATTCGAATGGGATTGGTGATTTTGTTATTGTAAGGCCAGATGGAATTCCAACCTATAATTTTGCTGTAACCATTGATGATCACTTAATGAAGATCACCCATGTTATTCGTGGGGAAGAACATCTATCCAATACACCTAGACAATTAGTTATTTATCATGCCTTTGGTTGGGATATCCCACAATTTGCCCATGTTTCTCTTATTCTTAATCAAGACCGGCAAAAAATGAGTAAACGTGATGAATCGATTATTCAGTTTGTGGAACAGTATAAAACACTTGGTTTTTTACCTGAAGCGATTGTAAATTTTGTCGCATTACTTGGATGGAGTCCTGAAGGGGAAGAAGAAATTCTTTCAAAGGAAGAAATGATCGCACAATTTACATTAGAAAGGGTTTCCAAGAGTCCTGCAGTTTTTGATGTAAACAAATTATATTGGATGAATAATCACTATATTAAAATGGCATCATTAGAGCGAATATATGATTTGTGTCTTCCTCATTTACAACAGGCCGGATTACTTCCAGAGAAGTTAAATGAAGAGCAAGAACATTGGGTAAAAACCTTAGTTGGACTCTATCAGGATCAATTGAATTATGCGAAGGAAATCGTTGATTTATCTACGGTGTTCTTTGAAGAAGATGTTCAATATGGAACAGAAGAACAAGCTATACTTGCTGAGAGCCATATTCCGGTTATAATGGAAGCATTTTATAAACAATTAGATGAATTGACTGAATACCAACCAGAAACGATTCAAGCCGCATTAAAAAGCGTTCAAAAAGAAACAGGGTATAAAGGTAAACAATTATTTATGCCTATCCGAGTTGCTGCAACAGGATTAATGCATGGAAGAGATCTTCCTCAAACCTTATACTTATTAGGAAAAGAGAAAGTTTTAAAACGTATTAGTCGCTTCTTGACAACAAGGCATGAAAAATAGAGAATAAGAATAAAATAGGGTAGAAAACTATAGAATTGCGATGAGAAAGAGAGTAAATGATTAATTGTCTTAAGAGAAAACTTCCTAGGCTGAAAGAAGTTTGTCAATCAATCATTGAAATGCACTTTTGAGCATTGGGCTGAAATATAAGTAGGTTTCAACGGGTCCCCCGTTATCGGAATAAAAGTGAGGATGTATTATTTATACATTCTAAACAGAGTGGAACCACGGATATACCGCCTCTGTGCCTAGGCATAGAGGCGGTTTTTTTTAAAAAGCAGAGAAAGCATAACTTTCTTTCAATATCCATGGTACCCCGCAAAAGTAATCGGAATACTCTTCGATGGAGGTCGTCACATTTTTGACTATTTAGTTATAACGTGTGAGGTGAGAAGGTATGTGGGAGAGAATAAAGGAAGATGTCCAAAATATAAAGGAAAAGGATCCAGCTGCTGGGGGGTTCTGGGAGGTAATGCTCACTTATTCTGGGCTTCATGCCATATGGTATTACCGATTTGCCCATTATTTATGGAATCATCACTTCCGTTTATTGGCTAGAATCGTTTCAAATTTTGCCCGGTTTTTGACTGGAATTGAAATTCACCCAGCTGCCAAAATAGGAAGGAGATTATTTATTGATCATGGGTCAGGTGTCGTTATAGGTGAAACTTGTGAAGTCGGAGATGATGTGACAATCTATCAAGGGGTTACATTAGGTGGTACTGGAAAGGAAAAAGGGAAAAGGCATCCAACGATCGGCAATCATGTTTTAATTGCCTCAGGAGCCAAAATATTAGGGTCGATGAAAATAGGCGACTATTCAAAGATTGGGGCAGGCTCTGTCGTCTTACGTGAAGTTCCTCCTCATTCTACGGTTGTTGGCATCCCTGGTAGAATCGTAATCCAAAATGGGATGAGGATAAAAGATGAGCTAGACCAAGTTCATTTGCCTGACCCAATCGCAGATATGATCCGTTCGATGCAAACGCAAATTGATGAATTGAAAAGGGAACTTGATAAGCTTAAAGGTGGGAAATAAAATGATACAAATTTATAATACTTTGACTCGAAAAAAGGGTGTGTTTAAACCAATTCAAGAAGGGAAAGTCAGCATGTATGTATGCGGACCGACGGTTTATAACTTGATCCACTTAGGTAATGCTAGACCATTGATTGTATTTGATACAGTACGTCGTTATTTAGAGTATAAAGGTTATGAGGTAAACTATGTTCAAAATTTCACTGATATTGATGACAAAATTATCAATAAAGCGAATGAACTTAAAAAGGAAGTAAAAGAGATTTCTGAAGGTTTTATTCAAGAATTTTTAGTGGATGCCAAGGCATTAAATATCAGACAAGCGAATGTTAATCCTAAAGTAACAGAAAATATAGATGAAATTAAAAACTTTATACAGGAATTAGTCAATCAAAATGCGGCTTATGAAAAAGAAGGAGATGTCTATTTTAAAACGGAAGCATTTGAGGGATATGGTAAGTTATCTAATCAATCAGTAGATGATTTACTGGTTGGGGCTAGAATTGAAATTGGAGAGAAAAAAATGAATCCCTTAGACTTTGCCTTATGGAAGTCTGCTAAACCAGGAGAAACGTCATGGCAAAGTCCATGGGGGAAAGGAAGACCTGGATGGCATATTGAATGCTCTGCTATGGTTAAAAAGTATTTGGGTGAAACCATTGATATTCATGCAGGTGGAGCAGATTTAATCTTTCCTCACCATGAAAATGAGATCGCTCAATCAGAAATGTTAACCCATAAGCCATTAGCAAACTATTGGATGCATAATGGTTATATTAATATTAATAATGAAAAAATGTCAAAGTCACTTGGTAATATTTTGACCGTTCGTGAATTAATCGAACAATATGAACCAATGGTATTAAGGTTCTTAATCTTAAGCGTTCATTATAGGCACCCCATTTCCTTTTCGGAGGATTTACTTATTCAAGCTAAAAATAGTGTGGATAGAATTAAGATATCTATAGATAATTTACTACATCGTCTAGAAATAGAGGAAAACGATCATTTATTAGAAGAAGAGATGAAACAGGTTGTTGAGGAATTAAAAGTGAGATTTGAAAAAGAAATGGATGACGATTTTAATACAGCAAATGCCATTACTGTCTTATTTGATTTAATGAAACAAATAAACATTTATATTCAACAAGAAAAAGTAAGCAAACAAACCATGATAGTAATGCTAGACATCATGAAAACTTGGTTAAACATTCTTGGTTTAGAGCCGTTACTTATAGAGGGAACAAAAAGTAGCAGTGAGGATTGGATCGAAGAATTGATCGAGGAAAGAAATATAGCTAGGAAGAATAAAAACTGGCAAAGAGCTGATGAGATAAGAAATCAATTATTTGAAAAGGGTATTCTTTTAGAAGATACTCCTCAAGGAGTAAGATGGAAAAGGAAATGATTATGAAGATGGATCGGAAGCCACTAAATCCTAAAGAAATGAACGCTTTAACCTTAGCTTATATGGGTGATGCAGTCTATGAACTGTACATTAGAGAATTTATCCTCTCTAAAGGTGGAAAACCTAATGTACTGCATAAGCAAGCAATTTCCTATGTATCAGCAAAAGCCCAATCAAGGGTACTTCATTATATTATGCCATTATTAACCGAGGAAGAAGCAGATATCGTTAAGCGTGGCCGTAATACAAAATCATCTACAGTTCCTAAAAATGCAAATGTCATTGAATATCGACATAGTACTGCTTTTGAAGCACTAATTGGATTTCTATATTTATCTCATCAAATAGACCGCCTAGAACAAATTGTTTTTGAAGCGATCCAATATAATGACAAAAGACAAGATGGTGAAGAAAATGGACAAAAATGATAATCTTTTTATTATGGGAAAAAATCCGGTCATTGAAGCATTACAATCAGAGCGTTCCATCAACAAAATCTATATCGCTGAAGGGACTCAAAAAGCAGCGATGAACAAAGTGTTAGTCATGGCAAAGGAACGAGGTATTATCACACAATTTGTTCCTAGGAGAAAATTGGATCAAATGGCGGAAACAACCGATCATCAAGGGGTTATTGCCTCTATTGCAGCTTATCGATATGAAGATTTTCAAAATCTACTGCAAAAGGTTAAAGAAACCAATGGAATCCCTTTTTTTGTTATGCTAGATGAGATCGAGGATCCTCATAATTTAGGCTCAATCCTAAGGACAGCGGATGTAGTAGGAGTAAATGGGATCATCATTCCCAAAAGAAGGTCTGTTGGTTTAACTGCAACAGTGGCTAAAACCTCAGCAGGTGCAATCGAATATGTGCCTGTAACAAGGGTAACCAATTTAGCGCAAACCCTTGATCAATTAAAAGAAGAGGGTTTTTGGGTGGTTGGTACAGATGCATCAGCAAAACAATCTTTCACCGAAGTGGATTATCAGATTCCTATTGTGTTAGTCATTGGTAGTGAAGGTAAGGGGATGTCCCGGCTCATTAAAGAAAAGTGCGATTTTATCGTAAAATTGCCTATGAAAGGACATGTTAACTCTTTAAATGCTTCTGTTGCTGCGGCCATTATGATGTTTGAAGTATACCGAAATCGAGGTTTCTAACTTCTGGGGGAAATTTCATGGAAGAAATTCTGATCATCGACGGATACAATATCATAGGAGCTTGGGCAAATTTAAGGGAATTAAAAGATCAAGGGCGATTAGAAGAAGCTAGGGATGAACTGTTAAATTGGTTAACAGAATATCAAGCTTATACTGGCAGAAAGATAATTGTTGTTTTTGACGCACATCAAGTTCCTGGGGAAGGGAAAAAGTACCAATATAAAAGGATTACGATCTACTATACCAAAGAGAATGAAACAGCTGATGAATTAATAGAAAAGTTGGTTAAAAAGTTGGATCACCGAAGAAGGCAGATTTATGTTGCTACCTCTGACTATACAGAACAAAGTGTTATTTTTGGACAAGGAGCCTTAAGAATCTCTGCTAGAGAGTTAAGGATTGAAAAAGAATCAATGATGGACTCAGTAAAAAGAAATGTTGAAAAACAAAATAAAGAATTAAAACGTAATATTTTTTCATCGCTTGATGATGAAATGATGAAAATTTTAGAAAATTGGCGTAGGGAAAAATAGGGTTTTATTGACGATTCTAGATTACATAATATATAATGTGGTATACGATTATAAATTGTACGACCGAACAGTAGAATAATCGGAGGGATCGCGGTGAGTGTCAACCTCGAGGAGAAGAAGCTATTAGCTCGATATGAGCATATAGTAGATGAAGATTTAGTGGATTATATCCATGCTGGAGACCACGATGCGCTTGAGTATCTTATACATAAGTATAAGCATTTTGTGCGAGCAAAAGCGCGATCTTATTTCCTTATTGGTGCTGATCGGGAGGATATTGTTCAAGAAGGAATGATTGGTTTATATAAATCGATAAGAGATTATCGAGGAGACAAACTCACCTCTTTCAAGGCATTTGCCGAATTGTGTGTAACCAGACAAATTATTACCGCAATTAAAACAGCTACAAGACAAAAACATATTCCCCTCAATTCATATATTTCGTTGGACAAGCCAATTTACGACGAAGATTCTGATCGCACATTACTCGATGTGATTTGTACTAACAAATTGATGGATCCGGAAGCATTAGTCATTAATCAAGAAGAATTTGATGATATTGAAGAAAAATTAGGAGAAATTCTAAGCGATTTGGAACGTCAAGTCTTAAGATTATATTTAGATGGCCGTTCTTATCAGGAAATTGCTGAAGACCTTAATCGACATGTTAAATCGATTGATAATGCATTGCAAAGGGTTAAAAGAAAATTAGAGCGTTATCTTGAAGGAAGAAATGAAATTCATATCTAATTTTTTAATCAGAAGGGCTTCAGATAAGCCCTTTTTCTATATAGTATAAAAAATCTGTCAATCGTCAGTGAAAATGTCACCTTAATTGTTCTATGAAAATGTCATATTCCTTGGTTAATTATTAGCGTATTAGTATATAATATTCACCCACCCTTGACGGCGAGCCTCTGCTCCCTTTGAAAACCCAATACTGACCCTACAGGGGAAAACACCCCTGTAGGGGTGCTCTAACGGGTCAGCATACCAAAGGGAGCCACTTACCATCAAGGGTAAAGTGAACAGGCTAGTGTTGCCTGAAAGTTACTTATTGGTCTTTCAATAAATAAAGTTCTAAGATTAAGATCTTGTAGAAAGTCACACATTTATGTTACTCTGAACTTGCTTTTGATTAGACCATGGTTTACGCCATGGATGTGAAGCAGCGGGTTTGCGTGAGGGCGCAGGACTCGCTGTTTTTGTTTTTGAGTTCTGTTCATGGCGGTTAGGTTTTTGTGTTTCCTGCAATTCGAAAATTTGTCCCTGGTGCCAAATGACTAGCTTACCCTGAATAGTTTCCCGTACTTCAACAGTTGTCTTTGTCTTAAATGGCTGTGAAGGTTTTTGAGCTAATGTATAGACCTTCCCATTATAGGAAATGGTTTGGCCTGAACCAATTTGTCTGTAGCTTCGAACAGTAAAGATATACTCTAAATTCATCCCCTCAGGTAGAGGACGGTAGGCAGACCCAGCTTCCTGGGGTTTAATAGCAAAAGTTTGATTATGTTTTTGGATCAGTTCTGGAAGTACTCGATTGGCCTCTTCCAAAGTGCAAATACCAAGCAATCGAAGTTCGATAACTAAACGGTCTTGAAAAGTACCCCAAAGACGTTCAATACGCCCTTTGGCTTGCGGGGTCATTGCTTTGATATGAGTTATACCGAGTTCAGCCATTACCTTACCAAATTG
>NZ_JBLWFI010000004.1:20153-63890 GCF_048898065.1 Tepidibacillus infernus
GATAACGGCTTGATTTCACCCGCTAATTCCTGCTCTACAGTTAACGATTCCTTGGGAGATCGGAAGATCGTATGCCGATCGCTGTACAAACCAAGTGGAAGGCCATATTGCTCAATAGCTTGTTGCATAACGGTGAAATAACCCTCTTGGGTTTCTGTAGGACGGAAAACAGCACCAACAACTATTCCGGTAGCATCGTCAATTGCGGCATGCAATGTAAGTTTGGGCCCTCTATCCTCTAGCCAGGCATAAGCACTGGCATCAATCTGCCAAAGCATCCCGGCTTGGGGCTTGCGGTTGCGGGGACGATGAATACTTCCTCGGCGTCGTTGTTTTACTTGCTTCAGTCCTTTCTCCAAGAGAATGCGGCGAACAGTAGACACACTAAGAGTCAAGGATTCATGTTCCTGCAATAGTTCGGCAAAATGACAGTTATTACAGCCATGGTAAGTGTTTTGATACAACGAAGCGACTTGATCCTTGATTGAATCTGCAATCGCATGAACAGGTTTACGCCCTCGATTTTTATGGGCAATGCCTTCAGCTCCTTCCTTAAGATAGGTTTTTTTAAGGCGCAAAACCTGTCGGGTAGAAAGTTGCAGTAGGGTTGCAGCTTCCTCCACTTTAATTTGACGAGAAACAAGCTTTTCAATGACCAATACTTTTTTGAGTTCTGCTTTTGTCAATGTAATCTTCTCCTGTCCCATAGTGACATTTTCTCTGAACAGTTATAACATGACAATATCACAGAACAATAACAATATAGTATAAAAAATCTTGACATCAAAATTCGATTGTGATAAAGTATTTGAGGTAACCATGCAAATACACATTTATGATGTGCAAATGATGCCGTTAAGGATTATTTAATATGGTGACTGAAAGATCGAACGTGGGAGGTGTACAACCATGCGGGTTATAGTAACATTAGCTTGCACCGAATGCAAACAACGCAACTATACCACAAATAAGAATAAGCGAAACAATCCTGACCGCATTGAAATGAAGAAGTATTGCAAGTTCTGTAATGATCATACATTACATCGCGAAACTCGATAATGGGGGTGCGGTTATGGGATTTCTCAACAAAATCAAAAACGGATTTACTTCAACAATAGATTTTATTCGTGATGGGATACGTGAGCTTAAAAAAGTTCGCTGGCCTAATCGAAAAGAGTTGGTTAGTTACACGACGATTGTGGTTTCTACTGTCGTTTTCGTAACAGTCTTCTTTTTTGTGGTTGACTTAGGGATTTCTTCATTGTTGCAACTAATAGGGTTAGGAAAGTAATTGCCTGAAAAGGGAGGGTATGGACAAGCGTCCAATCGTAGTATGGAAAAAAGATGGTATGTCCTTCATACTTATTCAGGGTATGAAAATAAGGTAAAAACCAATTTGGAAAAACGGGTTGAATCCATGGGCATGGAAGATAAGATTTTTAGAGTTCTTGTTCCAATGGAAGAGGAAATTGAGAACAAGGACGGAAAAAAGAAATCTACCATGAAAAAAGTCTTTCCAGGCTATGTTTTAGTAGAAATGATTATGACAGATGATTCGTGGTATGTCGTTCGTAACACACCTGGTGTTACAGGTTTTGTGGGTTCATCTGGCGCTGGTTCTAAACCAACCCCCCTATTGGACGAGGAAGCCAAAGCGATTCTTAAACAAATGGGAATGGAAGAGGCTCGTCCTAAAGTAGACTTTGTATTAAAAGAAAACGTAAAAGTCATTGAAGGGCCATTTCAAAACTTTGTTGGTCATATTGAAGAAATCAATGCAGAGAAACATAAAGTTAAAGTGTTAGTTAACATGTTTGGTAGAGAAACTCCTGTTGAATTAGATTTTACACAAATTGAAAAAATTTAATCGAACTACAACGCATTACGAATTTAGGAGGTGTGTCGTATGGCGAAAAAAGTAATCAAAGTTGTTAAACTTCAAATTCCTGCTGGAAAAGCAAACCCAGCACCACCAGTTGGTCCTGCGCTTGGTCAAGCAGGTGTAAATATTATGGGATTCTGTAAAGAATTTAATGCTCGTACAGCAGATCAAGCAGGATTGATTATTCCTGTTGAGATTTCTGTGTTTGAGGATCGTTCTTTTACATTTATTACAAAAACCCCACCTGCTGCAGTATTACTTAAAAAAGCTGCTGGAATAGAAAGTGGTTCTGGTGAACCAAATAGGAAAAAAGTTGCTACAGTAAAACGCGATAAAGTACGTCAAATTGCTGAGCAAAAAATGCCTGATTTAAATGCAGCTAGTGTAGAAGCAGCTATGCGAATGGTAGAAGGTACAGCGCGTAGCATGGGAATCGTAATTGAAGACTAATGCTAATGAGATGGCTTGGACGGGGTTGGTTTAATGTAGCCAACCCTAAATCGTGGGAGGTATAACCGCATAACCACAAAGGAGGAAAGAAAAATGGCTAAATTTGGTAAAAAATATTTAGAGGCTTTAAAACAAGTAGATAAGGCAAAAACATATGATCCTGCAGAGGCTGTTGCACTTGTGAAAAAAGTAGCACCAGCTAAGTTTGATGAAACAGTAGAAGTTGCTGTTCGTTTAGGAGTTGACCCCAAAAAGGCAGATCAACAAATTCGTGGCGCAGTTGTATTACCACACGGAACTGGTAAGACACAACGCGTATTGGTATTTGCTAAAGGGGAAAAGGCAAAAGAAGCCGAAATGGCTGGGGCAGATTATGTTGGTGATGAAGATTACATCAATAAAATCCAACAAGGTTGGTTTGAATTTGATGTTGTTGTTGCAACACCGGACATGATGGGAGCAGTAGGTAAACTTGGTCGTGTCCTAGGTCCAAAAGGATTAATGCCAAACCCTAAAACTGGTACAGTTACTTTTGATGTTGCTAAAGCAGTAAATGAAATTAAAGCTGGTAAGATTGAATATCGTGTAGATAAAGCAGGAAATATCCATGCTCCTATTGGTAAGGTCTCTTTTGATGATCAAAAGCTTATTGAGAACTTACAAACGATTATTGATACTTTAATTAAAGTAAAACCAGCAGCTGCTAAAGGACAATATGTACGTAATGTGACAGTAAGCTCAACAATGGGACCAGGTGTCAAAATCAATTTATCTAAAGTTGTAAAATAAAGGATTTTGACATATAACCTTTGTTGTGCTACTATATAAAACTGTAAGTAACTAAATAATCATTTTACCGTAGACAGTAGGTGCATAAAGCTTAATATCCTACCGAGGTTCTAATATATTCTTCGGGATTATTATGCCTTTGCTGTTTGCGAAGGCATTTTTTAATGGTTGTTCTACGGGAATTATGTGATGCAGGAGGTGTAAAGATGAGTGTTCGTGAAGAAAAAATGCAATTAGTTGCAGAAATTGCTCAAAAACTACGTGATAGCAAAACAACAATCATTACAGATTATCGTGGTCTAAATGTTGCTGAAGTAACAGAACTTCGTAAAGCCCTTCGTGAAGCCGGTGTGGAATACAAAGTACTTAAAAACACCATGGTTCGCCGTGCGACAGCTGAAGTTGAACTTACAGAGATTGATCAATTTTTAACTGGCCCTACTGCCATCGCATTTAGTTTTGATGATGTTGTTGCTCCAGCAAAAGTACTTGCTGATTTTGCTAAAAAACACGAAGCATTAGAGATTAAAGCTGGGGTACTAGAAGGCAAACTTGTTAGTGTCGATGAAGTAAAAGCTTTAGCTTCATTACCATCACGCGAAGGATTACTTTCTATGTTGCTTAGTGTATTACAAGCTCCAATGCGTAATATGGCACTTGCTGTTAAAGCCGTTGCAGAAAAAAATGCCGGACAAGAGGCTTAATACCTGTTATACAAAATTATAATTTGATAAAATAGGAGGAAAATAAAAATGAGTAAAGAGCAAATTATTGAAGCGATTAAAAATATGTCTGTTCTTGAATTAAATGATTTAGTAAAAGCAATTGAAGAAGAATTTGGTGTTACTGCAGCGGCTCCTGTAGCTGTTGTTGGTGGCGCAGCTGCAGGCGCTGAAGCAGCTGAAGAACAAACTGAATTTGATGTTATCTTAGCAAGTGCTGGTGCTTCAAAGATCAACGTAATTAAAGTTGTTCGCGAAATCACTGGTTTAGGCTTAAAAGAAGCAAAAGAGCTTGTTGATAATGCTCCAAAACCATTAAAAGAGAAAGTTTCCAAAGAAGAAGCAGATTCTATTAAAGCTAAATTAGAAGAAGCTGGAGCATCTGTTGAAGTTAAATAATCTTGATTAATGTATAACCCGCTGATTGCTCAGCGGGTTTTTTAAAATCTATTTCAAATCCCTAAGGAGTTTTTTATGAGTGAGCACTATTATACCCAAAGTCCAAATGTTGCCCATGATGAAAGATGGTTCAAAGCTAATTTTTATAATAAAATCTTTACATTCAAAACAGACGCAGGGGTTTTCTCAAAACAAAGAGTTGATTTTGGCACTTCCTTATTAATAGAAACTGTCAAACTCTCAAATCATAAAAAAATATTAGATATGGGTTGTGGTTATGGACCAGTAGGAATTACGATTGCTTCGCTATTAGATCATGGTTATGTTCTTTTCGTAGATATTAATGAAAGAGCGATTAATCTCACAAAGGAAAATATTCGCCTAAACCAGTCATTAATCAATCAGCAGGTTTCATTAGAAGTCAAACATAGTAATGGTTTCGATCATATAGATAAAAAGAACTTCGATTTAATTATGTTAAATCCTCCAATAAGAGCAGGTAAATCCGTTGTATTTGAACTATTCGAGGGTGCCTTTAACCATTTACGTGAAGGTGGGGAGTTTTGGATCGTCATACAAAAAAAGCAGGGTGCACCTTCAGCCACCAACAAACTGAATACCTTATTTTCATCGGTAGAAATTGTAGCACGTAGTAAAGGATATTATATTATCAAGAATACGAAATAAATGAATTTCAAGGCTTGACTACATATTTCGTTTGTGGTAATATTACAAAATGCTAAGTTAGAAAATTTCTGTCAATCATCTTATACAATAATTTTTACATAGATGAGAATGGATTTATTAAAAAATGGAAAGAAATCAATAATATAATAAGTTGAATAAAAATGAGGTTATCTAACCCATTTTTCTTTTTGTTTGCATTTCAAAACACTGGTCTTAAGGGGTGAAAAGACTTGGCGGGTCATCTTGTACAGTTAGGCCGAAGACAACGTAGAAGTTATGCTAGAATCAAAGAGGTATTGGAGGTACCTAATCTTATTGAAGTCCAAAAAAAGTCTTATGATTGGTTTTTGGATGTCGGGCTAAGGGAGATGTTTAAAGATATCTCTCCTATTCAGGACTTTACAGGGAATTTAATTTTAGAGTTCTTCGATTATAGTTTAGGAGAACCCAAGTATTCTGTAGACGACTCCAAAGAGCGAGATGTAACTTATGCTGCACCACTAAGAGTAAAAGTGCGTTTGATTAATAAGGAAACTGGTGAAGTAAAAGAACAAGAAGTTTTTATGGGAGACTTCCCGCTAATGACGGACACCGGAACATTTATTATCAACGGAGCAGAGAGGGTTATTGTCAGTCAATTAGTTCGCTCCCCTAGTGTTTATTTTAGCACAAAAGTTGACAAAAACGGTAAAAAGGCTTTTACTTCCACTGTGATTCCTAACCGTGGTGCTTGGCTAGAATTAGAAACTGATGCTAAAGATGTGATTTATGTTCGAATTGATCGGACTAGAAAGCTACCAGTTACTGTACTTTTGCGGGCATTAGGATTTGGGACAGACGCTGAGATCATCGATTTGTTAGGTGATAATGAATATATAAGAAATACCTTAGACAAAGATAATACAGATTCCACTGAGAAAGCGTTAATTGAAATCTACGAGCGTCTACGCCCTGGAGAACCACCTACTGTTGAAAATGCAAAAAGTTTATTAGTTTCAAGATTCTTTGATCCAAAAAGATATGATTTGGCTGAAGTTGGCCGATATAAAGTAAATAAAAAGCTTCATATTAAAAACAGGTTATTTAATCAACGACTAGCTGAAACGCTTGTTGACCCAGAAACAGGGGAAATTATTGCAGAAGCTGGCCAAGTGATTGATCGAAGATTATTAGATAAAATTTTGCCTTTCCTTGAAAATGGTGTTAATTATATTGAATTAGAACCAAGGGGTGGAGTTGTAGAAGAAACCATTCCTTTACAATCGATCAATATTTTTTCACCAATTGAAGATGGTAAAGTAATCAAAGTAATCTCAAATCGCATCATTGACAAATCGATAAAACATATTACACCAGCAGATATTATAGCCTCTATAAGCTACTTTATTGATTTGTTATATGGGGTAGGGGATACAGATGATATTGACCACCTTGGTAATAGACGCTTACGTTCAGTAGGAGAATTATTACAAAACCAATTCCGAATTGGATTATCAAGGATGGAGAGAGTCGTTCGCGAAAGAATGTCGATTCAAGACGCAAATATGATTACCCCTCAAGCTCTTATTAATATAAGACCAGTGATAGCTGCGATTAAAGAGTTCTTTGGTAGTAGTCAGTTATCACAATTTATGGATCAAACTAACCCTCTGGCAGAGTTAACACATAAAAGGCGTTTAAGTGCCTTAGGTCCTGGAGGTTTAACAAGAGAAAGGGCTGGGTTTGAAGTTCGTGACGTTCACCATTCACATTATGGCAGAATGTGTCCGATTGAAACTCCAGAGGGTCCTAACATTGGGTTAATCAACTCTTTATCAAGTTATGCAAGAGTAAATGAATATGGTTTTATTGAAACTCCTTATCGAAAAGTAGATCCTGAAACTCATCGCGTTACTGATCAAATTGTATATTTAACTGCGGATGAGGAAGATAACTATGTTGTTGCTCAAGCAAACGCGAAGTTAGATGATGAGGGTAACTTCCTAGAAGATGAAGTTGTTGCTAGATACAAAAATGAAAACCTGATTGTACCAAAAGAACGTGTAGACTTTATGGATGTATCTCCAAAACAGGTTGTTTCTGTGGCAACTGCAATGATTCCATTCTTGGAAAATGATGACTCAAACCGTGCCTTGATGGGTTCTAACATGCAGCGCCAAGCTGTTCCGTTATTAGTACCTGAAGCACCATTGGTCGGAACTGGAATGGAGCATAAGGCAGCCAAAGATTCTGGTGTTTGTATTGTTGCAAAGCAAGACGGTATTGTAGAGCGTGTAGATGCACGTGAAATATGGATTCGTGAACAAAAAGAGATTGATGGCAGGGTTATTAGTGGAGATATTGTAAAATATAAACTTCATAAGTTCATGCGTTCTAACCAAGGAACATGTATTAATCAAAGGCCTATTGTTCGTAAAGGAGATGTAATAAAAGCTGGCGACATTATTGCCGATGGTCCTTCGACTGAAATGGGAGAAATTGCGCTAGGTAGGAATGTTGTAGTTGCCTTTATGACATGGGAAGGATATAACTACGAGGATGCGATCCTTCTAAGTGAAAAACTAGTCAAAGAGGATGTTTATACCTCAATCCATATCGAAGAATACGAGTCAGAGGCAAGAGATACAAAACTTGGGCCTGAAGAAATCACTAGGGATATTCCCAATGTCGGTGAAGAAGCTTTAAAGAATTTAGACGAGCGTGGGATTATTCGAATTGGAGCTGAGGTACGACCTGGCGATATCCTAGTCGGAAAAGTAACTCCTAAAGGGGTAACAGAATTAACAGCTGAAGAGAGATTACTACATGCAATTTTTGGTGAAAAGGCGCGTGAAGTAAGAGACACCTCTTTAAGAGTGCCTCATGGACAAGATGGGATCATTGTCGACGTTAAAGTATTTACTCGAGAGAATGGAGACGAACTACCTCCAGGTGTAAATCAGTTGGTACGTGTCTATATCGCTCAAAAACGGAAAATTTCTCAAGGGGATAAAATGGCTGGACGACATGGTAATAAGGGGGTTATCGCCCGAGTACTACCTGAAGAAGATATGCCATTTTTACCAGACGGAAGACCTGTTGAGATTGTATTAAATCCATTAGGTGTTCCGTCAAGGATGAACATCGGGCAGGTATTAGAAGTCCACCTTGGTTGGGCTGCAAAAGCATTAGGGATTCATGTTGCGACACCGGTCTTTGATGGTGCAAGAGAAAATGATGTTTTTGATGCTCTTGAAGAAGCTGGATTCTCAAGGGACGGAAAGACGATTCTTTATGATGGTAGAACGGGAGAGCCGTTCGAAAGAACAGTAACCGTTGGTGTGATGTATATGATCAAATTAGCGCACATGGTTGATGATAAGATTCATGCTCGTTCAACTGGCCCATATTCTTTAGTTACACAACAGCCATTAGGTGGTAAAGCGCAATTTGGTGGACAACGTTTTGGTGAAATGGAAGTTTGGGCACTTGAAGCCTATGGAGCGGCCTATACACTACAAGAAATTCTAACCGTAAAATCAGATGATGTAGTTGGTCGTGTTAAAACTTATGAATCTATCGTAAAAGGGGAGAATGTTCCTGAACCAGGAGTTCCTGAATCCTTTAAAGTATTGATCAAAGAGCTACAAAGCTTAGGAATGGACGTGAAGATTCTTTCCGAAAACGAAGAAGAGATTGAAATGAAAGAACTTGATGATGAAGATGATCATCACACTGAAAAACTAACATTAAATCTTGAAGGAAATGAAGAATACGTCAATTAGAACGACTGGTTTGAATAATAAGGGAGGTATGCCCTTTGTTGGATGTGAACAATTTTGAATTTATGAAAATCGGTCTAGCTTCTCCTGAAAAAATCCGTTCTTGGTCTCATGGGGAAGTAAAGAAACCGGAAACGATTAACTATCGAACATTAAAGCCAGAAAAAGAAGGTTTATTCTGCGAAAAAATCTTTGGTCCTACAAAAGATTGGGAATGTCATTGTGGGAAATATAAACGAGTGCGATACAAAGGTGTTGTCTGCGACCGATGCGGAGTTGAAGTTACTCGTTCAAAAGTTCGTCGAGAGAGAATGGGGCATATTGAATTAGCAGCCCCAGTATCACATATTTGGTATTTTAAAGGAATCCCAAGCCGAATGGGCTTAGTACTTGATATGTCACCCCGAGCATTAGAAGAAGTTATATACTTTGCTTCTTATGTAGTTACAGACCCTGGAGAGACACCTCTAGAGAAAAAACAACTACTTTCTGAAAAAGAATACCGAACTTATCGAGAGAAATATGGCCCTTCCTTCCAAGCAGGAATGGGGGCTGAAGCGATTAAAAAGCTTCTTGAAGAGATCGACTTAGATAAAGAAGTTGATTTTCTGAAGGAAGAATTAAAAACGGCTCAAGGCCAAAAAAGAAATCGAATCATTAAAAGATTAGAAATTCTTGAGTCATTTAGAATATCTGGTAATGTTCCTTCTTGGATGGTATTAGATGTCTTACCAGTTATTCCTCCAGAATTACGTCCAATGGTACAGTTAGATGGAGGTCGTTTTGCTACATCAGATTTAAACGACTTGTATCGTCGAGTGATCAACCGAAATAACCGTTTAAAAAGACTACTAGATTTAGGAGCACCTGATATCATCGTTCAAAACGAAAAGAGAATGCTTCAAGAGGCAGTAGATGCTTTAATCGATAACGGTCGTAGGGGAAGACCTGTTACAGGTCCTGGGAATCGTCCTTTAAAATCTTTGAGTCATATGCTTAAAGGTAAACAAGGTCGCTTCCGTCAAAATCTTTTAGGTAAGAGGGTAGACTACTCAGGACGTTCAGTTATCGTTGTTGGTCCAAACCTTAAAATGTATCAATGTGGTTTGCCAAAAGAAATGGCGCTTGAACTCTTTAAACCCTTTGTGATGAAAGAACTTGTTAGCAAAGGCATCGCACATAACATTAAAAGTGCGAAGAGAAAAGTGGAACGAGTTAGCCCTGAGGTATGGGACGTTTTAGAAGAAGTTATTAAAGAGCATCCTGTATTACTGAACCGTGCCCCTACTTTACACAGGTTAGGAATTCAAGCATTTGAACCTACATTGGTTGAAGGGCGCGCAATTAAGTTGCATCCTTTGGTCTGTACTGCTTATAACGCTGACTTTGATGGGGATCAAATGGCTGTTCACGTCCCTCTTTCTGCTGAAGCACAAGCAGAAGCAAGATTACTAATGCTAGCAGCAAATAACATACTGAACCCGAAAGATGGAAAACCTGTTGTTACCCCTTCTCAGGATATGGTACTAGGTTGTTATTATCTAACCATTGAGACAGAAGGTGACAAAGGGGAAGGAATGATCTTTCATAGTCCAGATGAGGCTATTGCAGCTTACCAAAATGGATATGCGACACTTCAGGCAAGGGTTGCAATACCTGTAAAAGCGTTAAAGAAAACGTCGTTTACTGAGAAACAACAAAAGGCACTCCTTGTCACTACAATAGGGAAAATTATTTTTAATGAAATTTTCCCGCCAGAGTTTCCTTATATCAATGCACCTACAAAAGAAAATTTAATTGAAGGTACTCCTGACGATTACTTTATCTATGATAAAGGGGTTAATATACGCGAATTTATTAAAAACATACCAAACCGTGGTGCAGTGAAAAAAGGTTATCTAGGTTCAATCATTGCCGAAGTATTTAGACGTTTTCATACAACACAAACCTCGATTATCCTTGATAGAATAAAGGAACTTGGATTCACCTATTCTACAAAAGCAGGTATTACTATTGCAGTATCAGATGTTATCGTACCAAAAGAAAAAGATCAGATTCTTCGCGACGCAGAAGAGAAGGTTCAAAATGTAATTAAACAATATCGTCGTGGTTTAATTACAGAAGATGAGCGATATGATCGTGTTATTTCGATATGGAGCAAAGCAAAGGATGATTTAACAGAGGTTCTAATGGATTCTTTAGACCGTTCTAACTCCATTTATATGATGGCGAATTCAGGTGCACGTGGTAACGTTTCACAGATTACTCAGTTAGCAGGTATGCGTGGACTTATGGCGGCACCATCAGGTCGAATTATCGAATTACCGATTAAATCGAATTTCCGTGAAGGACTAACTGTGCTAGAGTACTTTATCTCAACACACGGTGCTAGAAAGGGTCTAGCGGATACAGCTTTACGTACTGCTGACTCAGGTTACTTAACCCGTCGTTTGGTTGACGTCGCACAAGACGTGATCGTACGTGAAGAAGATTGCGGTACGGATAAAGGATTATTTGTAAAGAATATCGAAGATGGAAACGAAGTGATCGAAAACCTTTACGATCGAATTGTAGGTAGATATTCACTTGAAACCATTCGTCATCCAGAAACTGATGAAGTCATTGTTCAACGAAATGAATTGATTGATGAGGAAAAAGCAGAAAAAATTACTGCTGCCAAAATCAGAGGCCTATCTATTCGTTCAGTACTAAGTTGTAGAACAAGACATGGTGTATGTAAAAAATGTTATGGACGAAACCTTGCGACTGGTAAAATAGTCGAAATTGGCGAAGCAGTAGGAACAATTGCAGCCCAATCGATCGGTGAACCAGGTACTCAGTTGACCATGAGAACTTTCCATACTGGAGGGGTTGCTGGAGACGATATTACACAAGGTCTACCACGTATTCAAGAATTATTTGAAGCACGGAATCCAAAAGGGCAAGCAGTTATTACCGAAATAGATGGTATCATAACAGATATTCGAGACGGGAAAGACCGTCGTGAAATAGAAGTTACTGGTGAAACAGAAGTAAAAGTTTATGCTGTACCATTTGGATCTAGAATTAAAGTTTCAGTCAATTCTCAAGTTGATGCTGGAGATGAATTAACTGAGGGTTCTGTTGATCCAAAAGAAATGCTAAGGGTTAAAGGCTTACGAGGGGTTCAAAACTATATTTTACAAGAAGTTCAAAGAGTATATCGTTTACAAGGTGTAGAAATCAACGATAAACACATTGAAATCATGGTAAGACAAATGCTACGTAAAGTGCGGGTAATTGAGAATGGTGGAACAGATCTACTTCCAGGATCAATGGTAGATGTTCATGAATATGAAGAAGCAAACAAGCATGCCTTTATGAATGGAAAAGACCCAGCTATTGCAAGGCCAGTCTTACTTGGAATCACAAAAGCCTCCCTTGAAACAGATTCATTTTTATCTGCTGCATCTTTCCAAGAAACGACACGTGTGCTAACTGAAGCAGCAATTAAAGGAAAGATCGATAAGCTATTAGGTCTTAAGGAGAATGTGATTATCGGTAAACTAATCCCAGCTGGAACGGGATTATCTAAATATCGAAACATTCGTATCAAAAAAGCAGAGCCTTTAGTTGTTGAGGAACCAGAAGTAGTAAAAATTGAATCATAAAAAGAATTGACATTTTAAGTTGATGGTGATAATATTTTTAAGTGTGCGTAAATCCTGTACTTTGGAGGATGTAAAAATGTCTTATGAAAAAGTAAAACAGGCAAAGCACTTATCTATAGGACTGAAACAAACACTAAAAGCCATTGAGCAAAATCTTGCTCAAGAGATCATAATTGCGAAGGATGCCGATAAACGTCTAACTTCGAAGGTGATTCAGTTTGGTGCTGAAAAAAACCTCATCGTCACATATGTTGATTCAATGAAGCAACTAGGTAAAGCCTCTGGAATTGAAGTAGGGGCTGCAGCTGTTGCTATTTTGAAAGATTAAAGTTGCAAGATAAACATCAAGTTGCTTTATGTGACTTTGATGTTTGTCATGCAATTTATTTTGAGGTTTTTTGAACCGCCTGGATCTGTGGGCTTAAATATGCGGAAGGAGGTGGCAGTATGCCAACAATTAACCAACTCGTTCGTAAGGGAAGAGAGAAAAAGGTTGTTAAATCAAAATCTCCAGCTTTGCAAAAAGGTTATAATAGCTTTAAAAAAGAGCAAACAAATCAAAACTCCCCTCAAAAACGTGGAGTATGTACTCGTGTGGGTACAATGACGCCTAAAAAACCAAACTCTGCTCTTCGTAAATATGCGCGTGTGCGTTTATCAAACGGGATCGAGGTAACGGCATATATTCCTGGTATCGGTCATAACTTGCAAGAGCATAGTGTTGTTCTTGTTCGTGGTGGACGTGTTAAGGACTTACCTGGGGTTCGTTATCATATCGTTCGTGGCGCTTTAGATACCGCTGGTGTTCAAAATCGTCTACAAGGCCGTTCTAAATATGGTACAAAGCGTCCAAAAGAGAAGAAATAATGTATTAATGGTATAAATAACGAAGAAAAAGGAGGGAGACGGAATGCCACGTAAAGGTCCTGTACCTCGTAGAGATGTATTGCCTGATCCAATTTATAATAGTAAATTAGTAACTCGTCTAATTAACCGTATGATGGTTGATGGTAAAAAAAGTGTAGCCCAAAACATCTTATATAGTGCATTTGACATTGTAAGAGATCGTACTGGTAAAGATCCTATGGAAGTGTTTGATCAAGCATTAAAAAATATTATGCCTGTTCTTGAAGTTAAAGCACGCCGTGTTGGTGGCGCGAACTACCAAGTTCCAGTTGAAGTTAAACCAGAACGCCGCACAACATTAGGGTTACGTTGGCTAGTAAACTATTCACGCCTTCGTGGAGAAAAGACCATGGAAGAGCGTTTGGCTGCTGAAATTTTAGATGCAGCAAACAACACTGGTGCTTCTGTGAAGAAACGTGAAGATACTCATAAAATGGCTGAAGCAAATAAAGCTTTTGCGCACTATCGTTGGTAATCTAACAAAACGAACTAGAAAGGAGAAAATAATATGGCAAGAGAATTCTCCTTACAAAATACTCGTAATATTGGGATCATGGCTCATATTGATGCGGGTAAAACTACAACAACTGAGCGTATTCTTTACTATACCGGTCGTACCCATAAAATCGGAGAAGTGCATGAAGGCGCTGCAACGATGGACTGGATGGAACAAGAACAAGAACGCGGCATCACCATTACTTCTGCTGCTACAACTGCTCAGTGGAAAGGTCACCGAATCAATATTATTGATACCCCAGGACACGTAGACTTTACAGTAGAAGTTGAACGTTCTTTACGCGTATTGGATGGAGCTGTAACAGTACTTGATGCAAAAAGCGGTGTTGAACCCCAAACTGAAACCGTTTGGAGGCAAGCTACGACTTATGGAGTACCACGTATTGTCTATGTAAACAAAATGGATATACTTGGTGCAGATTACCTAAAGTCAGTACAAACGATTCATGACCGTTTACAAGCAAAGGCTGTTCCAATTCAATTACCGATTGGGGCAGAAGATCAATTTCAAGGTATTATCGACTTGATTGATATGGTTGCCTATTATTATTTAGATGATCTAGGCACTCGTTCAGAACAGCGTGAAATTCCAGCAGAATACAAGGAATTAGCTGAAGAATGGAGAACAAAGTTAATCGAATCTGTTGCAGAGCTTGATGAAGATTTAATGATGAAGTATCTTGAAGGAGAAGAATTCACAAAAGAAGAGATTAAAGCTGGTCTTCGTAAGGGAACAATCAATGTAGAGATTTTCCCTGTACTATGTGGTTCTTCATATAAAAACAAAGGTGTTCAGCTTATGCTTGATGCTGTCGTTGATTACCTACCATCTCCACTTGATATTCCAGCGATTAAGGGACACTTGGAAGATGAAACCGAGGCTGAGAGACATGCAGATGATAGTGAACCATTTTCTGCATTAGCATTCAAAATCATGACTGACCCGTATGTTGGTAAACTTACTTTCTTCCGTGTATACTCTGGTACGCTAAACTCTGGTTCCTATGTATTAAACTCTACAAAAGGGAAACGCGAACGTATCGGTCGTATCCTGCAAATGCATGCAAACCATAGAGAAGAGATTAGTACCGTTTATGCCGGGGATATCGCAGCAGCTGTCGGTCTTAAAGATACGACAACTGGTGATACGCTCTGTGATGAAAAATCTCCAATCATTTTGGAATCAATGGTATTCCCAGAACCAGTTATTCGTCTTTCTGTGGAACCAAAAACAAAAGCTGACCAAGATAAAATGGGTCTAGCTTTAGCTAAATTAGCAGAAGAAGATCCAACATTTAAGACTCATACAGATGAAGAAACTGGACAAACCATTATTGCTGGTATGGGTGAATTACATCTAGATATCATCGTAGACCGTTTACGTCGAGAGTTTAAAGTTGAAGCAAATGTAGGTGCTCCTCAAGTGGCATACAAAGAAACCATTCGTAAACCTGCGAAGGTTGAAGGTAAATTTGTTCGTCAATCTGGTGGTCGCGGACAATATGGTCACGTCTGGATTGAATTTGAACCACTTGAACCAGGCCAAGGTTTTATTTTTGAAAATAAAATCGTTGGTGGGGTCGTTCCTAAAGAATATATCCCTGCGGTTCAGGCTGGTATTGAGGAGTCCATGCAAAATGGTATGCTAGCAGGTTATCCTGTTATTGATCTAAAAGCAACCATTGTTGACGGATCTTACCATGATGTTGACTCTTCAGAAATGGCATTTAAGATTGCTGGTTCTATGGCATTAAAAGCTGCAAAATCTAAATGTGATCCTGTTCTTCTAGAACCTGTAATGAAAGTTGAAGTTACTGTTCCAGAAGAATATATGGGCGATGTAATGGGTGATCTTAACTCCCGTCGTGGTCGTATTGAAGGGATGGAAGCTGCTTCAGGAGCCCAAAATATTCGTGCAATGGTTCCATTAGCAGAGATGTTTGGTTATGCAACTGCACTTCGTTCGCGTACTCAAGGTCGTGGTAATTATTCCATGCACTTTGACCATTATGAAGAAGTTCCAAAGAGCATTGCTGAGACTGTCATTGCCAAGAATAAGGGAGAATAATTTCTTGTATTAAAAACCACATAGAATTTTACCTGCAGATTTTTCTGCGGGTACCTTTCTTTTAAATAAATATATACTTAAGGAGGATTATTAAAATGGCAAAAGCAAAATTTGAACGTACTAAACCACACGTTAACATTGGTACGATTGGACACGTTGACCATGGTAAAACAACTTTAACAGCTGCAATCACTACTGTATTAGCTAAAACAGGTGGTGCGCAAGCTACTGCTTATGATCAAATCGACAAAGCTCCAGAAGAGCGCGAACGCGGTATCACTATCTCAACTGCACACGTTGAGTATGAAACTGCAAATCGTCACTATGCACACGTTGACTGCCCAGGACACGCTGACTATGTTAAAAACATGATCACTGGTGCTGCACAAATGGACGGAGCCATCCTAGTAGTTTCTGCTGCTGATGGTCCAATGCCACAAACCCGTGAACACATTCTTCTTTCTCGTCAAGTAGGTGTACCATACATCGTTGTATTCATGAACAAAGTTGACATGGTAGACGACGAAGAACTATTAGAATTAGTTGAAATGGAAATTCGTGATCTTCTATCTGAATATGAATTCCCTGGCGACGACATTCCAGTTGTTAAAGGTTCTGCATTAAAAGCATTAGAAAATCCAGACAGTGAATGGGCTAATGCAATTCATGAATTAATGGCTGCAGTTGACGAATATGTTCCAACTCCAGAGCGTGATACTGACAAACCTTTCTTAATGCCTGTTGAGGACGTATTCTCCATTACAGGTCGTGGTACTGTTGCAACAGGTCGTGTTGAGCGTGGTACTGTTAAAGTTCAAGATGAAGTTGAAATCGTTGGTATTCATGAAGAGACTAAAAAATCTGTTGTTACTGGGGTAGAAATGTTCCGCAAGCTTCTAGACCAAGCACAAGCTGGTGACAATATCGGTGCTTTATTACGCGGTGTTGATCGTAAAGAGATCGAGCGCGGACAAGTATTAGCAAAGCCAGGTTCTGTTAAACCTCATACTACATTCAAAGCAGAAGTTTATATCTTAACAAAAGAAGAAGGTGGACGTCATACTCCATTCTTTAACGGATACCGTCCTCAATTCTATTTCCGTACAACTGACGTAACTGGTGTTATCAAATTACCAGAAGGTACAGAAATGGTTATGCCTGGAGATAACATTACTATGGATGTTGAACTAATTGCTCCTATCGCTATTGAAGAAGGTACACGCTTCGCTATTCGTGAAGGTGGACGTACTGTTGGTGCTGGAGTTGTAGCTTCTATTTCTAAGTAATAACATCTTAAAATAAAAGGGCCTCAATTGAGGCTCTTTTTTTCTGAGGTGGGGGATATAAAATGAATTCTGATAAACCCAGCCAAATAAAATTAGCCATAGCTTTATTCATAGGAATCATCGCTGTCTCTTCATCCGCTATACTTGTAAAACAAACAACAGCTCCCTCTGCGATCATTGCTACTTATCGGATGATGTTTACTGTTTTAATTATGATCATTCCAACGTTCTTTTTTCATTTTCAAGAGATGAAGAAGTTGCAGAAGAAAGATTACCTATACTCTTTTTTATCAGGACTTTTTCTGGCATTTCACTTTATTACATGGTTCGAATCACTAAAGTATACTTCTATTGCAAGCTCAGTCGTATTGGTTACGATGTCACCCATCTTCTCAATGATCGGAGAATCTATTTTTTTTAAAAAGAGATATCCCTTACTTTCTATATTAGGTAGCCTTGTTTCAATTATCGGAGGCATTTTGATCGGCCTTGGAGATTTTCGTATCAGCGGAAAAGCACTTTTGGGTGATCTACTTGCATTGTTAGGTGCACTTATGGTGACAGTTTATTGGCTGTTTGGGCAAAAAGTAAGAACAAGATTAACATTACTTCCCTACACATTATTAGTCTATGGTTCTTCAACGATCATTTTGGTGATTTACTCGTTTTCTTTTCACTATTCATTTACTCAATACGAAAAAACTGACTGGATCGTTTTCATTGCCTTAGCTGTGATACCCAATATCCTAGGTCATACCGTATTTAATTGGGCAATTAAATATACGAATGCTACAACGATTTCAATGGTATTGTTAGGGGAACCAATCGGCGCCTCAATTTTAGCAACCTTGATATATAAAGAAGCACCCACCCTAATACAGATCATTGGTGGATTGATTATCCTCCTTGGTCTATATGTTTTTCAACGTTACCAAATCGTTCAAAATAATTAATTGAAAATAAAACTTGCATAAATAGACTCTTTTTTATATAATATTTATCGTTGGTCAAAGGACTGCGATGAGGTAGAAGGTTGCTGACACACCCGGCCCCTTTGCCATGGATGTGAGCAGGAAATTTCTACTGAGAAACTGTCCGTTAATAAAATGGGCGAGAAGGAGGGAATTTAAATGGCAAAACAAAAAATTAGAATTCGTTTAAAAGCATATGATCACAGAATTCTTGATCAATCCGCTGAGAAAATTGTTGAAACTGCAAAACGTTCTGGGGCAAGTGTATCTGGACCAATTCCTTTACCAACAGAAAAATCAGTTTACACAATCCTTAGAGCAGTTCACAAATATAAAGATTCTCGTGAGCAATTTGAAATGCGCACACACAAGCGTTTGATCGATATTCTAAATCCAACACCTCAAACAGTTGATTCATTAATGAGATTGGATTTACCATCTGGTGTAGATATCGAAATCAAATTATAATGAGAAAATGTGTTGAAATAGATATAGGAGGTGGCAAATATGGCCAAAGGAATCTTAGGGAAAAAACTAGGAATGACACAAGTTTTTACTCCTGAAGGCAAAGTAGTACCAGTTACTGTAGTGCAAGCAGGCCCTTGTGTTGTTCTTCAAAAAAAAGACCTTGCAAATGACGGTTATGAAGCTGTTCAATTAGGTTTCGATGATCAAAAGGAATTCCGTGCAAATAAACCAGAGCTAGGTCATGCAAAAAAAGCTGGCACAGCACCTAAGCGCTTCATAAAAGAAATCCGTGGCATGTCTATGGATGTCGCTGTAGGACAAGAAATCAAGGCTGACTTATTTGCTGAAGGTGAGATGGTTGACGTAACAGGAACAACAAAAGGTAAAGGTTTTGCTGGTTCCATTAAAAGACACAATCAATCTCGTGGACCAATGGCGCACGGATCACGTTATCACAGACGCCCAGGTTCTATGGGAGCAATTGCTCCAAACCGAGTATTGAAAGGAAAACCATTGCCAGGACGTATGGGTACAGACCAAGTAACAATTCAGAACCTTGAAATTGTAAAAGTGGATACAGATCGTAACGTTATCCTTGTAAAAGGTTCTATTCCTGGTCCAAAAAATAGTTATGTTGTCATTAAAGAAACAGTAAAAAATGCAGGTAAGTAAGTTGTTGTAGGAAAGGAGGATTCGCTATGCCAAAAGTAGCTCTATATAATGTAAATGGTGCTCAAATAGGAGAAATCGAGTTATCTGACGCTGTCTTTGGAATAAAACCTAATGAGTCAGTACTACATGATGCTGTTGTCATGCAACAAGCGTCTTTACGTCAGGGAACTCACAAAGTTAAAGGTCGTTCTGAAGTGCGTGGTGGTGGTCGTAAGCCATGGCGTCAAAAAGGGACAGGACGTGCACGCCAAGGAAGTATTCGTGCTCCACAATGGGTTGGTGGTGGTACAGTTTTTGGTCCAACACCAAGAAGTTATGCGTACAAACTTCCTAAAAAAGTTCGCCGTTTAGCGTTAAAATCAGCACTTTCCAGTAAAGTTTTAGATAGTCAAATCATCGTATTGGATGAAATTGTATTATCTGCACCAAAGACAAAGGAAATGGCTGTCATCTTAAATAATTTAAAAGTAGATCGTAAAGCATTAATCGTTGATAAAGATTACAATGATGTTTTGGCATTATCAACACGTAATATTCCAGGGGTTAAATTCGTATCTGCTGAAGGTGTCAATGTTGTTGATATCTTAAAACATGATAAGTTGATCATGACGAAAGAGGCAGTGGCGAAAGTAGAGGAGGTGCTTGCGTAATGAAAAATCCTCGCGATATCATTAAGCGCCCAGTTGTTACTGAAAGAACAAGTGATTTAATGGCAGAAAATAAATATGTTTTTGAAGTAGATATGCGTTCAAACAAGACAGAGATCAAATCTGCGATCGAAAGTATTTTTGGAGTTAAAGTTGCTAAAGTAAACACCATTAAAATGCCTGCAAAACCTAAACGCTATGGTCGTTTTAGTGGATATACATCTGCTTGGAAGAAAGCAGTTGTTACATTAAAAGAAGATAGCAAACCAATCGAAATTTTTGAAGTTTAATTCATCAGTGAAGGAGGGAAAACACAATGGCAATCAAAAAATATAAACCAACTTCAGCTGGCCGTCGCGGAATGTCAGTGTTAACTTTTGAAGAAATCACCACAGATAAACCGGAAAAATCCTTGTTAGCGCCTTTAAACAAGAATGCTGGACGTAATAATCAAGGGAAAATTACTGTACGTCATCAAGGTGGCGGTCATAAACGTAAATATCGTATCATTGATTTTAAACGTAACAAAGATAATGTGATTGGACGCGTAGCGACGATTGAATACGATCCAAACCGCTCAGCAAATATTGCTTTAATCAATTATGCTGACGGTGAAAAAAGATATATTCTTGCACCTTTAGGATTAAAGGTTGGCGATCAAATTGAATCTGGTCCAAATGCAGATATTAAAATTGGGAATGCACTTCCACTTGAAAACATCCCAGTTGGTACAGTCATTCACAATATTGAACTAAAGCCTGGAAAAGGTGGACAATTAGCTCGTGCTGCTGGTGCTGAAGCACAATTACTAGGTAAAGATGGAGACTACGTAATCATTCGCCTTGGCTCTGGCGAGGTGCGCATGATTCGTAAAGAATGCCGTGCAACTGTTGGTCAAGTAGGTAACTTAGATCATGAAAACGTAACGATCGGTAAAGCTGGACGTTCACGCTGGTTAGGTAAAAGACCTACTGTTCGTGGGGTTGTTATGAATCCTAACGATCACCCACACGGTGGTGGAGAAGGTAAAGCTCCTATCGGACGTAAATCACCTGTATCTCCTTGGGGTAAACCAACATTGGGTTACAAAACTCGTAAGAAAAATAAAGCATCTGATAAATATATTGTACGTCGTCGTAAGAAGTAATATGTCAATTGCCACTATTCTTCATCTCGAAGGGAGGTTTATGTATGGGGCGTAGTTTGAAAAAAGGACCTTTTGTAGATGATCATCTAATGAAAAAGGTCGTTGAAATGAACGAAAAAAATGAAAAGAAAGTGATCAAAACTTGGTCTCGTCGTTCTACTATTTTCCCTGATTTTGTTGGACACACAATTGCCGTGTATGATGGAAGGAAACATGTACCAGTCTATGTGACTGAGGATATGGTTGGTCATAAGTTAGGTGAATTTGCACCTACACGTACTTTCAAAGGACATGCTGGCGATGATAAGAAAACCAAGCGCTAATTGAGTTGAGAGGAGGTTTACGTTCATGCAAGCAAAAGCTGTAGCCAGATACGTGCGGATTGCTCCTCGCAAGGTAAGTCTTGTATTAGATCTTATTCGGGGCAAAAAAGTTGGAGAAGCAATTGCAATTCTTCGCCATACGCCAAAAGCAGCTTCTCCAGTTATTGAAAAAGTGTTAAACTCTGCGATTGCGAATGCAGAGCATAATTATAATATGAATGTTGAAGAACTAGTGGTTAGTGAAGCATATGCAAATCAAGGTCCTACCTTGAAACGTTTTCGTCCAAGAGCTATGGGACGTGCAAGTCGTATCAATAAGCGTACGAGTCATATCACTGTTGTATTAACGGAAAAAAAGGAGGGATAAAGCGTGGGTCAAAAGGTTAATCCAAATGGACTTCGTGTAGGAATTATACGCGACTGGGATTCAAAATGGTATGCAGGTAAAGATTATGCTGATCTTTTACTTGAAGATATCAAAATTCGTGAATTCTTAAAGAAACGCCTTTATGATGCTGCAGTTCCTCAAATTGAAATTGAAAGAGCTGCAAATCGTTTGAATATTACCATTCATACTGCAAAACCTGGTATGGTTATTGGTAAAGGTGGAGCAGAAGTAGAAGTTCTTCGTCAACAGTTAAGCAAGATGACTGGTAAAAAGGTTCATATCAATATTAGTGAAGTAAAAAATGCAGACGTCAATGCAACATTAGTTGCTGAAAATATTGCACAACAATTAGAGCGTCGTATTTCTTTCCGCCGCGCTATGAAACAAGCGATTCAACGTACAATGCGTGCCGGCGCTAAAGGAATTAAGACTCAAGTAAGTGGACGTTTAGGTGGGGCTGAAATTGCTCGTAGTGAAGGTTATAGTGAGGGAACTGTTCCTCTTCATACACTTCGTGCAGATATTGACTACGGTACTGCAGAGGCACATACAACCTATGGACGTCTAGGAGTAAAAGTTTGGATTTATCGCGGGGATGTTCTTCCTGTTGCGAAGAATAGAGAAACAAAGGAAGGAGGCAGATAATTATGTTGATGCCAAAACGTGTAAAACATCGTAAAGAACATCGTGGAAAAATGCGTGGTCGCGCTAAAGGCGGCACAGAGATAGCTTTCGGTGAATACGGATTACAGGCATTAGAACCAGCATGGGTAACGAATCGTCAAATTGAAGCAGCTCGTATTGCAATGACACGTTATATTAAGCGTGGCGGTAAAGTATGGATTAAGATTTTCCCTTCAAAACCAGTTACTCAAAAACCGCTTGAAGTTCGTATGGGTAGTGGTAAAGGTTCTCCAGAAAAATGGGTAGCGGTTGTAAAACCTGGTAAAGTTATGTTTGAATTAGCTGGTGTCTCTGAAGAAGTAGCACGTGAAGCTATGCGTCTGGCATCCCATAAGCTGCCAATTAAGACTAAGTTTATTAAGCGTGAAGAAGTGGGTGGTGACGCAAATGAAAGCTAATGAGTTAAGAAATATGACCACTGCTGAAATAGAACAAAAAATCAATTCTTTAAAAGAAGAATTATTCAACCTCCGATTTCAATTGGCAACAGGTCAATTAGAAACTCCAACGCGCATTTCAGAAGTGCGCAAAGCGATCGCACGTGCGAAAACTGTTTTGCGTGAAAGAGAATTAGGGATCAGTAAATAATCCTGAAAGGAGGTTATCAAATGTCAGAGCGTAATCAACGTAAAGTACAAATAGGTAAAGTTGTTAGTGACAAAATGGATAAAACCATCGTCGTTGCTGTTGAAACTTATAAAAAGCATTCATTATACGGAAAACGTATTAAATACACCAAAAAATTTAAAGCTCATGATGAAAACAATCAAGCGAAAATTGGCGATATTGTTAAAATTATGGAAACCAGACCATTATCCAAAGATAAGCGTTGGAGATTAGTTGAGGTTGTTGAAGAAGCTGTAATTATCTAATAAACTGTATATTTACTCATGTTCCGGAAGGAGGGACTATTCAATGATTCAACCACAAACGTTATTACAAGTAGCAGATAACTCCGGTGCTAAAAAACTAATGGCTATCAAAGTATTAGGTGGTTCTCATCGTAAATTTGCTAATATTGGTGACGTTATTGTTTGTTCGGTAAAAGAAGCGACACCAGGAGGCGTTGTCAAGAAAGGTGACGTAGTTAAGGCGGTTATTGTTCGTTCTACACGTGGTGTTCGTCGTAATGATGGATCTTATATCCGATTTGATGAGAATGCGGCTGTTATTGTCAAAGATGATAAAAGTCCTCGTGGAACTCGTATTTTTGGTCCAGTAGCACGTGAGCTGCGTGAAAAGGACTTTATGAAAATTATTTCTCTAGCTCCAGAGGTTATCTAAATATCCTAAGGGAATTGTTTTAAAAGGAGGTGCTTTTATGAAATCCTCAAAAAATAAACTTCATGTTAAAAAAGGCGATACAGTTATTGTTATTAGTGGTAAGGATAAGGGTAAAAAAGGTCGTATTTTAGAAGCTTTTCCAAAAGAAGGACGTGTACTTGTTGAAGGTGTAAATATTGTTAAGAAACATACACGCCCATCTCAAGCAAACCCAAATGGCGGCATTGTATCTCAAGAAGCTCCAATTCATTCTTCAAATGTGATGTTAGTTGACCCTAAAACCGGTGAAGTAACAAGAGTTGGGCATAAAATTTTAGCTAATGGTAAAAAAGTGCGTATTGCTAAAAAGTCTGGCGAAGAGTTAGATAAGTAGTCAGGTGAAGAAGGGAGGCAAAAACAATGGCAGCAAGATTACAAGAAAAATATAGTAAAGAAGTTGTTCCTGCATTGATGCAAAAATTCAACTACGCTTCTGTGATGCAGGTACCACGTGTAGAGAAAGTAGTAATCAATATGGGTGTTGGTGATGCCGTTCAAAACCCAAAGGTTTTAGATAGTGCTGTTGCTGACTTAGAGTTAATCTCTGGTCAAAAACCTGTTGTAACTCGTGCAAAAAAATCTATTGCTGGATTTAAATTACGTGAAGGGATGCCTATTGGTGTAAAAGTAACTCTTCGCGGTGAACGTATGTACCATTTTATCGACAAGTTATTTAATGTGTCATTACCACGTGTGCGTGACTTCCGTGGAGTATCCAATAAAGCTTTTGACGGTCGTGGGAACTATACATTAGGTTTAAAAGAACAATTGGTTTTCCCGGAAATTGAATATGATAAGATCGATAAAATTCGTGGAATGGATATTGTATTTGTTACAACTGCAAATACTGATGAAGAAGCTCATGAGTTATTAAATCAGTTAGGAATGCCTTTTGCAAAATAAGTGATCTTAAATTTGAGGAGGAAATAGCGTGGCAAAAAAGTCAATGATCGCTAAACAAAGACGGCCTCAAAAATTTAAAGTGAGAGAATATACTCGCTGTGAACGCTGTGGTCGTCCACATAGTGTAATGCGTAAGTTTAAGTTGTGTCGTATTTGCTTCCGCGAACTTGCTTACAAAGGGCAAATTCCTGGAGTGAAGAAGGCTAGTTGGTAAAACCTAGTTAGGGAAGGAGGTTTTTCGTTATGGCGATGACAGATCCAATTGCAGATATGCTAACTCGTATTCGAAATGCAAATATTGTTCGTCATGAAATCGTTGAAGTACCAGCATCCAAAATCAAAAGAGATATTGCCGAAATTTTAAAACGTGAAGGATTTATCCGTGATGCTGAATTTGTTGAAGATAATAAACAAGGGATCATCCGTTTATTTTTAAAGTACGGTTCAAATAATGAGCGTGTAATTACTGGATTAAAACGTATTAGTAAACCAGGTTTGCGTGTTTACGCAAAGAGTAACGAAATTCCTAAAGTGCTTGGTGGATTAGGAATAGCGATTCTTTCAACACCACAAGGCGTCTTAACTGATAAAGAAGCCCGCAAAGCCCAAGTTGGTGGAGAAGTTTTAGCGTACATCTGGTAATCAACTCAAATCCGATTGGGGGTGTAACAATGTCTCGTATTGGTAAAAAACCGATTGAAATTCCATCAGGTGTAGAAATTACAAATGATAAAAACATTTTGACTGTTAAAGGGCCAAAAGGAACTTTAACAAGATCATTTCATAAAGATATCAAGATTGTTATTCAAGATAATCAACTAACTGTTGAACGCCCATCTGATAACAAACTACACCGTGCCTTACATGGTACTACTCGTAGTATTATCAATAACATGGTTGAGGGTGTAACCAAAGGATATGAAAAGACTTTAGAATTAGTTGGTGTAGGTTACCGTGCAGCAAAGTCTGGTAATAAGGTAACATTGAATGTAGGTTATTCACATCCTGTTGAAGTATTCCCTGAAGAAGGAATTGATTTAGAAGTTCCTGCACAAAACAAAGTGGTTGTAAAAGGAATCGATAAAGAGCGTGTTGGTGAGATGGCTGCAAAGATCCGCTCAATCCGTGAACCTGAACCTTATAAAGGAAAAGGGATTAAATACGAAAATGAACGTATTCGTCGTAAAGTTGGTAAGACAGGTAAGTAATTTCTTGTATAAACGACTTAGCAATAGAACTTTCGTTCAAACGAAGGGAGTGAATTGAAGTTGATTAACAAACAAGATAAAAATAAAATACGTAAAAGAAGACACTTACGCATTCGCAAGAATATTGTTGGAACAGCAGAGCGTCCTCGTTTAAACGTGTTTCGCTCATCTAAAAACATTTATGCTCAATTGATTGATGATGTAACTGGAACAACTCTAGTTTCTGCATCCACTTTAGATAAAGAACTTAGCGGTGAAATTAAAAACGGCGGAAATATTGAAGCTGCTAAATTAGTTGGTGAACTAGTAGCTAAACGTGCTGTTGAAAAAGGTTATGTTTCAGTAGTATTTGATCGTGGTGGTTATCTATATCATGGAAGAATTAAAGCTTTAGCTGAATCTGCGCGTGAGGCAGGGCTTCAGTTTTAATCGGATACGAAGGAGGGAAAAAGATGCGAATTGACCCAAATACCCTTGATCTACAAGAGAAAGTGGTTCACATCAATCGAGTAGCTAAAGTTGTTAAAGGTGGACGCCGCTTTAGCTTTAGTGCATTGGTTGTCGTTGGTGATAAAAATGGTTGGGTAGGTGCTGGTATTGGTAAAGCTAGTGAAGTGCCAGATGCTATCCGCAAAGGAATTGAAGATGCAAAGAAAAACCTAATTCATATACCATTAACTAGCAAAACAATTCCACATCCTATTACAGGAATTTTCGGTGCAGGTAAAGTGTTATTAAAACCTGCTTCTGAAGGTACTGGAGTAATTGCTGGTGGACCTGTTCGTGCAGTACTTGAGTTAGCAGGAATTGAAGACATCTTAAGTAAATCTTTAGGTTCTTCAAATTCAATCAATATGGTTCATGCCACAATTGATGGTTTGAAACGTTTAAAACGCGTTGAAGAGGTTGCTAAATTACGTGGTAAATCGATCGAAGAACTGTTAGGATAAGGAGGGATTATGATGCAGAAAAAATTACAAATCACCCTCAAACGTAGCGTTATAGGTCGTCCTGAATCACAAAGAGTAGTCGTTCGTACTTTGGGATTACGTAAAGTTAACCAAACAGTTATTCATAATGATAATCCTGCGATTCGTGGGATGGTTAACAAAGTAAAGCATTTACTTGATGTAGTTGAAGTAGAAGCGTAATAACATGCTTTAAGATAGAGGAGGTGCTACCATGAAGTTACATGAACTTAAACCAGTGAAAGGTGCGCGTCATACACGCAAACGTGTAGGACGTGGAACTAGTTCTGGAACGGGTAAAACGGCTGGACGTGGTCATAAAGGTCAAAATGCACGTTCCGGTGGTGGTGTACGCCCTGGTTTTGAAGGTGGTCAAAACCCATTATACCGTCGTTTACCAAAGCGAGGATTTAATAATCCAACTCGCAAAGAATACTCTATAATCAATTTAGATCTTCTTAATAACTTTGAAGACGGTACTGTAGTTACTCCAGAGTTATTGACTGAAAAAGGGTATGTAAAACAAGTAAAAGATGGCATTAAGGTTCTTGGCAACGGAGAATTGACTGTAAAACTAACAGTAAAAGCAAATAAGTTTTCAGAAACTGCTGTTAAGAAAATTGCTGCTGCAGGCGGTACAACTGAGGTGATCTAATGTTTAATACGATCTCCAACATATTTAGGGTAAACGACTTGCGTAAGAAGATCATTTTTACTCTTCTTATGCTAGTCGTGTTCCGTATTGGAAGTTTTATTCCAGTACCAAATATCAATGCTGATGCGTTAACTGCTTTAACTGAAAGAGATATTTTTGGTTTCTTAAATACTTTTTCTGGTGGAGCATTACGTAATTTTTCTATTTTTGCAATGGGTATCATGCCTTATATTACAGCGTCAATCATTGTCCAACTATTAACTATGGATGTTGTACCTAAATTTGTTGAGTGGGCAAAAGAAGGAGAAACAGGACGTAGAAAATTAGCTCAAGTTACCCGTTATGGCACGATTGTACTAGGGTTGATCCAATCTATTGGATTATCGATTGGTTTTAACAATATTTATCCAGGTTTAGTCATCGATCCAAGTTTCACAACTTATGCTCTTATTGCCATTACGCTAACCGCAGGAACTGCTTTCTTAATGTGGCTTGGTGAACAAATCACAGAAAATGGTATTGGCAACGGGATTTCCATTATCATTTTTGCAGGTATCATTGCGGGGATTCCTGATGGAATCTATGCGATTTATGATACCCAATTTAAAGGGGCTACTGATCAGTTATTCCTTAATATTATTAAGTTACTATTGATCTTGTTAGTCATTCTTCTAATTGTTGTTGGCGTTATTTATGTTCAACAGGGAATTAGAAAGATTCCAGTTCATTATGCAAAACGTGTTGTAGGTAGAAAAATGTACGGTGGCCAATCCAGCCACATTCCTTTTAAAGTTAACTCAGCTGGAGTTATTCCGGTCATCTTTGCGCTTTCTCTACTCATGTTTCCATCAACGATCGCAAGTTTTTGGCCAAACAATGGTATAGCTCAGTGGTTTATCAAACACTTTAACTATGCTGATCCATTTGGAATGTTTCTTTATGTGATATTGATTATTGGATTTACCTATTTCTATACATTCGTACAAATCAATCCAATACAAATGGCAGAGAATATGAAGAAGAATGGTGGTTATATTCCAGGGATTAGACCAGGAAAGGCAACTTCCACCTATATTTCTAAAGTGTTAAACCGAATCACTTTAGCTGGATCTATTTTTTTAGCAGCTGTTGCTATCTTACCAGTCATCTTTACTGCTGCAACAACTTTACCTCAATCTGTAAGGATTGGTGGAACTTCATTACTCATCGTTATTGGTGTAGCGCTTGATACAATGAAGCAAATTGAAACACAACTGATCAAGCGTCATTATGATGGCTTTATTAAAAAGTAAAAATAGGCCATTTTGATGGAGGGATGTTTTTTGAATATCGTGCTCATGGGTCTTCCGGGGGCAGGTAAGGGAACTCAAGCTGAAAAAATCGTTGCTGAATTTCTAATCCCACATATTTCTACTGGAGATATGTTTAGAAGCGCAATTAAAGAAGGAACTAAAATGGGATTAGAAGCAAAGTCTTATATGGATCAAGGATTGCTTGTACCCGATGAAGTCGTAATTGGTATTGTGAAAGATCGTCTAAGTAAAGAAGACACAAACTCAGGTTTTTTACTAGACGGTTTTCCGCGTACAGTAGCTCAAGCTCAAGCGCTAGATAAAATGCTTGGCGAAATGAATAAAGAGATCGAACATGTAATCAATATAGATGTAGACAAGAATCTATTATTAAATCGTCTAACTGGTCGTAGAATTTGTCGTGAATGTGGTGCTACTTATCATATTATTTATAACCCTCCTAAAATTGAGGGAAGATGTGATAAATGTGGCGGAGAACTTTATCAGCGTGATGATGATAAAGAAGAAACAGTCGCAACAAGACTTGAGGTAAATATCAAGCAAACTGAACCATTATTGAATTACTATCAGAATAAGCAAGTCTTACGAACAATAGAGGGTAATCAAGAGATCGATGAGGTATTTCATTCAATTGAAAAAATACTGAGAGGTCAGGCGTAATGATTATACGTAAATCCGATTTTGAGATTGACCTGATGCGAATTGCTGGACGAATTGTTGCAGAGACTCATCAAGTTTTAAAAGAGGCAATTCGCCCTGGAATTACAACAAAAGAACTTGACCATATTGCAGAAGAATTCATTCGCAGTAAAGGAGCCATTCCTTCTTTCTTAGGTTATGGAGGATTTCCAGCAAGTATATGTACTTCTGTAAATGATGAATTGGTTCATGGTATTCCAAGTGATCGTGTATTAAAAGAAGGAGATATCATTAGTATTGATATCGGGGCAGAATACAAGGGATATCATGGTGATTCTGCTTGGACTTATCCTGTTGGGAAGATCTCTGACGAAGCAGATCGATTATTGAAAGTTACAGAAGAATCATTATATAAAGGACTGGAAAAGGCTACTCCAGCCTATAGATTATCTGATATATCGCACGCTATTCAAGAACATGTAGAGGCTTTTGGTTACTCTATTGTTAGGGAATATGTTGGTCATGGAGTTGGACAGAATCTACACGAAGATCCACAAGTTCCTAATTATGGCCCACCCAATCGAGGTCCTATACTAAAGCCAGGGATGGCATTAGCGATTGAGCCGATGGTAAATATGGGAAAGCGATATGTTAAAACATTAGCTGATCGCTGGACTGTAGTTACTGAAGATCATTCATTATGTGCTCATTTTGAGCACACGATTATCATTACAGAGTCTGGTCATGAAATTTTGACGAAATGATGGGTGAAGTGATGATAAAAGAAAAGCCTTTATTAAATATAGGTGAAATCGTTGAGATTTTAACAGGACGCGAAAAAGGGAAATACGGGGTTATTATTGGGAAAGAAAACGATCGGTATATATTCATTGCAGATGGTGATAAACGTAAGTTTGACCAACCAAAAAGGAAAAACATTCGCCATATACGAGCAACTGGATATATTTCTAAAGAAATAGTAGATTCTCTAGATAAAAACGGCAAAGTGACAAATGCAAAATTACGATATGTCTTGCAGGATTATCTTTCAAACCGCTTGCCTTTGGATGAAGAGAAAGGAGAATGAAAATGGCTAAAGATGATGTGATTGAAGTTGAGGGTACAGTGATTGAACCTCTTCCTAATGCAATGTTTCGAGTCCAATTAGAAAATGGTCACAAAATTTTGGCTCACGTTTCAGGGAAAATTAGAATGCATTTTATTAGGATCTTACCTGGTGATAAAGTTACTGTAGAATTATCACCTTATGATTTGACACGTGGTCGGATTACGTATCGTTATAAGTAGGTATTTGTTTGCACATAAGGAGGTTATAAACATGAAGGTTAGACCATCCGTCAAACCAATCTGTGAAAAGTGCAAAGTTATTCGTCGTAAAGGCACAGTCATGGTCATTTGTGAAAACCCAAAACACAAACAAAAACAAGGTTAATTCAAGGAGGTGTGTTAAATGGCACGTATTGCAGGTGTAGACTTACCTCGTGATAAACGAGTAGAAGTTGCATTAACCTATATTTATGGTATTGGTATTCAAACATCCAAAAAACTTTTAACTGAAACAGGAATCAATCCAGATACTAGAGTACGTGATTTAACAGAAGATGAAGTAGCAAAATTACGTGAAATTATCGACAAAAACGTTAAGGTTGAGGGAGATCTGCGACGTGAGGTGGCTCTTAATATTAAGCGCCTAATTGAAATTGGTTCATATCGAGGCATTCGTCATCGTCGTGGATTACCTGTCCGTGGTCAAAAATCTAAAACCAATGCACGTACACGTAAAGGTCCACGTCGTACCGTAGCGAACAAGAAGAAGTAAGGAGGGATGACGAAATGGCTACAAGAAAAACCACAACTCGTACAAAAAGGCGCGATCGTAAAAATATTGAGTCAGGAGTAGCACATATTAAGTCTACTTTTAACAACACCATTGTTACCATCACTGATACACATGGTAATGCAATTTCTTGGAGTAGTGCAGGTGCACTTGGGTTTAAAGGTTCAAGAAAAAGTACCCCTTTTGCTGCACAAATGGCTGCTGAAGCAGCTGCCAAAACAGCAATGGAGCATGGCATGAAAACTGTTGAAGTATTAGTTAAAGGTCCTGGTGCTGGACGTGAGGCAGCTATTCGCTCCTTACAAGCAGCTGGACTAGAGGTTAATATGATTAAAGATGTCACGCCGATACCTCATAACGGTTGCCGTCCACCAAAACGTCGTCGTGTCTAGTGATATTTTTACCAATAGATGTATAGATTGCCTGAACATGTGAATAATAGAATGGTAAGATAGGGTAAGTATGTACTCTCTCAACTAGATCTACTTATTTTAGAACATGGTTAGGTTAATAAACGGTACCACCGATTGTTCTTTTTTGGTACCTTACCCTCGAATATCGTGGTTGCCATTGAAATGGACGTTTTGAAGGAGGGTTTAGATAAATGATCGAAATCGAAAAGCCTAGAATTGAAGTCGTAGAAATTAATTCAGAATCTACTTACGGGAAAATTGTAGTAGAGCCTTTAGAACGAGGATATGGTACAACACTTGGTAATTCTCTAAGACGAATTCTTCTTTCTTCTTTGCCAGGTGCTGCTGTAACCTCTATTCAAATCGATGGTGTTCTTCATGAATTTTCTACAATTCCTGGTGTCGTTGAAGATACATCAGAGATTATATTAAACCTTAAGAAGCTTTCCTTAAAGATTCACTCTGATGAAGAGAAAGTTCTTGAAATTGATGTTGATGGTGGTGGGGATATCACTGCTGCTGATATTCGTGCAGATAGTGATGTTGAGATTCTAAACCCTGATCTTCATATTGCTACGGTCGATGAAAATTCAAGATTTCATATGAGAATTCATGCGAACCGTGGTCGTGGTTATGTTCCAGCGGACAGGAATAAAAGGGAAGATCAACCGATTGGAGTTATTCCAGTCGATTCCATTTATACTCCGATTACAAGGGTTAATTATACAGTAGATAACACTCGTGTAGGTCAGGTTACAAACTATGATAAGTTAACTTTAGAAGTATGGACTGATGGCAGTATTCATCCAGAAGAGGCTGTTAGTTTAGGAGCAAAGATCTTAACAGAACATCTCAATTTATTCGTTGGCTTAACTGAAGAAGCAAAAGAAGCGGAAATTATGGTAGAAAAAGAAGAAGACCAAAAAGAAAAGGTTCTTGAGATGACCATTGAAGAATTGGATCTTTCAGTTCGTTCCTATAACTGCTTGAAACGTGCTGGTATCAATACCGTGCAGGAATTAACTACGAAAACAGAAGAAGATATGATGAAGGTCCGTAATCTTGGGCGCAAATCACTGGAAGAAGTTCAACAAAAGTTGCTTGAACTTGGACTTGAACTTAAAAAAGAAGAGTAGAAATTGTGAACTGAATAAAGGAGGGACAAGGGATGGCATACGCAAAACTTGGTCGTAATTCAGCAGCACGTAAGGCACTGTTCCGTGATCTCGTGACTGATTTAATTATTAATGAACGTATTGAAACCACTGAATCAAAGGCGAAAGAAGTTCGTTCAATTGCTGAAAAATTGATTACTCTTGCAAAACGTGGCGATTTACATGCAAGACGTCAAGTTGCAGAATATGTTCGAAAAGAAGTAGCTTATCGTGAAAGTGGTCAGGATGCAGTTCAAAAACTATTTAGTGAAATTGCTCCTCGATTTGCTGAACGTCAAGGGGGATATACACGTATTTTAAAGATTGGGCCTCGCCGCGGGGACGCAGCACCTATGGTATATTTAGAATTAGTAGAATAATGATGAAAGAAAAGGGTGAGGGCAGAATCATTTGATTCTGATTCAATGCCCTTTTTTCTTTATGATTTTAGAAAGTTTTTTAACTTTGGAGGCAGAAAACATGCAACCAATCATCCAACTTAGGAATCTTTCCTTTCAGTATAAGAATGCAGAAAGGGTATTAAACAATTTAACTACAAATCTTTTTGAGGGACAGTTTATCACGATATTAGGCCCAAATGGTTCTGGAAAGTCTACATTAGCTAAATGTCTAAATGGAATATTACATCCTACAGATGGCGTAGTGATCGTAGACCAAATCGACACAAAGAATGAGGATTTGATTTGGCATATTAGGCAACATGTTGGAGTTGTCTTTCAAAACCCTGATAATCAAATTGTCGCAAGTACGGTCGAAGAAGATGTTGCTTTTGGATTAGAAAATCAGGGGATCGAATCAAGTGAAATGGCAAAAAGGGTTGAAGATGCTTTACAGAAGGTGAATCTAGAAGAATATAAACACACAGAACCTCACCATCTTTCTGGAGGCCAAAAACAAAAAGTAGCGATTGCTGGCATCATTGCGATGAAACCTAAAGTGATTATCTTTGATGAAGCGACATCCATGCTTGATCCAATAGGAAGAGCCGAAGTCCTCAAAGTGGCAAAACAATTAAATGAGGAAGAAGGAATTACCATTCTTCATATTACTCATTTTGTTCAAGAAGCCTTATTGGCTGATCGGATTCTCATCATGGATCGAGGATATATAATTGCAGATGGATCCCCTAAAGAGATTTTGTCTAAAAAAGATCTTTTGGAAGAAACAGGGTTAGATGTACCGATTGCCGTTGATTTAGCTCATAGACTTAAAGAAAAAGGATATTCATTTCATACCGATCTTGTAAGAGAAGAGGAGTTTATTGAGGCATTATGGACATTACGTTAAAAGATGTTTCTGTCACTTATATGAAAAATACTCCTTTTGAGAAAATTGCTTTACAAGAAGTAAATCTAACGATAAAGAGCGGATCGATCATTGGTGTTATCGGACATACTGGATCAGGTAAGTCGACACTGATTCAACTGATAAGTGGACTCATCCTTCCCACAAATGGAACAATCAAAGTAGGAGATTTAGCGTGGTCATCCAAAAGGAAAAATCTATCACCAATTAGGAATAAGATTGGGGTGGTTTTTCAATACCCTGAACATCAATTATTTGAAGAAAACGTTGAAAAGGATATTTCTTTTGCACTCCGAAATTTTGACTTTCCAGAGGAGCTTATAGCAATACGTGTAAAAGAAGCAATGAAAGAAGTAGGACTAGACTATGAACAATTTGCAAAACGTTCCCCTTTTGAACTAAGTGGGGGACAAATGAGAAGAGTTGCAATCGCAGGAGTCATTGCCTTTCAACCTAAAATATTAATCTTAGATGAGCCAACTGCAGGTTTAGATCCAAAAGGGCGAAAAGAAATTCTCAACATGATTAAAGAATTACATCAGTCCAGAGAAATAACAACAATCTTGGTTTCACATAGTATGGATGATATTGCAAATATGGTTGAACGTCTTATTGTGTTGAATCAAGGAAAGATCATATTAGAGGGAACCCCTAAGGAAATTTTTAAGGAAGAAGAACGTCTACAGCAAATAGGCCTTGATATTCCTGATATCACGAAATTTATTCAACGATTAAACCAGAAAATAAATCCGCCTATCCCCCTTGATTGTTTTTCTAGGGAAGAATTAGAAGAATATTTAATCGATTGGCTATTGAAGGGGAAAAAAGTATGAGTCTATCTCAATACATGATTATCGGACAATTCATACCGAATCACTCATTTTTACATCGACTTGACCCAAGATCAAAGCTTATTTTTACGTTTTTATTTATTATCCTTGTTTTTCTTGCCAAGGATCTAACAAGCTATTTCGTTCTCATCTTAACTATTTTATCAGGAGTTATTCTTTCACGTATTCCTTTCTCTTATTATTTTAAAGGATTACTCCCTATCTTTTGGATGATTATATTAACGATTATTCTCCATCTATCCATGACAAAAGGGGGTAACCTTTTATTTCAGTGGTACTGGTTAACCATTTATGAAGAGGGGGTAAAACAAGCGATTTATATTTCGATAAGATTGCTTCTTCTTGTCTTAACTGCGACTATTTTAACCTTAACCACATCTCCGATAGATTTAACTATGGGACTTGAAAGATTGATGTATCCTTTCACTTTTTTAAAGGTACCTGTACATGAATTGGCTTTAATGATGTCTATATCACTTCGCTTTATTCCAACTTTACTTGATGAAACAGACAAAATTATAAAAGCCCAAACAGCCAGAGGCGCAAATTTTGAATCTGGTCCAATTCATAAACGAGTAAGAAATATGGTGGCAATCATCATTCCATTATTTATCAGTGCATTTAAACGTGCAGATGAATTAGCAATTGCTATGGAGGCCAGAGGCTATCGAGGTGGAAAAGGTAGAACAAGGTTAAGAGTGTCTGTATTTACATGGAGGGATCTTTTACTTATGTTCATTTTCCTTCTCCTATTTATTTTAATGATAACAGTTTGAGGGGTTCTTAGATGGAAGAAATAAAGAATATTAAACTAGAAGTTAGTTATGATGGGACAGCTTTCCATGGGTTTCAAGTCCAACCAAATCAACGAACGATACAAGGAGAATTAGAAGATGCATTGCAAAGACTGACTAACCAACCAGTTAAGATTATTGGATCGGGAAGAACAGATGCAGGAGTACATGCAAAAAAACAAGTTTGTAATTTTAAGATTAACCACTCGATGCCCTTATCTAAATGGCCTGTTGCACTAAATGCTCTTTTGCCAGAAGATATTGTTGTCAATTCTGCTAGTGAGGTCCCATTAGAATTTCATTCTCGGTTTGACGTAAGACAAAAGACATACAGATATTCTATCTATCATCATACATACGTAAACATATTTCGCCGGCATTACACCTGGCATTATCCATACCCACTGGATGTGGAAAAAATGAAAGCAGTAAGCAAAGTATTTATAGGGGAACATGATTTTACTGCTTTTTCTTCAGCAAAAACCACTGTCGAAAATAAAGTAAGGAAAATTTATGCCGCAGATCTTTGGAAGAAGGAAAATGAAATCTATTTTCAGATTACAGGTAATGGTTTTTTGTATAATATGGTTCGAATCGTGGTGGGAACATTGGTTGAGGTCGGCAGAAATAAAATGGATCCAGAAGAAGTAATGGAACTTTTCGAAAAAAAGAATCGATCATTAGCAGGTTTAACAGCGCCAGCAAAGGGACTTACACTTTGGGATGTCCAATATTAGACAACAGAACCTCGCGTATAAAATCCTTGACTCTTATGATTGAGTATAGTATTATATTCTTTGGTATTTTAAAACCCACTAGCCCCGGGTCTTAAAATAAAATCAGAACAACTATGAATTTGTATAATGGATAAAGATGATTTGTAATAGATTAGGAGGGAAAACGATGCGTACCACATACATGGCAAAACCTAACGAAGTTGAACGTAAATGGTACATTATCGACGCTGAAGGTAAAACACTTGGTCGCTTAGCTACTGAAGCTGCAACAATCCTTCGCGGTAAACATAAACCACAATTTACCCCACACGTAGATACGGGAGACTTTGTAATCATTATTAATGCTGGTAAAGTTGAATTAACCGGTAAGAAGATGCAAAGCAAAAAATACTACCGTCATTCAGGTTATCCAGGTGGTTTAAAAGTAACAGTTGCTGCTGATATGGTTAAGAATAAACCAGAACAAATGATTGAACTTGCGGTAAAAGGTATGTTACCAAAAGGTTCATTAGGTCGTAAACAAGGTATGAAATTAAAAGTTTATGCAGGATCAGAACATCCACATCAAGCACAACAACCAGAAGTTTGGGAAATTAGAGGCTAATAAGGAGGTTTAGCTTGTGGCACAAGTTCAATACTATGGTACAGGTCGTCGTAAGCATTCTGTAGCCCGTGTACGTTTGGTACCTGGGGACGGTCAAATCATTATCAATAAACGCAATTTAGATGATTATTTTGGCTTAGAAACATTAAAATTAATTGTAAAACAACCATTGGTTGCAACAGATACAACCAATGCCTATGATGTTTTAGTAAATGTTCGAGGTGGCGGATTTACTGGTCAAGCGGGAGCGATTCGTCATGGAATCGCTAGGGCATTACTAAAAGTAGATTCTCAGTATCGCCCTACATTAAAGAAGGCAGGATTCTTAACTCGTGATCCACGTATGAAAGAGCGTAAAAAATACGGTCTCAAAGCTGCTCGTCGTGCACCACAATTCTCTAAACGTTAATTTTTTTCGATTTCAAAAGCACTCATTTTTTTGGGTGCTTTTCTTTTTTGTCATAAACCCCTAACTCGTCCCATACATTATGAAAGGGAAGAAAGATAGCAAGGGGGAAAATCGATGTTAAAAATGAAAATCGTAAGCTTTATTTTAGCACTTGTTTTGCTAATTACAATCATGTTGTATGATGTGCCTATAAATGATTCATGGTTTGTATGGTCCCTTCCGTTATCAGGGAAAATCCTTATTTTAGATGCTGGACATGGTGGCCCTGATGGAGGTGCAGTCAGTAAAGATGGTATCGTTGAAAAGAATATCACCCTGAAAATCACAAAATATCTACAGGATTATTTAAATGAGGCTGGAGCATTAGTGATCATGACAAGAGAATCAGATGTTGATTTGGCAGATGAACATACAAGAGGAATCGCTAATCGAAAACTTGAGGATCTACAAAATAGAGTGAGATTAACGAATGATAGTGATGCAGACTTTTTTATTAGTATCCATTTAAATAGTATACCTTCAGAAAAATGGCATGGGGCACAAACCTTTTATTATCCAATTCGAAGTGAAAATGAACAAATGTCTAGGTTAATCCAAGAGCAATTAAGGATCAACCTAAAAAATACAGATCGTGTTGCCCTACCCCGTAACGATATTATGGTATTAAAATATGCGAATATTCCTTCCACCATGGTAGAGGTTGGATTCTTATCAAATCCTACAGAAGCAGCTTTATTAAATCAAACAGAATACCAGCAGAAAATCGCTTTCGCTATTTATCAGGGAATATTAAGATACTATTCAGGTGATGACGTTCCTGCAGAATAAAAATCACTCACTACGAGGGGAATATTTTATGCTATAATAAAGTTTGTACTATGAAAAACTGTAAAAGTAAAGCGGGGTGCCAACATGATTACAAAGGAACAAATCCTTGAGGCCTTAAAAGGCGTTGAAGATCCAGAGATCCATCGAAGTGTTGTTGAACTTGATATGGTGCGCAACATCGAAATAAATGAGGATCATGTTCGGTTAGAGATTGTATTAACCATACAAGGATGTCCATTAAAGGCAACAATTGGACAAGATGTCGAAAAAGCATTAAAGGCAATCGGTGCAAAAGAAGTGGATTTGACTTTCGGCTCAATGACTGATGAGGAAAGAACTGCTCTAGCAGAAAAATTACATGGAAATAAGAATACGGTTTCATTAAATCCGCAAAAAGGTTCACCATTATTAGCTCCTGATTCTAAGACGAAATTTATCGCAGTCACGAGTGGTAAAGGTGGGGTAGGGAAATCAACTGTTTCCGTTAATTTAGCAGTTGCTTTGGCAAGAACCGGAAAGAAAGTTGGATTAATTGATGCTGATATCTATGGCTTTAGCGTGCCTGACATGATGGGGATTGAATTTAGACCTACTGTAATTGATAACGTGATTTTGCCAGTAGAACGTTTTGGAGTTAGGGTCATGTCGATGGGATTTTTCGTTGAGGACAACACACCTGTTATTTGGCGTGGACCTATGCTTGGTAAAATGTTAAAGAACTTTTTCGAAGAAGTCCATTGGGGAGAGTTAGATTATCTTGTCTTAGACTTGCCACCAGGTACAGGTGATATGGCATTAGATGTGCATAGTACCATTCCCCAAAGTAAAGAAATTATTGTAACTACACCTCATGCTACGGCAGCATTTGTAGCAGCTAGAGCAGGCACAATGGCTTTAAAAACAAATCATGAAATTATTGGTGTAGTAGAAAACATGTCTTATTTTGAATGTGAATCAGGCAAAAGGGAATATATCTTTGGAAAAGATGGCGGAAGGAAACTTGCCGAAGAATTAAATACCGAATTGATTGCACAAATCCCAATTGGGGCACCTGACCGTGAAGACGAGGAAGAATTTGCTCCATCTGTCTATCCTCAGGGAAGTGTTACTGGAGAAATCTATCAACAATTGGCTCAAAAAATAATTGAAAAAGCGTAATATTGTATTCGCTATGTAGAGGCCTTCTACCCAAACGTTTAGTTAGAAGGCCTTTTATATTTTATTCACTTACTGGGATTGTTCTTCACCCGTTTTTCCTGTATCTTCTTTTTTCTTACCCTTCTCTTTTTCAGGTTTTAAAGCTTCCTCATTTGCTTTTTCCATCAATTTAAGCAAATCATCTTGGAACATAGGACTTTCTAAAGAATCTTTGATAACAAGCATCATTTGCCGACGATATGCATTTGATTTCATTACATCCATTATCATTTTTTCAAATTCAGGGTCTTTCATTGTTTCAATAACCATTTTCCGATAATCAGGGTCTTTCATTAAATCCTTTAAAATTTTCTCATTTTCCTTTTTAAGTGTCTTTCCTAATTCAGAGGCGAATTTGGGATCTTCATACATCTTTTTCAATTTTGCTTTATTCTCAGGGGATAAAACTTCATTTTGGATAATTTTCTGAACATCATCAGTGTTTAAGGTCATTTTCTTTTTCGTTTCTTGGTCATTAAGAGCCTCTGCAACAGCTTTTTTGCCATCCTCTGTTTGCAGAATATCCACTACCATTTGTTTTAATTCTTTATAATTGGGCATTGAGGAAGACTCAGATTTTCGAAAAGCATTACAACCGCTTAATAAGATTAAAGTTATGAGTAAAAAGGTAAAATAGGTGTAAATTTTATAATATCTATGAGTGACCAAAACACACCCCTCCTAATCGTATCCTTACCTATAATATGCCTTAAAAGCTAAAATTTTATGAAAAAAAATATTGTAGAAAGAGGTTGGTGAAAAAAGAAATGGACAAAGAAAATGAGAAAAATATATCACAAGTTGAAGATGATTTTCTTCTAGAAACCATGCATCAAATCGAAAAAAGAACAGGAATCGAAAGAATAATAGCAAACGATAATAAAGTGTTTTTTGATAAAGAAAAGGCTAATTTATTAGGCCAAAACCTAGGAAATATACTATATACATATAGGTTCGACGAGTTAAAGCATTCCTCAATTATGAAAAAAATAAAAGAAAATCTGAAGGATCATAGAGTTCAACTAATGGTCTTACATGCAGAACTTAATCCTACATTCATAGTAGAAATGATGAAAGAGGTTAAAGAGCGAGGATTAGAAATGTCTGTAGTTAGCGACCAAGAATTTAAAGGAGACATTGGTTTGGTGTTAGCAAAGAAAGCACAAAGTGATGATTCGTTTTGAAGCAAATTCTCATACTGCGTGGCTCACGAAGAAAAAAGAAGCTTATATTTTACCATTAAAAAAGACGAAAGCTAGACCTACGTGTCTAGCTTTAACCCTATTCAACTTCAGTTGAATTAATTTTTGCATTAGAAATAAGTTCAGAAACAGTTACAAACGTATAACCTTGCTTTTTTAAATTTTCAATAATGATGGGTAAAGCTTCAATAGATTGCTTTGCTGAATCACTAGCATGCATTAAAATGATATCTCCGGGATGCACTCTTTCTGTTACTCTTTTGACAATTTCGTTTACGCCCGGTTTCATCCAATCTCTTGAATCTGTATCCCATTGAACTACAGTATAGCCTAAACGATCGGCAATTCTTAAGACTCGCTTATCAAAATCTCCATTTGGTGTACGAATTAAAGTTGGTTTTTGCCCAGTAAGGTTTTCTAAAATCGATTCTGCTTTTAGAATTTGACTTTCAATCTCTTGATCAGTCAACTCACTATAATTTACATGTTTGTGGCCATGACTTCCAATCTCATAACCGCTATCAGCTATTCTTTTTACAATGTCTTGATGTTTTTCGCTCCATGGTGAGGATAAAAAGAAGGTGACTTTACCTTTTAGTCCTTGTTGGTCTAAGATATTTAAGATAGGAACAGGAACTTCCTCACCCCAACTAATATCAAAGGTTAAAGCAACTTGTTTATTTTTTGTATTTACACTATAAAGTGCTTTTGGGTCGTCACTGTTGGTAAAGACAGTAATGCTTTCCTTTTCAGTATATACAATACCTATGGTAAAAAGGAATGCGGTAAGAACAACTAAAAATTGTTTAACCTTTTTTCCGCTTAAAACCCATATAAATTTCATTTTTTTCACCTCCAATGATTGGTTGTTTCATATACATATATATGCATGTGAGACAAGGATATGCTTAACCTTTAAATGAAGAAAAAATGGAATAAATATGATATGATAAAAATTAGAAGGTAGAGGGAGTGTTCCAAATGTTTAAATTATTTTGGGCTGCAATAATTGAGAATAAGAAAAACATAAAATTGGCTAGTCTTATATTTTTCATGAGTTTGTTGGTTGGATATTTTTTTATTGATCAGAATAATGCTTACATACAAACTCTTATTAAACAATTGCAGAATATTGTTGGAGAAATCAAAGAAAAGGATAGTGTATTTTACATGATTTACACTATTTTTGTTAATAATATGAGACTTGCATTCTTGATGATTTCCCTAGGTATTTTATTTGGAATCTATCCAATGTTTCTCTTATTTATGAATGGTTTATTTATTGGATATATCTTAAAAAGTTTACTGGAAGCCGGTCAAACGGTTCGTTTTGCAATATTGGGGATTTTACCACATGGAATCCTGGAATTACCAGCTATTATCATTGCAGCAGCATTTGGAATGAAGTTAGGTTTTGCTTTTTTTCATGCAAGTGTTGAGGTGTTTAAAAGGCAGGAAAGAAAGTATAACTTCTTGTATCTTTGGCACACAATAAAACAAATCTTTTATATCCTAATAGGGCTAGTTGCCATTTTGTTTGTAGCAGCAATCATCGAGAGTACTTTAACAGGATACTTGTTGACAAACCTATCTAATCTTAATTAAATTTATTGTTATGAGGTGATAAAAATATGAAAATGAATGTTGCTTGGAAAGGGAATATGGCTTTTGAGGGCACTGGACAATCAGGGCACTCCGTCTTATTAGATGCTGCTCCTCAAGTAGGAGGAGAAAACAAAGGGCCAAGACCGATGGAAACCGTACTTATTGGTTTAGGTGGATGTACAGGAATGGATGTTGTTTCTATTCTTAAGAAAATGCGCCAAGATATTGAGACCTTTGATATGGAAATTGATGCTGAAAGAGCAGAAGAACATCCAAAAAGATTTACAAAAATACACATCAATTACAAATTAACAGGTCCAAACCTTGTAGAAGAGAAAGTTAGAAAAGCCGTTAAGCTTACACAAGAAACTTATTGTTCAGTATCCAAATCTTTAAATGCTCAAATTACTGCTAGCTTTGAAATAAATGGCGAGAAATACGATCTATAGACAAAACCATAAAAAAAATACCCTATTTTTAGGGTATTTTTTTTATTCAAAAATGGAAGATTATTGATACTAGGGAAAACAGTTTAGATGGAGTGATTAAATGTGTTAGGATTTCTATTTAATGAAAGAGAATGTAGGGAATTAGAATATATGTTAAAAAAAGAACTTGATGAAATGTTATTAGATTTAAGTGATAAAAGGATTGATGGTGCATTAAGAAATGCAATAGAAGATCGTTATTATACTGTGTTTAAAATGTTAGCAAGAACCGCATCAAATAAAGAACTATCAAAATATGCAAGAAATCGCCAAACACATTAAAAAAAAATATTTTATATTGACATGAATAGAATAGATATGTTAAATTATAAATCGTCGCTTAAAATATATGACTTAAAATAAGCGATAAAAAAGAAACAAAAAAACAGTTGACAAGTTAACATAATGCATGATAAAATGTATTTTGTCGCTGTTACGACACACTAATTGAAACTTTGATTGCTCTTTGAAAACTGAACAGTGTAAAAGCCAAGCGTACCACAGAAATGTGGACCTAATCAATTTATTAGAGTTAAGGATAACTTTTTATGCCCTCGTGAAGATGTTTCTGTAGCTGAATCACAGGACAAGAAACTCTAAATGCTAAAACATTAAAAGTTTCTATGGAGAGTTTGATCCTGGCTCAGGACGAACGCTGGCGGCGTGCCTAATACATGCAAGTCGAGCGAGGAATTGGAAGCTTGCTTCTAATTCCTAGCGGCGGACGGGTGAGTAACACGTGGGCAACCTGCCTGTAAGACTGGGATAACCCCGGGAAACCGGAGCTAATACCAGATAAGAGAACATCTCGCATGAGATGAACTAGAAAGGTGGCGCAAGCTACCA
>NZ_JBLWFI010000005.1:0-11397 GCF_048898065.1 Tepidibacillus infernus
GTTACGTCGGTTTGACGAACGATCTAGCACATAAATAAAAGCATGATTCCTGTCACTCCAGTATTTAAATGTATATATTTACCAAATGGACAGAATCACCTTTTCTTTAGGTTTTGTCCTTTTGGCTATAATTCACAAAAATATATTTACTGAAAATTTCGACTATATTTATGCAACGCTAGTGACAATTATTATTTTATGTAATTTGTCTTGGCCAAATCTTAGGCAAAAAATAGAGATTATTAGTTTCGACAACCAATAACCTCTATATAGTCAATCAATTTTAATATTTTGATCATAAAAAGAACTACTATTTCATTTCTTATAGGAAGATAAATCTTAATACGAATAATGCTCCTAAAACATACATGATTGGATGAACTTCTTTGGCTTTACCAGCAAATACTTTCACTAATGGATAAACGACAAATCCAAGGCTAATTCCAGTTGCGATACTAAAAGTTAAAGGCATCATTAACATAGTAAAGAAAGCAGGAACAGCTTCATCAAGTCCTTTCCAGTCAATTTCTTTCAAGCTAGACACCATTAATATTCCCACGATAATTAACGCAGGAGATGTAATTGCTGCAACACTTGCAACAGCTTGAATCAATGGATAAAAGAAAAGTGCAACTAAGAACATGATTGATGTAAAAATTGCGGTTAAACCAGTACGACCACCAGCTGCAACACCTGCTGATGACTCAATGTATGAGGTTACAGTAGATGTACCAAACATTGCACCTACCATAGTAGCAATCGAGTCAGCTGTGAGTGCACGGCTTGCTTTAGGTAATTTATTATCTTTCATGAGTCCTGCTTGATTGGCCACGCCAACTAATGTCCCTGCAGTATCAAAGAAATCTACAAACAAGAAGGAAAAGATAATCGTTAATAATCCCATGTTTAAAGCACCTTTAAAATCAAGATGCATAAAAGTAGGTTCAATACTAGGTGGTGCAGCAAAAACACCTGTAGGAGTTTGAACGATACCAAATACCCAACCAGCAATAGCGGTTAAAATCATACCATAAAAAATTCCGCCTTTTACTTTTTTAACTAAGAAAAATAAGGTAACGATGATTCCAAAAAAAGTAAGTAATATATCCGGTCTACCAAGCTCTGTAGAAAGTTTTACAAATGTTCCTTCCGGATCTGCAGCAATGATACCCGCATTCTTTAATCCAATAAAAGCGATGAACAACCCAATACCAGCGGATACAGCGTGTTTTAAACCAGATGGGATTGCATTGATAATGGCTTCTCTAATTTTTGTAAGAGTTAAAATAAAGAAAATAGCACCTGAAATAAAGACGGCTGCTAAAGCAGTTTGCCATGGTACTTTCATCCCTAATACAACCGTAAATGTAAAATATGCATTTAAACCCATTCCAGGAGCTAAAGCGATTGGGTAGTTAGCTAATAGTCCCATTAATAAGCTACCAATTGCAGCTGATACAGCAGTAGCAACAAACACAGCTCCCATATCCATTCCACCTAATTGTCCAAGGAAAAATGGATTAACAATTAAAATATAAGCCATTGTTAGAAAGGTAGTGATTCCAGCTAATAACTCTGTACGAACCGTGGTATTTCTTTCACTTAAACCAAAAAAACGATCGATGCCAGAGACTAGCTCTGAATTATTTTTTTGGGATAGTTTTGCTGTTTGTTCCATCAATTTCTCCTCCTCATTTACTATTTGTTTAAAAATGAAAAAACCTAGATAGAAGATCTCTACCTAGGCATAGAAGGGTCTAAACAGTTCAAATCTTAAGCGCAATAAAAATTATAAGATTTGTAACAGGTCTGATCCCTTCGTAGTCAAGCAATTTACGGTCGCTCGGTAGAGACATCTGAGCCTTATTCTCAGACATATACGAAGAACAGATATGATTGAATTATATGTTGTTCTTTCAATAGTAAGTGTACCAAGAGCTTGTTTGATTGTCAAGATAAAAAACGAACATTTTTTTATAAACAGTATAAATTGTTCGTGAAATAACTCAATTATTCCCATTCGATCGTTGAAGGTGGTTTTGAGGTGATATCTAAAACAATACGATTGACTCCATCTACTTCATTAACGATTCGATTAGATATTTTCTCTAGAACTTCAAAAGGGATTCTTGCCCAATCAGCAGTCATCCCATCGATGGAGGTGACAGCACGTATACCTACGGTGTAGGCGTAGGTTCTTACATCCCCCATCACACCAACACTTTTTATATCAGGTAATACAGTGAAATACTGCCATATTTCACGATCTAAATGAGCTGCTTTTATTTCATCCCGCAAGATTTGGTCTGAATCCCGCACAATCTGCAGCTTTTCCTCAGTTACTTCCCCTAATACTCGAATCGCTAAACCAGGCCCTGGGAAGGGTTGGCGCCACACAATTTCATCAGGTATTCCTAATTCGGTTCCAACTTTTCTAACCTCATCTTTGAATAATGTATTTAATGGCTCAATTAATTCAAAACGAATGTCTTCAGGCAATCCACCTACATTATGATGGGACTTAATCGTTTGCGCAGTTTTTGTCCCACTTTCAATGATATCAGTATATAGAGTCCCTTGGGCTAAGAAATCAAATTCTCCCAGTTTGTTTGACTCTTCTTCAAATACTCGAATGAATTCATTCCCAATGATTTTACGTTTTTGTTCAGGGTCACTGATACCTTGTAACTTAGTAAGGAAACGATCTTTTGCATCGATTTTAATCACATTCATATTAAATTTCTCACCAAAGACTTCCATGACACTTTCTGCTTCCCCTTTCCGAAGCAGTCCATGATCTACAAACATACAAGTTAATTGATCTCCGATGGCTCGGTGAATAAGGACAGCTACGACAGAAGAATCTACCCCGCCACTTAAGGCACATAATACTTTTTTATCTCCAACAATTCCCCTAATTTCATGAAGTTTGTCTTCAATAAAGGTTTCCATTGACCAATTCTTTTCTACTTTACATACATCAAACAGAAAATTCTTTAACATATCCATTCCATAAAGCGAATGCTGTACTTCTGGATGAAATTGTACTGCATAATAGTGCTTTTCTGGATGACTCATTGCAGCAATAGGAGCATGTTCAGTACTTGCATCAACTTGGAATCCTTTTGGCGGCTCAATAACTAAATCTGAATGGCTCATCCAAACTTGTTGGGTTTTATCTAATTCCTTATATAACAAAGAATCTGTCTTAATTTGAATATTCGCTTTTCCATATTCACGAACATTAGCTCGTTCAACTTTCCCCTCTAATTGGTGGGTCATTAATTGCATTCCATAGCAAATTCCTAAAATCGGGATCCCTAGTTGATATATTTTGGGATCAACGATAGGTGCATTTTCTACATAGACACTTGCAGGTCCACCTGAGAAAATAATTCCTTTAGGGTTCATAGATTTAATTTGATCTGCTGGTGTATCAAAAGGAATTAGTTCGCTATACACCCCTAAATCTCTTACTCTTCGCGCAATCAGTTGATTATATTGGCCACCAAAGTCTAAAACAATAATCATATCATTTGGCTTTTCCATATAGGACCTCCATTAAATAAATAAATTATCTCTTAGCCTATACAAAAATAACTAGGATGGGTTGTCCATCCTAGCACTAGTCGTCTTATATTGTGCCTATTCTAACAAAATTAGAATAAAGGCGTCAAGCTTGAATTTTTGTTATTAATTTCCTCCAGATCGTCCGAATTGCCATACTCCTGCAATAGATGAACGACTATATCTAACCTGTTCAAATACCTCTGTGGCTTCTTCCCAATCTTTGCTATCCATTTCTTTAAATACATCAGATAAATACTCTCTTACGTTTTGTGACTCTTCTTTTCCCTTGCGAACTTGTGGTTCCACTTTCTAAACCTATTCGTAACAGATTCTAGTTCCCCTTCCAATAGGAATAAAAAACCGTTGAAGAATCAGCGGTTTTTATTGATTATAAGAATTTTGATTTCTTTTTTATCCACCTGCAAGCGGAATTAGCAATTGAATTCTATCATTTTCTTTTAATTTTTCTTGACCGGTGCTAATCTTACCGTTTAATACAACCAAAGCATCTTCATCCCATTTAATACCTAAGCATTCTAAAAAAGCTTTAACTGTGGTTTTCTCTACTACTCGATGTTCTCCATTTAATTGCTGTAAATAAGGAATATTTGAGGTAATCTTAACGACCATTCCCTTCGACTCCTATTAACTCTAACTCTTCTTGAGGCACATCGAATACTGTTTTGCTTGCTTCATTCATTTCTGTATAGAAGTACTCTGGTAATCGATCGTGAGCTTTGGTGAATCCTGCCCTTCTGTTGAATTGATGCTCAAGCTTTAATGTCTCTAAGGCTGTTTCTTTTAAGTATTCAGCTGTAACCTTCTGCCCGATATAAGCAGTAATTAAATCAGCAATAAGATCAAAGCGGCCTTGAATTGCTCCTCCACTGAAGTAGCACATTCCTAAGGAATCAAAGATTGTAACTGTTTCCTGGGCGTCCTTTGATGCTTTTACTTGACCTTCTGCAGAATGATGGTCAATTTGTGCCCTTATTGTTTGCCCTGCTGTATGGTCAGCACCCATTGGTGATGTTGCATATGTGACACCAAGTCCTTTGATTGCTCTTGGGTCATAGGCTGGCATTGATTGCCCTTTTACTGTTGGAACTCTGTATGCTCCGTACAATTTACCGACTATCTCTGCTCCCCCGCCAATGATTCTCCCTAAAGGACTTCCTGCTTTAATTTCTTTTACTGCGTTTATTGCTCCTTCTACGTCACCAAAGGATAGTACTCCCTGTGACATTAGTACGCCTATTGCTGCTCCTGTTTCGATGGTATCCACTCCGTATTCGTTACATAATCTGTTTAGTTCTGCTATTGCATCGAGTTCTCCTATACCAAGGTTTGATCCTAATAAACCGATATTCTCGTATTCTAGTGGTGATGTTACCAGTTTACCTGCTTTGTTTACATAGACGTTGGAACAGCGAATTATACAACCCGGCATACAGGCATGTGTCGGATTTCCTTCGCCGCCACGCTCTAGTATTGTTTCTCTTAGTTTTTCTCCTGTTATGTTTTCATAGAGTTCAAATGAACCTGTTGAGAAATTCCTTGTCGGCAGGGCTCCCAGGGCGTTTGTTGTTTTTACCAGTCCTGCTGTTCCAAGCTCTGGGAATACTTTTGCTGTTCCCGGTGTCTCCATTAACCATTTATGATAAGTCTTCATTGCTTCTCTGAATTTTTCTCTGTCCTTTGGTTTGTTCTTTTCAACTCCGGCATCATCTAATACTATTGCTTTTATCCCCTTTGAACCTGCAACTGCTCCAAGCCCTCCCCGGCCATTAAATCTGGTTGGTAAGCCTTCTTTATCCTGACCTGCTATGGCAGCAAGGTTCATTTTCTGTTCTCCTGCTACTCCAATTAACCAGACGGCAATATGTTTTCCGTATCTATCTCTCAACCAATCGGCTGCTTCACTTAATTCTTTGCCTAAAATGGGTGTTGCATCATCAAAGGTGATGCTCTCTTTAGAGATATGAATAATTTTAAAATCGTCACGAACTCCTTCAAAGATCAGACTACTGATTCCCAATCTTCCAAGTTTTAGACCGGAAATACCTCCTGCATTACTTTCTTTGATGCCTCCGGTTAGCGGGCTTTTGGCACCTATCGAATAGCGGTCTGCACTGGATGCTCCAGAACCTGTTAAAACTCCGTTAGCAAAGACTAATTTGTTAAATGATCCCAGCGGGTGACATGTAGGAGGGACTTCGTCATGTATTACTTTTGATGTTAAGGCTCTTCCTCCTAATCCGTTGTATTTTAAAGATTGGTCTTCGCTTACGGTTAAATCTTTCATATTAATACGTATTATTTTCACTCTTTTATCCCTCCCTAGATTTTTATGAAATTCTAAATATAAGATTATCATTTTTTTAGAAGAGATGTTATAATTTTCTGAAAAAATTTTATTATAACAGATTTAATTTCCCATTATAAGCTGCTGTATAAACCTTTCTTATATCATCAATTGTGAAAGGTTTTGGGCTTCTAGCTAGCAAACGCTTTTGTTTTAACGCATCCTGCGATAATTTTTCAATATACTCTTCTTTTATATCAAATTCCTGCAAATTAGTTGGTATTCCTACATCCTTAACAATATCATACAACGCTTTAACCGCAGCAATTGCAGCTTCACGGTTAGATAAACCTGCTCTATTTACTCCTAATGCATCTGCCATGAGCACCATTTTTTCTATGCATGATGGCCAGACAAAATCAAATACATAGGGTAATAGTACAGCATTAGAATCCCCATGGGATAGTTTAAATAGTCCGCCTAACGGATAAGCTAATGCATGGACACCTGATACTCCGGCATTATAAAAGCTTAAGCCTGCGATTAAGCTTCCCCAGGATAATTCATTGCGTGCTTTTACATTAGAGCCATGCCATACACCTGTACGGATATTTTGACTAATACGTCTAATAGCATCCAATGCTAAAGCATCTGTTAAAGGTGAAGCGTTAACAGAAATAAGAGCTTCTACAGCATGGGTTAAAGCATCAACTCCTGTAGCCGCTGTAATTCTAGGTGGAAGTGTGTATGTTAATTCTGGATCAACAATCGCGACATCAGCCAGCAAATAGTTATTTGTAATTACATCTTTTGAAGACTCTAAAGAAAATACAGCAATATCAGTTACTTCTGATCCAGTTCCCGATGTAGTTGGAATTAATATTTTTGGAAGACCTTTATTACTTAATTTTTTCGTTCCCGTTAAGTTTAGGTAATCTGCTACTGTACCTTCGTGTTTGCTTAAAACAGCTACAGCCTTGGTAATATCTAAAGAACTTCCTCCCCCAATTCCGATTACCATATCAGCATCACTATTTTTTAAAGCACTAACTGCTTGGTCTGCTATATGTACTGGAGGTTCTGGTATTATCTCACTGTACAAATCATAAGTAATGCCTGCACCTACTAATACATCTTCAACTTTTTTAACTATTCCAACCTGGATCACACCCGGGTCTGCAAAAATCATTACTTTCTTTGCATTAAATCTATTTATTTGTTCTGGAAGTTTGGCTAAGCTTCCGGCACCGGATATAATTGTTAAAGGAGAAACAAAATTATACATAAGAAACACTCCTACCTTTCGTTCTAATGGTTTCTACATACCCAAAAACGCTTTTTTAATATGTTCATCATTTAATAAATTTCATACAGAATGCAAACAACGTTATGGAGTTCCTAAGATTCACTATCTTCTTCAAAAAGAAGGCTATAAGGTAAGTTTAAAACGAGTACAGTGTTTGATGAAAAAGGCTGATATTCGTTCAATCACGAAGAAAAGATATCATCCTTACCCTAATATTCATACTTTTAAAGATGGTTGGTGTTAAATGTTCATTTTAAAGGATTTAAACAATCATTTAGTCAAAAAGGTTGCCCCTATGATAATGCCTGCATTGAATCCTTTCATTGAATTTTTCCAAGATATCGACCAATTCCAAAAACGTAGATACACGACAAGTTATCCACAAGTACCTATAGCCCTTATGTTACAATGGTTTGAGGCACTTATCGTGCTTACAGACTTTCGAATCCGAGCTTGAGCTTTAGTAGCAATTATCACTCATAAAAGTCAGGGGCAACTTTCATCGTTTTGAAGAATTCCATGTCGTGGGAAAACATAACTTTGGCATTATATTTCTCTGCGTACTTACGAACTTTTTCAATCGACTTAAAGAACTCAATGCTGTCATACACAATGCCTGACGCCTTGGCCGGAGGACCGTAATTCCGCCGGTCATACACAGCATCCTGGGGAAAAATGAGGGTTCCTTCCTTTTCCAAATGGACGATTAAGCCTAAAACGCCCGGTGTGTGGCCAGGTAAAGAAATAAGTTCCACGCCCGGAACCAGCTCAAAATCTTCATCAACAAGGTGATATTGTTTTACCGGAACTTCAAGATCTGCTTTAACATATGCCCCGTGGGTAGCAGGGTCTGGACTTAAGTGAACGAGAGTTTGACCATATATAAAATCCTGCCGGTGTACATAAACATCGGCATGCTTAAACAAATGCATATTACCTGCATGATCAAGGTGGAGATGGGAAACAACGATCGTTTTGATGTCTTCCGGTTTGGTTCCTGTTAGAGCAAGCTGGGAGACAAAGCTTTGCGATTCTTCATAATAGAAAGGAAATACGCTGGCCAGCCCGGCAGGCCAATATCCATTCATGGCATCAGGGTGACACCCTAAATCGTACAGTATTTTACCTTGGGGATGATCAATTAAAACGGCATAAACAGGTATCTTAATCCAATTAACCTGAGGAGTCTTATTACTTACAGAACCGAGTACTGACTGAGCAACCATCCAATTTTCGTCGCATTCCAACCACCCAGTATCAAGAACATAAACTTTCATCTTTTCTTCCTCCCATTCTTTATTGTGGAATCTCCGTTCTAATTCCAAAGAGAATATATCTGAATTACCCATGCATCTAACAACTTCAGATAGATAAAACAAGTGATTAAACAAAAAAAGTAGAATAATACTAATAACACAGAATATCCATGGTGTAACGCTTTATTTAATACTCGACATTTCAAGTATCGCCTCACAATCGATATGAAGGAATTTGTTACTTCTAGTTGTTTTGTCGGAGGCGATTTTTGTTAGGTTTTTAGCGGAATCATCAGGATTACCAAGTCTAGCTAAACTACTCCAGCCGGTAATAATTTTCTTAGCTGTTTGGAATGAATTTACTTCCGACATAACTAAAACCTCTCCCTTTAGTTCGCGCTACTCAGAATTACAATCTCCCTCCTTTCAACCATAATTGTATTTTTCTTGTATTTTCTTTATAGTATGAATTGCGCGAAAACTTAATCTGAGAGAATTCTTTTGCAAAAACCATGCCAATACGAAAGACATTATACCATCCCGGTTTTAGCACCCTGTTTTTCACTTATTAATGAACATACCGAATCATAATCAATTCACTTTTTATGGGTTTTGATTCATTCTTGATTCACTATCGAAATAATAGTGTAATTTTCTTACGAGCGTTGCTTGACTCATACCCAACGCTTTAGCTGCCTTCCTAGTGCTACCGAAACGCTTCATTGCTCTGTCGAGAAGAATTTTCTCAACGCGCTCTACCGCGTCCCTCAAAGGTATCTTTTCCAACGCGGGCAATGATATCTCCGCTAACTCCAACTGGCTAATTTGAACCGGAAGATGGTTCAGGCCAATTTCCGAATCATTCACTGTCACCACTAAACGTTCAATGATGTTTACAAGTTCACGAATATTTCCTGGCCAGCGGTATTGAACAAGCTTTTCTAACGCGTTCAATGAAATTTGTTTATGCATTTCATATTTTTTATTAAATTTTGTCAGGTAATGCTGAACCAATAAAGGAATATCTTCTTTGCGTTCTCTTAAAGATGGGATGGTTATCGGAACAACATTTAATCGATAAAATAAGTCCTCACGGAATTTTCCCTCTTTGACCATAGATTGAAGATCTCGGTTGGTTGCGGACAGTACCCTTACATCTACCTTAATCGGCTTCACGCCGCCAAGCCTGGTAAATTCGTGCTCTTCAAGTACTCTTAAAAGTTTCACTTGCAAATCCAAGGGTAGCTCCCCAATCTCATCCAGTAGAAGCGTTCCCTTATCTGCCAATTCAAACAATCCTGGTTTCCCCTCTTTTTTTGCACCCGTAAATGCACCTTCAACATAACCAAAGAGTTCTGATTCCAAAAGGTTTGGTGGAATAGCTCCACAATTAATTTTTATAAACGGTTCACCTTTACGCTTACTGTTGTTGTGAATAAATTTAGCCATAACTTCTTTACCTACTCCAGATTCTCCGAGAATCAAAACCGTTGTATCTACCGGAGCTATCCGTAAGGCCAGCTCAAACGTTTGTTTCATCGAGATACTATTTACAATAATGCCTTCCTCTTTTATTTGTTGACTACGTAATTGAGTTAACTCACAAAAATAATTGTCTTTTAACTTTTTGGTCTCTTCCAAATTAAGCTTAAGTTGTATAAGTTCCGTAACATCTCTGATATTATTTATTACTCTGACAATCTTTCCATCTTGACCAAAGACTGGTGTTCCGATGACAACAATGCTGATCCCACCTTTTATCTGCTGCATAATTGTCACCGGCTTACGTTTCTTAAGGACAAGTAAAGTGGCAGATTGGGAAAAATACCCTTCATTAACTAACTCTTGCATATGGCGCCCTAAAACTTCGTTACGTTTGATTCCGGTAATTCGTTCATACGCCTTGTTGACCTTGATTGTATAACCGGACCCGTCTGTAACATAAATGCCGTCAAGAGATAATTCAATAATCGTATCCAGTTCTTCAATTAAAGTTTTTAGAGTATCTAACTCATGAGACATTTGCCTGCAGTATGAAAGAACACTAACTCCTTTTTGTAAGTTATCCAACGCATATTCACGAAGACTCAATGCTCTGGGACCGTTTTTCCCGAGCAATATTACATAAGATTGACCTAGATCAAATAGGCTTTGCAGTTCATCAAAACTACTTGCTATAGCAAAAGAGGTTTCCATAGCTTCTTTAACAGTCGCTGTTGGTAGTAATCCCTGGCCTAGTGCCCGTACAATGTGGGACTGAGACAACACCCCACATAAAATGCCCCCCGGTCCTATCACTGGTAAGCAATCATGATTTCCCCGTTCCAACTGTCCTGCCGCTTCAATCAAAGTCATGGATGTCTGAAGCATAATACACCCCCATGGACAATAAGTGATTCATTTATGTATCACTCAATTCTATACTAGTAAAATAATCCCCTCCTTTTTATAACAAATTTTCAGAAAAATAAATCGTTTAACAAAAGTTATTATTTCTCAAATCGGAGCTTGGTCTTATAATTGGCATTGCGTACTATTGAGAGGAAATAAGAAAAACCGGGCGTATCCCGGTCCTTTTTATATATTTCAAACGGAATGAAATTGTAGCATGTGGAGTGAACTACCCGCCACCTACGCTTCGCTTAGAGGTGGGGGCTTCTAAGGTAATCGCACCTAACGGTACGAAATTTACTTAGCTATCGAGCCTGTTCCATGCTCTATTTATGATTATACTAACAGTCGCAATCCTTCACGCTTGATATTGATAGAAGCGTTCCAATCTCTATCTGCCACAAAACCACAATCACAATCGAATATGCGCTCAGAAAGAGATAGAGACTCCTTTACTTGACCGCAACATGAACAAGTTTTGGATGATGGAAACCACTTATCTATTTTAATAAGCTTTTTCCCCTGCTCCTCTAACTTGTATTGGAGAAAGGTGGTGAACATGCCCCAGC
>NZ_JBLWFI010000005.1:11966-25524 GCF_048898065.1 Tepidibacillus infernus
GTTCAGCCAACATTTTATTGTAGACGAAACGAACGCAACCGAAGGTTTTCGCAAGAAATTGCTCTTGTTCTTGTGTTGGGTACAGACGGAACTTATATGCTTTGTTTGCCATATCGAATCACCTCACTTCAATGGGCGCACCACCCGTTGTGAGTAAGCAAAAGCTTCTCAACATCGTGCTTCCATTCTACTAAGGAAATATTGTAATTTTCACCCAGTCTAATTTCATTGATATATCAGCCTTTCATTTATATAAGACTGATTATATCATAGCAAAAAAAGACAACTTTAGGCTACGCCTAACCGAATTTCATCTCCCACTTTCACTGGTGCTGGCACACCTTCACGTTTAGAAGTGGGAGACTTCTTTCGGAGGGAAGTTAAATCTTTAAGCATTTTACGATGTTTTAAAAAAATAGGCCATAGTCCTTCATCCAACGTAAAAATGGCATGACGATGCGCTACTTGCAAAACGTCCTCTGCAAGTAGTCGACTCCATTCTTCAGTTTCCCCATTAAAACAAATTGTACAAAATCTTCCTTTACAACGATAAGGTACTTTTTTACATCATGGCAACCTTCACAAACAAATAGTTTAAAACCTTGACTGTAATCTACACAACTACGGAATTTTTCAACTTCTTTAATTACGATAGGCCTAACCTTTTTTTATGTTTTTTATAAAGTTGTCCCAACGGGAATTTTCATCGAAAAAAATCTGTTTAAGAATGTTTGTCTCCATACTTTTAGTTTAACAAAAATTGCAGTTAAAAAGGGAGCTCTCGCTCCCTAAAATTTTATATTTTCCTATACGTTAAAGAAAAGGTCCCTTCATGTAAGAAAGGACCTTTAAATCAAGAAGTAATTACATCATGCCCATGCCGCCCATGTCAGGCATACCTGCTGGTGCCTTTTCTGGTTCTGGCTTATCGGCAACGATGGATTCTGTTGTTAAGAACATAGCGGAAACAGATGCAGCATTTTGTAATGCAGAACGAGTAACTTTAGCTGGGTCAACGATACCAGCTTGAATCATGTTTACCCATTCTCCTGTAGCTGCGTTGAAACCAATGCCAATTTCCTCTTTCTTGAGGCGCTCAACAATAACAGAACCTTCTAAGCCTGCATTATTAGCGATTTGACGAACTGGCTCTTCTAAAGCACGTTTAACAATCTCAACACCAGTTTTTTCATCGCCAGTTGCTTGAACTTTTTCAACTGCAGCTATGACATTTACAAGTGCTGTACCACCACCGGAAACAATACCTTCTTCAACGGCAGCACGAGTGGAGTTCAAAGCATCTTCAATACGAAGTTTCTTCTCTTTTAATTCTGTTTCAGTAGCAGCACCAACTTTAATGACAGCTACGCCACCAGCTAGTTTTGCTAAGCGTTCTTGTAATTTTTCACGGTCAAATTCAGAAGTAGTTTCTTCTAATTGTTGACGAATTTGGCCTACACGAGCACCAATTTGTGCTTTATCACCATTTCCATCAACGATGATTGTATTCTCTTTCGTTACACGTACTTGGCGTGCACGACCTAACTGATCAATGGTAGTTGTTTTAAGGTCTAGACCTAATTCTTCAGTAATTACTTCACCACCAGTTAAGATGGCAATATCTTGTAACATTGCTTTACGACGATCACCAAATCCAGGTGCTTTTACAGCCACTGCTGTGAAGGTTCCACGAAGTTTATTTACTACTAAAGTAGCTAACGCTTCTCCTTCTAAGTCTTCAGCAATGATCAACAATGGGCGACCTTGTTGAACGACTTTTTCTAAGACTGGTAAAATATCTTGAATGCTAGAAATCTTCTTATCTGTAATTAAGATATATGGATCTTCTAATACAGCTTCCATTTTGTCTGTATCTGTAATCATATAAGGAGAAATGTAACCACGGTCAAATTGCATACCTTCAACAACTTCTAATTCAGTAACAAATCCCTTGGATTCTTCAACAGTGATAACACCATCGTTACCTACTTTTTCCATTGCTTCTGCAATCAATTGACCTACTTCTTCATCAGCTGAAGAAATCGCTGCAACTTGTGCAATAGAAGCTTTTCCTTCGATTGGTTTTGCAATTCGCTTAATCTCTTCTACTGCTGCATTAACTGCTTTTTCAATCCCTTTGCGGATTACCATTGGATTTGCGCCAGCAGTTACGTTCTTTAATCCTTCACGGATTAATGCTTGTGCCAAAACAGTAGCGGTAGTTGTACCGTCACCAGCTACATCATTTGTTTTTGTTGCAACTTCTTTTACTAATTGAGCCCCCATGTTTTCAAATGGGTCTTCTAATTCAATTTCTTTTGCAATAGTTACACCATCATTAGTAATAAGTGGTGAACCAAATTTTTTCTCTAATACAACGTTACGACCTTTTGGCCCTAAGGTTACTTTTACAGCGTTTGCTAATGCATCTACACCACGTAGCATCGCACGACGAGCTTCTTCGCCAAAAATAATTTGTTTAGCCATCAAAATCGCCTCCTGGTTTCAAAATAAAGTATATAAGTATATGAAGTGTTATTCTATCGGCTATTCAATAATCGCTAGAATATCGCTTTCACGCATAATTAAGTATTCTTTGTCTTGGTACTTAAGTTCGGTACCTGCATATTTGGAATAGATCACGCGATCTCCTTCTTTTACATCTAATGCTTCGCGCTCTCCTTTTTCATTGCGGCGGCTACCTACTGCAACGACTTTGCCTTCTTGTGGCTTTTCTTTTGCAGTATCTGGTAAGACAATACCGCTAGCAGTTGTTTGTTCTTTTTCAATTGGTTCGATAACCACACGGTCACCAACTGGTTTAATCATAAAAAGAAACCTCCTTATACGTTTAATTTTCATTTTCTTATTAGCACTCGCCATCAATGAGTGCTAACACAATTCTAATAATAATAAAACTTAGCATATTTTTCAAGTCGTTTTATTAAAATTTTAGTCAAGTCCTAGATTATGTGTAAAATGCCAGTGACAATGTTTAGCGAAATAAGAAATTTGCTTGAAATGCCTAGCGACTAAATAAATTAAGGGGAAAGGCTAGTCAAGAGGGAGAGCAAAGCGGCTCTTGAGAAGCCTTGAACCATTATTTACAATTGAGGCTTTCATTTCAAGTCTTCATCATCCAAATTGATATACTTTTTTGAAGAGCTTATCCATTCTTCGTTGATATCCATTAAAATAGTCCCTATTAAACGAGTTGCAGATTGTTCGTTGGGAAAGATTCGTATCACTTTTTCTCTTCTGCGTATTTCTTCGTTTAATCGTTCTAAAGCATTCGTACTTTTTAAACGATTATAAGCTTGACGAGTAACAACACTATACTGAAAAGCATCTTCAAATCCATCATCGAGTTTGTCGCATGCTTTCTTGTATTTATTACTATCAGCATAATCTTGAATAAGTGCATCTTTTGCTTTTCGTGCTATCTCAATGTCCGTATAACGAAAGATTGATTTTAACGATTCACGAAATGCTTTCGAATTTTTTCGAGGAATGACTGACAAAATATTTCTCATAAAATGGACCTGACATCTTTGCCAAGAAGCACCTGCAAAAACCTTTTTTATAGCTGAAACTTGTCCAGCATGTGCATCGGAAATAACTAATTTTGTATCGGATAAACCTCGATTTTTTAATTGCTGGAAGAAACGAACCCAACTATCTTCACTTTCACCATTTTCAATCATAAATCCTAAAATTTCACGGTTTCCTTGATTGGAAATGCCAATGGCAATATGACAACTTTTTGATATAACTCTTTTGTCCTCGCGGACTTTGATGTATATGACATCTGTCATAAGAAATGGATATTTTGTATCTACTAATGCACGATTTTGCCATTCTTCAACGATTGGATCTAGCTCTTTCGTTAATGAAGATACAAACGATTTTGATACACTTTTCCCGCATAACTCTTCGACGATTTGAGTTACTTTGCGTGTAGATACTCCTGAAACATACATTTCAACAATGGCTGCCAAAAGAGCCTTTTCATTCCTTTGATATCTTTCAAAAATGGTTGGTGAAAACTCACCATCTCTTGTTCGAGGAACTCGTAGTGTTAGTGTTCCGATACGAGTTGTATACTCACGATCATAATAGCCATTTCGTTGAGTCGTTCGATTGTCTGTGCGTTCGTAATTGGCAGCTTGGATATACTCTGTCCGCTGTTCTTCCATTAACTGATTAAAAACAGTAGTTAAAATAAGCTTCGCACTCGAATCTGTAACAGATTTCTCAATTAAGTTTTGAATATCTTTGCTATCCATAGTAAAATGTACTTGGGTCATATGAATTTCCTCCTGAGTACTTGGTATGTTTTTTCGCTAAAAACATTGTACCGCAGGTTTTTCATATGACCTATTCTTTTTACACAATTATATGGACTTTATCAAAATTTTTCCGTCAAACAGTATGCCCAAATTCTAACATAATATTCCAACGAAAGATACAAAAAAATAAGTGCTACAAGGAGCACTGAGAAAAGATATATTATAATAGTTTCTGAATTTAAAATTAAAGATATTTTCATTTATTATGGTAGAGAAAGTATGGCTTTATTGCCATCAGGACAATAATAGGTGTTTCTATCCTGAATCGGGGCGCATTTGTTTTCCAAAAATGAGTCAATCACAATCTTACGTTCACTATCTATCATAATCTCAGTTTCAAATAGATCTAATAAGGTTTTTACAGCCTTAGAGCTCATAGTATTTATCTGAGTATTAGTTAGCCCATATTCATGTAATTTAGTAATTTCTTCTTCGGTTAAAAGTTTAATTGTAGCTTCAGGATTGCTAACTAATAGTGAGAACTTCTCCTGCCAATAGCCAATTAGTTTTAATGCCACATCACCTGTAAGAAAAGTATGATCGGGCTGACTCTGATCACGAGGAACAAATCCAGAAAATCTTTTCTTATCATTATAATTCCCCTTTTAAAACTTACCAATCTGTTATTCGCGATAAGCAATTGAAATATAGGTATTTTAGTTCGGATTAGTATTGCTTCGTACTCACAACACTACTAATTTTTTATTCAGGCCTTATAATAATTTGTTCGGATTTTTCAAACCATTGAATCCACCTTGAATCATTAAAAAAGCCTTTATCCTGAATGGATTCCCATTCTTCTTCAGGGAATATTTCATTTGAGATCTGATTGATCAATTTTAACTTAATTTGATAGCTTTTGAGTTCTTCTAAATCATCTTCATCTAGTAATATACTACTACCCTCGATACTCCAAGCGTTTGAATTACCTAAAAAGTTTCGTAAACCTTTAAAGTAATCATTAAATATGAGGGGTGACTGTAAATTCTTTGTATAAATTTTATTGTAGGTTGCATACAAACCATTTAAATTAGCTATATTCTCCTGTAATAAATTACTTATTCCATTCTTATCATCTAAAGTTATGGTTTTCTTCGCGATCCATTGATTTAATGTTTCTTCTTACCTTTTTCTTCATAAAAAGTCCTCCATAGGAATGTAACGAACAGATTGGGCACAACAGTACACCAGTCTGTAAATTATTTCAATAGAAATTAACCTGCATTATAAATATAAGGGAATTTAGGTTGTAAATTTCTTAAAGTATTTATCTATCCAGTTAAATAAAATTATTATTTTATGGAAAAATTGTTCATCTTTTACAATTAACGAACCATCTATTGTTAATTTTTGTTGTTCCTGTCCAAAATTCTCCTTACTTTTAGGAATTGGACAGGACTAATGTAGATAATTATTTGAAATACTTATATTATTATCTTGTGTTATTGATTAAATCTGCTGCAAAATTTAATCCATCTTGTTCAGTAAATAGGCTACTTAAATGAAATTTCATCAAGTAATAAACATCTTTATCATTAAATAGTAGGAATAATATTTTTCCACGTTTTGTTTCTTCTAATTTGTATTCTACTAGTACATCCCCAATTTTTTTATTTTCTGAGCCTGATAAAGAAGATGAACCTTTTCCTATATTAAGTTCAACAGTCTTTTCACCTTTATATTCACCATAAAGAATTCTCATTCTATTATTTTCCTCAATTTGTTGCTTTTGTTCATCAGTTAATGATATAAGCTCTCCTTTTTCGTTTGCATAGATGACTTGAGCAATATAACGATTTCCCGTTGTTTTTAAATCTAATTCGGGTGGTAGCAATAAACTAATAAAGGTTATCGATAAATTCTCCTGTGTAGGGATTGTTATATTTACATCCATCTGTTTTTCTATTTCTCTTTCAATATCACTAGGAAATGTATTTTTACTACAAGCTGTTAGCCCCATACTTAAAAGGAAAATTATGATAAATATTTTTTTATTCATAATTTCTCACCGTCCCATTAATATTTAAATACTAATAGCAATTTTCTATCAATTAGAAAAGATAATGGGCATGATTGCTTGAACCACTAATAAGCTTTAACCACTATCAAATAATATTATCTACCTATTATTTTAATTACTTTAATGACTCAGCAAACTTAAGAATTTCTTCTTTAGTTATATTACCTTTTGAAATTATAAAATGATTAGTCTTATTTTTATACCAACTCAAAGCAATTATCTCTTTATCCGGATACTCTAATATTTGCCCTTCCACTCCTTGTATCATTAAATCTTGAGTATCACTGTCTCCAATTATTACTTGTGCAGCTTTTGTTGTATATCGATCCAATTACTAGGGTCATTTTGATTTCTATATCTGATAGTAATTGCTTTATGTGCTTCTATATTAAGTTTAACTCCATTTTTGAATTGATATTCCTGCTATTAAATCCCTCCTTTTTTTTCATATTTTTAAAATTAGTGCTAATCTTTGATTACCTATTTCTTTATCATTGTTGATTTTCCTTTAAAATGGAATTAGAAAATATAATTCGTTCATTACCCTAGACTTTAGGGAAGGAGACAATGTTTCATGCATATTGGTAATCGAATCAAAAAATTGCGTGAATCTTTGGGGATTAAAAGGAAGACTTTGCTTCAGGTGTTATATCCTACTCTCACTTAAGCAATATTGAGGTTGGTAAAAATGGTGCTTCAAAAGAGATATTAATCGCAATTGAAAAAAAACTTAATGTGCCAAAAGAATATTTAACAAGATATAAGGATATTGATCATGATTTAGAGACCAAATTATCCTCTTTGAAAGCGAATCTAGATCTTAAAAACTTAGATGAAGCAGAGTCAATTTTAGAGAATATAAAAAAAGATTATCCTTATATTAACTCAATCAACCAGGAAGCTCTCTATTATTTGTTAGAAAGCTACTATTATTTCAGAACAAACAATCATAAGGATTTTGCGATAATTTATGAGAAAGAATTATTACCCCTTCTCGAAAACGTGGAGATAGACCGTATTCCCTCAGAACTTTTTAAAGAAACTTATTATTACCTAAATGCTGTCAACCATTTTACAAATAAACAATATGAGGATAGTTACCAATGTTTTCTTAAACAACTTCCTTTAGTAAAAGATCCGATTATAAAGGCCGGAACTAACTACAATATTGCCTTATCTTTGGCAAAATTAAACAAAACAAATCTAGCCATTCCGTATGCTAATAATGCCTTAGATGTTTATCTTCATGAAAACAAATGGACAAATGCAGCTGAAAATTTGAATAATGATTCATTATTAAAATTTTCAGCGTTTCGTTTTACTCGTTGCCATACCTCCCATAGATGTCAGGACGATAGATTTTGTCATATAGCGCATGAAATCTAATCCAGCGTTGGAGTCGGTTAAACAACTTTCTTACGTGGGCTTTACGGTAGTAGTTGCCCCATCCTCGTATAACAGGATTGATGAAATCGATGATTTGGAAGACGGTGAGTGGGATACGTCTGCGCGTTCGTGCCCGAATCGTGTCCATGAACTGCTTGATCGACTTGTCCTTGGGATAAGCATAAATATTGATTTTTGGTTGTTTCTTCACCTTTTCCCGCGGTAGCGACAGTCCCTTTCCCCGTTTCAGCTTGTATCCCAAAAACTCGAATCCCCATTTGATGTGGGTGATCTTTGTTTTGTTCGGGTGAAGCGTCAGTCCGAGCGACTCCAGAATGGTCTTTGCGTCCCGCAGCGCTCGTGCGGCTTCCGCCTGCGTTTTGCAGAGGACGACCCAATCGTCGGCAAATCGCGTCAGTCGGTATCCTCTATCAGTCATTTCATGGTCAAACCGATTCAGGTAGATATTACTGAACAGCGGACTAATGACGCTTCCTTGCGGTGTGCCGTTCGGCGTCGCGTATTTCTTCCCGCTTTCCATGTACCCGGCTTCGAGCATTTGTCTAACCAATTTGAGGATTCTCCCGTCACTGACTTGTTCAGCAATCATGTCGATAAGCGGTTCATGATGAACTGTACCGAAGAAGTCCCGCAGATCGGCGTCAACGACCCATTCACATCCATCCATCAGTTCGCGGTAAATCTTACGCATCGCTTGATGCGTAGTCCTTCCCGGTCGGTATCCGAAGCTGCATTCACTGAAAAGAGGTTCGAAAATGGGTTCCAACCGGTTTTTCAACGCTTGCTGGCATACCCGATCTCGTATCGCCGGGATGCCCAGTGGCCGCTTCTCATTTGGTTTCCCTTTCTTGGGAATAAGAATCCGCCTAACTGGCATCGGCAGATACGTCCCCCGTTTCAGTTCTTCGTGCAGCCGCTCCAGTTCCTGTTCGGCTGTCTTTTGGAATGCCGGAATAGTGACCTTATCGATCCCACCGCTTCCTCCGTTTGCTCTCACCGATTCCCATGCCATTTCCAAGTTCGTTCTGTGATACACTTTGTCGATTAACGAATGAACCTTTCGTCCTGTGCCTTCTGCTTTCATGCGTTCCGTGTCCTCCGCCTGCAAGTTTTGGGTCTTTCACATAGGGAACTATCCGTTCCTTGCCGCCTACTCGCGAAACTCACTCCAGTTCTGGTCTCCATAAAGCGAGCCGCCTTCCCCTGCTGCATCACCTTTTGAGTGAGCAGAAGCCAACCGCACCAGGGCGGTTGATCCGGACGTTTCTGTTGTTCGTCCGTTCCAAAGTATTACGCGGCTCTCCGACTTCTCGCCATGCGTCCGGTATGCACTTCGGGGTTTCCTTATAACATCCGTTACTGAAACTGCCGCGCGTTCTTTGAAACGGCGGGCGCGGCACGACCGCTTCGACTTTATTTACCCACTCGTCCTGCAAGTGCATTAGTTTCAGACATGACGAGATCTCCGTGGGTCACATCGTCATCTTTCGTACCATGCCGTCCGCACACACCTTGGTGCGATGGGTGGACTAGAACGCCTTCGTCTCCATAGTGCAGACTCGACCTTGCCCCATCTTTGGCCGACCGGTTCGCAATTCGGGCTGCCCCGTTTCACTACGGCCTGGTACTTCTCCTCAAGCCCTTCAGACTCTGCCTCGCGACAGACGCCCTGCCCTCCGGCAACAAAATTGCCGGCCCCCGAGGCATTACCCCCGGGTTTGGATATGAGCCCCCTAGTCCGAGGCTCAGCGGGACTTTAACCCACCTGATGATCGTGCTGCAACGCACGCACTATGACCCCCTCCGACTCCCTCTCATCTATCCACCATTTCGTTTGCACTTATAGGTTTCTGCTTTACTTTCCCTTGAAAAAGAAAGTGATGAGGAGGGTATCCCCAGTTCCGTTACTTACTTTCCTAGCATGTCGCTCCCCTTACCCCGAGAGATTCTTCTATGTTGCTTTCCAAGGTCTTCACACCTTCCATGGTCTTCGCCCATTTTCACCAGGCTCGACTTCTCTTTATCCTCTTAGAGGGTTCTTTTGATGAGGCGGCAGGATTCACTTGATGTTACAACCTGCTAAGTTGCTCGCACTTCTTGTTATGAAGTTACTTTGTCACAGGGCTTCAACCTTAGGATTTCTCCACCAGTTACCTGTCAGCTACTGAGCGTCTTGGCACTTATTCAGGTTGGACTTTCACCAACTAGCAATTAACGGCTTGCTGGGCACGCTAAAAATAAAAAATCCTTCTTCAAAAGATGAAAAAAAGATTTTAAATAAAAATGTGAGATAATAAAATATCTGAAATACCATGTTTTCTTTTTTTTAAAAAAAGATTCATATAAGTTTGTGATTGATTGTGAAATTTACTTATTTCATAGGTGCATCTAGCGGATCATATAATATATAAACTGGAAATAACTTAGGTGTGACAGTAAAGCTAATTTTTTTCCCGTTTTTGTCTTTATATGTAACAAAGTAATCTCCAAAGTGAGTGTCGAATTCAACATATTGATATTGGAGGTCTAAGTCATTATACTTAATATTTACGTAGAGTGAGGTTGAAATTGTAGCTACTGTTTTAGGTAAAATAGTAGAAATCTGCAATAGAACAATGACTACTAATATAACGATGGCTATTATTACAGATTTTTTCATTAAATTCCCCCTTAATTTTATGGGATTTCAATAATATCTATGTGACTATAATCACTAATAGCACTCAATAATGGGTAATCTCTTCTTTCATTTGAATGACCAGCTAGTTTAAAATCGCTATTAACGGTATCGTAGGCAGATATTATCATAGCGTGTGTTGGTACTGTTATAAAATTTGCAACCCCTTTACTAAAAATGACTACATCACCTTTATAAATAGAACGTGTATAAACAGTCTTATGGTTCGCAACGTAATAATCATGAGACATACTATGAACAGTAGATTTAGGTCTCCAATAGCTTAAAAAAGTATCTACACTTATCCAAGGACTTGGATCAGCTAAAGTCCAACTGTAATCTAATTCTGCTGCACTTGTAGGGACTAAATAGGTAGAGTTTTTCTTGTATATATACCAAGTCCCCTCCATTGCCTTACCTCCACCTACATGCATAGCTTGTGATACAAAATTAGTACAATCGCTTCCCCATCCTCCGGTAAAAGCAGGGTAATTAGTGCTGTATTTATTATAGTTATTATAGTTATTATATGCCCAATCTCCTGCCGCAGTACCATTATAATAACTAGCAAGAATAGTAAATGAATTTTGTTCAACCTGCTCATTATTTTCGTCTAAAAATTGGATTGATGTCTTATCATCAGTATTTTTAGCGTATCTTAGAAAATAAGCGTACATAATTTTTTTGTCATTTTTAAATTCGATTGATGGGTAAATTTCTATAATTTTATGCATAATATCTATTTTATCTTCTTTTATTAGGGATGTTACTTTATCAATCAAGTCCATATCATTATAAAATTGGCTGAGGATGTTAGCTACTTTTAGATCTTCTTTATAATAATAAGTTAGTGTTTCCAAGATAATCTTTTCTTCTACTACTGGATCAACTAAATCAGTCTTTTTTTCACTTTTTTTAGTTTCTTTTTCTTTAAAGTATTGCTTGATGTATTTGTTTTGAGACTTACTTACATCCTCGTTAGCGTTTACTACTGGAATTAAAGTACTCATTAAAAGGGTAAATACTAATAGATAACTAAATAGTCTTTTCATACTAAATACTCTCCTTTATTGTTTAATTTTAATTAGATAATTTTTAATTTCCTCCTTCTTATCCAATCTACTAATTACGACGAGAGACTATTAAAAATGGATGCTATTTTTTTAAAAATATAATGTGCGCTTATGTCAAGACACGTTTTTTGAATCCTTAGTTATGAACTCCTTTCTTGATTTTAAGCTGCACTTTTCAAATTACCATAGTAGATATCAGCAGGTGTTTTATAATCATAGCTTTGGTGTCCTCTGTTGAAATTGTAATTTTCGATATACTCTTTTGTTATCTTTTTCACCTCCGTTACTGTTTCAGGGTACATCAAATAGAGGCGTTCCCATTTATATGATTGAAAAAACCGTTCTATTGCGATATTATCTGTTGCACGGCCTTTTCCATCTATGTTGATTTTAGTTGAATTAAAGCTTTTGATTAACTCTATTATTCCTTTGAGGTGAATTGACTTACTTGGTCGCTGTTAATTATTTCCGGTGTTCCATGACTCCTAACTGCTTCTTTTACAACGCGAGTAACAGTTTCAGCCTGTAATGTATTGCTTATTGTATATCCAACTATAAATCTTAAGTACCAGTCTATTATGGCTGGTAAATATACAAATCCATTGGGTGTCCCAACATATGTTATGTCTATAGACCACACTTGATTTGGTCTTGTTATATCAAGATTTCTAAGAAGATAAGGGTATGTCTTTACCATCTTTGCTCTTTTACTAAGATTAGGTCCTGGATAAAATGCAACAATGTCCATTTCTTCCATGTAGCGCTTAACAACGCGACTTCCTATCTTGAAGCCAAGTTTATTCAGTTCATTTCTTATTCTCCTAACACCAAATGAAGGTTCTTTATAGTGAATTCTATCAATAGCATTCTTAATATTAATTTCTTCTTGTGATGGAGCAACTTCAACTGGAACATGATATGCTGTAGATCTTGCTAATCCTATGAGACTACACTGACGCTTTATGGTTAGTTTAGAACCTTCAAAATCAATCAATGACTTTTTTCCTCATTTGTGAAACTTGTTTATGCTTTTTTTTAACCAATCTACATCCAAAGTAAGTTCGCCCATTTTTTTGATAAAAAGCTCCTTTTCTTCTTCATGCTCTGCCTTAAGTTTTTCGCCAAGGCTCATATTTACGATGTCGATTTTGTTTGTGATTGCCCACTCAATTCCTGCAACAATGTCACTGTAATTACCGCTTCCGCTTTGATCTAAGGCTTTAATCGCATAAATTTCTGCCTGTGGTGCAACTCCTATAATACCTATTTCATTATCTAAAGCAGCTATAGTCCCTGCTACATGTGTACCATGGCCATTGTCATCCTTAAAATCAGTTGTCCCTTCTACAAAAGTTGCTCCTCCATTGACCTTTAAATCTTCATGCGTGTCATCTATTCCAGTGTCAATGATCCCTATTTTAATCCCTTTTCCAGAATTGCCTAAGTCCTGAACATTTGTAGCTTTTACATGAGGGATTCCCCATGGAATCACTTGACTTGAAGCTTTCGCTATGGCATCCTTTTCTATATAATCTATATTTGGATTCTTGGATAATGCTTCTATTGCTTTATCTGGTAGTTTTGCAGCTACAACTGGAATATATTGATATTGATTTTTCAATTTCCCACCGTGATCCTTTATTACCTTCGTATCCACTTTAGATTTGAAGGCGATAAAGTAAGTGTTGTCCGCACGATCTGGTGGGATTTTTTCTTGGGCTAACATGGAAGTGGTCAATGTAAAAATTAACAATAATGTGGTGATTACAACCAATAGTCTTCTCATTCTCTCACCGCCTTCCCTTCATAATAGACTAGTTCTGATCTAATCTTGTTTAACTACTTCTTTCTCTTTTTTAATTTTCCTTTTTAATGGAAGAAGATTAAGAATTTTGGCTTTTACCCTTTTTCACTAGCGTTGCATTAATTAAATCTGATGATTCAAAATAATAGCAATCTTCAAAAATTGTCCATACAACAAAAAAATCCTTTACAATGGAAGTACAGGTGATTCCTGTCCAAATCCAATAGT
>NZ_JBLWFI010000006.1:0-10535 GCF_048898065.1 Tepidibacillus infernus
CCTCTAGCGTTCGACTTGCATGTATTAGGCACGCCGCCAGCGTTCGTCCTGAGCCAGGATCAAACTCTCCATAGAAATTCTTAGCAATTTATTGCTTAGAAGTTCTTGTCCTGTGATTCAGCTACATGAGCATCATCATAAGGGCATAAAAAGTTATCCTTAACTCTAAAAATTGATTAGGTCCACATTTCTGTGGTACGCTTGGCTTTTACACTGTTCAGTTTTCAAAGAGCAATTTTAGCGTTTACCATAAAAGATTGTTGCTTGTCAATCATCTTTTAGAACTTTCCTATCGCCTGTTTTAAAGAATGAAACTTATCAACAGCGACAAAATTTATCTTATCAAATATTATGTTAACTTGTCAACTGTTATTTTTTATTTTATCAATCGCTTCATTTATAAGGTTTCATGAAGCGACAATTCATATACTACCATGAGTCACATTTTGTCGTCAATGATTTTTTTGATCCTATTGAAAATTTGTCTTATAGGCGACTTGGTTAAATTCAATTTGTCAGAACTCCTTTATTGTTTGCAAAAATAATAAATGACGCGATACCCAATTGGCACATGTTCATGCTCTGCAACCGAATCAATGAAGTTTAAACTAAACATCATTGATTCGGCATTACATACAGCACACCTTTTATTTTTCATAATTCCTTTTTAATTATATACTTTTGCCTCTTCTTCCCCACTTAGAATACGTAATGCTCCAAAGGCTAAAGATTCTAATTCTTCCTCACCAGGTATAATATAAATTGGGGCAATAAACCTAATTTTTTTACTTATTTGCTCAACAATATAATCGGAAAAAGCTAACCCGCCGGTAAGAATAATGCCATCAACTTCTCCATTTAGTACTGCAGCCATTCCACCAATTTCTTTGGCGACTTGATAAATCATCCCATCTAAAATGGCTTTTGCCTGTTGATCACCATTATTCATTCTTTCTTCTACTTCTATGGCATTCTTTGTTCCAAGATATGAATAAAACCCACCTTCTTTAGTTAAACGAGATAACATTTCTCTCTCAGTAAACGTTCCTGAATAACATAATTTAACTAGTTGATATGAAGGAAGGCCACCAGCTCTTTCTGGTGAATAAGGTCCTTCATTATTTGCGTTATTTACATCAATTAATTTTCCTTGGCGCTCAGCTACAACAGAGATTCCACCACCTAAGTGAACAATAACAAAATTAAATGCATCATATGGTTTACCAAGCTGATTAGCCACTTTTCTAGAAACCGCTTTAATATTTAACGCATGTACATGACTTTTCCTTTCAATTTCTGGAATACCCGATAAACGTGCAACTGACTCCATTTCATCTACCACTATTGGATCTACAATAAAAGATGGGATTCCTAAAGGATGAGCTATATGGTAAGCCATTAGAGCTCCTAGATTTGAAGCATGTTCGCCATATTTGGATCCCAGTAGATCTTGCAACATTATTTCATTTACTAAATAAGTTCCACTAGCAAGAGGCTTTAAAAACCCTCCCCTACCCACGACTGCATCCAACAAATCCATAGAAATTTGGTGTTTCTTTAAACTTTCTAAAAGTATGATTAAACGATATTCTAATTGTGAAGCAATGTTTGAATAAGATAATAATTCCTGATCTGTATGTCGAACCGTATCTTTATATAATAATTTTTCTCCCTGATAAAGAGCAAATTTGGTTGATGTTGAGCCAGGGTTAATGGCTAAAATTTTATATTCTTTAGGCATATTGCTCCTCCAATGCCACAACATGCTCCATTCCTTTCTGGATCGCCTTGAGATTCATTTCAATTCGATCAGGTCTTTTGTTACCAAGCATTTCTTCCATTCCATTTCGAATATCATTCAGTGTAAGAATCGAGTTATATTTAAGAAATACACCTAACATCACCATATTCAAGAGAGATGAGGCACCTACTTCCTCTGCCATTTCTTGTGCGGGGATTGAAATCCATTCGACCATAGCAGATTCGGGTTTACCTTTTTTAATAATCGAACCATTTAAAATGACTTTCCCACCTTGTTTTACGTCTTTTACAAATTTATCTACTGAAGGTTCATTTAACGCTAGCAAATAGCTACATTTATTTACAATCGGAGAGGTAATAGGATGGTCGGAAATGGTAACAGAACAATTAGCCGTTCCTCCACGCATTTCAGGACCATAGGAAGGAATCCATGAAACATGTTTCCCAGCCATCATACCGGCATAGGCTAAAAGCTTTCCAACAAAAAGGATTCCTTGACCGCCAAAACCAGAAATAATGATTTGTTCCATATTCAACCCCTCCTATTTCAACATCTCAGGTGTTTTTAATTCACCTAAGGTATAATAATTTTTCAAATTGTCTTGTAACCATTGAAGTGATTGATTAGGAGACATACCCCAGTTTGTTGGACAAGTTGATAAAACACTAACCATCGTAAAACCTAAACCTTGCATTTGGATTTGAAATGCCTTTTTGATTGCTTTTTTCGCTTTTAAAACATTTTGAGGGGTATCTACTGAAACTGATGCAACATAGGCTGCCCCTGGAATATGACTAATTAGTAATGGTAAATCTAAAGGATATCCTGCTTGGCTCGCTTCTCGACCATATGGTGAGGTAGAAGTTTTTTGTCCAATTAAACTAGTTGGAGCCATTTGACCACCAGTCATTCCATAAATTCCATTGTTCACGAAAATCGTAGTTATTTTCTCTCCTCTTGCTGCTGCGTGTATCGCTTCAGCGATTCCAATCGATGCCATATCTCCGTCACCTTGATAAGTAAATACAATTTTATCTGGAAGAGACCTTTTTATTCCGGTTGCTACTGCTGGTGCTCTCCCATGTGCCCCACCTTGAAAATCAATATTAAAATATTGCTCAATAAAACCAGCGCAACCAACTGGGGTAACTCCTATCGTATCCCCTAAAAGATCCAATTCTTCTAAAACTTCGCCTAATATCCGATGAATAATCCCATGAGTACAACCCGGACAATAATGAAATGGTGTATCTGTTAATGCTTTTGTTTTTGTAAATGTAACGATCATATTCTCATGCCCCTAACATCAAAGGATTGATAAAACTTCTCTTTCATTTCATCATGCTGAGGTGTAATACCACCTTGTCTACTGTAAAAAGCAACTGGGGCGGCACCATTAACATTTAATTTTACATCTTCCACCATTTGTCCAGCACTCATTTCAACAACCATATACCCTTTCACTTTTTGAATAATCGGTGTAAATGCTTTTTCCGGAAATGGCCATAAAGTAATTGGACGAATTAAACCAACTTTGTGACCTTCTTCTCTTAAGGTGTCTACCACTCCTTTGACGATACGCGCACTTGTACCATAAGCTACAAAAACATATTCTGCATCTTCCATTCGGTAAACTTCCCAACGTTGCTCTCTTTCTTTAATTCCTTTATATTTATTTTCCAAATATAATGCCTTGGCTTCCCCTGCTTCATTTTGGAGGTTGTAAGAAGTAATCATATTACGTGGACGATCCTTTGCACCAGTTGTAGCCCAAGATTTATCTACTTCAATTGGTTTACGATTATGGAAAACAACAGGTTCCATCATTTGCCCAAGTACCCCATCAGCTAAGATCATGACAGGATTCCTGTGAAGATCTGCTAAATCAAACCCATCCATAATCAAATCTGCCATCTCTTGGACTGAACTTGGGGCAAGAACAATTAAGCGGTAATCTCCATGTCCTCCTCCTTTTACCGCCTGGAAATAATCAGCCTGTGAAGGGCCTAGACCCCCTAACCCTGGTCCAGTGCGCATTATATTGACAATAACAGCCGGTAATTCGTTAGCCGCTAAGAACGAAATTCCTTCCTGTTTTAAACTAATTCCTATACTAGAAGAGGCAGTCATTACTCTTTTTCCTGCACCAGCCGCGCCAAAAACCATATAAATCGCTGCAATCTCGCTTTCAGCCTGCAAAAAGGTGCCACCGACCTTTTGCATTTTTTGAGCCATATATTCAATAATCTCCGTAGAAGGAGTTATAGGATAACCAAAATAAAAACGACAGCCTGCTTGAATCGCTGCTTCCGCAATAGCTTCGTTTCCCTTCATTAAATATTTTTTCATCTCTCCATCCCCCTTTGATTTTATTTTTCTACAATGACTTTAATTGCGACTTCAGGACACATTAATGCACACTGTCTACAACCTGTGCATTGATCAGGTGCATGTTGAATGGCTGGATAATAACCTTTTTTGTTTGGTTCCTTTGCGATTGATAATGTATCTGTTGGACATGTAGCTACACATATTTCGCATCCTTTACATAAATCATCATTCACAACGATAAAAGCTCTCATTTCCTTCCCCCCCCTTTTGTTGTTCCAATTATTCAAGCCAATCACTTGATCGAAAATATAGGTTAGTTTCATTGACTGCCCCTTGATTAACAGAAACAACCGTTAAAGCAATAGAAGCTAATTTTGCCTTCGCTGAATCTGATCTAGAATTTAAAATAAGTGGAACTTTTGCACCTAAGACGACACCTGCCATAATTCCTTTTGCGAAATAGGTGATAGCTTTCCCAAAGATATTACCTGCTTCTATGTTTGGAACAAATAATAAATCAGCGTCTCCCTCAATTTCACTGTAAATCTTCTTATGATACAAAGATTCCTTACTAATGGCCAAGTCCAAAGGTAATGGTCCTTCCATGATCACAGAACCGAAAACACCTTTTTTTGCTTGTTGGGATAAATGATAACAATCAATCGTTACAGGCATTTTTTCGTTTACTCGTTCATTTGCTGACAATAATGCTATTTTTGGTTTTTCCATTCCCAATCGTTGCAAAAACTCAATTGCATTGAGTAAAATTTGTTCTTTTTGTATTAAATCCGGGGCAATATTAAGCCCCCCATCCGTCATATAATACAAATGATTAAATTCAGGTATTTCAAACGCTGATAAATGGCTAAGAATACGGCCTGTTTTTAATTGAAAATCCTTATGTAGAACTCCTTTTAAAAAGGGGGTACTATTAATAAAACCCTTCATAATAATCTGAGTTGTTCCTTCATTGGCTAACTTAGCTGCTACATAAGCAGATTCCTCTTCACTATTTGTTGGGAAAACCACAAAGTCTTGTAGATCAAAGCCCATCTGTGAGGTAATCCTTTCAATCTCTACCTTATTTCCAACAAAATATGGTTCGATTAACTCTAATTCTACAGCTTGTTTGACTGCAACGAGCACATCTTCATCGTGAGCTGCTGCAATACTTACTCTAACTGGTTTGGAGTTCTTTGCCTTTGTCATCACTTCTTCAAATTGTCTAAATCTCATCTTTCTCACCACCGGATCTTCTCTGACCAAATCTCTTTTAAATTGAATGTTTTAAAGGAAGAGAAGGGTAATGATCCCTTCTCCGAATAAAAGACAACCCATCTATTTTATCTACCTGTAAATTTGCTTTGAACTCTTCCAATTTTCTCAATTTTAGTTTCAACTAATACATCTGCTGCTTTATAAGTTGGAATATTTTCTTTTTTAGAAATCTCAAAGATCTGACCTAAAATATCATAAATTAAGCTAGCATTTTTAAATGCTCGATCTTTATTATAACCTTGCAATTCATCTGCTACTTGAATTAAACCACCAGCATTGGCAACATAATCTGGTGCATAAAGAATACCTTTTTCATGTAAAAGATCACCGTGACGATTTTCTGCAAGTACATTATTTGCTGCACCGCAAATCGCTTTACATTTTAATTGCGAAATAGTTTGGTCGTTAATTACAGCACCTAAAGCGTTAGGTGAGAAAATATCACATTCTACACTGAAAATTTCTTCCGGTTTTACCGTTTTAACTTGACGAAACTCTTCCTTTACTCTATGAACATTTTCTTCAAATATATCCGTTACAATTAAATTTGCACCTTCATCGATTAAATATTTTACTAAGTTGTGTCCTACTTTACCTAAACCTTGAACAGCCACAGTTAATCCATTTAGAGAATCTGTTCCAAAAGCTTCTTTTGCAGTTGCTTTCATTCCTCTCCAGACCCCATAAGCCGTAATAATTGCCGAATTACCACTTCCACCATATTCTTCAGGTAATCCAACCACATAGTTTGTTTGTTTTTTGGCAGATACAAAGTCCATTCCAACTGTTCCAACATCTGTTCCAGTATAGTAACGGCCCTTTAACGTTTCGATATAAGAGCCAAGTGATTGGAATAATTCATCTGACTTATCTTTCTTTGGATCGCCGATAATAACTGTTTTTCCACCACCATGCATTGCATTTGATACAGCACATTTATAAGTCATGCCTCTAGATAGACGTAATGCATCACGTAGGGCATCTTGTTCTGATTCGTAGTTCCACATCCTGCAACCACCTAGAGCAGGACCTAAAGTAGTATCATGAATAGCGATAATCGATTTTAAACCTGTTGCCTTATCATAGTTAAAAATAATCTGCTCATGTCCATATTTCTCCATCTCAGCAAAAATACTAAAAACATCTTTTTTATCTGTATTCGACATTTCTTTCTCCTCCTATAAAATGATAATTTTAAATCTCTAATCGCTTATTATGTTTTGTAGCAAAAATCATGCCAATTGATCATGAGGTCTATTTCGACACGCTACAATGGAAGAAAATGATCCTTTTTGAATATAAAAATGGATTGTATGCACATGTTTGTTTTATCTTACTCGAGTGTCAAAAAATATTGACAATATTTTTTATAGGTGATAAAAAAATTTATCAGCTTAAATAAGAAAACACCGACCCATTTTGATCGGTGTTTTTTCTCTTTAATCATGTTGTGAAATTGGCTTTGTTCCTACTGTGGTTTCACTCTTAACCGGACGACGTAATTTATAGCCAAGATAAAGGAATATAAACCATACAGGTGCTACATAAAGGGCAACTGACATCCCGTCAATAAAGGCCATTAAAACTACGACTAACGCTAAAAATCCCAATGCGATATATGAAGAGTATGGCCAGAAGGGCAACTTTAAAGTAAGATTATTAATCTCTTCTTTGCTTTTTGCTTTTCTAAAACGTAATTGAGTAATTAGAATGATTGTCCAGCTCGTAATAACCGCAACGGTTGCTACAGCAGAGATATACAGAAATACTTTTTCAGGTACAACGTAATTTAGAAAAACAGCAATCAGTAAAAAGAAGGCTGAAAAAAGAATCCCAACATATGGAGTGCTTGTTTTACTTAACTTCCCAAACACCTTTGGTGCATTATTTTGTAACGCTAAGTTATAAAGCATACGCCCTGTACTAAATAATCCACTATTAAAGGCAGATAATGCGGCTGTTAACACAACAAAGTTAATAATGGCAGCAGCAGCTGGAATTCCAATTTTATCAAAAATCAAGACGAAAGGGCTTCCATTTGTTCCAATTTCATTCCAAGGATAAAGAATCATCATGATACTTAATGCGCCCACATAAAAAATAAGAATTCGCCAAATCACCTTATTTACTGCATTTGGGATTGACTTTTGAGGATTTTGCGCCTCTCCTGCAGTAATACCTATCAATTCAACTCCACCAAAGGAAAACATGACCATCACTAGCGAAAATAAGATTCCAGTAAATCCATTTGGGAAAAATCCACCGTTTACCCACAAATTATCAAAACCGATAGGTTGTCCACCATTTCCAAACCCCAAGAAAATCATTAAGAGTCCAGCAATGATCATAGCTACAATAGCAACGACTTTAATAAGAGCAAACCAATATTCAAATTCACCAAATGCTTTGACATTGATCAGGTTTACAATCGTCATAATCAGTAAAGCACCCAAGGCTGATACCCATTGTGGAATATCAGGGAACCAGTAATTAACGTATACGCCAACAGCTGTAATCTCGGCCATCCCAACTACAACCCACATAAACCAATAGGTCCATCCAGTTAAATAACCAGCAAATGGTCCTACATAACGATTGGCATAAGAACTAAATGAACCTGATACAGGTTCCGCAACCGCCATCTCTCCAAGTGCACGCATAATAATAAAGATAATGATTCCTCCAATTAAATAAGATAGGGAGATAGCTGGTCCTGCCATTTGAATCGTTGTAGCCGAACCATAAAACAAGCCTACACCAATTGCTCCACCTAGAGAAATCATTTGAATATGGCGTTCACTTAGGCCCCTTTCTAACTGTTCTTTCTCTTGTGTTTGCTTCATACTACTCCTCCTGAAATTTTTTATAATTATATGGTTCTATCTATATTTTCTTGCAATTTTAGTGCCAAAATTGTTTGAAAAGAAAAAAATTTAACTATTCTATTTTAAAATTCATCATCTTTAATTTTATTTAGGATTGTCGTATTGGAAACACCTAGAATTCGACCAGCTTTACGGGAGGAATTATGGGTTTTCATCACTTTTAAAACGACTTGTTTTTCAACCTCTCTAACAATATCTTTTAGAGATGGCCATTGGGGTTCAATTGGGATCTTTATATGAAAATAATGATCGTTATTTTCAATTCTCCTTTCGATTCGTTGTTTCATTGGTTCTAAATTTGCCCATTCTAAAAAGTGCAGAAGCTTTATTTCTTGATCTGGAATTACATTGATGATTCGCTCTAATGTATTCTCTAATTGCCGGACATTACCTGGCCATTTTTGCGCCATCATATACTCAATTGCTTCTTTTGATAAATAGACTTGAAGTTTGTTTAATTTAATTCCTATCTTCTGAATTAAGTGTTGGGCAATTAAAGGAATATCCTTTGGTCTTTCACGTAAAGGTGGAATTCTAAGAGGAATTACATTTAATCTATAGTATAGATCTTCACGAAATAGCTTTTTACTAATCATTTCCTCAAGATTTTGGTGAGTTGCTGCAATAATCCGAACATCTACAGGAACCTCTTTATTCCCCCCTACTCTTCTAACTGCCTTTTCCTGTAATACCCGCAATAGCCGAACTTGAATTTGTGGAGAAATTTCTCCAATTTCATCTAAAAATAATGTCCCTGTATCTGCTTGCTCAAATAATCCTTTCTTTCCCCCTTTAACCGCACCAGTAAACGAGCCTTCCTCATATCCGAACAGTTCACTTTCTAAAAGATTTTCTGGTAAAGCAGCACAATTAATTGCAATAAAAGGAGATTTTGAACGATTGCTTTCCATATGAATCGCACGGGCAAATAATTCTTTTCCGGTTCCACTTTCTCCCCGAAGTAAAATAGAAGAATCACTTTTTGCTACCATTTTTGCTGTATCCACTATTTGCCTCATATTTGAGCTTTGAAAAATAATATCATCGAACGTCGTTAATGTTTTTTTTCGATCAATTTGTAATATCATCTCTTCAACTTGCTTGTAATCCTTAAGTGTAGCCACGGCTCCCATAATTTGATTTTTTTCATTTATAACAGGTACACCACTAGTTAAGTAGTGGAATACTCTCCGATCTTTTTTGATTTTAATTTCTTTATGTTTATATGATCTCCCATTTTTCAAGGTCTCAAGAATGGGTATTTTTGCTTCTAATAAATCTTCAATTTTCATTCCAATAGCCTTTTCTTTGGAATAATGAAGAATTTGACTAGCAACATCGTTCATATGAGTAATTTCACCCATTTTATTAACCGCAATAACCCCTTCACTTACTGAATTTAAGATGGTTGTTAATTCATGTTCCCTTTGCTCATAGGGCATGTGGTCACAATTTAAAATAGACAGAACTCCATCAATTTTATCTAATTGATCGATTAAATGTTGAAACTCGTCTTCTAGACATCTAAATTTAATAACCATCCCATGATTTGTTTTTGCTTCCATCCCTAATAAATTGATATTCTTATCCTTTAATACCTCCAAAATTTCATACCCTAGTCCTAAACGATCTCTAAAATCAATTCGGATGATAAATTCTTTTCTTTCCATAGGTCCCCCCACCTCAAAAACTCCCCCAATATACTTGTCTTACTTCTTTTTATCTCGTTTTGTAAGCGCTTTAATTATACAACAAAAATAATTGATATAGTTGTAATAAAAATCACATTTAATACGACCTACTTTCGTATATACAAAAAGACTACCTTTCGGTAGTCCTTTATTCTTTGCCTAGCAACGTCCTACTCTCCCAGGATCCTTCGATCCAAGTACCATCGGCGCTGGAGGGCTTAACGGTCGTGTTCGGGATGGGAACGAGTGTATCCCCTCCGCCGTCATCACCAGACATAGCACGACTTAGAGCATTAGCTCTTAGCGTGACTTGTACACTTTGTGTACATTTATTATTTAGTTGGTAATCATTTGTTTTTTACATTAGCAGCGACTTTTGGTAGTGTATTTCTCGCCTTATTTTTTATTCAAAGAAATACACGGACAACGGAGCGCGTTGTAAAATACAAATTGTTTTTACTTTCAAAACTAGCAGCAAGAAAAGCAATTAGGTTAAGCCCTCGACCGATTAGTATCCGTCAGCTCCATACCTTACGGTACTTCCACACCGGACCTATCAACCTTATCATCTTTAAGGGGTCTTACTGG
>NZ_JBLWFI010000007.1:0-2309 GCF_048898065.1 Tepidibacillus infernus
AAATTTTGGGAGAGGTCAAAAAAGGATAATTTTCACTACAACTCTTGGACATATAAAAACAGCCAAGAAACCAACATTCATGCGGGTTCAAGGCTGTTTTTTCTTTGATTTTGCTGCAAAAGTCAGGTCATTTCAATGACTTAAATAATTTATCACAAATGACAGTTATCGTCAATACCCCAAATAAAAAAGACATACTCAAACATGTCTAGTGCGTTTTGAAGGCCAAGAAGATAGAATTTAAACCTATTCCTTTCATACCTCCAACGTGTTGTCTACCAAGCTTAATCCATTTACTGAAAACATATGGTGCGGACGAAGGGATTTGAACCCCCACGATATTTCTACCACTAGAACCTGAATCTAGCGCGTCTGCCGATTCCGCCACGTCCGCGTAAAATTCATTTCTCTAAAAAATATACCACTTTTTAAATGTCCAAACAAGTCTATATACTGAGAGGTCTGAGTCAAGTATTTGTGGGAGGAATTTTATTCCATCCACATTTACGTAAGCGTATTCATATTTTATGGGTTTTCCAAAGTAAAACCATATATTATTTTTTTAAAATCCTTTTAATTCCTTTAGTACTTCATATACTGGGATATTCGCTTTATTCTTTAGATACATAATATTGTTTCGTGTAACTTTACCTACGGTTCTTACTACCTTTTTCACATACTGCTTTGGTGGTTTTTCTTCTTTGGCTTCTGACCATTTTTCTACTCGACCAAATAGTGTTTTTAGAGCTAATTTGTCGAGGATCGATACCATTGCTGTCATCATGGCACTAGCTCCTTTGTTAACCCAACTCCGTCCATTTTTCATACGCTTTGCAAATACACTCATTGTCGCTTCTGCACTTCCCATAGGACGCATTCCAGTTGGATCAATCCCATGTTCCTTTAACCATTTTCTATAGTCCCCTAACGCCTCAGGATACTGTTCAAGCTGCTTGATAAGTTCTTCTAAGCGTTTCTCTTTTGTTTCGTCATTCAATGTACCTACGGCACTGTTTAATTCTGTCATCAGTTTCTCTCCATCATAAGCTGCTAGTGCTTTCTGCATTGCCTTATAACGGGGATGGTCTCGAAATAATCTTCGAATATCTCTTGCAATATGAAATCGATCAATACTGAAGAAGGCCCTATCCTTGAAGTAGTCACGGCAAGCGGTAATCCATCCTGCCCCATCTCCATTTATAACAAGACGATGCACCGTAGGATCATAGTCATATGTTTCCATCAGGAAATTCTCAAACCCTTCCCAAAAAGGCTCTTTTCCTCGGTGAATATAATGACGCTTTTCTTGCAAAGTTACTCGCTTTCCGTTAACCTCCCATCCTTGATGAACTGCTGCAATTTTTTCTTCTTTACCCTTGATTTGCTTCTCTTGTCGCTTTATATATAAACCATCTACTTCCACAAACAATACGGGTGAAGTAATTGATTGTTTCTCTTTCTGAATAGCTTCCACACTCAACAAATGCTGGCGAATAGCTTCATGACTCATAACCCGATAACCAAGGATAGTTTCAAGGGTATTAGCTGCTTTTCGATAAGAAGGTCCAGATACAGCTAGTTCAATAGCTGCTTCCTCCACTAATGGACTAAACCCTTTGGCTCCTTCGAAACCTAGATATCGATCAAGAAGGTAGACATATTCACCTGTCTCTCGATCACGGTAGTATGTACGGTTAATTTCTATCTCAGCAAAAAGGCTATCGATAGTTAATTTTCTTTTATCTTTTAGATGAAATCTTTGTTTATCTCGTTTATCTATAATCTGTTGATCAAAATCCTCTAAAAGTAATTTCATGACCGTCGAAAAGGTTTCCTGCAAATTCCTCCAAACTAACTGTTCTATCTCTTTTAACGTCGGATATTTTGTGTTAATATTTTTCATGAGGGCTCACTCCTTTGAATCTGTTGTCACGAATATGATTCTACCAAGGAGAGACCCTCTTTTCCATATTTTTTTGCTTACATCTTTCTGCTTAATATTCTTCTTATTCAAGCAGATTCCATTATCTGCCTTATAAGGTTGTTTTTCCTCCCACAATAATTTTACTCATACTACTGAGAGCCTGGGTTCAAAAAAATACTCGGCTTCTCACGCCTCGGTACGACCTACTTTCGTATATACAAAAAGACTACCTTTCGGTAGTCCTTTATTCTTTGCCTGGCAACGTCCTACTCTCCCAGGATCCTTCGATCCAAGTACCATCGGCGCTGGAGGGCTTAACGGTCGTGTTCGGGATGGGAACGAGTGTATCCCCTCCGCCGTCATCACCAGACATAGCACGACTTAG
>NZ_JBLWFI010000008.1:0-1951 GCF_048898065.1 Tepidibacillus infernus
AATTCAGCACTGTATTGTTTCTTTTGATTTCCCATTAAACATTTCCCCCTGGTTCAGTTATATTTATTTTATACTAAACTTAGGAAAAATCTCTATTTAAGTTGTCCTATTTTTATTCTAGCATCAAATCGTACAAAATGAGGAAGGTTTATACTGTAGAATGGATTTCTAAATTTAAGGGATAATAAATATGGAAACTACTTTTATTTTGTGATGCTTAAGCGTTAAGGAGAAGATTATGGAGAAAAAACATAAAGGACTGTCCGCATGGCAGCTTACAGTGATGGCATTAGGGACTGTAATAGGAGGTTCATTTTTTCTAGGTTCGTCGGTAGCGATTCATGCCGCTGGACCTGCTATTTTAATATCCTATATCTTGGGAGGAGTACTCGTTTATTTTATACTCTTTGCCTTGTCTGAGATGACTGTAGCAAATCCTGATACAGGTTCTTTTCGTACCTTTGCAACACAAGCATTTGGTCCGGGAGCTGGATTTGTCGTTGGATGGGTATACTGGACAGGAATGGTTCTAGCCATGTCAAGTGAAGCCACTGCTGTATCCATTTTGGTACGTGAATGGATTCCAAATATATCCATTTATTTGCTAGGAAGCTTAATAATAATTGGTGTTACGTTGCTTAATCTTTTAGGAGCTGATAAGCTAAGCAAGCTGGAAAGCGGTCTTGCTGCAGTAAAGTTATTAGCAATAGCTTCTTTTATCATAATCGCATTATTATTAATTATAGGAATATTTCCAGGGATTTCAACAATCGGTGCCGGAGAATTAGTTAGGGAACCTTTAATGCCTAGGGGAATAAAGGGGATTGCGGGAAGTATGCTTGTCGTAATTTTTTCCTATGCTGGCTTTGAAATCATTGGATTAGCTGCTTCAGAAACAGATAATCCTAAAAAAACGGTTCCTAAAGCAATTACTTATACCGTTTTGTCACTTGTAGGATTTTATATCCTTTCTATTGCTGTACTTCTTCCACTCATTCCTACAACCACGCTTAGTGAAGATGTAAGTCCAATGGTAGCAGCTTTGAATAGGTGGGGAATTGGGTGGGCAGGTACGGTTATTAATCTGGTACTGATAACAGCTATTCTTTCTACAATGTTGGCAGCCATGTTTGGACTTGGAAGAATGATGAGGTCTCTTGTTGATGATGGCCTAGCTCCTAAGTGGCTAAAAGATAAAAAGGATGTTCCTTATCGCGGAATATTATTTTCAGGTCTAGCTATGTTTTTAGGATTAAGTATTGGTTTTTTGCTTCCAAAAATTTATCTATTTTTAATAAGTTCAGGTGGTTTTGCATTACTTTTTACATATGTCATTATAATTGCTACTCATATACGCTTTCGTAAAAAGAATGGATGTCCTCCAGAAGGTAAGTGTCAGATGCCCGGATACCCATTAACCTCTTGGATTGTTTTATTAAGTATGGTTATGATTATTTTGAGTATGCCATTTATTTCAGGGCAGACATCAGGGCTTATAGCAGGAATTATAATGACCGCATTATATTCTTTCATTTATATTTCAATAAGATTGATGAAAAGTTCTAAAAAGAACAAAGAAGTTTATTTAAGCTTGAACAATAAGAAATATCAAACAAGATTGTCAGCAGAATTCTCTAAGGAACTGACCGAAGAGATAAAGGAGAAGGAAAGAGATAAAAATAAACACTAGCGTTGCATTAATTAAATCTGATGATTCGAAATAATAGCAATCTTCAAAAATTATATGTCCATACAACAAAAAAAATCCTTTACAATGGAAGTACAGGTGATTCCTGTCCAAATCCAATAGTAAAGGAAAACGTCATGGACAAGAATACACTAATTTCGTCATTTGGTAAATGGGTTTCACCCATAAATTTTAAAAAAATTTTTGAACATGTTGAAAATGGTAAACAAGATTACTACATCAAGAAACTTACAACAGAGGCTT
>NZ_JBLWFI010000009.1:0-1005 GCF_048898065.1 Tepidibacillus infernus
CCCTGGTCCCAAACCAGGTGCTCTACCAAGCTGAGCCACACCCCGTAAATGGCGTGCCCTGAGAGATTCGAACTCCCGACCTTCTGATTCGTAGTCAGACACTCTATCCAGCTGAGCTAAGGGCACAAGTATTTTTGATTGTTAACAAAATTCGCATTGCTACACTCATTTTAAATAATGCACTTACAGTACAAAAATTATTTTCTAAGAATGATGTTAAATCGATGTTGTACTTAAAATTATAGATGGTGCCGAGGACCGGACTTGAACCGGTACGGTAGTCACCTACCGCAGGATTTTAAGTCCTGTGCGTCTGCCAATTCCGCCACCCCGGCACGTTAATGGAGCACTCTTCGAGTACAACGTTTTTTCTTAAGTAGAATGTAATTCGACGTAGTGCTCGAAATTATAATGGTGCGGGTGAAGGGAGTTGAACCCCCACGCCATAGGCGCTAGATCCTAAGTCTAGTGCGTCTGCCAATTCCGCCACACCCGCATATTTAAATGGTGAGCCATACAGGATTCGAACCTGTGACACCCTGATTAAAAGTCAGGTGCTCTACCTGCTGAGCTAATGGCTCATAAGAAATTTTATATGGCGGAGCTGACGGGATTCGAACCCGCGGTCTCCTGCGTGACAGGCAGGCATGTTAGGCCTCTACACCACAGCTCCATATAGTCAATTTTTATGGTGCACTCTTCGAGTACAACAATCTTCATGCAACATAGATGATAATTCGACATTGTAGCCTGATTTTTAATGGTGCCGGCAAGAGGACTTGAACCCCCAACCTACTGATTACAAGTCAGTTGCTCTACCAATTGAGCTACACCGGCTAACTTTATAACTAATAATTCAATACGATTACTTGAATTTTAATGGTGGACGATGACGGGATCGAACCGCCGACCCCCTGCTTGTAAGGCAGGTGCTCTCCCAGCTGAGCTAATCGTCCAAATACAGATTTCAGATGCCGGAAGTCGGATGTCAGATTTAATGTTTTT
>NZ_JBLWFI010000010.1:0-896 GCF_048898065.1 Tepidibacillus infernus
CCCGTTGGATAGTGAAAGAAATGGAAGAACGTTCAGAAGCGTATTGTTCGTTCATCTGTTTAATTTTTTCGTTAAAAAAAGCAATCGGATCATCGTATTGTTTTTCTAGTTCATCCAGATAACCAAGGGATTCGATAGTTCTGGATTTAGGGGATTTACTATTAGCATCCCGATAGCTCTGTACGATGGATAAATAAATGCGACCAGTTTTTTTATTTTTCACTTGTCTGAGAAACATGAACATGGCTCCCTTAATTGAATACGATTTTACCTTAATTATACCATATTATTCTACATAAGTCTACTAAAACATGACAAAAAAATAAAATAAAAATCCCCGGAAACATCAATGAAATCAATGCTTTCGGGTTAATAGTTGTTTAAATGTGTTGCAAAATTAGGGGGGTATTGACGATAACTGTCATTTGTGATAAATTATTTAAGTCATTGAAATGATTAAGTTCAATAAAATGTTAATTTTAAACTAAAATATCTTGTTGACATAACGTCAGTAAACATGATAATATATTTTCACTGTCACTTCGAGAAAATCGAATAAGGTGATAAAAGAAAATAAAAAAGTTGTTGACAAGAATTATGATTTTGTGATAAAATATTATTTGTCTTCACAAAAGATGACGGCTAGAAAAAAGAAATTATTGCTCTTTGAAAACTGAACAGTGTAAAAGCCAAGCGTACCACAGAAATGTGGACCTAATCAATTTATTAGAGTTAAGGATAACTTTTTATGCCCTCGTGAAGATGCTCATGTAGCTGAATCACAGGACAAGAAACTCTAAATGCTAAAACATTAAAAGTTTCTATGGAGAGTTTGATCCTGGCTCAGGACGAACGCTGGCGGCGTGCCTAATACATGCAAGTCGAGCGAGGAATTG
>NZ_JBLWFI010000011.1:0-769 GCF_048898065.1 Tepidibacillus infernus
GACCCCTTAAAGATGATAAGGTTGATAGGTCCGGTGTGGAAGTACCGTAAGGTATGGAGCTGACGGATACTAATCGGTCGAGGGCTTAACCTAATTGCTTTTCTTGCTGCTAGTTTTGAAGGTACAACCTTCAATATATCAGTGTCTGGTGATGACGGCGGAGGGGATACACTCGTTCCCATCCCGAACACGACCGTTAAGCCCTCCAGCGCCGATGGTACTTGGACCGAAGGGTCCTGGGAGAGTAGGACGTTGCCAGGCATAATGTTCCTCGTTAGCTCAGTTGGTAGAGCACTCGGCTGTTAACCGAGTTGTCGCAGGTTCGAGTCCTGCACGAGGAGCCATTTTTTTGAAATGGCGGTGTAGCTCAGCTGGCTAGAGCGTACGGTTCATACCCGTGAGGTCGGGGGTTCGATTCCCTCCGCCGCTACCATGTGGATGACAAGTCCCAGTAGCTCAGCAGGATAGAGCAACGGCCTTCTAAGCCGTGTGTCAGGAGTTCGAATCTCTTCTGGGACGCCACTTTTTTATAAACTTGGAGGGATACCGAAGCGGTCATAACGGGGCGGTCTTGAAAACCGTTAGGGTGCAAGCCCACGGGGGTTCGAATCCCTCTCCCTCCGCCATAAGATGAAAAAAGTTTGGCCCGTTGGTCAAGTGGTTAAGACACCGCCCTTTCACGGCGGTAACAGGGGTTCGAATCCCCTACGGGTCACCACAAAAAGAAGACAGAGGTAAGAGATCAGAGGTCAGAGAGAAAGAAAGGACT
>NZ_JBLWFI010000012.1:0-743 GCF_048898065.1 Tepidibacillus infernus
GATTATATCATAGCAAAAAAAGACAACTTTAGGCTACGCCTAACCGAAATTCATCTCCTACTTTCACTGGTGCTGGCACACCTTCACGTTTAGAAGTGGGAGACTTCTTTCGGAGGGAAGTTAAAAAGTTTAGAACTTAATAAAGCCACAAATAATGAGCTGTTTATTACATATGAATCTATTATGGAGATATATTTAGAACAAAATTCCTTAGATGATTTAACTAACATTCTTAAAGAAGCTAAGCAATATTGTAATAAGGAAGAGGATGCCTACCATTTTAAGATAATTGAGGCTAAATTACTCTTAAAGCAAAATCAATTGGCAGAGTACGAATTGTTGATGAAAGAAGCTATAGAATATTATTATAAAAATAAAATGTGGAAGCATTTATCCTGACTTTTGCAGCAAAATCAAAGAAAAAACAGCCTTGAACCCGCATGAATGTTGGTTTCTTGGCTGTTTTTGTATGTCCAAGAGTTGTAGTGAAAATTATCCTTTTTTGACCTCTCCCAAATTTTTTTTTATTTCTCCAAGTGACATGTATTTCTTTCCGAATTCGATGTCTAATTCCTTACCGATGTCGGTCAGTATTTCGTCGTAATAATCAAACAGATAATAATTATCTTGAATATGACTGCAGGAGGCCTTTCTCAAACTTTCCAGCATCGCTGTAATCGAATATTTTCCTTTCAGGCGGTGTTCCAGTACCCTTGCAATCACAAGTGCAACAAAACAAGTTA
>NZ_JBLWFI010000013.1:0-671 GCF_048898065.1 Tepidibacillus infernus
CCTCTAGCGTTCGACTTGCATGTATTAGGCACGCCGCCAGCGTTCGTCCTGAGCCAGGATCAAACTCTCCATAGAAATTCTTAGCAATTTATTGCTTAGAAGTTCTTGTCCTGTGATTCAGCTACATAAGCATCATCACAAGGGCATAAAAAGTTATCGTTAACTCTAATAAATTGATTAGGTCCACATTTCCGTGGTACGCTTGGCTTTTACACTGTTCAGTTTTCAAAGAGCAATCAAAGTTTCAATTAGTATGTCGTAACAGCGACAAAATTTATCTTATCATATATTATGTTAATTTGTCAACTGTTTTTTTCTTTATTTTTTTGTCGAACGTTTTAATCATAAGGTTTCACGAAGTGACAAATAATATACTAACATGAATCGTATTTTGTCGTCAATGATTTTTTTAATCCTTTTAAGAAAATTTGTCGTATTGGCGACTATGTAAATTTAGCACATTTCAACGTCTTTCGTCAAGTATATTTTTTTAGTCGAATTTTGTCTTACACACCGCAGAAAACTACACCATATTTTACAATTATTCACTAGCGTTGCATTAATTAAATCTGATGATTCAAAATAATAGCAATCTTCAAAAATTGTCCATACAACAAAAAAATCCTTTACAATGGAAGTACAGGTGATTCCTGTCCAAATCCAATAGTAAA
>NZ_JBLWFI010000014.1:0-615 GCF_048898065.1 Tepidibacillus infernus
ATCCATAGCTTCGGTGATACGTTTAGCCCCGGTACATTTTCGGCGCAGAGTCACTCGACCAGTGAGCTATTACGCACTCTTTGAATGGTGGCTGCTTCTAAGCCAACATCCTGGTTGTCTGTGCAACTCCACATCCTTTTCCACTTAACGTATACTTGGGGACCTTAGCTGATGGTCTGGGCTGTTTCCCTTTTGACGACGGATCTTAGCACTCGCCGTCTGACTCCTGAAGATAAATCTTTGGCATTCGGAGTTTGACTGAGTTCGGTAACCCGATGAGGGCCCCTAGCCCAATCAGTGCTCTACCTCCAAGATTCTTACTCCAAGGCTAGCCCTAAAGCTATTTCGGGGAGAACCAGCTATCTCCGAGTTCGATTGGAATTTCACCGCTACCCACACCTCATCCCCTAGTTTTTCAACACTAGTGGGTTCGGGCCTCCAGTGAGTGTTACCTCACCTTCACCCTGGACATGGGTAGATCACACGGTTTCGGGTCTACGACTACGTACTTTCGCCCTTTTAAGACTCGCTTTCGCTACGGCTCCAGCTCTTCACTTTAACCTTGCACGCAATCGTAACTCGCCGGTTCATTCTACAAAAGGCACGCTGTCACAC
>NZ_JBLWFI010000015.1:0-613 GCF_048898065.1 Tepidibacillus infernus
AGACGGAGTGAAATTAATAAGCGCTCATGCATCAAAATGGAACTTCGCGGTATTCATGACCAAATCTGGCGTGAATACCAGGGTTACAGTGTTCTTGTGGATAATAAGGTTAAAACAACCAAGATCTTTAGTGATTTTTGGGGGAAGACAAGCCTTCATATATTAACCCATTATCCGCATGCCTCTCAGATTCTTGAGCTAGGTGAGACTGGATTGAGAAATGTATCTAAAGAACACAATTTAAAAATCCGAAAAACAACGATTGAAAAGCTTCTCTTTGCCCCAAGGAAAGTGTTTCAAAGCCCATTAAACAGCTTTCAAGTGAGCTATTTGTATTAAAACAGAAGCTCAGTGCATATGAATGGCATACTAAAAACATAGAAGCATACGAAAAAGAAATTGAGCGTATCTTTGTTAAGACCGAGGGAATGTTTCTTCTTACGGTTCCCGGCATCGGCTTGATCACAGCGGCTGAAGTCTACTGTGAAATGGGGGATCTCTCCCACTATAATAGTGCTAGCCAGCTCATTAAAAAAGCAGGAACAAATCCTGTCATCAAGCAATCTGGGCAAAATGGCGGCTATTATGGGGGTATCTCCAAACAAGGGAATTC
>NZ_JBLWFI010000016.1:0-552 GCF_048898065.1 Tepidibacillus infernus
TTTTTAAGATCTAGATTCGCTTTCAAAGAGGATAATTTGGTCTCTAAATCATGATCAATATCCTTATATCTTGTTAAATATTCTTTTGGCACATTAAGTTTTTTTTCAATTGCGATTAATATCTCTTCTGAAGCACCATTTTTACCAACCTCAATATTGCTTAAGTGAGAGTAGGATATAACACCTGAAGCAAAGTCTTTCCTTTTAATCCCCAAAGATTCACGTAATTTTTTGATTCGATTACCAATATGCATAACGTTGCCTCCTTCCCTAAAGTCTAGGGTAATGAACGAATTATATTTTCTAATTCCATTTTAAAGGAAAATCAACAATGATAAAGAAATAAATGTTCTGAACAACTTGAATTTTTCTATTTTCTTATTATTAGACAATAATTATTCCTTCTCTCGATAATTTAAAAAGGGTCACTAGCGTTGCATAAATATAGTCGAAATTTTCAGTAAATATATTTTTGTGAATTATAGCCAAAAGGACAAAACCTAAAGAAAAGGTGATTCTGTCCATTTGGTAAATATATACATTTAGTGCAAG
>NZ_JBLWFI010000017.1:0-462 GCF_048898065.1 Tepidibacillus infernus
CCGTCACGTCCATGTGACAACGTCGAACGACTTGCATCCTGCAAGCCTGGTGATGACGGCGGAGGGGATACACTCGTTCCCATCCCGAACACGACCGTTAAGCCCTCCAGCGCCGATGGTACTTGGATCGAAGGATCCTGGGAGAGTAGGACGTTGCCAGGCATAATGTTCCTCGTTAGCTCAGTTGGTAGAGCACTCGGCTGTTAACCGAGTTGTCGCAGGTTCGAGTCCTGCACGAGGAGCCATGCTCCCATAGCTCAGTAGGTAGAGTGCTTCCATGGTAAGGAAGAGGTCACCAGTTCGATCCTGGTTGGGAGCTCCATTTTGATTAAAAGTGGCCCGTTGGTCAAGTGGTTAAGACACCGCCCTTTCACGGCGGTAACAGGGGTTCGAATCCCCTACGGGTCACCACAAAAAGAAGACAGAGGTAAGAGATCAGAGGTCAGAGAGAAAGAAAGGACT
>NZ_JBLWFI010000018.1:0-451 GCF_048898065.1 Tepidibacillus infernus
TTCCGTTGACCACGTTGGTTGTGTAGGACTGTCTCGCCTTGCGGCTTTTGAACTTAGGAAATTCAACACGACCAGAGAAGAAGTTTTGGTATGCCTTCTGCAAATTCAGTTGAGCGTTTGCCAACGCTAGGCTATCGACTTCTTTGAGCCATGCAAACTCCTTTTTGTACTTGGCAGGAGTCGGAAATTTTTCTATATATTTCTTTATCACTTCAATGGGCGCACCACCCGTTGTGAGTAAGCAAAAGCTTCTCAACATCGTGATTCCATTCTACTAAGGAACACAGAATGGTTATTACTGTCTAATTTCATTGATATATCAGCCTTTCATTTATATAAGACTGATTATATCATAGCAAAAAAAGACAACTTTAGGCTACGCCTAACCGAAATTCATCTCCTACTTTCACTGGTGCTGGCACACCTTCACGTTTAGAAGTGGGAGACTTCT
>NZ_JBLWFI010000019.1:0-442 GCF_048898065.1 Tepidibacillus infernus
CCCCCATTCGGAAATCCCCGGATCGATGCTTACTTACAGCTCCCCGAGGCATATCGGTGTTCGTCCCGTCCTTCTTCGGCTCCTAGCACCAAGGCATCCACCGTGCGCTCTTTGTAGCTTAACCTATGTTTTGCCTTGCTTTTCTTGCTATCTAGTTTTCAAGGTACATAAAAAGACGACAATGTTTAATTTATCATCTTCTTCTTAAACTTTCAAGTATCCATTGTTTCCAATTTAATGGTGGAGCTAAGCGGGATCGAACCGCTGACCTCCTGCTTGCAAGGCAGGCGCTCTCCCAGCTGAGCTATAGCCCCATATTAGATATTAGAGTTTTAAGTTCTATAATGGTGGGCCTAACAAGACTTGAACTTGTGACCTCACGCTTATCAGGCGTGCGCTCTAACCAGCTGAGCTATAGGCCCTCAATGACACGCTTGATGCG
>NZ_JBLWFI010000020.1:0-433 GCF_048898065.1 Tepidibacillus infernus
GGAACTAACTACAATATTGCCTTATCTTTGGCAAAATTAAACAAAACAAATCTAGCCATTCCGTATGCTAATAATGCCTTAGATGTTTATCTTCATGAAAACAAATGGACAAATGCAGCTGAAAATTATACTTTATTAGGTGGTTTATATATAGAGGAACGAGATTTTCCCAATGCAGAACAAAATCTGCAAAAAGCTTTAGATCTAGCTGAAAATTTTAATAATGAAAAACTTAAGGGGAAAATATATCATAACTTAGGAATCGTATACAAAAACCTTAAGAAATTAAATAAAAGTATGGATTACTTTGTGAACTACCCGCCACCTACGCTTCGCTTAGAGGTGGGGGCTTCTAAGGTAATCGCACCTAACGGTACGAAATTTACTTAGCTATCGAGCCTGTTCCATGCTCTATTTATGATTATACTAACAG
>NZ_JBLWFI010000021.1:0-388 GCF_048898065.1 Tepidibacillus infernus
AAAAGTTATCCTTAACTCTAATAAATTGATTAGGTCCACATTTCTGTGGTACGCTTGGCTTTTACACTGTTCAGTTTTCAAAGAGCAATCAAAGTTTCAATTAGTGTGTCGTAACAGCGACAAAATATATCTTATTATGTATTATGTTAATTTGTCAACTGTTTTTTTTCTTTATATTTTTGTTGGAGTAATGGAACACTCTTCGAGTACACAATTTCCATCCAGCAAAGATGACCATTCGACGTAGTAGTCTGGAAACTAATGGAGCGGATGATGGGAATCGAACCCACGCTACCAGCTTGGAAGGCTGGAGTTCTACCATTGAACTACATCCGCATATTTTATAATTTATATGGTCGGGGTGACAGGATTTGAACCTGCGACCCCC
>NZ_JBLWFI010000022.1:0-367 GCF_048898065.1 Tepidibacillus infernus
TGACAACGTCGAACGACTTGCATCCTGCAAGCCTGGTGATGACGGCGGAGGGGATACACTCGTTCCCATCCCGAACACGACCGTTAAGCCCTCCAGCGCCGATGGTACTTGGACCGAAGGGTCCTGGGAGAGTAGGACGTTGCCAGGCAATAAAAAAAGCTAACCATGTGGTTAGCTTTTTTTATTGGCTTTGTTAAAAGATAAGCGTACTATGTCAAATACTTTTTTCAAGTTTTATGGAACTCAAACACGCCTACCGTAATTTCCTTTTTTTTACAAGTAGCAATTAACCAAGTTGTTATAAAACAGGTACCCTTTTCTTGATTCAGAAATGGGCATTCACTCGCTTCTTTAATCTGCATTGATG
>NZ_JBLWFI010000023.1:0-366 GCF_048898065.1 Tepidibacillus infernus
GATATATCAGCCTTTCATTTATATAAGACTAATTATATCATAGCAAAAAAAGACAACTTTAGGCTACGCCTAACCGAAATTCATCTCCCACTTTCACTGGTGCTGGCACACCTTCACGTTTAGAAGTTGGAGACTTCTTTCGGAGGGAAGTTAAATATAGACCAGCAAAATTTAGCTGAAGCATGGCAAAGAACGTTACCTCAATTATTACACTATGGAGATTCAGTTGAGGTTAAACCTGGTCTTATGTCAAGATTTCGGACAAGTTAAAAGTAGATATAATTCCAGTTTAGTAAATTAACACACTAAAGCATTTTCGAAATCATAAGGTGACAGCATACCACAATATTCATGAATTCTGACTGT
>NZ_JBLWFI010000024.1:0-358 GCF_048898065.1 Tepidibacillus infernus
TTTTTTAACTTCCCTCCGAAAGAAGTCTCCCACTTCTAAACGTGAAGGTGTGCCAGCACCAGTGAAAGTGGGAGATGAATTTCGGTTAGGCGTAGCCTAAAGTTGTCTTTTTTTGCTATGATATAATCAGTCTTATATAAATGAAAGGCTATATATCAATGAAATTAGACAGTAATAACCATTCTGTATTCCTCCTATATTATCATCTTGTTCTGGTCGTAAAATATCGCTGACAAGTGATTGATGATACCATATCTGACTATGCAAAAGATATGTTTGTTAGACTGGGTGAAAATTACAATATTTCCTTAGTAGAATGGAAGCACGATGTTGAGAAGCTTTTGCTTACTCACAACGG
>NZ_JBLWFI010000025.1:0-356 GCF_048898065.1 Tepidibacillus infernus
GCGATTCCCTAAGTAGCGGCGAGCGAAAAGGGAACAGCCTAAACCGATACCTACGGGTATCGGGGTCGTGGGGCGTCTTATGTGGAGTAAGAAAAAAGGATGGTAGTTGAACAAGTCTGGAAAGGCTGGCCAAAGAGCGTAACAGCCGCGTAAGCAAAATCATCCTTTCTCCAAGACAGACCCCGAGTACGGCGGGACACGTGAAACCCCGTCGGAATCTGGGAGGACCATCTCCTAAGGCTAAATACTCCCTAGCAACCGATAGTGAAACAGTACCGTGAGGGAAAGGTGAAAAGCACCCCGGGAGGGGAGTGAAAAAGAACCTGAAACCGTGTGCTTACAAACAGTTGGAGCAC
>NZ_JBLWFI010000026.1:0-349 GCF_048898065.1 Tepidibacillus infernus
TTCTCACTTCTTATCGCTCCACCGCTCCTTTCGGTACGACTTCTATGCAATAAGAACGCTCCCCTACCACACAGAGGTCAGTTGTCAGAAATCAGAAGTCAGAGATTATTCCCACTTCCTTAGAAGTAAATAGATTTGTTTGCCTAACCCATCATATTTATTGAATATCTCTTGATGAACTAACCTAGTTCGTATTTTTCGAAGTCCGGAAATTTTTGAGTCATTTTGTGAATTTCTAATGCTAACCTATACGATAATTGATATATCCTTAAATCAGTATAGTGCTTTATCACATTTACCCTCTCTTTCCGACTTCTGACCTCTGAATACTGACCTCCGTATCCATAGC
>NZ_JBLWFI010000027.1:0-349 GCF_048898065.1 Tepidibacillus infernus
TTCTCACTTCTTATCGCTCCACCGCTCCTTTCGGTACGACTTCTATGCAATAAGAACGCTCCCCTACCACACAGAGGTCAGTTGTCAGAAATCAGAAGTCAGAGATTATTCCCACTTCCTTAGAAGTGAATAGATTTGTTTGCCTAACCCATCATATTTATTGAATATCTCTTGATGAACTAATCTAGTTCGTATTTTTCGAAGTCCGGAAATTTTTGAGTTATTTTGTGAATTTCTAATGCTAACCTATACGATAATTGATATATCCTTAAATCAGTATAGTGCTTTATCACATTTACCCTCTCTTTCCGACTTCTGACCTCTGAATACTGACCTCCGTATCCATAGC
>NZ_JBLWFI010000028.1:0-315 GCF_048898065.1 Tepidibacillus infernus
GATTCCATTCAAAAGGTTTCTGATTTTTTAACATTGCAAAAGCAATTTTTATAAACTTGTTTCCCATTGCAATATAGATTTTACGTACTTTTTTGCCTTTTTCCTTTAATCTGTTATAAAAGGGCTTCAAAGCTTCATTATGTGTGGATAAGCAACGCCCGGCGGTATATATGGCTCTTCGTAAATTGGAATTCCCTTGTTTGGAGATACCCCCATAATAGCCGCCATTTTGCCCAGATTGCTTGATGACAGGATTTGTTCCTGCTTTTTTAATGAGCTGGCTAGCACTATTATAGTGGGAGAGATCCCCCATTT
>NZ_JBLWFI010000029.1:0-315 GCF_048898065.1 Tepidibacillus infernus
GATTCCATTCAAAAGGTTTCTGATTTTTTAACATTGCAAAAGCAATTTTTATAAACTTGTTTCCCATTGCAATATAGATTTTACGTACTTTTTTGCCTTTTTCCTTTAATCTGTTATAAAAGGGCTTTAAAGCTTCATTATGTGTGGATAAGCAACGCCCGGCGGTATATATGGCTCTTCGTAAATTTGAATTCCCTTGTTTGGAGATACCCCCATAATAGCCGCCATTTTGCCCAGATTGCTTGATGACAGGATTTGTTCCTGCTTTTTTAATGAGCTGGCTAGCACTATTATAGTGGGAGAGATCCCCCATTT
>NZ_JBLWFI010000030.1:0-314 GCF_048898065.1 Tepidibacillus infernus
GAGGCATATCGGTGTTCGTCCCGTCCTTCTTCGGCTCCTAGCACCAAGGCATCCACCGTGCGCTCTTTGTAGCTTAACCTATTTTTGCCTTGCTTTTCTTGCTATCTAGTTTTCAAGGTACATAAAAGACGACAATGTTTAATTTATCATCTTCTTCTTAAACTTTCAAGTATCCATTGTTTCCAATTTGATGGTGGAGCTAAGCGGGATCGAACCGCTGACCTCCTGCTTGCAAGGCAGGCGCTCTCCCAGCTGAGCTATAGCCCCGTATTAGATATTAGAGTTTTAAGTTCTATAATGGTGGGCCTAACAAG
>NZ_JBLWFI010000031.1:0-314 GCF_048898065.1 Tepidibacillus infernus
CTTGTTAGGCCCACCATTATAGAACTTAAAACTCTAATATCTAATACGGGGCTATAGCTCAGCTGGGAGAGCGCCTGCCTTGCAAGCAGGAGGTCAGCGGTTCGATCCCGCTTAGCTCCACCATCAATTGGAAACAATGGATACTTGAAAGTTTAAGAAGAAGATGATAAATTAAACATTGTCGTCTTTTTATGTACCTTGAAAACTAGATAGCAAGAAAAGCAAGGCAAAAATAGGTTAAGCTACAAAGAGCGCACGGTGGATGCCTTGGTGCTAGGAGCCGAAGAAGGACGGGACGAACACCGATATGCCTC
>NZ_JBLWFI010000032.1:0-300 GCF_048898065.1 Tepidibacillus infernus
TTTCCACTGCTGAAGCACGCTCTGCCCTTGCTTTCGCTGCATATTTTTCACTATAAAAAATGACTTGCTTCTCATCCACCGTTTTCTTTATCTTCTTCCCTCTAACTGACGTCACGCTAATCTCCCGCGGAACAAGTCTGGACTTAATTTTGAAATCCTCACTTATGCTCCTATAGCCACTTGGATCAAGGACATAATTCTTGAAATCCTGATCCGCGCCGCGGATCGAATAGCTGAACACGTAGCCATTCTTTGCGGAGAGTGTATACCAGATATTATCCCCTGTCGTCATGCCTTTGT
>NZ_JBLWFI010000033.1:0-292 GCF_048898065.1 Tepidibacillus infernus
CGAGGCATATCGGTGTTCGTCCCGTCCTTCTTCGGCTCCTAGCACCAAGGCATCCACCGTGCGCTCTTTGTAGCTTAACCTATTTTTGCCTTGCTTTTCTTGCTATCTAGTTTTCAAGGTACAACAACGCGCTTGATGCGCTAATATGAAAGGAATCATCCACTCGGGATCATTACTCTTTCAAAACTAAACAGTGTAAGAAGCCTCTCATCCGTAAGGATGAGTATTTCTCCATAGAAAGGAGGTGATCCAGCCGCACCTTCCGATACGGCTACCTTGTTACGACTTCACC
>NZ_JBLWFI010000034.1:0-288 GCF_048898065.1 Tepidibacillus infernus
CGCTGTTACGACACACTAATTGAAACTTTGATTGCTCTTTGAAAACTGAACAGTGTAAAAGCCAAGCGTACCACAGAAATGTGGACCTAATCAATTTATTAGAGTTAAGGATAACTTTTTATGCCCTTGTGATGATGCTTATGTAGCTGAATCACAGGACGAGAAACTCTAAATGCTAAAACATTAAAAGTTTCTATGGAGAGTTTGATCCTGGCTCAGGACGAACGCTGGCGGCGTGCCTAATACATGCAAGTCGAGCGAGGAATTGGAAGCTTGCTTCTAATTCCT
>NZ_JBLWFI010000035.1:0-277 GCF_048898065.1 Tepidibacillus infernus
TATTAAACTTCTGCTTTTTGCTCAGCTGCATGAAACCGAGAGTTTACAAGCCATGAGTGATGCACTACTTAATGAAGATCTGCAAAAAACGCTTGGATTTGAATCGATAAGTGCCTCTCAATTATCATGAAAAAACAATGAAATCAATCAAGAAATTCTTTCAACCCTATTCATGGATCTTGTTTATCAAATTCAACAAATCCACTTTAAAAATAGAAAGAACATGCCATTAAAGATCATTGATTCAAGTACACTACCGCTTAACTTAACCCATTAC
>NZ_JBLWFI010000036.1:0-270 GCF_048898065.1 Tepidibacillus infernus
GTTGCACAGACAACCAGGATGTTGGCTTAGAAGCAGCCACCATTCAAAGAGTGCGTAATAGCTCACTGGTCGAGTGACTCTGCGCCGAAAATGTACCGGGGCTAAACGTATCACCGAAGCTATGGATTGTGCCGTACGGCACAGTGGTAGGGGAGCGTTCTTATTGCATAGAAGTCGTACCGAAAGGAGCGGTGGAGCGATAAGAAGTGAGAATGCCGGTATGAGTAGCGAAAAGACAAGTGAGAATCTTGTCCGCCGAAAACCTAAGGT
>NZ_JBLWFI010000037.1:0-270 GCF_048898065.1 Tepidibacillus infernus
TGGGAGATGAATTTCGGTTAGGCGTAGCCTAAAGTTGTCTTTTTTTGCTATGATATAATTAGTCTTATATAAATGAAAGGCTGATATATCAATGAAATTAGACAGTAATAACCATTCTGTGTTCCTCAGTAGAATGGAATCAAGATGTTGAGAAGCTTTTGCTTACTCACAACGGGTGGTGCGCCCATTGAAGTGATAAAGAAATATATAGAAAATCAAGGTATGAAGTGAGGTGATTCGATATGGCAAACAAAGCATATAAGTTCCGTC
>NZ_JBLWFI010000038.1:0-269 GCF_048898065.1 Tepidibacillus infernus
GCACGACCAGAGAAGAAGTTTTGGTATGCCTTCTGCAAATTCAGTTGAGCGTTTGCCAACGCAAGGCTATCGACTTCTTTGAGCCATGCAAACTCCTTTTTGTACTTGGCAGGAGTCGGGAATTTTTCTATATATTTCTTTATCGCTTCAATGGGCGCACCACCCGTTGTGAGTAAGCAAAAGCTTCTCAACATCGTGATTCCATTCTACTAAGGAAATATTGTAATTTTCACCCAGTCTAATTTCATTGATATATCAGCCTTTCATTT
>NZ_JBLWFI010000039.1:0-265 GCF_048898065.1 Tepidibacillus infernus
AGATACCCTTTGCAGATAGTATTCCAATTGAAGTTGTCTGTGTTTTGAATTACCACTTTCAGTAACTTTCATTGACCCACACCTCCTTTGGTTCGGCCCTTCCTTCGGTGTCTAGAACACCTCTGTATTATGGCTTCGGCTGACTCCTCACGACAAATCTTGTTTCAACCGGGTTTCATACTCCGTTTCCACCCGTCCGTGAGGCCTCCCACGGTAAGACGATTCACTTTCGTTCCATGTACCCGCAACATTTACGCTGACGTGT
>NZ_JBLWFI010000040.1:0-261 GCF_048898065.1 Tepidibacillus infernus
ATCTCCTAAGGCTAAATACTCCCTAGCAACCGATAGTGAAACAGTACCGTGAGGGAAAGGTGAAAAGCACCCCGGGAGGGGAGTGAAAAAGAACCTGAAACCGTGTGCTTACAAACAGTTGGAGCACAATATAAGTGTGACAGCGTGCCTTTTGTAGAATGAACCGGCGAGTTACGATTGCGTGCAAGGTTAAAGTGAAGAGCTGGAGCCGTAGCGAAAGCGAGTCTTAAAAGGGCGAAAGTACGTAGTCGTAGACCCGAA
>NZ_JBLWFI010000041.1:0-260 GCF_048898065.1 Tepidibacillus infernus
TAGGCCTCATGAAAGTTTGATACGATCTCCACTCGAACCAAAAGAAGGGCACCCGATATATTTTGTTTAATTTAGGCTGCTAAAGGTTGTGATAGTTTCTTTGAAATTTCCTGTTCATAATTAAAACTAGGATGATTCCATTCAAAAGGTTTCTGATTTTTTAACATTGCAAAAGCAATTTTTATAAACTTGTTTCCCATTGCAATATAGATTTTACGTACTTTTTTGCCTTTTTCCTTTAATCTGTTATAAAAGGGCTT
>NZ_JBLWFI010000042.1:0-259 GCF_048898065.1 Tepidibacillus infernus
TACCTTGATTTTCTATATATTTCTTTATCACTTCAATGGGCGCACCACCCGTTGTGAGTAAGCAAAAGCTTCTCAACATCGTGATTCCATTCTACTAAGGAAATATTGTAATTTTCACCCAGTCTAACAAACATATCTTTTGCATAGTCAGATATGGTATCATCAATCACTTGTCTGCGATATTTTACGACCAGAACAAGATGATAATATAGGAGGAACACAGAATGGTTATTACTGTCTAATTTCATTGATATATCAG
>NZ_JBLWFI010000043.1:0-259 GCF_048898065.1 Tepidibacillus infernus
ATAACGAATCTCTCCCTCCAAATATTTCTTTGTCATTTGATCTATTGCAAATTTTATTACTAGTATACCATCTTCAAGGCATACTTCACCCTTATATTCATAATAATTTTCACAATGAGGACATATCATTGGGTCTCTTCTTCCACTTGCCACTATTCTTTCCCTCCACGTCTGACGACGTAAGGTCTTTTTAATTTTCACAATCCATTTTCTTGCTTTTTCTTGCCATACAGTGAGTATTTTTTTGCTTATTGTTTTG
>NZ_JBLWFI010000044.1:0-255 GCF_048898065.1 Tepidibacillus infernus
TCAGCCTCACCGCTTGGACGTGCATTTCCAATAGCACGCTTCCCCTATCCTTCTGCGTCCCCCCATCGTTCAAACGGAGGAAAGGTAGTACAGGAATTTCAACCTGTTGTCCATCGCCTACGCCTTTCGGCCTCAGCTTAGGTCCCGACTAACCCTGAGCGGACGAGCCTTCCTCAGGAAACCTTAGGTTTTCGGCGGACAAGATTCTCACTTGTCTTTTCGCTACTCATACCGGCATTCTCACTTCTTATCGCT
>NZ_JBLWFI010000045.1:0-255 GCF_048898065.1 Tepidibacillus infernus
AGCGATAAGAAGTGAGAATGCCGGTATGAGTAGCGAAAAGACAAGTGAGAATCTTGTCCGCCGAAAACCTAAGGTTTCCTGAGGAAGGCTCGTCCGCTCAGGGTTAGTCGGGACCTAAGCTGAGGCCAAAAGGCGTAGGCGATGGACAACAGGTTGAAATTCCTGTACTACCTTTCCTCCGTTTGAACGATGGGGGGACGCAGAAGGATAGGGGAAGCGTGCTATTGGAAATGCACGTCCAAGCGGTGAGGCTGA
>NZ_JBLWFI010000046.1:0-255 GCF_048898065.1 Tepidibacillus infernus
TGGACAAGGACACTGTCTATCCTGAAAAAGCAGTGATGACAACAGCAAAAGAACATGACAGAAATCAACTTGAAGTCCTTGTAGATGACAAGGAAGCCATGTATGTGTTTGACCGCGGGTATGTTGATTATGAACGTTTTGATCGAATGACAGATGATGGTTACTTCTTTGTATCAAGGCTAAAGAAAAATGCCGTCATACGAGAAATCGAACGTTTTACTCTTCCCGAAGGTAGCAAGGTTTTAGCTGATAAAA
>NZ_JBLWFI010000047.1:0-255 GCF_048898065.1 Tepidibacillus infernus
TAAATACTCCCTAGCAACCGATAGTGAAACAGTACCGTGAGGGAAAGGTGAAAAGCACCCCGGGAGGGGAGTGAAAAAGAACCTGAAACCGTGTGCTTACAAACAGTTGGAGCACCATTCCCACCCACGAAAGTGTTACTTTCGCGGGGACCCGGGAGGTGTGACAGCGTGCCTTTTGTAGAATGAACCGGCGAGTTACGATTACGTGCAAGGTTAAAGTGAAGAGCTGGAGCCGTAGCGAAAGCGAGTCTTAAA
>NZ_JBLWFI010000048.1:0-255 GCF_048898065.1 Tepidibacillus infernus
TAATCTCCCGGGGAACAAGTCTGGACTTAATTTTGAAATCCTCACTTATGCTCCTGTAGCCACTTGGATCAAGGACATAATTCTTGAAATCCTGATCCGCGCCGCGGATCGAATAGCTGAACACGTAACCATTCTTTGCGGAGAGTGTATACCAGATATTATCCCCTGTCGTCATGCCTTTGTCTGCCACCACAACCGTTCGGCCAAGAGAGAATTGACGTTGTATCCTCCTAAGCATCGGAATCAAAGTTTGTT
>NZ_JBLWFI010000049.1:0-255 GCF_048898065.1 Tepidibacillus infernus
TGCAACAAGCTATTGAGCAATATGGCCTTCCACTTGGTTTGTACAGCGATCGGCATACGATCTTCCGATCTCCCAAGGAATCGTTAACTGTAGAGCAGGAATTAGCGGGTGAAATCAAGCCGTTATCACAATTTGGTAAGGTAATGGCTGAACTCGGTATAACTCATATCAAAGCAATGACCCCGCAAGCCAAAGGGCGTATTGAACGTCTTTGGGGTACTTTTCAAGACCGTTTAGTTATCGAACTTCGATTGC
>NZ_JBLWFI010000050.1:0-255 GCF_048898065.1 Tepidibacillus infernus
GAATGAGGCTTTTGGCCTTTTCCACTGCTGAAGCACGCTCTGCCCTTGCTTTCGCTGCATATTTTTCACTATAAAAAATGACTTGCTTCTCATCCACCGTTTTCTTTATCTTCTTCCCTCTAACTGATGTCACGCTAATCTCCCGGGGAACAAGTCTGGACTTAATTTTGAAATCCTCACTTATGCTCCTGTAGCCACTTGGATCAAGGACATAATTCTTGAAATCCTGATCCGCGCCGCGGATCGAATAGCTGA
>NZ_JBLWFI010000051.1:0-255 GCF_048898065.1 Tepidibacillus infernus
TAAATACTCCCTAGCAACCGATAGTGAAACAGTACCGTGAGGGAAAGGTGAAAAGCACCCCGGGAGGGGAGTGAAAAAGAACCTGAAACCGTGTGCTTACAAACAGTTGGAGCACCATTCCCACCCATGAAAGTGTTACTTTCGCGGGGACCCGGGAGGTGTGACAGCGTGCCTTTTGTAGAATGAACCGGCGAGTTACGATTGCGTGCAAGGTTAAAGTGAAGAGCTGGAGCCGTAGCGAAAGCGAGTCTTAAA
>NZ_JBLWFI010000052.1:0-255 GCF_048898065.1 Tepidibacillus infernus
GCCCACGTGTTACTCACCCGTCCGCCACTCCAGAAGTCAGAGATCGGAAATCGGAAGTCGGATTGATTGTTCAATCAAATGATGCCATTGCTTCTTTGCGATGCTTGCATCTGACTTCTGACCTCTGATCTCTGACCTCTAGCGTTCGACTTGCATGTATTAGGCACGCCGCCAGCGTTCGTCCTGAGCCAGGATCAAACTCTCCATAGAAATTCTTAGCAATTTATTGCTTAGAAGTTCTTGTCCTGTGATTCA
>NZ_JBLWFI010000053.1:0-255 GCF_048898065.1 Tepidibacillus infernus
AGAAGTGGGTGGCAGATATTACGTATATCCATACGCTTAAAGAGGGTTGGTGTTACCTGGCTTCTGTAATGGATTTACATACACATAAAATTGTTGGTTACTCTTTTGCAAAATCGATGACAACAGAACTCGTGATCAAAGCCCTAGCCAATGCTTGTGATACACAACAGCCCAAGGATGGACTTATTCTTCACACCGATTTAGGAACACAATATACGAGTGAAGCATTTGAACAATATGCTAAGTCTCAAGGCA
>NZ_JBLWFI010000054.1:0-255 GCF_048898065.1 Tepidibacillus infernus
TTCATAGTGATCGAGGAAGCCAATATGTATCTAAAAGCTATATTGAAGCTACACCAGCAGCATAATTCATACATAGCTATTCAAATAAAGGTAACCCATGGGACAATGCATGTATTGAATCGTTTCACGCTTTAATAAAACGTGAATGGTTGAATCGTTATGTCATCAAAGATACTAGGCATGCACATGAACTAATATTTGAGTACATAGAGAGCTTTTATAATACAGTCAGAATTCATGAATATTGTGGTATGC
>NZ_JBLWFI010000055.1:0-255 GCF_048898065.1 Tepidibacillus infernus
GCCCACGTGTTACTCACCCGTCCGCCACTCCAGAAGTCAGAGATCGGAAATCGGAAGTCGGATTGATTGTTCAATCAAATGATGCCATTGCTTCTTTGCGATGCTTGCATCTGACTTCTGACCTCTGGTCTCTGACCTCTAGCGTTCGACTTGCATGTATTAGGCACGCCGCCAGCGTTCGTCCTGAGCCAGGATCAAACTCTCCATAGAAATTCTTAGCAATTTATTGCTTAGAAGTTCTTGTCCTGTGATTCA
>NZ_JBLWFI010000056.1:0-255 GCF_048898065.1 Tepidibacillus infernus
TGCAACAAGCTATTGAGCAATATGGCCTTCCACTTGGTTTGTACAGCGATCGGCATACGATCTTCCGATCTCCCAAGGAATCGTTAACTGTAGAGCAGGAATTAGCGGGTGAAATCAAGCCGTTATCGCAATTTGGTAAGGTAATGGCTGAACTCGGTATAACTCATATCAAAGCAATGACCCCGCAAGCCAAAGGGCGTATTGAACGTCTTTGGGGTACTTTTCAAGACCGTTTAGTTATCGAACTTCGATTGC
>NZ_JBLWFI010000057.1:0-255 GCF_048898065.1 Tepidibacillus infernus
ATATCTTTTGCATAGTCAGATATGGTATCATCAATCACTTGTCTGCGATATTTTACGACCAGAACAAGATGATAATATAGGAGGAACACAGAATGGTTATTACTGTCTAATTTCATTGATATATCAGTCTTTCATTTATATAAGACTGATTATATCATAGCAAAAAAAGACAACTTTAGGCTACGCCTAACCGAAATTCATCTCCTACTTTCACTGGTGCTGGCACACCTTCACGTTTAGAAGTGGGAGACTTCT
>NZ_JBLWFI010000058.1:0-255 GCF_048898065.1 Tepidibacillus infernus
TTCTTACTCCACATAAGACGCCCCACGACCCCGATACCCGTAGGTATCGGTTTAGGCTGTTCCCTTTTCGCTCGCCGCTACTTAGGGAATCGCACTCAAGTCCCACCAAAGTGACGGAAAGCTTTGTTGCTTTTTCCGACTACTTTGGTGGGGCCCAAGTTTCTTTGCTTTCTCTTCCTCAGGGTACTTAGATGTTTCAGTTCCCCTGGTTGCCTCCTCATCCCCTATGTGTTCAGGGATGGGTATACTTCCATT
>NZ_JBLWFI010000059.1:0-255 GCF_048898065.1 Tepidibacillus infernus
AGAAGTGGGTGGCAGATATTACGTATATCCATACGCTTAAAGAGGGTTGGTGTTACCTGGCTTCTGTAATGGATTTACATACACATAAAATTGTTGGTTACTCTTTTGCAAAATCGATGACAACAGAGCTCGTGATCAAAGCCCTAGCCAATGCTTGTGATACACAACAGCCCAAGGATGGACTTATTCTTCACACCGATTTAGGAACACAATATACGAGTGAAGCATTTGAACAATATGCTAAGTCTCAAGGCA
>NZ_JBLWFI010000060.1:0-255 GCF_048898065.1 Tepidibacillus infernus
GTTGTTTCATTTTTACAAGTTTCAGTTTCGGTAATTTGATATAGCCATCCAAAAGCATAATGTTTCCGTTGACCACGTTGGTTGTGTAGGACTGTCTCGCCTTGCGGCTTTTGAACTTAGGAAATTCGGCACGACCAGAGAAGAAGTTTTGGTATGCCTTCTGCAAATTCAGTTGAGCGTTTGCCAACGCAAGGCTATCGACTTCTTTGAGCCATGCAAACTCCTTTTTGTACTTGGCAGGAGTCGGGAATTTTT
>NZ_JBLWFI010000061.1:0-255 GCF_048898065.1 Tepidibacillus infernus
ACCTTACTTATACCAAAACCGATGACATAGATTTGTACCTAATTGCCGAAGCATTGGTTGGCAATAAAGCTACTAATTCTAAGCTTTCTGCTGGCGTATTTAGACAACTTCAAAACTTAACACGGGCTAGACGGAGTGAAATTAATAAGCGCTCATGCATCAAAATGGAACTTCGCGGTATTCATGACCAAATCTGGCGTGAATACCAGGGTTACAGTGTTCTTGTGGATAATAAGGTTAAAACAACCAAGATCT
>NZ_JBLWFI010000062.1:0-255 GCF_048898065.1 Tepidibacillus infernus
TTACGAGCGTAATGGATTTATTTTCACGAAAAATCATAGGTTGGCATGTATCTAATAGCTTATCAACAGAACATGTAATAAAAGCCATTGAGAAAGCAAAAGCAAGCCGAAAGCTAAGTCAACCAGTGATTATTCATAGTGATCGAGGAAGCCAATATGTATCTAAAAGCTATATTGAAGCTACACCAGCAGCATAATTCATACATAGCTATTCAAATAAAGGTAACCCATGGGACAATGCATGTATTGAATCGT
>NZ_JBLWFI010000063.1:0-255 GCF_048898065.1 Tepidibacillus infernus
ACCGAAGGTTTTCGCAAGAAATTGCTCTTGTTCTTGTGTTGGGTACAGACGGAACTTATATGCTTTGTTTGCCATATCGAATCACCTCACTTCAATGGGCGCATCACCCGTTGTGAGTAAGCAAAAGATTCTCAACATCGTGATTCCATTCTACTAAGGAAATATTGTAATTTTCACCCAGTCTAATTTCATTGATATATCAGCCTTTCATTTATATAAGACTAATTATATCATAGCAAAAAAAGACAACTTTAG
>NZ_JBLWFI010000064.1:0-255 GCF_048898065.1 Tepidibacillus infernus
TTAAGGGAGCCATGTTCATGTTTCTTAGACAAGTGAAAAATAAAAAAACTGGTCGCATTTATTTATCCATCGTACAGAGCTATCGGGATGCTAATAGTAAATCCCCTAAATCCAGAACTATCGAATCTCTTGGTTATCTGGATGAACTAGAAAAACAATACGATGATCCGATTGCTTTTTTTAACGAAAAAATTAAACAGATGAACGAACAATACGCTTCTGAACGTTCTTCCATTTCTTTCACTATCCAACGGG
>NZ_JBLWFI010000065.1:0-255 GCF_048898065.1 Tepidibacillus infernus
GATTCAGAAATGGGCATTCACTCGCTTCTTTAATCTGCATTGATGCATTCTGGCATTGAGTACAAATTAGAATTAACGTACTGATTCGCATTTACAGGACGAGTGGGATAAGGCTTATCTGCGAGGTCTAGGCCTCATGAAAGTTTGATACGATCTCCACTCGAACCAAAAGAAGGGCACCCGATATATTTTGTTTAATTTAGGCTGCTAAAGGTTGTGATAGTTTCTTTGAAATTTCCTGTTCATAATTAAAAC
>NZ_JBLWFI010000066.1:0-255 GCF_048898065.1 Tepidibacillus infernus
ACCTTACTTATACCAAAACCGATGACATAGATTTGTACCTAATTGCCGAAGCATTGGTTGGCAATAAAGCTACTAATTCTAAGCTTTCTGCTGGCGTATTTAGACAACTTCAAAACTTAACACGGGCAAGACGGAGTGAAATTAATAAGCGCTCATGCATCAAAATGGAACTTCGCGGTATTCATGACCAAATCTGGCGTGAATACCAGGGTTACAGTGTTCTTGTGGATAATAAGGTTAAAACAACCAAGATCT
>NZ_JBLWFI010000067.1:0-255 GCF_048898065.1 Tepidibacillus infernus
TCATGAGTTTGGCAATTTCACGATCAAGCCGTTTCACTTCGGATTCCATATGTCTAATTACACTTAAAGAAACGGAAAGTGAAATGTTGACTGGATCGGCCATTGCTTTATTTAGACGATATGATGAGCGAGCAAGTTTTTGAAGATACTTTGCAATTTCTTCCGGATTTTCGAAGCGATTTTTTCCCTTCTCTTGAAGAAATTGAATGAGTTCTTCCATGGACATTTGGGTAATTTGTTCAGGCTCTAGTTCTT
>NZ_JBLWFI010000068.1:0-255 GCF_048898065.1 Tepidibacillus infernus
GTTTTAATTATGAACAGGAAATTTCAAAGAAACTATCACAACCTTTAGCAGCCTAAATTAAACAAAATATATCGGGTGCCCTTCTTTTGGTTCGAGTGGAGATCGTATCAAACTTTCATGAGGCCTAAACCTCGCAGATAAGCCTTATCCCACTCGTCCTGTAAATGCGAATCAGTACGTTAATTCTAATTTGTACTCAATGCCAGAATGCATCAATGCAGATTAAAGAAGCGAGTGAATGCCCATTTCTGAATC
>NZ_JBLWFI010000069.1:0-255 GCF_048898065.1 Tepidibacillus infernus
TCATGAGTTTGGCAATTTCACGATCAAGCCGTTTCACTTCGGATTCCATATGTCTAATTACACTTAAAGAAACGGAAAGTGAAATGTTGACTGGATCGGCCATTGCTTTATTTAGACGATATGATGAACGAGCAAGTTTTTGAAGATACTTTGCAATTTCTTCCGGATTTTCGAAGCGATTTTTTCCCTTCTCTTGAAGAAATTGAATGAGTTCTTCCATGGACATTTGGGTAATTTGTTCAGGCTCTAGTTCTT
>NZ_JBLWFI010000070.1:0-255 GCF_048898065.1 Tepidibacillus infernus
TCATATATTAACCCATTATCCGCATGCCTCTCAGATTCTTGAGCTAGGTGAGACTGGATTGAGAAATGTATCTAAAGAACACAATTTAAAAATCCGAAAAACAACGATTGAAAAGCTTCTCTTTGCCGCCAAGGAAAGTGTTTCAAAGCCCATTAAACAGCTTTCAAGTGAGCTATTTGTATTAAAACAGAAGCTCAGTGCATATGAATGGCATACTAAAAACATAGAAGCATACGAAAAAGAAATTGAGCGTAT
>NZ_JBLWFI010000071.1:0-255 GCF_048898065.1 Tepidibacillus infernus
TGGGTTATCATCAACATTTAATTTCGCAATGGTAAGCTTATTTCCAATTTCCTGATCAATTTCTTCTAATACAGGTGCGATCATTTTACATGGGCCACACCATGGTGCCCAGAAATCTACAAGCACTGTGCCTGTGCTTTCTACATCAGTTGCAAAAGATTGATCAGTTACATGAACAATTGCCATTTTAAAAATCCTCCTTCTTCCTCAAAAAAGAAATCTTCTAATAATGAGATACAGTATACAGTATATCAT
>NZ_JBLWFI010000072.1:0-255 GCF_048898065.1 Tepidibacillus infernus
CGAAATTTTGCCCATTTGTAATGGGTTAAGTTAAGCGGTAGTGTACTTGAATCAATGATCTTTAATGGCATGTTCTTTCTATTTTTAAAGTGGATTTGTTGAATTTGATAAACAAGATCCATGAATATAGTTGAAAGAATTTCTGGATTGATTTCATTGTTTTTTCGTGATAATTGAGAGGCACTTATCGATTCAAATCCAAGTGTTTTTTGCAGATCTTCATTAAGTAGTGCATCACTCATGGCTTGTAAACTC
>NZ_JBLWFI010000073.1:0-255 GCF_048898065.1 Tepidibacillus infernus
CAACTTTTCCTAAATACTTTTTCGCTATCTCTTCGGCCTTTTCTTTAGGCATATTTAATACCTTAATCGGAGCAATGGTTAAATTATCCAGAACTGTCATATGAGGGAATAAATTAAAATGCTGGAAAACCATACCTACGTGGGTTCTAACCATATTTAGATTAACCTTAGGATCAGATAAGTCATCACCATTAATAACCACTTTTCCTGCTTGAAACTCTTCTAAACGGTTTAAGCAACGTAAAAAGGTACTTT
>NZ_JBLWFI010000074.1:0-255 GCF_048898065.1 Tepidibacillus infernus
AAGTTTGAGAAAGGCCTCCTGCAGTCATATTCAAGATAATTATTACCTGTTTGATTATTACGACGAAATACTGACCGACATCGGTAAGGAATTAGACATCGAATTCGGAAAGAAATACATGTCACTTAGAGAAATAAAAAAAATTTTGGGAGAGGTCAAAAAAGGATAATTTTCACTACAACTCTTGGACATATAAAAACAGCCAAGAAACCAACATTCATGCGGGTTCAAGGCTGTTTTTTCTTTGATTTTGCT
>NZ_JBLWFI010000075.1:0-255 GCF_048898065.1 Tepidibacillus infernus
GATCCCCTAGTTTCATCCTTAAAGTTTTGATATGGGTATCTACGGTTCTTAAGCTTCCATAAAAATCATAACCCCAGACATGTTCTAAAATTTGTTCCCTTGTCCACACCTGATTTTGATTTTTCGTTAAAAAGAGTAACAGATCATATTCTTTAGGTGTAAGAACTAGTTCTTTTTCTTGAACCTTCACTCTTCTAGCTTTTTCATCAATTGAAATGGCTCCAAAAGATTTCATCAGTAGTTCACTCTCAGACT
>NZ_JBLWFI010000076.1:0-255 GCF_048898065.1 Tepidibacillus infernus
TGGGTTATCATCAACATTTAATTTCGCAATGGTAAGCTTATTTCCAATTTCCTGATCAATTTCTTCTAATACAGGTGCGATCATTTTACATGGGCCACACCATGGTGCCCAGAAATCTACAAGCACTATGCCTGTGCTTTCTACATCAGTTGCAAAAGATTGATCAGTTACATGAACAATTGCCATTTTAAAAATCCTCCTTCTTCCTCAAAAAAGAAATCTTCTAATAATGAGATACAGTATACAGTATATCAT
>NZ_JBLWFI010000077.1:0-255 GCF_048898065.1 Tepidibacillus infernus
CAACTTTTCCTAAATACTTTTTCGCTATCTCTTCGGCCTTTTCTTTAGGCATATTTAATACCTTAATCGGAGCAATGGTTAAATTATCCAGAACTGTCATATGAGGGAATAAATTAAAATGCTGGAACACCATACCTACGTGGGTTCTAACCATATTTAGATTAACCTTAGGATCAGATAAGTCATCACCATTAATAACCACTTTTCCTGCTTGAAACTCTTCTAAACGGTTTAAGCAACGTAAAAAGGTACTTT
>NZ_JBLWFI010000078.1:0-255 GCF_048898065.1 Tepidibacillus infernus
AGTCTGAGAGTGAACTACTGATGAAATCTTTTGGAGCCATTTCAATTGATGAAAAAGCTAGAAGAGTGAAGGTTCAAGAAAAAGAACTAGTTCTTACACCTAAAGAATATGATCTGTTACTCTTTTTTACGAAAAATCAAAATCAGGTGTGGACAAGGGAACAAATTTTAGAACATGTCTGGGGTTATGATTTTTATGGAAGCTTAAGAACCGTAGATACCCATATCAAAACTTTAAGGATGAAACTAGGGGATC
>NZ_JBLWFI010000079.1:0-254 GCF_048898065.1 Tepidibacillus infernus
CGGGGATTTCCGAATGGGGGAACCCATACTTCGTAATGGAAGTATACCCATCCCTGAACACATAGGGGATGAGGAGGCAACCAGGGGAACTGAAACATCTAAGTACCCTGAGGAAGAGAAAGCAAAAGCGATTCCCTAAGTAGCGGCGAGCGAAAAGGGAACAGCCTAAACCGATACCTACGGGTATCGGGGTCGTGGGGCGTCTTATGTGGAGTAAGAAAAAAGGATGGTAGTTGAACAAGTCTGGAAAGGCT
>NZ_JBLWFI010000080.1:0-254 GCF_048898065.1 Tepidibacillus infernus
TTCTGCGTGATAGAATACGCTGTTCCTTCGCTAATTTTCCCAAGGCTTGGCGATAGAAACGAGGGTAATTGGCTGTCTTACCTTCTTCGCTATCGACGAATAAGCCATTCATGGAAAAATCTAATCCTTTCCGTTGACCACGTTGGTTGTGTAGGACTGTCTCGCCTTGCGGCTTTTGAACTTAGGAAATTCAACACGACCAGAGAAGAAGTTTTGGTATGCCTTCTGCAAATTCAGTTGAGCGTTTGCCAACG
>NZ_JBLWFI010000081.1:0-254 GCF_048898065.1 Tepidibacillus infernus
CAAAACAATAAGCAAAAAAATACTCACTGTATGGCAAGAAAAAGCAAGAAAATGGATTGTGAAAATTAAAAAGACCTTACGTCGTCAGACGTGGAGGGAAAGAATAGTGGCAAGTGGAAGAAGAGACGATATGTCCTCATTGTGAAAATTATTATGAATATAAGGGTGAAGTATGCCTTGAAGATGGTATACTAGTAATAAAATTTGCAATAGATCAAATGACAAAGAAATATTTGGAGGGAGAGATTCGTTAT
>NZ_JBLWFI010000082.1:0-254 GCF_048898065.1 Tepidibacillus infernus
TTGTTTCATTTTTACAAGTTTCAGTTTCGGTAATTTGATATAGCCATCCAAAAGCATAATGTTTCCGTTGACCACGTTGGTTGTGTAGGACTGTCTCGCCTTGCGGCTTTTGAACTTAGGAAATTCAGCACGACCAGAGAAGAAGTTTTGGTATGCCTTCTGCAAATTCAGTTGAGCGTTTGCCAACGCAAGGCTATCGACTTCTTTGAGCCATGCAAACTCCTTTTTGTACTTGGCAGGAGTCGGGAATTTTT
>NZ_JBLWFI010000083.1:0-254 GCF_048898065.1 Tepidibacillus infernus
CGGGGATTTCCGAATGGGGGAACCCATACTTCGTAATGGAAGTATACCCATCCCTGAACACATAGGGGATGAGGAGGCAACCAGGGGAACTGAAACATCTAAGTACCCTGAGGAAGAGAAAGCAAAAAAACTTGGGCCCCACCAAAGTAGTCGGAATAAGCTACAAAGCTTTCCGTCACTTTGGTGGGACTTGAGTGCGATTCCCTAAGTAGCGGCGAGCGAAAAGGGAACAGCCTAAACCGATACCTACGGGT
>NZ_JBLWFI010000084.1:0-253 GCF_048898065.1 Tepidibacillus infernus
CGCACCACCCGTTGTGAGTAAGCAAAAGCTTCTCAACATCGTGATTCCATTCTACTAAGGAAATATTGTAATTTTCACCCAGTCTAATTTCATTGATATATCAGCCTTTCATTTATATAAGACTGATCACTAGCGTTGCATAAATATAGTCGAAATTTTCAGTAAATATGTTTTTGTGAATTATAGCCAAAAGGACAAAACCTAAAGAAAAGGTGATTCTGTCCATTTGGTAAATATATACATTTAGTGCAAA
>NZ_JBLWFI010000085.1:0-252 GCF_048898065.1 Tepidibacillus infernus
GAAAATTAGCGAAGGAACAGCGTATTCTATCACGCAGAAAGAAAGGCTCTAATCGTTGGCACAAACAGGTTCTGAAAGTAGCGAAGCTACATGAAAGAATTGCGAACCAACGAAAAGACTTTCTACAAAATAGATAAGTGGTTTCCATCATCCAAAACTTGTTCATGTTGCGGTCAAGTAAAGGAGTCTCTATCTCTTTCTGAGCGCATATTCCATTGTGATTGTGGTTTTGTGGCAGATAGAGATTGGAAC
>NZ_JBLWFI010000086.1:0-252 GCF_048898065.1 Tepidibacillus infernus
TTTACTATTGGATTTGGACAGGAATCACCTGTACTTCCATTGTAAAGGATTTTTTTGTTGTATGGACAATTTTTGAAGATTGCTATTATTTTGAATCATCAGATTTAATTAATGCAACGCTAGTGAAGACTGATTATATCATAGCAAAAAAAGACAACTTTAGGCTACGCCTAACCGAAATTCATCTCCTACTTTCACTGGTGCTGGCACACCTTCACGTTTAGAAGTGGGAGACTTCTTTCGGAGGGAAGT
>NZ_JBLWFI010000087.1:0-250 GCF_048898065.1 Tepidibacillus infernus
AATGGAAGTATACCCATCCCTGAACACATAGGGGATGAGGAGGCAACCAGGGGAACTGAAACATCTAAGTACCCTGAGGAAGAGAAAGCAAAGAAACTTGGGCCCCACCAAAGTAGTCGGAATAAGCTACAAAGCTTTCCGTCACTTTGGTGGGACTTGAGTGCGATTCCCTAAGTAGCGGCGAGCGAAAAGGGAACAGCCTAAACCGATACCTACGGGTATCGGGGTCGTGGGGCGTCTTATGTGGAGT
>NZ_JBLWFI010000088.1:0-245 GCF_048898065.1 Tepidibacillus infernus
ATTTTGTGAATTTCTAATGCTAACCTATACGATAATTGATATATCCTTAAATCAGTATAGTGCTTTATCACATTTACCCTCTCTTTCCGACTTCTGACCTCTGAATACTGACCTCCGTATCCATAGCTTCGGTGATACGTTTAGCCCCGGTACATTTTCGGCGCAGAGTCACTCGACCAGTGAGCTATTACGCACTCTTTGAATGGTGGCTGCTTCTAAGCCAACATCCTGGTTGTCTGTGCAAC
>NZ_JBLWFI010000089.1:0-240 GCF_048898065.1 Tepidibacillus infernus
ACGAAAAGACTTTCTACACAAGGAATCACACAAATTAGCGAAACGGTATGACTGCGTGGTTATCGAAGACCTCAACATGAAAGGGATGTCTCAAGCCCTCCATTTTGGCAAAAGTGTCCATGATAATGGCTGGGGCATGTTCACCACCTTTCTCCAATACAAGTTAGAGGAGCAGGGGAAAAAGCTTATCAAAATAGATAAGTGGTTTCCATCATCCAAAACTTGTTCATGTTGCGGTCA
>NZ_JBLWFI010000090.1:0-237 GCF_048898065.1 Tepidibacillus infernus
TTGTTTTACGAAATTTTGCCCATTTGTAATGGGTTAAGTTAAGCGGTAGTGTACTTGAATCAATGATCTTTAATGGCATGTTCTTTCTATTTTTAAAGTGGATTTGTTGAATTTGATAAACAAGATCTATGAATAGGGTTGAAAGAATTTCTGGATTGATTTCATTGTTTTTTCGTGATAATTGAGAGGCACTTATCGATTCAAATCCAAGTGTTTTTTGCAGATCTTCATTAAGTA
>NZ_JBLWFI010000091.1:0-237 GCF_048898065.1 Tepidibacillus infernus
TTTCCACTGCTGAAGCACGCTCTGCCCTTGCTTTCGCTGCATATTTTTCACTATAAAAAATGACTTGCTTCTCATCCACCGTTTTCTTTATCTTCTTCCCTCTAACTGACGTCACGCTAATCTCCCGGGGAACAAGTCTGGACTTAATTTTGAAATCCTCACTTATGCTCCTGTAGCCACTTGGATCAAGGACATAATTCTTGAAATCCTGATCCGCGCCGCGGATCGAATAGCTGA
>NZ_JBLWFI010000092.1:0-237 GCF_048898065.1 Tepidibacillus infernus
TACTTAATGAAGATCTGCAAAAAACACTTGGATTTGAATCGATAAGTGCCTCTCAATTATCACGAAAAAACAATGAAATCAATCCAGAAATTCTTTCAACCCTATTCATAGATCTTGTTTATCAAATACAACAAATCCACTTTAAAAATAGAAAGAACATGTCATTAAAGATCATTGATTCAAGTACACTACCGCTTAACTTAACCCATTACAAATGGGCAAAATTTCGTAAAACAA
>NZ_JBLWFI010000093.1:0-237 GCF_048898065.1 Tepidibacillus infernus
TACTTAATGAAGATCTGCAAAAAACACTTGGATTTGAATCGATAAGTGCCTCTCAATTATCACGAAAAAACAATGAAATCAATCCAGAAATTCTTTCAACCCTATTCATGGATCTTGTTTATCAAATACAACAAATCCACTTTAAAAATAGAAAGAACATGTCATTAAAGATCATTGATTCAAGTACACTACCGCTTAACTTAACCCATTACAAATGGGCAAAATTTCGTAAAACAA
>NZ_JBLWFI010000094.1:0-233 GCF_048898065.1 Tepidibacillus infernus
ATAGGTTAAGCTACAAAGAGCGCACGGTGGATGCCTTGGTGCTAGGAGCCGAAGAAGGACGGGACGAACACCGATATGCCTCGGGGAGCTGTAAGTAAGCATCGATCCGGGGATTTCCGAATGGGGGAACCCATACTTCGTAATGGAAGTATACCCATCCCTGAACACATAGGGGATGAGGAGGCAACCAGGGGAACTGAAACATCTAAGTACCCTGAGGAAGAGAAAGCAAA
>NZ_JBLWFI010000095.1:0-230 GCF_048898065.1 Tepidibacillus infernus
ATCGCGGATCAGCATGCCGCGGTGAATACGTTCCCGGGCCTTGTACACACCGCCCGTCACACCACGAGAGTTTGCAACACCCGAAGTCGGTGAGGTAACCGCAAGGAGCCAGCCGCCGAAGGTGGGGTAGATGATTGGGGTGAAGTCGTAACAAGGTAGCCGTATCGGAAGGTGCGGCTGGATCACCTCCTTTCTATGGAGAAATACTCATCCTTACGGATGAGAGGCTT
>NZ_JBLWFI010000096.1:0-230 GCF_048898065.1 Tepidibacillus infernus
AAGCCTCTCATCCGTAAGGATGAGTATTTCTCCATAGAAAGGAGGTGATCCAGCCGCACCTTCCGATACGGCTACCTTGTTACGACTTCACCCCAATCATCTGCCCCACCTTCGGCGGCTGGCTCCTTGCGGTTACCTCACCGACTTCGGGTGTTGCAAACTCTCGTGGTGTGACGGGCGGTGTGTACAAGGCCCGGGAACGTATTCACCGCGGCATGCTGATCCGCGAT
>NZ_JBLWFI010000097.1:0-227 GCF_048898065.1 Tepidibacillus infernus
GGTAGCTTGCGCCACCTTTCTAGTTCATCTCATGCGAGATGTTCTCTTATCTGGTATTAGCTCCGGTTTCCCGGGGTTATCCCAGTCTTACAGGCAGGTTGCCCACGTGTTACTCACCCGTCCGCCACTCCAGAAGTCAGAGATCGGAAATCGGAAGTCGGATTGATTGTTCAATCAAATGATGCCATTGCTTCTTTGCGATGCTTGCATCTGACTTCTGACCTCTG
>NZ_JBLWFI010000098.1:0-225 GCF_048898065.1 Tepidibacillus infernus
TTCGTAATGGAAGTATACCCATCCCTGAACACATAGGGGATGAGGAGGCAACCAGGGGAACTGAAACATCTAAGTACCCTGAGGAAGAGAAAGCAAAGAAACTTGGGCCCCACCAAAGTAGTCGGAATAAGCTACAAAGCTTTCCGTCACTTTGGTGGGACTTGAGTGCGATTCCCTAAGTAGCGGCGAGCGAAAAGGGAACAGCCTAAACCGATACCTACGGGT
>NZ_JBLWFI010000099.1:0-222 GCF_048898065.1 Tepidibacillus infernus
CCAGTTTGAAGTAATTTGTCCAGCCTCGCACTACTTGATTGAGTTTGGTTCTTCGTTCTTCGATTCCCATTCCGTTGCTGCGCCCAGTAACTTCCCGGATTTTGTCCTTAAGTTTCTGAATGCTTTTAGGATGGATTCTTAAACGCCCTTCTCCTCTGTAGATGTAGAAACTATATCCCAGATACTTGACGTAATTTACATGCGATACCTTCGTTTTCTCCC
>NZ_JBLWFI010000100.1:0-218 GCF_048898065.1 Tepidibacillus infernus
TTCTATTTTTAAAGTGGATTTGTTGAATTTGATAAACAAGATCCATGAATAGGGTTGAAAGAATTTCTGGATTGATTTCATTGTTTTTTCGTGATAATTGAGAGGCACTTATCGATTCAAATCCAAGCGTTTTTTGCAGATCTTCATTAAGTAGTGCATCACTCATGGCTTGTAAACTCTCGGTTTCATGCAGCTGAGCAAAAAGCAGAAGTTTAATA
>NZ_JBLWFI010000101.1:0-217 GCF_048898065.1 Tepidibacillus infernus
ATTATTACCTGTTTGATTATTACGACGAAATACTGACCGACATCGGTAAGGAATTAGACATCGAATTCGGAAAGAAATACATGTCACTTGGAGAAATAAAAAAAATTTTGGGAGAGGTCAAAAAAGGATAATTTTCACTACAACTCTTGGACATATAAAAACAGCCAAGAAACCAACATTCATGCGGGTTCAAGGCTGTTTTTTCTTTGATTTTGCT
>NZ_JBLWFI010000102.1:0-212 GCF_048898065.1 Tepidibacillus infernus
CGTAACAAGGTAGCCGTATCGGAAGGTGCGGCTGGATCACCTCCTTTCTATGGAGAAATACTCATCCTTACGGATGAGAGGCTTTTTACACTGTTTAGTTTTGAAAGAGTAATGATCCCAAGTGGATGATTCCTTTCATATTAGCGCATCAAGCGTGTCATTGAGGGCCTATAGCTCAGCTGGTTAGAGCGCACGCCTGATAAGCGTGAGGT
>NZ_JBLWFI010000103.1:0-212 GCF_048898065.1 Tepidibacillus infernus
GCTTAACCTATTTTTGCCTTGCTTTTCTTGCTATCTAGTTTTCAAGGTACAACAATGCGCTTGATGCGCTAATATGAAAGGAATTATCCACTTGGGATCATTACTCTTTCAAAACTAAACAGTGTAAAAAGCCTCTCATCCGTAAGGATGAGTATTTCTCCATAGAAAGGAGGTGATCCAGCCGCACCTTCCGATACGGCTACCTTGTTACG
>NZ_JBLWFI010000104.1:0-212 GCF_048898065.1 Tepidibacillus infernus
ACCTCACGCTTATCAGGCGTGCGCTCTAACCAGCTGAGCTATAGGCCCTCAATGACACGCTTGATGCGCTAATATGAAAGGAATCATCCACTTGGGATCATTACTCTTTCAAAACTAAACAGTGTAAGAAGCCTCTCATCCGTAAGGATGAGTATTTCTCCATAGAAAGGAGGTGATCCAGCCGCACCTTCCGATACGGCTACCTTGTTACG
>NZ_JBLWFI010000105.1:0-212 GCF_048898065.1 Tepidibacillus infernus
GCTTAACCTATTTTTGCCTTGCTTTTCTTGCTATCTAGTTTTCAAGGTACAACAATGCGCTTGATGCGCTAATATGAAAGGAATTATCCACTTGGGATCATTACTCTTTCAAAACTAAACAGTGTAAGAAGCCTCTCATCCGTAAGGATGAGTATTTCTCCATAGAAAGGAGGTGATCCAGCCGCACCTTCCGATACGGCTACCTTGTTACG
>NZ_JBLWFI010000106.1:0-208 GCF_048898065.1 Tepidibacillus infernus
TTGATGGTGGAGCTAAGCGGGATCGAACCGCTGACCTCCTGCTTGCAAGGCAGGCGCTCTCCCAGCTGAGCTATAGCCCCGTATTAGATATTAGAGTTTTAAGTTCTATAATGGTGGGCCTAACAAGACTTGAACTTGTGACCTCACGCTTATCAGGCGTGCGCTCTAACCAGCTGAGCTATAGGCCCTCAATGACACGCTTGATGCG
>NZ_JBLWFI010000107.1:0-207 GCF_048898065.1 Tepidibacillus infernus
GATGTTGAGAAGCTTTTGCTTACTCACAACGGGTGGTGCGCCCATTGAAGTGATAAAGAAATATATAGAAAATCAAGGTATGAAGTGAGGTGATTCGATATGGCAAACAAAGCATATAAGTTCCGTCTGTACCCAACACAAGAACAAGAGCAATTTCTTGCGAAAACCTTCGGTTGCGTTCGTTTCGTCTACAATAAAATGTTGGCT
>NZ_JBLWFI010000108.1:0-207 GCF_048898065.1 Tepidibacillus infernus
ATATCTTTTGCATAGTCAGATATGGTATCATCAATCACTTGTCTGCGATATTTTACGACCAGAACAAGATGATAATATAGGAGGAACACAGAATGGTTATTACTGTCTAATTTCATTGATATATCAGCCTTTCATTTATATAAGACTAATTATATCATAGCAAAAAAAGACAACTTTAGGCTACGCCTAACCGAAATTCATCTCCCA
>NZ_JBLWFI010000109.1:0-206 GCF_048898065.1 Tepidibacillus infernus
AAGAATTGCGAACCAACGAAAAGACTTTCTACACAAGGAATCACACAAATTAGCGAAACGGTATGACTGCGTGGTTATCGAAGACCTCAACATGAAAGGGATGTCTCAAGCCTTCCATTTTGGCAAAGGTGTCCATGATAATGGCTGGGGCATGTTCACCACCTTTCTCCAATACAAGTTAGAGGAGCAGGGGAAAAAGCTTATCA
>NZ_JBLWFI010000110.1:0-206 GCF_048898065.1 Tepidibacillus infernus
AAGAATTGCGAACCAACGAAAAGACTTTCTACACAAGGAATCACACAAATTAGCGAAACGGTATGACTGCGTGGTTATTGAAGACCTCAACATGAAAGGGATGTCTCAAGCCCTCCATTTTGGCAAAAGTGTCCATGATAATAGCTGGGGCATGTTCACCACCTTTCTCCAATACAAGTTAGAGGAGCAGGGGAAAAAGCTTATCA
>NZ_JBLWFI010000111.1:0-201 GCF_048898065.1 Tepidibacillus infernus
CAAATATTAGTTCATGTGCATGCCTAGTATCTTTGATGACATAACGATTCAACCATTCACGTTTTATTAAAGCATGAAACGATTCAATACATGCATTGTCCCATGGGTTACCTTTATTTGAATAGCTATGTATGAATTATGCTGCTGGTGTAGCTTCAATATAGCTTTTAGATACATATTGGCTTCCTCGATCACTATGAA